>NZ_JBXWOC010000001.1:0-1117618 GCF_059610665.1 Ruegeria sp. CDSC051
GCCATATTTTCAGCGATATCAACAAATTGACACCCGCCATAGTAACGCCTGCCGGGGTATCCTTCGGCGTATTTGTTAGTCATCACCGAGCCCTGCGCTTCCATCACGGCAGCAGAGACGATGTTCTCGGACGCGATCAATTCGATCTCGTCGCGCTGACGGCCCAGCTCGGACGTGATCGAGCCGAACAGCTCTGGGTCGCGCGCTGAGAGAGACTGGGTGAAAAAACCGGTATCACGTAGATTGGCGTTCATGGGGGCTCCACAATGCTGGGATTTCTTGCGGATTTCCTATCGGAAACGGGACATCGGCAAAAGGCTTAAAGCGACGATTTGGCCAGCGGTGGCGTCAAGTCTGGTCTATAGGGGAAAGGTATGATTGTTTCGGAACCAAATGTGCAGCACTGGAAACCACAATAGATGATTCAAAGAATCGCTTTTCTTGCCAGCGACGCCAAGGTGGCTCAAACCGCACGCGACAAACTGGTCAGGCGCTATGGCAATGCGGCGCCGCGTGATGCAGGTGTAATTGTCGCGCTGGGTGGGGACGGCTTTATGCTGCACACTTTGCACAACATGCAGCACCTCGATACGCCCGTATATGGCATGAATCGTGGAACAATCGGGTTCCTGATGAACGAGTTCCACGAAGAAGATCTGATGGACCGTCTTTCCGCCGCTGAAGAAGAGGTCATCAACCCGCTGGCGATGCGCGCGATGGATCAGTCCGGAAAGATCCATGAGGCGCTAGCCATCAATGAGGTCTCTTTGCTAAGGGCAGGCCCTCAGGCGGCGCGGCTGAGGATCAGTGTGGACGGTCGCGTGCGCATGGATGAATTGGTTTGCGATGGCGCTTTGCTGTCAACGCCAGCAGGATCGACGGCTTATAACTATTCCGCGCATGGGCCAATCCTGCCGATTGGATCGGATGTTCTAGCCCTGACAGCGATTGCAGCCTTTCGTCCGCGACGCTGGCGGGGGGCGCTGCTGCCCAAAATCGCCCAGGTGCGCTTCGATGTGTTGGATGCGGATAAGCGGCCGGTCATGGCGGATGCGGATTCAAATTCATTTCCGGATATTGATTGGGTCGAAATTCGATCTGAACCGGCGATTCGGCACCGTATCCTGTTCGACCCGGGCCACGGCCTGGAAGAGCGTCTGATTTCGGAACAGTTCACCTAAATGAAAGGCCAGGTACGAATTAATCGCGCTTGTGTGAACCAGTTCACACGAATCCGATTAACATTAAGGTAGTGTGAACTTGCCTGGAGAACACGCCATGGTGGAAGTGAGTGGCCATCAACGGCGGTTTCGAAATGAACGTGCAGTTTATGTGCGGGCGAGGGTAGGTGGTGCTACGCTCGTTATCGGATTTCTAGGCATATTTTAGAAAGCGGACCCCGGGTACAAAACCCCGGGGTCTATTTTTTTGGACAACGTCTATTTAGAAGGACGTCCCCATTTTCTTCCACAATGGCAGGCACATTTGCCCTACCCGGTCTTCTATCGCCGCGGCGGCGTCTACGGCCATATCCTCGCGCCATCTGCGGGCTGCGATCTGGATGTTGATCGGCTGCGGCCCACGCGGCAGCTCGGCCAGCCGCGCCGGAACACATGCCGCGGGCAGGCCGATGAAGTTCATCGCATAGGAATAGACCGCACAGCCCAGAACTTCATGCACGCCCTCGGCGCCCTCGGTATCTCGGTCCGGTTTGAAGAACGGCTGTGGCAGGAATGGTGACAGGACCAGAGGATAGTTTTGCATGAACAGAGACCACTCGCGCGCATAGTGGCTGCGCTTGGCCAGCATTTCGATAAGGTCTGTGCCAACTATGGGTGGGAATTCCTGAAAGTAGACCTCGAATATGTCGCGGATTGTTTTTGATCCCGCAGCCTCGATATCGGCTTTCAACAAGGTCAGAACTTCACCCATCAGGGCGCGGTACCCACCACGACCAGCTTCAAAGATATCGGGTGGTGCGACCTCTTCCACTACATAGCCTGCATCGATCAATGCATCGCATGCAGTATCCAGAGCCTTGTCGACTTCGGGATGCAAATCGTATCCAAAGGTCTGCTTGGTGAAGGCGACCTTGATCGGGCCGGTTTGGTCCTCACCCCGCCACGGCATCGGCACGTGAAACGGATCGCGCGGATCGGGCGCGATCAAGCTGGGCATGGACAGGTGCAGGTCCGCTGCGGAGCGCGTGATCAGTCCCTGCACCGACATCGATTGTGCCAGTATGCCCCGTTCTGCCGATTGGCTGGGATTCCACGCCGGAACACGACCCAAACCCGGTTTGACGGTGACCGCCCCATTGGCGGCGGCAGGAAATCGCAGACTGCCCCCTATATCGTTGCCATGGGCCAGCGCACCGATCCCAGCCATCACAGCCGCGCCCGCGCCACCAGAAGATCCCCCGGGCGAGATATGACGCCCCCAGGGGTTATACGTGCGGCCGTGCAGTTCGTTGTCTGTGTCAGCACGGAACGAAAACTCGGGCGTGTTGGTGCGACCGATGACGATGGCGCCCGCCTTTTGCAGGTTGGAAACAACCGGCGCATCATCCGGGGCGATCACGTCTTTCAGGGCAACGACCCCATTCGAGGTCGCATGTCCTTTTTGATCGACGTTGATTTTGATGGTGACCGGCACACCATGCAGGGGGCCGGGCTGCTCTCCGCCACCGACCGCCTTGTCCAGATATCGCGCACGGTCCAGCGCCTGCAGGCTCAGATCTTCGACAACCGCATTCAGCGCAGGATTGACCCGTTGCATCCGGTCGATGGAGGCTTTGACGGCCTCTTCCGCGCTGATTTCCCTGTTGCGCGTCAACGCGGTCAGATCTGTGGCGTTCAGACGCCAGATGTCGGTTTCTGTCATGGGGCCTCACTGTCTTGGTCAGACAGTAGAGGCCCGGTGTCAGGTTGCAAGAGGCGGCAGGCGCACCGATTTTCTACTGGGCGTAGCCGATGGATTTCAGCGCCTCGGTGATCTCGTCCAGAATCGCCGGGTCGTCGATGGTGGCGGGCATCTTGTAGTCCTTGCCATCCGCAATCGAGACCATGGTCCCGCGCAAGATCTTGCCCGACCGCGTTTTGGGCAGCCGGTCAACAACCACGGCCAGTTTGAAGGCAGCGACCGGTCCGATCTTTTCGCGCACCAGCTTGACGACATCCTGAACGACGTCACCGTGGTCTCGATCACAGCCCGCGTTCAGACACAGGAAACCAACCGGCATCTGGCCTTTCAACTGGTCCGACACGCCGATCACGGCGCATTCGGCAACGTCAGGGTGCGCGGCCAGAACCTCTTCCATGCCGCCGGTGGACAGACGATGGCCCGCGACGTTGATCACGTCATCGGTGCGCGCCATGATGTAGAGGTACCCGTCCTCATCAACCATGCCCGCATCGCCGGTTTCATAATATCCGGGAAAGTGATTCAGGTACGAGCTTTTGAACCGGTCTTCGGCGTTCCACAGCGTTGGCAGAGTGCCAGGCGGCAGGGGCAGCTTTACCGCAATCGCGCCCAGCTCTCCGGGTTTCATCGGATGCCCGCCTTCGTCCAGGATCTGCACGTCGTAACCGGGCATCGGCTTGGCAGGTGAGCCCAGCTTGGTTGGCAGCTCTTCAATCCCCAGCGGATTGCCCGCGATGGTCCAACCGGTTTCGGTTTGCCACCAATGGTCGATGACCGGAACGTTCAGCGCGTCTTTGGCCCATTCGATCGTGTCGGGATCCGCCCGCTCTCCGGCCAGAAACAGGGCTCGCAGGCAAGAGAGGTCGTATTCAGGGATTAATTCCCCCTTGGGATCTTCACGTTTGACCGCGCGGATTGCAGTGGGAGCAGTGAAGAAACTGCGAACATTATGCTCGGATATCACCCGCCAGAAGGTGCCCGCGTCTGGGGTTCCTACCGGCTTGCCCTCGAACACTATCGTGGTGTTGCCGTGGATCAGCGGCGCGTAGCAGATATATGAGTGGCCAACGACCCAGCCGACATCAGAAGCCGCCCAGAACACGTCGCCGGGATCCACGTTATAGATGTTCTTCATGGTCCAGTTCAGGGCGACCAGATGGCCGGCCGTCGGCCGTACGACTCCTTTGGGCGCTCCGGTCGTGCCCGATGTATACAGGATATAAGCTGGATCATTGCCATCGACAGGAACACATTCCGCAGGCTCAACACCGTACTGGAACCCGTGCCAGTTGAAATCACGCCCCTCGATTAAATGCGCAACCTCTTGTTCGCGCTGGAATATCACGCAGAAATCGGGCTTGTGGCTGGCAAGTTCGATGGCACCGTCAAGCAGCGGTTTATAATGCACCACACGGCCCGGCTCCATCCCGCAAGAAGCGGCGATGATTGCTTTTGGTTTGGCGTCATCAATACGGACCGCCAATTCGTTGCTTGCAAAGCCACCAAACACAACCGAGTGCACCGCACCCAGTCGGGCACAGGCCAACATCGCCTCAAGCGCTTCGGGGATCATCGGCATATAGATGATAACCCTGTCGCCCTTTTCGACACCTTTTGCCCGCAATGCCCCGGCCAAAGTAGCGACCCGATTGCGCAGTTCGACATATGAGATCTCGCGCTTGGTGTGGGTGATTGGGCTGTCATAGATGATGGCCGTCTGTTCACCGCGACCATTCTCGACATGGCGATCAACCGCATTCCAGCAGGTGTTGACCCTGGCATCACAGAACCATTCATAAAGAGGAGCATTGTCGTCAAACAAAGCCTTGCTGGGTGGCCGAACCCAATCAATTCCTTTTGCAGCTTCCATCCAGAATGACTCCGGATCGGATTTCCAGCTCTGGTAAACGTCCTGATATGCCACTTTGGTCTCCTCCGAAAAATCCCTGCACCGTGTCTAGGGCGGGGTATAGGGGGCAGACAAGCGGTCGAAGTGACGGGGCGTCACTTTATCGCAAAATATTTGCAGATGTATAAGAATTTCCCTGCTAATTTTTGCAAACCTGTTGGCAATTTATGGATTTTGCGCGCCGAATTCACATTTTTGCAAAACTGCAAATGTATTGGTGCAAATATGAAGGAATCAGTCCGGGCACCTGTTTCGGTGCCCGGAGGGGATCCGTGACCCTTTACCCGTAATGAGCGACAGGTGTTCCTGCGATCGCCGCCATGTTCAGTAACCCGCGTGCGGTGATCGAGGGGGTCACGATATGTGCCTTGTTGCCCATACCCATCAGGATCGGGCCAACTTCCAGCGCGTTGGCCTTCATCTTCAGGATGTTGCGCACACCGCTGGCGGCATCTGCGTGGGCAAATATCAGGACGTTGGCGACACCTTCTAGACGTGAATGCGGGAAGATGCGCGACCGCAGTTCAGGGTCAAGCGCTACGTCCAGATTCATCTCACCCTCATAGGTGAAATCGCGCGGCTCCGAGTCCAGAATCTCCAAAGCGGCCCGCAGGCGCTTGCCCGAGCCTTCGGCCTGATTGCCGAATTGAGATTGCGAACAGAATGCGATTTTTGGCTCCAACCCGAAACGCCGGACATGACGGGCCGCGCCCAGGGTGGTTTCGGCAAGCTCTGCAGGCGTTGGTAATTGCCGCACATGTGTATCGGCAATGAACAAGGGGCCGTCCTCAAGAACCATCAGAGACAAAGCGCCATGTGCGCGCAGGTCGCCATTGGCCAACACCTGTTCGACATAGCTTAGGTGCCAGCGGTATTCGCCAAAGGTTCCGCAGATCAGGCTATCGGCCTCGCCACGCTGGACCATGATCGCCCCAATGGCTGTGCTGTTGGTGCGCATGATGGCCTTGGCCAGATCAGGGGTGACACCGCGGCGCTGCATGATCTGGTGATATGAGGTCCAGTAATCATAGTAGCGATTGTCATGTTCCGGGTTCACGATCTGAAAATCCTCGCCGGGACGCACGGTCAGGCCCAGGCGCTCGCATCGCGCTTCGATGACTTCGGGACGTCCGATCAGGATCGGTGTCTCCGTGGTTTCTTCCAGAATGGCCTGAGCGGCGCGCAGCACACGTTCGTCCTCGCCCTCGGCAAATACTATTCGGCGCGACGCAGCTGCTGCGGCCTCGAAAACCGGGCGCATGATCAGGGCGGATTTGAAAACCGTCTGGTTCAGGCGCTCTTTATAGGCCTCCATATCTGGAATCGGACGCCTGGCAACGCCACTGTCCATAGCCGCCCGGGCCACTGACGAGGACACAACAGCGACGAGGCGCGGGTCAAAAGGTTTTGGGATCAGATAGTCAGGTCCGAATGTCAGTTGCTCGCCCTTATAGGCGGCGGCGGCTTCTGCACTGGTCGTTGCCCGGGCCATATCAGCGATACCGTCTACGCAGGCGATCTGCATAGCGTCGTTAATTTCGGTCGCACCAACATCCAGGGCGCCCCGGAAGATGAAAGGAAAGCACAGAACGTTGTTCACCTGATTGGGAAAATCACTGCGACCCGTTGCGATGATCGCATCGGGGGCCACTTCGCGAGCTGCGTCCGGCAGAATCTCGGGCGTCGGGTTGGCCAGCGCGAAGATGATTGGTCTGTTGGCCATTTTCGCGACCATTTCGGGTTTCAGGACATTCGGTCCGCTAAGCCCCAGAAACAGATCGGCATCCCCGATCACGTCATCCAGCGTGCGCAGATCAGTCTTTTGCGCGAATTGGCTCTTGTGCGGGTTCATGTCCTCGGCTCGCCCTTCATAGACAAGCCCGTGAATGTCACACAGCCAGATGTTTTCGCGTTTCACACCCAGCTTCACCAGCATGTTCAGGCAGGCGATCCCAGCCGCGCCTCCGCCGGTCGAGACGATTTTGATATCCTCGAACTTTTTCCCGGCAACGTACAGCGCGTTCTTGGCAGCGGCGCCCACGACGATTGCGGTGCCGTGCTGGTCATCGTGAAAAACGGGGATGTTCATCCGCTCGCGGCACAGTTTTTCGACAATAAAACAATCGGGTGCCTTGATGTCTTCAAGGTTGATCGCACCGAACGTGGGTTCCAGCGCGCAAACGATATCGGCCAGCTTTTCGGGGTCGGATTGGTCAACCTCGATGTCGAAACAGTCGATCCCTGCGAATTTCTTGAACAGAACCGCTTTGCCTTCCATCACCGGCTTTGAAGCCAGAGCGCCTATATTGCCCAGGCCCAGCACTGCTGTTCCGTTCGAGACCACGCCAACAAGATTGCCCCGCGCAGTGTAAAGCTCGGCGTTGGATGGGTCGGCCTTGATTTCCAGGCTGGCCTCGGCGACGCCAGGCGAGTAGGCGCGCGCCAGATCCCGACCGTTGGCCATGGGTTTCGTAGCCCTGATTTCGAGCTTTCCAGGCTTTGGGTGAGCGTGATAATCAAGCGCGGCCTGTCGCAGGTTGGGAGTGTCAGACATAGGCAATTCATCTCCGTTCCGAATTTGGTTGAAGGGTTAAACTATTTCTGGCGCCTTGGCTACGTGACGTCACTTCATAAATGGATTTTTGCCAAACACGGCCGTAGGTTGAATTTTGTTCCAATATGGTTACGGTCTCGCATCTTCATATTCGGCACCGCTTCCACAGGAGATCGAAGGCCCAAGATGACCCCGGAAAAACAATCTCAGTCGATACCCGTCACAACCGATACCAAGCGGTCCTTTGGGCTGGACCAGCCGCTGTTTCGTGCAGCGATTGGTGTTGCGTTGCTGATCTTGGTGGTCCTCTGTATCTGGCCAGTGCAGGCGATGTCCCTCAGCCATGAGGGCGGCCCGTTCGAATCCATTTCGGCCGCGGCGCTTGTTCTGGCCGGGGGCATTGCGCTTTTCCGGTATCGCGGGATTTCCCGTCTCTATATCGGTCTCGTCTGTTTGCTGCTGGCAGAGCGCGAACTAGCTGCGGATATCTATGCCGTAGATAGCCTGCCATATGGGATTCTGAATGGGCTGGACACGCTGCTTGATATGAACGCGGTTCGCGTCATCCTGGCTGTTTTGGTTCTGGGAGGCTTGCTCTGGCACGGGGTGCCAAACGGGTGGCGTGCGTTCAAGCAACGGGTCCCGTTTCTAATGGTGTTCTTTCTGGCCGGTATGTGTGCGGTGGTTGCACAGGGGTTGGAAGAGGTCAGTGGCGCACTGAAAGACGACCTGTCGGACCAGATGATCATGCGTTTGTTTGTGTTGGAAGAAACGCTTGAGATGTTCTTTTCGATTGGCATTTTGGCTTCTGTTCTGATCGGATGGCCCAAAGCCACGACCGAAGAGAACTTGAATGACCAGCAATCAGACCAAAGCTGAGATTCGTCTGCCGACGCAGGAATTACGTGACGACATCCCGTTTTTTACCAAGGTACTGGGGATGCGGATGGATATGATCTATCCGGCTGATGATCCTCGGGTCGCCGTGTTCTCGGGGCATGGATTGCGATTACGGATCGAACAGGATGCACCCGAGGCGCCCGGAATGTTGCGCATTCTGACCGAAAATCCGGATGAGTTTGCGGCTGGCCAGCGCAGTTTGGTCGCGCCGAACGGGACGCGTGTCGAAATTGATGAGCTGAACCCGCCGATGGTGATGCCGGATACCGTGCATTCCTTTGTCGTGCGCAGACTCAAGGATCAGGCCCCGTGGGTCATCGGGCGCGCCGGAATGCATTATCGCGATTTGGTACCCGATCGCTTGGGCGGGTCGATCATTGCCAGCCATATCCGCATTCCTGATGGCGGTCCGGTTCCAGACATGGTGCATTTCCACAAGGTCGGGTTTCAGTTGATTTTCTGCATCCATGGCTGGGTTGATGTGGTTTACGAGGATCAGGGCGACAAGATGCGCCTGACCGCCGGCGATTGCTTTATCCAGCCGCCCGAAATCCGTCATCGTGTGTTGGAAGCATCGGACAATGTGCAGGTGATCGAAATTGGTGTTCCTGCCGAACATGTCACCGAAATCGACCACGAAATGCAGTTGCCGACCCCGCAATACCGCCCGGATCGCGAATGGCAGGGCCAGCGCTTTGTCTACAACCGGGCCGAGGGGGCAGAATGGGGGCCGTTCCGTTTGCCGGGCTACATCTGTCGCGACACCACGATTGCCCAGAACACGATGGGTGTCGCAGGCGTTCAGGTGGTGCGTCGGGGGCAGGGTGACACCGCCTGGGCTACACATGATACCGATATTCATTTCACTTTCGTTATGAACGGTGAGTTGACGCTCGAAGGCGAGGGGCGCGACCCCTATCGGCTGGAACAGGGCGATGCCTTTGTCATCCCACCGGGTATGCGCACACGCCTGTCTGATCCGACCGATGATGTTGAACTGCTTGAGGTCACGCTGCCTGGCGTGTTCAATACGGTTCTGGATTAAGCATTTTGGCTCAGGAATTCTGCGCTCGGGGCTTCAATTCCCCGGGGGCTTTCATTTAGGGTATGACTTTCTGACCAGATGATCAAAAAATGGGGAATCGCCATGAGCTTGAAAGACGCAGCCTTGTCCGTGCGGGAAAACGCCTATGCGCCTTATTCCAATTTCAAGGTCGGCGCGGCGATCCGGTCCCTGTCGGGGCAGATCTACTCCGGTTGCAATGTGGAAAACGTGGCCTATCCCGAAGGCACTTGCGCCGAGGCCGGAGCCATTGCCGCTATGGTCGCTGCTGGCGAGCAGGAACTGACCGAGGTTTACGTGGTCGCGTCGTCTCCTCAGCCAGTACCGCCGTGCGGGGGGTGCCGCCAGAAACTGGCCGAGTTCGGCAAGCGTGACGTCAAGGTGGTATTGGCCAGCTTGGACGGGGCGGAGTTGAAAACCACTATCGGGGATCTGCTGCCAGGCGCATTTGACGCCTCGCATATGGAGGATGTGTGACCCCATGGACGCCCGCTCGATCATCGCAAAGTTGCGCCGCAAGGATATACCCTCCGCCGAGGAACTGCACTGGTTTGCGCAGGGGCTTGCCGATGGTGGGGTCAGTGACGCGCAGGCAGGGGCCTTTGCCATGGCGGTTTGCATGGGCGGGTTGGGCGCGCAGGGCCGCGCCGATCTGACCATTGCGATGCGCGACAGCGGCGATGTCCTGAACTGGGATGTGGAAGGTCCGGTAATCGATAAACACTCGACCGGGGGTGTGGGGGACAGCGTCAGCCTGGTACTCGCCCCCGCACTGGCCGAGCTTGGGGCCTATGTGCCAATGATTTCTGGCCGGGGACTGGGACATACGGGCGGCACGTTGGACAAACTTGAATCCATCCCCGGTGTGACCACCCAGATCAGCCAGGACCGACTGGTGCAGTTGTTGAACGAAACGGGGGCAGCCATTGTCGGCGCCACCGGGCAAATCGCGCCAGCGGACAAACGGCTTTACGCCATTCGGGATGTCACGGCGACAGTTGAAAGCCTCGACCTGATCACCGCGTCGATCCTGTCGAAAAAGCTTGCAGCCAGCCCGGATGCACTGGTGCTAGACGTTAAGGTTGGCAGTGGGGCCTTTATGAAAACCCTTGATGACGGGCGCAATCTGGCACGGGCGCTGACGGAAACCGCCAACGCTGCAGGGTGTCGGACCTCGGCAGTCATAACCGATATGAACCAGCCGCTTGCCTCTGCGCTGGGCAATGCACTTGAGGTGGATGAGGTCATGAAGGTATTGACCCAAGCGCCTGACGCGCCGTTGGCTGTGATCTCTGCCGAACTGGGTGGGGTTCTGTTGGCTGACGCCGGTATGTTTGCCACTTCGGAAGAAGGCCGGGACAAAATCGCCAAGGTCATCCGCGATGGCCGTGTCGCAGAACGGTTTGGCCGCATGATGGCCGCAGTTGGGGCACCCATTCACTTTGTCGACGATTGGTCGCGCTATTTGCCCGAAGCCAGCGTGATCCTCGAAGTGTCCGCTCCCGCTGCGGGCTATGTAACCACGATAGACGGAGAGGCTCTGGGCCTTGCGGTTGTCGAATTGGGTGGCGGACGTCAGGTTGAAAGCGATGTGATCGACCCTGCGGTCGGGCTGTCAGATCTGGTGCGACTGGGCGACCGGGTCGAAAAAGGCGCGCCATTGGCTGTCGTCCATGCCGCCCGCGAGGATGCCGCGCGACGTGCGGCTGATGCTGTTCAAAAGGCGATCACGCTTGGAACGGGTAAACCAGTGGTGCCAACCCTTGTCCACGAGAGGATCACGCCATGAGCCGCGCCTTCCTTGTGGTGATGGATTCTGTGGGTATCGGCGGTGCGTCCGATGCTGATCAGTTCTTTAATGGCGACATGCCGGATACTGGGGCAAACACTCTGGCCCATATCGCGCAGGCTTGTGCTCAAGGTCAGGCGGAAGAGAGGCGATCCGGGCCTTTGCATCTACCGCATTTGGATGCGCTGGGGTTGGGTGCTGCGGCACGGCTGGCCTCGGGTGCGGAAACGCCGGGTTTGCTGGCCCAGCCGACAGGTCTGTGGGGCTGCGCCTGTGAGGATTCTCCGGGCAAGGACACGCCATCGGGGCATTGGGAGCTAGCAGGGCTGCCTGTGCCGTGGGACTGGCATTACTTTCCCAATACAACACCATCATTTCCGGCTGATCTGAGCAAGGTCGCAGCCGAGGCCGCCGGAACCGAAGGGGTTTTGGGGGATTGCCACGCCTCGGGCACCACGATCATCGCCGAATTGGGGGCCGAGCATATGCGAACCGGTTGGCCGATCTGCTATACCTCGGCCGATAGTGTCTTTCAGATCGCCGCGCATGAAGAAAGTTTCGGCCTAGACCGTCTGCTTGACCTCTGCCGCGCGCTGGCCCCACGTTTGCACCAGATGAAAGTGGGGCGTGTGATCGCACGGCCCTTTGTCGGCTCGCCCGAACAAGGGTTCACCCGCACGACCAACCGCAAGGATTTTGCCATCGTGCCGCCCGCTCCGGTGCTGACGAACTGGTGTCAGGATGCGGGCCGCCGTGTTCATGCAGTGGGCAAGATCGGCGATATCTTTTCCATGCAGGGAATCGACACGCTGCGCAAAGGGTCGGATGCTGACTTGATGGGTCATCTGTCCGATCTGGTCGATGAGGCCGAAGAGGGCAGCCTGACATTCGCTAATTTTGTCGAGTTCGACAGTCTCTATGGCCATCGGCGCGACATCAGCGGCTATGCCCGCGCGCTGGAATGGTTTGACCAAGAGATAGGTGCAATTCTGACCCGGTTGCGCCCCGATGACCTGATGTTGTTGACCGCTGATCACGGCAACGACCCAAGCTGGATCGGCACCGACCACACGCGTGAGCAAGTACCTGTCCTGATTGCAGGGCAGGGTGCGGGGCAGATCGGTCAGGTCAAATTCGCCGACATTGCCGCCAGTATCGCACATCACCTGAATATCCCGGCACAAGGGCCGGGGCGGAGCTTTCTATGACTGTCGCTGACCTACCCAAGATCGAACTGCACTTGCATCACGAAGGTGCCGCGCCGCCTGCCTTCATCCGTCAGCTGGCGCATGAAAAGCGCATCGACCTGAGCGGGATTTTCAAACCTGACGGGTCATATGATTTCCGGGATTTCGCCCATTTCCTCAGCGTATATGAGGCCGCCTGTGAAGTGCTGAAATCGCCCGAGGATTTCCGCCGTCTGACGTTGGCTATTCTTGAAGAAAGCGCGGCGAACGGGGTGGTGTATTCGGAAAGCTTTCTGAGCCCCGATTTCTGTGGCGGTGGCGATTTGGTGGCCTGGCGCGACTATCTAAGTGCCATTCAGGATGCCGCTGATGAAGCCGAGCGGAAATACGATATCACTCTGCGCGGCGTGGTGACCTGTGTCCGGCATTTCGGACCCGAACAGGCCAAGCTCAGTGCATATTGTGCCGCTGAAACAGCTGGCGACTGGATTACTGGGTTCGGTATGGGGGGCAATGAATCCATGGGGGTTCAGGGCGACTATAAGTGGGCGTTTGACTGCGCGCGCGAGGCTGGACTACGCCTGACCACCCATGCCGGAGAGTTCGGCGGGCCGGATAGTGTCCGCGATGCGATCCGTGATCTGGGAGTTGAACGCATCGGCCATGGCGTGCGTGCGATCGAAGATCCCGACCTTGTGCATGAGATCGTTGATCGTGGTGTGACGCTCGAGGTTTGCCCGGGCTCGAACGTGGTTCTGGGCCTGTTTCCCGACTTTGCCAGCCATCCGATTTCCAAGTTGCGCGAGGCAGGTGTCAAGGTCACCGTGTCCACCGACGATCCGCCGTTTTTCCATACCACAATGCGGCGTGAATATGAGATGTTGGCCAAGGCCTTTGGATGGGAGGTCGAGGATTTTGCCGCTGTGAACGAAACTGCCCTGAATGCGGCTTTTTGCGATGAAGCGACCCGTGCGCGGGTCAAGAAAAGACTGGAGATATCATGAGCGAACACCTGACCGTCGTCGACCACCCGTTGGTGCAGCACAAATTGACGCTCATGCGGGACAAGGGCACTTCGACCGCCGAATTCCGTCAGTTGCTGCGTGAGATCACCTTGCTTCTGGCCTATGAGATCACGCGCGAAATGCCATTGACCACCCGGCACATTGAAACCCCGATGGAAGAGATGGACGCCCCCATCCTGGCAGGTAAGAAACTAGCGCTGGTTTCTATCCTGCGCGCCGGTAACGGAATGCTGGACGGAGTTTTGGAACTGATCCCCTCGGCCCGCGTCGGCTTTGTTGGCCTGTACCGCGATGAAGAGACGTTGAAGCCCGTCCAATATTACTTCAAAGCGCCCGAGGGGTTGAAGGACCGTCTGGTCATTGCCGTCGACCCGATGCTGGCAACCGGCAACAGCTCGGCCGCTGCGATTGATTTGCTGAAAGAGGCGGGCGCGACGGATATCCGGTTCCTGTGCCTGCTGGCCGCCCCCGAAGGCGTTGCCCGCATGAAAGAGGCACATCCGGATGTTCACATCGTCACCGCCGCACTGGACCGTGAGCTGAACTCAAAAGGCTATATCATGCCGGGTCTGGGCGATGCGGGCGACCGGATGTTCGGGACCAAATAAGCGGGCTTATCCGCCGCATATATTCTGCAGACGGACCCATTCGCGATCTGGCAGTATCTGTTGCAGGGGCTGGCCCGCCATCGGGTCGGCCTCGATCAGGCCCAGCACGGTTTCACCTGTGACGTCCGTCGCATAAGCAAAGGGGACTGAGGGCAAAGCTGCCTCGGCAAAAATTTCCAGCAGGTTCTCGTCGGGTACAGCCGGACGGGGTTCTGATAGAACTTCTTCGGTATAACTGTCGACAATCTGAGGTGTCAGCTCACCGGTTGTCAGCAGGCGGAACGCAGATCTGATGCCAGTACGGTCCAGCAGATCATCCAGTGGGTCCTGTGCCTGCACACGTGCACGTTCCGCAAGGATGTACCCGGCCACGACCGAGGGGTCTTCGTGATCTTCGACCAGAGATCGGTTCAACAGGACAATTCCACCCGGCAGGGTCAGGCTGGTCTGTACTCCGGCGGGTAGGATAACAATTGCGCGCACGCCCGTTCTTGCCGCCAGATGATCCAGTGCTTCCTGAGTGCCCTCGGACACGCAGGCGCGGCCTGACACTCTTTCGATGCGCCTCAGGATTGTGTCGCCGATGTCGATACGTTTGATTTCGGGAACGACGGATACGACATGGTTTTGTAACGCTGACGGTAACCACAACAGCATGAGCGCGGCCACAGCAGCCACAACCCCGGCCACGCTGAACCACCGCAAACGCCCGGGGTGGGGGCGTGACCAGTCGATGGCACGCTGCAGACGGTCAATGGCTTCGATCATCGTGGTTTCGGATTGGGCCAGTTCCAACGTCTCTTGTGGGTCGCCATCCGGGTGGTAAATTGCAGGGAAAACACCGGGGTTCTGGCGCTCTAGCGCAGCCAGCGACCAATGCGTCAGGGCCCGGTCGTTGAAATCCGATATCGTCAGCGTCGCTTCACCAATCGACACAACAACCTCGCGCCGCTGAACATCGGGCGAGGGGCGCCACAGACCGGTGGCTTCGATCCGCTGGAACTGTTTCAGTGCCGTCATCGGGGTGATGTCTGCTCGTTCTTAATTGGAGCCAGCTTAACACGCTAAATTCAACCGGCGCAAACCTGTTGCGCGACGTTCAGGAAATGTGCTGGATACCTAGACGAGCGGAATATTCTGTTACCGCTCTCCATCATGCCGCGGGGAAAATGATGCAGGCGGACACCCAGACTTCACCGGTTTTGGCCTCGGTGCTGATGGTCAGTGCTATGGCAATCATCGGCGTGATTGACAATGTGGTCATCTTGGTGGCCGAAACGATCGGTCTGTGGCAGTTCCATTTCAGCCGGGCACTGCTCATGCTACCGCTGATAATGGGCCTGTCACTGCTTGGGCTGGGCCGCTTGCGCCCGATTAGGCTTGGCCCCGTGATCCTGCGTAGTGTTCTCATCACATTGGCCATGTTGTTCTATTTTGCCTCGCTTGCGCTGATGCCGATTGCTCAGGCGCTGGCAGGGTTGTTCACGTCGCCGATCTTTGTGCTGTTGATTACAACCGTCGCCATGAAGCAACGGATAGGCCCATGGCGTATTCTGGCCGTTGCAGTAGGGTTTGCCGGGATTTTGTGCGTGTTGCAGCCGAATCCCGGCGAGTTTGATGCAAAAACGCTGTTGCCGGTCGCCGGAGGGCTGTTCTACGCGTTCAGTTCAGTCATCACCCGAAGCCACTGCGCGCAGGAGAGCACGACGGCATTGCTGGCGGCAATGGTGGTGACTTTGGGACTGGCTGGAGCGTTGGGACTAATCGTGTTTTCTCTTTTCCCAGTGGCTCCGGTCGCTGGGCCGGACGGGTTCGTCACCCGAGGTTGGGTCTGGCAGATGGGACCGGCACTTCCATGGATTATTGCGCAGGCTGTTGGTTCAACGATTGCGGTATTCATGCTGATCAAATCCTATCAGATCGGTGAGACCTCTTATGTGGCGGTGTTTGAATATTCGGTGATGATATTTGGACCCTTGTTCGCCTGGAGGGTCTTTGGGCAGAATATCGGTGTTCTGCAGATCCTCGGCATATGCCTGATCGCAACGGCCGGAGTTCTGCTGGCCTGGCGGTCCACGCGTCCCGCCGCTACAGAGGCCGCATCGTGATCATTTCGCGCGGTCGCTCTTATATCTTCGTCCACATTCCCAAAACTGGAGGGACATCTTTGTCGCTGGCTTTGGAACAGCGCGCGATGAAGGATGATATTTTGCTGGGAGATACGCCCAAGGCAAAGAAACGCAATAGGCGGATCAAACAGCTATCGGCGCGTGGCCGCCTTTGGAAACATTCAACCCTCGCCGATATCGAAGGTGTTCTTTCACCGGATGACTTTTCGGGGATGACAGTCTTTACTCTGGTCCGAAATCCCTGGGATCGGCTTGTCAGCTATTATCACTGGCTCAAGGTGCAAGGCTTTGATCATCCCGCAATCGCGCTGGCCCGCGCCCATTCGTTTGAAGGATTTGTCTGCCATCCCGCGACGCAACAGTCGCTCCGTCAGCATCCGGCGCGGCACTACGTGACGCGAGCCGATGGTATTGAACAATGCCAGCATTTCATCAGGCTCGAAGCCTTTGATCAGGGGGCAGAGCCTCTGTTCGACCATTTGGGGTTTCGGATCACGCTGCCGCATTTGAACCGATCAGAGCGGTCACAAGACTACCGCAGCTATTATTCAGCCGCATCACAGGAGGCCATCGCCGAGGCTTGCGCTGAAGATATAGACAGATTCGGATACTCTTTTGATTAGATGACAGAAATATCGTTTCCCTGCGGGACTTAATACCGGGCGATTACAGATCGTTGTTCCGTTTTTAGCGTTGTCCAACGGGGTTTGGGACCCAAATCAGGCTCAAATGTGTCAAAATTTGGACGCGTGATCGGTTTGGATGCTAATGAATATCTATTGTTTTTGGTGCCAGCAGGGGGGGAGGCACGTGTTTGAAGTAGTGAGTGACATGGGTATTTCAGATGTTCCGGAAAGCCGGACACAATTCGAAACCAGAGTAGAACTGAACGCGCGCCGTGGCGGCTTGATCCACGGGACCAGGGTTGCAACTGTCGACGGCTGGACGCCGATTGAAGACATTCAGCCTGGTGATCTGATCCGGACAGTCGAGAACGGCTTTAAGGTAGTAAGGCGCATTTCTGTCGATACGATTTCGGTTCCTACTGAAGAAAGTCGGATCGAGTATTTGCCAGTCCGCGTACCCCCAAGTGCCGTCGACAGCCCAGGTACGATTTGGATCATGCCTGAACAGGGTATAGCATTGGAGCATGGCACCGCAGATCTGACTGTTGTGGCAGCACGAAAGTTGAGCGGTTTGTTCCGCATCAAGTCGGACGTCCCGGCATCATCATTCGATGTCAGCGCACTGTTCTTTGACGAGGATGAAGTGGTCTATATGGAAGGCGGCATGCGCGCCTTCTGCCCGTCAGGGCGTTTCGGCGGCCACAGCGGCACAAGTGCGGGCTATCAAATTGCCGAAAGCGAAACAGCGGCGGATTTGGTCGAAGAAATACGAACCGAGGGCCGCGTGGCAGCCCTTGCCAACCCGTTGGGTGCGCTGCCTGCACCCATCTCGCTGGAACAAGTTGTCCCTTTGAGACCCAGCAGGGGTGCGCGTCGCCCGGGTCGTCCGGGCCGACCTCTCCCAGTGATCTGAACGGCAGACCAACCAAACACGACAAGCAGGGTGCTGGCGTAAGGTCTCTTACGCCAGCACCAACTGTTTAGGCAGCCTTGGCTTCGGGGTTGAAACGCCCGTAGAAGCTTTGGCCTTTATCTGCCATCTCACGCAGCAGCGGCGGGCAGGTAAACCGTTCCCCATATTGTGCGGTCAACTGATCGCAGCGCTCGGCCGCATAAGGGGTGCCGATGATGTCCAGCCAGCTCAGTGGGCCACCTGACCAAGGTGCAAAGCCCCAGCCCAAGATTGCGCCGACGTCACCCTCGCGGATGTCTTCCAGAACGCCTTCTTCCAATGCGCGGACAGCCTCCAGAACCTGAGCGAACATCAGGCGTTCCTGCACTTCGATCACGTCGGGCTGATCCTCTGCCAGCGGATACTTGTCCTGCAGACCCTTCCAATATTCGACGCGCTTGCCTTTTTCGTCATAGTCGAAGAAGCCCGCGTTTGCCTTGCGGCCCAGACGGCCCTGTTCTTCCATCCAGAAGATCAGATCATCGGACGGGCTTTCAGGATATTCGTTGCCCATCGCGGCCTTGGTCGCGCGTGCGATCTTGGCACCCAGATCAATCGAGGTCTCATCAGTCAGCTGGATCGGCCCGACAGGGAAGCCCAACTGGCGTGCCGCGTTGTCGATCAGAACCGGGCTGACGCCTTCGGTCACCATCCGGGCACCTTCATTGATGTAGGGAATGATGCAGCGGTTGGCGTAGAAGAAGCGGGCATCGTTGACCACGATCGGCGTCTTGCGGATCTGGCGCACATAGTCCAGTGCCTTGGCCACTGCGCGATCACCGGTTTCCTTGCCTTTGATGATCTCGACCAAGAACATCTTTTCGACGGGCGAGAAGAAGTGGATGCCGATGAACTGATCCGCACGCACCGAAGCTTTGGCCAGGTCGCTGATCGGCAGGGTCGAGGTGTTCGAGGCAAAGATGCAATCCTCGGGAATGATCGCCTCGACCTTTTTGGTCATCTCGGCCTTGACGCCCATGTCTTCAAAGACAGCTTCGATGATCAGGTCGCAGCCCTTCAGATGATCAAGGTCAGGGGTCGCGGTGATGCGGCCCAGCATGGCCTCTTTCTTTTCAGCCGTAACCTTGCCGCGCTTCATACCTTTGTCCAGGAACGTCTCGGTATAGGCTTTGCCTTTGTCTGCTGCTTCCTGATCGCGGTCGACCAGAACAACTTCCATACCGGCCTGCGCCGATACAAGTGCGATACCCGCACCCATCATGCCAGCGCCCAGAACACCGATCTTCTTGACTGACTGATCCGGTACGCCCGCAGGACGCACGGCGCCTTTTTCCAAGGCTTCCTTGTTCAGGAACAGTGATCGGATCATGGCACCCGAAGACGGGTTCATCAGAACGGAGGTGAACCAACGGGCTTCGATCTTCAGCGCGGTGTCGAAATCAACCAGTGCACCTTCGTAAACAGCGCTTAGCAACGCCTTGGCGGCAGGGAACGCACCCTGGGTTTTGCTATTCACCATAGCCGAGGCGCCGACGAAATTCATGAAACCAGCAGGGTGGTAAGGCGCGCCACCGGGCATTTTGTAACCCTTGGCATCCCAAGGCTTCACAATGTCCGCATCTTTGGCGTTCAGCACCCAATCTTTTGCTGCGGCAACTGGATCCTCGGCGATCTCATCGATGTAGCCTGCACTTTTCGCCTTTTTGACGTCCAGCATCTTGCCTTCCAGCAACAGCGGAGCGGCTGCAATCGCACCGACCTTGCGGACCATACGGGTGGTGCCACCAGCGCCCGGGAAGATGCCAACCATGATTTCAGGCAGGCCGTATTTCGCCTTTGGGTTCTCGGCTGCAAAGATGCGGTGCGTCGACAGCGGTAGTTCCATGCCAATGCCTGCGGCTGTACCGGGCAGGGCGGTTGCAATCGGCTTGCCGCCTTTCTTGGTCTTGGGGTCCATGCCCGCCAGCTCGATCTTGCGCAGCACGCCGTGCATATTCATGGTGCCTTCGAACAGGCCCTTGGCGGGGTTGTTGCCCGCCTGTTCTTTCATCACCGCAAGCAGGTTCAGGTCCATGCCACCGGCGAACGAACCTTCTTTCCCGCTGGTGATAACGATGCCTTTGATCTCGTCATCGGCAAGTGCCTGATCGATGCAATCGCTCAACTGTGCGAAGCCGTCAAAAGACATCACGTTCATGGACTTTCCTAGGACGTCCCAGGTGATAATGGCGACGCCGTCCGCGTCTTTGCTCAGAGTGAAATCAGTCATTGTCATCTCCAATCTGGTCAGCCGTTAGCGGGCTGCCATCTTTCCGGGTGAAGGAGAATCCGTTCTCATCATCCTTCACCATCATGTCTAAGTCGCTGTAATAGCCGGTCTCGTTCGGGGTCCGTGTGCCCACCACCAGAAAGGTCGCAGGCGCATCGGTGTTGTTCACAAGGTGATGGCCGTTGGCTTCACCTGCGGGCCATGCGGCGCAATCGCCGGGCTGCATTTCATGCTCGCCATCGTCGTCGATCAGCGTACAGGTGCCGCTTAGCATGATTGCAAACTCGTCCTGCTCCATATGGTAGTGACGCAGCGAGGACATGCCTTGCGGTTCAAGCCGTACGATGTTGACCCCGTACTGGGTCAGCCCGCCCGCATCACCGAGGCGCTGAACAAAACGGCCTGCGGTCGCCTCGGCCAGCTTGCCGGGATAGGCCGAGCCGCCCTGAAACGGAATCTGAGAGAGATCCAGCTTGGGCATCAGACGCGCTCGATGATCGTTGCTGCACCCATGCCAGATGCGATGCAAAGCGTGGCCAGCCCGGTTTCCTTGTCCTGACGTTCAAGCTCATCCAGCAGGGTGCCGATGATCATCGCGCCGGTCGCGCCCAGCGGGTGGCCCATTGCGATCGAGCCACCATTGACGTTGACCAAAGCCGGATCGACATCGAATGCCTGCTGGAAGCGCAGAACAACCGAGGCAAAGGCTTCGTTCACTTCGAACAGGTCGAGATCGCTGATTTTCATGCCGTTGTCGGCGAGGATTTTCTCGGTCACCGGAACCGGACCGGTCAGCATAATGGTGGGGTCGGTGCCGATCTTGGCCGTGGCCTTGATGCGTGCGCGCGGCTTCAGGCCGTATTTCTCGCCGAATTCCTTGTTGCCGATCAGAACTGCCGCCGCACCATCCACGATGCCCGAGCTGTTACCCGCGTGGTGGATATGATTGATCTTTTCCAGATGCGGGTATTTCAGCTTTGCGACGTTGTCGAAGCCGGGCATTTGCTCGCCCATCATCTGGAATGCGGGGTTCAAGCCACCCAGGCTTTGCATGTCCGTGCCGGGGCGCATGTATTCATCATGGTCCAGAATGGTCAGGCCGTTCTGATCCTTAACGGTGATGACCGATTTCGAGAACCGGTTGTCGTCCCACGCAGCTTTTGCACGGCGCTGCGATTCCATCGCCAGCGCATCAGCCTGATCGCGTGTGAACCCGTATTCGGTCGCAATGATATCAGCTGAGATACCCTGCGGAACGAAATAGGTGTTCATCGCCAGTGAAGGGTCAGCCGCAATCGCAGCGCCATCGCTGCCCATCGGAACACGGCCCATCATCTCGACCCCGCCTGCAATATAGGCGTCGCCCGCGCCGCCTTTGACCTGGTTGGCAGCTAGGTTCACAGCTTCCATGCCCGAGGCGCAGAACCGGTTGATCGCCAGCCCGGGGATCGATTCATCCAGATCAGAACCCAGCACTGCGGTTCGTGCCAGACAGCCGCCCTGTTCCATAACCTGGGTTACGTTGCCCCAGATGACGTCCTCCACGGCGTGGCCCTCTAGATTGTTCCGCTCTTTTACGGCGTTCAATGTCAGCGAGGACAGGCGCGCCGAAGTCAGCTCGTGAAGGCTGCCATCCTTGCGGCCTTTGCCGCGCGGGGTACGCAGGGCGTCATAGATATATGCGTCGGTCATAGTTTTCTCCTTAAGCTCGATCCGGCACAGAGCCGGGCATCAGGTCGTAGGGGTGTTTCCAGCCAGGCTGCTGGGACAAGCGTGTCAGCCAGGCGTCGATATTTGGCCATTCGGTGCGGTCAAAGCCGAAGGGTTCAGGATAGTAGAGATAGCCACAGCAGCTGAGATCAGCATTGGTTACGCCGTCCCCAACGATCCAGTCGCGACCGTTCAGATGTGCATCCAGGACTTGATACGCAGCCTTCAGACGACCCTGGTTGAATGCGATCACGTCTGGGTTGCGATGTTCTTCCGGCAGAAAGTTGATCAAAAAACGGGTCAGGCCTGCCATCGAGCTGAGTTTGTGATTGTCCCACAGCACCCAGCGCAGTACCTCGTATTTCTCTTCCTGCGTCTTTCCTCCGAACATACCTGTCTTTTCAGTTATATAAGTCTGAATGGCCCCGGACTGACTGGTGCGAAAGTCGCCATCAATCATGACGGGCGCTTCACCCATTTCGTTGACAGTGGCACGAAATTCGGGAGTGCGCGTCACTCCTTTGAAGAAGTCGACTTCGACGGCTTCCCATTCTAACCCTGATAACTCCAGAGCCAGCGCCGCCTTGTACGAGTTTCCGCTGACGCCGAAACAATGCAGTTTGATGGTCATCATTTGCCTCCCTTGGCACATGAGTCAGTGCGATGTGCTGTATCATGTAGCCCGCCCTTTTTTGGGCGGGTCTGTTTTCTTATCGTTTGCGCTCTTCAAGTTCGGAATTGAAGATACGCAAACGGTGCGTCAGGCTCTCTTCGTCGATGACACTGTTGAAGTTCTCGAACAGGAATGACAGTGCCTCACCTTCGTCCAGACCAGCCTCGCGCGCGAACCCTCTGAGTTTGCGATAGCCGTCTTCGGTCATGGCGACCGGGAAACGGCGAGTCAGGCGAAATCGTTTTGGCATATCGAGCCTTTCGAATGGCCGGCCCCAAGATGGTTTGGGGCCGGTCAGAGATCAGAAGTTTGCCGCGTCCAGGCCCATGACAGTATCCGCACCGCTCTGGATGCGTGTCAGATGAAGACTGGTGGCTGGCAAGCGACGCGCCATGTAGAACTGGCCGGTGGTAATCTTTGTCTCGTAGAACTCGGTGTCCGAAGTCCCGGCTTCAAGTGCGGCATAAGAGGCTTTTGCCATCTGTGCCCACATCAGGCCCAGGCAGACATGACCGAACATGTGCATGAAGTCATTCGACCCAGCCAGCGCATGGTTGGGGTTCTTGGTGCCGCTTTGCATAAAGTACATGGCAGCGGCCTGCAGATCCTTGGAGGCCGCTTTCAGCGGTTCGATAAACGCCGTATCATAGGCTTCGTTCTGACCTGCGTTTTCCTTGCAGAAGTTTTTGACCATTTCGAAAAACGCCATGACGTGTTTGCCGCCATCTTGGGCAAGTTTACGGCCCACAAGGTCAAGCGCCTGAACGCCGTTTGCGCCTTCGTAGATCATCGCGATCCGGGCGTCGCGGGTATATTGCGACATGCCCCATTCTTCGATGTAGCCGTGGCCGCCATAGACTTGCTGGGCCTTGACCGTCATGTCATAGCCTTCGTCGGTCAGGAACCCTTTGAGGACCGGCGTCAGCAGTGAGATCAGGCCATCGGCGTCATCGTCACCAGAGCGGTGGGCCTTGTCGATCATGGTGGCTCCCCACAGAACAAAGGCACGGGCACCCTCGGTAAAGCTCTTCTGATCCATCAGGCTGCGGCGGATGTCGGGATGCACGATCAGCGGATCGGCTGGACCGTCCGGATTTTTCGCGCCGGTCACATCGCGGCCCTGCAGGCGGTCCTTGGCATATTCCACCGCGTTCTGATAGGCCGCGTCGGCCTGGGACAGACCCTGCATGGCTACACCCATACGAGCTTCGTTCATCATGGTGAACATCGCGCGCATGCCTTTATGCTCTTCGCCCAAAAGATAGCCGGTTGCCTCGTCATAGTTCATGACGCAGGTCGAGTTGCCGTGGATGCCCATCTTTTCTTCGATGTTGCCGACCGATACGCCGTTGCGTTCACCCAGGCTGCCATCTTCGTTCACCATGAATTTAGGAACGATGAACAGGGATACACCCTTGATGCCTTCGGGGCCGCCCACGATCTTGGCCAGCACCAGGTGAATGATGTTGTCGGCCATGTCGTGTTCACCAGCCGAGATAAAGATCTTCTGACCGGAAATCTTGTAGGAGCCATCCGCCTGCGGTTCAGCCTTGGTGCGCATCAGACCCAGGTCGGTGCCGCAATGCGGTTCGGTCAGGTTCATGGTGCCGGTCCAATCGCAGCTAACCATGTTCGGCAGATAGGTTTCTTTCTGCTCTTGGGTGCCGTGCGCCAGAATGGCCGAGGCTGCGCCGTGGGTCAGACCTTGATACATGGTGAACGCCTGGTTCGAGGCGGAAAACATCTCGGCCACGGCAGAGCCGATGACATAAGGCATGTTCTGGCCGCCGAATTCTTCGGGCATGTCCAGGCCGGTCCAGCCGCCTTCCTTCATCTGACCGAATGCGTCTTTAAAGCCAGTAGGGGTATATACCACACCGTTTTCCAAACGACATCCTTCGGTATCACCGATTGTATTCAGCGGGTGCAGAACATTTGTCGCCACCTTACCGGCTTCTTCTAGAACAGCGCCGGTAAAATCAGGTTCAAGCTCGCTATAACCCGGGATGTCCGATCCCGATACATTGAGCACTTCGTGCAATACGAACTGCATGTCTTTGGTTGGTGCATTGTATACGGGCATTGGGAACTTCCTTAGTTTCGCTTGTCCGGTGGGTGGGTGCCGCCGGGGTTATTCTGCGGCCTTTTTGTCGCTCTTGATCGAGGCGATCACTTTCTCGCCCCATCTCAACTGTTCTTTTAGATCGTCAATGGCCTGGGTCAGCTCTTCACGCCGGGATTCCATATCGGCAAGCCGCTCGCACGCGATCTCATAGGTGCGGGTCATCTGTGTAACCTGCTGATCACCTACGTGATACAAATCAAGAAGCTGGCGAATTTCTTCCAGGCTGAAGCCAAAGCGTTTGCCTCGCAGGATCAGCTTGAGACGCGCCCGGTCGCTTTTGGTGAACAGTCGTTTCTGCCCTTCGCGGATCGGAAACAAAAGTTCCTTTGCCTCGTAAAAACGTAATGTGCGCGGCGTGACATCATAGGTCTCGCACATTTCACGAATGGTCATCAGATCTTCGGTCATGGTTTCTGCACTCTTGTAACTGGCCTTCGTTAAGCTGATTTGCGCAGTCGATGCGCGTCTTACAGCACGTAGATGCCGTTCACGTAACGCGAACGCTGCGTCACAAATAAGTTGACGTAACTTCCGTTCGCGTCAAGGTTTCTACTGCAGGGAATTTCAGGACGTCACGTCAGATCACCTTCCAGATGCAATTTTCCAAACACGGGAAAGCATGCTGAAAGGGTAAAAGAGCCCAGGAAGGGTCTGTTTTTGGCTTTGGCAAATCCGATAGTAAACGCGATCAACTGGGCAGCAATGCCTAGTCTAACAATTTCGCGGTCTGGTCACGCATTTGTTCCAAGGCATCTATGGCTTCATCCAACTGTTTTTTCTGATTGTTCAGTTCGACAAGCTGATGTTCGGCCATTTCGATGAAGGCCTTCATCTGTGCCTGATTCCCCTGATCTTCGTAGATCAGCAGCCACTGGCGGATATCTTCCAGTGGAAATCCGTATTTCCGTCCCCGCATGATCAGCGTCATCCGAGCGCATTCCCTAGGCCCGTAAAAGCGAGTTCGGCCTTCGCGGTCAGGCTGCAGAAGTTCGATATATTCATAGTAGCGCAGGGTACGTGGAGTCACGTCAAACTCGGCGCACATCTCTTTGAATGACAAACGGTTGTCGGGCATTCCTGGTCTCCTTCGAAACAGCGTAGGACGTGGCGACTTCAAGCGCAACAGGCGGGCTTGCTCTTTTGCTAGCCTGACGCTCATAAAGGGAGAAACAGAGAGGACACAAGTAGATGGTCGACAAAGCTGCTATAGCACGACAGTTTATTGAGGCCATTCCGCATGCCAAAGCTTTGGGTTTGACACTCACCAAAATGGGTAATGGCGAGGCCGAGATTTCGATGCCCTACAAGGCCGAATTGATCGGTGATCCACGCACGGGTGTGATCCATGGCGGGGCGGTTTTTGCCCTGCTTGACACCTGCTGCGGTTCCGCGGTCATGTGCCATCCTTCTTCGCCCGGCGCCACCGCGACAATAGATCTGCGGATAGACTACATGCGCCCGGCGACGCCAGGGCAGAGCATTACGACACATGCTGTCTGTTATCATATCACCAGAAACGTGGCCTTTGTCCGCGCAACTGCGATGGATGAGGACAAGGACCTGCCCGTGGCAACCGCCACCGGTTCATTCACAGTGGAGAGCCGATGATGTCCCGACCTCGGCCCGAAGCCATGCAGCTTATCGAACAGCGTCGCGATGCAGCACTGAAGGCAATCGTGGATGGTGTTCCATATATTCAGTTTCTCGGAATCGAATTTGACCGGCGGGGAAATGAGTTGACCGGGGTACTGAACTTTGACCAAAAGCTGATCGGAAACCCGATGCTTCCGGCGCTTCATGGTGGTGTGACGGCTGCCTTTCTGGAAGTAACCGCGGTTATCACCCTGAGTTGGGAGTATTTCTTTCCCCGGATCGAAAACGGCGAATTGGATGCCAGCACGGTCTTTCAAGATGAAACCATCATGTTTCCAAAAACAGTCGATTTCACCGTTGATTACCTGCGATCGGGCTTGCCTCGGGATGCCTATGCGCGTGCCTTTGTTCGCCGATTAGGGCGCCGGTATGCGTCGGTTCGTGTCGAAGCGTGGCAGGACAATCATCAGCGTCCTTTCGCACAGGCCAGCGGGCATTTTCTGATGCCGCAGTCCAAATCGAAAGCTGAGTAGATTTCCATGCAAGACGCCTCGGCACCCATCACGCACAGGCGCGTGCTTAAAATTGCAGCGCCCATCGTCCTGTCGAATGCCACGGTTCCGATCCTTGGGGCCGTGGATACTGGCGTAGTCGGGCAGATGGGTCTGGCTGCGCCGATTGGCGCTGTTGGGATGGGGGCCGTGATTCTGGCCTCGATCTACTGGATATTCGGCTTTCTGAGGATGGGGACCACCGGCCTGGCGGCGCAGGCGCGCGGGGCAGGTGACACTGCAGAAACCGGTGCGCTGCTGATGCGGGGCATATTGCTGGGCAGTGCGGCAGGTATGGTTTTCATATTGGCCCAGGTCCTTTTGTTCAAAGGGGCTTTTGCCCTTTCCCCCGCCAGCCCCGAGGTTGAGGCGCTGACCCGCGACTATTTGCGGATACGCATCTGGGGTGCGCCGGCAACGATTGCGCTGTTCGCCATCACTGGCTGGTTGATTGCGATTGAACGTACGCGTGGGGTCTTTGTCCTGCAGGTCTGGATGAACGGGTTGAATATTCTGCTGGATCTGTGGTTTGTGCTTGGTCTGGGTTGGGGCGTCGAGGGGGTGGCCATCGCGACGCTCATCGCCGAGTGGAGCGGGCTGGCACTGGGTCTCTGGCTGTGCCGCAGTGCTTTTACCGGGAATCAATGGCGTGACTGGCCGCGAATTTTTGATCCCACGCGTCTGCGTCGGATGATGCAGGTGAATGGTGACATCATGGTCCGTTCGGTATTGCTGACCGGCGCCTTTACCACATTCCTCTTCGTCGGGTCGGATCTGGGGGATGTTAATCTGGCAGCCAATCAGGTCTTGCTGCAGTTTCTCGAAATTACCGCCTTTGCACTGGATGGGTTCGCCTTTTCCGCCGAAGCACTGGTCGGCGGCGCCATTGGCGCGCGGGATCGGCATCAGGTGCGCCGAGCCGCGGCCATGGCTTCGCAATGGGGGGTAGGGGGTGCATTTGTACTTGGTGCGGTTTTCTATCTGGCCGGGCCAGCGTTGATCGACCTGATGTCAACTGCACCTGAGGTGCGACTAGCCGCACGCGAGTATCTGGTATGGGCGGCGCTGGCGCCGGTGATTGGTGTGGCAAGCTGGATGTTTGACGGCATCTACATAGGCGCGACCTGGACGCGCGCAATGCGCAATGCGATGATCCATTCGGTTGCGATTTATGTTTTGGCCCTGTTCATATTGGTGCCTGCGCTCGGCAATCACGGCCTTTGGGCCGCGCTGATGATCTTGAACATCGCGCGTGCCTGCACGCTGGGATGGCGATACCCCAAGCTTGAGGCTTTGGTCGCCTAAAGAAGGTCCAGAAGGGATTCCGTAGGGCGACCAATGGCTGCGTTGTCCCCTTTGATTGCAAGCGGACGCTCGATCAAAATCGGATGGGCCGCCATTGCTGTGATCAGGTCATCCTGAGCGGTATTCTTGGTTAGGCCCAGTTCCTTGAACAGCTTTTCGCTAGTCCGCATCAGGTCGATGGCGGGGATATCAAGGCGTGTAAGTACGGCCCGGATTTCGTCTGCCGAGGGCGTATCCTCAAGGTATTTGCGAATTTCGACCTGCGCTCCGTTTTCCTCAAGCAAAGCGAGCCCTGCGCGAGACTTAGAGCATCTGGGATTGTGCCAGTATTCGATCATAACCAGTCCTGTCTTTTGCTTCCAACGGCCTGCGCAACGGTTTCAAACCCGTCGCGCGCCAGCAAGTCATCCAAACCTCGCGCGATTTCCGCCGCAAGTGAGATACCACCGAAAACCATCGCGGTGTAGAATTGCACGGCCGAAGCACCGGCGCATATCTTGGCATAGGCCTGTTCTGCTGTGCTGATGCCACCAACACCGATCAACGGAATCTGACCGTCGGTCAAATGGCTAAACCGGGCAAGAACGCGGGTGGATTTTTCGAACAAAGGTGCGCCGGACAGGCCGCCTGCTTCGTCTCTGTGTGCGCTGCGCAACCCATCGCGCGACAAAGTGGTGTTCGAGGCGATGACCGCATCAACGCCCGATTCATGGGCCACTTCGGCGATATCCCGCAGCTCATCCTCGGTCAGATCGGGGGCGATCTTGAGGAATACTGGTAGAGGGCGCGACAGGGTGTTTCGGGTTTCGATTACGCCGCTCAACAGAGCGCTCAGCGCCGCTTTGCCTTGCAAATCCCGCAGCTTTTCAGTGTTCGGAGATGAAACGTTGACCGTAGCGAAATCCAGATGCGCCCCACAATGGGCCAGTACCTTGGCAAAGTCGCCGGGTCGATCATCGCTGTCTTTGTTCGCACCAAGGTTCAGTCCGATCACCGCATCCCTGGGGCGCGCCGCCAGACGACGGGCCATGGCCTCCATCCCTTCGTTGTTAAAGCCAAAGCGGTTGATGGCAGCCTGGTCTTCGGTCAGGCGGAATAGGCGCGGCCTGGGATTGCCGGGCTGCGGGCGTGGGGTAACGGCACCGACTTCGATGAACCCAAACCCGGCGCGAGACAGGGGGCCAAGAACCTCTCCGTTCTTGTCGAACCCTGCGGCCAGACCAACCGGATTGGGCAGATCCAGCCCGGCGATTTTGGTCCGCAAACGCGGCGAGGTGACCGGCCCCGGCGCAGGCATAAGCCCCGCTTTCAGGGCCTTGATCGACAGGGTATGTGCGGTTTCCGGATCCAGCCGGTGCAGGGCAGCCAGCCCCAGCTTTTCAGTCAGTTTCATCCAAACATTTCTCCGCCTTCGGTCGGCGCGCACCGGATCAGGCGAGAGGTCTTCACCGCAGCCTGACGATGCACGACCGCCTGTTTGTAATCAGGGTCGGATATCATTTCCAGAAAGGCATGGGCCGATGGGTAACGCGCGATAAATACCGCGTCCCATAGCTCATCCTTTGGGCCAATCAACGTAGTCTGAAACGCGCCGCGCCAAATGATCTTTGCCCCAAGGCGGGCAATGATCGGCCCGGTTTCGATCCCATAATTTCGATAAGCCTGAGCGCCCGACAGACCGCTTTTGGCCAGTTCGTGCCCCGATGGATATTCGGCCCGGCTGCGGAACCTCACCAGGTTCAGCATCTCGATCGGGTGGTCACGATCCAGCACCTTGAAGGCTTCGAACTGGGCGCGATCCGGGTCGATATATTCCGTCATTTCATGTCGTCCGGGAAGCGATGCGCGTTGCCGTCAAAGGGCAGGGGGCAGGACCAAGCTATGTCGGTCATGCGGATCTGACGGTAGAGATGCGGAAACAGAGCGCCCCCGCGCGAAACCTCCCACTTCAGTTCCTCGCCCATCGCGTCAGCATCGCAGGCCAACAGCGTCAAACCTTCGGCGCCGGCAAAATGCTTGGCAGCGGTTTCCGCAGCTTGTTCAGCTGTCGAAAAGTGGACAAAACCGTCCGAAACATCAATCGGAGCACCATCCGTGGCGCCATCGGTCTGCAGCGCCGTCCATTCGTTGGCGCGGAAAATCTTGTAAATCAGCATAGAACGGTCATGCCCCGCGCTGCGGCTAGATTCAAGCCGGATTTCCCCCTTTGACTCTTTGCTGAAGGCGGCGCAACATCTTGGCAATTAACAAAGGGAGTTAAAATATGTTCACCCGTTTCCTAGCCTCGGCTGCTGTGCTGGGTTTGACTGCAGGAATGGCCGCCGCCGAATATAAACTGACCATTCTGCACACCAACGACTTTCATTCGCGTATCGAGCCGATCAACAAATATGACAGCGGCTGTAGTTCAGATGACAACGCCGAAGGTAAGTGTTTTGGCGGATCTGCCCGTCTCGTTACAGCAGTGGAAGAAGCCCGCGGACGTGCCGAAAACTCGATCCTGGTAGATGGCGGCGATCAGTTTCAGGGCTCGTTGTTCTATACCTATTACAAGGGCAAGGTCGCGGCCGAGTTCATGAACAAACTGGGCTATAACGCTATGACCGTGGGCAACCACGAATTCGATGATGGCCCGGAAGTCCTGCGCGGCTTTATCGACACGGTTGATTTCCCGGTGCTGATGTCGAACGCGGATTTTTCAGGCGAAGAATTGCTGAGTGGCAAGATCAAAAAGTCTTCAGTGATTGAAGTCGGCGGAGAAAAAGTCGGCCTTGTTGGCCTGACGCCGGAAGACACGCATGAACTGGCCTCTCCTGGCCCGAACATCACATTCTCGGACCCGGTTCCCGCGGTTCAGGCCGAAGTGGACAAGCTAACCGCGGAAGGCGTGAACAAGATCATCGTTCTCAGCCATTCGGGATATGCTGTCGACCAGCGTGTTGCACAGGAAACGACAGGCGTTGACGTAATCGTAGGTGGGCATTCCAATACATATTTGTCCAACGTTTCTGACAAGGCTGTTGGCCCCTATCCGACAGTGGTCGATGGCGTGCAGATCATTCAAGCCTATGCCTATGGCAAATTCCTGGGCGAGCTGAATGTCACTTTTGATGACGACGGAAATGTTGTCGCGGCGGCTGGTGAGCCGCTGATCATGGACAACAACGTGGCCGAAGATCAGGCCTCGCTGGACCGTATCGCGGAACTGGCCGCTCCTTTAGACGAAATCCGCAATAAGGTCGTGGCCAGCACGTCTGAGGCGATTGAGGGTGACCGTTCGATCTGTCGTGTTCAGGAATGTCAGATGGGCAATTTGGTCGCTGATGCCATGCTTGCGCGGGTTGCAGATCAGGGCGTTCATATCGCGATTGCGAACTCTGGCGGCTTGCGTGCTTCGATTGACCCCGGCGATGTGACCATGGGTGAAGTTCTGACCGTGCTGCCGTTCCAGAATACGCTTTCAACCTTTGAGATCAGCGGACAAGGCATCGTTGACGCGCTTGAAAACGGCGTGAGCCAGGTAGAAGAGGTCAAGGGCCGCTTTCCGCAGGTTGCCGGTCTGACCTTTGTTTGGGACGCATCGGTGGCACCAAACGAAGGGCGCGTATCAGAGGTCATGGTATCCAACGGCGATGGGCTTACCCCGATTGATCCGGCGGCGACTTATCTTGTCGTTACCAATAACTACGTCAGAAATGGCGGTGACGGGTACAGTATGTTCGAAGGCGACGATAAAAATGCCTATGACTTTGGCCCGGATCTGGCGGATGTCACGGCGGAATACCTAGCCGAAAACGCGCCTTACCAGCCTTATCTGGACGGTCGCATCAAGCAAAAGTAAGGCGACCAGAGCGAAACGAAAAGGGCCGCACCTTGGGATGCGGCCCTATTTCATTCAGCTAACCTTCAGCCTTGATCAATATCGTATTCCGGCCAAAGCCCTGTATCAAAACCCGCAAGCATGGGCTGGATATGTTCCGACACAGATCGCCATCCCCCAATGGATTTGGTTGAGATTTTGTTGCGAACCTGGTCGATACTGGCAGTCCGGACCTGTTTGGTATTCTCTTCCGGATGCATCATCGTCTCGGTCCATTCGAGGTCGCAGAAAGCGGCGACCTGCTTGCTATAGGTTTCGGGGTCCGCGACAAGCTTTTCATATGGAACGGTCAGGATCTTGTCGCCAAAAACAGCTTCCCAATGCGCCATATAGCGACGATACAGGTTGGCAGAATGGGCAATGGTTTCAAGATTCGAGGCATAGTTCATGCCCCCCGCAGGGAACCGGCGGATCCATTTCGAAAGACCGACATCGCGCGGATCACGCAGCATGTTTATTATCTTGGCGTTTGGGAATGCTGACAACAGGAAGCCGACCCGCTGAAAATTGTGGGGCATCTTGTCAACAAAAGCGGTCGAGCCATCGGGGATCGGCGGCATCAACTCTCGGAACTCTTTGGCATATTTCGCTGCGGCAGTGGAATCGAAGGTCTTGCGATGTTGTGCGTAGTCGCGCGAAAGATCGGCCCCAACCGTCAGTTCGCCGCAGCCAGCAATGTCTGGCGCGGAGCTCAGCATCATTTCCATGAGCGTCGTGCCAGAGCGCGGCTGGCCCAGAACGAAGATCGGAACCGGCTGATCGGTTTGTTCGGACCAAGGAACTCTTCCTCCTACAGGGAACAGGCCAGTGATACGTTCGAACTTCTGTTCTTCCGCCTCTAAATCATAGGGTTTGACATTGTGTTGGATGGCATTGGCACGTGCAAATTGCGGCAGTGCTGCGCCAAGGCTATCGGCTTTTTGGATCAGGTGGGCCTTGGCAAATTCCAGTTCCGACAGCTCGTGTACGCTTTCGGATATCGCTGCTTCTACCGCCTCCATCAGTTTCGGGGCGTCCTCTTTGCTGGACATTGTCGAAAGCTGAAGAAGGGTGGCAACATGGAAAGGTTCTTTGGCGTAGATGCCCTGCAGAATATTGGCGCATCCCTTTTTGTCGCCACTCTGGTGCAGATTTACGGCTTTTTGAAAGGCTATCTTTTCGTTGTCCGGTGCCAATTCATACGCCTTGGTTATATCGCGTGAGTTGTGCTCGATATAACCGATGCGGCCATAGGCGCGGGCACGAGTCGACAACAGGCTGACATTTTCAGGGTCGCTTTGAAGTTTTTTGGTCACGTGATCAATGATCAGGCGCCAATTCTGTCCTTTCAGCGTAATCTCATCAATGACCCGGTTCAGTTCCTTGCTGGCTGGGAATTTTTCGGCCTTGAGTTCGGCATATTCCAAGGCTTTGGCCATCTGGCCGGTTTGCATAAGAGCATTGGCGAGGTTTTCGACGAATTGCGGATCGTCAGGTTTCATCCGCGCGGCTTCGACAAAATGCGGGATCGACCTTTTATACTGTTTCATCTCGGTCAGAACAAAACCGGAAATGGCATGAAAATCCGAGTCGGTCGGAAACTTTTTTACGCCAAGTTGAGCCTTTTTCAGCGCAGCCTGGAATTTGCCTTCTTCCAGCGCTGCGACAGCTTTGACTTTTAAGGTTTTCGCCGTTTGATTTTGCATATGACCCCGTGAGAACCTGTGCCTGTAGAAAACGATTGTTGAAAGTTCATTACCTATGTGCGGACGGTTTGCAATAACCCTTCCAAATGATGCCATGGCCCAGTTGTTTTCTGCGCGCCCGGCCAATGCTCTGCCTGTTGTCCCGAATTTCAACGTTTGTCCGACATGTCAGGTGCATGTGGTCAGGGCAGGCGAAACCGGGCGTCAGTTGGATGCCTTGCGTTGGGGGTTTTTACCACACTGGTACAAGTCCAAAACCGCTGGGCCATTGTTGATCAATGCCCGCGCCGAAACGCTAGCTGAAAAACCGGCGTTCAGGGTGGCCTGCAGAGAACGCAGATGTCTGATCGTTGCCAGCGGGTTTTATGAATGGACCAAAACCGAGAGCGGAGACCGGCTGCCTTGGTATATTTTCAGAAAAGACGGGGCCCCGATTGCTTTTGGCGGGGTATGGCAAGATTGGGGACCCGAGGGCGACCAGAAGGGAACATGCGCTATCGTTACGACACCAGCGAACCGCAATCTGGGCATAATTCATCACCGCATGCCCCTGATTGTTGAACCTGAAAACTGGCCTTTATGGCTGGGTGAAGTGGGCAAGGGGGCTGCGCGGCTGTTGTCTCCGGGGCAGGAAGATATTCTTGGCTTTCATCGTGTCGATCCGGGCGTCAATTCCAATCGGGCCAGTGGACCGACGCTTGTCGATCCCATCACAGGTTGACACCGTGCCTTTCCATCCGGTTCAACGCGGGTTAGATCGTTGACATGGTTCTGAAAATCACCAGCCTTCAGCAGTTATACGCGCATGAGTTCGACACAACCATAGACGTGCGCAGCCCGGCTGAATTTGCCGAGGATCATTTGCCCGGGTCTATCAACCTGCCAGTTCTGGATAACGACGAACGGGCGCGCGTCGGGACGATCTATGTCCAGGAAAGCCCGTTTCTGGCCCGCAAGCTGGGGGCGGCTCTGGTTTTCAGGAATGCGGCCAACCACATTGAACACAGCCTGTCCCATCACGAAGGGGGGTGGAAACCCCTTGTATATTGCTGGCGCGGTGGGCAGAGATCTGGTTCGTTTACCTGGATGCTACAACAGATTGGCTGGCGGGCCGAGGTTGTCGAGGGCGGCTATCGGGCTTATCGCCGCTTGGTGAGCCGGTATCTGTATGACGATCCGTTGCAGTTTCAATTCGTCCTTCTGGATGGGTATACGGGCACAGCAAAGACCGAGCTGCTTACACACCTTCAGGAACGTGGTGTCCAGGTTCTGGATCTCGAAGGGCTTTCCAATCACCGGGGGTCGTTGCTGGGGGCAATGCCGGGCGGACAACCCAGTCAAAAGGCATTCGAATCCGCGCTGGCCGCAGAACTTTGTGGTTTTGACCCCACCCGTCCCGTCGTAGTCGAAGCGGAATCGTCCAAAATCGGCTCTTTGATCCTGCCGCCGAGGCTTTGGTCCGGCATGTGTGCGGCCGTGCGCATTCAGATTGATGCCCCGATAGAAGCGCGCGCGGAATATCTGGTCTCGGCATATGACGATGTCCTCAGCGATGCCGAGCGGTTGAAAGATCTCCTGTCGCCGCTGAGGTCTCACCGTGGGCATGAGGTGGTGGATGGGTGGTTTGCGCTGATTGACGGCGGTAACAAGTTGGCCCTTACACGGTCACTTATGGAACAGCATTACGACCCAGCTTATGCCAAGTCCGCGCGCGTACACAGCACCGAGATTGTGGCCTCGATCCAGGTTCCCTCGCTGGCAAGTACCGGTCTGAAAGAGGTCGCTGTGCGGGTCGAACAGGTCCTGGATCAGCTCTGAAGTTTTAAACCCGGCGTATCGTCGATCATGCCGATGATTGATGCCGGATATCCAGCCGCACGTAGGTCTGCACACAGGCCTGGCGCGTCATCGGCTTGGACAGCGGCCAATAGCCCTCCGGCGGTTTGAGGGTCGAAAAGAAGATCAGCCTTGGGTCCGTTGGCGAGTTCAGGCGCAATGGCGCGGTTGTCTTCGAAGATCGTGGACCGAACACCGCTTGCGCTAAGCTCCACAGCCCCGGCCATCACGGGAACCGCATCCAGAGCAATTACCGCACCGCAGCCCGAGGCACCGCAAATACCTTGCAGATGCCCTGCCAGACCAAACCCGGTCACATCGGTCATAGCATGGGCGCTGAACAGAATGCGCGCGGCTTCGCCCTGGGGCTGGACCATGTGGCGGAACGCCTCGGCGACCCAGATGCCATTGGCCAAACCGGCCATTTCGGCGGCCATGATCACGCCGCTGCCAATCGGCTTGGTCAGGATCAAAGCGTCGCCCTTGCGGGCTCCGGACAAGATGATCGGGTCGTTTTCGCACAGGCCGGTCAGAGTGAACCCGATGGTCATCTCATCCCCCATCGAACTGTGGCCTCCGACGATTTCGGCCCCGGTTGCGCGGATGACGTCACTGGCGGTGGCCATGATTTCTGACATTGTACGTTGTTGCAGTGCGGGTGACATCCGAGGCAGAATAATCGTTGCGGTGGCGGCCTGCGGTGCCGCACCCATCGCCCAGATATCACCCAATGCGTGAATGGCCGTGATCCGTGTCATCAAAACCGGATCATTGGTAAAGCTGCGCAAATGGTCCGAGGTCATCACCTGTCGCGCGCCGCCGGTGAGAAGCAAAGCCGCATCGTCACCTGAAAGCGGTATAACGTCTTGCCGATCGGGGGGCGGCAAATCAGACAGAACACTGCGCAAAGCGCGACGCCCAATCTTTGCGCCGCACCCACCGCACATGGGCTTTTCACCCAGGACTTCGGGCACGCCCAAAGCGTGGTCGCGGGGCAACTCTGCTGCTTTCATCTGCGGCAGATTCCGGAACTTATTCATGAAATTCTGGTCGATATGGTTCTTCCATTTCCACATCAACGGACCACTGAGCGAGGTTCCCAATCGCTCGGCCAATGCGGATTTCCCACCCAGCGATATCAGCTTGAGGTAATCTTTTTGCGGATGATAGGGGCGCATCTTTCCAACACCCAGTGAGGCCCGAAGATTGTCATAAAGAATCGGGGCTTCTCGGACGGCATAAACACCTGCTTTTGGTCTGGGGTTTTCTGACAGATGGGCACAATCGCCGGCTGCGAACACAAAAGGATTGCTGGACTGCAGCCTGCTATTCACCGTGATATATCCATCGTGAAGATCCAGCCCGGACTGCGCCATCCAACCATAGGGTTTGGCCCCCGCCGCCCCCGTCACGAATTCAGCCGCAATCTGGCGCCCGTCCTCCAACCGGATGTGATCCGCATGAATTTCAACGATGGCGGCCTGTTCGATCACGTCGATGCCAAGGTCAGCCATCGCATTGCGAATGACCGAGGCCGCCTTTGCGCCAATCGCGGTCAGGGCCCGAGTATTGTCGATCAGGGTCAACCGGGCGCTGCGGTTTGCGGAACGCAGAGCGTGGGCCATCGCCATGATCAACTCGACCCCGGCAACACCACCACCGATCACGGCAACCGAGGCGGCGCCTGCGCCAGATTGGTACTCGGCCCATTTGGTGGCAAAAGACGCTAACGGTTTTGCGGGGACCGCATGGTCGGAAAATCCAGGCAGGGCCGGCATGTCGGATGTAATGCCAACATTAACCGAGGTTACATCATAGGCGACGGGCGGTCGGCCGGGCACATGTACCTCTTGCCGGTCAGGGTCTAACCCTTCGACGGCACCCAATATCACCCGTGCCCCGGCAAAGCGAGCCAGGCGCACCAGATCAATATCCAGATCACCCCGGCGATAATGACCGGCAACGAAACCGGGCAGCATCCCTGAATAGGGGGCTGAAGGCGCGGGGTTGATGACCGTCAGGCGCGCGCCAGGCAGAGGGTTCATCCCCCATTTTCGCAACACCAGCGCGTGCGTATGACCGCCGCCGATAAGAACCAGATCGCGGGTCAGGGGCAGCGGAGGTCTATACATAGGTATCAGGTGTTTCTGTGATCAGGAACGTCTTCGACCTGTTCGACCGCATGTGTGGCCCAGATTCTGTCCTCACCCGCGTCCGGCAGATCCTGGGGCTTTTCATGGCGGTGAATATGCCATTTGGCAATAAACAGGGCCGTGATCGGAGCAGTCAGGAACAGAAACAGCGTGATCAGCAGCTCGTGCAGAGACAGGTGATGTTCGATCAATACGGAATGGATGATTGAGGCGATCAGAACGCCACCCACCCCAAGCGTTGTCGCTTTGGTGGGGGCATGGAGCCTGGACATCGGGTCCTTTAGCTTGATCATTCCGTACGATCCGACAAAACCAAATATGCCTGAAACAACCAGGAAGAAGGCGACCAGAAACTCAAAAATTACCGACATGTCGCCCTCACTCGATGATATTGCCGCGCAGCATAAAGCGCGCGTAGGCAACGGTTGAGACAAAGCCGAGCATTGCGATGATCATGGCGGCCTCGAAGAAAATCTCGGTCCCCAGAAATAGCCCGTAAAGCACCATAAGGGCGATTGTGTTGATCACCATCGTGTCCAGCGCCAGAACCCGGGTGCCCACTCCATCGGCCGTAATGATCCGCCACAGGCACATCATGATGGCTGCGCCGAAACAGGCAAAGGCAAAGTAGATTGCTAGCTCGATCATTCGAAAATCTCCTTTAGCCTGCGCTCGTATCGTTGCTTGATTTGATCGCGTACTTCGTCCGGGTTTGGCGCATCGAGGCAGTGTACCAGTAAGTTGTGACCCTGCGCTGACAGATCGCAACTGACGGTGCCGGGGGTCATGGTGATTGTCCCGGCCAGAACCGTAATCGCTTCGGGTGTGCGCAGTTCCAGCGGAATGCAGACCCAGTTCGGTTCACGGTCGGAATCCCGTTTGAACAGGATGATCCTGGCAACTGTCATATTGGCGACAACAATGTCCCATAGAACCACCAATATGTATTCGGTGATCATCGGCCAATTCCGAAGAACGGGCCGGTCTGGCCAGTACGGCTGTGTGACGAAGGGGATGATAATCCCCAGCACAAGGCCAAACACCAGTGAATTCAGCGATGGTGTGTTTGCCAGCAAAATCCACACAACCGTCAGCAGGAAAGTCAGATGCGGGTGCGGGAATATCCGGTGAAGCAGTTTTTTCATTCTTCCACCCCTAACACGGCCGAGATGTAATTTTCGGGTGCAAACAACTGTTCCGCTGTGCTGGTAGCGTAGTTCATTGCAGGCCCGGCAAACAATGTCAGCATGACCAGACCGATGATCAAAGCAAATACCGACGTAAAGGCCAACCCGGGCGAAGGTTCCGGGGCTGCCTGAAAGGCGGTCTCGCCGTCAGTTGTATCGGCTTGGTCGGTGGTCAAGCTGGCGTCATGGCTTTTCCAAAAGATCAAAGTTCCGGCGCGGGCCAACCCTACTATGGTTACGAATGAGCCGATCAATACCACAGCCCAGACCGTATTTGCGTCTGGTGCATCTCGCGCGGCGTCCAGGACCAGCAGTTTGCCAATGAACCCGGAAAGGGGCGGCATCCCGGCCAAAGCAATCGCACCAATAAAGAACAGTGCGGAAATCAGTCCGGTCTGTGCCATTGGGTGCTTTGGGGCAATTGCGCCTCCGCGCCGCTCGATCACCAGATCAGCAATCAGGAACAACAGTGCCGTCGCCAGTGTCGAATGATAAATATAGAACAAAGCGGCAGCAGTGGCCGTTTCGGTGAACAGGGAAATTGCGATCAGCAGGGTACCCATTGACGCGATGGCGCAAAAAGCCACAAGGCGCGCGATGTGTCGTGAGCCCAATATGCCGATTGTACCAACCGCCAAAGTTACCAAAGCGGCAGGTTGCAGCCAGTTGATCACAAGATCATGCGCAACCAAAACCTCGGGGCCAAAGCCAAGCGTGTACATGCGCAAGATCGAGTACGCCCCGACCTTTGTCATGATCGCAAACAGCGCGGCAACTGGCATAGGAGCATTCGCATAGCTGGCCGGTAGCCAGAAATGCAGCGGCAGAACTGCAGCCTTAATGCAGAATACCAGCAGCAACAGGGCAGCACCCACTCTTATCAGAGCGGTGTCTTCGAGCGGAAGCTCGGCAATCCGTACAGCCATATCCGCCATGTTCAGCGTGCCGGTCACTGAATAGAGCGTGCCAAGGGCAAACAAAAACAGCGTTGAGCCCAAAAGGTTGTAGGCGACATATTGCACGCCTGCCTTGAGCCGAACGGCTCCACCGCCGTGCGTCATCAAACCGTAGGACGCGATCAGCAATACCTCGAAGAACACGAACAGGTTAAAGGCGTCACCTGTCAGAAAGGCACCGCATACGCCCATAAGCTGAAAGTGGAATAAGGGATGAAAGTGCTTGCCGCGTGCATCCCATCCGGAGGCAATCGAATAAAGCACTATCGGAAGGGCTAAAAGCGCGGTCAGCAAGACCATCATGGCAGATAACCGATCCAGCACCAGCACGATTCCAAAGGGCGCTGGCCAGTTGCCCAACTCATAGACCAGAATGTCTCCACCTGCGGCCTGTGCGGTGATTGTCAGGGCGATGCCAAGCAGTGCCACGACACCGGCGACCGAGAATATGCGCTGCAAATCAAGGTGGTATCGCAGGACCATGATGATGAACGGAGCCAGAATCGCGGGCAGGACGACTGGCGCAACGATCCAATGGTTCATGCGTCTTCTCCCGGCGCGTCCGTATTGTCATGCGCGGCCATGTCGATGTGGTCATCCTTGGCCGACAGGTAAGCCGAAAGCGAGATCATCACGATCACCGCAGTCATCCCGAATGAAATCACGATGGCGGTCAGCACCAGGGCCTGCGGCAAGGGATCGGTATAGGCGACCTCTTCATATTTGTTCAGAACAGGCGGCGCGTCCAAAGCCAGCCGCCCGGTGGCAAACAAAAAGACGTTCACCGCATAGGTCAGCAGCGACAGGCCCAGAATGACCGGAAAAGTCCGGCGACGCAGGATCAGGAAAATCCCGGCGGCGGTCATCACGCCAACCGCAGAGGCTACGAGCGCTTCCATCAGACCTGCTCCTTTTCTTCTTGTTCTTCTTCAGGCGGATCGTCCCGCAGCGGGTTGATATCCATCGGGAATTCCTGCGCCATGCCGGGCTGCCAGGCCAAGCGGGACAGGCTATCCAGTGCCAGCATCACCGCGCCCAAAACCGCAAGGAACACGCCGGTATCGAACAGCATGGCGGTTGCCCATTCGAACTCTTCCAGCGGCGGCCAGTTCAGATATCCGAAATCGCTGGTCAGGAAGGGACGTTCATTGAACCATGCGCCAATTCCAGTTGCTGCGGCGATCAGAACGCCCCAGCCGATTGTGCCGTGATAATAGAACCGTTGCCGTTCGATGGCCCAGGTATAGCCGCTGGCCATATATTGCATCAGATAGGCGATGGCGACGACCAGGCCGGCGATGAACCCTCCTCCTGGTTGGTTATGGCCGCGGAAAAAGATATAGGCCCCGACCATCAGCGCGATCGGCATCATCACTCTTGTCGCCACGACCATCATCAACGGATGAGAGTCACCCGATTGCGGCCAGTGCGGTTTACGGTTCAGCAAATACCCCCGGACATTGGTTTCCAGAACCGCCTCGGTCAGGGCAAAGATGATCAGGGCGGCAATGCCCAGAACGATGATTTCGCCGAAGGTATCAAAGCCACGGAAATCCACCAGGATCACGTTGACCACATTGGTGCCTCCGCCGCCCTTATACGAGTTGGCCAGATGGAATTCGGAAATGCTCGGGAAACCGAAATCCCGCAGCATCAACGCGTAGATCAACGCACCTGATCCGATGCCTGCCACGACCGAAATTGCCGCATCCCGCCAACGCCGCGCCGCGCTGCTGTCCCAGGGTGTGTCCGTGGGCAGGAAGTTCAGCGACAGCAACAGCAGGATCATCGTCACCACCTCGACCGAGATCTGCGTCAGGGCCAAATCAGGGGCGGACAGATAGTTGAACGCCATCGAGACGATCAGGCCAACGACTCCGATCAGCACCAAGGACAGCAGCCGGTTGCGGTGGAACCACATGATGGCCAGCGTCGCGGCGATCAGGCAGATCCAGCCAATGAACGGAATGATCTGAACGGGTAGGGGCGTGCGTGTTTCAACGCCAATAGATCCGGTTGCGAATGCGTAATATCCCAGCCCAACCGTAAAGACGATCAGGATGGCCGCATACCGGCTGAGGACCCCATTATGCAGAGTATCTGTAACCCAGCGGCTGGTTGTCGTAAGCGCAGCGATCACTGCGTCAAAAATGGTTTTCGCCTCGGGTCTGGGCAGCGCATTCCAGATAAACTCACCGCGCCGATGCTGTGTCAGCAAGGCCAGGCCACCCAGCGTGGCGAAGGCGGACATGTACAGGGCAGGCGTAAACCCGTGCCAGAGCTTCAGCGAATAATAGGGCAGCTTCTCGCCCCCGATTACCGCACTTGAAACAACCGCCACCAGCGGACCTACGATAGCGTTGGAATAAAGACCGATCAGGACGACAAGCACGACCAGGAAAGCGGGTGCAAGCCAAAGCCCGGCCGGTGGGTCATGTGGATGGGTTGGGTAATCGTCGCGTACTGGACCAAGGAACACGTGACCAACAAAGCGGAACGAATAGGCTGCAGAGAACAAGGCCGCCAGCAGCGCCAGTCCGGGCACAAGATAATGCGAATGCAGCCAGGTTGTGTGGACCGTTTCCTCCAGCATCATCTCCTTGGACAGAAACCCGTTCAGCGGAGGTAGACCGGCCATGGAAAGTGCGGCAATCGTCCCGATGGTGAAGGTGATTGGCATCAAATGGCGCAATCCGCCCAGTCGCTTGATGTCGCGGGTCCCGGCCTCGTGATCCACGATCCCGGCGGTCATAAACAGGGCTGCTTTGAACGTCGCATGGTTGATGATGTGGAAGATGGCAGCAACGGCGGCAATCTTGGTTCCAAACCCCAGCAGCATGGTTATCAGACCCAGATGCGACACGGTCGAAAACGCCAGCAGCGCCTTGAGATCATCTTTGAACAGGGCGATGCAGGCCCCGATCAGCATGGTTACCAGGCCGGTTGTGGACACAATGTAGAACCACGCATCAGTCCCCGCCAGAACGGGCCACATGCGGGCCATCAGGAACAACCCTGCCTTCACCATCGTGGCCGAGTGCAGATAGGCTGATACTGGCGTAGGGGCGGCCATCGCGTGTGGCAGCCAGAAATGGAAGGGGAACTGTGCCGATTTGGTGAAACACCCCAGCAAAATCAGGATCAGCGCTGGCATGTAATAGGGTGAAGACTGGATCAGCTCTTTGTTCTGGAGAATGACGCTTAGGTCATAAGAGCCAACGATATTGCCCAGGATCAGCATCCCCGCAATCATCGCCAAGCCGCCAGAGCCGGTCACAGCCAGCGCCATACGCGCGCCCTGTCGTCCCTCGGGGAGGTGTTTCCAATATCCGATCAATAGGAATGAACTAAGCGAGGTAAGTTCCCAGAATATCAGCAAAAGCAGGATATTGTCCGACAGAACGATTCCCACCATCGCTCCCTGAAACAGCAGCAAATAGGTGTAAAACTGCCCCATCGGGTCTTCGCGCGAGAGATAGAACCGGGCGTAGAGGATGATCAGCAAACCGATGCCAAGGATCAGCAGCGCGAACAGAAACCCAAGGCCGTCCAACATGAAATTGGCGTTTAGGCCCAGTGCCGGAATCCAGTCGAACCGGGCGGTAACGACCTCGCCGCGCATCACGGTTGGGATGTGAATCAACAGCCCCATCAGCGCCAGAAAAGTGGTCAACCCAGCGGCCGAGGCTGCTGCGTTTCGTCCAGCCCGGATCAAAAGGGCTGGGAATACAGCTCCGAGGAAGGGAAGGGCCGCGATGAGGAATAGGGACAACTGCGATACTCCGGTCTGGGCGGTCAAAAGTGCTATTGATTTTGTAAGGATAATTCGCGGAGTGTCCAGCGATTGCAAGCCATTCTGCCTGTTCAGGGGCCCCAAGGCAGAGGATGGTACAGGTAAAGCGGCGATGACACGAACTTGAACAGGCAGGTTAATTTCGACACGGAACTGGATAAGCTGCTGTGATACATAGGACCGCATCGGATCAGGAGGGATTACAGTGGCTGCTGGGGCAAACCGGACACGGCGAAAGGTTCTGCTGTTTGGTGCGGCTGCTGTTCTGGGCGGTTTTGCAATCCGCGAATACCGCCTGATCCCACAGAGCTATGCGGGCGGTCGGATCAGTGTCAGGGATGCGCATCAGCAAGCTAGGCTTGGAGATATATTTTTGGTGGACATCCGTACCCCACGCGAATGGGATGCCTCAGGCGTGGGCGAAGGCGCGCATCCCCTAGACATGCGTCGCGATGATTTTGATGAGGCGCTGCTGCAGATTGTCGGCGGAGACCACGATGCCCCGATCGCCCTGATCTGCGCGCGCGGTGTGCGCTCGGCCCGGCTGAGCAACCGGCTGTCCGAGGCGGGGTTCGCAAATATCATCGACGTGCCCGAGGGTATGTTAGGCTCAGCAGCAGGGCCGGGCTGGGTTCGCGCAGGCCTGCCGGTTCAACACTATGATGGGAAAGCAGAATGATCCGAAGCTTGTTTCTGTCGGTCGGGATGGGCGTGATCGCGAATGCAGGAATGGCCGCCTGTGTCGATCAGGAAGACATGTGCGAAACGCCGTCGGGTGGGTACCATATCGAACTTCCCGAAACCGAAAACCCACCGCTGGTGGTGTTTCTGCACGGTTATGGCGGGACTGCGACCGGAACGCTGAAGAACCGCAGCTTGGTTGATCCTCTGCTTGCGCGCGGATATGCGGTTATGGCACCGGAGGGGTCCGAGCGTAACGGCCGCCAAAGCTGGAATTTCTTCCCGGGTTGGGAAGGGCGTGACGAAACGGCTTTTCTGCGCGAGGTGGTTCAGGATGCGTCGGACCGGTTCGGGGTCGATGATGACCACGTCGTGTTGGGCGGGTTTTCTGCGGGGGCCTTCATGGTCTACTACCTCGCCTGCGCGGCGCCGGATACGTTTTCGGCCTATGCTCCGGTTTCAGGTGGGTTTTGGCGACCGCATCCCGAGGCCTGCGATGGCCCGGTGCGCATGTTTCACACCCATGGCTGGATCGACAATGTAGTCCCGCTGGAAGGGCGTCTTTTGGGCGGTGGTCGATTCCATCAGGGCGATATCTTTGCCGGTCTGGAAATTTGGCGGGTCGCAAACGAATGCGCCGATACCAAACCCAGCGGATTTTCCACGACCGGGCAATTCATGCGTCGCAGATGGACCGGATGCGCCGATGGCGCGATGTTGGAATTCGCACTTTTCCCAGGTGGTCACAACGTGCCGCAGGGATGGTCGGATATGATGGTAGAGTGGTACGAGGGCCTGCCGGGTGGTTGATCACTCGGCAGGAGTCATGACGGTTTTGCCTTCGACCAGGCGCTTCAATTCATCCCTGTGGAGACGGGCGGACCGGGTGATTGCCGGTTCCTGAACATCTTCTTTCATTCCGACCATGCGCCGCGCCGGTGAGGTTGAAACGCCGCTGAGTGCGGAAAGCGGGATGGCAAAGGCCAGGCTTATGGCAATCGGAGCCAGCCAGATTGACACCAGACCCGATAGGATGCCGGCGCCCAAGGCTATACCGCTGATAGTTTCCAGCGTGTGACATAAGATCAGCGTCCGTAGGCCATAGCTGCCACCATCCCGTGCCTGAGGAGACCAGCCTTTTTGAATACCAAGAATTGTCCGGAAGACGGCGATCATCTGTTGCACCATAAGGATCGGCGCATAGAGGATCGACAGGATGACTTCCGAGATGAATGAGGTCATGAATTTACCTGCGCCACCGAAATCCGCATAGCGCACACCGCTAAGTGGCAGGGCAAGCACGCCAAGTACCTTGGGGGCCAGCAACATAGCATACATGACCAGAATGATCAGCACGTGGCGGGTTTCCGACATCTCGGGCCATTGCGGGAACAGCGGATTGTCGGGGCTGAAATAATGCAAGACCGAGGCATCCTCGCCCTGACCGATCAGCGCCCACATCACCAGCAAGGCAAACCACAGCGGCGACATCAGATATCCGACTGCTCCATGGAACATGTGGAACCGCGACACAGCGCGGAATCCGGTTGAGCCCAACAACTTCAGGTGTTGCAAATTGCCCTGACACCAGCGCCGGTCACGCAACGCGTGGTCGATCAGCGTTGGTGGGGTTTCTTCATAGGATCCTCGGATGCGCGGTAGGAACCGCACGCCCCATCCGGCGCGACGCATGAGGCCGGCCTCGACGAAATCGTGGCTCATGATCAGTTTTTCCTGACCATTCATTGCGCGCAGTCTTGGCAGCCCCGCGCAGTTGGCAAAAGCCTTGGTGCGGATGATCGCGTTATGGCCCCAATAGTTACCTTCCTGACCACACCAGCGGGCTAGACCTTCGGCGAAGGCGATACCATAAACACCATTGGCAAATTGCTGCATCCGAGCAAAAACCGACTGAGCGCCAATTAACTGAGGGTAACTCTGGATCAGGCCCGCACCGGGGTCTCGCGCCAGAGAATCTGTCAGGCGCAGGATGGCGCGGCCGGTCATCAGGCTGTCGGCATCCAGCACGAGCATCGCATCCCAATCCGCACCCCAACGGCTGACCCAATCTGCGATATTTCCGACCTTGCGGTCTGTGTTCTGTTCTCGGCGACGGTAATACAGTTCCAGTCCCGGCGCGAGGGTGGTGCGCAACGCTTCGACGCTGGCTTGTTCCTGTGCCGCGATCTCGGGGTCGCGGGTGTCAGAGAGGATGAACATCGCATAGTGGTGCTGACCATCCCGCGCGCGCAGGTCTTCCAGCATGGTTCGGGCGTTGCCCAGCACGTTCCAGGGTACTTCATTATAGACCGGCATAAGAAGCGCGACGCGCAGCGCCTGTGGGCGGCCCTGACGTTTGGGCTGTTCCTGCCGCGACAGGGAAATCATACCCAACAACACGGTGCAGACCGTGAAAGAGATCCAGAAAAAGTTGAATGAGATCAGAGCCAACAGAATCGCTTCGATCAGATTGATCCCTTCGGCTCCGAACCAGTCTGTCATGACCCAAAGCAAGCCCAGCGTAGCCGCCATCGCAGGCGAGAACGCCAGCGCACGCCAGAATCCCGCAGATGCCTGCCTGCTGCGGGGCGCCTGAGCGTCACGGAACCCAGCGCTGAAATTCTGCTCCGGCATCGCCAGGGGTGCCTCAGGCGGCATGATATGCAGATCGTTGCTCATGATGTCCAACGATACAGCCAGACTTCGGAGGCAGGCTGCTTGTCTTTCAGCAACTGTGCGCGCAGTTCCACATGGTTCCGGTCTCCCGGCTCGAAGGAAAAGGCCAACCGCAGGCCGCCAGTATCGGGGTTGCGCTGCAGGACGCCTTCCGAGGTCTCTGCATGGGGCGAGTCCACAAAGATCGTCATCGCCTCAGGTTCGTCGAATAGCTCGCTGGCCTCAAAGTCAATCACTGCAAGACGGCCGTGACCAAATGTGTTGTCACCCATCGCGGTGTTGATCACGCGTGGCATCGGGGTGCGCTCTGGTTCCTCACCCCAGATCAGGCGGTAGGACAGGTCCACCTGGCTTCCGGCCGCATAGGGCTCCATCGGACGCCAATAGGCGACGATATTGTCGTAGATTTCCTGATCAGCCGGGATTTCGACCAGAGTGACCGCGCCTTTGCCCCAATCGCCAGTTGGCTCGACCCAGAGGCCGGGGCGTTTGTGGTAACTCGCTTCAAGATCGGCATAATCCGAGAACGCGCGTTTCCGCTGCATCAGGCCAAACCCGCGCGGGTTCATGTCAACAAAGGACGAGAACTGCAGGCGGGTCGGGTTTGCCAAAGGCCGCCACAGGACCTCGCCAGCGCCGTTGCGGATCAACAACCCGTCGCTGTCATGCACCGCAGGGCGGAAATCGTCGAAACGGCTGTGATTGGTCTGATCGAACAGGAACATCGACGTGCCGGGTGCAATGCCGACATGGGTCAACTCGGTGCGTGGGAACAGCGTCGCCTCGACCTCCATCACGCAATCCGCGCCGGCCGTGACGTTGAACCGATAGGCACCGGTCACGCTGGGGCTGTCCATCAGGGCATGAACCACCATGTTGCGCTGACCGGGCTTGGGACGTTCCAGCCAGAAACGGATGAATTCAGGGAATTCCTCACCGTCCGGGTCGCCGGTTTTCAGGGCCAAACCGCGGGCCGACAGGCCATAGACCTCGTGCAGGCCGATGGCGCGGAAATAGCTGGCGCCTTGAAACACACAGAACTCATCGGTTTTTCCGGGGCGGTGCATTTCAGTCCGCAGGCGCAGGCCCGAAAAACCCAGCGTGTCGTCGACGGGCAACTGAGGGACCTCGGTCGACTTGTCAAACATCGACAGATCGAAGGCTACGGGTTTTGCCATGCCGTTTTCGACGGTCGAGACCTGAACCGTACGCGGAAAATAAAGCCCGGGCGTAAAGAAATCTACGTTGAAAGGCGTCTCAGATTCGAACCAAAGCGCACGATCCAGGCGGAACCGGATCGAGCGGTATTGCTCATAGGTCAGGTCCTGCCATTCCTGCGGGACCATCTTGCGCTCGGCAAAGGGCTTTGCGGCCAACTCGCGCGCCAGCGAGATCACGTCACTGCGGTCAAACGGGACCTCTCCGCCCACGGCAAAGGTGGCCGGGGCGAAGGCAAGCGCCGAAGTCGTGGCCAGAAATGCGCGACGTGTGAATTTCATTTCTTTGATTTCCAGGGTTGTGACTTAAACCACGCAGCCAAATAGGCGACGCTGATGATCATGGCAAAGCCAATCATATTAGCGACAAAGACAGTGGCAAAATCCCGCCCAAACAAATCGAGCCCAACGCCGATAAGTCGTGCTGCTGCCATGGAAAATACGAATACGGCAAGTGATTGCTGACCCACTTTGGTGACCAGGGTCAGCACGATTTGCCAAGCTTTGGCGCCAGCGCTCTGACCGGTTGCGATCAGGCGGTGTCCATGCTCGCCAGCAGCGACCCAGCCCAGATAGGCCAGCGACAGGAAATGCATGTAGCGAAACAGACCGAAATCGGTCTTGTCGCGGAATTCCTTCGTGATGGGCCAGACTTTGCGGATTTCATCGGCCAAGTCCGGGGCTGCGGCATTCACCCATGTGAACACTTTCCACGACCCGAAGGGCATTGAAAAGATCAGGAACAGCGCCGCTGCCCAGATCAGCGTTTTTGACACCGGAGGGGCTGGGATCCAGCCGCGCATGAATGCAAAGCCAGTAAAGAACAGCAACTGCCAGCCAAAAGGGTTAAAGAACCACTGACGATCGGACCAGGGCTCGGCAGGCAGGTCCAGAACGTCGGTCTGCGCCACGAGCCAGATAGCAACGGATGTGGCTGCAACCGCCCAGAATCCGATGCGGGACAGGCCCATGAACAGCGGCATCATTGCGAGTACCACCAGATACATGGGTAGAATGTCGAAATAATTCGGCACGTAGGTCAGGGTGAACAGGCCGACGATCTGCGGCGCAGGATCATTGAAGAAATGCTGCAGGTTCAGGGACGAGATGTAGTTCTTCTCAAACAGGCCTGTTTGATTCAGCGCAGCCATCGTCATCGCGACAAAGAAGAACAGGCCGATATGCGCCCAGTAAACCTGCCAGATCCGGTATGATACCCGCGCAGTGCCCATCCACCAGCCCTTGCGCAGGAACGCGCCGCCAAAGGCGATGGCCGAGGCCATGCCCGAACAAAAAACAAAAATCTCGGTTGCATCCGAAAAACCAAACCGGGCAGGGATCCACTTGGCCCAGGGGTCGTTGGGAATATGCGCAATCAGGATGATGAACATCGCAATTCCGCGATAGAAATCCAGACGCGGGTCGCGCGTACTAACAGGGGCGGCCGAGGTGGCTGCCACAGGTGCAAAATCAGAAGCGGGCGATAGAGTCGCCATACGAGTTCTGTCCTTCTTCAGTCTTTTTGTTTTGTTATTCTGCCGGAACGCTTTGTGCGTCTTGGTTATCGCGGGCCGCATCGATCAATGCGCGGCGCGCCATAGCATAATTGTCCTCACCCCCGGCCCGCTTGGCACGGCGGTCGTCTAGAATGCGCTCGACAGCATCCAAACGGCCGGCACGCAGGCCGGAATCAATAGTGATGCGCTCGAATACATCACGTTGGGCGTGGCTACCACCGGCCAGTTGCATTCCGTCCCGTGCATTCGACAGGAAATCAAATGCTTCGCCGTAAAGGCCGTCGCCAAAAGCTTCAAGCCCTTTGGCTGCGGCAATACCGGGATCCGACATCCGGATCGGAGTGTCGCCCTGATTGCGCTGGGCATCTTTCTGGATGCGCTGCAGCATTTTGCCGGTCGCTTCGGTCCGGTTGTCGCCGGTCAGGGCCAGCAGATAGTGAAGATCGGCGAAGATCAGGCAGCCATCTTCGGTCCGGGCGGCGCTGAGGTCGGCCAGTTCCTCCCAGCGGTTTCCAACTTTGACGCCCTCAAGCTCGAGCCGGGACAAAAGCGACGTGGCATTCGATATGTCACGGTAATCGTCGGTTTTGTCCTGCCGGACATACTGGTCATACAGTTCCATAACCTGATCGACCTGGCCCAGGTCCAGATGCATCAGCGCCTTGTGCCACCAGACATGATAGCGGAAGTTGTTGCAATGCGCCCAGGCATCCTCGCGTCCGGCCAGCCAATCAAGACCTTGCTGCGCATTGCCGGTCATCTCGTGCACATGGGCCACTGCGTGCAGGCCCCAGGCATCATCCGACACCATCCACAGGGCCTGACGTCCGGCGATTTCGGCTTTTTCATAGGCCCCGGTTTCCTCAAGCGCGAAGGAATGGCACCCCAGAAGATATCCGCGACCGGCGTGGTCGGGTTCATAAGCGGGCAGGACACGTTCGATCGACCGTCGCATACCAGCGGCATCTCCCAAGACAAACCGTGTTGCGTGGCTGAGTTTCATCGCCAGCGAGTCCTGTGGGTGGAGGCGCAGAATTTCTTCAAACTTCTGGATTGCATGTGAGGGCAGGTCGGACAGGTAAAGGGCCAACGCGTCGACATAAAGCCGCTCGCGCTCAGTTACCGGTTGGCGATCCATAGCGGTGTTGGCAGCATTCAACGCTTCCGCTGCAACTGGCATCATCTCGCGCCGACCCAGCAAGACCAGGAACAGGCCTTTGATGGCGTGACCAAGCGCGAAATCGGGCTCAAGCTCTAGCACTTTGCCCAGATGCTGGGGTGTGACAGCTGAATGCGCCATGAAACCAAGCAGAACACCATTCCACGCCTCGACACTGGCCGAATGGCAAAGAGTGTTCATCTGTCCGAAAACATCTTGTTTCATGCGCGGGATCCAATCCATTTGCGATTTATTACTTTATTCGATTTAGCAGAGAGTCAGGCGGGGTCGTATCAGTATCGGCCCTGCTCTCGAATTGGTGAAAAGCTGTGTGTGGAAAACGTGAAAAAATCCGCCGATTCAACGGCATGTTTCAGCAATATGCCGCCTAGTAAGGCATTGTGTTTCAATCTTCAAATGGGTTCTTAGCGTTCAAGACTGCTGCAGTGTCCGCTCCGAACTGTGGCGGAGCCGTCCGGTAGGTAACCGGTGTCCGCGACAATTTCAGCGGGTTTCCGATCAGTTTTACCTCGGCCGGGGCAGCCTGCATCGCGATCTGCATTTGCCGCGCCGCGACCTGCTCGGTGTCAAAAACCTGATCCAGGGTCTGGACCGGCCCAACTGGTACTTTGCGTGCCTCAAGTTCTGCGATGACGGTTGTTGTGTCATATGACTGAACCGCAGGGCGCAATAGGGCGTTCAACGCATCCCGGTTTTCCAGCCGCGCCGGGTTCGTCGCAAAGCGGACGTCATCCGCCAGATCAGGTTGGTCGATGAATTCGCAGAACCGGCGGAACTGACTGTCATTACCTACAGCAAGGATCACATGGCCATCAGCGGTTTCATAAACGTCATATGGAACAATATTTGGATGACCATTCCCACGGCGTTGTGGCACATTGCCGGATGTCAGATAATTCACGCCTTCATTGATCAGCCACGCAATCTGGGAATCGACCAGAGCCAGATCAATTTGCTGTCCCTCTCCGGTCTGGTCCCGATGGCGCAATGCTGCCAAAATGCCAACGCAGGCATACATACCGCACATGACATCAGCGATACCAACGCCAACTTTCATCGGCGCCCCTTGGGGATCGCCGGTCAGAGACATGACACCGCCATAGCCCTGCGCCATCAGATCATATCCGGGCTTTGATGCGTTAGGCCCATCCTGCCCATAGCCTGAGATCGAACAATAGACGAGGCTAGGGAATTCCTGCGAGAGCGATTTGTAATCCAGCCCGTATTTCGCAAGCCCGCCGGGTTTGAAATTCTCGATCAGGATGTCCGCAAACGAGGCCAGCCGCCGAATTTCCGCCTGACCTTCGGGTGTGGTGATGTCGATGGCGACCGATTTCTTGTTGCGGTTGGCTGACATGAAATAGGCACTAAGATCCGATGGAACCCCGTCGGCATCAGCGACATAGGGTGGGCCCCACTGGCGCGTGTCGTCCCCTTTAGTGGCTGGGTTTTCGATCTTGATAACGCTGGCACCCAAATCGCCCAGCAACTGTGTGCAGGTCGGTCCGGCCAGAATGCGGGACAGGTCCAGAACCTTGACGCCCTTCAGCGGTCCTTCAGATCCGGCCATCATATCCTCCGCGGTCAATCTCAGCAGCGATTACGGTGAACCTATCAGACTTGGTTGCCGCTTCCAGAGCATCCCTCAGTTCGGCGCGGGTGCGCACCGTGTGACCATTCCCACCGAAGGCCCGGCCAATAGCTGCAAAGTCGTGGCGGTCGAAATCGACGCCTACGTTCCCCATTTGCCGCTGACGCTGTTTCACTTCGATCAGGGCAAGGCTGGCGTCGACGAACACCAGGAAAATCGGGTTACCACCCATCTCGGCAACGGTCGACAGTTCTCCGGCGACCATCAGGAACCCGGCATCACCGGAAAAGCTGATGACCGGGCGCGTGGGTTCGGCCAGCTTCAGCCCGATGGCCATTGGCAGAGCGCAGCCCATGGTGCAGAGCGCCGAAGACTGGATCAGCCCGCGTTCTTCGGAACATCCCCACATCTGGCTGAGAAGGATGCGATGTGCGCCGCTGTCAGCGGTGGCCAATGTCTCGGCAGGAAGAGCCGCGCGGGTTTCCGCAATTACCGCGGCGGGACCCCATACGTCATCAGTAGGGAAGGCTCGCGCCAGGGCGGCCCGAACCTGTTCGGGCTCACCGCCGGGCCAGGTGGCGCGGGCAGGGTTGCCCTTTGCAACGGCCTCGAGGGTCGCGCCGGTATCAGCCACCAGGTTCAACCCGGCCTGATGCATGTAGTGATCGTTCGGAACCGCCGAAATGTCGATGACGCGCTTTTCTTCGGGGTCCCATATCTCGCGCCAGCCAGGGCGCATTTCGATCGGGTCATAGCCCAGACACAACACTAGATCGGCCTGTTCAACCAGCGGCACTAGATGGGTGTCGGCCAGCGGCGACAGGCCCGCGCCGCCAAGGCACAGTGGATGATCCTCGGGAATCACGCCCTTGGCCTTGTAGGTTGTCACAAAAGGAATGCCAAAATGTTCAAGGAACGCCTGCACCACATTGCGCGAGTCGTCATATAGAACATCCAGGCCGATAATCGCGATGGGCCGTTCGGCCTGTGCCACCCAGCGGCGGGCTTTTTCAACGCAATCCCCCTCGGGCGCGACGGCGGCAGGTTTGACAAGACGGCGGCGTTTGACATCGGTCACAGGCGCATCCGCAACCGAAATCGGCACGTCGATATGCACCGGTCCTGTGCGCGGCTGATTGGCCAGCGATACCGCTTTGTCTGCGATAATATCCGCGCCTTTGGCGGTCAGCATGAACGTCCCTTTGGTGATCGAGCGATAGACCCGTGCGTGATCCATGACCTGATGGGTGTATGTCAGCGCCTCATCTGCGTCGACACAGCCGGTCAGCACGATCATTGGCACCCGGTCCTGCAACGCATTGGCGACCACATTGATCCCGTTCATCGCGCCTGGACCGAGTGTGGCCACCAGAATGGCCGGGGCACCGTCGCGGTGATGCACCGCCTCGGCCATAAAGCCGGCCGCGTTCTCGTGTTTGGTCAGGTGAAAGGTTATTCCCGCCTTTTCCAACGCATCCACTAGGGTCAGCACCTCGCCACCTGGCATGCCAAAAGCGTGGCGGCAGCCAGCCTCATAAAGCCGTTGGGCCAGAATGTCCGCAGCGCGGGGCGACGAGTCCTGCATCAGTAAAGCTCCGAAAACTGTTTCAACGCAGATTGCGGAGGACAGACCCGGACGCAAGGCGCATCACGCCAGTGTGACTATTTGACAGCGGCTTCGGCCACGATCTGAAAGGTGTCATCCAATTCCTGGGCAATGTCCCTCAGGGGGTCTCCGCCCTCATAGATATAGGGCGCGAATACAAAGCTGGGCGTTTTATAGGATAGGGTGGCGGTGCCGTCCTCGTTTTCGGTCACGTAAAACCGGATCGGTGCTTCGATCATTGCGCGCACCGAGGTTTCCAGCACGCGCACCGCATAGTCATTGTTGAAGGCGCCGATCACCAGATTGCCTGGGATTGTAATTCCCCGCGCGGCGGCGGCTTTGGTGGGGCCGGCCTGCGTGACCACGATCAGACCGTTTGCCTTAACCGCCGATTTGGTGTCCGAGACTAATTCATCATAGCTTTTGCCCGTTGGATACACGGCCCATCCCGAGAGCGGTTCGTCGGCCCAGGCGGGCAGGGCCAGCAGGGCGAAGACGGTCCAAAGCAGTTTCATCCAGAGGCCTCCTTTTAAGGTGTCTGCAGGAATCCTGCCAGAAATGTGAGAACGTCGCACTCACAATCTTGTGCGCATTCGGGATTGCGCCGCGCCGCTTAAAGCCGCAGAAACGGGCGCAGGACGAAGGGAAAGGTCTGGATCGGATGCGCCTGATGATCTGCAAAACCTGTGGCACCGCACGCGATCGGGCGGCCGAGGTGCAGGCTGTGCAGGACGCACTGAAAAGGGCTGGATTGACGGATCAGGTCGAAGTGAGCGAACACGCCTGTTTCAGCGGCTGCGCGGAACCCACGGCGCTGGCTATACAGGCGCAGGGGCGCGCATCTTATGTGTTTTCGGGTGTCGATGTGGTGGCGGATGCCGCGGATATCGCTGAAACTTGCCGTACTTACCTGAACAGCCCACAGGGCTGGATCGAAGACGCCCGACCCTGCGGGCGGCTTCGGATGTGTTTGCGTGCGCGTATTCCGGCGCTTTAGTCGACCTGAACCGTAACCGCAGCACGAACCGGCACGTTATCGACCGAAAGCGGGCTATGGCTGTTGGAATTCAGCGAAACCGAAACCTCGACCTCGCCTTTGGGCAACTGATCAATATGCATCCAACTGCCGTAAAGCCGGGCGAGCTTTTCTCCGTTGATGTAAACATGCGCGTGCCCTTCGCCTGCCATGTCAGCGGTAGATGCGTTCTGCGGTGCGAAGGTAAAGTTTTTTGGCATGACATGCAGGTTCCAGCCAGACATAGGATCCTGTGTCAGAGCGATGTCCAGTGTAGGTGCATCTGCGCCTGCCGGTAGGTTCAGGGCCGTGGAATGATCGTGGGCCATGGTCTCAGTGTGTGAGGCTCCGTGAAGAGACGGATCAGAATGGTCGTGGCCATCAAATGTGACGCCATTTGCAGCAGCGATTACAAATCCTGCACCGCCACCAAAGACCAGACCGATCACGAATAGAGCAAGTGAACGGGTCATTGTATTTCCTTGAAAACATAGGGAAACGCGCCAAGTTTACCCCCAGCGCGTTCAATCGAAGTGCGATCAGGCCGTTGCTTCGGAAGGTTGCGCTTCTTTCTGCCAGAAATAGCCAGCGAACGCGCCAACCAGAACCCATGCAACCAGACCGATTCCAAAAGCTCGTGCCGCGAACAACGCGCCAATTTCAGTCGGCACAGGGCCGGTGAAAACATCGGGCTCGGGTGCACCGATAAGATGTGGCACCAACAGAAGTACCGCGGCGATCACATAGCTGATCAGGTTACCTCCAAAGGCGATCAACCACATGGCGACAAGGGCTGCTGCAACTGTTGCGAACCACCAGACCTGACGTGCATAGACATCGGCTGCCGCGACACCCGGCACTTCGGGCGCCAGGGTGAAACCTGGTGCAAGGTGGAAGGCGATAAATCCGGCCAACCCCCAAAGGACGCCGGTCCGGCCATCAATCTGATGTCCTTGACCTTCGGCTACCGACATCAGCGCAACCATCACCAACGCATAGCCGGTATAGGTCAGCATGGTAAAGATGACACTCAGCGCATCACGCGTCAGTTCAGAGAACATGCGCGGCAGTTCGGGATGAGCCGATACGGTCTCGGCCCCGAAATGCACCAGCTCTCCGGATTCATAAAGCTCGGCATGCAACAATACTGGTTGCACAAATACCAACTGCAGCAAGGCGGCAATCAGCCCCGCTGCAGCACCAGCGAACAACGCGCTGGTCAATATACGACTGAACACGGTCTTAGTGGCAGGGGAAGCCGGTCGCGTGACGCACGTCATGCGCTGCATCATGCAGGGCCGCTGCCTGAACGTGACCGGTCAGCGTGATGAGACCCAGACCCAGAACCACTGCAAACATGACCGGAACAAAGCCTGTACGCGCGGCGGATGCTGTTTTCGTTTGTGTTGCCATTTTGTATTCTCCTCTGCCGCCGCACCCGACGGCCGGTGTTTCGTTTTTGCGCCTGGCAGGTCTCCTGGCTTGCGGGTCGATGCCTCTGTTCGCCTTCCCCCCGGAGAACCGGGAGTGGCTGGTTGAACAGGGGCTCTCCGCTTACAGTCGCGGGGGCGGCTTTGGAGTTGACCACCGAGGCAGTCGCACCAAATTCCCTCTTAGCATCCGGATTTCTCCGGCAGGACCAGACACCCCCATTTAGCCGCTATAGCTGTGGCGGTGCAATCATCATTTGCGACGTATTGTGTCAGATTATGCGCTTTTTCAGCAAATAAATATCCATGATCCAACCATGGTCGGCACGGGCAAGGGCGCGGCGGTCCAGAATCTGCTGCGCAACCTCGGCCAAAGGGCCTTTGATCAGGATTTCCTCTTTCATGCCGACATATGCGCCCCACCAAATGTCCAAGTCTTCCATGTTCAGGTTTTGGAAGGAACATTCGCCATCCAGCATCACCGCCACGTTTTCTGCGGTTTCCGGCCATCCTTCGTCCCGGATGCGACGACCAGTTGTTACGATATAGGGCGCGCCCAGTTCGTTGATCGGAATCGCATGGGCCGCCGTCAGCGCTTGCAGCGCGGTTATGCCGGGAATCACCCGTGTTTCTGGCTGAGGGGTCAAACGTGCCGCGATTCGCAGCGAACTGTCATACAGCGACGGATCCCCCCAGATCAGCAGCGCCACATGGCGGGCCTTCGGGTGGGCTGCGATGGCCTCCTGCCAGCGCAATGCAATCGCGTCGTGCCATTCGTCCACTCCGCGTAAATAGCCATCATCGGCACGGCGTTTGGGAATGTCGAAATACGCGATTTGCGGAGGGGTATCCGCGACCTGAGCGATGATCTGCTCGCGCAGCCCTGCCAGATCGGCCTTGTTTTCGCCCTTGCGGGGGATCAGGATCAGGTCCGCCGAGCGGATCGCCTGCGCCCCTTGAAATGTCACATGATCCGGGTTGCCGGTGCCAATACCGATCAGCGTCAAGTCAATCATTTTCGAACTCTGCCAGAGGTCCATACAGGATCAGGGCCGGGGCGGTGCCGATCTCGGTTTCCAACTGCTGCGACAAAGCACCGATGGTCGAGCGTTGCAGTTTTTGTTCGGGGGTCGAGACGGATTCGGCCATCAATGCAGGCGTGTCCAGCGGCAGGCCGCGCGAATGCAGGGCGCCAACCAAAAGGGGAAAGGTGCGCTTGCCCATAAACACGACGGTCGTAGCCTGTGGATCAGCCAGTGCTGCCAGGTTCAGATCTTCGGGCAGTTTGCCACTGACATCGTGGCCGGTGACGAATTGCACGCGCCGCGCGGTCAGTCGCCGGGTCAGCGGAATGCCCGCCGCTGCCGCCGCCGCTACCGCCGAGGGGATGCCGGGGATGATTTCATAGTCGATCCCGGCCTCTTGCAGGGCCACCAGTTCTTCTTCAAGCCGGCCGAACATGCCGCCATCACCGGATTTCAACCGCACAACATGCTGACCGGTTTGTGCATATTCGACCAACAAGCGGCTGACGTGATCCTGCTTGGGCGAGGGGCGCCCGGCGCGTTTGCCGACACCAACCAGGTCAGCATCCTCGCGCGCGTGGCTTAGGATCGGGCCGCTGCTGAGGTCGTCAAACAGCACCGCATCAGCTTTCTGCATCCTGTCTACCGCCTTCAGCGTCAGCAATTCCGGGTCGCCGGGGCCTGAACCGATGAAGGACACAAAACCACTCATGCCGAGGCCTCGGCGATCAGATGAAAGAATGTCCCGGTGACATTGTCTCGCACCGATCCGGTTTGCGGGCCTTCCGCGCCTTCGGCGTCGAACACGCGCGCCAGCGGGGCGTCAGGCTGTTCGATGATCGAGGAATAGTGGAACTCATGCCCGCGTAGCGCTGTGCCTTCGGTAAATCCGGCCATCGAGGCCAGTAATTCCGCCTTGCGATAACCCAGGTTGAACTTGCGCTTTTCATAGGAGGTCACAAGGCCCAGAAGGCCCGCCATTTCGTGCCGGACTCCGTCTTTGTCGATCAACGCCTGACCCAGCGCCATGTAGCCCCCGCATTCGCCATGCACAGGTCTTGTCTCGGCATGTTTGCACAGCCCAGTCTGGAAGGTGTTGGCGGCGGCCAATGTGCCTGCGTGCAACTCGGGATACCCACCCGGCAGCCAGACCAGATCGGCATCCGGGGCAGGGGCTTCATTCGCCAGTGGTGAAAACGGTAGGATTTCTGCACCCGCCGTGCGCCAGCCTTCCAGCAAATGCGGATAGGTGAACGAAAACGCAGCATCCCGGGCCAGTGCGATCCGCTGCGCCGGAGGGCGGGGCAGCACGGCTGACGATGGCCTATTTGGGCTTGAGGAAGCCGCCCGCTTGATCGCCTCCAGATCGACATGTTCACGCAGGAACGCAGCATAGCCGACAATGGCGCTTTCCAGATCGGGATGTTCCACTGCCTGGATCAAACCTAAGTGCCGCTCGGGAAGTGTCAGGTCTCCGCGTCGTGGCAGAACGCCCAGAACCGGCAGGCCTGCACGTTCCATACCCAACCGGGTCAGACGCTCGTGGCGCGGGCTGGCGCAGCGGTTCAAAATTACCCCGGCAAAGGGCAGGTCGGGGTTGTACATCCGAAACCCCAGCGCCGTGGCTGCAGCTGATTGCGCCTGACCGCCGACATCCAGAACCAACACCACAGGCCAGCCCATACGCTGCGCGGTTTCCGCGCTAGATCCATGGCCAATCTCACCGGGTTTGGCGACACCGTCGAACAGACCCATCGATCCTTCGGCTACGACGATATCCGCGCCGTCAGCCTGTGCCGATATTGCGTTCAGCAGAGGATCGCCCATCGCCCAGCTGTCCAGATTGAACGAGGCGCGCCCAGCCGCCGCCCGGTGAAAGGCCGGGTCGATATAGTCAGGGCCGCTTTTGAATGGTTGGACGGTCAGGCCATCCTCGGCCAGCGCACGCAGCAGGCCCAGCATCACGGTGGTCTTGCCAGTCCCCGAAGACGGCGCCGAAATCAGAATACCCGGAGGGTTAGTCATCACCATGGCTCCAGCTTGACCAAGGGCTGTCCGCGCTTTGCGGGCGATAACGGCGGTCGTAATCCTTTGAATACAGGCAGCTTTCGTCGAATCCTTCACCAGCCAGTGCCCGGCCAACCATGATCAGCGCAGTGCGCGAGATGCTCTCGTCCAACGCGTCTTTTAGGGTTGCCAGCGTCGCACGGATGATCCGCTCATCGGGCCAGCTGGCACGATAGACAACGGCCACCGGGCAGTCGGACCCATAGGCAGGTGTCAGATCGGCGATCACCGTATCCAGATTGCCGATCGACAGGTGGATGGCCAGTGTCGCCCCGGTGCGGGCAAAGTTTTTCAGCGTCTCGCCCTCGGGCATCGACGATGCGCGTCCCGGTGTCCGGGTCAGGACCACTGATTGCGCAAGTCCGGGCAGGGTCAGTTCCGTGCCAAGTGATGCGGCCGCAGCGGCAAAAGACGGCACGCCGGGGGTCACGCTGACCGGGATGCCCAGCTCTTTCAGGCGGCGGATCTGCTCGCCCATCGCGGACCAGACCGACAGGTCGCCGGAATGCAGTCGCGCAACATCCAGACCGGCCTGATGTGCGGTCTCGATCTCGGCCATGATTTGATCCAGATCCATCGCCGCCGTGTTCACGATCTTGGCGTCGTCGGGGCAATGGCCCAGAATTTCCTCTGGCACCAGCGAACCCGCATACAGGCAGACCGGGCAAGCGGCGATGATATCGCGCCCCCGCAGGGTCAGCAGGTCGGCGGCGCCCGGTCCGGCGCCAATGAAATGAACGGTCATGTCTGTCCTCCGATGGCGATGGCGCAGGTGGCCAGCCGGTCGTCTGAAATCTGTCGGGGTGAGATCAGCCGCGCACCAGTTCCGGCGGCGGCAAGGGCGGATGCTTCGGCGACGCTGCCGGTGCCATAGGTGGCGCGGCTGCGGGTCGAGCAGGTGAGGGTGCGCTGCCCGGCCAGATCGGCGGGGGGAATGAAATGCAAGGGCAGGGCAATGGCCGAGGCAAAATCTGTTAGTGCGGCGTGGCCTTCCTTGTCGGCTACCGTGGCAAGCGCGTCCACAGCGTGACCGGCACTCGCCTGATCATAGGCGGCGCGCAGGCTGTTCAGCGTAGCGGCCGAGGAAAAACCGATGCCTGCGACGATCATAGCGTGACGCTCCATTGCACCACCGGATAGGCCGATTTCCAACCGCGCCGCGGCCCCAGGGCTGAAGCCTGTGCCAGTTCGACCCGTAGCAGCTCACCGCCCAGCCTATCCTGCCACTGCGCTAGTAGAGCTTCGCTTTCCAAAGTCACCGCGTTGGCCACCAGCCGCGTGCCGGAGGGCAGGGTTGTATGCAGCCATTGCAGCAGCTCACTGCTCAGCCCGCCGCCAATGAAAACCACATCGGGCAGGGGCAGGCCGTCCAGCGCATCCGGGGCGGTGCCATGCACCACCTGCAGCCGGTCCTGACCCAAAGCGTCGGCATTGCGGCGAATACGCTCGGCGCGGTCTTCGCGGGGTTCGACCGTCGTGGCGCTGAGCGTTGGGTCACACATCAGCCATTCGATGCTGATTGACCCGGTGCCGCCGCCAATGTCCCACAGATGCTCGTCCCGCTGCGGGGCCAGCGCCGATAGGGTCAGCGCACGGATAGGGCGTTTGGTGATCTGGCCGTCGGTCTCAAAAATCTCATCCGGTTTGCCAGAGGCGCGCGGAAAGGCTTGTCCACCGCCAGCAACCTCGAGCCCGACGCAGACCGGGTGATCGAACCCACCCAACAGCGCCTCGGTCAGCGAGACACTGCGCGCCCGTTCGCGCGGGCCGCCCAGGGCCTCCATCACATGCAGGTGTGTGTCGGCAAAGCCGGTGTCAGTCAGATAGGTGGCAAGTTCCGTCACGGCCTTACCATCGCGCAACAGCAGAATCGCGCGCAGGCCGGGGGCCAGATGCGGGCGCAGCCGGGTCAGCGGGGCCGCGTGCAGACCAAATGTCTGCGTGCTTTCCAGCGGCCAGCCCAACCGCGCAGCGGCCAGCGAAAACGTCGATTGGCCGGGCAGGGCGGTCCATTCCCCGGCCTCGAAATTCCGTGCGATCACGGATCCGGCACCGAACCAGAACGGATCGCCCGAGGCCAGAACCACTGTTGATCGCCCGCGAAAACCGGTCAGGATCGGCAGACCATCGGCAAAGGGCATGGGCCATTCCACCTGCTGGGCCCCGAAATCGGGAACCAAGAACAGGTGTCGCGGTGGCCCCATGATGATTTCGGCGCGTTCCAGCACTTGACGGCTTGCGGGGGGCAAGCCATCCAGTCCATCTTCGCCCAAACCCAAAACGGTCAGCCATGGAGCTTCAGACATGTCCAACCTCCTGATATTGGGCGGCACGACCGAGGCCAACGCGCTGGCAAAAGCCATAGCTGAGCGGGGTATTCCCGCGACCTATTCCTATGCAGGACGTGTGGACAACCCGCGCCCGCAACCTCTGCCGGTACGTGTTGGCGGGTTCGGTGGGGACGAAGGGCTGGTGAAATATATCCATGACCACAGCATAAGCCACGTGATCGACGCGACCCACCCTTTTGCCGCCGGGATGAGCCGTAACGCGATTGAGGCCTGCCATGAGGCACAGATTCCGCTGGCGGCGCTGACACGGCCCGAATGGACCACGCAACACGGCGACAACTGGCAGCGTGTCCCGGATATCGCTGCAGCCGTGGCCGCCTTGTCCGGTGATCGGCAGCGCGTGTTTCTTGCGGTCGGGCGCATGCATCTCGAAGATTTCGTCAGCCAGCCCCAGCACCATTACCTGTTGCGGCTGGTGGATGAACCCGATGTCCTGCCCTTGCCGAATTGCGAGGTTGTCGTGGCGCGCGGACCCTTTGCCGAGGCTGATGACCGGGCGTTGATGCAGCGCCACGGCACGCAGCTGGTGGTATCCAAGAACGCGGGCGGCGCCGGCGCGCGCGCCAAACTGGACGCCGCGCGGGCGCTGGGCGTACCGGTGCTGATGATCGACCGTCCAGCCCTGCCGCAGCGGCTGGAACTGTCGAGCGTTCCGCAGGTTCTGGACTGGCTGGCTCATTCCGGGGTGAACCTCGGCGTATAGACGATCGGGTCACTGTCGCGTTCGATCACGCGCGTCAGGGATGAGCCGACGATCACGACGGTTTGCATATCGGCCATATCGGGCGTGGCCTCGGCCAAAGTCGAAATCCGGATCGCCTCATCCGCACGCGAAACAGCGCGGGCGAACAGGATCAGCCGTTCGGGTTCGCATTCCTCACGCAGAATTTCCAGTGTTTTGACAAAGCCTTCGGGGCGGGATTTCGAGCGGGGGTTGTAAAACGCCATCGCGAAATCCGCTTGTGCCGCCAGTCGCAGGCGCTTCTCAATCAGAGGCCAAGGTTTGAGGTTGTCACTCAGGTTGATGGTGCAGAAATCATGCCCCAGCGGGGCACCTGCACGTGCTGAGGCCGCAAGCATCGCGGTGATCCCGGGCAGCACCTCAACCGGTAGGTCACGCCATTCACGGGGGCCGTTTTCCAGCGCTTCGAACACCGCTGCTGCCATGGCAAATACACCCGGATCGCCCGAGGATACGACCACTACGCGCTTCCCTTCGGCCGCCATTTGCAACGCATGCTGCGAACGGTCGATCTCAACCCGGTTGTCGCTGGCATGCAGCGTCAGGCCGGGGCGTTCGGCGATGCGCGCGACGTAAGGAATGTAGCCGACGACATCCGTCGCCTCAGCCAGCGCAGCGGTCACTTCGGGCGTCACCAAAGCCTCGTTTCCTGGCCCGAGTCCTGCGATCTTGACCCAACCGCTCATGGCCGCCGCCCTTGTCCGTGAACGATGATGATCGAGAAATACGGAGTGATCCCCTCGCAATTTTCCGACAATTTGCACACGCGTTGATTGGGCATCTGAGCGTATTCCACGATCCAAGCACGGTCATACAAACCGGCCGTCTTCAAGGCCCGCTTCACTTTGTCGATATTGCGCCCGATCTTCATCACTACCAGCGCGTCGGTTTGCGCCATCCGATGTGCAAGATCATCCTCGGGCAATGTGCCTACCAGCACGGTCAGAACATCATCGCCCCATGTGATCGGATCGCCAGTTGCGGTCCATGCGCCGGACATTCCGGTGATCGCAGGCACGACTTCTACTTCAGCTCCGCTGCGTAGGCGATTGTAAAGATGCATGAATGATCCATAGAAAAACGGATCTCCCTCACACAGGACCACCACGTCTTCGCCCTGATCCGACAGTGTCTTCAGATGCGCGGCACAATCTTCATAAAACGCCGAGAGCAGCTCATTGTACCGCGGATCACTCAATGGAATTTCTGTGGTCACGGGGTATTCCATCGGGAATTCCACCGCGCCTTCTGGGATCATGCCATTGACGATCTTGCGGGCCTGACCACTGCGACCCGGTTTGCGGAAAAAGGCCACGTGACGTGCTGTGCGCAGTAGGCGGTCGGCCCGGACGCTCATAAGGTCCGGATCGCCGGGGCCGAGGCCCACGCCGTATATCTTGCCCGCGTTCATTCGGCGCGGCTCGCGATGGCGTTGATGGCTGCGACTGTGATGGCACTGCCGCCGAGGCGGCCCTTGACGATGCAGGACGGCACTGGCTGCGCCTCCCACAGAGCGTCTTTAGATTCGACCGCACCGACAAAGCCCACCGGGCAGCCGATGATGGCCGCAGGGCGCGGGCAGTCGGGGTCTTCCAGCATGTTCAGCAGGTGGAACAGGGCGGTGGGCGCATTACCGATGGCCACCACGGCGCCTTGCAGATGCGGGCGCCACAACTCCAGCGCAGCGGCGGACCGGGTGTTGCTCATCTCGGCAGCCAGCGGACGCACACGTTCGTCGTGCAGGGTGCAGATCACTTCGTTATCGGCGGGCAGGCGGAACCGGGTCACACCCTCGCTGACCATGCGGGCGTCGCACAGGATCGGTGCGCCGTCTTCCAACGCGGCACGGGCCGAGGTCACAAAACCGGTTGAGAAATGCACGAACTCTTCCAACCCCACCATACCTGCCGCGTGGATCATCCGAACGGCGACCTGTTCCTCATCGGCGTCGAACCGTGCCAGATCGGCCTCGGAACGGATGGTGGCAAAGCTTTGTTTGTAGATCGCCGCGCCGTCGGTTTCGTATTCATAGGGCATCAGGAGAAGTCCATGGTCATAAGTGTTTCGGGGCTTAACCCGCGCAGGTTTGGCTCATCTCCCGCGCGGCCTTGTTTGACAAGATCAAATCGACCATCGTGGCCGACCAGGGTGACATCAGCTGGTCCCATGCGCGCGCATCCTTTAGCACAGCCCGAGACATGCAAGTGGCCGGGAATACGCGAGGCCAGCGCGCGGGCGATATCGCGGGTCTCCACCTGCGCCTGCGGGCAGAGCGGGGCGCCGGGGCAGGCGTCAGTGGTCATCAGCGGGTCGGTGCCATCGGTGACGAACGCTGGGGCGGGTATCGCCGCCCCGCCTTCCATCAGGAACAGCCGCCAAGGGGTGACCCGCAGCGCAGAGGCACCGCAGGTCTCAATCAGCCCCGCAAGCCCGCGCGCTGGCAACTGACCGAACGCGGCTCCGTAAAACGCACCCAGCTCCACGATGCCCGGTTCAGGCAGAGCGCCAACATCACCCGGTGCGCTGCCTTGGCATTCTGACGGCAAATCCTGTGACGCAACCAAGCGGGCCATGCGCCGGGCCTCGGGAGTTTGGTGATCCGCGAACCATTCGGCCAGCGCGATCAGGTGGTCGATGGCGATTTTTTCGGTCACGCGACGCCCTGTTTCGGCGCCATCAGCGCGTAGGATCAGCCCGTCGGGGCCTGTCTCCAGCCGGATATCCGCCGAATCCCCGACCAACAGGCGATTTGGTCCGGTGTCGATGGCAAACCCAAACTTGGCTGGTAGCGACGGCAATTCACCCAACCGGTCGATCAGTTCCTGCGTCAGTCGTGCGGTAAGATCGCCGGATTGGTAGAGCGGCGTCACCAGAATATTGCGCCGCACCTCGATACCCGGTTCCGCATCCAAAAGGTTCAGCGCAGCGAGTTCTTCTAGCAAAGGTTGGTGATCGGCCTCGGCCACACCGCGCAGTTGCAGATTGGCGCGGTTGGTCAGGTCAATTGTGCCATTGCCAAACCGGTCGGCAAGTTCGCACAGGCCTAACATCTGCGCAGCCTCAAGGCGAGCCAGCCGCGGCCGAACCCGCACGACCAACCCGTCCCCCGACATCATCGGGCGATGGGCGCCGGGGCACCAGCCCTGAACGATCGGTGCACTCATCCCAACCCCTCCAGATCGGCTCGGATCGAGTTTCGGCGCGTGTTCCACAGGCCAGCCTCGAGCAGCGCACGGAACCGATCCTGCATGGCCTGATGCGCCTGTGGGTTCTTCTCTTGCAGAAAGGCATCAACCTCGGCGTTACCCAGTGTGGCATCGTGGTAGATGTCAAACAGATGCGGTGCAACGGTTCCCGACAGATGGGCAAAGCTTGCCATATGATCCAGCGTTGCCGCGATCTCGGCGGCGCCGCGGAATCCGTGCCGTTGCATTCCTGCGATCCAGTCAGGATTAGCCGCGCGCGCGTGGACAACGCGGCTGATTTCCTCAGAGAGGGTTCGGGCGCGGGGGGTGTCTGGGTTGGTATTGTCCAGATGGTACAGCTGCGCAGTACCGCCAGTGACTTTCTTGGCGGCGGCAAAACCGGCCTCATGCGTGGCATAGTCATTGGCCAACAGCAGATCGGTTTCGGTCAGGTCCTGAAGGTGAACAAAGCTATCGGCGTGGGCAACGCGTTGGGTTATACCATCGACATCCCGTGCAATTTGCTCGCCCTCAAGCGCAAAGGAACTGGCGTCCAGCCAAGCCTGACCGGCCTGTGTGCGCGCTTCGTCCGTATAGATTTCGGATAGCTGCGTCATGTTCAGGCCATAGCTGCCGGGGGCGGGGCCATAGACACGGGCGGCCGGTGCCTGCCCGGCATATGGGTTCCAGTCTCCTGCCTCGTCCCGTTCACACAATGCTCGCACTGCCTGGCCATACAGCGCAGAAAGCGTCGGGAATACATCGCGGAACAGGCCCGAGACACGCAAGGTCACGTCTAGCCGTGGACGGCTGAGATCAGTGATTGGCAGCACCTCGATACCGGAAACCCGCTCCGACCCCTTGTCCCAAACCGGTTTCACACCCAGTAGGTGAAGCGCCATGGCGAATTCTTCACCCGCAGTGCGCATCGTGGCCGAGCCCCAGAGGTCGACAATCAGCCCCTTGGGGTAATCGCCTTCTTCCTGCAGATGCCGTCGCACTAGTTCCTCGGCCAGTTTGACACCTTGGGTATAGGCCGCGCGTGTTGGAACCGAACGCGGATCGGTGGTGTAAAGATTTCGCCCTGTCGGCAGCACGTCCGAGCGCCCGCGATAGGGTGAGCCAGACGGGCCAGCCTCGATCCGTTTCCCGGCCAGTGAGTCCAAAAGTGATTGACGTTCCGCATGCGCCGAAGGCGTGGCATCAAAATTGCCGGTCACTTCGGGGACGCGGCCAAAGACGTGCAAGCCGTCGCCGAACTGGCTTTCTTTGATGTCGCAGACAAATCGGTCGATACGGGTGATCGCTTCGGCGGTACAGGTTGCCTGATCCAGACCCAGATCGCTTTCCAGACCAATGGCCTGCGCCTCATCCCGTATGTCTTCTTGTAGTCGGTCGCGGCGTTTGGGGTCCAGCCCGTCGGCGTTCGAGAATTCGTCCAGCAGGGATTCCAGCCGCACCATACGGTCCGGCGTGTCACTTGTTCGCATCGGGGGCGGGATATGGCCCAGTGTAACCGCCCCGATCCGGCGCTTGGCCTGTGCGGCCTCGCCGGGGTCATTGACGATAAAGGGGTAGATCACCGGCAGATCGCGGACCAACGCCTCGGGCCAGCAATTTGCCGACAGAGCAACGGATTTACCAGGCAACCACTCCAGCGTGCCATGCGCGCCGATATGGATCAGCGCATCCGCGCCAAGGCCCTTACGCAGCCAGAGATAGAAGGCAACATAGCTGTGGCGCGGGGTGCGCGAAAGATCGTGATAGTCGTCTTCGCGCAGCTCGGGCGTGCCGCGTTCCGGTTGCAGCGCGATCAGTGTCTTGCCCCGGTTCAAGGCAGTAAAGTGGAACGCACCATCGGCAAAAACCGGGTCGTCCTCAGGCTTGCCCCAAACGGATTGCAAATCCGTTTGCAACTGTTCCGGCAAGTCTGCCAGCGCGGTCTGATAGGCCGCAAGCGGCCAAGACAGTCGCGCATCCAGAAGCGTCTCGGCAATCGGCGCGCCAGGTGCGGTGTCATAGCCTTCAGCCTGCAGATCGGACAGCATCGCCTCGGCCGAGGCCAATGCATCCAGGCCAACCGCATGGGCCATCTGCCAGTCCTTGCCGGGATAAGTCGACAGCACCAACGCTGGGACCTGATCGGCTTTGGGTTTATCGGTCAGGCCCAGCCAGCCGTCGACCCGGTCAATGATCGCCTCAATCCGTTCCGGCTCGGGGCAGTGAGCAAAACGGGAATATTCCAGATACGGGTCGCGCTTGCCCGGTTCCTTGAACGAAGCGATGCCCGCCGAAATGCGGCCATCCACCTCGGGCAGGACCACATGCATTGCGAGGTCGGCGGGGGACAGTCCGCGTTCGGCATCGGCCCAGGCCTTGCGGCGTGCGGTGGACAGGGCGACCTGAAATACCGGCACATTGGCGGCGTCCAGCGGGGACGTTCCCGAGGCGCCTTTGCCCGAAAAGGACGTGGCGTTGATGATTGCCGAGGGGGCCAGCGCTACGACCTGTTCGCGCAGCCAGTCAGCGGCGGTAGGGGCTTTGAGCGACGGCGCAAATAGGCCAACAGCCTGAAACCCACGCGCACGCAGACGGTGGATCAGGGCCGCGACCGGGGCAGTGTCTGCCGAGGTCAGATAGGCGCGATAGAAGGTCACGAGGATGCGCTTGGCATCACCGGCGAATGCGGTATCCGCCGGGATCACACCGCGATCCGGGCACCATACGCCACATTCCGGGATCGTCTTGGCCCCCACCACCGGGCCAGAATAAAGCCCCGCGGCCAGTGCCATTTGCGCCAGCGCAGCCTGCGCTGCGACCTCACCGCCTGTGTCGCAAAGATGCGCCAGCCGCCGCAGGGTTGAAACGGGCAGGGTAGAATAGTCATCCAGCCGCGTATCTTCACGTCCATCCGCAGGCAGCACAGCAACGGCCATGCCCTTGGCGTGGGCCAGTGCCAGAACCTGCTGCAACCCGTAGGACCAGTAGGGCACGCCACCGATCAGGCGGATCAGAATGCCTTTGGCGCCCTCCAGCGTCTGCTCGACATAGGTGTCGACAGAAAGCGGGTGCTTCAGCGCCGTCAGATTGGCCAGCCGCATGGTCGGCATCCGACCTTCGGGTCCACCACCACGATGCCAGCCTGCCGCGAAAGCGCCAAGGTCACTGTCGGAAAAGGACAGCACCACCAGATCCGCCGGGCTCTGGCCCAGATCGGTTGGGGTCTCCGTTTCCTCTAACCCGTGGCTTTCGCGGAAGACGACGTGCATGGCTTACTCGGCGGCCTCGGTTACACCCACGAGGATTTCGCGGATTTCAGCCTCTTTGATGTCGTCATGCTCGGCGATGACCACCAGACGCGAGCGACGCTCTTCACCTGGCTCCCACGGGCGGTCGTACTGATGACGCACACGGGCCCCGACTGCCTGCACCAAAAGGCGCATGGGTTTGCCGGTAACAGCGGCATAGCCTTTGACCCGCAGGATGTTCAGTTCATTCGCCAGACGTTCGATATTGGCGACCAGCTGGGCCGGATCGGTCTGTTCCGGCAGCTCGACAATGATGCTTTCGAAATCATCATGCTCGTGATCGTGGTGGCCATCGTGATGGCTGGGACGTGCCTCCATGTCATCTTCGGCAGCGGCCTCAAGCCCCAGCACAACACGTACATCCACAGCGCCTTCGGCCACTTCGACCACGGGCAGCGGGCGCGGAGCCTCTGCCGCGATGATTTCCTTGGCCTTGGCGACCCCCTCGGGGCCAGCAAGATCAGGCTTGGTCAGCAGAATGATGTCGGCGCAGGAGATCTGGTCCTCGAACACCTCGGATAGCGGCGTTTCGTGATCAATCGAGTCATCGGCCAGGCGCTGGGCATCCACCGCAGCGACATTCGGGGCAAAGCGACCGGCGACCACAGCTTCGGCATCGGCCAGAGCAATTACGCCATCCACGGTGATTTTCGAGCGGATATCCGGCCAGTCGAACGCTTTCAGCAGCGGCTTGGGCAAGGCCAAGCCAGAGGTTTCGATCAGAATGTGATCGGGGCGCGGCTCTAGCGCCATCAGCGCCTCGATGGTCGGGATGAAATCATCTGCCACGGTGCAGCAGATGCATCCATTGGCCAATTCCATGATGTTTTCCGCCGGGCAATCGGGGATCGCGCAGGATTTGAGGATATCGCCATCGACGCCAACATCTCCAAACTCGTTGACCACAATGGCCAGGCGCTTGCCCTGCGGGTTCTGCATCAGATGACGCACGAGCGTGGTCTTGCCCGAGCCCAGAAAGCCGGTGATCACAGTGACGGGCAGTTTTTCGAGATTGCTCATATCTAAGCTCCAATCGGGGGAATGCGGGCCGCACAGTTTTTGCGGAAATGTTCAGGACGTTCGCGCCATTTAACGAGGCCATCTTGGGTCGCGAGATATTTGGTCGCGCCTTCAACAATGGTCTCGACATGATCGGTTTCATCGAGATGCTCATAGACAAAGGTCCAACGTTTGGGTCCGCCACGCAGCACAATCGAGCAGCCCTGATCGCAATTTGAAAGGCATTCTACTGCCTTCAAAGTGACGCCATCAGGAAGTTCTGCCTGCTCCAACGCCTTGTGCAGCAACGCCCCAGGACGATCTGCATCATTCTCGACGGGCAGGCCGCGGCGGCAGGTCGTGCACACCAGCAGTTCAACAGGTGTGGTCTCGGTCATGTCTCTCATCCCCCCAAATCCTCTTCGCGGGGGACGGGGTTTCATGCGGGCCACGTATTGCGACATGGGCCCGACACCGGATCACCCCGTCCGGTTTCAACTTCGGATGTTGGCAGGTCTCCCGGCTTGCGGATGTCAGAGGCTGGCCTCTGGCAGATGTCCCGCCTTCCCGGCCTGTCTGGCCAGTGGCTTTGGGCACCCTCTCCGGTCACGGTCGCGGGGGCGGCTGCGTTTGACGGTTGACCGCTGACGCATTCCCTTTTCATCTGCATGTGCAGACACCAACGGATGGGACATGCGGCACGGGCAGGGGGCTTGTCAAGCGCGGCAGACGCACGGAAATCATCGAGAATGGAAAAGCGACCTGCCAATGCCTGTCAGCGGCATGTTTGGTCAGCCATATGCAAAATGACCGCAGGCGAACTTGGGCTTTGCGCCTCGAAGATATCCAGACGAAAGGATTCGCGGGCCCGTTACTTCAAAGGGCATATCGCGTGGAATCGATAGAGCGGTCAAATTTACCGGCCGAGCCAGTGAGTTCACCGCCTTCTGATCAATCCGGTGTCAAGCTTCACTCAGCAGAGCACTGCCGTGGCGAGACGGCGTGTCGCAGGCTCGAAAAGCCGAATGCGAAGCAACTGTTTGAAAGTATTGGAGGCGAGTACCTGTTTTGAAATCGAACCCTGTCAGAATTAATAGATAATAAAAACAGATACTTAAACCCATCTCGCATTCTTCGTAACCAAGAAATGTTGCGGGATTTGTTGCGGGATTTTGGTCAGCTCATTTAGAGATCCAAATTTTGTCGTGCTGCTGTGGGTAAGTGTTTGCTGACGCTTTAACTTCGGACGAAACATAGCCTCTTTGAACCCGCTTTAAACCAGTCCAAAACTTTCGAATTTCCAATATGCGAGAGTTCTTTGAGTAGTCGACGTAATGATCTTCATTCTGACCGTCTTTTCGTCTCATAATGGAGGCGTGTTTAGGATAGTCGCCTTTGGCGATCTGTAACACATGGTCGGCGGAGTGGAGCGTGTTTAAAGCACCTTCCAAGACAGCCTCGGTAGCTGCCCTGAAGTCTTCGTGACAAAGTGCGAGGCACGAAATGAACCCTCGTGCAAAGAACTTCAAGTCCAAATGCTTAAAGCCCAATGCACTAACTTCATCTCTAGTGCGTCGTTTGAGTCTGTCAGAACTACAGAAGTCCTCGACCGAAATCTTAGGGTCAGTTGTAATTCGTAGGCGAGTCGGTGTGTCATCTCTGACGTTGTCCGTTGGTGACTGATTAAAGTCGCCGAATGCGAGAGTTCCCAGAGGCAAACGGTTGTGCAAAGCATGATTGCGAAGCTCGTACATAACTCGGTACTCAAGGCTGCCATCAAAAACAGAACTGAAGCTGCTTTGAAGGTCTATTTGTCTTCCAACAAGTTTAGAAAGCAAAGACATGCGCCTATGCAATTGTTCCTCGTAGACTCTAGACGCCGTAAGTACTGAGATCAGCTTAAGGTTCACATTTTGCCTAGCGTCGTCGAAGAAGTGATCAACGTCTCGTTGCATGTCCTTCTCGAAAAGATACCTAAGTCCGACGCTGATCAGGCTTTCTTCAAACTCGATGAAGGCATTTGCCAATAGGGTAAATGTGTCTTCTACGTCCCAAATTGGCTTGATGACATTCTTGGCATGAAGGATTTCATTGAAACGATCTTCGTCAATTTCGACAGCCATTCCCCCAATAAAACCTTCCGCGAGAAGAAACTGTGCCATGAAAATACCTGTTGCTGTCTAAGCGTTTGCGACCCAAAAATCCGCTCCATTTTAAATGAGAGCGAAACACGGATTTAGAGGGAACAAGTCCCCAAAAAGTCAACAAGAAACGTGTTGCGGGAAATGTTGCGGGATTTTGCAAAAAGTTAACGTGCGAAAGCCGGGCAACTATTTGAAATCAAACAGTATCAGATGGTTAGGTTTTTTCGGTGTTAACTTTTATGGAGGCGAGTACCGGAATCGAACCGGTGTACACGGATTTGCAATCCGTCTGGTGGCTCTGAATATATTGAAGTTTACTGTAAACGGCCCCGATTTGTTCACGGTCAAATATCAAGGAGTTACCGGGCAGGTGTAAACCGAATTCTGCCGTTCCCCGGACAAAGAAAAGCCGTTGAGTGGATGGCGACCCACCTCAACGGCCATAACAAAGTCTTCGTCCCATCAGCCTACTTCAAACGGTATTTCATCTCAAGTCTTCCAGAGTTGCTGGCATGAGCTGGAAGGTAGCAAACCTGTGCGCGGAGAGGAAATTCGGCAGTCCCGTGCGCAAGCAGATCATTATGTTCCTGGCCGATAAGGCAAGCGACGATGGATCGGGGATCTGGTGTTCGAAAGGCACCGTCCAGCGCCACACTGAGCTGGGCGAGTCGACAGTCAAGCGAACGATCACCGAATTTTTGCGTGAGGGCGTTCTAGTTGAGATCGGACGGCGTCCCTGCAAGAACGGCTATACGGTGATTTATCGGATCGTTCTGGGTGTGGTGAACGGCCTGGAAACGATCTCCGAACCGAACGACGAGCCCGAATTTTCAACAGGGTCCACAGCGGACGGGGTTCCGCATGGCCCCGGAACGGGGCCGGCTGCGGACGGGGTACCGGGTCCAGAGCGGACCCCAAACCATCCTAAAACCATCCAGAAACCACCTACGCGCGCCGACGCGCGCGAGGTGGTGGATCAGGATTTCGAGAATGCTTGGAATGCCTACCCTGCGGATCGGCGGCGGGATAAGGCCACCTGCCACCAGCATTTCGAACGAGCCATTGAGGAGGGCGCGACAGCAGACGAGGTTGCCGGTGCGGTCAAGGACTATGCCACCGAGACCAAAGGATACACCCGCTCGAAGGTCTGTTTCTCGGATAACTGGTTTCGCGAAAACCGCTGGCGGCGGCATGTCGAAGAAATGCGCGGTGCGCAGGTCGAGGTAGCGAAGCGCGAGGAAAAGCATTTTCGGCAACTCGCCGGTTGGGTCAAAGACCGCCATTGGATGTGCAAGCACATCACGCGCAACCAGGCTGAAGAGTTGCTGTCGCGCGGGTTGGTTTCAGGGCCAGAGCTTCAGGGAGCGGAGGTGGCAATGTGACATCTGCCTTAGGTCAGTCTGAGCAAAGAGCAAGGCGACCCAGTTCTAGGTCTGCGACCTGCGAACCGGGACCTTGCGAGGGGCGGCGAGCCTCCCCTTCGAACCCCAACCAGACCACGCAGAGCGCGGTCTCCTCAGAGAAGCAAGAAGCGGTGTTTTTTTATTGCTCCTCCGAGGAAAAGGCGCTGATCCGGCAAGCGGCGGCGGATCGCGGGCTGTCGATGTCTGCCATGCTTCGGCAGCTTGCCACCGGTGTGGCCCCTAAGCGGCGCAAACCCGCGCCACGTGTCGATCCAGCACTTGTTCTGGCTGTGTCCCGCTATGGTGGGAACCTCAACCAGATTTCGCGTTGGCTCAACACGGTAACCCGCGCAGGCTCAGCCAGAGATGTCGATGCCTTGCATGTGGCGGCGGCCTTGATCGGCATTGAGAGACGATTGGCGGAAATTATCGCTCAGCACAGGAGATCGTCCTGATGCTGATCAAATTCTTCCCCAACGGCAAAGGCAGCGGCGTGGGGCCCGTCCAGTATCTGACCGCACGCACGGTGCTTGCCTATGACAACAACCGGGATCTGATCCGCGATGCCTCGGGGCGGCCCACGTTCGTGACCCGTGAGCCCTTGCCGGAGATCGTGCGCGGCGATCCCCAGGGCATGATCGACCTAATTGATGCCTGCCCGCACAAATGGACTTACCGTGCCGGCGTTGTAAGCTTCGCTCGCGAAGACACCCCGACCGAAGCACAGCAGCAGGACGTGATCGATCGTTTCGAGGAGATCGCTTTCGCCAGCCTTGATGCCGATAGCTATGCCTGCCTTTGGGTGCGACACACCCATGAAGATCGTGTTGAGCTGCATTTCTGTACACCGCGTATGGAGCTGCACAGTGGGCGCAGTCTCAACATCGCTCCACCCGGCTATGAGCGTGCGTTCGACAGTCTGCGCGACCTGATGAATATGGCTCACGGCTGGGCCGATCCCATGGATGTGGATCGGGCGGCCGAGGTCAAGTCGGTGTCTGAGGCCCCGGACCGCGCCGCCGGGCGCGACGGGCTCCATGTCTGGATTAGCGACCAGATTTCCATGGGCCTGATCAACGATCGAGCTGAGATGATTGCCGTTCTGACAGATGTTGGCTTCGAGGTCCCCCGTGCGGGAAAAAACTATCTGACCGTCAAAGACCCCGAAACCCAAGAGCGGTTTCGGCTGAAAGGAGAGATTTTTCATGAAGACTGGCGTGCCGAAACAACGTCTGAGCGAGAAACTGAACGAGGATATGGAGCGGATCAGAACAGAGAACGCCGCCTTGATAGATTCTCAATTGAAGAGCTTCAGGAGCGATTTGAAAGCCACTGCCGAAAGCGCGCTAGCTATAATCAAGACCGATACAGAAGGGTATCTTCTGCGGGTGAGGAAACACCTGCTGAGGCAGAGCGCGAACAAAGCACACTCGGAAGTGAGGGCGTTGATCTGGCCGGTGTTGGTGGCCTGTTGCCTGATGATCAGTTCGTCGACGGCCACGTGGTCGGTGCTGAACTGGTTGACGCCATCAATGGCGTCGATGGGAATCAGGAAGGTCGAACGACCAGAGGCGACTTATTTGATTCCACTAAACGACAACGCGGTGCTGACCGGATGCACGCTCGCAGCTCAAACAGTGAGCTGTCTAAAAATCAGCAAGGACTGAGCAATGGATGGTCTTACACCGCTAGAACGCGAATTGCTGAGCTACGTCGAGCGGTTGACGAAAGCCTCCGAGGCATCAGCGAGGGAATTGGTCACCTCAGGGAAGGACCTCGGGGAGGAAGTGGATTGTTTGCGCAACTCCGTGATCGCGTTGCTCAGATCACAGATCTCATTGGTCGAAGCCTTAAACGGTTGGATGCGGGATGCCTCGGGCACGGAGCAGACCTCGCCGAAGCTGAAAGACAGCATGGAGCACGTACAGAGAGCGCAGAAGCAACTCACGACACGATGAACTCCCAAAATGGGGAGGACCTTCATGGACTTCGCCACTGATCTGCAGGGAACAAAGAACACGGCACCTTCAACAGGCAACAGGCAACACGAAACACGAAACACGAAACACGAAACACTGCGGAACATAGATTGCCGGGTCAACACTCAACACAGGAGTAACTATATGATTTTGAGAATTTTTCTGATTTGGCTTGTTGGTGCGGCATTGACCGCAACCGCCGACACCCCGCAGCTCCTGGTCAATCAGGAGGATCTTGAGGTTGACCGCTTCGGTTGTCAGATCTTGCAGCGCCCGGAACATCTGACGTTTATCACATTCCGAGATGCTTGGCGTTCGATTGCCGCAGACAAGCTCTATGATATCCATCGCTATGGCGCGTCATTGAAAGAGCAGAGCTGCGATTGTGCAACCTTGCGACCGGATTGGTCCATCATAGAGGAGGATTATCAAACTCTGGGTTTCGCTGATGGGGAAACAAGCACTTATGACGATTGGGTGGATACCGATTATTTTCCGGTAATCTCAGATCTCCGCGAGGCAGTGCAAAACCTTTGCGGGGAGATTGAATGATGGGGATTGTCAGTTTCATTGTAGATGCAGCCGACCAAGGTCTCGAAACCGTAGCAGCCTCTCAGTTTGCCGCAGTAGCAGGCGGCCTCGGAACAGTAATCCTCGTCGTTGCCACGTTCGCCATGATTATGTTGTTCATCAATATAGCCTTGCAGATCAAGCCGATGGTCGCCAGCGAGGTATATCCCCTTCTGTTCAAAATTGCGTTGATCAATGCTTTTGCCTTCAATTGGGTGAATTTCAACTATGTCAGTGGCCTCATCTTTGATGGGCTCGACAACGTCGCTGGCATGCTCATCGGGTCTATAACCGGCGATAATGGCTCAGGTGCTGGGTATTTCGCCGACCGTTTCGATCAAATGATTGATGATCTTGCCGACTATGCCAATGAAATCGGGTCGAACCTAAATTGGATGACTGGAGCGGTTTTGAGTGAGGTTCTTACCGTTCTGCTTTCAGTTCTTGGCGGTGCGGCAGCGCTGGTGCTTGTGCTGGCCAAAATGGTGGTGACATTGTTGATCGGCATCGCCCCAGCGATGATAATGATGTCACTGTTCAGAACTACTCACGACTACTTCCAGCGTTGGTTGGCGGCGCTTGTCAGTTGGTCGTTCTATCCCGTTGTGATAGCGGGTGTTTTTTCAGTAATATTCGGCCTTATGCGCGTAATGCAAAGCGCTTTGGGTGGGGCTGGGAATACAACCAACATCGGTGCAGCCATTCCCTTTCTTGCGTTGATTTCACTGTCGCTGGCGATGATCTGGTTTATCCCGACTATCGTTCGAACGCTTTCGGGCGACATTAACGCCGGTATCGTTGGTTCGTTTGCGGGAGGCATGGGTCAACGTATGACTCGACCGCCACAAATGGGTATTCGACAAAAACCAGATGTCATCCACCGAAATATGGAGCGAGGGAATTCGCCGACCAGTGATGCGGCGCCTCGCACATCAGAACCGCAAAGCACAGGAACAGGTGCTAAGCTGCTGCGGATGAAAGAAAGGGCGGATCGCCTAAGGCGTTGACAAGTTAGCGCCAGATTGGACCTCCGATATTTAAGGTCTGCGGTCCAATCTGGCGCTAGCTATCTCCATAACCTTCCCTCAGAAAAGTCACGCGTGTACTATGGTAACTCCTCTTGGAAGAGCACCTCGATTGCCAATAGTTAAAAAAATGGGATTTCGACATGGGAACAATTGGTCAAAGCCTTATCCGAGGAGCGAATGAAGCCTTGGCGATTGCCAAGGGGGAAATGTGTGCAACGACCATTCTCCAAGTCAAATTAGTCCAGGCCAGGTTCAACAATGAGGACGATCATGATTTGCAGAAAACATGTCGCCCTGACGGAGCAGATCCTGAGCACCGGTGAGAAGTAGAAACGATGATGGTTCTCTGGCTGTGCTTATCTGTTCCAGCGAGTCTCCGTAGCGAGGTACTCCCAGATTACAGTTTTAACTGTCACGGCGTCGGACCAGTCTATTGAATAGCGGTAACGACCTGCTTCAACTGTGATCCAGCCGCCGATCATGGCTTCTTCGTCAAATAATTGAACCATCATACGGCTTCCAACCTCCGGCCAAACAGAGAGCTCAGTGCCAGTGCCAACGGTCTCAAAGGTGGTGCGCTGCTCGGGACTCAGATGCTCCAGCGGCGTGAAGGCAACATAGTCCGGTGTTTCGAAAAGCGGTTCCCCTATCTCGTGATAAGCGTGGCCACGGGCGTTCTTGACGATGACGCTCCGCACTTTGTCAAAATCGGGGTAAAGCGTGAATGGCTGGAGGTTGTCGAACAAAGGAAGCTGACCGTCTGGCCTACTCTTAAGGGATCGGACTACGTGTCGGTTGCTTCGCAGAATTGATGCTGCTTCCGGATGCGTTGCCGGATCGGGATATAGGTTTCCCGCCATGACCGCATGCAGCACACATAAAAGATAGTTTTCATCAGTTGAGAAACTGGAATTGCAGGGCTGGCATATTGTAACCTGTGGCAGATAGCCGAACTGATCTTCAGAACCCCGATCGTAGGCTGCGCCGCGTTTGCGGATTGCTTTTGTAAGGAGCGACTTGGTCGGGACGTGATCACGGTTGCTTTCAGTGTTCGCAATTCGGGCACCGCAATGGATGCACCAAGTCTTCAGCCGATCATCTGTGAAATCTTCAATCTCACGCAAATATCCTATCTCCGTCGTCAGTTCAGCCAGCTATTAGCACACTTGGAGCGGTCGTTTCCAGCGTAGGGCAATTCAGTTTGGGTCGTACACAAATGGAGGCGATGAGAACATTTCTATCATTTTGGGGCAATGATCGAAAGAAGCCAGATTTGTCTGCAGCGCCGCATTTGTCGGGCGACACATAGTTTTGCCATTGGCCGCAAACTAAGCCATTGATCCTGAAGCGGCGTGACTTTCTCCGGTGCAGGGGTTCTACCATTGACGGCTCTCAGTTTGCCCATCACAGGCTGGAACCAACAAGGCTGTCATTGATTAGCCGCGCAGAGAAAGCTCGCTGAGAGCCCAAATCTACCGATGCTGCAGCTAGTTCGAATGGGCGTGATGAGCACAGAACGGACGTCCCCGGGTTTGATCACTCCTCCTGCCGACTCTTGAGAAGAGGCAATTATACACACGCATAAGCCACCTATGGATTTACATCTAAAGAAGCTTTCGTTGGAACGAAGGTCACTAAATTCGAGCCTGGCTTCAACTTTCCACCTGTAAACAATTGTACATGATCTAAAATTCTTTTCAGTTTTTTGCTATTAGGCCTGTCTGTACAAATCATCGCTACAAACAAGGCGAATTTTGGCTTGGAGCGTTTCTCTGCCCCTGTTTCGCCGATAACAAGGAGGAAAGAAATGTTCAAGATTTCAGCGGGTCTCGGGTGCGTATTTGCTGCGGCAATCACCGCTTCGGCGGCCCAGGCAAACGAATGCGGCGAAGTATCACTGATGCAGGCCGATTGGGGGTCAGCGCAAATTGTGACCGCGGTCTCGAAGTTTCTGATGGAGCAAGGCTATGGTTGCGAAGTGACCACGGTTCCGCTCTCGAGCAACCCTGCGCTGGCATCCGTTTCCGAGACAGGAGAGCCCGATATTCTGACTGAAATCTGGACAAACGGCGCGCCGGCTTACCAAGGGCTGGTTGACTCAGGTGCAATCATTCCTGTGACCGAAGTTCTATCAGATGGCGGTGTCGAAGGGTTCTTTGTTCCGAACTACCTTGTGGAGGAGCATCCGGAACTGGCAACAATTGAAGGCATCGCAGCCAACCCCGAACTCGTCGGAAATCGCTTTCACAACTGCCCCGAGGGATGGACCTGTCTAAATGTCAGCACCAACCTGATGAAGGCAGGCGGGCTGATTGATGCAGGCATTGAAAACTTCGTGCATGGATCAGGCGAAACCCTTGCGGCTTCGATCGCTGCCGCCTACGAAAACAAAGAGCCATGGTTCGGCTTTTATTGGGCACCAACATCGGTACTGGGCAAATACCCGATGACTCTGGTCGATATGGGCCCCCATGACCCTGAAAAGCACGCCTGCAACATCACAGCGGAATGCGCGACGCCAGAAATGAGCGCCTTCCCCCGCAGTGAAGTCGTTACAGTTCTGTCGAAAGAATTCATGGCCGAAAACGCAGCAGTGTCTGACCTGATGACAAATCTGTCCTTCACCAACGCACAGATGGGCGAAACGCTGGCATGGGTTGAAGACAACAATGCCTCCTACGATGAAGGCGCGGTGCATTTCCTAACAACCTACAAGGATGTCTGGGGGGCGTGGCTTAACGATGCTGCGCGCGACAAACTTTCCGCATTGCTGCAGTAAACTGCATGGACAGGGGCATCCTCAGCGATGCCCCTAACGCACTGAAGTTGATCGGAAAGTGGGATAAATGGCCTTCTATGACAAGTTATTCAGCGCATTGGGTTTGAGCGAATGGTGTGGCACGTCAGATGACAAAGCGCCTCTTTCGCTGGCGGACCTTGCGGCGCAAGCAGGAGGAGAAGAGGCCTCTGGGCCGCTCGTTCCAATTCCCTCATTTGATAATCTGCACGAAAGCTGCAACCGCATATGGCAGTCGCGCGATGTAACCAACGGGATCGAAGAAGGGTTTCTGGCAGCCAAACCGGTCCTGAAAACCGTTCTGGACCCGATCACACAGCCATTGAGCTGGATATTGGATGGCGCACTTTGGCTGTTTGAAGCGACGCCATGGTTCATCATGGTCCCGCTTCTGGTGGCGATTTCCTGGTACGCGTCACGTTCGCGCCCTGTGACGATCTTCGTGGCCGCCTCGATTATGATGCTGGCCCTCGTAGACCACTACGATGTGGCGATGCAAACCCTGTCGATCGTCTTTGTGTGTACGACGATTTCGGTGCTGTTCGGTGTGCCCATTGGAATTGCCATGTCGAAATCCGACCGATTGCAAAAAGGCGTCGTTCCGTTGCTCGACCTGCTGCAGACCCTGCCGACATTCGTGTACCTGATCCCTCTGATTTTCTTGTTCTCGGTCACGGAATCCAAACTGTACGGGATTGCGATCATCCTTTACGCGATTGTGCCGGTGATCCGTTTGACCGACCTTGGCATCCGGCTTGTCGACAGGGATGTGATCGAGGCGGCCAATGCCTTTGGCATGAAGGACCGCCAGAAACTGATGCGGGTGCAACTCCCTTTAGCGCTGCCCAATATCATGGCCGGAATCAACCAGACCATCATGATGAGCCTTGCCATGGTCGTGATCGCCTCTCTTGTTTCGGCCCCTGGCCTTGGCGTGAACGTGTTGCGCGGTATCCGGAACCTTGAACTGGGTGTGGGCATCGTCGCTGGCATCGGCATCGTGCTGCTCGCAGTGATCCTTGATCGCGTGTCCAAAGCAGCTCTCACACGGGTCGATAAAACCCAAGTCAAACACTAAGGAGCCTGTTCGATGACACAACCAATGGTCAGCCTGTCCGGGCTCTATAAAATCTTTGGCACCCGCGACAAGGACGTGTTGCAGCATGTCAAAGGAGGCATGGGCAAGGAAGAATTGTTGGCACGGCACGGGCACGTATTGGGTCTCAACAACATCAACGTCGATATGCAGGCGGGCGAAATCACAGTTGTCATGGGCCTGTCAGGCTCGGGCAAATCCACGCTGATCCGCCACCTGAACCGATTGATCGAACCCACTGCGGGCGAGATCATCGTGCAGGGTGAGGATGTGATGCAACTGTCCGAGGACGGGTTGCGCCATGCTCGACAGGAAAAGATGTCGATGGTGTTCCAGAAGTTCGCGTTATTGCCGCACAAAACCGTGCTGAAGAACGCAGGCATGCCGCTCTCGGTGCGCGGCGAGGACGAGGCGACTTGCGACCGTGAAGCCGCCAAGTGGCTGGATCGCGTGGGTCTGAGCGGGTTCGAGAACCATTATCCAGCGCAATTGTCCGGTGGGATGCAACAGCGTGTGGGCATTGCCCGGGCGCTGACCGCGAACACACCGATCATGCTGATGGACGAGGCTTTCTCGGCTCTTGACCCACTGATCCGAACCGACATGCAGGACCTGCTGCTCGAGCTGCAAAAAGAGCTGCACAAGACCATCATCTTCATCACTCACGATCTAGATGAGGCGTTGAAGCTGGCCGATCACCTTGTGATCCTTAAAGACGGCTTTGTCGTGCAGCAGGGCGAGCCGCAGCATATTCTGTTGAACCCCAACGATCCTTACATCGAAGACTTCGTGAGCGACATCAACCGAGCACGGGTTCTGCGGGTCCGCTCGATCATGACCCCGCTGGACGGTGGCCAAGTGCCAGAAGATGCCCATGGCGAAGTGGACGTGAACGACACGCTCGAAAGCATGATCGCGCGGTCCGGCGGGGATACGTCACACGCCTATGTCGTCAAGGATGGGGAGAAGACAGTCGGCTCACTGGATATGACTGAACTGGTTCGCGCACTCGTCCCTCGCGTCGCATCCGAAGCAGGCGCACGTCAGTCCTGACGCGCGCTGACGACAAAGCTGGAATTCATCAGATCAGGCCCGAAATAGCCGCATGGTTGGGTCGGCTTCGATCTGTTCGAACAGCCAGTCAACAAACGTATCGAGCTTTGGGTTGGGTGCACGTTCTTTTTGCGTCGCCAGATACCAGCTGCCTGGCTCGGGCACCGAAATATCAAACGGTTTGACCAGGCGCTCCCTTTCAAGGTCACGCGTGCAAAACGGTGCTCTTGCGACGCTGATACCGTGATTTTTTAGAACAGCTTCACGGACCAGCGGGTAATTGTCGAAAACAGAGCCAAATTTCATCGTTTCGCGATCTAAGCCCGCCGCATCCAACCAGCAGTCCCAGTCATCCGGCTCATTCCATGTGTTTGGGACACTCAGCAACAGGAAATTTCTTAGCTCTTCCAGCGGCATTCCACCGCTTGCGGCTTTCAAGGCCTCCGGAGCACATACCGGGTAGATATCCGTTTCGAACAAGGGGCTATAGTCAAACCGTTTGTCAAATGGTGGCGCGTTGAACACGCCCACATCGAACCGGTGCATGTCATAATCACCGTCTTCAAAGGTAGAGACGATGCGCACGCGTGTGTCCGGATTATCCTGAAGAAAGTCTGCCAATCTGGGCTGTAACCACATTGTATTGAAACTTGCGTAGGACTGAACGAGCAACACGTCCGGTTCCTCAGGTGTCTGGATGCGCCGAGTGGCTTTGATGATTCCCTGAATGTGTTCGCGTATTGGCGGGTAATATTGCTCGCCAGCCGGTGTTAGCTCGACCGAACGGCTTGTGCGTTCCAGTAGTTTAACACCGATTGTTGTTTCTAATGCTTTGACCTGGTGGCTGACTGCCGCATGCGTCACACAAATCTCGTCAGCGGCCTTTCGGAAACTCTTGTGACGCGCCACCGCCTCAAAAGCGCGCAGTGAAACCAGCGTGGGCATGTGAGTGGTCATTGCTGCATCTCCTCGATGAAATCAATTCTGCTTACCCTCAAGCAGAGTTATCCGACGACGGGCGCGAATATAGCAGGGTATTGATACTCTTTTTCATAACCTGTCAGGGGGTAGCACGCAATTCGCGGTGCGATGTGATCGGTTAGAATTTCTTGATGAAAGGAAATTTCTTTCAATTCTTCAACTGGGTGAGAAATGCCAGATTAGCAGATAGAGATGTTATGGGATTCCACCTTCATGCCACCACTTTCACCTTCGCCAAATGCATATGGCTATCCGTTGCTGATTAAACACTTGCTGGCCGGATCCCAGCTCGCGTCAGCCAGCCAAGAGATCGTCAGCGGCACCGAAATGCGACTGAGCTACGCGGACTTGGGCAAACGCGTGCGCCAACTTGCCAATTCTTTAGAGGCGAGCGGGATACATGAAGGCATGCGCGTCGGTGTCATGGATTGGGATACGCACCGTTATCTTGAGTGTTTTTTCGCGATCCCGATGATGGGCGCGTCCCTTTTCACGATCAACGTGCGTCTGTCTCCTGCTCAGGTTCTTTATACGATCAACCATGGGCAACCGGATCTGATCATCGTGCACCGCGATTTCATGCCGCTCATTGAGGGTATCAAATCGGGCTTTGATCGGGACATCATCATCGTGCCGATTGGAGACGGAGAAGGGTATGAAGAGTGGATAGGCGAGGCCCCAGGCTGCTTTGACTTCCCGGACTTCGATGAAAACCAAACGGCAACCCTGTTTTATACGACCGGGACCACCGGCAATCCCAAGGGGGTGAGCTATTCACACCGGCAGTTGGTCCTTCACACATTGGGCTTGATCGCAGGTTTCGGCGCATGGCCCGGGAATGCCGGATTTCATCGCGGCGACGTCTACATGCCGCTGACGCCCTTGTTTCACGTCCACGGCTGGGGATTTCCATATGCCGCAACGATGCTGGGGCTGCGTCAGGTCTATCCCGGTCGATATGACCCTGACACAATCTTGCGATTGATTGCAGACGAAAACGTCACCTTTTCACACTGCGTGCCCACGGTTCTGTCAATGGTGCTCGACCATCCGGGCTGCCCACAAATTGACCTGGACAGATGGAAAGTGATCATTGGCGGGGCCGCTTTGCCGCGAGGCCTGCAGGACCGCGCCGCGGCGGCAGGCATATCCTTGCATGCGGCCTATGGGATGTCCGAAACCTGTCCGTTTCTGACGGTGGCCGATTTGTCCAGCAATGACCCCGAGATGCAGGCGCAAACCGGCTTTCCCGGCCCTCTTGTCGACCTTCGTGTTGTGACACCGGATATGCAGGACGTCCCACATGACGGCGAAACAACCGGCGAAGTTGTTGCTCGGGCTCCCTGGTTGACACAAGGCTATCTGGATAATGCGCAAGCCTCGGATGAGCTTTGGGACGGTGGGTATCTGCATACCGGGGATGTTGGGTATATCCGCGAGAATGGATCGCTGCAGATTACTGACCGCCTCAAGGATGTGATCAAGACCGGCGGCGAATGGATATCCTCACTGGCACTGGAAAACATAGCATCGTCTTGCAGCGGCGTTGAGGACGTCGCAGCAATCGGGCTGCCGCACGCGAAATGGGGCGAAAGGCCAGTGTTGGTTGCTCAAGCCGCAAAGGATGCCGACCCGGATCTTGTGCGCTTGAGAGTCATGGAAGAAATCCAGTCGCGTGTCGGTGAAGGCGAGATCTCAAAATGGGCAGTTCCAGACGAGATAATCTTTGTCGACCGCCTACCTAAAACCAGTGTCGGCAAGCTCGACAAGAAACTCGTGCGGAAAGATATTTCAACGCGCTCGGAATTTAAATCATGACAGACAAGCAACGCCGTATTCAGGCGCTTATCGGGTCCATTGTCACCTATCTGCAGGCTCACAGAGCTGCCACGCGCGGCATTGATCTGACGTTGGACAAGCTGGCAGCCATGGACCTGAAGGGTGAGAGGCTCATGGATTTACCTCCCCAAGGAACCCGGCACGATGAGGTACTGAAGAACGCCATCGCCGGGATTGTCGCCCCCGAATTGCAGGAAATCGCAGGTTGTCTGAAAGCGGCCAAGGATGATCTGATCTGGCGCGAAGACAACGCCCAATTCTATCCCCCTGGTGCCGAATTGGGCGAGGGATACACAAAGTGTAACCTACATACTCTGCTGATTGGGCCAGACGCATGTGGACATCACCATCCCGATTTCAACCTTGGCATTTTCATGCTGGGTCCAAGGACGCTGTATCGCGACCACAACCACGACGCGCCAGAGCTGTACCTGAACCTGTCCGAGAAATCTGGTTGGCGATTTGGCACCCGTGACTGGCAGGATTATCCGGCTGGATCACTTATCTGGAATGCGGCGGGCGATCCCCACGCCACCCGGGTCTATGACCAGCCATTCATCTCCGTCTTTGTCTGGCTCGAGAACGTGAATTCACCCTGCAATGTAATCCACTTCGACGATTGGGCAGAGATCGAACAAGATCTTGCCAAACAGTCCAATTGAGGTTTCCAAACATGATTTCCATTAAACACACCGAGGGTGTCGCTTTCATTGAGCTGAATGCCCCGCCAGTGAACGCTCTTGGCCTCAAGATGCGGCAGGCGCTTTCTGCGGCCATTCACGAGTTGGATGCAAATGAGCAGATCAAAGCTATCGTTCTATGCTCGGCTCTGCCGCTCTTTTGCGGCGGCGCTGACATCGTCGAGTTCCGTACTGGGGCAGTTTGGGACAAGCCGGACCTGCCAGACCTGTGTGAAACGATTGAAACCAGCAAAAAACCCATTATCGCCGCGATAGCAGGCCCAGCGATGGGGGGTGCGCTGGAGATTGCGCTTGCCTGTGATTACCGTGTCGCCACGCCGGACGCCGTGATGGGCCTACCTGAGATCAAACTGGGGCTGCTGCCTGGTGCCGGCGGCACCCAGCGACTACCCCGGATTGCCGGGCTGGAAGCGGCAACGCAAATGATCCTCTCGGGTGATCCCGTGAAAGGCGAATATGCCCTGTCTTGTGGGCTGGTCGACGCGCTGCTTGAAAACAAACAGGATTTTCGCGCGCATGTTTTGGGTTTTGCCACCCGTGTCAGCCATGAGGGCGATCCAAAACGCAGTTGTGCGGATATGACCGTCACACACCCTGATCCGAAGGGATATCTGACGGGTTTCCGAGACCAGATAGCGCACACGTCCAAAAACCTTGTCGCCCCTGAACGATGTTTGGTGTCCATCGAGACCGCGTGCGAAATGCCGCTGGCCGAGGGGTTGGCACAAGAGAAGGCGGGTTTCGCTGAACTGCTCGACACACCTCAATCGCGCGCGGGGCGGCATCTGTTCTTTGCAGAGCGTGAATGCACCAAGGTTCCCGGCGTTACCCGTGCTGACCAACCACGTAGCATTTCATCGGTCGCCGTGATCGGTGCCGGAACAATGGGGCGCGGCATTGCCATCGCCTTTCTGCAGGCGGGGTATCCGGTCACGCTTCTGGAAACCACACAAACTGCGCTGGAACAGGGGCTGGATCAGGTCAGGGAGCATTTCCAACGCGCGGCCCAAAAAGGGCGGCTTAGTGCCAATCGGGCAGAGGCAATCGCCGCCAACGCCACTGGGACGCTTAGCTATGCAGACCTTGCGAAGGCCGACCTGATCATTGAAGCGGCGTTTGAAAGCATGAATGTCAAACGCCAGATTTTCGAAGCGTTGGGCCAGCACGCTAAACCCGGCGCGATACTGGCCTCAAACACATCGACGTTGGATCTTGATGAAATAGCTGCGGTCACGTCCCGTCCGGAGGATGTGATTGGTCTCCATTTCTTCAGCCCGGCGAACGTCATGCGCTTGCTAGAGGTGGTGCGGGGCGCCAAGACCGCTCCCGATGTCATTGCAACGGCAATCATGGTCGCAAAGAAGATCCGAAAGCTCCCTGTCACGGTTGGCGTGTGCTACGGCTTTGTTGGAAACCGGATGCTGGAACCATACTTCCGCGAAGGATCCCGTCTGCTTCTAGAGGGGGCGACACCGAAACAGGTGGATAACGTCCTTGAAGGCTTCGGCATGGCCATGGGCATTCATGCGATGGCAGATCTGGCCGGAGTCGATGTGGGCGCACGCGTGCGTCAGGAACGGCGTAGTGAAATCGCGCATGACCCGACATACCAGGTTGTGCAGGACAGGTTGTTTGAACTAGGCCGACTGGGTCAGAAAACCGGGCGTGGAAGCTATGTCTACGAGGGACGGACACGGGTCGAAGACCCTGAGATGGTTCAAATCAGTTCCGAGCTGTCGGACCTGCATGGCGTGAAACGCAGGGACATCGACGATCAGGAAATCCTTGAGCGATGTCTCTATCCCCTGATCAACGAGGGCTTTTTGATCCTTGAAGAGGGCATTGCAACGCGCCCGGGTGATTGCGACCTGATCTGGGTCAATGGCTATGGCTTCCCAAACTGGCGCGGCGGCCCGATGCACTATGCCGACGAGATTGGATTAAGCCAGATTCTGGAACGCATGACCCACTATCGGCAGTCGCTTGGCGCCTATGGCGAGATGTGGTTCACGCCTGCGCCTTTGCTGGAACAACTTGCAACCTCGGGCGTGACACTTGACGCACATTTTGATGCCAAAAAGGAAAAATCATGAGAGAAGCCGTTATCGTCTCAACCGCCCGAACCCCCATTGGGGTTGCCTTCAAGGGTGCGCTGAACAACATCAAATCCCCTACCATGATGGGGCACGCCATTCAGCACGCTGTTGAACGTGCAGGCGTGGACCCCGGTTCGATCGAAGATGTCGTCATCGGATCGGTCCTTACGGCGGGGACAGCAGGCATGAATGTCGCTCGTTTGTCGGCGCTGGCGGCGGGCCTTCCCAATACGGTGGCAGGACAGACGATCGACAGGCAATGCTCCTCCGGGTTGATGGCCATTGCGACGGCTGCAAAGCAGATCATCGTGGATGGTCAGAACGTTGCCGTGGCTGGCGGGCAGGAGAATATTTCCGCCCTGCAGAATGCCTATCTGAAATGGGCGGGCGATGAGAAAGATCCAAACGTTCTCGCCCAATCTGAGCATGCCTACATGCCGATGCTGATGACGGCGGAAAATGTGGCGCGGACCTATGGGATCAGCCGCGACGTCCAGGATGAATACGCCGCACTTTCGCAAGGTCGGACCGCCCGGGCTCAGGCGGCTGGCGCGTTTGAAGATGAGATCGTCCCGATCACTGCGATTAAGCGGGTCAAGAACCGCGAAACCGGAGAGGAAACCGTGGAAGAGGTGACCTTGTCAAAAGACGAGGGCAACCGGCCGGGTACGACGGCCGAAACACTCGGGGCATTGAACCCGGTTGTCGAAGGAGGACTGATCACTGCCGGAAACGCAAGCCAGCTTTCTGACGGGGCCTCGGCTTGTGTGCTCATGGAAGGCAAAATGGCTGAGCAACAGGGTCTCACACCGCTGGGTATTTATCGCGGCATGACTGTTGTAGGAAACGCACCGGAAGAGATGGGGGTCGGCCCGATCTTTGCAATTCCAAAGCTGCTGAAGAATGCAGGTCTTCGCATCGAAGACATCGGCCTTTGGGAGCTTAACGAAGCCTTTGCCTGCCAGGTTCTGTATTGCCGTGACCATCTTGGGATCGATCCCGAAATCTACAACGTGAACGGCGGTGCAATATCGATTGGCCACCCCTACGGCATGACAGGTGCGAGACAAGTCGGGCATGCTCTAATTGAGGGGAGGCGTCGTGGCGTGAAATACGTGGTGACCTCCATGTGTGTCGGCGGAGGCATGGGCGCCGCAGCACTGTTCGAAGTCGCCTGACCCCACTGAAATGAGTTCAAGCAGAGCGTTATCTGGTTGAGACATTGACATTCTGTCATCTGCGAGGGTCGCCATCTGCAAGCCTGCGTTTCATGTCGACCGGAATTGGTGATGCTTCCTGAGGCGTTATGACCAATGTCGCGCCAACGATCCTTTCCACGGTTTCCAGCCAGTTTGTCGATGACTGGCTGGCGGCGCTGCGTGCCCTGTGCCCAGAGGCGCAGATGGCTTCGCTGCTGAGCCGGTCCGGTCTGAACGCGGATACGCGCTCGCCGAATGGTCGCGTCACGCTGGATCAGATCGTTTGCCTCTATCAACTTGCCGCAGTTGAGACCGGTGATGAGATGATGGGGCTTTGGAGCAGACCCGTCCGGCCGAGGGCCCTACAACATCTTCTGACCACTGTCAGGGAAGCCACGTCTCTTGCATCGGCGCTCTACCGGTTTTCAACGTTCTGGAACTTGTTGCTGGATGATTATCAGTTTGATCTGGAGGACGCCGACAACGCGTTGGTGCTTACCCTGAAACCACAAGGCGAAGTGCCGCTTCAGCGGTTTGGACATATGCTGATCCTCAAACTTGCCCACGGGCTCATGTCTTGGCTGGCAGGGCATGAGGTTCCGGTTAAGGCCGTTGATTTCGCGTTTGATCGCCCGGACTTTGATCAGGATTACGCGATTATCTTTCCTGCACCGCTGCGGTTTGGCCAACCCGCCACCGCCATCGCGTTTGATCCGAATGTAATGGGCCCTGTGCAGACTCGAAGCACAGCTGATCTTGACCGGTTTTTGCAAAACGCGCCGCGAGACTGGATTTTTACCTCTTCCCGCGAACACACCCAATCGCTGCGGGTGCGCACGTATCTGGGTCAGACAGGTTGGGATTCGGCGACCTTAACACAGACTGCATCCGCAATGCACATGACCCCGCGCACCCTGATCCGCAGGCTACACGCGGATGGCACGTCGTTTCAGGCCATAAAGGATGCCCTGCGGCGCGACATCGCAATCCGTGATCTTCAGGCGGGGCGCAAAAGCGTTGAAGCCATCGCACATGATGTCGGATTTTCGTCGGCGGCCAATTTCCACCGGGCCTTTCAACGCTGGACCGGAAGCACGCCCAGCTCATACCGCAAATCACAAACATAAGCTGCCATTTGTCACTTTTGGACAATTATCTGTCAGCGCACGAGATAGAGCTTAACGGGCTGGCTCGCTAAATCTTGCCGCATAGAAGCATTTTCAGCTGAAGTTTCGCCTTCATAGCTCATCAGTCTGGCCATCCACTATTGCCGGGTTGTGGCGTCATCTGAGAACAATCGCCATTGAAAGGATCCACCAATGTCAGACAAACTCGCCACCATACTCCAGGCCGCACGCGACCACGCCGAGCAGGTCATCCTGCCCAATGTGGACGCCTGGAACGCCACGAAGACATGGCCCCGTGATGCGTCGGACAAGGCCGGGGCCGCTGGCCTGACCGGGCTCTACGCCCCCGAAGAGTTTGGCGGCCAGGGCTTGCCACTTTCAGAGGGCATTCAGGTCTACGAACAGCTGGGGCTCGGAGATGGCGCTTATGCTTTTGCCCTGTCGATGCATAACATCTGCACCTTCGCGGGCTGCGGCTATGGCACAGATACCTTCAAGGAAAAATGGGCACGGGATCTGACCTCGGGCCGCAAACTGGCGAACTTTGCACTGACCGAACCGCAATCCGGATCGGATGCCACAAACATGTATTCGCGAGCCGTGATCAATGACGACGGCACATGGACGATCAGCGGTGCGAAGGCATGGGTCAGCCTGGCGACCGAGGCTGATATCTATTTCACCGTGGTCAAAACCAGTGACGCACTCGGCCACAAGGATATGGCGATGATCGCCATTCCCGCCGACGCGCCGGGCCTCAGCTTTGGACCGCTCTATGATACCCCGTCCTACAGCTTCCTGCCTCTGGCCGAGATGTACATGGACAAGGTCGTGGTGAGTGGAGACAACATCATCCTGCCCATTGGCCAGGGCCTGCAAGGTTCACTCATGGCGATCGACATCGCCCGCGTCTCAATCGCGTCAGGATGTTGTGGATTGATGCAAGCCGCATTGGATACGGCGCTGTCCTATTCCAAGAACCGCAAGATGTTCGGTGGCAAGAACCTCGATCTGGACGGGATCCAGTGGATGCTGGGCGAAGTTGCGACCGATCTTGAAGCCTCGAAACTGCTTTACCGCAAGGCGGCAAAGGCCCTTGGCACGCCCGAGGGCCCACTGATGGCCGCCCATGCCAAACGGTTTGTGCCAGATGCCGCAGTGAAGGCTGCAAATACCTGCACGCAAGTGCTGGGCGGCATGGGGCTGTTGCAGCCTTATGGTCTGGATCGTTTGTCCCGTCTTGCACAAATGCTGCGGATCGTGGACGGGACGACGGAAATCAGCCGCGTGGTCATCGGGCGGGCCTTGCAGAAACGTGCGGCAAGCTTGCCTGACCTGCCAGTACCGAAAGGATTTGGTGAAACCGGCTGAACGTCCCACCCCCCGGTGAAGCGGAACCAACCTGAAAATCTCCTCACTGATCGGTAAAATCGAAAGATCGGCCGCACACGTGCGGCCGGTTACTCGAGATTGCAGACCTTGGTGCAAACGCAGCGAATTCACCCTTTGTTCGCCTATTGTGAGTTCATCCAAGCGAAATTGAATGTCTGCAATCAGTGCCAAGGCCATCAGCCCTGGGGTTTTGCGCGCATGGAACGACTATGGGTGCCAAAATGGCAAAACTATGTACCGTCTGACACCAAATTTGAGCTCATTACTCTTGAAACAATGTAAATGATTTCATCTTCCCTAAAATCGCCGCCAGGCACGGGGGCAGACAGCCCCCAGCAGCTCCAAGCGTCAATCCTGATTGGGCAGATAGTCGTCGTAGTATTCGGCCGAAACCAAAACAAATTTTCGCCCCTTGTCGTCGATAAAGTGCACAGGTTCATTGGTTCCAACATGTAAGACGTCATGGGTCTGCCGCGTTAGAAATCCAACCGAAATCGGCTTCTCCATTGATGAGGGATTGACGCCAACTTTCAGAGCGATCGCGTGGCGAACTAGGGTTTCCGGATCGATGCCTTCCTCGCCGGCGATCTGCTGCGGTCGCTCGAGAAGTGCATCTGGAAGCTCTATGGTAAGGTTAGGCATTCAACTGTCCGCTAAAATTCCGTCATCGGCGAACCTGTATTGCGGTTTCAGATGACAATGTGATCGTATGGACCAGTATATACAAATTCGAAAAGAGGTTAAGGTTGGTTGAACCAGATTTTTTGCTGTTAAATGTGAAGCTTGCGAAGCTTATGAATGCCGTCAGGGCGGAGCGATCGAAGGCCTATTGTCTTTCAATTTGGAGTGATTTCATTCGCATCCGGGACGGGTTTCGGTGTGTCGACTGTCATTCAGCAGATCGGTTGTCAGCACATCATATCTTTAGAAAAGTTTTGGCCCCACCAGCACAATTCGACCCAGGAAACGGGATAACACTATGCAGAGAGTGCCATAAAATCTGCCATGCAGGCTTTAACCGGCGGCCTAATTTATCTCTACCAGTAGACGCAGAGGGTGGAGAAAAGCTGGATTCCATGGAACGATTATACGGTGTCCTGCACCAAGACTCTGTGGAACGAGGCTTGGTTTATGAGCCATTCTACTCAATCAGCGACATAGTTATTTCGACATTGAAAAAGATGCAGGGCTACACGGAGGATGATTGCTTCCCAGGTTCAACACTTCAGCAGGCATATACGATCCTCGCTACATGTGAGAAACAAACCCGGGACGCTATCTTGGCGGCTAACGGGTTCACCGTTGACTCCGATCCATTTTTGCCGGGTACAATGCAAGTTATCTGGAAATAAGCTGTCAGATACAGCTCATTGAAACGGATTGTGCATCCCGAACAACCTCGGTCGCCCGAAACTGCTCGAAATCTGGTTTCATCCTGAGAAGTCAAGGCCCACCCGGGTCACCGAGCTGCCAAGTCGATGAATCAAGTTCAATGCATACTCGTAACGCAAATGGCCAATGATCTTTGTCTCGTGGCTAATTATTTTCAGATTAAGGGTTGCCGGGTCTTGCTCAGCACGGGAGACCACTAACTCCATGTTAGCTGACAAATTGCCTGAATCTTCGGCAAAGAATACGCCGACACTAGGCATCGCGGATGCGTCTGGTGCGATGGAGTAGACCTTCACGTCGTCTGCATCCTGAAAAAACACGAAACGGTTAGACTGCACGAATTCTGGCAGTACGTTCATTTTTAGTGGATGCAGCTTTACAGCACTAAACCGGAGCCTGTTGCCTTGCAAGGCACATTGACTTGCTGGGATTTGCGTCGGGACTGTGTCACACAGTGGGGAAACACATACCCATAGTTCACTCTTAACCTCGAAGACGTGACCAGTCTGTACATGCCAGCCACGAGGTTCTTGTGTGCATGCAAGAGCGTTATGCTGCAGACGTGCCCTAATCTGTTCGGTTTCGTCGCCGATATCGATACCGTAGCGAAATTTCACGCGCTCTAAGTTTTCTGCTACTGTTGGCTGCCTATCATCGTTCGTCAGACGAAGTGCAAAGTCCCTAACGCTTGGTAGAAGCTGGGCCAAAATTCCATCAACATGTCGCTTGGAAACTTCATCGACCTTAGTTTTCAGAGCCTTGTCATCAGAATTTAAGATGTCGGTATACCAAAGAGCTGACGAATGGTCGTCACTCAGTGCTCTATCTTGCATTTGAACACCGCTTTCTTCCAGATCAGCCTGCATCTTGGCCAAAACCAATCTCGAAGGCTTTGGGGACCAGTCATAAAGTGCTGTTCGAAGGCTATCCAACAATGGTATTTGGTCAGGTTTATAAGAGAACGTCAAAAACACCTTGTCTGACCGGATCCATTTAATATCGCTGGTGTCCTTGAAGCGAATAGGTCCAATGTCGAAGGGGCACATCAACTTTTGTTCGATGGATTTCTTTTCAAACTCGAGTAGGGCAGACTGGGCGAGAATTTTGTGATGTCTTTGATCTAACCCAGTATCCTCAAAGAGTTTTGCAAGTCTGGCAAATTGCCCCCCAGCCGATGATAAACTCCGGAGAATTTTCGGCTCCTGCAAATAGCGTGCATACTGTTTAAAACCTACTGCTGCTTCCAATTTTGCAGCAAAATTTTCGACATGCGTCGCCGCTTCATAGGCTGCCTCAAGTCGCGTTTCCTCAGCGTCTGTCAACTCTTCCATAGATGGGGTGAGAAGGCCCAAAAGGTAATTTTTGAACACTGCTTCAAGATCCTGTTGTGTGTTCACAACAACAAGATTGAAGTGGGAGTTCTTCATGAGTTCTCGGGCAATATTCAATGATCTTACCCAGTTTTCTCCATTATCAGGATCTAGCTGGTAGTCCAAAATCAACAGGTCAGTTTGATGAAGGTGTGAAGCACCTTGAATTTCGTCCTCCGCAGAGAGTGTTTGCGCATCATGGATATCAAGAATGTATTTCTTCTCTTGGGACCTAAACTCGTCTACCACACGTTTAATAGGCTCCGGATTTGACCACCAAGATTTTTTACTCGAAAATTCCTTTTTGGTTTCGGTACGAGCTAGCGAACCTTCCAGAATCTCTTCTAGTGTTGGGTAGTCATCATCAACGATCACGACGGAACGGATAGGGGCGACAAATGCCTCCTCGACAAAACCCATATATCTTTCATTCATTTCCAGCTTCCAGGCCATTGAATTTTATTACAAAATTTGCGCCGTTAAGAACTATATCTTCCGACCTAGTTGAGTACGCGATTGAGTGTCCACCAGCAACGAGATTGGCTTTCGACAGATACAGGCCCACGCCGCGGCCCCCGTGAATTTTGGTGGTAAAAAATAGTTTGAATAGGTTGTTGATGTCCTCGGGTTGGATGCCTGGCCCATTGTCTGAGACAATGACTTTTTCGTCCCTCATATCTATGATGATTTTCCTTGCGGTAGTGTCGCTGGTGCCAAGCCAATAGATGCTGTTGTTCACTAGGTTTATGAAAACGGGCAACAGGCGAGAAGGTTGATCAAAAATGCGGATTCCTTTGAACTCAGGCGTCGGTTCAAATTGTATCTCATTGCGTTTTAGTGTTGGGGCAAAGAACTCTGCAATGTAAGTCGCTATTTCTTCGCCGGTAATCCATCGCTCAACTCTGACCCCAGACAATCGCAAAGGAGATAGGAACCGAAGCTGGTCGGTTAGCCCTTCATATCCAACTCTAATATCTCCGACAGCCTTGCTGTTCTTAAGCTCGTCCGGCAATTGAGAAAGTCCTGAAGAAATGATGTCGTCAAAATCTTGAAGGTCGTGACCAGTTATTTCTACTGCGATTCCGAGTTGAGCCAGGCTGTTTAACCTATCAAGTTCCGCTCTTGCATCTGCTAGATCCTCCATGCCGGTGGTAGCTAGGTGCTCGAGATCTATGCTCTCCTTAAGGCTTTCAATAGCCCTAAGATAGGGTTCAAAGATTGCCTCGTTTTCTTCCGAAAGGTTGTCCTCTAACTTGGTGAGTTTGCTAGCTGCTGAATGAAACGTTTCGCGTTCGATCTTGAAAAGCTGTAAAATTGCTTCTGCATCATCCATGAACAACGACTTTCGTTGATCTACTAAGTTAGTAATCCGCTGGAATTCGGCAGTTTGAAGCGAGCGGATTGTGTTTCTCCATTGGTTTAACTGCCCACCAAGCCGATTCCGGGATTTCTCTGCTTGTCTTTCGAGAACAGAAAGTGGATCCGTTGGTCGAAATTCCTCTACTTTTTCAGATACTTCTTGCGTGATTCTGGCATGCAGGCTTTTGGCTTCGGCGGCTTGCGTTCGGTACTTAGAGTATTGTTCTTTTTGTCTTGGAGTCATCGAGCGAGGCGCACCGAGGATAGTAGCGGGTGGTAACCGCTTTTTTAGCTCTGCCACCATGTCTTGCGCAGCATTGAGTTCTGCATCTGAATCAATTGTGATGCTTTGGGCGCTTTCGTGCAGGTCTTCGAGAAGCCCAGGTAGCAGAGCGGATTGTTCCTTTAAGTTTTTCTTGAACCCTCGGCTGTTCTTTTCCCTTAACTTTTGCCGGTTTTCAGCGTCGCGTTCTTGTTTTTTGGCCTCGCGGACCTCTGGCAATAACTCTTTACGAACCGCGGCATCCGTACCGAAGTACTTCCGCGCCGACTGCATTAAAATGTTATCAACAAGGTCTTTCAGCGCTTTTGCCGCGCGGTTGTCCAAAATCCCTTCCCGACCCGCCTTGTCGAGCAAATTTGGGTTTCCCTGCCTTTTGATGGCTAAACGGCCAAACATTTGCCTGTGATTCCAGAATTCTCTTCCAGCGTGCCTCGTTCGACGCTCTTCGATTTCAAAAAAATCGTTGTCGGGCCGGCCATAAGGTAGGACACGCAGACCGTCTCGGAAAATCATGAAACCTGCATAAAGTTCAGCTAACTCCTTGATGCGGTCATGTTCGGCTTTTTCATGGGTGGATTTGCTGTACTCAAATTCCATAGCCGAAATGTAAATATCAAAGCTGCCCAAGCGTGTGTTAGCGCGTTTTGGAATCTCTACATCTGTTTTGGGTAAGATTTTCACTTTGTCGGGGAGAATGCGCCCGAAAGCTTTGACGGTACCGCTGAAAACGCCGTCCTCATCCACCGTACCAGATAGACAATGTTCGAGTTTTTCGACTTGGCGACGCGAAATTCCCTTCTCCCGGCTAATAACGACGGTCGGGAAAAGGTTTTTCCAAACGGTTACCTTGTACGAGAATTGGCGATAGAAATCTGGTAGTTTTTTTTCTTCTAGATCAACGTATGGATCGATAAAATTCGCCAACGTCTCAGCGAAGTTCTTTCGTGTTCGTTTGATCGATTGGTTGTAGGGTTCTGAAGCCAGTTGAGCCTTTAGATCGTAGTTGATGCCCGAGACCATCAATGCCGTGCCACTGTCTACATCATCACTATTCCCTACCCAATCAGTCAAGTGCTCTGTCGAAAACTGGGCGCTTGAGATCGAGTTGATAATGTCTCTTGAGTTGTTTTCCTTTTGCCGTTCTGGAAGTTTATCGAAGGCACGCCAAGCGTCAATTATGCGTTTTATCTCAACGTCCTGGGCTTCTTTCTCTTTTTGGTTAGCAGTCTCTTTAGGTTTTGGTGTGAGGTTTTCTAGCAAAGCTTCGGTTAACGAAGGAAGTTGATTAAAAACATCCTCTAAGCTTGAGACCTCGATTGTGGGAATGATTACATCCCCTAGATTGAGAAATGGATTTTCAAAGAGCCGCCAATCCAGCAACGAAGCGATGAAATCTTGCTCTACTCTCTTCGAAATTAGAAGCATTGTTGGGCCCAAGTTGGCACATGAAAGTCTGCCGATACCTTTTTGGCCTTGTTTTTCGCGCTTTTGGAGTCCCCTGCGGTCAGACAAAGGAACCTCTTCAGCAGTCGCTTTGGATTCAGTTCCGATGACAAGCCATCGCTCGAAAAAATCAACTTTGTTCATTCCGTGACCATTGTCTGAGACAACGGCAACGGGGTTAGATGAGTTTTCGAAAATATCTAAAGAAACCTCGGTCGCATAAGCATCGAATGCGTTTTTCCAGAGCTCCGAAATCGCCGTAGGGCAATCGGCAATTTGTTCCCGTCCAAGATGATCGACGGTTCTGGCCCTCATTTTGAAAGATGATTTTTCTATCACGGGTGCATCTCGCATAGCTCGCCCACGTTATTTCCTTGCTTAAGCTCACTTTCCCTCAGATATGCTGCTATGGCTGAAATTAGAGCCTCACCAAGTTTTATCGGGACAGCGTTTCCAATTTGTTTTCCGGCGGCGGTAAGGCCTCCAACAAATTGAAATGAATCTGGGAAGGTTTGAATTCGTGCCGCTTGCCGAACCGTTATTCCATGGTGTTCTGTCGGGTGAACAAACCTCCCCTTTGAAGGGTTTATACAAGCGGTAGTCATAGTCGGAGCGGGTTTACGAGGGTCTATCCGGCCGTACACATCTTTGTGCCCGTCGTGTGCTTTGTGACAAGGTAAGACACGTCCAGAATCTCTACGTGAGCCTCCGTTCAAAGGTGTGCGGCGGAATACTTCGATGAGCTCTAGACCGTGCTTCATATGGATGTCGTTGGGGTCATCCGATGCAGATGGTTCAAATGCGTGTGAGCAAGTTAGCCACTTTTTCAAGTTTACATGATGCCCGTCTGCGTGATGCGTTTGAGCGGGTGGCCAGACAAAGGAACCCGTATCAACTGGCTCTCGCATTCCAAGGATAAAAACTCGCTGACGCCTTTGCGGGACGCCGTAATCTCGCGCGTCTATCTTACAAGGAGGAAACACACTGTATCCGCTTTCCTTTGCCAGTTTATAAAAGGCCTCAAGATATTCTGCATGACGCGGCCATAACAAACCGGGGACATTCTCCATTAAGAAAGTTTTCGGCTGAAGAGCTTTGATGAAATCAAAATACCTATAGATGAGCGCGTTTCTTGGATCGTTCACACCAGCGCCATTAATGCGATGTGTTGAAAATCCTTGGCAAGGCGGACCGCCTAGTAGGATGTCGCATTCACTTCCGTCTTTAAAATGCGCCTTTGCTAATGTAGCTGGATCTATTTCTCGGATGTCCTGTGAGTACAATTTGGTGGCGCGCAGTGCGTTAGTCTTGCAGAGGTTTTGCTCATAGGATGCAGATGCATGACGGTCATTCTCAACGGCGAAAACGACTTCACAACCAGCGTTTTGGGCTGCCAAGGAGAAGCCTCCGGCGCCACAGAACAAGTCAACGACTTGGATGGTTGGATTTGTAATTTCTTGCCAGCTTTGCATTGTTGCCTCTTCAGGACCATCTTAATTATGATGGCTTCTCGATCTTATTTGTTAACCTGTGTCTCGCCTTCGGCAGATTCCATTCGTGCTTCCAGGTCGGCAGCAACGGCTTCGTAAAGGGCCGCTTGTTTGTCACGTAAGGAACCGGGTTTTGGTGTCCGCCTGCGAATTCTTGCGGCCAACCAAAACAGAATTTTTGCAGCGGGATCTGAAATCTTCTCGGGTTTGGGTAGGGGGTATTTTTCCTCTAGTAGAGCTACTACTTCTGCATTCATGCTGCGGTTATTGTTGTCGGCAGCCAGTCGTATGCGTTCGCGCAGCCCTTCAGGAAGGCGGACGATAAATTTGTCCTGATTCTGCGTCTTCTGCTCTGTCATAGTGGCACATTGCCATAATAATCCCTTGATGCAATGATGGCTATATGCCACTATATGGCTGATAGCCATAGGTGATGCGAATGAATTGTCGAAAGCCCATGCAACTCAGGTTGCCGCAAGAATTGAAGGACTGGATCAAATCAGAAGCCACGCAGAATGGGAGCTCGCAAAACTCCGAAGTCATTCGGGCAATTCGTGCAGCCAAGGAGGCGCGCGCTGTATGGGAGGCGCAGACAAATGAATAGCAGTATTCAGTTGATCTCAACTAAGGAACTCGCCGTCTCGTTTGGCTACGATGTACCATCGACCGCTTTTTATGAGTTTTGCCGCCGAGTCGGTATTTTACCTGTGCCCGGTAGGCGAGGGCGGTATGATCCTAAGCTCGTTAGAGCGAAGCTAGATGTTGCACAGGGCATGCAAACGTCCATCGTTGCCGAACGCGACGCCCAGTCGATCAGCTTAGTTGCTCAGCGGAGGGCACGTCTTGCCCAAAGGTAAGCTGCCAAAAGGGGTGCATCGCGTGCGGCGCAAAGTTGTAGGCGGCATTAAGTACCACTTCTATGCATGGCGAAAAGGCCCGAAGTTCTGGGAAGATGTCGTTCAGTTTCCTAATGACCCCGCTTTTTTTCATGCCTTTACCGAGGTTACTAAGCAGCCAGAAGCGGGTGTCATGATGATCAAGCATCTTGTTGAAGATTTTTTGTCAAGTGCAGCTATGCCTAAAGCTTCACGGTCTCAAGCCGATATCAAACTCTGGCTAAGCAGATTTGGTGAAGAATTTGGCGACGACCCCGTTGCAATGTTTGAGGAGCGGGAGTCTCGAGGTGAGGTTAACACTTGGCGCAAACGTTGGATACACTCTCCGAAACAGCATGATATGGCAGGTGCCCACGCGGCCCGTTTGCTAAACTGGGCCGTTGAAGAAGGGCGGCTCGGGGAGCACTATTGTCACAGCTTGAAAAAGCTATATAGCCCCGATCGAACGGAGATAATATGGTCGAGTGCTGACGTAGCGCTTTTCAACAAGCACGCACCCGATTGGGTGCGGCGCATACTCGCTGCCGGGTGTGAAACAGGTCTTAGAGTTGCTGACCTGGTTGAGATCAAACTGGCTCAGTTCGAGGACACCACGACCGGCCAGAGACTTCGTTTCCGCACAAGCAAACGAGGTCGCGTTGCCTATATTCCCGTGACACAGAATCTGGCCAAACTAATTGCTGAGACTCCTGTGGGTCAGGAAAGGCTGTTGGTTTCGGAGCTCGGGAGGCCGTTGACACCTCGATGGGCCTCTAACCAGATCACCAAATGGCGACGCGAAGCCGAAGTTCCTCCTTGGAAAGATGGCCGTGAGAAAACCTTGGCCGACACGCGCGGAACGGCGGCGACTAGGCTTCTTAATGCCGATCTATCGTTGCGCCAAATTGCGACGCTCATGGGTTGGTCTGTTCGCTATGCCGCGCAGGTTATCGAGTTATACGCTCGGGTGAGTCCAGATGAGAGCGATGCGGTTTTGTCCAAGCTTGAAAAGGCAAAACTGCGAGAAAAGAATCCAAAACTGTAAACGCAACTGTAAACGGTGAGACCAAAACACTGATAGGAGGAGACTAAGTGCTTGAAATCAAATGGAGGCGAGTACCGGAATCGAACCGGTGTACACGGATTTGCAATCCGCTGCGTCACCACTCCGCCAACTCGCCTTTTCAAGTAATATCAAATACTTGCCGTGGTGTGACAGGCGTTTTAGCAGCTTTAATCCGGGGCGTCCAGTGGGTTCGGTCTAAATTTGACGAACTGAAAATTGGATCACCCAATCGGATCACTCTAAAATCTTCACGACAGACGAAAGTTTCCGCTTGCGGGCCGTTGCTGGTTTGCCCGGGATGTGGCACAAGCCCAGCAACCTTGGGAAATGAATGAGCGATCCAATGACAGATTTCGCAGCCCGCCGCCGCACCATGGTCGATACGCAGGTCCGGCCTTCGGACGTTACCAAGTTCCCGATCATTGATGCCATGCTGTCCGTCAAGCGCGAGAATTTTGTGCCAGACGCGCAACGCGAAGCCGCCTATGTCGAGGGTTTGATAGAACTTGAGGCTGGACGCTGCATTCTGGAACCGAGAACACTGGCCAAGATGCTGGATGTGCTGAACATTACCAATGATGAGGTTGTTCTGGATATTGCTCCGGCGCTGGGATATTCGACGGCTGTTGCAGCCCGTATGGCGCAGTTGGTCGTAGCGGTGGAAGCGGATGAAGCGCTAGCTGCCGAAGCGCAAACGCTGCTGATGGAGGCTGACGCGGATAATGTGGTTGTTCACGTGGGGCCGCTGGATGAGGGCGCTGCCGAGCATGGGCCTTATGACGTGGTCATGATCCAGGGCGGCGTAGAAGAGGTTCCGTCTGCATTGATTGACCAGCTTAAGGATCATGGGCGTATCGCCTGCCTGTTCATGGAAGGTGATCTTGGGACAGTCCGTATAGGCCACAAATCAGGCGATCGCGTTACCTGGCGCCAGGCATTCAACGCCAGTGCACCTGTTCTGAAAGCCTTCTCGGCCGAGAGTGCATTTTCGCTATAGTCGGCGGGCAGATTTATCTGCTGCCTTGATTAGTTCAACACAAAGACGCAAACTGCCCTCAGGGCTGCGTTATTTTGATTTGAGAGGATTTCGCCATGCGTTTTGCAGCAGGAGGAAAGCTGGTCAGGACTCTGGCAGTGACTGCGGGTATTGCTCTGGGCACGTTGCCCGGTAAGGCGGTTTGGGCCGATAACCTGACCGATGCGTTCATCGGAGCTTATAATACCAGCGGTTTGCTGGAACAGAACCGGGCGCTGCTGCGGGCTGCGGACGAGGATGTGGCGATCGCGCTGTCGGCTTTGCGCCCTATTATCAACTGGACCGTCGCGGTTAGCCAAGACTATACGCGCAGCAGAAACAGTGGTGTTACGAACAGTGTTGATCCTTCGAACTTCTTCTCGGGCCTGACGCTGAGCCAGCTTTTATACGATGGCGGAGCCTCGATTCTGGGCAAGCAATCAGCGCAGGAAACGGTGCTGTCGACCCGGCAGGCGCTGATCGATATCGAACAGCAGGTCCTATTCCGCGCGGCGACCGCTTACCTGAGTGTTCTGCTGCAGGAAGAGACCGTATCGATTCGTCAAAACAACGTTGAACTGTCCGCAGAAGAGCTTCGCGCCTCGCAGGATCGTTTCGAAGTTGGGGAAGTTACCCGCACAGACGTCGCATTGTCTCAGGCTCAGCTTGCAAGCTCGCAGGCCGATCTGGCGAATGCGCGCGGCGATCTGAGCACTGCTCAGGCGGAATATGTGAACGCAGTTGGCAAACTGCCGGGCCGTACTGCTGGTCAGCCCAGCCTGCCAAACTTGCCCCGGTCCCAGAGCGAGGCCGTCAGCCTGGCCCAACGCAATCACCCATCCATTCTGTCCGCCCAGCATCAGGTGCGCGCCCTTGATCTGGTCGTGCAGCAGCAGCGCGCGGGCCTGGGTCCGAATGTCAGCCTGAACGCTGATGCGGGCGTCACCGAGAGCTATGATGACGACGATTATGTGAATGATGCGAGTATCTCGCTGAACTTCAGCCAGCCGATCTATGCGGGTGGTCGACTCGCGGCAAGCGTGCGCCGCGCAATGGCCTCGCGGGATGGGTCACGTGCCAATCTGCTGAATGTGCAAAAGAACATTACGCAGGGTGTGTCTGATGCCTATGTTCGGTTTCAAACTGCAAGCGCAAGCCTGAGGGCCTCTTCGGAACGTGTACGCGCCTCGGAAGTTGCGTTTGATGGTATCCGCGAAGAGGCAACTTTGGGTGCGCGGACCACTCTGGACGTGCTGGCTGCTCAGCAGGATTTGCTGGACGCGCAGCTTGCCGAAATTGCTTCCAGAACCGAGCGATCTCTGGCGGCTTATCAGTTGCTGCAGGCCCAAGGTTTGCTCACGGCCGAGCGTTTGGGTCTGGCGGTTCAGATTTACGATCCGACCCTTTACTATAATCTGGTGAAGAAAGCCCCCGCGCAGGTCAGCAAGCAGAGCAAAGATCTGGATCGGGTCCTGAAAGCACTGCGTCGGGACTAAACACCCAATACTGCCTGTTGTGAGGTCTGCATTGTTTGGCTACACTCGGACCTGAGGTTAGAGCGGTAGAAAACAATGACAGACAATGTCGTGAACTCCGGGATCGAAGACGTACTGTCATCGGTCAAGCGGCTGGTCAGCGAAGAAGGTCGAAAAGTTCCCGATCTGGTGCGTTCCAAGTCAGAGCGAAAGCCAGGGCGGCTTGTTCTGACTGATGCGCTCAGGGTTGGCGAGCAAACAGGTGTCGAGACGCAGCCTTTCAAGCTGGATGCTGAGTACAGCGCTGAAAAATCGGTGAAACCGATGCTTTTGCGCGCCTGCGATGTTGTTGCGGGTGATGAAGCGGAGTCGGCTACAGAGCATTCACCTGATCCAGTTGCGGAAGAGGGCATAGCCAAAAGTCTAAGTGCCAAAATTGAGGCGCTGGAAGCCGCGATCGCCAGGACCGAAGATCAGTGGGAGCCCGACGGTGACAGCGTAGATGCCTATTCAGGAACGCCAAATCAACCGTTGGAATGGCAACCCCAAGACGAAGCCCCAGATGCAGAGACTGAGACTGTTGAAAAGGCAGTGTTTGTACGGGACCCAGAGGTATCGGCTGCCGCGGATACAACAGGTTCAGAAGCAGATGCTGCCATGTCCCGGCTTGATGACGATGGCTTGCGCTCTTTGATTGCGCAGGTTGTTCGTGAAGAACTGCAGGGCGTACTGGGTGAACGCATTACGCGGAACGTTCGAAAAATGGTTCGCCGCGAGATCTACCGTGCGTTGGCCGAGCAAAAAGCCGAGTGAAAGTCAGCCTTTAATCGGCGTTTCAGCCAGTTCCAGCAAGCGATCCAGATCCATATGTCGTTCCAGATGGTCGGCCAGACGATCAAGCGTATCTTCGACACCGTCCTCATAGTGCAGGGTGGAAGAGACTCCTAAAAGCTGTAGGTAGTCGGCCCGAAATTGATCGGATGAGAATATACCGTGTAGGTAGCTTCCGCGTATCCGGCCAGTCCGATCAGTTGCGCCCTCCGGGCGGCCCTCGACCTCCAGCCAGGCGCGGGTGCAATCATTGCCTTCGGTGCGGCCCATATGGATCTCATATCCGGTTAGCGGTTGGTGCCCCGGCAGGGCGCGTGCAGTCCGCAGGGTCACCTTTTTCTCGCCGACCATAACGGTATCCACATCCAACAGCCCCAATCCATCGACTGTACCTGGCCGCCCGTCCACACCATCGGGATCAGCAATGGTGTTACCTAGCATTTGGTAGCCACCGCATAATCCCAACACGTGACCGCCACGTCGCACATGGGCATAAAGGTCGATATCCCAGCCCTGCGTACGAAAGTAAGCCAAATCGCCAATGGTTGATTTGCTTCCGGGAAGCAGGACCAAATCCGCATCGCCGGGCAGCGCGCGGCCAGCGGGCACGATCTCGACCGTGATGCCGGGTTCTGCCGATAGCGGATCAAGATCATCAAAATTGGCCATCCGTTCCAACTGAGGGACTGCAACCTTGCAGGAACCGCCACTGTGCGACCGGATATCCATCATATCTTCGGCTGGCAGCTTCCAGGCATCGTCGAACCAGGGCACAACACCGATACAGGCCCAGCCTGTTCGAGCGGCGATGTCATCCCGACCTTCGTCGAAAAGGGATACATCGCCCTTAAAGCGATTGATGGCAAAGCCTCGGATCATTGCCAGATCGCCAGCATCCAGCACGGCCTGAGTCCCGACGATCTGAGCAATTACCCCACCTCGGTGAATATCGCCGACAAGTACGACCGGCACACCCGCGGCGCAGGCGAAGCCCATATTGGCAATATCACCCTGACGCAGGTTGGTCTCGGCCGGGCTTCCGGCCCCTTCAACCAACACCAGATCAGCGTCGGTGCAGAGCCGGTCAAAACTCTGGCGCGCGGCTGTCATCAGCTTGGATTTATCCTTGCGGTAATCGCCAGCCTGCATCGTTCCGGCGCGTTTGCCCTGAATGATGATCTGCGCGCCTGTATCTGTTTCAGGCTTCAAAAGGACCGGGTTCATATCCGTATGTGTGGCGCGTCGTGCCGCCAACGCCTGTAGGGCTTGCGCGCGCCCGATCTCGCCACCATTTTCGGTTACTGCGGCGTTATTCGACATGTTCTGCGGTTTGAACGGCGCAACCCGCAGGCCTCGGCGCGTATAGGCGCGTGCCAATCCGGCCACCAGAACCGATTTTCCAACATTGCTGCCTGTGCCCTGAATCATGATGGCGCGAACCATGCCGAGTCTCCTGTAAGCTAACGCGCAGATGACCTGATTTAACGGTGAAGGGAAAGCCCCGGATGACGTGGCATTGTCATCATTTTTCAGTCATCGGGTGAGGGCGCAGTTTCGCACCGGAATTCATATTCGGGGTCTATGCAACAAAAAAACACGCCTCCATCAATAGGAGGCGCGTTTTTTCAAACAGACTCGTGTCTGTGATCAGGCGGCTTCGGCCTGTTGGGCGGCGTTGCGGCGCTCGCTTTCTTCGCGCGAAAGAGCGACCGAAGTACGCACACCGCGACCAACGAAATCCATCAATCCGCTGACAACCCGTTCATTTGGGTCGATACCCGCGCAAGACAGCACTTCGCGCCCATCGCGCGAGCGTGCCCAGCGGGCGATCTGTTCTGGGCCATTGCCATACTTTTTGTCGTCGGCAATAGCATCATCCAGCGCAGCCAAAACGACAGCTGCGAAAAGTTTACGAGCACGGTTGCCTTGCTCATTGTTAAAGGCGGTGCCGTCAACGAAATCTCTCATCTCGTCTTCCTTGTTGTTCTTGCTCTTGCATTTTCGGCGTGACGGTTCTTATGACCTATTAAGTGCGATTCGGATACACCTAATGTGCATAGTTGCGTTGCGTCACGCGCATAGCTTGCTGCGGCTGCAGCACAAGGTGTCGTTGTCTTGTCAGGTGCGGCCACGCCAGATATAGGGTGCGCGACTGACGCATCAACCGTTTGTGAAGGATTTATGTAATGCCCAAGATAAATGGGAACGAAATTCGCCCCGGCAATGTGCTTGAGCATAACGATGGGCTATGGGCCGCTGTCAAAGTTGATCATGTAAAGCCCGGTAAAGGCGGGGCTTTTGCACAGGTCGAACTGCGCAATCTGCGCAATGGTTCCAAACTGAACGAACGTTTCCGCTCAGCTGACAAGGTCGAGCGTGTTCGCCTGGAACAGAAAGACCAGCAGTTTCTATACGAATCCGACGGCATGTTGGTGTTCATGGATTCCGAGACCTATGAGCAGATCGAACTGTCCGCTGATCTGTTGGGTGATCGCCGCCCGTTTCTGCAGGACGGCATGACTATCGTCGTAGAATTTTACGAAAGTGAGGCACTGAACGCCAAACTGCCACAGAAAGTGACGTGCAAGATCGTCGAGACCGAGCCTGTGGTCAAAGGTCAGACTGCTGCGAACTCGTTCAAACCGGCCGTCCTGGACAATGGTGTAAAAGTCATGGTGCCACCGTTTGTGGGCCAAGATGAAATGATCGTGGTGAATACTGAAACCATGGACTATTCGGAACGCGCCTAACTGCACTTCTGCTTCAAGACACCGAGAACCGCGACAGCCTGCGCTGCGCGGTTCTTTTGTTTTCACTCTTTGACGCGCCGGTATTTCTCGGGGTTCGGGCCAAATAGTTCGAGCATCAGTTCGAATTTGATCCGATTTGCGCTGACCTGGCGATAATAGGCGATCAGAAAGGCCGTGGGGCCTTGAATACGGCTGAGCCCACTGGTGGCGGCAACAACTGTGCCGACATCGGTTCTGCCCTGAAGGACAAGCCAGCCACCCAGCATCAGAACCCCAACCGTCCCGGCGCCGTTGATCACGCTTAGAAGAAATTTGGCCGAGAGCTTCCAGATGAACATCTTTCGGCGAGTTTCGTAGATTTTGTCGAATTCCGCTTCGATCTCGTGCGCGGCCGCGTCAATCTTTTCTGCTGTCAAACTGTCGGTGGCACGGCGCAGGATACGAACGCGTTCGGCGACAAAGACGTTCACTTTGCGTTGCGAAACCAGAACGATGATGATCTGCGGCGCGACCATCGAAAAAGCGATCAAACCCAGCCCCGGCTGTGTAGACGAGATATAGCCAATCACGCTGATCAGAGTGCCGATTTGGACCACCGGGTCGGAAAAGGCACCGCCTGCGAATTTACCCAGCTCTTCTGCTTCGGCAGAAATGGCGGTAGTCATGGTCCCCTTGCGCATGGTCTCGCCGGTTTCATCCAGATCGGCGGACCGGACCAGCAGCCTTTGCCGGATCAGGCGGATCATATCCTCGCCCAGTGTTCCCGCCCGATAACCGAGCAGCCATTTCAGCCCCAGGCTCAGCAAGATAACCACCATCATGCCCGCACCAAGCAGGATCATCCGGTCCACGGATACATCGTCCGAGGTCAGGTGGTTGATGATATCGCGCTGAAACTCCAGCGGGACCGCTGCCAGAGCGGCAACCGCAATAGACAGGATGATAAGGATGATCTGCCGGGCGGAACTGGCACGCCAAATTGCTTTATACAGACGAAACATCAACTCACCCGGATCGCTGAACCAAACCTAGTTTGGCAGCCTGTGCCGGGCGGATCAAATGGTTCCGGGGCTGGCGGGACCATGGCTAGGCTGTATTCGAGAAATTTCATTCCTTCAGGCGCACGGTCGCGTCGCCCGCCTGCATATCGCCCTTGGCCCTGTCGAGCCTGAGATATGCGATCCCCTGGCCATCCGCTTGGGTAAACAGGCGTCCCACGGATTTCCCGTCAGCAGCTATTTCGGTTCCGACAGGCGTGGTGCCTGCGACAAGTACCGTGCGCAGCCCTTTACGCAGCTCGGTCTTGTGTTTCATGCGCGCGGTCACTTCCTGACCGACATAACACCCTTTTTTGAAATCAACGCCGTTCAGTAACTCGAACCCTGATTCCAGAATATAACTGTCTTCGGTCAGTTCGATTCCGGTTTCGGGAATGCAATGGAGCACGCGGATCGCGTTCCACTCGGTTCCGTCCTCGCCTTCCGCATCTTCGGTATATGCGCGCCAGCCCATATCTGAATGGCGCGGATCGGGCAGGGCCCCATCGGGTGCCAGGCCAGTGCCGCGTTGCAGATTCAGGCCGCTGGCTTCGATCGTTAGGTCGGCGCGCAGCTTGTACATGCTCAGACGTTTGATCAACCCGTCGGCAATAACCTCGGCGACGTCCAGCAAGATATCGTCACCCTCGCGTTTTAGAAAGAAATCGGCCAGATACTTGCCTTGTGGGGTCAGCAGCGCCGTATAGACCAGACCCCGATCAAGCCCGGCAATGTCATTGGTCACCAGCCCCTGCAAGAAGCTGTCAACGTCGGCACCGGTTAGGCGCAGAATGCGGCGATTGGGCATGGCAGAGTCCTCGTCTTTCCCATGGTGCTCGTGATATATGAGAAGTCGCTCATAAGACCAGAGGATATCCGACGTGCCGGCACCGATCAGTATTGTAATTCCAACCCTGAACGCGGCCGAAACCTTGCCTGCTACACTTGGAGCGCTGATGGAGGGGCTGCGCGCAGGGTTGATCCACGAATTGATTGTGTCGGACGCAGGCTCTACTGACAAAACCCATGAAATCGCCGAGAATGCCGGGGCCAGGATCGTGACCGGAGAAGCCTCGCGCGGGGGGCAGCTGCGCCGTGGCTGTGCAGCCGCCAAAGCCGAATGGCTGTTGGTACTTCATGCGGATACGGTTTTGCAGGACGGGTGGAGCAATGTTGTGCGGGATCATTTGCCCTCGGGGCGACCTGCGGCGTTCAGACTGGCCTTCGTGGCCGCGGGGTTTGCGCCATCCTGGGTTGCCGGATGGGCCAATCTTCGTAGCCGGATCTTTGGGTTGCCCTATGGTGATCAGGGCTTGCTAGTCCGGCGTTCTGAATATCAAGATGCAGGCGGCTTCCCGGACCAGCCCTTGATGGAAGACGTGGCGCTTGCCAAAAAGTTGCGCCGCATCACGCTGTTGTCCGCCCGCGCTTTTACGAGCGCGGACCGGTATGAACGGGCAGGGTGGTTGCGTCGTGGTGGTCGGAATCTGTGGACTCTGATCCGCTATCTTCTGGGCGCTGATCCCGAGCGGTTGGCGCGGGCGTACCGGCAGTAAGCGTCGTTCTGAGTTCGACAATGGATTTGCCCAGCCGGAACGGGGCGGCGAAACTGACAAGGCACAGCGCAATGATCTGAAGCACCAGAATATGCCCGTTTTCCCGCAAATACTCCCATTCATCCTTAAGCTTGCCGACCTGAGTGACAAGGTCATCGTAACTTTGGGCCAAGATCAAATAGTCGCCTGCGATTGCGGGAACTTTCCTGCGCAGATTGTCGATAGCTTCCTGTGTCGGGTCATCCAGCGTTGTGAACACCAGAAACTGGTCGACGTCGAATGAGTGCACCTTCGATGTCATCGCGCGCATGTCATCACGCTCTTCCTGGGCCTGCCGTCCAAACAGGAATTGTAACCCCCTCAGAGGGGCGACTTCGTTTGTTACGGCAATAAACAAGGGCAGGTCAGCGTTGCTTGCGGTTGAGGCTGAAAGGAACTCAACTTTTTCGCACAGCGCTCCGATATCCTTGTCATAGGCCGGGTCGCAGAACCGCAATCGAAACCGCGCGGCGTCGCGGTCAAAGGCAAGTGTTGCGGCATAGGCAACGTCAATCTGCCGGTCCAGACGGGAACTGTCCGCTGTATAAAGCCCGGCCATCACCGCAACCAATGCGCCGACCCCGCCCAGAACCACCCAGACCAGATCAGCCAGTTTCCATGCGCGATGCCCGGCTGGTTTGCGAAACAGGAACGCTGTGCCAACTGTGCCGATCAGAAAAAACAGAATCAGCAGCGGCAGCTGGTTTTCGGTAATAAATGTCATGGAAACAAAGTGACCAACCGCCGGTCAAGTGGCAACACTCCTCACGGGCAGTTGTAGTTTTGGAACAATCCGAAGCTAAGAGCCCGAACTTTGACCGAATTTCCGAAACAGCTTGGTGCGATCAAAGGCCTGTTCCAGTTCGACCGTGCGATCTTTGACCGAATCCCAAAGCCGTTCCTGAACTTCGGCTATGGCGCATTCCATCAGGGTCAGTATCGCAGCCATCGAATCCCAGGCAGAAGGCACCGAGATGCGCGCCGCGAATGTGTGTTTGGCCAGCCGGTGGATTGGCGAGCGCCACTGATCGGTCAACAGCACGATTTCGGCCCCGCGCTCGTGGCAGAGCTGACCAATCAGTAGGCTCGCATTCTCATAGCGCCGGACATCCAGCGCGATCAGCACATCCCCTTGACGCACGTCCAACAGATCATGGGTCCAGGATGCGGCGACCGGCAACAGGCGGACATCCGGTCGGATCATTTGCAGGTGCAGATACAGGTATTGCGCCAGTGTTCCGGTAATGCGGCCACCGGTGATGAAAATACGCCGGTTCTGATCGCTCAGCAGGCTGCAGAAGCTATCGAATTCGTCGGGGTCGATCTCGTCGATTGTGCGCTTCTGGTTGGCCAGAGAACGCTGGGAATAGCGGTTGAGGATATGTTCTTCGGGCAGGTCATTCTGCCAGACATCACGTTTGGCTACTGGCCCCGAGATCATTTCTTTGACCTCACCACGCAGCGCGGCCTGAAATTGAGGATATCCGTCAAAACCGGTCTTTTGCAGCATCCGTGCAACCGTAGTGGTCGAGACTGAGGCGGTACTGGCCAATTCGGTAATACTACCCAGCCCGGCCATCGGGTAATCATCCAGCAGAACACTGACCAGTTGCCGTTCAGACGGGGTCATCTTGTCCCGATGGGCCAGAAGCCTGTCTGTCACCCGCACTGGCGTGTCCTCCTATTATGCGACCAGACCATAATGTGAATAATTTTTCAGCAAGATCAAGCTTGGAAAAATTTATACAGAAAAAATATTGACAGGATGATGCGGTCTGTGGAAATTTTTCCACAATGTCTCATTTTGGAATCGCAGGACGGTAGATTGGACTTCGGCAAAGTTGTTCATACGGATTTGGCGGGCAATGCGCCTGTGGTCGTGCTGGTGTGCGAACATGCGTCTAATCGTATCCCGGCTTTTCTGGGTGATATGGGGTTAAGCGCTGAAGCACGCGAAAGTCATATTGCCTGGGATCCAGGCGCACTGGCCGTGGCGCAGGCTATGGCCAAACGCATGTCAGCACCTTTGGTCCATGGCGGGGTGTCTCGGCTGGTCTATGACTGCAATCGCCCGCCCGAGGCGGCGGGTGCAATGCCGATCCGCAGCGAGGATTACGAAATCCCGGCGAACATCAACATGTCGCCCGAGCAGCGAATGGTCAGAATCGAAAACGTGTATCAGCCGTTTTGCGCCGCTCTGTCGGATTTGATCGATCAGCACAGCGCTTCACTTAGGTTGATGGTGACAATCCACAGTTTCACGCCGATCTATCTGGGGCAGAAACGGCAGGTCGAACTGGGTATTCTGCACGGTGTGGACAACCAGTTTGCCACAGCGATGATGGCTGACGGAGCTATCGGCAGCCCCTTTATCATCAGGCTGAATGAGCCTTATTCTGCGGCGGATGGAGTAGCTCATACACTGGATACCCAGGCGCTGCCCCACCGCTTGCTGAACGTGATGATCGAGATCCGCAATGACTTGATCCGCACGCCTAAGCAGCAGGCAGAGATGGCCGATTGCCTGGTGCCCTGGATTGCGCGTGTTCTGTCCGGTTTTCAGGAAGGGGCGTCAGCGTGATCAAAGCGATGAGCGCATATGTCCGTATCGTGGATGCGATCAACTATCGGATCGGGCGGGTCATGATGTGGGGCCTGTTTGTCATGATGGGTATCCTGTTGTGGTCTTCGATATCAAAGACCTTCTTCCTACCGTCGCTCTGGACACTTGAAATGGCACAGTTTGCGATGGTGACCTATTACATCATGGGTGGGCCATATTCGATCCAGCTAGGGTCGAATGTGCGCATGGACCTGTTTTACCACAACTGGAGCCCCCAACGAAAAGCGTGGTTCGATGCATTTACCGTGCTTTTGCTGATCCTCTATCTGGGTGTGCTTTTCTATGGCGGGTTGGGATCGACGGCGTATAGCCTTGGTTATTGGGGCGACGAACCCGTTTCCTACTTCACCGGACTGCTGACCGGCAGTGAAGAGATCGGTCGGCTTGAACGTTCGTCGACTGCGTGGCGGCCGTATATCTGGCCGGTCAAATCCATCATGGTGTTGGGCTTCTTCCTGATGTTGCTGCAGGCAGTCTCGGAATTTTTCAAAGACATTGCGCGGATCAACGGGCAGGAAATCGGGGTACAGCGGGCATGAGCCAGGAATATATCGCCATCTTCATGTTCGCGTTGATGATGCTGATGCTGTTCACCGGTCAGCGCGTTTTTGGTGCGATCGGTGCGGTTGCGACGATCGCGGCGCTTTCATTGTGGGGAACCGGAGGGCAGGACATCACGTTTTCAGCCGCGATGAAGCTGATGAAGTGGTATCCGCTGCTGACCCTGCCAATGTTCATTTTCATGGGCTATGTGCTGAGCGAAAGCAGGCTGGCGGATGACCTGTATCGCATGTTCCATGTCTGGATGGGGCCGGTGAATGGCGGGCTTGCCATTGGGACGATTGGTTTGATGGTCTTGGTTTCTGCCATGAATGGCCTCAGCGTGGCCGGGATGGCCATTGGAGCCACGATTGCTTTGCCTGAACTATTGAGACGCGGGTACGACAAAACCATGGTGACCGGCGTCATTCAGGCCGGGTCCAGTTTGGGTATCCTTGTACCACCTTCGGTGGTTCTGGTGCTGTATGCGATGATCGCCCGTCAACCTGTGGGACAGTTATGGCTGGCGGGGATCGTGCCCGGCCTGATGATGGCTGGCATGTTCATTCTTTATATATGGATCCGCTGTCGCATTCAGCCCGAGCTTGGCCCAGCGATGAAAGACGCGCACGAGGTTCCGCGGGCCGAGAAAATCCGGTTGCTGGGCGCGGGTGCGTTGCCGCTGATTATCTTCGCTGCGATGATGGTGCCCTTTGTGAACGGGTGGACGTCACTGGTTGAAAGTTCGGCCATCGGAGCGCTGGCGGCATTGGTGGTTTCGGTGGCCAAACGTCGAATGACCTGGGCGATTTTTGAAACCTGTACCAAGCATACGCTGGCGATATCGTGCATGTTCATGTGGATCATCCTTGCAGCACTTGGTTTTGGCGCGGTTTTCGACGGGCTTGGTGCGGTGAAGGCAATCGACAACTTGTTTACCGACCAGTTGGGCCTGTCACCCTGGATGATCCTGATCTTGATGCAGCTCAGCTTTATTGTCATGGGCACGTTTCTGGACGACACCGCGATGCTGGTGATTGTGGCACCGCTTTATGTACCGCTGGTTGGTGCGCTGGGCTTTGACTTGATTTGGTACGGGGTTCTGTACACGATCACCACACAGATCGCCTATATGACACCGCCTTTCGGCTATAACCTATTTCTGATGCGCGCGATGGCCCCACCAGAAATCACGCTGAGGGATATCTATGGCTCGATCTTTCCGTTCGTCGCCGTGATGGTTCTGGCGCTTACGATTATCATGATCTTCCCGGAACTGGCTCTTTGGCTGCCCGGCTATGTCTATGGAAATTAACAAGAATGCCTTTCGAAGAGGCACGAAGCACTTCAACAGAGAGGAAATTGACATGACGACAAGACGTAAGTTTCTGAAAACCGCCGGGGTAGGGGTCGCAGCCGCACCTCTGGCCGCACCGGCGCTGGCTCAAAGCACGATCACGTGGCGCATGCAGACCTATGCCGGTCCTGCGCTGGCTGCGCATGTGATCGACCCGGCAATCGAGATGTTCAACAAGATTGCCGGTGACCGGATGCAGATCGAGCTGTTCTATGCTGACCAGCTTGTTCCGACAGGCGAACTGTTCCGTGCCATGCAGAAAGGTACCATTGATGCGGTACAGTCCGATGATGACTCGATGGCGTCGCCCACCGATGTCACAGTGTTCGGCGGCTATTTCCCGTTTGCCTCGCGCTATTCCCTGGATGTACCGGTTCTGTTCAATCAGTACGGTCTGAACGAAATCTGGGACGAAGAATACTCGAAAGTCGGGGTCAAGCACATCTCGGCTGGCGCATGGGACCCGTGCCATTTCGCCACCAAGGATCCAATCAACAGCCTGGCGGACCTGCAAGGCAAGCGTGTCTTCACTTTCCCTACAGCGGGTCGCTTCCTCAGCCAGTTCGGTGTGGTACCAGTTACACTGCCATGGGAAGATATCGAGGTCGCCGTACAGACCGGCGAGTTGGACGGCATCGCATGGTCGGGCATCACCGAGGATTACACTGTCGGCTGGGCGGATGTGACCAACTACTTCCTGACCAACAACATCTCAGGCGCCTGGGCCGGGTCTTTCTTTGCCAACATGGATCGCTGGAACGAGTTGCCGGAAGATCTGCAAACCCTGTTCCGTGTTTGCTGTGATCAGTCGCATTACTACCGCCAGTGGTGGTACTGGGGCGGCGAGGCCAGCTTGCGGGTCAATGGCGACAAGATGCAGCTGACCACGATCCCAGATGAGGAATGGGCACAGGTCGAAGGCGCGGCAATCGCATTCTGGGATGAGATTGCGGCAGAATCTGAGATCAAGGCGAGGGTTGTTGAGATATTCAAGCAATACAACGCCGACATGCTCAAGGCCGGACGGCCTTATCGTTACGGATAATAAGCAACTTCCCGACGCGGGTAACTCCTCTCGCGTCGGGTTTGGACATCACCTGGCGACACCTCTTATGTTCATATCAATCCCAATAACAGAGATGCGAAACCGGATGCACAGTGCTGCTGACCGGTCGGACGGGGTATGAACACATGGCCATCGCTGGTTTTCTGATCGAGATTTTTGCCGCAACCATGTTGCTGCTTTTCGCCGTTCGCTTGGTTCGTACGGGGATTGAGCGGCGATTTGGCGCGCTATTTCAATCGCTTTTGACCCGACATTCAAACAGTTTTGTCGCCGGTGGCGCGGGTATGGTTCTGGCCACGATCCTGCAAAGTTCAGCCGCCGTGGCGGTTTTGCTGACAGGGTTTGCGGCGGCCGGAATGGTCAGTTTTGGCATCGCCCTGGCGGGGGTTTTGGGGGCCGATCTGGGATCGGCTCTGGTCATTCAGATACTGTCTTATGATTTGGGATGGTTGCAGCCGGTGTTGCTGGCGCTGGGCGGGTGGCTCTACCTCAAATCCGATCGGGCAAATGTTCGCCTGATGGGGCGGATTGTTCTGGGTGTGGCCTTCATTTTGGTATCACTGCAATTTTTGCGCGATGCAGTTGATCCGATCCGTGAAAGTGCCTTTTTGCCGGCTATCGCGGGCTATCTTGAAAGCGACTATTTCAGTGCCTTCATCGTTGGGGCTGTGCTTGCCTTTGTCATGCACAGCTCGGTTGCGACAATCCTGATGTGCGTGACGCTGGTACAGATCGGGGCAATCCCATTCGCGGCGGGTTTGTCGTTGGTATTGGGGGCAAATTTGGGCTCGGCCTTTATTCCGATCTGGTTGACGCGCGACCAGATCGTTTCGGCCCGCCGGATACCGATAGCCAACCTGTTGCTGCGCGGCAGTGCGGCGCTTGTGATGCTGTTTGCTGTCAACGTCACCGGGACCCATGCCGCATTGATGATCAGCGGACCGGGGCAATCGTTGATCTTTGCCCATATCGGTTTCAACCTCGTGGTGTTTCTGCTGGCAACCGGGTTCGTCACCCGGATGGAAGCGCCGATGGCTTTGCTCATGCCCGAGACCGACCCTGAATCTGGTGTGGCAGATCAGTTCTCGGGTGCTCTTAATCCGCTAGGCGACCCCAGTGCCACAGGCCCTGATGTTGCGATGTCCTCGGTGCGACACGAATTGTTGCAGATGGTCACGCAGGTCGAACGCATGTTCCGCCCGGTGCTGGATATCTATGAGCGTGACGACATTGATACCATTGCCGCTCTGTCGCAGCAGGATGAAATGGTAAACGCCCAGTTGACGGAAATCCGACGCTTTGTCGCGCGGTTGCCGCGGCAGAATATGAGTAAGTCTCAGATCAAAGCCGCCCGTGGTCTGGTGGAATACGCTATTCGGCTCGAGGCCGCTGGAGATGTCGTGTCGAACAGAATGACGCGTTCAGCAAAGATTAAACACATGGAAAGGGCCGAGTTTTCCGCCCAGGGGTGGAAAGAACTCAAGGATTTACACGCCACCATTCAGGAGAGTTTTTCGCTGGCGCGACACGTTTTGTTGGTGGACGACGTCGACTGTGCCCGCCGCCTTGTTCTGGACAAGGCCGAGATCAAAAGGATGTCCCGCGACAGCCGCAAGGCGCATCTAAAGCGGCTGGAGCGTGGTCAAACGGAAAGTTTCCAGTCCAGCGATCTGCATCTGGAGGCACTGCGCGCTATGCGCGATCTGCACGGCCATATCGCGGCCATCGCCTATCCGATCCTCTACAAAAGCGGACAGGTTCTGGAAACGCGGCTGGTTATGGAAATGGAGAAAGAAGCGGCCGAAGACTAACGGCCGTCGATGGGAACAGGGGCGCGGTGGGCCCGATTGTGATGAAGGATGAACATGATGGGCCATGATGTTGTGTTGGCGGACCTCAAAACCAAGGTTGAAGCAGGTGAAGTAGACACCGTTCTTGTTTGCATGGTGGACATGCAGGGGCGGCTGATGGGCAAACGGTTTCACGCCGGTCACTTTGTGGCAGGCGCTTGGCAAGAGACCCATTGCTGCAATTATCTGTTGGCGACAGATCTGGAAATGGGCACGCCTGACGGATATGCATCGACCAGCTGGGAGCGGGGCTATGGCGATTACGTCATGAAACCTGATCTCAGCACTTTGCGCCCGGTGCCGTGGCTTGAGGGCACGGTGATGGTGATGTGCGATGTTCTGGATCACCACACACATGAAGAGGTCCCGCACGCGCCCCGGTCGATCCTGAAGAAACAGGTCAAACGCCTGAAAGCCATGGGTTACGACGCGATGTGCGCCACCGAGTTGGAGTTCTTTTTGTTTGAGAAGAGCTTTGATCAGATCCGCAAGGAAGGCTTTCGCGATCTGGCGCCGATCTCGGGCTATAATGAGGACTATCATATCCTGCAGACCACCAAGGAAGAGCATGTGATGCGTCCTATCCGCAATCATTTGTGGAACGCGGGCATCCCGGTCGAGAATACGAAGGGCGAGGCCGAGACCGGTCAGGAAGAGTTGAACATCAAATACGCCGCCGCCATGGAAACGGCCGAGTATCACTCGATCGCCAAGAATGCGGTGAAGGAAATCGCCTGGCAGCACGGGCATGCGGCCACGTTCCTGCCGAAATGGCATCATGACAAGGTTGGTAGTTCATCCCATGTGCATCAGTCGCTGTGGTCTGAGGGAAGGCCAATCTTTTTCGACGAAAAAGATCCGCTCGGCATGTCGGCAGTAATGAAAAGCTATATGGCCGGGTTGTTGAAATACGCTGCCGATTATACGTGTTTCATGGCCCCCTACATCAACAGCTACAAGCGTTTCCAAAAAGGAAGTTTTGCGCCGACGCGGATCATCTGGTCGGTCGACAACCGCACCGCCGGTTTCCGACTGTGTGGTGATGGAACCAAATCGGTTCGCGTGGAATGCCGTATTCCGGGTTCGGATATGAACCCGTATCTGGCGATTGCTGGTATGTTGGCGGCGGGTATCGCGGGCATCGAGGAGGGGTTGGAGCTTGAACCACCAACCAAAGGCGATGCGTATCAGAGCGAGTCCGGCATGATCCCCGGCAACCTGCCCGCTGCGCGGGATGCCCTGCTTGGCTCAACCATGTTGCGGGCCGCTATGGGGGACGAAGTTGTTGATCACTATGCGCGCGCCGCCGAGGTGGAAATCGAGGAATTCGAAAGCGTGGTTACTGATTGGGAAATTGCCCGCGGGTTCGAACGGGCCTGAGGGTGGACGAAGTTGGGGGCCCTGCCTGCCGCTATTGGTGCTTGAACCAATGGCGCATCAATGACGGCCCCCGAGGTTTGTGTTGGCCAGATAGAGCAGGAGATTCTGCTTTTTAGAGGATGGAATGGAGATGGGGCAGATGTTGAAATGCATCTCGCCGATCGATGGATCGGTTTATGCTGAGCACGAAACCTTATCGCGCGAAGCAGCGTTTGAGGTGGCTGCGCGGGCCAGGGAAGCGCAAACAGCCTGGGCAGCACGCCCATTACAAGAGCGAATTGATCTTGTGATGGCGGGTGTCGCCGCTGTTGGTGCGATGAATGACGAAATCGTGCTCGAATTGGCCCATATGATGGGGCGCCCAGTGCGCTACGGCGGAGAGTTCGGCGGGTTCAACGAACGCGCCTGCCATATGGCCGAGATCGCGCAGGGTGCACTGGCCGATATTGCGGTGGGCGAGGATGAGGTCTTCAGGCGCTATATCAAACGCATTCCGCATGGGGTTGTCTTTGTCGTGGCGCCCTGGAACTACCCGTACATGACTGCGATCAATACGGTGGCCCCGGCGTTGATTGCGGGCAATACCGTGGTGCTGAAACACGCGACCCAGACCTTGTTGGTGGGTGAGCGGATGGCGCAGGCTTTCCATTCGGCAGGTGTTCCTGAGGATGTGTTCCAGAATGTGTTCCTGAGTCATGATGTGACTAACGATTTGATCGCTGGAAATGCGTTTGATTTCGTGAACTTCACCGGCTCGGTCGGTGGTGGTCAGGCGATGGAACGTGCGGCGGCGGGCACATTCACCGGGGTCGGTACCGAGTTGGGCGGCAAGGATCCAGGCTATGTCATGGACGACGCCGATCTGGACGCAGCTGTTGATACGCTGATCGACGGTGCGATGTTCAACGCGGGCCAGTGCTGCTGCGGGATTGAGCGAATTTACGTGCACGAAAGCCTGTATGATGCGTTCGTTGCTAAAGCGGTTGAGATTGTTCAGGGCTATAAGCTGGGCAATCCGCTGGATGCAGAGACGACGATTGGACCGATGGCCAGTGTACGCTTTGCCGATGAGGTCCGCGCGCAGATTGCCGAGGCAGTCGCGGATGGCGCAGTTACCCATATCGATACTTTCCCCGAGGATGATGGGGGGGCATATCTGACCCCGCAAATCCTGACCAATGTCACACACGACATGCGGGTGATGCGGGATGAGAGTTTCGGCCCCGTAGTTGGTATCATGAAAGTGTCGTCGGATGACGAAGCCATCGCGCTGATGAATGACAGCGAGTTTGGTCTGACCGCCAGCCTCTGGACCCGCGATGTGGACCGGGCCGCGCGGGTCGGTGACCAGATTGAAACTGGCACCGTCTTCATGAACCGCGCCGATTATTTGGATCCGGGCCTGTGCTGGACCGGTTGCAAGAATACCGGGCGTGGCGGTGGTCTTTCTGTCATCGGCTATCACAACCTTACCCGCCCCAAATCCTACCATCTGAAGAAGGTGACACCATGAGCCTGTCTGGAAACTGGTCCTATCCGACCGCGATCAAATTCGGCGCTGGCCGCATCAAGGAACTGCCCGAAGCCTGCGCTGCGGCCGGAATGAAACGCCCTCTGCTGGTCACGGACAAGGGGTTGGCTGATCTGCCGATCACCTCGGCGACGCTGGATATTCTTGAGGCTGCGGGTCTGGGGCGTGGCCTGTTTAGCGAAGTGGACCCGAACCCCAATGAGAAGAACCTTGAGGCCGGCGTTGCGGCGTATCGGGCAGGCGACCATGACGGGGTAATCGCATTTGGCGGTGGCTCGGGGCTGGATCTGGGTAAGATGGTGGCCTTCATGGCCGGTCAGACGCGCCCGGTCTGGGATTTCGAAGATATCGGCGATTGGTGGACCCGCGCCGATGCTGATGTCATTGCTCCGATCATTGCGGTTCCGACCACCGCTGGCACCGGGTCAGAGGTGGGGCGCGCCAGCGTCATCACCAATTCGGAAACCCACGCGAAAAAGATCATCTTTCACCCTAAGGTACTGCCAACCGTGGTGATCTGTGACCCGGAACTGACCGTGGGGATGCCGAAATTCATCACCGCGGGCACCGGTCTGGACGCCTTTGCCCATTGTGTTGAGGCGTTCTCTAGCCCGCATTACCACCCGATGTCACACGGCATCGCGCTGGAGGGGATGCGGCTGGTCAAGGACTACCTGCCGCGCGCCTATACCGATGGCACTGATATTGAAGCCCGTGCCCAAATGATGAGCGCGGCAGCGATGGGCGCGACCGCCTTCCAGAAGGGCCTCGGTGCGATCCACGCGATGAGCCACCCGATTGGCGCGGTATTCAACACCCATCACGGGACGACCAACGCAGTCTGCATGCCCGCGGTGCTAGAGTTCAACGCCCCCGCCATCGCCGACCGGTTCCAGCAGGCCGCGGCCTATCTGGACATCGACGGAGGGTTCGACGGTTTCCGCGCCTTTGTGCAACAGTTCAACGACAGCCTGGGCATCCCGCTTCGGCTGTCCGAACTGGGCGTGACCGAGGCGTCGACCCCCGAGCTGGTACAGGGGGCGATCATTGATCCGTCTTGTGGTGGCAATCCGATTGAGCTGACTGAGGAAAACCTGATGGGTTTGTTCAAAGCGGCGCTTTAGACGGGCCACTCCGTCGCAGCATCACAGCGCGTGTGGTGAAGCCTCAAGTTATCCACCCAATGCTTTGATGCAAAGCATCAAGTACGCGCCCGACCCGCCCCCACGGGCGGGCGCGACGGTAGAGATTAGGTTAGATGAGTGTTCAAACCAGATTGGATGCGAGAGTAAGATGGGTGCAAGCAAACTAATCTATGTCGCTAGCTACCAAGTCTATTCTTGCGAGGCATTACGCTGCACGCCTGGAAATTCACTTTGGAAAAACTCGCAGTCAAACAGGCTGGAGTTTATCGGAATGATCTTGAAAGTTTTGAAGTCTCCAGGATTTTCGATTTCATCGAAAACCGGTTTAATGTTTAGCGTACCCACTTCACTGCCAAGATCAACTATCGTGTCCAGCGCGGATTGCGCCCCTTCGCAGTCATTGAAAATGCTGGTGAACTTGTAACTCAATGGAAATGGCACGCTTTCGACAATTTGAGTACCGCCGTTTGCCGCAACAACATAAGATGGTGTGGTGTAGTTCAACGCAGACACTTCAGCATGTTTGTGTTTCTTGGTAATTTCGTCGACGATTGGACCGTCAAGATAAGACTGCGAGCCAATATACTTGCCGGAGGGGCCAAATATATTTATGTAAAAGTAGGCTTCGCCCGTCAGATCGTATGAAACTACCTTATCGCTCATAAAGTTTACGTCTAGGTAGAGGCGCAAATACTCTGTATCTGGCGCAAGTTTTGAGCGCGAACTTGTTATATAGTGGGTTGGGCGCGCCAATCCTGTGAGTTCTTCGATGTATTTCTCGGATCTTTCTATCATTGCTTGCGCGCTAGTTTCGGTGCGCTTAATAGCATCTACGGCACGTTCGGCGCTTCTGTCTGAAAAATAGAAACCACTAAAACCAACTAGGCTCAAAAAAACCGTAATTATTATTCCAAAAATTCGAGTTGTGGTCCGCTCGCCTTGAAGCATCTGGTTCAATGCGTTCTTTATTTCTTCAAGTCGCGCATTCAGAATGTCGATTTCAGTCTTTTCGTTCTTATCGCTTTCCATCTTTCATTCCTCAAACATCCAACTCCTCCACAAACCGCGCGTTCTCCTGAATGTATTGGAACCGCAGTTCGGGTTTTTTGCCCATCAGACGCTCGACTAGGTCGCCGGTCTCGCCAGGTTCGTCCTCGTCGATGGTGACCCGGATCAATTTCCGGGACGCGGGGTCCATCGTGGTTTCTTTCAGGTCTTTGGCGTCCATTTCACCCAGACCCTTGAAGCGGGAAACGTCGATCTTGCCTTTGCCGCCCAGACCTTTTTCCATCCATGCGTCGCGCTCGGCCTCGTCCAGGCAATAGACGCGTTTGGCGCCTTGGGTCAGGCGGTAGAGCGGCGGGCAGGCGAGGTAGAGGTGGCCCGCGTCGATCATGGGCCGCATCTGGGTAAAGAAGAACGTCATTAGCAGCGCCGCGATATGCGCGCCGTCGACATCCGCGTCGGTCATGATGATGATCTTATCATAGCGCAGGTCATCGACGTTGAAACGGGTGCCAAGCCCGACACCCAGCGCCTGGGTCAGATCGTTGATCTCGGCATTGGTGCCCAGCTTGGAACTGGCCGCGCCCAACACGTTCAGGATTTTGCCGCGCAGGGGCAGCAGCGCCTGTGTTTTGCGGTTGCGACCCATCTTGGCCGAGCCGCCCGCCGAGTCGCCCTCGACGATGAACAATTCGGTGCCGTCCCGTGTTGAACTGGAACAGTCCACCAGCTTGCCGGGGAGACGAAGTTTCTTAGTGGCGGACTTTCGCTGTGTTTCCTTCTCGGCTCGCCGGCGCAGGCGCTCCTCGGACCGTAGAATGAGGAAGTCGAGGATCGCTCCGGCGGATTTGTTATCCGCGGCCAGCCAGTTGTCGAAATGGTCACGGACCGAGTTTTCGACCAGCCTCTGAGCTTCGACCGTGGCGAGGCGGTCTTTGGTCTGGCCAACGAATTCAGGCTCGCTGATGAAGCAGGACACCAGGGCGCAGCCGCCGGTAACCAGGTCGTCGCGGGTGATCTGCGCGGCCTTTTTGTTGTTGATCAGCTCGCCGTAAGCTTTGATGCCCTTGAGGACCGCCGCCCAGAAGCCCGCCACATGCGTGCCGCCTTCGGGGGTGGGGACGGTGTTACAGTAGGATTGGATGAACCCATCGCGTGAGGGGGTCCAGTTGATCGCCCATTCGACCTTACCAGCGGCATTGAATTTTTCCCGAAAGTCCACGGTGCCGGCAAAGGGCTGATCGGCATAGGTGGACGAGCCGTTCATCGTTTCCTTCAGGTAATCCGACAACCCGCCGGGAAAGTGGAACGTCGCCTCGGTCGGGGTTTCGCCGTCATCGATGGCGGTTTTCCATCGGATTTCGACGCCCGAGAAAAGGTAGGCCTTGGAGCGGATGGATTTGAACAGCCGCGCCGGTTTGAACTTGTGGTGGCCAAAGATGTCGGGATCGGCGTGGAAGGTCACCGTGGTGCCGCGCCGGTTGGGCGCTGCGCCAACCTTTTCAACTGGTCCCTGAGGTACTCCGCGCGAGAAGCGTTGTTCGAACAGCTGTTTGTCGCGGGCCACCTGAACAACCATGGAATCCGACAAAGCATTGACCACAGATGCACCAACCCCATGCAGACCGCCCGAGGTCTGATACGCCTTACCCGAGAACTTGCCGCCCGCGTGCAATGTGCACAGGATGACCTCAAGCGCGGATTTGTCGGGGAATTTCGGGTGCGGATCGATCGGAATGCCGCGCCCATTGTCGCGCACGGTCAGGGCGTAATCTGCGTGCAGTTCGACCTCGATCCGGTTGGCATGGCCTGCCACCGCTTCGTCCATCGAGTTGTCGAGGATTTCAGCGACCATATGGTGCAGTGCACGCTCATCCGTGCCGCCGATATACATGCCGGGGCGTTTGCGAACTGGTTCAAGACCTTCGAGCACCTCAATGGATGAGGCGTCATAGGTATTGGTCGCTTCGGGCGTCAACAGATCGTCGGGCATATGGGCTGCTCTTGTTTTTGAGTTTCCCCCATTATGGCAGGTGATGTGGTCCGGGGGAAGAGGGACGCGAGGTGTTGTGGATGGTTTGGGTCTTGGAAGCGCGAGGAGTAGGAGCGATGCTTTGGAATTGGACGTTCTGTGGTGTCTGTCTTTAGCTAAGTACAGACATACAAGCGAATACGTCAGGCAAAGCTACCCGCAAATTGGTGAGGTATCAAAGGGACAACCAAAGCATTCCGTCCTTGTAACCGCCGCGTATTGGTTTTCTGTCGTTTAGAACATCTTGGTAGTCATCAGCCCAATCGCGGAATCGGTCATTCGTAACGATGCTGGCTTGATAATCCCTGGCGGCTTGCAAGACTAATGGGTCTGCTGGTGTTCCTTTTGGAGCGACCATAACGCGATCTCTCGGTAGCCTAAGCTTGGACGCCAGATATTTGTCACTCATGTATCGATCAGAAATTTTGTATCCCACATTCGCATCAAAGACCACTCCGGGCGTTAGCCCTGCTTTGGTCAGTGCGATCGTGACCTCGCGAACGGTCTCGATACTTGGAACATCGTCCTTCCAGTGCATGACGTTTGATCCGTCAACGACGGCCCACTTTCTTGCTTTTTGAAAGCGCTTCAGCCAGTTTTTGAGTAGCAATACCACACTTGCCAATGAGCAGGGCCCAGCCAGCAATACCCAATCGGTGAGCCCGGGTTGCGTCAATGCGACGACGGTGCCTATCCCGGAGAGCACGAAGACAGTACAGAGTATGCGCAATTCCAAAATCTCTTTCGCAAAATTGATAGTCTATGTGACTGAAGCGAATAAAACACCGAAATGAAAATTGTAATATAGTGGGGCCCGGGGCGACGTGGTGTTGGGTTTGGCGCTATGTGCACCCCAAAACGTTGTATAATAATCCCGAACCTTGTGTATCTATCTGGTTCGATGCCCCGAGGTACTAAAAGCTCTGCTTTTTACCTCGCAACGCTCAGTTTTCGCTTCTAGTCTTTTCGCGAAGCTGAACAACAGTAACAAGGCATGCTAAATGAGCTGGATCAAAACCATTCCTTTCGAACAAGCTACGGGCAAGCTGCGCAAGCTGTATGAGCGGGTGACCGGCCCCGACAACAATGTCGACAACATCATGATGGCGCATTCCTTGCGGCCGCATTCGATGGAAGGACATATGGCGTTGTACAAGAATGTGCTGCACCATTCGGCCAATCAGATTCCCAAGTGGTTTCTCGAAACTCTGGGTGTCTGGGTCAGTTCTCTGAACAACTGCGGGTACTGTGTCGAGCATCATTTCAACGGGTTGCAAAGGCTGTTAGGCGACGAAGTGCGCGGTAATGCAATCCGTGCCGCGATCGAAGCTGGGACACCTGAAAGCGCACCATTGGAGGCTGCTCAGGTTGCGGCCATGCTGTATGCGCGCAAGCTGACGCAGGCCCCTGCAGAATTGGTGGAAGGTGACATCGCCGCCCTACGCAAGGCGGGGTGGGATGATGGAGAAATCCTCGAGATCAATCAGGTCTGCGCCTATTTCGCCTATGCTAACCGCACCGTTCTGGGGCTGGGATGTTCTACCGATGGTGACATTCTGGGGCTGTCCCCCAATAACTCGGCTGATCCTGCCGATTGGGGGCATAAATAGGCCTCAGCCGTCTGTCCACTCAATGATTGCCTGTGCCATTGCTTCGGGCTTCTGGTGGTGTAACCAGTGATCCGTGCCCGGAATATCGACTCGTGTGAGGTCGGGCGCGAAATCTTCCAGACCGTCTGTCGCCTCGGGCAGCAGCGCTTTGTCATCGGAGCCCCATAGCAAAAGATGTGGGCAACGAACCATCAGCCGCTCGACCGGAAGCCGGGGCAGGTCTGTGCAGGGCTCGCCCGGTTTCGCCACAACCAGCGGAGAGGCCCGATACCAGTTCAGCATGGCATTCAGACGACCGGGACGGGCCCATTCAGTGCGATAGTCCTCCATTCGGGCATCGGACAGCCAGTCCAAGCCCATCCCGTGGCGAAAGAAACTTTCCAAGCGGGTAAAATTGTTCGCGGCAAAGTGTGTTGCGGCATCAGGGGCCCGTAGCGCGTTAATATATTGAGAGGCCGCGGATTGTGCGCCGCCCGATGCCATAGCCCGTTGGAAGGGCACCGGGTGAACGCCGTTTGCGATGATCAGGCGACCGACGAGATCTGGGCGGAACATGGCCAGGCCATAGGCGACCGCGGCGCCCCAGTCATGGCCCAGAACACTGATTGGCGTATCCAGACCTTCGACAAGTGCGATCATATCCGAGACCAGCTCGGACGTGGCATATTGGCCGACACCCTCTGGTGCCCAGCTTTGGCCGTAACCGCGTTGATCAGGGGCAATGCAATGGAAATGAGATGCCAGATGTGGCGCCAGATCGGCCCATGCCCCACCATATTCCGGAAAGCCGTGCAGCATCAGCAAGGGTGGCAGGTCGGATGACCCCCAACGGCGAATATGAAACCTCTGGCCATTCAGGATCTGAAATCGGGTTTCCATGTTTCTTGGCCTTTTCGCCGTATAAGTGAATTTGGTTTGACCCCAATCAAAGCGCGAAAGCTTCGGTTCTGCTAGCCGTTTTTTCGAACAGTGAAAAAAGGAGAATATGAATGGATGCAGCTGCGCAACCCGAGCAAAATCTACCACGCGTGAATGACGAAACATCTGTTGCAGGTGCTGTTTCCGAGCCAAGCCCGGAAAAGATCCGCAAGGCATTCGAAAGCGGAAGATATCCCTATCATCGCAAGATGCCCCGGCGGGTCTATGAGGCCGAGAAGGCCAAACTGCAGGCTGAGTTGCTTAAGGTTCAGCTGTGGGCGCAGGAAACCGGTCAACGGTTCGTATTGCTGTTTGAAGGGCGCGATGCGGCTGGTAAGGGCGGTACAATCAAACGGTTTATGGAACACCTGAACCCCCGTCAGGCGCGCGTGGTCGCCCTTAACAAACCCACCTGGGAAGAAAAGGGTCAATGGTACTATCAGCGCTATGTGCACGAGCTTCCCACCGTTGGTGAAATGGTGTTCTACGACCGCTCTTGGTACAACCGCGCCGGGGTCGAGAGGGTGATGGGGTTCTGTTCTCCGAACGAGTACCTAGAGTTTATGCGCCAGACGCCAGAGCTTGAACGGATGTTGGTGAGGTCGGGAATTCAGCTTTACAAATACTGGTTTTCGGTCACGCAACCCGAACAACAGCGGCGGTTTCAAAGCCGTGAGACCGATCCGTTGAAACAATGGAAACTATCTCCGATCGACAAGGCAAGCCTTGGAAAATGGGATGACTATACCGAGGCTAAAGAGGCGATGTTCTTTTATACAGACACCGCTGATGCGCCCTGGACTATCGTGAAATCGAATGACAAAAAACGCGCTCGTCTTAACTGTATGCGCCACTTTCTGTCGACACTTGATTACCCGGACAAGGATCACGGCATTGTTGGCGAGCCCGATCCTTTGATCGTGGGTCAGGCGCATCATGTGATCCACCGATCCGAGCATATTCTGGGCAACGCGTTGCATCCTGACGCCCGCTGCTAGGCCTAAGGTTCGGGGCAGGGCACCTGTCCCGGATCCATGTCTCACTCTGAAATTTCTCTGTTCCGGTCTTGTCCCGGCCTTTCGCCGGGCCTATGGCTGGTGGAATGAATAAGGTGATGACATATCAAGGCCATTTCCGTGCCATTGCCGTCCTGGGCCTGCCATTGGTTGGCGGGCATCTGGCGCAGTTCGCAATCGGTCTGACGGACACGATCATGCTTGGCTGGTACGGGGTCGAAGCTTTGGCGGCGGTCACGTTGGCCAGCAGCTTTTACTTTGTCCTGTTCCTGTTCGGGGGCGGGTTCGGTCTGGCCGTTATGCCAATGGTGGCAACAGCCGCTGCCGAAGACGATGAAACCAGCATTCGCCGTTCGACCCGCATGGGGCTCTGGTTGTCGTTGCTATATGCAGCAGTGGTAATGCCATTGCTGTGGTGGTCATACCCGATCTTGATCGCCACAGATCAGGATCCACAGGTGGCAGAAACTGCATCGGAATACCTGCGGGTTGCAGGCTGGGGTCTGTTCCCCGCTCTGGTGGTAATGGTCTTGAAGTCCTACCTTGCGGCGTTGGAGCGAACCCAGGTTGTTTTGTGGATCACTGTTGCAGCTGCGGTGGTGAACGGTCTGACCAACTATGCTTTGATCTTTGGCAACTGGGGTGCGCCTGAACTGGGCGTGATGGGCGCCGCTATCGCTTCGGTCGTGACGCAGACCGTGTCGTTAATTGCGGTTATCATCTATGCTGTAAAAGTTCTGCCCGAGCATAGCCTGTTCCAAAGGTTTTGGCGGCCCGACTGGGAGATGCTGCTGAGCGTTCTGAAGCTAGGCATACCCATCGGGCTGACCCTGCTGGCCGAAGTGTCTCTGTTCGCGATGTCGGCCTTTATGATGGGCTGGATCGGTCAGGTGCCGCTGGCGGCGCATGGGATCGCTCTGAACCTCGCCTCGGCGACATTCATGGTGCATCTGGGCCTGTCCAACGCCGCCACGATCCGGGCGGGCAATGCGCTTGGCCGCAAGGACCGCGCGCATCTGGAAAAAGGTGCCGTCGCCGTGACTGGGATGTCCCTTGTGGTGTCTATCCTGACAATCATCCTGTTCCTGACCTGCGCCGAGCCTCTGATTTCCGTATTTGTGGAACCGCAGGATCCGAAACGCCCCGAGATTCTGGCCATAGGTACCGGGTTGCTGGCCATGGCTGCGTTGTTCCAGCTGGTGGACGGTGCACAGGTGATCGCGCTGGGCTTATTGCGCGGATTGCAGGATGCCAAGGTGCCAATGGTCATGGCGGGGCTAAGCTATTGGGTCGTCGGAATTCCGGCGTCCTACTATTTTGGGTTCATCCGCGGCATGGAGGGCGTCGGTGTCTGGTTGGGCCTTGTGCTGGGTCTTGCCTGTGCCGCCGTACTGTTGATGGCGCGCTTCTGGTTACGATCAGTGCGTATGATCGCTGAACCGGCAGCGTGAAGGCAAATTAGCCTTTGTTCAGCCGGTCGGCTTTCTTCCGAACCAATACGCTGCGCAGATCATGCATCGCCAGTAGTAGCCGGTCCGTAACGTCCTCGAGCTGTTGGTCAGTCGCTTTGGACTGGGCCCACTGTGTGGTTAGGTTCAGATAGTCCACCGCGCGGTGAATATCGTCGATATCGCGCTGCGCCAGAAGATCTTTACGTTCTGCCATCCAGCGCTCGATTTCGGCCTGATCCGCCTCAGTCAGAGCGCGCTGACCCTGCGGCTTCACCTCTCCATTGCGGATGTTGATGACCGCGATCTGGTTCATTTCAATCCGACGTTGGCGGTTTTCCGTGTCGATCCGGAAAACCGCGGCACCGTTTTCGCGTATGCGGAAATAGTACTCAGGCAATTCGGCAGTCATAAGGTCTCCGATCAGGTCAGCGAAGCACAAAACCTCTGAATGCGCGTGCAGGCTTCGGTCAGCGCTTCATCTGACGTAGCATAGCTGACGCGGAAGTTGGGGGACAACCCAAACGCAGCGCCGAAGACGACTGCAACGTCAGCCTCTTCCAAAAGTGCGGTTGCGAAGGCTTCGTCTGTGTCGATCAAAGTGCCAGCAGGCGTGGTCTTTCCGATCAACCCGGAAATGGAAGGGTAGACGTAAAACGCACCTTCCGGAGTTGGGCAGGTCACTCCTTCGATCTGGTTCAGCATGCTGATGACCAGATCACGGCGGCGTTTGAACGTTTCATTGTTCGGGGCCAGAAAGGACTGTGTACCGTTCAGCGCCTCTACCGCCGCCCATTGGCTGATCGAGCAGGGGTTCGAGGTCGATTGCGACTGAACCTTGCGCATTGCCGCAATCAATTCGGTAGGCCCTGCTGCATAGCCAATCCGCCAGCCAGTCATCGCATAAGCTTTGGATACACCATTGCAGGTCAGGGTGCGGTCATAAAGCCTGGGCTCGACTTCGGCCGGTGTGCAGAATTCAAACCCGTCATAGGCCAGATGCTCGTACATATCATCTGTCATTACCCAAACATGCGGGTGCCTGATCAGGACATCGGTCAAAGCTCTCAATTCCGCCCGGCTATACCCTGCACCGGTTGGGTTGGACGGAGAGTTGAAGATGAACCATTTGGTCTTTGGGGTAATAGCTGCCTCAAGCTGTTCAGCGGTTAGTTTGAAACTGTTCTCCAAGGTCGTTTCAACTGTCACAGGCGTTCCCCCGGCCAGAAGAACCATATCGGGATAGCTGACCCAATAGGGCGCAGGTATGACCACCTCATCGCCCGCGTTCATGGTAGCCATCAGAGCGTTATACAACGTCTGCTTGCCACCGGTTCCGACCGAGATCTGAGCAGGCGTATAATCCAGTCCATGATCACGTTTCATCTTGGCGCAAACCGCCTGCTTCAGCTCTGGTATGCCATCGGGCGCGGTGTATTTGGTCTTTCCAGCGGCGATGGCCGCCACCGCAGCATCCTTGATGTTCTGGGGCGTGTCGAAATCTGGCTCCCCGGCGCTTAGGCCAATTACGTCTCGTCCGGCTGCCTTTAATTCGGCCGCCTTGGCTGTCATCGCGATTGTTGGAGATGGTTTTACGCGTGACAGTGTCGCAGACAGGAAACTCATGGTCGGCCTCAGTTTGTATGTTTAGCCTGACTGTCATAGGGTGCGCCCGAACGACGATCAAGCGATATAAAACAAGAGATTTGGAGACCCCGATGAACGACGAAAATGACTGGTACGGACCCGACGCGGCGACATTCGGAGACCGGCTGGCAGGGGCGCGTGAAGCAGCGGGGATGACGCAGGCACATCTGGCCCGCAGGCTGGGTGTCAAGAAGTCTACGATTGCCGCCTGGGAAAATGATCTGTCTGAGCCCCGGGCCAACCGACTGTCGATGATGGCAGGCATGATCAACGTTTCGATCATGTGGCTTCTCACCGGCGAGGGCGACGGGATGGACGCCCCTGTCGAGGCTGGAGAAAACGCACCTGACCTGGCCGGAATCGTATCCGAGCTTCGATCAATCCGAGGCGAGATGCGCGCCAGCGCCGAGCGGGCTGCAAGGCTGGAGAAACGTGTGCGCATGATGCTGGAGGCGGAATAGTGGCCGAACCGCGCAATGTCAGGATCAAACGGATGAAAATGCGTTCCATGCGACGCGGCATCAAAGAGATGGATCTGATTCTGGCTGCCTATGCAGACCGCAATCTGGACTCCATGGATCCAACAGGGCTGGATGTTTACGACGCCCTGTTGCACGAGAATGATCAGGACCTGTATCAATGGGTCACCGGTCAGGTCCTGCCACCTACCCAATTCTCGGACCTTGTTTCCGAAATTGCACAAACCTTTCAAAAATAAAGATTATCCGGCTTAACTGATTTTTCGGCTTTTCGCTTCATTCTGCCTGAAACTGCGCGAATGAATCGGAGGATCGTATGAGTTTGGAAATGCAGGTCTCCGCGCCGGGGGTCAAAGGCTTCATGACCAGCTATCTTGAGGCACTTGCTCTGGTTGAGCGGCTTCATCGTTTGTTGTTGGACGTCATCAAAGATGAGTTTGAACGGGTCGGTGTTCTTGAGATCAACGCGGTTCAAGCGTTGCTTTTGTTCAATATCGGAGATCATGAGGTTACCGCTGGTGAATTGAAAAGCCGCGGCTACTATCAAGGCAGCAATGTCAGCTACAACCTCAAAAAATTGGTCGAGATGGGGTATATGCACCACCAGCGTTGCGAAATAGACCGCCGTTCGGTGCGTGTCCGGTTGACGCCACAGGGCCGGGAAATCCGCGATATCGTCTCCGAGCTGTTTTCGAGACATGCCGAAGGCCTACAATCGCGCGGCGTGCTTGGACAGGAAGGGATCGAAGACATTACCGGAGCATTGCGGAGGGTAGAACGGTATTGGACGGACCAGATCCGCTATATCTACTGATGCTTGGTCGGCCTCTGTCCCGCATCCGATAAGGTCAGGCCTTCAAGTTCGCGGATCAGTTTACGGGTCATTGCTTCTTCGTAATCGTCAAAGCCCAGGGCAACCTCAACAAAGGCGCCGGGGCCAAGGATGACCCATGCTTTGAAATAGGCCAGCAGCTCTCCGACCTGAACATAGCGGGTGCTACCGACGTCAGGGTCGTCGGCACCGATGACCAGTCCATTGATCGTGATACCGTCGTCAGAGAGCGTCTGTTTCGCATTTCTTGGATGCAGGCCGATATTGTGCTTTCCGTCCCCCGACAGATCCAATGTCCGCTTCCAGCAATCGGGTTTCTGGCCCAAAAGCTCGGCACCGAATAGCATGGCGGACCCGACGGCGGTTCCTTGCGGAGCGCCGCTGCGTTTCACATGGTCGAGCAGGGTGGCTATGCGCTCCAGATCGAGGTCCGATTGTACTGCGGTCCAGCCCAATAACAGGCGTTGGTGGCCGGGTTCGCTCCACTCATAAATCGCGATGTGTACCGGGTTTGCTGTGTTTGAAAGAAAGAGTTGCTTAATCTCGGGCCTGCGCAAAGCACCTGCCAAGCCGCCAAGCTGCAACCGGTATTCCGAGCTGTCGACTGATCCCGACACATCCAGGCCCAAAGCCAAAGCATGGCGGCATTCTGATGCCGCAGAGGTGGCCAATATGCTGACTATCGTTGCAAGCGCACGTATCATCGCTGGCCGGGGCCCGACAATGCGCCGATCTGCATACCTTTTAGTTCGCGTTCAAGTTTGCGCCGCATGGCGCGTTCGAAATCCTGGAACCCGTCGGCGATTTCCAGAAACGCGCCGGGGCCGTACAGGACGTTGTTTTCAAAGAAGGGAATCAGGTACAGTTCGCCTTCGAAATCAGCGGCATTAATGACCAGGCCATTCACAATCGTATTCTCAAAGGGAAAATGCCGATAGGCGGAATCCGGGCCATATCCATCGTTGTTCGAACCGTCACCTGACAGATCAATGGTTTGAAAAAGACATGTCGGGGCCTGCTGCATCAGCGTCGCCCCAAAGGCCAGCGCATACCCCATCGCCGTGGCCGAGTCGCTGTCTGATCGGACCGATTGCTGTATCGTGGTCGCTGCCACCAGCAAATCGGTCTGCGTGTTGATCATCGTCCAGCCCAGTATGATGTGCTGAACGTCCCGGCCGCTCCATTCATAAACAGCCAGCGCGACCGGCATCGACGAGGAAAAGAAGGCCTCGGTCACCTCGGGGGCAACCAACGCTGCGGCAAGGCCCTGCCTTTGCAGCGCGTCCTCTTCTGCGCTTACCGATGTTGAAATGTCCATTGCCAGCGCAAGCGCAAGGCGACAGGGCTCGGCCCGCAGGGGGCTGGCTAAAAAGGCTAGGCCCAGTGTGATCAACCAGCGGATCACCAGTGCCCGGTGCTTTCCATGCTGGCCCAGGGTTCGGCCGGTTCCAGCGCATCACCGTTTTGTAGCAACTCGACCGAGATATTGTCGGGTGACCGCACAAACGCCATTCGGCCGTCGCGCGGTGGCCGGTTGATCACGACTCCATTGTCCTGCAGGTGCTGGCAGGTTTCATAAATATTGTCGACTCCATAGGCGAGATGGCCGAAATGGCGGCTGTCGTTGGGCAGATCGTCATCCCCATCCCAGTTATAGGTCAACTCGATTGGTCGATCCTCTTGCCCAGCGGGAGCCATGAAGATCAGAGAAAACCGCCCCTGTTCGCTGTCATAGCGGCGCGTTTCCTTAAGACCCAGCAACTTGTAAAACGCCATGGATTTGTCCAGGTCCTTCACGCGAACCATGGTGTGGAGGTAAGTGAGACCCATTGCGGGTTCCTTTCTGTTCCGGTGATGCCCTGCACCTTAGCGCGCGTACATCACGTGTCGAGAGGCCGCACGGACACAATTCTGAAAATGCAAATGTGGGCGCACATATCGCGGTTCCTGTCTTTTGATTGGCGATATATAGTGGCAGGCGACTCATTGCTGGAAAGGAAATTTCATGCCGCTGTCCTCTGACCAACTGGCCGAGATCGAAGCGCAACGGGCGCAATCGCATCCAACACGCCGTGTTGTAGCTGCGGGGATGGAGGAACACCTGTACACGGCGCATCAGGTTCTGGACCACGGTTTTGTGCGCGTGATCGACTATATGGGTGATGACGCAGCGATTTGTCAGGCCGCACGCGTGTCCTATGGCAAGGGCACCAAATCAGTGCAAAATGACGAAGGGTTGATCCGCTATCTGATGCGGCACTGGCACTCGACCCCGTTTGAGATGTGCGAGATAAAGTTGCACGTCAAGTTACCGGTTTTTGTCGCGCGACAGTGGATTCGGCACCGGACAGCGAATGTGAATGAATATTCGGCGCGCTATTCGATTTTGGACCGTGAATTCTATATCCCGGCACCCGAGCACGTGTCCGCGCAGTCCGAGATCAACAATCAGGGTCGCGGCGATACGTTGCAGGGCGAAGAAGCCGCCCGCGTCCTTGAGATATTGAAAGCTGACAGCGCGCGTTGTTATGACAATTACGAGGCGATGATGGGTCAGGACGGGCAGCAAGGGCTTGCGCGTGAACTGGCGCGGATGAACCTTCCGGCGAATATCTACACGCAATGGTACTGGAAGGTTGACCTGCACAACCTGTTCCACTTCCTGCGTCTGCGCGCGGATCCTCATGCCCAATACGAAATTCGTGTTTACGCCGATGCCATGTGCAAGATCGTCGCTGATTGGGTGCCGGCCGCCTATAAGGCGTTTGAAGATTACCGCTTGGGTGCGGTCAATCTTTCCGCGCAGATGGTCGACAGCCTGCGTCGGATGTTGGCCGGAGAGACGGTCACGCAGGAAAACTCGGGCATGACCGGGCGGGAATGGCGTGAGTTCGAGGCGATCATCAAGGAAAGCTGAGTGCGCTTGCCGTCTGTCTATACGGGGCGTCATGAAATGGTTGCGATCGTTTCATGACACTTTCAGTTTTGATCAAAACCGGTTGTCTGACCCTGTTCCTGCCTTGCGTGGCACAGGCCGAGGCCCCCCATCGTCGATGGTGATTTGCGAACCCACGGCTACATGCACCAAAAACTTGCGCTCCAGTTCACCTCTGAGCGGGCAAGAGCCAGGATGTGCAATCCTGAACAACTGATGGAAGTGTGGACTAGATAATCCGGCAACTGGACGATGGAGGTCACCTGTGCGACCAGTACGTCCTGTATCGTGCCATGTGGCAAAATTGAACCACGCGCCCCGAAAGCAGCAGGGCGCGAGAATAGGCACTTCACTTTCGATGGCCAACGGCCTGAAATTGGCCGTTGTCCTGATTTTCGTACCCGCAGTAACGGGATTTTACAGTGGCTTCAAATCTGAAGCCATTTGTCGGCCGTCACGTCCGTCTTCAAGTTCGTAAGCGACCTTCTGATTGTCAGCGAGTCCGGTAAGACCAGATCTTTCAACGGCCGAGATGTGAACAAATACGTCCTTGCCGCCTTCATCAGGGGCAATAAACCCATAGCCTTTGGTGGTATTGAACCATTTCACGGTGCCAGTTGGCATTTCCCGTGTCTCCTTCTACTTGCACGTTGTCCCACAAAATTGGTGGGGGTAGCGATTGACGTAACCGCAACACATCACCGTCTCGTCCACACGACACGGCCCGAATTACGTGTTTCGTCTTTTTCAACATTGCACGGTGAAGTAAAAAATCAAGAAATACCGGAATACACTGGCGAATTTGCCCATTATCAAGATCGAAACAGGAGCAGCTCGAAAATGCGCGTATATGGATTGAAGACTTGCGATACTTGCCGTAAGGCTTTGAAATCGCTTGAGGGTTCGGATTTTATCGATGTTCGCGCGCAAGGTGTGCCGGATGCGGTACTGGCGCAGGCCCTAAAACGTTTCGGCGAGGCTTTGCTCAATACCAGGTCGACAACGTGGCGCGGGTTGGATGCAGAGCAGCGCAAAAAAGAGCCGCTGGAACTCTTGCAGGAACACCCAACCTTAATGAAGCGACCGCTTGTTGAGAAGGACGGTGCACTTTATCTGGGCTGGACGGCTGAAACGCAGGCAGCCCTTGGCGTTGGCTGAGTGGGTACTTATGTGGTTGGTCGCAAGCTAGAGGGTTCTAAATGCGTAACGCAGCGATGATTTTAGGGGTAGTTGCCGGTCTGATCGGCATGTTGGTCGGGTTTGTTGGCTATGGATATGTCGAGTTGATCGACAGGTTTGGCGAAATCGACGGGATCGCCGAGCAGGTGGACAATGCGCAGTTGATCCGAACCGCGGCGATCCTTGCGCCTTTATTTGCTATTGCGGGCGGGGCGATGGCACATGCCCGCGCTCTGATTGGTGGCGTGTTGCTGCTGATTTCTGCGGCTGGGATGTATTATGCGTTCGGGTTCAATGTGTTCACCATGTTCCCGGTTGCCTTTGCCGCCGTGGCGGGTCTCCTTGGGCTGGCCGCGGGTAAACCGGACGAGCCCAAGGCACATTTCTGAGTTACTTCAGGCGCAGGATGCGATCGATCGAGATCGGGCCTGCGCCGTTTATCGCGATGACCAGAAACAGGAAAGTCCACATCACGCGCTGATCCATCAAGGTAAGTGCGTTGTCGAACAGGCCTCCCAATTTGACGCCATGACCGGTCACGTCGACAATGGTCTGGACCCAAACAAACCCAATCATCCCAAGGGCTGCCACCCGGGTCAGCAGGCCGACCAGCAACAAGGCTGGCAGGACAAATTCGGCGACTGTTCCCAGAAAGATTACGACGCGTTGGAAAAAAGTCATCTGGGTTACGTCATAAAGTACGGCCTCTGCCGCTTTGGGGAAAATCTGCCCAAACGCCCCCGCTGACGGAGAGAAAATCGACCCGTCGATTTTCAGGGTGGCTGAGTTCCAGTAGTAGACAAGCAACACGGCAACAAAGACAAGACGCGCCAGGGTTGGTGTCAGCCAGTTGGCCGAGCTGTCGATCCGTCCCAGGACGTTGTTATGAAGAGAGATCAGGGCAGTCATGTTGCCAGCCTTTCAATAGTCACAGAAGTGATAGCGCCGCCCTGTAACAGCAGCGCCAGAGTGGCCCCAAGATCAAAATCCGGGGTGGTTTCGGTAGTGTTTTCAAATGCCTGTCCGATTGTGTTTCCGGCCTTCATCGCGGCGATCCAACCCGCCCCGCCTTGCGGCAGGGCCTGAGGAACAGGATCATATTCGCGGCGCGTGATCAGGGTATCTTCAGCACCAGCTTGGGGTTTCGGTGCGCCGTCTTCGGTATTGAACCGCCATATCGAAAAGATGGGCCAGTCCGAGCGCAAGATTTGCATCGAAGGTGCGAATTCCAATCGGGCCCGGAACAGATCTTCGGGTGGCACGGCTAACGCGTCGTCCGACGCTGGCACGCTGTCCGCCGCGTGGTAAGATCGGCGAAGGGCCAGTTCCAGTCGCGCCACATCGGGCAGGTACCCGATATGCGACAGCTGATCCATCCCGGCCAGGAAATCCGGAAACGCTTCGCCATAGAACATCATCAACGGCGAGGTCGGTGGGTGGCTGCGCAGAAAAAGCCCGGCCAACCCGTCCATGTTTTGCGAACCCAGCAACTTGGCGATCACCGGGAAGGCCTGATGCATGGCTTCGGTCAGCGAAACGGCAACATTGTTGCGATAGACACTGAAACGCCGTCCCGCCGGCTGATCCGACGCGTCTACAAGGCCCTCAGGCACCGACATGGCTGGATCCAGCAAAGCAAGGTGAAACTCTTCTTGCGACACGCTCATGCTGGAATGCGGTCCAGTGCCGCTTGGGCGCGATCGGCTTCTGCGCGCAAGACAGGCCAATCAGGGACGTCGGTATCCCATTCCACAAGAACAGGTTTTGGTCCCGATTGTTCAAGCACATAGTTCAGAAGCGCCCAAACCGGATCAACCACTTCTCGTCCGTGGCTATCGATCAGCAAGGGAAGCCCGTGGTCGTCTTCATCCTCATCATGCCCGCCAAGGTGGATCTCACCAACCTTGTCCAGCGGATAGGCGTCGATATAGCTCTGCGGTGAGAAGTCGAGATTTGTCGCCGATACGAAAACGTTGTTCACATCCAGCAAGAGCCCGCATCCGGTGCGGCCCGAAATTTCGCGCAGGAAGTCTGGTTCGGACCACGTACTTTCATCAAATGCTAGATAGCTTGACGGGTTTTCAAGCAGCATCTGTCGCCCAACGACATTCTGAACTTGGTCGATGTGATCGCAAATCCGTGCAAGGGTTGCGTCGGTATAGGGCAGGGGCAACAGATCATTCAGGAAGTGGCTGTCATGTGTCGACCAGGCCAGATGTTCGGAAAAGCTGGCGGGGTTGAGCCAGCCGACGAGGTGTTTCAAGCGGGCCAAGTGGTCTGTATCCAGCGGGCCTTCTCCGCCGATGGACAGGCCAACGCCGTGGACGGAAATCGGGAAGTGTTCCGACAAGTGCCGCAGCTGTGCCAGCGGTCGGCCACCATCGCCCATGTAGTTCTCGGCGTGGATTTCCAGCCATGCGACCGGTTGCGGGTGATCCAGAATCTGCTGGAAATGCTGAGGCTTATAGCCGACGCCTGGTGCCGCAGGCAGCCTGTTCGATCGGATTGTGCTGTCCAGCATCTGGTAACCTCGCGGTCTTGAAAAAAGAGGCGGGCGATTCTTGCCCGCCCCTCAGATTTGGCAAAAACTCAGGCTTATGCCGGTAGGTCACGCTCCAGCGGCTCGAGCGATCCCTTGCGGGCAGCGCCGTCAGCTGACTGAGGCAGGTCGATATCGGCGCAGGTGCCGGCATCTACCAGCGTCCAGGCATTGCCCTGATAATCAACAGTCGAGGTGCCCGCGCACGTGGTGCCGGGACCGGCGGCACAATCGTTCTGACCGGCCAGAGAAACGCCATAGCACTTTTCTTTGGCTTGTGCGGATGCGGTTGTGGCCATGCCTGAAACGGCTGCGGCTACGGCGCTTGCGATGACAAGGGATTTAGCGGTGTTCGACATCTCGGTTATCCTTTTGATGACTGCGTATGTCTGTGTTCGACAATGACAAAGGTAATGGGTTGCAGGTCACAGTTGAATTCACGAGCCTGTGTCTCACGAGCCCGTCAATGACTGTCATGACATCTTGCAAACTAATAGTTTGTTTTAGAAGAGATAAAACACAAATGTTTCAATCCGACCCCTCAGAGGGGCCGGATTTTGTGCAATTTGCCGCTGATTGTTACAGCAGGTCGGGCGGCGTAGCGGCCCGCGACAGTTCATTTGTTACAGCCTCAAGCGGCTGCACTTGTGTCTGTTTCTCACCAAGACGACGGACACTGACTGTGCGGTCCTCAACTTCACGGTGACCGACGGCCAGAATGACCGGAACTTTGCCGACCGAGTGTTCACGAACCTTATAGTTGATCTTTTCGTTGCGGATGTCCGCCTCGGCTCGGATACCTGCGGCCTTGAGTGTCTCAACCACTTCCTGCACGTAACCGTCAGCCTCGGAGGTGATCGAAGCGACCACGACCTGACGCGGGGCCAGCCAGAAGGGCAATTTGCCCGCGTGTTCTTCGATCAGGATGCCGATGAACCGTTCGAACGAACCCAGCGTTGCACGATGCAGCATGAAGGGGCGGTGCTTCGATCCGTCCGCGCCAATGAAATTGGCGTCCAGCCGCTCGGGCAGGTTGGGGTCCACCTGAAGGGTGCCGCATTGCCAAGTACGGCCGATCGCGTCGGTCAGGGTGAATTCAAGCTTGGGTCCGTAGAAGGCGCCTTCGCCTTCGAGAAGCTCATAGTCGTATCCTGCGGCCTTGCAGGCGTCACCCAGGGCTTTTTCGACCAGATCCCAGCTTTCATCCGACCCGATGCGCTTTTCCGGGCGCGTCGAGAGCTTGATGGTCCAATCATGGAAACCGAGATCGGCATAGACCTTCGACAGAAACGCGATGAATTTTGCAGTTTCAGATTCGATCTGATCTTCGGCGCAGAAGATATGCCCATCGTCCTGGGTAAAGCCGCGCACCCGCATGATACCATGCAGCGCGCCAGAGGGTTCGTACCGCGCGCAAGACCCGAACTCGGCCATGCGCAGAGGCAGATCGCGATAGGATTTCAGACCCTGATTGAACACCTGCACGTGGCAGGGACAATTCATCGGCTTCAGGGCGTTCACGGCCTTTTCACGGGCATGTTCCTCGTCGACTTCGACGATGAACATGTTTTCCTGATACTTGTCCCAGTGGCCCGAGGCTTCCCACAATTTGCGGTCAACAACCTGCGGTGTGTTGACTTCGACATAGCCGTCACGCTCCTGCATGCGGCGCATATAGTCCTGCAGGGTGGTATAGATCTTCCAGCCATTCGGATGCCAGAAGATCTGGCCGGGAGCTTCTTCCTGCATGTGGAACAGGTTCATTTCGCGGCCCAGCTTGCGATGGTCACGCTTGGCAGCCTCTTCCAGCATGTGCAGGTGCGCTTTCAGCTTTTCCTTGCCGGTAAAAGCCACGCCATAGATGCGTTGCAGCATCGCGCGGTCGCTGTCACCGCGCCAATAGGCCCCGGCGATGGACATCAGCTTGAACGCATCGCCCGGAACCTGGCCGGTATGCTGAAGGTGCGGGCCACGGCACAGGTCCTGCCAGTCGCCATGCCAGTACATGCGCAACGGCTCGTCGCCCGGGATGGCGTCGATCAATTCGACCTTATAGGGCTCGTTGTTTTCGGTGTAGAAATCAATCGCGCGCTGACGGTCCCAGACCTCGGTGGTCACGGTGTCGCGCTTGTTGATGATTTCCTTCATCTTTTTCTCAATCGCGCCGAGATCTTCGGGCGTAAATGGCTCGGCCCGGTCGAAATCGTAGTACCAGCCGTTTTCGATGACGGGGCCGATGGTGACTTTGGTATCGGGCCAGATTTCCTGCACGGCGCGGGCCATGATATGGGCGAGGTCGTGGCGGATCAGCTCGTTTGCCTGATCTTCATCTTTCATGGTGTGCAGGGCGATTTCGGCATCAGATTCAATGGGCCATTGCAGATCCCAATGCTGGCCATTCACCGTGGCTGAGATGGCCTTTTTGGCCAGTGAGGTCGAGATGTCGGCGGCCACCTGCGCAGGGGTTACACCCACTTCATAGGATCGTGCATTGCCGTCAGGAAAAGTGAGAGAGATTGACTGTGCGTCCAAGGCCATGGCTGGCTCTCCTCGTCGGTTTGGCGCCCACTGAACGCCCGGTTGCGGGTTATGTTGTGTTCGCTTCATTTGTCAGGTGGGGGTGAACCTGTCAAGGGCCGGCGCGAGGGGTCAACCCCTCGCGCTCCCCGAGGTATTTTTGGCCAGATGAAGGGGTATCTGGGAATTGCACTTAGGGGTGGGGCGTGCATGATATCGGAAAAAGAAAAGAGGGTGTCATGGCAGCGACGAATTTTCTGGAAACGGCGCAGGGACGGCGGCTGGCCTATCACAAAAGCGAGGGCACCGGGCCGACCATCGTGTTTCTGGGCGGGCTCAAATCCGATATGGAAGGCACCAAGGCGGTGCATTTGGAGGCCTGGGCGCAGGGGCGAGGCCATTCATTTCTGCGGTTCGACTATTCAGGTCACGGTGAAAGCGGGGGCACGTTCGAAGAAGGATGCATTGGTGACTGGCATGAGGATACGCTGGCCGCGATCACGGAATTGACGGATGGGCCGCTGATTGTTGTCGGCTCGTCCATGGGGGGGTGGCAGGCGCTTCTGTTGGCCAAAGCGCTGCCAGATCGGATTCAGGGAATGGTGACCATCGCTGCTGCGCCGGATTTTACTGAGGACGGGTATTGGGCTTCATTCTCGGAAAACCAGAAACAGGCACTGGAAACTGTTGGCCATGTCGAGCTGCCTTCGGACTATATGGAGCCTTACATCGTGACCAAACGGATGATCGAAGATGGTCGCCAACATTTGGTCCTGCGCAAGCCTCTGCATATGCCTTTTCCCGTGCGGTTTTTGCAAGGTACCGAAGACACAGCGGTTTCAACCGGAACAGCAGTGCGCCTGATTGAACATGCGTTCGGGCCCGATATGCGCCTGTCATTGATCAAGCACGCCGATCATCGCTTTTCGGATGGCCCATGCCTTGGGTTGATCGAACAAGCCGTTCTCGATGTGATGGCAGCCCAATAATGCGGATATTGGGTCGCGTTTTTCTGACATTGATCGTTGCGTTTGGCCTGATCTATTGGCTTGGCCCGCGTGAGAAGGTTGATCTGGCCCCAACATTTGACGCGCGCAAATTCGGTGAAGGGGTGCAGGTCTATTTCGAAAGTGTGGAATCTGCATTCGCCGACATCATTCCGGGGGTCGAAAAGCGAGTTATTTGGCAAGAGGGCTATAAAGAGCAGCGAACACCTGTTTCGATTCTATATCTGCACGGGTTTTCGGCATCATCCGAAGAGATCCGACCGGTTCCCGATCTGCTCGCCGAAACGTTGGGCGCCAATCTGGTCTACACGCGGCTGCAGGGTCATGGTCGCGGCGGGGATGCAATGGGTGAGGCGACGGCCTCGGGTTGGATGCAGGATCTTGCTGAAGGGCTGGCTGCTGCACGGGCGGTTGGGGATAAGGTCGTGGTGATTTCGACATCAACCGGCGGCACGTTGGCAGCGGCGGCCGCACTGAATGAAGAGCTGAGCCAAAACGTTGCAGGGATCGTATTTGTTTCTCCGAATTTCGGCGTTAAAGCGGCCGGAGCATGGATACCCGGATTGCCTTGGGCGCGCATTTGGTTGCCCCTGATGATGGGTGAAACCCGGGGCGTCGCAGGGGTGAACCCGGAAATGAACAAATTCTGGTCGGCGGTCTACCCTTGGCAGGCTGTGGTGCCGATGACAGTGCTGGTGGATGTGGTCTATGCGCAGGATTTTTCAGACGCAAAGGTTCCCGCGTTGTTCTGGTTCTCGAATGAAGATCAGGTCGTGCGTGCCGACCTGACCCACGAGATTACCAAGGCATGGGGCGCCCCTGCGTCGGTTGAGCTGGTAACAATGGGGCCCGGGGACGATCCTAATTCCCATGTGATCGCCGGGCGGTTGATGTCTCCGGGGCAGACCGACGAAGTGGTGGCTGGTATCCTGAGATGGCTGAAAACCTTGGGGATCGAGTGAGGAAGAAATAATGCGCAGACCAGGCAGTATGTGGAGCCTTGAAACCCTCGGTCGTGTGCGTCTGTCCCGTCATTTTTTCATGCGCGATTTTCTGTATTCGGAAATAGGCAATTTTCACGAAAAGCAGAATTTTCCTGACGATCCCGACCTTGCCATCGAAACCGGAAAGGCGCTTTGCGAAACCCTGCTGGACCCGCTTGAGGAGACCTTTGGCCGGATTGCCGTACGATCCGGCTATCGCTCGGCATCATTGAACCATTTCGGTAATGAAAACCGGCTGAATTGCGCGCGAAATGATAACCCGCTTGAATGTCACATCTGGGATCGCGCTGTGGGTGATGATCGGATTGCCGGGGCATCGATCGTGATCCCATGGTTTGCGGATCAATATGAGGCGGGGCGGGATTGGCGGGATTTGGCGTGGTGGATGCACGACCATCTTGAATATTCTGAAATCTGGTTCTTTCCAAAACTCTGTGCTTTCAATCTGGTCTGGAGGCCTGTGCCTTATAAGCGCATCGACAGTTATATTGCACCGCGGGGCTGCCTTCTGCGCCCAGGAGGCGCGCCTGGCGATGGTGACCTTGAGCGGCAAAAACGATATGCGGACTTCCCCGCTTTTCGCAGTATCCGCTACCCCTGAACTTTAACTTGCCGAACCATACAAAACCTCTCATCCTGAAACTAATGACGACGATTTGAGTGACTTTTCCAAAGGAGGCGTTGTTTGATCGAGCCGTTGGTTCTTTTGCCCGGTTTGATGTGTGATGCGCGGGTATTTGAGCATCAGATGCGCGCCCTGTCACGTGATCGCGCCGTGACGGTCGCTTCGGTTTCGACTGCTGAACGGATTGAAGAGATCGCGCGGGGCCTATTGGTTCAGTTGCCACAACGCTTTGCATTGGCGGGCCTAAGCCTGGGCGCCGTAGTCGCTTTGGAAATTGTCCGATATGCACCCGAGAGGGTGTCGCGCTTGTGTCTGATGGCTTCGGATGCGCATTCGGAATCGCCCCAGACCGCAGCCGCGCGGGAGGAGCTGTTGGTCGCCGCCAAGATGGGTCGGTTAGAGGAAGTGATGCGTCGGCTGATTGGATCGGATTCGCTGGCCCCGGGGCCTCGACGTATTCCCATTCTTGCTGATGTCATCTCGATGGCGTTGGATTTGGGCCCGCAGGTGTTCGAGCGTCAGATTCGCGCGCTGCAGCGTCGCCCGGATCAGCAGGGCAACCTGCGCCGGATCACGGCCCCGACTTTGGTGCTATGTGGGGCGCATGACACGGTTGTTCCGGTGCGAAGGCATGCGTTCATGGCGGACCTGATCCCAAATGCAGAACTGCACGTCATCAAGGATGCAGGACATTTGCCTACGTTGGAATCGCCTGAAAATGTCACCGAGGCGCTGAAGACCTGGCTCAGCGTGAAGCCTGCGCTGGACTACGCGTAGAGCGCTTTACGCTGTTCTTTGCTGAGAATGACCGGGGTTGAGATCGTCTGGCCCGTATTCTGATCAAAGAACGGGGTGTCCCTCCAACTGCCAGAAAGCCGGGATTTTAGTACCCGCGTAACAATCCCGGCGACAGCGTAACCCAGTCGCTTGTGTTTGTGTTTTCCATCGGCCTGCGGAATGAACCCTTGGGTCGTAACCGGCCCTAAACAGTCCGGATCGGAAGCTCGTTTCACATCAAAGCCCGCAAACGGAAATTTTGGAGTATTTGATGTCGTCGCCAGCGGTGCATTGCAGCAGCTGGCATACCAGCGCAGCATCCCCTTGGGGCCAAGGCGCATCGCGGCCAGGTGTTCGATGCCGCCGTCGATCCTGATTTCTTCAGGGGCCATTTGAAAAATGTCCACCGGTTCCGGCGCAGGGTCCGGTTGCCCGAAATATATCTGCGCGGCCCGGCAATCACGGCAAAAGCAGACTACATGCGTTCCGTACTGAACGCCTCTGGCTGTAATGCTGCCAAAGAGTTTTCCACAGTTGCAGGCGAAAGCCGTCTGTTTGGCGACTTTCTTTCCCATCGGCGTTAGGCTACTTTGTTGCGGTTGGCCGCTTTGCGCGAGGGTTTGCGGGCGTTGGCGTTCATAAATTCGATCACCAATGGGCGGATATTGTCGCGCCAGCTGCGGCCGGCGAAGATGCCATAGTGACCTGCGCCAGGTTCGACATGGCTGGCTTTTTTCGAATCCGGCAGCCCTGTACACAGCTCGAGCGCAGCAATGCACTGGCCAGGGGCCGAGATGTCGTCATTCGCACCTTCGACTGTTTTGACTGCAACGTTTGTAATTTTGCCGATATCCACCTTGTGCCCTGCAACAACAAACTCGTTGCGGGCGATTTCGCGGTTTTTGAAGACGCGTTCGACGGTCGAAAGGTAGAACTCGGCGGTCATGTCCATGACGGCGAGGTATTCGTCGTAGAATCTGTTATGGGCATCGTGATCCGAAGCCTCGTCCCGCATAACCCTCTGGATCTGCTCGGAGAACGCCTGAGAATGCCGGTCCGAATTCATCGACATGAACGAGGCCAGCTGCAGCAGGCCGGGATACACCATGCGCCCGACGCCCTTATACTTGAAGCCGACGCGCTGAATCATGGTTTCTTCCAGCTGCCCCATTGTCACGCGACGGCCAAAATCGGTCACGTCGGTAGGTGTGGCATCCGGGTCAACAGGTCCGCCGATCAATGTCAGCGTGCTGGGTTGGGCTTTGGGTTCGACCTCGGCCAGATAGGCTGTGGCGGCCAGAGTCAGCGGCGCCGGTTGGCAGACGGCTACAACATGGGTGTCCGGTCCCAATTCTTTCATGAAATCGACAAGGTAAAGTGTATAATCCTCTACATCAAACTTACCTTCGGACACGGGGATATCGCGCGCATTATGCCAGTCTGTGATATAAACTTCGCAATTTACCAAGAGGCTTTTTACGGTGGACCGAAGCAAAGTGGCGTAATGTCCAGACATCGGGGCGACCAACAGCACCTTGCGGGGCTGTTCGGCGCGGCCATTGACACGTATATGTATCAAATCACCAAAAGGGCGTTCGATCACCGGGACAATATCGACCAGATGATCCTTGCCGTCTTCGCAAGTGAATGTACGGATTCCCCAGTCGGGTTTTACAACCATGCGCTGGAACGTCCGCTCAGTCACCTCGCCCCAGGCGGCCATCATGCTGAACGCAGGGTTGGGCACCATCGAAAACAGCGGATAAGAAGCCATGGCACTTGCCGTAGCACCCATCCACTGATTGGTGTTGCGCATCGTTTCCATCAGATCGTAGGTCATCATGTAGCGCATGAAATGGGCCTCCTGAGTGTCAGCCTGATAATTCGGACCATTCGTCGCTTTGCCCCCCGACGCCCACGACGTTATTCTGCATAGCAGCGAGGTTAGGGTGGAATTGTTAAAATGACAACAAGTGAAGATAACGCGCCAGAGCTGTCCGAGGAACACCTTGAACGGATTAGAGAAAATATGACGAAAGTCGAAGAATTGTCGAAAAGGCTGATCGATGTGATGGCTGGCAAAGAGGCGCACACTCCCGCTTTGGACGGTCCGAATCAAGATCTTTTCGCAAGAGCAGCAACTTCGTATTTCGCCGAAGCGTGGCAGAATCCCGCCAAGCTTCTGGAACATCAGGTCGCCTTCTGGGGACAATCCGTTATGAACTTTGCTGAGGCTCAGCAGGCGCTGGCCGCCGGCGGGGTCGAGGACAGCGAACCCGGACCCAAGGATAAAAGGTTCTCAAACCCTCTTTGGGACACCAACCCCTATTTCCGGTTTATTCGCCAACAGTATCAGACAAACGCCGATGCAATCGCGCAGGCGGTTGCTTCGGTCGACGATCTGGACGGCAAGGACAAGCAGAGGCTGCATTTCTTTTCGCAACAGATCATTGACTTGATGTCTCCGACGAATTTCCTGGCCTCCAATCCCGACGCGCTGGAAAAGGCGGTCGAGACGGAAGGGCAATCGCTGATCAAAGGGCTAGAGAATCTAGTTGCGGACCTAGAAGCCAATAATGGTGAAATGGTTGTCAGACTGGCGGATGAATCCGCGTTCAAGCTTGGCGAGAATATCGCGACAACTCCGGGCGACGTGGTCTATCGCAACAGGCTTATGGAGTTGATCCAGTACAAACCCACGACCGAGACCGTACACGAAACCCCGATCGTTCTGTTTCCGCCCTGGATCAACAAATACTATATTCTGGACCTTAAGGCGCAGAACAGCCTCATCAAATGGGTGACCGAGCAGGGCTATACCCTGTTTGTTGTAAGTTGGGTTAATGCGGATGCTTCTCATGCCGAGGTCGGTATGGGCGACTATGTCGAAGAGGGATTTCTGACCGCCATCGAGACCGTCAAGTCGATCTGTAAGGTCAAGCAGGTCAATGCGGTGGGATATTGCATTGCCGGCACCACGTTGAGCTTGACGCTGTCCCTGATGAAACAGCGTGGCGACAAATCCATCAAATCGGCGACCTTCTTCACAACCTTGACCGATTTCGGTGAACAGGGGGAATTCACGCCGTTCCTACAGAATGACTTTGTCGATGGCATTCAAGAACAAGTAATAAAAGACGGTATCCTAAAAGCATGGGTCATAGGTCGTACCATGTCGTTCCTGCGATCGAATGACCTGATCTACGGCCCCGCCATTCGAAGCTATATGATGGGCGAGACCCCACCGGCGTTTGATTTGCTCTACTGGAACGGGGATGGCGCAAATCTTCCGGGCAAAATGGCAATCGAGTATTTGCGGGGGCTTTGTCAGAAAAATCAATTTGTGACCGACGGTTTCGATTTGCTTGGGCACAAACTACATATCCGCGACGTTGATGTTCCTTTGATGGCCATCAGCTGTGAAACCGACCATATCGCCGCCTGGAAAGATTGTTATCGGGGTGTGCAGCAGATGGGGTCACGTTCGAAGACGTTTGTCGTTTCGGAATCCGGTCACATAGCAGGCATCGTGAACCCGCCGAGCAAGAAGAAATACGGCCACTACACCAACCCTGATCTGAATGCGGATGCCGATACATGGATGAAAGAGGCCGATTTTCATAAAGGGTCCTGGTGGCCGCAGTGGGAAGCCTGGCTGAAGAAGAGATCCGGCAAGCAAATCCCCGCGCGCCAAGCGGGCGATTCGGGATACGTTTCCCTGGCCGAGGCACCAGGAACCTATGTTTTGGTGAAGGCAACAGATTGATTTTTAACAGTTTAGAAAAATATTGCTGCAGTGCAGCAAGAAAAAACTTGCAATGCTGCGATGCAGCAACGATATTGTCCTCAAGCTGATGAAGCCCGGGGTTGGCCCGGATCGGCAAGCAAAGGATTTGGACAATGGCAAAGACTCAAGACTTTACCGCGACCCTGAAAGACATGATGGGTGCATTCCCTGTTGACACCACCGCTCTGGAAGGTGCGTTCAACACCACCGCGACCCTGAACGAAAAGCTGTCGGGCGTTGCTCTGGAAGCGGCTGAGAAATCGGCTGAGATTTCGAACAAATGGACCAAGGAAACCCTGGCCAAACTGTCCGATATGTCGAAAGCGAAATCTGACCCTGCAGATTACGCAAAAGCTGCAACCGACTACGCAAGCGCGTCGGCTGAAGTTGCTGCTGAAAACCTGGCTGCTTTCGCTGAAATCGCGAAAAAAGTTCAGTCGGAAACCGTTGAGCTGCTGATGGCTGCTGGCAAAAACGCTGCAGAAGACGCAACTGCCGTTGTCAAAAAAGCAACCAACGACGTGTCCACTGCTGCGAAAAAAGCAGCTGGCGCCAAGTAAGGTAAGATAGCGAGGTGCACCCACTCCTCCCATTTGGTGCAATCGCGTTGGGCGGGTCGAAAGACCTGCCCTTTCTTTTTGTTCTGCACTCGCATAATCTCTGCTGCAATGCATCATTCCTTGGGGAGGGTAGACGGTGTCAGAACAAGAAAAACCGTTGCTAATCAAACGATATGCCAGCCGTCGGCTGTATAACACTGAAACCAGTGACTATGTCACGCTCGAAGATATTGCGGCATTCATACGTGACGGTCGCGAAGTTCAGATCATAGACCTGAAGACTGGGGATGATCTGACACGGCAATATCTGCTTCAAATCATTGCCGAGCATGAAAGCCGCGGTGAGAATGTCCTGCCGGTGAACGTGCTGAACGATCTTGTGCGCAGCTATATGTTGCCGGGCGGAGGAGTGATGCCGCAATTCCTGCAAAGCTCGTTCGAAATGCTGCGCGAAAGCCAAAGCAAAATGATGGAAAACATGTCTGCGATGAATCCGATGACCCAGATTCCGGGTTTCGACGCACTGCAAGCGCAGCAAAAGGCATTTCTGAAGGCGATGACCAGCGGCATTTCCGGCAGTTGGTCCGGTCCCGAAAAGGATAGCGAGGCCAAACCCCAGTCGAGTGAGGATCTGGACGACATCAAGAAGCAGTTGGCGGAGTTGCAGCAAAAGCTGTCTAAACTGAACTGAATTTGTCCACACAATGAAATAGGCCCGCCGCTGGCGGGCCTTTTCGTTTGAATTCAACTTGTTCAGGTTCCAAATGCGATTTTCGGGGCGGTAATTTCCCCTACTGAAGCCAACAGAATATCAGCGATCACATCCAGTTCCGCGCGTGTCAGGCGTACAGGCAGGCGCACGTCGCAAGCTTTCATCAGCATGTTTCGCGTGTGTGGCAGTTCGATCTGTTCCGGCAGGAATTGCCAGTTCCAAAAGGCACGGGCGTTGTCTTCACTCAGGCCGAATACCTGAACTTTCACCCCGCGTGCTTCGGATGCTGCGGCAAAGGCGCGGATATCATCATCGCTTAGGTCAACCAGATTGAACTGGATCGAGTCCGGCGCCCGGCGCTCTGGCACCAGCGGGGCAGGCACGTTGATATAGGGCGATGAGTTCAGGCGCTCTGCCACATAGTCGTGGTTTTGCAACCCATCGCGGACACGGCGTGCCAATTCAGGCATCTGGGGACGGATTACTGCAGCGCTCAGGTTGCTCATCCGCAGGTTATACAGCGGCAACTGGTTCTGCCAGCGGCCAAAGGCCTCTTGGAGTTCCGATGAGTTGTCGCCACGCGGACCTTTGTGTTTCTTCCAGTTATGTTCGTAGGCGCCGGACATGATCACGGCACGCGCCACCAGATCAGCGTCGTCGGTTATCAGAATGCCACCTTCGCCCGCATTGATCATCTTGTAGGACTGAAACGAGAAACAGCCGATCTTGCCAATCGTCCCAATATTGCGGCCATGCCAAGTTGTCCCCAGCGAATGGGCTGCGTCCTCGATCACCGGAATGTCGCGCGCGCTGCACAGAGTCATGATCGCGTCCATATCCGAAGTATGTCCGCGCATATGGCTAATGATCACGGCCTGCACGTTATCCAGTTTGGCGGCAAAGTCATCCATGTCGATGCGATAATTGTCACCCACCTCACACAATACGGGGATGCAATCCGCATGTATGACCGATGAGGGCACCGCCGCAAAGGTAAAGCCCGGTATCAGCACCCGCGCGTCCCGCGGCAAACCCAGCGCCTTGAGCGATAGGAACAGTGCCGCCGAGCAGGACGATACAGCCAGCGCGTATTTCGTGCCCAGCAGTTCCGCGAATTCCGACTCGAGCAGCGCAACCGGAGCGTCCTGCGGCGCAGTGTAGCGGAACAGGTCGCCTGACTGCATCAGGGCATCAATGGCGTCGCGGGCGGCCGCGGGGATGGGTTCGGCGTCATGGACGTTCGGAGGCAGCGTCATATTTGGCATTCCTGAATTCTATCTTTGGGAAAGATAAAGCTAATGAAGTGTCAATCCAAGCCCTTAATCTTCAGGGTGGCGAAATTTCACTATTCTGTCGTAGTCAGAGAGACACTGGTTGGCTTACCCCGCGTAGCGGGAAATTCTTTTGAACTTGCAACTTTGGGGGAAGTAAGGTGGCAATGGATCTTCTTTGACGTTGTTCTCGTATGATGGGTTGGATCACTGCATTGACTATCATTCGTTTGGCCCTCTGGGGCGCGCTTTCAACTTTCGCTTCAGCGGTTCACGCAGATTATCTTCTGTCGGATGGCACTGAAGTTGCGCCGCTTGAGATGTTTCAGGAATGCGATGTTTGCCCTGAGATGATTGCCTTGCCTATGGGTGAGTTCATGATGGGTGGACCGCCGGGAGAATCGAAACGAAACTTTCATTGGGATGAAAAAGGGCTTCGCCCCGCGACACCTGAAGAGCCGTATATTGCACATCATGAAGGTCCGGTTCACAAGGTCACGATAGATATGCCCGTCGCCATGGGGCGGAATGAAGTCACGCATGATCAGTGGATGGCTTGTGTGATTGATGGCGGTTGTGGTGGGTATATCCCGCGAGACTGCATTTTGCAGCGTGACGGTCCCTGCGTTGAAATCAAGGGAAATCATCCGGTTGTAGACGTATCCTATCAGGATGCCGTGTCCTACACTGGGTGGCTAAACGACAAAATTGGTGCGGATGTTTATCGTCTACCTACGGAAACTGAATGGGAATATGCCGCTCGTGCTGGGACACAAACACCTTTTGCGCAAGGAGAAGAGGTTTCGACGGATCAGGTCAACTTCCACGGCAAACCAACGGAAGAAATGTTGGGGGTGAAGCGACCTGATCTGGCCCGCCGCGGCTATCCGGTGCCCGTTGATGCGTTGGATGCAGCCAATGCTTGGGGATTGCGTCACATGTCGGGGAACGTTGCGGAAGTTACAATGTCCTGCTGGACGGAAACGCACAAAGAGTGGAATAGATCCAGCGTTTACCTGAAAATGGCACTTGCGCCGGGCTGTGAGCGTCGTGTTTCACGCGGTGGCACATATTGGATCGCGATGGATTTTTCTCGCGTTGCGGCCCGAGGCGGTGGCTCAGATGATGTCGGCTCTACGTCTAAAGGGTTCCGCGTTTTGAGGGAGTTGAAATAAACCCTCTGAGTGCCTTGCAATCACAGGCCAAGCCGGTCCCGCAGGGAGAACCATGTCATCGCCAGCACCAGCAACGGGCTGCGTAGGGCTGCGCCGCCCGGAAAGGGCAGGGCGGGTACGCGGGACATGGTGTCGAACCCTTCGGCTTGGCCCTGAATGGCCATCGCCATCAACTGCCCGGCATGGGTCGCCGTGCCGACCCCATGGCCAGAATAGCCCGAGGCCGACAGGATATTGGGCGCAACCCGTGCCAGGTAGGGCATCCGCCGCATGGTGATGCCCAGAGTACCGCCCCAGGCATAGTCGATCTTTACATCGCGCAGATGCGGGAAAATCTCGGTCATCGGCTTGCGCACCTTGGAGGCGATATCTGTCGGGAAGCGGTAGCCATAGCTTTCCCCGCCGCCGAATAGCAGGCGGTTGTCGGCGCTCAGGCGGAAGTAATTTACCACGAACTTGGTGTCGGCGACGGCGACATCCCGGGTCAGGACACGGGCGGCATCGGTGTCCAAAGGCTCGGTCGCGGCTATGAAATTGTTGATCGGCATGACGCGCGACGCCACCTTGCCGTTCAGATCGCCGAGATAGCCGTTGCAGGCCAGAATGACGTGGTTGGCCGTCACCTTTCCCTGCGGGGTTTGCACGATGGCTGGATCGACTTCGTCGATCCCGGTGACCTCGGTACCCTCAAAGATGCGCACGCCGGCCTTGGCTGCGGCATCAGCCAGCCCCAAGGCAAAGTTCAGCGGGTGCAGATGGGCCGCCCCCATGTCCAGATAACCTCCGCGATAGGTTGGGGATGGGCACAAGCCATGCGCTGCGCCTTCGTCCAGCAGCTCCATTTGGTCATAACCATATCGCGCCGACAGATGCGCGGCGTGATCGTGGAGGTCTTGCTGATCCCCGGTGCTGAGGCCCAGAACCGCCACGCCCGGTTTCAGATCACAGTCGATTTTGTGCTTTTCGATCAGCGATTTGACCAGATCCTTGGCATCTTCGGCCAGACCCCACAGCTTGGCGGCATCGTCATCGCCGACCAGGCGTTCAAGGTCTTCCTGATCCATCCGCTGGGCGCTGCCCAGCTGCCCGCCATTGCGGCCTGACGCTCCGAAACCAACGCGATGCGCCTCAAGCAGCACGACGTCGAACCCGGCCTCGGCCAGATGCAGCGCGGCGGACAGTCCGGTATAGCCGCCACCGACCACGCAGACATCCGCTTTGGTATCCCCAGCAAGCGCGGGAAAACGGTCGAGTGTGTTGGCCGTCGCGGCATACCAGCTGGCCGGATACTCGGCCTTGTGGTCGTTGGAATAGAGGAGATTCATCGCGGCTTAAACGTTCATGAGCAGGTGCTCACGCTCCCACGGAGAGATGACCTGTAGAAATTCTTCATACTCGGCACGTTTGACAATGCCATAGACGCGGGCAAATTCCGGGCCCAGAACTTCGTGCAGGGCGGTGGCCTGATCAAACAGGTCCAGCGCATTGCCCATGACCTGCGGGATATCACCGTCACCTTCGTAGGCGTCGCCATAAAACTGACGGCGCGGACGTTCCTGCTGGGTCAGGCCGAGATAGCCGCACGCGAGCGACAAGGCGATGCCCAGATAAGGGTTGCAGTCCATGCCTGCGATACGATTTTCAACGCGCCGCGCCTCGGGGCCGGACAGGGGAACACGGATGCCGGTCGTGCGGTTGTCACGAGCCCATTCCAGATTGATCGGCGCGGCATGGTCTTTCACATAGCGGCGGTACGAGTTCACATAAGGTGCCATGACTGCCAGGCCTGCAGGCAAGTGGTTTTGCAGCCCTGCAATGAAGTTATAGAATGCATCCGTTTCGCCGCCCTGAGGTCCGGAAAAGATATTCTGTCCGGTTTCGATCTCGGTGATCGAGTGGTGGATGTGCATGGCCGATCCGGGCTCATCCGCAATCGGTTTCGCCATGAAGGTCGCAAAGCAGTTGTGTCGCAACGCGGCTTCGCGGATCAGGCGTTTGAAATAGAACACTTCATCTGCCAACTTGACCGGATCACCATGGCGCAGGTTGATTTCAAGCTGTCCGGCGCCGCCTTCCTGGGTGATGCCGTCAATCTCGAATCCCTGATGTTCGGCAAAGTCATAGATGTCGTCGATCACCGGGCCGAATTCATCCACCGCGGTCATCGAATAGGCCTGCCGCGCGGCCGCAGGACGACCCGAACGGCCCATCATCGGTTTGATCCCTTGCGCGGGGTCGACATTGGGGGCGACCAGAAAGAACTCCATCTCTGGTGCGACAATCGGTTTCCAGCCTTTGTCGTGATACATTTTTACGACGCGCTTCAACACGTTGCGTGGGCTGAACGGGATCGGCTCTCCGTCCCGGTCATAGGCGTCGTGGATCACCTGCAGCGTCCAGTCACCCGTCCAAGGAGCAGCGGAAGCAGTCGAAAAGTCAGGTTTAAGGATCATGTCCCGTTCAATGAAGCCGTCCTCTCCGGCGGCTTCGCCCCAGTCCCCGGTGATAGTCTGGTAAAAGATACTATCGGGTAGATGGAAGTAGGACTGGCGTGCAAATTTGGTGGCCGGAACCGCTTTCCCGCGCGCGATGCCGGGCAGGTCAGAGATGATGCACTCGACCTCATCCAATCGGTGACCTTCAAAATAGGTACGGGCTGCCTGTGGCAGTTGTTTTGTCCAATCGGCCATCAGGCCCTCTCTTTCTTCAAAAACTCTGCCATGAACTGTCCGATCTTCGGACTGTCGTCGCGGGTGGGCAGGCGGTCGGCGGCGGCCTGCATTAGATTGTCTGGAACGACTCCTTTGCCGCGTGTGTCCATCAGCCCTTCGATGAAGCTGTCGCCATACTCCGGGTGGGCCTGAACGGTCCAGATCGTGTCGCCATAGGCCAGCATGGCATTCTGGCAAAAGGCGTTCGAACCGGTTACTTGTGCACCGGCGGGCAGCTCTACCACCTGGTCCTGATGCCAGGCATTCAAAGTGACGGTCTGTCCGTCCAAATCGTAGTCCGTCCGCCCCACGGCCCAGCCCTGTTTGAACTTTTCAACTTTCCCGCCAAGGGCTTGCGCAATGACTTGATGACCAAAGCATATGCCGATCAGGGGTTTGCCGCTTTGATGGATGTCGCGGATCAGCGCTTCGAGCTTGCGGATCCAGGCATGGTCCTCATAGGCGCCATAGCGCGAGCCGGTGATGATCCATCCATCAGCATCGTCAAAACTTTGCGGAAAGTGATCGTCGACAACAGCATAGGTCACAAACTCAAAGCCGTTGCCATCCAGCAGCGCGCGAAACATGCCGTCATACTCACCGAACTGATCGTGCAATTCGTCAGGGGGGTGGCCGGTTACAAGGATACCGATTTTCATGGGTCACCAAATTTGATCAAATTTATTCTAGCTGAGCAGAACGAAGCGAGCAAGGGGCTCAAACCGCCTCGAGATAACTTAGCCAATGCTCCTCGGGTGGGCGTTCGTTAAAGCGCAGGATCTCTTGTCGCTTTGTCATGGCGAGATTGCTGATCAGCGGGGCGGGAAAGATGCGCGCAACTTGCGGATCGGTTTCAAGGGCGGTGATGGCTGAAGCCCAGTCGCCAGCGAGTTGCGGCAGGCCGTCGATCTCATATGCGTTGCCCGTGATCGGAGCTGGCGGTTCAGTTCCGTCCTCGATGCCGTTCAGCGCCGCACCGAGCACGGCGCTCAGCATGAGGTAGGGATTGATGTCACCACCAGCAACGCGATGTTCGATCCTGCGGGCAGAGGGCGCGCCGCCGGGAACGCGCAGCGCGGCAGTGCGATTTTCATAAGCCCAGCATGCCTCAGTTGGGGCATGGGCGCCGGGGACAAGCCGCGTGTAGGAGTTCCCGTGCGGTGCAAAAATCAGAGTTGAACCAGGCATTGCGGACAGACATCCGGCTATGGCCGAGCGCAAAAGATCAGTGCCTTCAGGCCCGCCATTGTCAAAGATATTTTGCCCATCCTGGTCGACGACCGAAAAATGGACATGCATCCCATTGCCCGCATCCTGGGCATAGGGTTTGGCCATGAAAGTTGCGGTAAACCCATGTTTGCGTGCAAGGCCACGAGTCAACACCTTGAAAAGCAACGTATCATCTGCGCAGCGCATGGCGTCCTGATGGTTCAGGTTGATTTCAAACTGGCCAATCCCGCTTTCGGAAATGGCAGTTTGAGCCGGGATGCTCATTGCCTCGCATCCGTCATAGAGGTCTGTGAAAAAGGCGTCGAACGCATCCATTTCCGCCATGGACAGGACTGCCTCGTCGACCAGCCGTCGCCCCGTCAAAGGATTGATCGGAGGCACCGGTCGTGCACCTGATGAGTCCAATAGCGTGAATTCCAGCTCGGTCGCCGCAACAACAGACCAGCCACGCTCGGCATAGCGTTGCAGCACCGAGGTCAGAGCATGGCGAGGGTCGCCGGCAAAGGGCGTGCCCTGATCGTCATACAGGGACATCAATACCAGCGCTGTTTCGGTTTCAAGCCAGGGAACTGGGACGGAGCCACGCTCGGTTGGCAGTAATATGCCGTCCGCGTCGCCTGATTCAAACACAAGCGGGCTATCCTCGATATCCGCGCCCCACAGATCAACATTCAATGCCGAAAAGGGCATCCGCACCACACCTTTACTCAGCTTGTCAGCATAAGAAGGAGGCACGCGTTTGCCGCGCAGCTGACCGTTAAGGTCGCAGGCCGCTACGCGAAAACTGTGTAGGGCGTTCAGGTCCATCGGCGTCTCCATCACTCTGGTACCCCGAGGTTTAATCGACACAAAGCGCCTTGTCACGAAATTTGATCAAATTATCCCCGCGCCGTTTTTTTCGGCGCGGGGTCGGGACCTTATGCAAAGCTTATGCCGTTCTCGGCCATCGGCAGATCGGCAATCAAGGTCCCCGACATTGCCTTGATTGCGTTCGCGAGCGCGGGGGCCGAAGGCGGCGTGCCGGGTTCGCCCACGCCCGTGGGGGCTTCGGCCGAGGGCAGGATGTGGACGTCGATTGTAGCTATATCGCCGATCCGAAGGGGCTCGTAATCCGGGAAGTTGTATTGATCCACGGAACCGCCGGTCAGTGTGATCTGATCGCGCATCACATGCCCGATGCCATAGCCAATCCCACCTTCCATCTGGGCACGCACCACGTCGGGGTTCACCGCGATACCGCAATCGACAGCACAGGTAACCTTTTCGATCTTGATGCCGTCATCCGGATCGCCCGAGATTTCGACCACCTCAGCCACATAAGAACCAAAGGATTTGTGCACCGCAATACCTTGCGCGCGACCGGCAGGGACGTTGCCCCAATCTGCTTTCTCGGCCGCAAGTTTCAGAACTGAGGCCTTGCGCTGTTGGTCTGCATTACCCGCATCCGCCAGATGTGCGAGACGGAACTCAACCGGGTCACGGCCCGCGGCGGTGGCGGCCAAATCCATCATTGTTTCCATCGTATAGGCAGTGTGGGTATGTCCTACCGACCGCCACCATAGGACTGACGTGGCCTTGGGTGTGTCGGTCAGTCCAAGCGCCATCCCCGGAATATCATAGGGGCTGTCTGCGATGCCCTCGATCGAGCTGTGGTCGACGCCGTCATGCACTGCAACCGCTTCGAACGGGGTGCCCTTCATGATCGACTGCCCAGCGACCTGATGCTGCCATCCGACGATATTCCCCTCCGCATTCAACCCGACACGGACTTTGTGGCCGAAGGCCGGGCGGTAGTACCCGCTGCGAATGTCGTCTTCCCGCGTCCAGACCAGTTTGACCGGGCGCGAGCGGTCGGTGACAACAAAGGCCAACGCGGCCTCAACCTGATAATCCGCATCCGGTGTTGCGCGACGCCCGAAAGACCCGCCGGCCAGCATCGTTCTGATGTGGATTTTCTCGGGTGGCAGCTGAAAGATTTGCTGATACGCCATGTGCGGACCGGTTGGCATCTGAGCGCCATCATGCAGAACGATGTCACCCTCTGCTGTCTGTTCGATTGTGCAGTTCAGTGGCTCCATCGGAGCATGGGCGAGGAGCGGGTAGTAAAAAGTTTTTTCTACGACCGTATCCGCCGCGTCGATCGCCGCCGAAACCGAGGCAACATCTGCCTTGTTCACGTTATAGGTCGGCTGGGCATTCAGCGCGTCCATGATCTCGGCCTTGATCTGATCCGAGTGGCGGGTTTCAGCGCCGGACATGTCCCATTCGACCTCAAGCGCGTCACGCGCCTGAATCGCGGCCCAGGTGTTTTCGGCATAGACCGCAACGCCTGCCTGATTGGGCAGTGTGGTGGCGCTGATATAGCCTTTGACCTCTTTCGAGGCGCTGTCGTCAAAGCTGATGACAACACCACCGCGCGACTCCGGACGTTTGATCATCGCAACCATCTGGTTGGGCAGGTGGACATCCATGGCGTACATCGCCTGTCCGTTGCCTTTGATTGCCGAGTCCTTGCGACGCACGGCCTCGTTTCCGATCAGGCGGAATTCCGAGGGGTCTTTCAGGCGTGGCTCGGTCGGCGCTTCCATCTGCGAAGCGGCTGCCACGAAATCGGCAATCGGTGCAGATTTCTCGTCTGCTTTGACGATGCCTTCCTCAATGGTGATGCCTGATGCATCTACGCCCCATCTTTGGGCGGCGGCGTTGATCAGCATCTCACGGGCAGCAGCGCCAGCCTGGCGGTATTGCAGCCAGGAATTCGCCATCGCGGTCGAGCCGCCGGTGCCCTGGAAGGGGCCGAACAGCAGGTTGTTATAGACTTGGGGGTTCGACGGCGCGAATTCGTATTTAATTTGGTCCATAGTGATGCCGATTTCCTCGGCGATAAGCGTCGGAAGGCCGGTCGCGGGGCCCTGACCCTTTTCGAAGTGTTTGACGATGGCGGTCACAGTGCCGTCGGCGTCAATCTTAACAAATGGGTTGAGCTGCGTCGTCTCGGACGAGGCCGCAGCCAGAACGCCATCGGGGCGGGCGCCAATCAGCAAGACGGCACCGGTAGCAGCAGCGCCTTTCAGAAAACTACGGCGAGAGGTGTTGATGGTCATGGATCAGGCCTCCAGAATTTCGGATGCGCGCTGGATACCGGCGCGGATGCGTTGATAGGTGGCACAGCGACAGGCGTTGCCGGACATGTAATCGTCGATTTCTTCAACGCTGGGCTTTGGATTCTCGGACAGCAATCCGACCGCCGACATCACCTGACCCGACTGGCAATAGCCGCATTGAACCACGTCCAGCTCGACCCAAGCCTGCTGGACAGCAGCGCCGATATCATTTTCGCCCACCGCTTCGATCGTGGTGATTTCGGCACCTTCGACATCCTCGATATATGTTTGGCACGAGCGCACCGGCTCTCCGTCCAGATGCACGGTGCAGGCACCACAGGACGCGACACCGCAGCCGAACTTGGTTCCTGTCATCTTCAGTTCGTCCCGGATTACCCATAGCAGGGGCGTGCCGGGCTCGGCCTCAACCGTGTGGGTCTGGCCGTTCAGTTTCAATGTCAAAGCCATTGGGGGGATCTCCTGTTGGGCTGGCTACCTGAATCGGTAAACTGGCGGGTTTACCTTAGGCAGGGGGCAGGGCGTTGTAAACCCGAGAGTTTACCTAGCGTTTGACCGGCTCATATCAAAGGGTCTATAGCTTTGGAGCATGAATGACCTCAGCGCACCGAAAGCATCAAAGCATGCCCAGATCATCGAGGCTGCCGTAGCTGAATTCCAGGAAAAGGGGTTCTCGGCGGCCAGTATGGATCGGATCTCGGCACGGGCCGAGGTCTCCAAGCGCACACTGTACAAGTATTTCGAAAGTAAGGAAAACCTGTTCCGCTCGATCGTGGTTGAGCTGTCGAACCGCTTCTCTGAGGTGTTGGATATTAGATACGAAAAGGGCCGGGATATCCAAGAGCAACTGACCGATCTGGCCTGGGCCGAGGGGCGCATTCTGATGTCACCCGAGGTGATGGCGATGTCGCGTATGGTGATCAGCGAAACCTTGCGCAATCCCGACCTTGCGGTCGCCGCGCAGGGTAAGCTGGACAAAACCGCTATTTTCTCAGCCATGCTGAAAGAAGCAGCGGAAGATGGTCAGCTACGCATCGATAACCCCGACATCGCGGGTCGTGAATTCATCGGTTTAATCAAAAGCCGCGCATTCTGGCCCATGGTTTTTTGCGGCTCCGTCCTGAGCCAAGATGAAATGGCAGATACCATTCAGCGCAGCGTCGAAATGATGATTTGCCGGTACGGTGTCGACAATCGGTAACGCGGTTGGCAGACACAAGGACGGCCCCTTTCGAATATGCTAAACCCCGGGCTGCCCGATTCGATGGGCAGGAATTTGCGGTTTCGATCCGTCTGATTGGATACCGGGTGCGACGAGGACTCAGCATTGAATGACAAGGTAAGACAAGCCGCACGCCTGAGCGTCGCCCCTATGATGGATTGGACGGACAGGCATTGTCGCTATCTGCATCGGTTGCTGAGCACCGAGGCGCTGCTGTACACTGAAATGGTCACAGCGCCTGCGTTAGTTCGGGGTGGTGCGCTGCATTTGCTGGACCACAACCCGCAGGAGCATCCCGTGGCCCTGCAACTGGGAGGGTCGGACCCTCAGGAATTGGCACAAGCGGCCCGGTTAGGGGCGGATGCTGGTTATGATGAGATCAATCTGAATTGTGGCTGCCCGTCTGATCGAGTGCAATCTGGCACTTTTGGTGCGGTGCTGATGAAATCCCCTGACCGCGTTGCGGATTGTGTTGCCGCAATGCGCGAAGCCGTGGACGTAGATGTCACGGTCAAATGCCGCATTGGAGTCGACGACCAACAGCCCGAAGACATTTTGCCTGAGTTTCTGAGCCAGATCAGGCAAGCGGGATGCACACGGGTCACGATCCACGCGCGCAAAGCCTGGCTGCAAGGGCTCAGCCCCAAAGAAAACCGGGATATTCCACCCTTGGATTATGATCTCGTGCATCGGATGAAGGCGGAATTCCCGGATATGCACATCTCGATAAATGGTGGCATTGCTGATCTGGAACAGGCGCGCGGGCATCTGGACGCAGGGCTGGATGGTGTCATGATCGGGCGTGCTGCGTATCATCAGCCGTCAGATGTTCTGTCCACAGCAGATCCTGTGATTTTTGGGGTCGGTCAGGCCGCCGACCCGTTTGCTGTTGTCCGGAAAATGGTGCCTTATATCGAATGCCATCTTGCTGGCGGGGGGCGCTTGCACCAGATTACGCGACATATGCTGGGCCTGTTCGCAGGACGGCCGGGTGCGCGGGCTTGGCGGCGGGCTCTGTCTGAAGGTGCGGTGCATGACGGGGCGGGCCCCGAGGTTATGTTGCAGGCACTGGATCATGTCGCGCCTCTGACCGAGGCCTGAATGGTGGCAATACGGCAAAAGGTCGGTTGGGGGGAATGATGCCCGAAGTAATGTTGCTTGCTCAGATGCTGGTTCTTCTGCTGGTGATCGGAGCGCTGGCAGGCGTTTTGGCGGGTCTGTTGGGTGTCGGCGGAGGCATCGTGCTGGTCCCTGCTTTTTTCTATGCGTTTCAGACCCTTGGGTATGGCGGCCCGCAGTTGATGCAGCTGTGCCTCGCCACCTCACTGGCAACGATTATCGTAACCTCACTGCGGTCGGTTCTGGCACATAACAAAAAGGGTGCCGTTGATTGGGATATCCTGCGCAGTTGGGGTCCGGGCATCGCCATCGGTGCGGTGTTGGGCGTGATGGTGGCATCCGCTCTTCGGACCGAGGCATTGCAAGCCCTGTTCGGTGTATTGGGTATGGTGATTGGTGCCTATCTTGGTCTGGGTAAATCCGAATGGCGGCTTGGAGACGCCATGCCCAAGGGCCTGAAACGCGCTCTCCTGTCGCCCTCGGTCGGCTTCCTATCCGTTCTGATGGGTATCGGCGGCGGCAGCTTTGGCGTGCCGTTAATGAGCTTGTTCAACACGCCAATTCACCGGGCTGTGGCCACGGCTGCCGGATTTGGCGTGATCATCGCTGTGCCCTCGGTCATGGGGTTCCTGTTTCTCGAAATTGCCCCTGAACACCGCCCGCCCTTTACCATCGGCGCCGTCAATCTGATTGCCTTTGGGATTGTGGTCGCCATGACCATGATCACTGCGCCTTGGGGCGTTAAGTTGGCCCATGCGATGGATCCAAAGCCGCTCAAGCGGATATTCGCGGTCTTTCTGACTCTGGTCGCCCTGAATATGTTGCGCAAGGCGTTGGGTTTTTGAGTTCTTTCGAGGAAAAGGGTTGGGTGAAATTTCCCCACGACCGGGCTATTCTGGACTGGGTATCTTATGCGCTGCCTGCAGCACGCGCTGCTGCGACGGATCCGGAATTCGCGCATTGGCTGGACTGTGAAGGGACCTGGTTCATTGGGGTCGACGCGCTGAACAACGACACCGAGGGCAGGGTCCAGGGTTCCCCGGTTCTGACCGGGGCCGTCATGGATTTCATAGTGTCGCGTTATGGGTCGTTGCCATTGCACAAAGCCCAGGTCTCGGTCATTTTCCCCGGCTACCCGTTGCCCCGGCGCGGAGAGGGCGAGGCTGCTGCCCAGTATCGAGCAAAGCGGGATGCGGCCCATGTGGATGGTTTACGCCCGTCCGGCCCGGACAGGCGCCGAAGGGTCGAGGAACCGCATGCGTGGATACTGGGCATTCCATTGACTGATGCCAGCGAGAATGCGTCCCCGATGGTTCTTTGGGAAGGTAGCCACAAGATCATGCAGGCTGCATTTGCGGATGCACTTGAAGACAAGCGCCCGGACACTCTGGATCAGGTGGACATAACAGATGTTTATCAGGCTGCCCGTCGTGAGGTCTTTGATACTTGCCGTCGCATCGTATTGCCCGCACGTCCGGGCGAGGCCTATCTGCTGCACCGCCACTGCCTGCACGGGGTAGCGCCATGGGGCAGCGGGGCTGAGGCTGGGTCGGATGGCCGGATGATCGCCTATTTTCGGCCTGAATGCGCTGGCGGTGTGGCCGAATGGATCAAATCCTCCTAACGTTCTGTCATTATACAGGTTTGGAGGATTTTTTGATGATTGCTGTCCACAAAAACTCTGACGGAGCATTGATTGAAATCGAGCTTTCCGGCGAAGTGACAGGTACGGACTATTCCACAACATTGATCCCGGCGATTGAGGCCGCACTGGCCGAACACGACACGGTGCGGTTGTTGGCGATCGTGCAGCCAGAGTTCAAAGGGTACGATCTGAATGCGGTTTGGTCGGATACAAAATTGGGCCTCAGCCACTGGCGCGGCTTTGACCGAATTGGAGTGGTGGCGGATCAGGGTTGGGTTCAGACCAGTATCCGGCTTGCGGCTCCGCTTTTCCCTTGCCCTGTGCAGGTATTCGATCACGCGAATATTGAAGAAGCGCGCCGATGGTTGCGCGAATCTCTGGGCTCTATTCACGTTATTGATCTGGGCGGCCCCTGCGTGCAGGTCAGCCTGATGGGAAAACTCGACCCTGACGAATTCAAAAAGGCCGAAACCGATCTGGACTACATTTTGCGGGAGAAACAGGGGTTTCGCCTGCTGATTGATCTGTCCAAGTTTGACGGATGGCAGGGCCTTACGGCGCTTGCCTCGCATTTTCGGCTGGCCCGGGGGCATATTGGTAATCTGGATCGGGCAGCGGTTGTTGGCGACAAAGCCTGGCAACATCTGGCCCAACGGGTGGCCAGCCACATCCTTGGCACACGCACTCAGTTCTTTCCCGCCGAGGAAATTCAGAACGCCAAAACATGGCTTGCGTCTGGGTAGAAACGCAGCGGCTTGAGCCTGCTGTGACATTTACGTCAGGGCATAGAAATATCAGCGAGGATTTTTCTTGATCGATTGGTCAAAAAAGACGTACACAGATCGAACTCCTCTGCCGAGCCACTGCAGAGGATCGATTGTTGAAACGCGCCGCTGTGGGTTGCCACTCACTCACCAGCTGTCAACGAACTTGACCCCCTCGTAGTTCAGACCAGCCCGCAGCGGTGCAGATTCAGCAATCACATCCTTTTGTGGAAATCTCAGGCCTTGTTGAGCCGCCCCGCCCGGCCGCCGCGCCGTTTGGCAAGCAGCGGTTTGCGAGACGGTAGGTCTGCCATGATATCGGCGCGCTCAGAGCTGTCCATTTTCGACCAGCGAGAGATTTCGTCGATCGTGCGGTAGCAACCGGTACAAATACGCTCGGTCGGGTGCACAACGCAGATCTGGATGCAAGGGCTTTCGACCTCGTTCCTTTTCCAAACCATGTTCGACATCAGCGTTTTCCGATCCTTAAAGAAAGCGCATTCTGTCCAGCGCGCCTTGCAGAATATAGCCTGCCGCGACGTGGTCGATAACCTGTCCGCGACGCTTTCGTGTCGTATCCGCCTCAAGCAGTGCCTTTTCTGCCGCAACCGTGCTGAGCCGTTCGTCCCAGAACCCGATCGGAACTTCGGTCAAACGGGACAGGTTTCGGGCAAAGGCACGGGTGGACTGGCAGCGCGGCCCTTCGCTGCCATCCATGTTTTTCGGCAGACCCAGTAGGATGCCCCCGATCTCACGGTCGGCGATGATTTCCAGCAGACGGGCAGAATCCAGAGTGAATTTCTTGCGCCTTACGGTCTCCAGCGGGCTTGCAACACCGCGCATCCGGTCCGAGACTGCAACCCCGATAGTCTTTTCTCCCAGATCGAGACCGATCAACGCGCTCATAGGCGCAAGCGCGCCTGCAAATTCCTCAAAAATGTCATGGATCATTGGGTCACCCCAGCCTGAGCTGCTGCCGCACCAAGGATAGCCAGTGCGTTGTCATTGTCCGAGAATACGGATTGGGCTTCGGCGTAGATCGCGGTGGCCCGGTCGATGTCGCCAACCACCCCAAGGGCACCGATCAGTCGGGCCCATTCTTCGGGGGAGCCGCCTTCGGTTGCAAGCCTGTCTGACAGTTGCTCGACCATGCCAAGGATCATCTCTTGTCGCTCTTGTGCGGTCAGAGATGCAGCGGCCTCGATGTCATCCTCACCGGGGCCTGGGTTCCCTGCTGGTATAGGGGCGGCATTGAACACACCCGCACGAAAGGCCAGATCGTCCATCTGTGCGCGAATGGCCGTTGCCCAGGGGGCATTTGTCGGCGCGCTTCCAAGTGCATCCACCCAGATCCTGTAACCGATATCAGGTCGTCCGACCTGTACCATCATCTGTCCCAGGTAATACAAGGCCGGACCATGGCGTGGATCACGCTGCAATGACTGTTTCAATGCGTCTTCAGCTTCGGGCGAGATATATCCGTTGGTAGCAAGGATCATCATCTCGGCAAGATGCGAATAGGCATCTGCGGGTGCAGTATTCCCGGACAGTTCGATTACACGTTGCTGCGCTTTGTAGGCGGCATGGAAGTTACCTGCGTTCGCCTCGTGCTGGGCAAGAAGGATATGTCCTTGTAGGTCATCAGGACGACCGGAAACGGTTTCGCGTAGTTGCCCGAGAAGAGAGGCATAGCTTTCGTCAAGCTGTGGCAGTGGTGCGGGTGGCGTGGCGGCCTCTGCCTCGGCCTGACTGGGGCGCTCTGTGCGCAGGGCATCAGCCATTTCTAGCCGCAATGACAGGGGCTGATCGGGGAGCCCGGCTGCACCAAGCTTCAGATACATCCAGGATCCTCCGCCAACCAGGATGGCCGCGACAAATATGGATGCCGCAACCGAGATCCATTTGGACGGCCCTTGCGGTTCAGACAAAGATTGCATCTGCGCATCAGCCGCAAGAATGCGGCGTGAAATTTCCGTGCGAACTCGCTCAGCATCTGCGTCAGCGATGACACCACGGGCCAAGTCTCGATCTACGCTGGCCAACTGTTCACGATAGACCTGCAAGTCATACGCAGTGGATGGTTCGCGCGTATCTCGCCTACGCAGTATCGAAATCCCAAGAAAAACCGCTATCAGGACGGCGGTGGCTATGATGAGGGCCCAGAAGGTCATGATAACTCCAAGATGGCTGTCCTGACTTAGACCTGTGGCGGGGCGGAAAAAAGGGACAAATGGCCGCGAGGGGGCTTCATGTCGCAATAATAAGGGCGATGTCGCAATAGTGCGATATTATGGCGTTGCACGGCAGGGGCCAAAGGCGGTTACACGGCATACCTGCGCCAATCACCGAACCGGATGGATTCGCTTATGAAACACTATTCAGCCTTTGCTGTGGCGCGCGAAGCGCTGCGCTATCATACCGGATGGGAACGCGCCTGGCGTTCGCCCGAGCCCAAGAAACGCTATGACGCCGTCATTGTGGGGGCGGGTGGCCATGGTCTGGCAACCGCCTATTACCTGGGTAAGAACTATGGCATCCAGAATGTCGCTGTGATCGAAAAAGGCTGGTTGGGCGGTGGTAATACCGGTCGGAACACAACCATCATCCGCTCGAACTATCTGCAGGATCCGTCTGCCGCGATCTATGAAAAGGCGCGCAGCCTTTATGAGGATCTGAGTCAGGACCTGAACTATAACGTAATGTTCAGCCCGCGCGGCGTGATGATGCTGGCGCAGACCCAGCATGAAATCCGCGGCTATCAGCGCACGGCTCATGCGAATGCGCTGCAGGGTGTAAAGACTGAATGGATCACACCTGAACGGGTCAAGGAACTGGTACCAATCATCAATCTCGAAGGCCCGCGCTATCCGGTTCTGGGTGCGCTGTGGCAGGAACGCGGTGGCACCGCCCGTCACGATGCGGTGGCTTGGGGCTATGCGCGCGCTTGTTCCGCCATGGGCATGGATATAATCCAGCAATGCGAAGTGACCGGGGTTCGGTCACAGGATGGTCGTGTTGTCGGTGTCGACACCACCAAGGGTGCGATCGACTGTGACAAGCTGGGAATCGTGGTTGCGGGCCATTCCGGTCAACTGGCCGAAATGGCGGGCTTCCGTCTGCCGCTTGAGGCGATTGCTCTGCAGGCGCTGGTGTCTGAGCCGATCAAACCCTGCATGGACGTGGTCGTGATGGCCAACACGGTGCATGGCTACATGTCGCAATCCGACAAGGGAGAGATGGTGATCGGTGGCGGCACCGACGGGTTCAACAACTACACCCAACGCGGCAGCTTCCACCATATCGAAGAAACTGTGCGCGCGCTGGTCGAGACCTTCCCGATGATCTCACGCCTAAAAATGCTGCGGCAATGGGGCGGGATCGTGGACATGACCGGTGACCGGTCTCCGATCCTGTCGAAAACACCGCTTGGGAACTGTTTCATCAACGGTGGCTGGGGCACCGGTGGCTTCAAGGCCATTCCGGGGTCCGGCTGGGGCATGGCACAGCTGATGGCCACGGGCCATTCACCGCTGACCGAGGCGTTCTCGTTGGATCGTTTCAAAGAAGGCCGCTTCATCGACGAAAGCGTCGCGGCCGGGGTGGCGCACTGATGCAGATTTTCCGGCGAAAAAACTCGCGCGCCCGTTACTCAGATTTCGCATGCAGCATGGTCTCGCCTGCTGCCGAGAGGATGAACATATGCTGATCCTGAATTGCCCCTATTGCGGCGTCGATGCCGAAGAAACCGAATTGGCCGCCGGTGGCGAGGCGCATCTGAAGCGTTTCGGTCCGGGCTCGTCGGATGGTGACTTCCACGATTACCTGTTCATGCGTGAAAACCCTAAAGGCGTTCATTTCGAACGCTGGCGCCATGCGAATGGATGCGGCAAGTGGTTCCACGCGGCGCGCTGCACGCAAACGCTCGAAGTTTTCGGCACCTACTCTGCCCAGGTGTTTGAGCCGCCCAAAGAAATTCGCGAGGCGATCACCGCCAAGCGCCCTGGCTGGACGTGGAGAGAATACAAATGATCCGCGCCACCACCCGTAATTCCGCCTGCGAAAGGTCCGCATCATGAGCACCCGTCTCGCAAATCAAGGCCGGCTGATTGACCGGTCGAAACAGGTCACATTCTCCTTCAACGGCACTTCGATGCAGGGCTACGAAGGCGACACGCTTGCCTCTGCCTTGCTGGCTAATGATCAGATGATGATGGGCCGGTCGTTCAAGTATCACCGCCCGCGTGGTGTTGTCGCCAGTGGTGCGGAAGAACCCAACGCTCTGGTCGGTCTGGGGCAGGGCAATCGGTTCGAGCCGAACCAGCGCGCCACCACGACCGAGCTGTTCAACGGTCTGACCTCGATTTCTCAGAACCACTGGCCGAACCTGGAATTTGATATCGGTGCGATCAATACGCACCTGTCGCGGTTCCTGCCGGCTGGCTTCTATTACAAGATGTTCATTCATCCCAAACCGTTCTGGAAACACGTCTACGAGCCGTTCATCCGCCAATCTGCCGGTCTGGGCAAAGCCCCCGACAAGGACAGCCGTGATGCGGATACCTATGAGCATTTCTACAACTTTGTCGATGTGTTGGTGATCGGTGGTGGTGTGGCCGGTTTACAGGCTGCCAAAGTGGCTGCTCAGACCGGTGCAAAGGTCATGTTGATTGAGCAGACCGCGCATTGGGGTGGCCGTGCCCCAGTTGATGGCGGCACAATCAATGATGAGCCTGTGGATAAGTTCGTGGAACAAACTGTTTCCGAACTAGAAACAATGAACAACGTCATCTTGCGCAATCGCTGCATGGGTGCAGGGGTCTATGACCATGGCTATGTGCTGGGCTATGAACGCCTGACGGACCATAAGCCTGGCGCACAAGGCCCGCGCCATCGCCTGTGGCGTATTCGGGCGAAACAGGTCGTGACTGCTACCGGAGCGATTGAGCGTCCGTTGTCTTTTGCGGGTAATGATGTGCCGGGTGTCATGCTGGCCTCGGCCATGCGGGACTATGTCGTGAACTGGGGTGTGACACCCGGTGAAAAGGTGATTGTGGCCACCAATAATGACGACGCCTACCGGACTGCGATAACCTTGAAACAGGCCGGTGTGGATATCTTGCTTGTGGTTGACGCAAGGGCTACCTTGGGCCCTCTGGCTGAAGAGGCGCGCCAACTGGGTATCCGCGTCGATGTGGGCAAGGCTATTGCCAAAGTCAAAGGCGGCAAACGCGTCAAGAAAGTTGCCATTTGCAATCAGGACGGCATCGGTGGCGCCCGTGAAGAGGTCGAATGCGACGCTGTTGCGATGTCAGGCGGCTGGTCTCCGGTCGTGCATATGTGGTCGCATTGCGGCGGCAAGCTGATCTGGGACGATGCCAATGCGCATTTCCGGCCGGATCCTGCACGACCCCCGCTTGGGGCCGATGGCGAAGGGTTCGTCGTAGCCGCCGGGGCATCGAATGGCCCGATGGCGCTGGGCGATGTGCTGGCCGATGCCGATGCAGCTGGTAAGGCCGCAGCCAAAGCGGCTGGATTCAAAACCAAACGCACCAAAGCGCCTGTCGGGGAAACTACGTCCGAGGCACCTATGGCTGCGGTCTGGTTGATGCCTGCGAACGCGGATATTCAACTGCGGATGAAGTCCTGGCTGGACTTCCAAAACGACGTCAAAGTTTCGGACGTGCAACTTGCCGCGCGTGAGGGGTATGAGAGCGTTGAACATACCAAGCGTTACACCACTCTGGGCATGGCAACGGATCAGGGTAAACTGAGTAACATCAACGGATTGGCGATCCTAGCCGATGCGTTGGACTCCGAAATCCCGAAGGTTGGAACAACAACGTTCCGCCCGCCTTACACCCCAATTTCAATGGCATCTATCGGCGGTGAGGCACGTGGTGAGGTGTTCCAGCCAATCCGCCAGACTCCGATGCATAACTGGCACGACAAGAACGGCGCCGATTGGGAGCCGGTCGGCCATTGGCGCCGGACCTATGCCTATGTTCGCCCGGGTGAAACCGTGCATGACGCCGTGAACCGTGAGGTGAAAAACACCCGCGAGAACCTCGGCTTGCTGGACGCCTCGACCCTGGGTAAGTTGATCGTCAAAGGGCCGGACGCAGGCAAGTTCCTGGACATGATGTACACCAACATGATGTCTACGCTGAAGATCGGCAAATGCCGCTATGGCCTGATGTGTTCCGAAAATGGCTTTCTGATCGACGACGGTGTTGTTGCTAGGATCGACGAAGACACATGGTTGTGCCACACCACCACCGGCGGGGCCGAACGTATCCACGGTCACATGGAAGAATGGCTGCAAACCGAATGGTGGGACTGGAAAGTCTATGTTGCCAACGTGACCGAGCAATATGCGCAGGTCGCCGTTGTTGGCCCCAACGCCCGCAAGGTGCTTGAAAAGCTCGGCGGCATGGATGTGTCGAAGGAGGCGCTGCCCTTCATGGAGTGGCGCGATGGCAAGATCGGCGACTTTGATTGCCGGGCCTATCGCATCTCGTTCTCGGGTGAGCTGTCGTACGAGATCGCCGTCCCTGCATCCCAAGGGCAGGCCTTCTGGGATGCGCTGACAGAGGCAGGCAAGGAATTCGGCGTGATGCCCTATGGCACCGAATGTCTGCACATCCTTCGGGCCGAGAAAGGCTTTATCATGATCGGCGACGAAACCGATGGAACCGTGATCCCGCAGGATCTGGGGCTGCATTGGGCGCTGTCGAAAAAGAAAGAGGATTACCTCGGCAAGCGCGCTCATTTGCGCAGCCATATGGCCGATCCCGAGCGTTGGAAACTGGTGGGTCTTGAGACTGTGGATGGTTCTGTCATCCCGGATGGGGCTTACGCAGTGGGCGAGGGCGTCAACGCCAACGGTCAGCGCAACATGATCGGTCGTGTGACCTCAACCTATTATTCAGCCAACCTGGGCAAAGGTATCGCCATGGGCTTGATCAAGCATGGTCCTGACCGCATGGGCGAGATTGTCGAGTTCCCGGGCACCGATGGCAAATCCTACAAAGCAAAGATCGTGGATCCGATCTTCTTCGACAAGGACGGGGAGAAGCAGAATGTCTGAACCCATCAGCGCACTGAACCACGCCAGCTATGAGGGCATCGCCAAGGTTGAAGAATGCGGCCTGCAGGGCATGATCACCCTGCGCGGCGACCTGTCCGACAAGGTTCTGGCCAAGGCCGTCAAAGACGCCACCGGTCAGAAAGTACCCGGCCAGCGCGAGGCATTTGTCGACGGAGACTGCGGTGTTTGCTGGATGTCCACCGACGAATTGCTTGTGCTTGTCCCATATGCCGAGGTCGAGGCCAAACTGGCCGCGATGACCAACGCGCTGAGCGGTGTGCATGCCCTGGCGGTCAACGTCTCGGATGCCCGCGCGGTGTTCAGCATCTCGGGCGCGAACGCTCGCGAAGTTCTGGGCAAACTGGCCCCGGTAGATCTGTCGGCTGACGCCTTCCAACCCGGCCAAATCCGCCGTTCGCGCTTGGCGCAGGTTGCCGGTGCGTTCTGGCTGGATGACGCCGAAACTCTCCGCGTCGTCTGCTTCCGGTCAACCGCAGACTACGTGTTCAAACTGTTGAAGGTCGCAGCGCAGCCGGGCAGTGAGGTCGGGGTTTATTAGGTTCCGAAGCTAGGAAAAAAAGCCCCGGATTTTCCGGGGCTTTTGCGGTTTAACCGAAGCTTAACCATCGATCACTTTGCATTTGCCTTGCCCTGAAGGCTTGTTGACAAAGTTGGCATTCACCCAGTTGCCTCTCAGTTTCACGGTGTTGTCAGAAGGGTCAATGCGGGCCGTGTAATTTACCCGGACTTTTTGGCCGCCAAACTCTGTCAACTCAACGCGCCAATCCAGCTTGTAACGCTTCTTTCTATCAATTTTCAGCTTAGCGGACTGCATTTCGTTGTGCCCGCTGGCTGTTTGCGCACTAACGCCGTCCTTATCAATAACAAAGATATAGCGGGGCGCGACCCACCCGGTTCCGTCGCGGTCGCGAACGGCACAATCGTAAGTAATTGTTTCCGCCGCCGCTGCCTGTGCAAAAACGGTAAAAATGGATGCTAAGAAAAGATATTTCATGGTTCCTCGTTTACTCGGTCTATCCAGAAGGGAAGACACCAAACAACGCGAGAGTTTCAAGCGCATATGCAACTAATGCACGAAAAAAATACTGCACCTTCTATTCATGCAACACAACGGCGCGATACCGCTTCAACTCTTGAGGTTGCAGCAATTCTTCGACCTTTAGCGGGCGCCCGTTTTCGTCTTGAATTTCGGTGTAGAATGAAAGGCTTTCAAGGAGTTGAGATGTCCGTGTAAGCCGGTCTTCCTCGGCCAGAAGGGGCGAGTGGAGCGAAAGATAGAGGGCCGGGCGATGCTTTTTCAGAAAGGGCAGAAGGCTCGGCAGAACCGCAAATTCTGCCCCTTCGATATCCATCTTGACCAAGGAGACACGGGACAGGTCATTTACGGCCTCGAACTGATCCCACTCGATGGTCAATGCATCTGTCCCATGCACCCCGTCATGCAACAGTGAACTGGTGGAATCCCCGGGTTCACCGCGAACGGATGCCATACGGGCCACGCCGAATTGATCCGACAATGCGACGCCAAATGCCGAAACATTGCGAATGTCGTTCAGGTCCAGATTCCACGCCAGATGCCGAAACGCGGTGGGGTCTGGTTCGAAACACCAGACGTGGCGGGCTTTGCGGGCACCGTACAGCACCGTTGGGCCGATCCATGCCCCGATGTCCAGATAGTCGCTGTCCGGCGTTAGATATCTATCCAGCACGGCAAAAGTCTCGGGCTCCCACGCGCCGGCCGAGGCCTTGCGCCAGAACTTCGAGTGGTAGGGATCCAGCCGGAAAGGCTCGCCATTCAGGCTGCCCGCATAGTATCCGCGGGCGCGGTAAAACATCTTGCGCGCCTGAGTTAGCATCGCGGACCTCCGGGTTTTATGATCTCTGCCCTTGACCTGCGGCACTTGCCAAAGCATTTAACCTTTGGAAACCGCAACATTCATTTTCAACAGGGGGCCGAGATGGCTTTTGAACTTCCTGATCTTCCTTATGCACACGACGCGCTGGCAGCCAAGGGCATGTCCGCCGAAACATTGGAATTTCACCACGACCTGCACCACAAGGCCTATGTCGACAACGGCAACAAGCTGATCGCCGGTACCGAGTGGGACGGCAAGTCGCTGGAAGAAATCATCACCGGCACCTACGACGCAAATGCCGTCGCGCAAAACGGCATCTTCAACAACATCAGTCAGCTTTGGAACCACAACCAGTTCTGGGAGATGATGGGCCCCGGCGACAACGCCATGCCTGGCGAGCTGGAAAAGGCGCTGGTCGAATGCTTTGGCTCGGTTGACGAGTTCAAGTCGCAGTTCAGCGCAGCTGGTGCCGGTCAGTTCGGCTCGGGCTGGGCGTGGCTGGTCAAGAATGCGGACGGTTCGTTGGCAGTGACCAAGACCGAAAACGGCGTGAACCCGCTGTGCTTTGGTCAGACTGCTCTGTTGGGTTGCGACGTGTGGGAGCATTCCTATTACATCGACTTCCGCAACAAGCGTCCGGTGTACCTGTCGAACTTCCTCGACAATCTGGTGAACTGGGAAAACGTCGCTTCGCGGATGTGATCCAGTGACCCGTAGAGGGTTCATAAAGGGCCTGCTGGCAGTGATGCTGGCAGGCCTTTTTGCTGCCACGTATGGTTTCTTCATCGAACCCGCGCTGCGCCTGCGTGTTCGTAAGTGGCGGATCCGGCGCGCGGACTGGACCGCACCGCCGCTGCGGATCGCGGTTCTTGCTGATCTGCATGTGGGTGAGCCCTATGTGGGGCTGAAAAGAATCCAGCAGATCGTCCGGCGCACCAATGCCTTGTCTCCCGATCTTATCCTGTTGTTGGGTGACTACGCCGCCGGGCATAGGATAAATCTAAAACCTGTGAAAATTGCCGATCTGGCGCCAGTGTTGTCCGGATTGCAGGCAAAGCATGGTGTCTATGCGGTTCTGGGAAATCACGATTGGTGGGATGACCGGTCAGCCCAAAAGCGCAGGGGCGGGCCGAATCTGTACGGCGATGCGCTGAGGCGGAATGGTATCCGGGTGCTTTCAAACGAGGCCTTCAAACTGGATGGTGCCGGGATTTGGCTTGCAGGCCTCGAAGATCAGTTGGCGATTTATACGGGCAATGGTCGATACCAAGGGCTGGATGACCTGCCTACGACGCTTAGGCAGATCACGGATGATGCCCCGGTGGTGATGATGGCGCATGAACCGGATATCTTCCCCAAAATTCCTGATCGCGTGGCCCTGACCCTGTCAGGTCATACTCATGGAGGGCAGGTACGGCTGTTTGGCTGGTCGCCGGTGGTGCCCTCGAAATTCGGCAATCGCTATGCCTATGGTCACGTGCGCGAAGGCAATCGTGATCTGGTCGTGTCCGGGGGTATCGGATGTTCGATCCTGCCCGTGCGTTTTGGTGTAACGCCCGAAATTACGGTCATCGAACTGTCCTCCTAACCGGTGAAAACTCGCCTATAACCGCAGTTTCGCGGTCCGGCCGGATTGTAAGACGGCGCGCAGTGCTTACTTTAAGTGTGGCGGAGGAGAGAGCCGCAAATCACTTTAAAAAAATTCCAGGCGGCGCGGCGAAAAACAAAGCTGCGTAAACGGTTAGCCGTGCCTGAAACCCGAGGGATGGTCTCAGAAAAACCAAAACAGGAGATCACAATGGTCGCACTATCGCAGGGAACATGGATTGTCATTGCCGACGGGGAAAAGGCGCTGTTCATGGAGAATATCACGGATGCCGAAGACCCCAATCTGGTGGTTGTCTCGGTCGAAGAAAGCGACGGCTCAGGCGTCAGGCCTTCGGATCGGGCAGGGCGACGCTCTGACAACGGGCCCAATCAGAAATCAGCCGTTGAGGAACCCAAGTGGAAATCGCAGGCCAAGTCTCTGTTCGTGCAGGATGTGGCAAATCTGTTGAATCGCAAAGGCCTGAAGGGGGCATATAAGCGCCTGGTACTGGTCGCCAGCCCTCATGTTCTGGGGCTTCTGCGCCGCCGCCTGCACAGCGAAGTCCTAAGGAAAGTGGTGGCCGAGGTTGATAAGACCCTGACCAACCACCCGCTGAACAAAGTGGAACAGGTTCTGATCAGCCGTCTAAAACCCGCCACCTAGGTCTGCGGCAATCTGCGGGCGGGTCACACCGCCCGACTAGCCCTTATGCGGGACCAACATCGCTCTCAGGGTCGACATCGCCGTTTCCGGGCTGTCGACCCACGCTATGAAATCGGCCAGAGATGTGTCCGCAAATCCCTGGCCGATGACCTGCTGCACAAGATCATGGAGGGCATCCCAATATCCATCAACATTCATGACCAGAATGGGCTTGTCGTGCAGACCCAACTGTCGCCATGTCAGGGCTTCGAACAATTCGTCCAGTGAACCCGGACCACCCGGCAGGACAACCACCGCATCGGCATTCATGATCATGACCTTTTTGCGTTCGTGCATCGTTTCGGTGATCACGAACCGGGTCAAGTCTGTCTTGCCAACCTCGCGCTTTAGCAGGTGAACGGGAATCACGCCGAACGTGTCCCCTCCGGCGGCTTGGGCCGCACGCGCGACCTCGCCCATCAGACCCACATCGCCCGCGCCATAGACCAGTCGCCAGCCCTCCTGCGCCAGAAGCTGACCAAAGGAGCGGGCTGCGTCGGAATAGCTGGTTTGGGCGCCATTGCGTGACCCGCAATACACACAGACGGATTTCTGAGACATCGAGAGGCTTCTCCGGGGTTGTATCTGGGGTTTTGACCCGTGATAGCGGTATTGATAGATTGGCTCAACCGTCAGGCAGAATGCGTTGTAGATAAGGCATTTGCGCTGCGGAGTGAAAGGAAGAGTATGGATTCCAATTCGGGAAGCGAGAGCCCCAGATCTTTCACCTGGGGGGTGATCGCCGGTTTGCTGGTTCTGTTGGGCGTCGGCGGTGCATATTTTTCCGGCGCGTTTAACGGCACGTCTCTCGACCCAACAGCGCAGGAAGATGTGGCTGAGGATGCGTCTGAGAACGCGTCCGTTGCCTCGGACACAGAAGAAACCCCGCAGGCCGATGCGACGACTGATACGGATACGGCAGCAGCCGAGGCTCCGACCGAAGAGGCTGACGAGACCGCTGAATCGGCTGAGGAGGTTGCTGAACCGGCTGAGGAAGTTGCCGAAGTTACGCCTCCGGCCTTGGATCAGATCTTTGTTGAGCCTGACGGGAATGCTGTTCTGTCCGGAAATGCAGAACCCGGCGCCAAGGTGCGGGTATTGCTGGACGGTGAGGCAGTTCACAGCTTTACCGTTGATGACAGCGGGCAGTTTGCCGAATTCGTGTCGATCCCGTTTTCCACGGCCGCACGCGGTCTGACACTGGAAACCGATGGGGTCGATCAACCGGTCCGCTCTGATGACTATCTGATTGCGGCTTTGCCCGAACCCGAACCAGAGGTCGCATCGGTTGATACGGCGGAAACCACCCTCGCCGACGAATCCGCAGGCGGCGATGAAACCGAGGCGGGGCAGGTCGCTCAAACCGGCGACACATCTTCTGAAGAAACGGCAGATTCCACGCAAGGACAACAGGTTGCGATCCTGCGATCGGGGGAAGACGGGGTCGAGCTTGTCCAACCTGCGACGCCTCAGAGCACCGAACCTGATCAGGTCGCGTTGGATACGATCGGGTATTCAGACACGGGTGAGGTCGAGCTGACCGGCCGCGTGGCTGATGGTTCCGCGGTACGCGTGTACCTGGACAACCAACTGGTCGCTGATATGCAGCCCACGGATGATGGAAAATGGCGCAGCGAGATCGAAGGCATTGATCCCGGTGTGTATACGCTGCGTGTGGATGAGGTTGCCTCGGACGGCACGGTTAAAAGCCGTCTGGAAACCCCGTTCAAGCGTGAGCCTCTAGAAGTTCTGAGCGTGGCCGAAGTGGACGATGGGCCTGCACCCTCTCAGGAAACACCGGCCATCCGTTCGGTTACAGTACAAAAGGGTGATACGCTTTGGGCTATCTCTCGGGAACGATTTGGCGATGGTGTCTTGTATGTCAAACTGTTCGAGGCCAACCGAGGCGCGATCCGCGACCCGGATCTGATCTATCCGGGGCAGGTATTCACCATTCCGGAATAATCCTGTACCTCTGACCTTCCGGGGTCAGGGGCACTCTCTGACCGCAGTTCCGGTACGTGAAGAGACGAGTAGCCCCGATGAATTCCGACAATATCCCAAAATTGGACGCGCGCAGCTCTGGCTGGCGTACAATCCGGAAAGTTGCGCCTTATCTCTGGCCCGAGGATGAACCCTGGGTTAAGCGCCGCGTTCTGATTGCTATGGGCATGTTGGTTCTGGCCAAGTTGATCGCGGTCTACACCCCGATTTTGTACAAAGGCGCGGTTGATAGCCTGGCGGGCGAGGGCGTTCCCCCCGTAGCGCTGGGTGCTGTTGGGTTGACGGTGGCATATGGTGTTGCGCGCATGATGACTGTTGGTTTGCAGCAGTTGCGGGATGCGGCCTTTGCTCCTGTCGGGCAGCGAGCATTGCGCGCACTGGCATTGGAGACTTTCCAGCATATCCACCAGTTGTCGATGCGCTATCACGTGACGCGGCGCACGGGCGGTCTGAGCCGTATTATTGAGCGCGGCGTAAAGGGGGTCGAATTCCTCTTGCGTTTCCTGCTGTTTTCCATCGGACCTTTGATCCTTGAACTGCTGCTTGTTGCGATCATTCTGATGTGGTTGTTTGATGTCTGGTATCTGGTGGTCGTCGCGGCAACGATCGCACTGTATATCTGGTTCACATTTGCTGTGACCGAGTGGCGCGTGAAACTGCGCCGCGAGATGAATGATCAGGATACCGAGGCGAACCAGCGCGCCATCGACAGCCTGCTGAATTTTGAAACCGTCAAGTATTTCAATGCTGAAACGCGTGAAGCTGAACGGTATGATGTGTCAATGAAAGCCTATGCGGGGGCGGCTCTCAAGACGGCGTATTCTCTGGCGTTTCTAAATTTCGGGCAGTCCTTTCTGATCACCTGCGGATTGATCGGTGTGATGGTCTTGGCAGCCATCGGGGTGCAGGCTGGGACGCTGACCGTGGGCGATTTCGTCATGGTCAACGCCTATATGATCCAGATTACCGTACCGCTGAATTTTTTGGGTACGGTGTATCGGGAAATCCGCCAATCTCTGGTCGATATGGGCCAGATGTTTGACCTGTTGGAACAACCCGCCGAAGTGGTCGACAAGACCAATGCACCGGATCTGGATGTAACAGGGGGTGAGGTTACCTTGCATGATGTACAATTCGGATATGATGCTGAGCGGGAAATTCTCAAAGGTGTTTCCCTAACCATTCCTGCGGGCCAAACCGTAGCGATTGTGGGTGCGACGGGGTCGGGTAAATCCACCATAGGTCGGTTGCTGTTCCGGTTCTACGATGTCACCGGGGGCGCGCTGAAAATTGATGGGCAGGATGTGCGCGATGTCACGCAGACCAGCCTGCACGCGGCAATCGGAGTGGTGCCACAGGATACCGTGCTGTTTAACGATACCATTCGCTATAACATTGCCTATGGACGCGACGGGGCCACGCAGGAAGATGTCGAAGCCGCCGCCCGGGCTGCCCAGATCCACGATTTCATAGTCACGTTGCCCGAAGGCTATGACACCACAGTCGGTGAGCGCGGGCTAAAGCTGTCGGGTGGGGAAAAGCAGCGGGTCGGTATTGCCAGAACGCTGCTGAAAAACCCGCCGATCCTTTTGCTGGACGAGGCGACATCGGCGCTGGACACAGATACCGAACAAGACATCAAGGATGCTTTGGCCCATGCGGGCGAGGGGCGTACGGTTCTGACGATTGCCCATCGCCTGAGCACAATCGCCGAGGCAGACAGTATTGTAGTGCTAGAGCGTGGCAAAATCCTGGAGCAAGGCACGCATGATGAGTTGCTGAAACGTGAGGGGCGTTATGCCCAGCTTTGGAATCGCCAGCAATCGGATATGCAGGCGGCCTGATAGGCGGCCCAAACTATGTTACACTACAGATCACTCATCTGAGGTTTTGTTATGCATAGATATTTCCGCAAGTTCATTGTGCCAGCCATAGCGGCAGTTGCCACACTTACACCGGTCTATGCGCTTGGAGACCCCATCATCGGAATTTGGAAGACCGAGCCGGACCGGAAGAACCTCGTCTCTGACATCAAAATTACAGCCTGCGGTGACAAGTTCTGTGGTCAGATTTTATCTGCATATGACGCCAGCGGAAAAGCAGTACAGACGCCGAATATCGGAAAGAAACTGTTCTGGGATGTCGGCAGCCAAGGCGGTGGTAAATATGGCGGGGGTGAATTCTGGGTGCCGTTAGTGGATGTTGATGCAGTTCCGCAAATGACGCTGAAGGGTGACACTCTGATGGTCAAAGGGTGTGAACATCACATTTGTGCGCATCAAACCTGGACGCGCGAGTAAAACAGGGCTGGATTGCCCAACCCTGTTGCTCTTTATTCGGCTGCTTTCAGCGGTGAACCGGTCGGTTCTTTCCCGGAACTGTCAGCGCTCGGATCGTCGGTACGCAGCTCATCATCCCAGACCATTTCGGTTGCCTGAGCATTCATCGCGGCTTTACCGATGGCCATATCCAGCGCCACCTGGCTGGATTTTCCTGCTGTAGCGCGGGCCAAAATCTTACCCAACCAGATGGCATAGGTTGTCACCCAGACGCGCATAGCCAAAAGCGAAGGCGTCACGATCAGCGTCAGTACCGTCGCGATACCAAGGCCAAAGACAACTGCGGTTGCCAGCTGTTTCCACCACAGCGCTGTGGGGCTGTTGATCGAATACCCGCCATTGATAAAGTCCAGCGACAGCCCGAACATCATCGGGGTAAGGCCAGCCATCGTGGTGAGTGTGGTCAACAGAACCGGACGAATGCGTGCCTCGGCGGTGCGTATGATCGCCTCGATCCTTGGCATGTACTGGCTATATTCCTGATAGGTGTCGATCAGAACAATGTTGTTGTTCACCACGATCCCCGCCAGAGCCACAATACCCGTTCCTGTCATGATGATCGAGAAGGGCTGTTGCATCACCATCATACCGATCAGAACACCTGTTGTGGACAGTACCACTGCCAGCAGAACCAAGATCGAATTGTAGAACGAGTTGAACTGCGCGAGCAGAATAACGAACATCAGCCCCAACGCGCCCATAAAGGCATTCACAAGAAACGCCCCGGATTCGGCCTGATCCTCCTGATCACCTGTCCATGTCCAGCTGACGGAACTGCCAAAAGGATCGGTTTCCAGCCATTCCGTCAACACAACAATCCGTTCGTTCGGGTTAATCAGACTGGTGCGCGCGTCACCGGATTCGATCAGCGTGCGCAAATCATCGGTGCTTTCTGCCTCGGTCAGCATGATCAGTTCGAACTGAGTCCCATCGGGAAATGCCAATGCGGTAGCTGTGGGGCTTTCATCCTCTGCGAGTTCACGCACCACTGCCAATCTTTGATCGGCCCCATCCGGGCCTGTGACCACAACATTGCTCAGGCCGGGCTCAACATCCGCCTTCACGTCAAAATAACGTTCCTGATCGACACGGTTGATTTCGGCCAGTTTGGCGACTGGTTTGCGCGAGACAAAGTTGGACAGTGGCACCAAACCATCGACCGTGCGGACCTTGAGCGTGTCAAGTGTTGACAAGACACGATCCTGATCAGGCAGGCGAACACGGATTTCGATTTCATCATCCACGTTGTCCGGGCGCATTTCGCCCAGCAAAAGGCCACGCGTAACAAGCTGTACCATCGCACCGACGGTGGCTACGTCTGCGCCAAATCGGCCTGCTTTGGCGACATCAACGTCAATCTGCCAGTCGATGCCGGGCAAGGGCAGCGTGTCCTCGATCTTGATAAGGCCCGGGGTGGCGTCGAATACCTCACGCGCGGCCAGGGTGGCTGATGTCAGCTCTTGCCAGCCATCCGCCTTGATCCGCAGATGGACAGGTTTGGAAGAGCCTGGCCCTTGCTCAAGCGGCAAGGTCTCAACGATGATCCCCGGTAGTTGCGCAAGCTCCCTGTTCAACTCTTCCAGAACATAATCGCCGTCATAGTCTGGCGCCACTGTGTGCCGGTCTAACAATCCTCCGAAAATCGGTTCCGAGACGTTCGGTCTGTCTTCCCAAGGGATGATTTCGAACTGAACCTGACCAACGGTATCCGCCGGGGATTGGCCACCGGGTCCACCGGTGTCCAGACCACCTTCACCAGCGAATGCAAAGACGTTGATAACAGCCGGGTGCGCACTGATAATCTCTTCTGCGGCGAGTACCATCTGGTCCTTTTCGGCCAAAGAGATATTGCCGCGCGCACGGACATAGGCCGTGGCCTGTTCTGGTTCGCTTTCAACGAAGAATTCAACTCCGCGGTTGTTTTCCCCAAAGGCCGTCATGACCAGATACACGGCGAAGCCAATCACAAGGATTGAGACAAGCGGCATGACCGGGTTGCCCACAAGGAACTTCACCACATGCCCAAAACGTGTGTGTTCGCGGCTGGTCTGCACATGCTCAACCGGGGCACGTTCGATTTTTGCCGCGCTCAGGGTGACCGACCCGGCAAACGCACCAAGCATGAATAGGATCATACCAAGAACCGAACTGCCTGAATCGACCAGGTAATTCGGGTTCAGTGTCTGCATCGCCCCCAGGAAGATCAGGTATAACGACGGGGGAACCATCGCTGCCCGAATCCACCAGGCTGTTCGCGCCCTCAGCCAGTTCGACGACCGGTCAAACACGCGGCTCAGGCGGCCGGAAACGCCGCCCATCACGGGCAGGTAGATCAGTGCAACGATTAACGACGCCGACAGAACAAATATCAGCGTAACTGGCAGCATCCCCATGAATTCGCCCGGAACGCCGGGCCAAAAGAGCATAGGCAAGAAGGCGCATAATGTGGTAGCTGTCGAGGATACGATCGGCCAGAACATCCGTTGTGCGGCTTCGACATAGGCATGCATGGGACCCACGCCCTCGTTGATCCGCTTGTCGGCATATTCAACCACCACGATGGCCCCGTCGACCAGCATTCCGACCGCAAGAATCAAACCGAACATGACGATGTTCGAAATGCTGACCCCCATCACCGCAAGGAATGCAAAGCACAGCAGGAATGAGGTTGGAATCGCAAAACCCACCAGCAGGGCGGCACGGGTGCCAAGCGAGGCCAGAATGACAATCATAACCAGCGCAATAGCGGTAAGAACCGAACCCTCAAGCTGGCTGACCATCGACCCTACGATCCGGCTCTGGTCGTTCGAGGTGCCCAGTTTGATCGCCGCCTGCATCTCGGCTGGCCATTTGGATTGGGCCGCTGCGATAGAGGCTTTGACCTCGTCGACCGTGTCGATCAGGTTATAGCCTTTGCGTTTGACGACCTGCAGTGCCACGGTGGCCTCGCCGTTGAAGCGGGCGGTGCCTTCGCGATCTTCGAAAGTATAGTTGATTTGCGCCAGCTCGCCCATGGTCACGACGCGGTCGCCATTGACCTTGACGGGTAGGTCATACACGTCCTGGGCGGTCTTGAAAGACGAAGGGATCTTGACCGAGAAAGTGCCTTGATCGGTTTCCACCTCACCAGCGGCGATCAACTGGTTGTTGTTCTGAACAACATTGATCAGCTCGGCGGCGGTAACGTTATACGCTTCCAGCCGCAGCGGGTCGATGATCACCTCTAGCAATTCGTCTCGATTGCCGGCTATCCCAGCCTCAAGCACGGAATCCAATGCTTCCAGATCATCCTGCAAATCTTTGGCGACACGGGCCATTGTTCTTTCAGGAACAGCCCCGGTCAGATTGACAATCACAATCGGGAATTCAGAAAAGTTGATCTCGGTCAGGGTATATTGCTCAGCCCCTTCAGGAAAATCGGCCTGGGCGCTGTTCATGGCGTCGCGGACATCGGCCATGATCGCCGTCTTGTCCCATCCAAAATCGAATTCCAGCGCGACACCGGCATAGCCTTCGGCAGCCGTCGACGTCATTTCTTTGAGACCGTCCAGATCAGCCAGCTCGGTTTCCATCGGCTTGACCAGCAGGTTTTCCGAGTCTTCGGCGGAAATGCCGGGGAACTGAACCGAGACGAAAAGCGCAGGGATTTCGATATCCGGCTCACCTTCTTTCGGCAGGCCAACATAGGCGTATCCACCTACGATCAAGGAAATCGCGATAAATGCCAGAACCATTCGGGCTCGGCCAGCGGCCCAGCTTACTATTCCGGTCATTGCACTGCATCCCGATAAGTTGGCTCAACCATCACGCCGCGAGTCACGAATTCTTGCCCGACAATGATGATGTCCGCCGTTTCCGGCAACCCGTCGACCCAGACACCTTCGGAGGTGTCGCGCAACAAAGTGACCGGCAGGAAATCCACAATGTTCCCATTTCCAACGGTCCGTACACCAACTTTTCCATCGTTATTCAGCGTCAGTGCGGACTGAGGCAACAGATGTGCCTTGGTCCCTTCAGCCGAGATTCGGATGTCCGCAGTCTGACCGTCCCGAATTGTCAGGTCGGGGTTAGGAACGGTAATCTCGACCTCAAAGGTCCGGGTGGTCTCATCGGCCGACCGGCTAAGGAAGGTGACCCGCCCAGAGACCTGAAGCCCCGAGATCAGCTGGGCCGAAGCCTCGGACCCTACGATGATCCGGTTCACATCTGCCTCGGGAACAAACCCGACCAACTTGATTGGGTCCAACTGGATCACAGTCGCACACAGCGACCCTGGTTGCATAAGGCTTCCAAGCTCAGCTGTGTCACTTTCTAAAAGACCCTTGAATGGAGCTTCGATCGTCTGGCGTTCGATTTCACGTTCGGCGGCCTCGACTTCGGCTGATGCCGCTTCGATACCGGCGCGTGTTGCTTCCAGCCCGGCTTCGGCGCTTTTGATACCAGCCTGGGCTGTACTCATTTCTGCCTCGCTGGAAATCCTGCGGGTTTCCGACCCAAAACCGGTCTCTGATAGCTTTCGTGCGGCTTTCAAGTTGATTTCGGCTTCGGCCACGCGCGCATGTGCTTCCAGCAGACGCGCTTCGGCTTCGGGCACCCGGCTTTTGGCTTCAAGCTTGGCGGCTGCTGCTTCGGCCAGGCTTGCCGGACGGGTGCCTGGATCCAGCTCACATAACAAATCACCGGCTTCGACAAAACTGCCCTTGCGCTTGGGTTCTGATACGACAGTTGACGTCGTTTCGGCCAGAACTTCGACCTCGCGGTTTGCTCTGGTTTGTCCACGCAGGGTCACTGCACTGTCTACTTCGCGGGCGACAGAGCGCTGTGCAACTACACGGATTACGTGCCGATCCTCTGCGGGAATTTCAGAAGATTCTGCCTCGGACGTAGTGCCCGGGTTTGAATCATCGCGGCCGGCGAATGCTAATAATGCATCCCTTTCGAATACCAAATAGAATAAGGCAACAATCACCAAAAAGGCGTTTACGAATGAAATCAAACGCATACAGGGTCTCTCCCAGAATTCTTTGCCGACTGTCCCTCGGCGCGCATGCTTAGAAATGGGGGCGGGGCCTCATCTTTTCCACACTAAACTGAATAGTTCGGTTCACTTTTTTCTGCAAGGGTATCCGCAGGTGGGGGAATTGTATGAAATCGGACCCTTGGCTTGGCAATGGCAGCGGGGTATGACATTGCCCAATATCACAGAACACAAGCCCGGGGAGCAGGGATGAGCGACGTCGACAGTTTCATTGATGAGGTGACCGAAGAGGTGCGCCGCGACCGTCTGTTCTTGCTTTTGCGCCGTTGGGGTTGGGTTGGCGTAGTGGCGGTTGTTCTGATCGTTGGTGGTGCCGCGTTCAACGAACTGCGCAAGGCGCGCGCAACCAGTCAGGCACAGGATCTGGGAGATGCGATTCTGGCCGCTATGGCACAGAATGAGTCCGCCGATCGTGCCGATGATCTTGCCTTGGTACCTGCACCAACACCCGGTGGAGATGCGATTGTAAAGATGCTGCTTTCTGCCTCGCAGACCGAAATCGAGTCGGGGCAGGGCGCTGTTGAGAGTCTGAACGCCATTGCGGTTCAGGGTGATCTGCCTGAAATTTACCGGGCCATCGCGACCTTCAAGGCTTTGCTGCTGCAAAGCGAGACAATGCCGGTAGCAGACCGGCGTCAGCAATTCGAAGCGCTGGCCGTGCCGGGAGCCCCATTGCGGTTGCTGGCAGAGGAGCAACTGGCACTGATCGAAGTGTCCGAAGGTCAAGTCGATGCCGCCATTTCCCGTTTGCAGGCAATGCGGCAGGACGCTGAAATCGGCGTAGATCTGCAGCAACGTGCAACACAGTTGATTGTTGCGCTGGGTGGTGAACCGGAACCGCTGGTCGCACGGCAAAGCTGAACCGGTAGAAAATAAATGACAGGCAAGTTCGGAGTATCATGGTGATTAGTCTCTTCCCCCGTATTGGGTTGCCGGTCGCGGTTGTTTACCTGACATTGCTGGCGGCTTGTCAGGAGCCCGAGGTCATCCTGCCCGGAGCTCGTGAGGACATCCGACCCACATCCGACAATGAAACGGTTGAGACCCAGGGGGCAAAGCCAATCAGCCTTCCTGCCCAGACGGCCAATGCCAACTGGTCACAAAGCCCGGGAACCGCTGCGTATCGGACGACAAATGCCTCTTTGCGCAATACGCCGCAGAAACTGTGGTCAACGTCGATCGGTGATGGAGATTCGCGCAAGCAGCGCATCACGGCCGAACCGGTCGTTGCAGGTGGTTTGGTCTACACGCTGGATTCCGGAGCGACCGTTTCAGCGGTCTCACCGCAGGGGCAGGTTGCCTGGAGTACAGATCTAATCCCTGGCACCGACGGGGATTCAGATGCAACTGGCGGTGGATTGGCCTATGCCAATGGCGTTCTTTATGTGTCTTCTGGTTTTGGTCGCCTGACCGCTCTGGATGGCAAAACCGGTGCCATTCGTTGGCAAAAGCGCCTGAATGCTACGGGCAGCGGCTCACCTCTGATCAATGATGGCCTGCTGTATCTTGTCGCCGGAGATGAAATCGGATGGACGATTGATACAAAAGATGGGCGCATCCTCTGGCAGGTTCAGGGCACCCCAAGCGTTGGCAATGTGTTGGGCGCGCCTGCGCCGGTGATTGCCTCGGATTTCTCGGTGTTTGCATTTGGCTCGGGCGATATAGCTGCAACGTTCCGCAGAGGTGGTATTCGCCGCTGGAACGCGTCGGTTGCTGGTGGGCGTCGAGGGCGCGCCGCAGCGCAGATCGTTGACGTAACAGGCGGCCCGATGGTGGTCGGCGATACCATCTATATCGGCAACCATTCAGGCCGCACCGTGGCATTCGATTCCACTTCGGGTGAGCGGAGATGGACCGCGGATGAAGGCGCCGTTGATACGGTTTGGCCGGCTGGAAACAGCATCTTCCTGATTAGTGATCGCAGTCAGTTGGTGCGTCTGGATGCCTCGGATGGCTCGATTGTGTGGGCGCAGGACTTGCCTGGATTCGTCAAGGACAAGCCTGGTCGGCGTGGCGCAATCTATGCGCATTACGGGCCGATCATGGCTGGTGGGCGTATCGTTGTTGCATCGAACGATGGTTATCTAAGGTTCTATAACCCGCTCGACGGCACGCTGGTTCACCGCGTCGAGGTTCCCGGCGGTGCCACTACGGCGCCAGTTGTTGCCGGGCAAACCTTGTACGTCGTTTCGACCAAAGGTGAACTGCACGCTTTCCGTTGACGACAAGATGCGCTAAAGGGCGCGTCTGAGTCTTGAAAGTTGAGTAACATGTCCCTGACCCTCGCTATCGTGGGGCGCCCCAATGTGGGCAAATCCACTTTGTTCAACCGCCTCGTCGGCAAACGACTGGCATTGGTCGACGACCAGCCCGGTGTTACGCGCGATTTGCGCGAAGGCGAAGCGCGTCTGGGCGATCTGCGCTTTACCGTTATTGATACGGCGGGTCTTGAGGATGCGACAGACGACAGCCTTGAAGGCCGGATGCGACGCCTGACCGAGCGCGCCGTGGACATGGCTGATGTGTGCCTGTTCATGATCGACGCGCGTGTGGGGTTGACGCCCACAGATGAGATGTTTGCCGAGATTCTGCGCAAACGATCGAAACACGTGATCCTTGCGGCCAACAAAGCCGAAGGTTCGGCGGCTGATGCCGGTGTGCTCGAAGCTTATAATCTGGGTCTGGGCGAGCCGGTCCGCCTGTCGGGTGAACATGGCGAGGGGATGACCGATCTTTACGCACATCTGATGCCTCTGGCGGATGCTGCTGCGGAAAAAGCGATCGAAGAAGCGCCCGTAACTGATATCGAGCTTGATGAAGACGGCGAAGCCGTAACCCCGTTGATCACCGACGCCAAGCCGTTGCAAGTTGCCGTTGTTGGTCGCCCGAATGCCGGAAAATCCACCCTGATCAACAAGATCGTTGGCGAAGATCGCTTGTTGACCGGACCCGAGGCCGGGATCACACGCGATGCAATCAGCCTGCGGATCGACTGGGCCGACCCCGAGGGTGAAAGCACGCCGATGCGGATCTTCGATACGGCGGGGATGCGCAAAAAAGCCAAGGTACAGGAAAAACTTGAGAAGCTTTCTGTATCGGATGGTTTGCGTGCAGTAAAATTTGCCGAGGTTGTGGTGGTGTTGCTGGATGCGGCGATTCCGTTTGAACAGCAGGATCTGCGCATCGCGGATCTGGCCGAACGCGAGGGCCGAGCCGTCGTTGTCGCCATTAACAAATGGGATATCGAAGAGGACAAGCAGGAAAAACTGCGAGATCTGAAAGAATCTTTCGAACGTCTTCTGCCGCAGTTGCGCGGCGCGCCACTGGTCACGGTTTCGGCCAAAACAGGGCGGGGGCTTGAGCGCCTGCGAGCTGCTATTCTACGCGCCCATGATATCTGGAACCGCCGTGTGCCGACTGCTGCTTTGAACCGTTGGTTGATCGCAATGCTGGAACAGCACCCGCCGCCAGCGCCGCAGGGTCGCCGGATCAAGCTGCGGTATATGACTCAGGCCAAAACCCGCCCCCCTGGATTCGTGGTTATGTGTTCGCACCCCGACAAGATGCCTGAAAGCTATAACCGTTATCTGGTCAACGGCCTGCGTGAGAGTTTCGATATGCCCGGGACCCCCATCCGACTGACCTTGCGCGGACAGGGAGACAAGAACCCTTATAAGGGACGGCGTAAGAAAAACGCAGGTGCCTTGGCCAAACATTTGAAGGGACGCGCGTAACTGCGCCAATCTGTTGCATTTTTCATCTCGGGGCGTGACAGCTCTTTGATGGCGCGCTAGCATTCGCTGGCGCGCTTTTGTTTCCAAGCGTGTTGCTTGTTTGCGGGAAGACCGCACCCATTTTTAGAATCACATTGCAACGGGCCATTGTGGGGAGCCGACGGAATGGATTTGAGAGAATACACACGTCAATACGCGGTTCAGGACAATGGATTGGCCGCGATCAGCTACTTTGGGACTTTCGCGGTCTATTTCTCATCGTTGGCATTAGCCATCATCTATGTGGACCGCTGGTACGTCATGATGCCTGCCGGGGTGGTTTTCGCGTTTTCCGCTGTTCGCCTTTACGTGCTGCAGCACGATTGCGGGCATCATTCGCTATTTGAAACGCGTGCACAGAATGAATGGGCAGGGCATGGGCTTTCCCCGTTCACTTTCGCTCCATTCGAAGTGATGAAGCAAAACCACAACCTGCATCATTCCGGCATCGGCAATCTGGAACATCGTGAGACCGGCGAAATTCATACCATGACCGTGAGGGAATGGAATGCGGCGAACTGGTGGTCGCGGCTGTATTATCGCCTATACCGCAACCCGTTTGTGCTGGTACCGGTCGGAGCACTGTTTACTTATTTCATTCGCTACCGCTGGCCCAAGAATACGATGCGGTTCGGCGTCAAAGGCGTGCTGCTGCACAACCTGTCGATCCTGATTTTCCTGGGCCTGCTGTATCTGATCGCCGGTGCGACCGGTATTTTGGTTTGGGTGGCCTTTTCCTTCCTTGGCGGGATGTTGGGAGTTTTCCTAGTCTATCTTCAGCATAATTTCGAAGACACATACTGGGACCGTCGCCCAGATCTGGATCCGAAATTGGCTGCGCTGCAGGGGTCGTCGGCGCTGGATTTCGGCTGGTGGTTTGATAATGCGGTGGCCTGCATCACATTGCACGACATACACCACTTCAACGCGCGCATCCCGTCTTACCGGCTGCGGGAATGCCACTATAACCTGCCGTCCGAGTATACGCCGCGTCGGATCAAATTCCCCGAGGCGGTAGCGGCTTTGAATCTGAAACTGTGGGATGAGGACACTAAACGGCTTGTGCCTTTCCCGCCCAAAGATCAATCCCGGGGGCTGGCCCGTAGCAGCTAGCCGGTATTCCGGCCCGATGTGAGAAGGAAAGGAACTCTGATGACCGCAGTGACCGATGTAAAGGGTGTAGGCGAGGCGCTTGGGCAAGCGTTGATTGCCAATGGCTTCAAGACCGCAGAAGACCTTGCGAGCGCGAAACCCGCAGAGCTCGTCAAAGTTCCCCGCATTGGTGTGGCACGGGCACCGGTTCTTATAGCGGCGGCGAAAGCAGCTGTTTCAGCCAAAACCACGACTGCGCGCGCGGCAACCAAGCGCCCAGCTGCTCGTAAGGGCGTTATTGCTGCCGCCCGCAAGCGGGCTGAGGAATCCGCCCAGAAGGCTGCTGAAGAGAAAGCCGCTGCTGAAGCCAAAGCGCGAAAAAAGGCCAAGGCAAAAGCCAAGGCTGAGAAAGCTGCCAAAAAACTGCTGGAAATGGAGGCCGCATTCTCAAAGGCAAAGGACAAGGTGAAAGCCAAAGCCAAAAAGGATAAAAAGTCCAAAAAGGACGACAAGAAAAAAGATCAAAAGAAACAGGACGCCAAAGAGAAAGTCGGCAAGAAGAAGAGTAAGAAAAAAGATAAGAAAAAGGCGAAGAAGTAGACCTCCTCCGCCTTTTGATTTTCTCAGGACCGGCGCAGTTGGTTAGCGCCGGTTTTCTTATGCCAGTGTGCCGTCCCGCTGTAAGGTCAGTTTACCGCCAAGATAGGGGGCCAGAACCTTGGGCAAGGTCACGGTACCATCGGCGTTCTGACCATTTTCCAGCACGGCGATCAGGCAACGACCGACAGCTAGACCGGAGCCGTTCAGTGTATGGACGTATTCCGGTTTGCCACCCGCTTCGGGGCGGAACCGCGCGTTCATGCGGCGGGCCTGAAAATCACCACAAGTCGAGACCGAACTGATCTCGCGATAGGTATCCTGTCCGGGCAACCACGCCTCGATGTCATAGGTACGGCGCGCGCCAAAGCCCATGTCGCCCGTACACAGGATCACGGTGCGATAGGGGATGCCCAGCTTTTCCAGAATACCCTCGGCACAGCGCAGCATGCGTTTTTGTTCGTCGTCCGATTTGTCCGGATGGGTGACCGAGACCATCTCGACCTTTTCGAACTGGTGCTGGCGCAGCATCCCACGGGTGTCTCTGCCAGCGCTGCCAGCCTCGGACCGGAAGCACAGGGAATGCGCGGTATAGCGGCGAGGCAGATAGCTTTCTTCGATCAGCGTTTCATTGACGATATTGGTCAGCGACACTTCGGAGGTTGGGATCAGCCACCAGCCTTCACGGGTCTGATAGCTGTCCTCGCCAAACTTCGGCAGTTGCCCGGTGCCCTGCATCATTTCGGACAGAACCAGAACCGGGCCGTTGACCTCGGTCAGTTCGTTTTCGTTGATATGTGTGTCCAGCATGAACTGTGCCAATGCGCGGTGAATGCGGGCTACGCCACCGGACAGCAGCACAAAACGCGAGCCGGACAGTTTCGCGGCGGTCTCAAAATCCATACCGGTCTGGACGGCTTCGATCTCAAAATGCTCTTTGGGCGCAAAATCCAGTGTGGGCGGAGTGCCCCAGCGGTTGACTTCGACATTGTCGTTTTCATCCGCGCCTTCGGGCACATCTTCGGCGGGCAGGTTGGCGATGCGGATCAGTTGATCGGTCAGAAGGGCGTCCAGATCCTTGGCCTCGGTCTGCATCTGGGCAATCTCGGCCTTTTTCTCGGCGACCAGCGCGCGCAAGCGCTCGAACTCGACCTCATCGCCACGCCCCTTGGCCGCGCCCACCTCTTTAGAGGCTTTGTTCTGCTCGGCCTGAGCGGTTTCGGCGGCCAGAATCTTGGCACGGCGGCTTTCGTCCAGGCGCAACAGGTCCGACGACACCGGCGCGTCCCCACGGCGCGCAAGGGCGGCGTCGAAAGCGGCTGGGTTTTCGCGTATGGCGCGGATGTCGTGCATGGTTCAGGTCCTTAAATGCGTGAATCACTGAACCTGCTTATGCACCATATGAAAGGCAGGGTGTAGCACCGGTTAAGACTTATCCGTTCCCTCGTGTGCTTCATGTGCCAGATGGCCATCCCAGCCTTCAGTGGGGATTTTCGGCTCGGGTGGATCGGCGATGTAAGACGGGGTCATAATCTGCACATTGTTCTCATTGAACACAGCCACAATATTGCGATGCAGGTCTGACCGAATTTTCGGGATGATGCTGCCCCGCGTAGTATAGCCGTTGATCTGATAATTGATCGCATAGTCGGCCAGAGCGGTCCACAAAACGAATGGTTCTGGCTTTGCCTTGATTGCCTTTGTCCGGCGCGCGGCTTCGATCAGCATCGCTTCGACCTTCTCCGTAGGCTCCTCATAGCCGATACCAACAGTCGTATGCAGCAACAGCCCGCTACCATCTGTTTTCTTTGAAAAGTTGATCACATCCGAATTCATCAACTGCGCATTTGGGATCGAGATCAACTCGTTCTTGATCGACTTCAGGTGGGTCTCCATCAGCTTGATCCGTACAACGTCGCCGATGTGGTCGCCGATCTGGATGCGATCGCCGATCGAGGTTGAGCGGCGGTAGATCACAAACAGCCCAGCCAGCATGTTGGAGACCACCGAATTCGCGCCAAGCGATAGCATCGCACCCACCAGAATAGTCAGCCCCTGAAACGCTGCGGAATCCGAGCCTGGGATATAGGGTACTGCAAACACCAATGCGATCAGGATGACCAAAACGCGGGCAATGTTGAATGTCGGGTTTACCCAATGGCTTTCAAAATCGCCCAGTTCGAATGTGCCGGCCTCGACCGCGTCAAAGAACACGCGCATCCCTTTGATGATATACATCGCCAACCAGGCGATCAGCGCCAGCATGATAAGGTTGGGGATATAGCTGACCACTCCTTTGAAGATCAGCAGAACCGGTTCGGTCAGATAGGTCAGCAACAGCTGAGCGAAATACCGGGTTTCGGCAAAGGAAAGCAGAACAAAAGACAGGTAGTAGTAAAAGCCCAGAAAGAAGACGACCAGCAATATGAAGTTCAGACCGTAACTGACGAGGGCTGCAATGGCTTCGGCTTGAACGCTTTTGGCTGTTGCCGTTTCCACGTCCTTCAGATGGCGCGATACGAATTTCAGCGTACGCCGTCTGATGCGCCGGTGCAGCCACAGAATAAAGGCGATGAATACGGCAAACCCCAGCGTCCAGCCCAAAGCCTCAAGCGCGCCGGATACACGCGCCTGTTCGGTTCGGTTTGCGCGGTAAGCGACAATCGCATCATGGATGGCCGAGCCATGGAGATAAGTGATGACGTCCAGCTCCATCTGGTCCATTTCGGCATCGGCGACGGTGACCGTCGATACCGGCACGCCATCAACCAGAATACGCGTGCCCAGTTCCGTATCCTCATAAGTGATAGTAACTTCGGGATTTTCCGAGGACAGGGCCACTTGAATAATGTTGTTCTGAACGGTCTCGGCCCGTTCGGGCGCGGGCAGGGCGCTGGATCCGCGCAGGAAAAACAGGCTTTCGCCGTCGATGATGACCGGCGCTTTGAAATTCTCTGATTGTTCAGAGGTTTCAGGCGTTTCGATTGGCGCATCCTGTGCTAGCGCCATCGCTGTGCTGAACATAATCCAGACAAGCGTGAACCAGATGCGCGAAAGCGTGCCAAGCGTTTGGATTAATTGAATCATCGGTCCTCCTGCCGGCCAACTATATCCCAGCCGAGCCCGGATCAAAGGACCGATCTGCGACCCCGGTGTATTTCTTTGATCATTATGAGACAATCATTGTAAAAACCTGTGCTGCCATTCCTTGCAAACAGGTGGTTCAGAGAATAGGTTCTCGCAAAATTTGCGGAGCATTTTCGCAGTACCAAACCAAAAGGAATATCCCATGGAAGGTGGCGCAATCGCCCAGTTTCTCCCGCTGATCCTGATTTTTGCGATCATGTATTTCCTGCTGATCCGTCCACAGCAGAAGAAAATGAAGGAACATCAAGCCATGGTCGAGGCCGTGCGCCGGGGCGATCAGGTCGTTACCCAGGGTGGGCTGATTGGTAAAGTGGCCAAGGTCAAAGAAGGCGACAACGAGATCGAAGTCGAAATCGCCGAGGGAGTCAAAGTCCGCGTGGTTAAATCGACCATTTCGCAGGTTCTGAACAAGACTGAGCCGGCGAAGTAACTTCGCGATATAATCCCTTGAAAAGGCAGGGTAATGCTGCAAATTGATACCTGGAAGCGGGTTCTGATCTGGCTGGTCTGCGTGACTGGCTTGCTGATGGCCCTGCCGAATGCGTTTTATACGCGCGTTGAACAATCCAATGACGCCAAGGCGGCGATTGAGCTTGGCGTCGACACTCCTGAAATGCAGGCCGAGGCGGCGCAATGGCCGAACTGGCTGCCGTCTTCGCTGGTCAATCTAGGGCTGGATCTGCGTGGAGGCGCGCATCTTTTGGCCGAAGTTCGGGTGGGTGACGTCTACGAATCCCGCATGGATGCGATGTGGCCGGAAATCCGGGATGCGCTGCGGGATGAACGTGCCACTGTGGGCACCATCCGTCGCCAGGACTCGGCGCCTGCTGAGATTCGCCTTCGCATCAGTCAGCCCGAGGGCATGTCCCGCGCGCTGGAGGTTGTCCGCGGTCTGGCCCGTCAGGTGCAGACCCTCAGCGGTGTAGGGGCCACGGATATCGAGGCTCGCGCCGAAGGTGATACGATCATTGTGCAACTTTCTGAGGCCGAGAAGCTGGCCTCAGACGACCGCACCGTGCGTCAATCGCTGGAAATCATTCGCCGCCGGATTGACGAGGTGGGCACCCGCGAGCCGACCATCCAAAGGCAAGGCACCGACCGTATCCTGATCCAGGTGCCAGGTATCGGCAGCGCAGGAGAGTTGAAAGAGATCATCGGCACGACCGCGCAACTGACCTTTAACCCCGTCGTTGGGCGCGGAACCGACCCCGATGCGGTAGCGGGCGTTGGCGAAGAGGTGGTGCCGTCGATTGACGAAAATGGCGTCTATTACACGTTGGATGCCGCGCCTGTTGTAACGGGCGAGGAACTGGTCGATGCGCAGCCCGCGTTTGACCAGAATGGCCGCCCGGCGGTGAGTTTCCGCTTTAACACCTCAGGCGCGCGCAAATTTGGTGATTACACGCTGGAAAACATCGGGGCACCCTTTGCCATCGTACTGGATGACGAAGTGATCTCAGCCCCGGTGATCCAAAGTCATATCCCCGGTGGGTCTGGTATCATCACCGGTAATTTCACCGTTGAGGAAAGTACAAATCTGGCTGTCCTGTTGCGCGCAGGGGCACTGCCCGCCGGGCTGGAGTTTCTGGAAGAAAGAACCATCGGTCCCGAGCTGGGCCAGGACAGTATCGACGCGGGTAAGGTGGCAACCATCGTGGCCTTTGTCGCGGTGCTGACATTCATGGCGCTCAGCTATGGCCTGTTTGGTATCTTCGCCAATATTGCGCTGATCATCAACGTTGGCCTGTTGTTCGGTCTGCTTTCCCTGATTGGGGCGACGTTGACCCTGCCTGGGATCGCGGGGATCGTTCTGACGGTAGGTATGGCGGTGGATGCCAACGTACTGATCTTCGAGCGTATCCGAGAGGAACTGAAATCTGCCAAAGGTCCTGCCCGCGCGATTGAGCTGGGTTATGAAAAAGCGCTGTCGGCCATTCTGGACGCCAACGTGACCACCTTCATTACCGCTGTAATCCTGTTTGCTATGGGCAGCGGGCCAGTGCGCGGGTTCGCAATCACTTTGGGTCTGGGTATTCTGACCTCGGTCTTCACCGCGATCTTCGTGACGCGCCTGATGATCGTGATTTGGTTCGAACGCCGCCGTCCGAAAACGATCGAGGTTTGACATGAGACTGAAACTCGTACCCCAGAATACCTCGTTCGATTTCTTCAGTCGTTGGAAGATCTGGCTGGGTATCTCGGCCTTGATGATGATTGTCGCGTTTACGTCCTTCATGCTGCAGGGCCTGAACTTCGGCATTGATTTCCGTGGAGGGACCACCATTCGGACCCAAAGCGCGCAGGAAATCGATGTCGGCACATATCGTGACGCTATTGCGCCGCTTGGACTTGGCGACGTGACGATCACCGAGATTTTCGATCCGAGCTTCGGGCCAGATCAACATGTCGCGATGATCCGCATTCAGGCGCAGGATGATGCTGAGGCTGTCAATGCGGCCACGATTAAACAAATTGGTGAAGCTCTTGCCGCAGCGGACCCTGGGTTGAAACTGCCCTTCGAAAGCGTCGAATCTGTTGGACCCAAAGTCTCGGGAGAGCTTATCCAGACCGCCGTGATCGCGGTGGTGCTCGCCATTGGGGCGGTGCTTGTCTACATCTGGCTGCGGTTTGAATGGCAGTTTGCGCTGGGGGCTGTCGCTGCGCTGGTGCATGACGTCATCCTGACTATCGGCATCTTTTCCGAACTGCAGATCCGCTTTGATTTGGCGATCATCGCTGCGCTGCTGACCATCGTGGGCTATTCGTTGAATGATACGGTGGTCGTGTTCGACCGGGTGCGCGAGAACTTGCGGAAGTACAAGAAGAAGGACCTGAAAGAGGTTCTGAACCTTTCGATCAACGAAACGCTCAGCCGGACAGTCATGACCTCTGTCACCACCTTGCTGGCGTTGATTTCGCTCTATGTTCTGGGCGGGGATGTGATCCGCGGGTTTGTCTTTGCTATGATCTGGGGTGTGATCGTAGGTACCTATTCGTCCGTCTTTGTGGCATCAACCATCCTGCTGTGGCTGGGCGTCAAGCGCGACTGGTCCAAGCCATCAAACACTTCTGGCAACCAGTTTGCCAACATCGATGCCTGAGTATTTTGGCCAGTCCCCCACAGGGCTGGCCATCATAGTATTTGCTGCCTTTCTTGGCGGTGTAGTGCGCGGCTTTTCCGGATTTGGAACCGCCCTGATTTTCCTGCCTATCGCAACCCCATTCCTTGATCCTTTCAAGGCGCTGACCTGCCTGACAATCATGGATATTCTGGGCCCGCTGCCCAACCTTCGCCGGGCCTGGCGCGAGGTCGACAGGGGTGATCTGGTCCGTCTGGTGGGAGGGTGCGCACTCGCTCTGCCATTGGGGCTGTGGTTGCTGACCACGGTCGATCCACATGTATTTCGCTATACCGTTAGCCTGTTGGCGTTTCTTATGCTGGCTATTCTGGTGTTCGGTCTGCGCTATCACGGTCATGTCAGCCGCAAAATGGTTTTGGGAATAGGAGGCGCTGGTGGGTTTTTGGGCGGTGTCGCGGGCCTGCCGGGACCGGCCGTTATCTTGTTCTATATGTCTCGACCTCTGCCCGTGGCCGTGATCCGTGCGACGATCCTGTTATACCTGTTCGCCTTTGATTTTCTGCTGCTCGGGTACCTGACTGGCATGGACCGTATCACGCTGCCTGCTGTGATATTGGGTCTGGCTCTGGCGGTCCCCAATCTGGCTGGTAATTGGCTGGGTGGTTGGATGTTCCGGCCCGAGCGGGAAAAGCTGTATCGTGCCGCAGCGTATCTGGCGATAGCGCTTGCAGCCTTGTCGGGCTTACCGCTTTGGGGCTAGATGCCTCCTATGCGTATGAATGAAATCTCTTATGACAATGCGGCCCCTGTTGACGGATATGGTCCTGGGTTTTTCCGCATCGGTGGTCAGGTCTATGACGGGTCGGTGCTGACCGGCCCGGCAGGATCAGCGAAATGGGGCGGGTACGACGACAGGGATGGTCTGTTGAAATTGGCGGGTCAGGTCGATGTGCTGTTTATCGGAACCGGCGCTGAGCTGGCCCATATTCCTTCTGATCTGCGCGCCGCCTTGGAAGATTCGGGGATCGGGGTTGAGATCATGAACTCTCCGTCCGCGTGCCGCACATACAATATCCTGTTATCCGAAGGGCGCCGTATTGCGCTGGCGCTGCTACCGGTCTGATCGGATTCTTTTCCTCTGGCCTTGCGCTAAGATGCCACCCAAATACGTTGCTGTGGGTATGCTGCGGCAAATCCCGCCTTTTGCCTCTGACGGCAATAGGATAAGCGGGATTCATGACATTGACCGTGACCGACCTGTCGATCGCCCGAGGGGGCGTTCCTGTGCTGGAAAATCTCAGCTTTTCGCTGGAGCCCGGAAAGGCGCTTATCCTGCGCGGGCCGAACGGGATCGGTAAAACAACGCTGCTGCGAACGCTGGCAGGCCTGCAGCCTCCGCTTGAGGGGCAGATCGACGGGGCTGAGGACCGGATCGCCTATGCCTCACATTCCGACGGACTCAAGCCGACTCTGACCGTGGTGGAAAACCTGTCGTTCTGGGCGCAGGTCTTCGGCAGTCACAGCATTCAACCGGCCCTGGACGCGTTTGCTTTGACTGAGCTGTCGGATCGCCATGCAGGCAATCTGTCGGCAGGCCAGAAACGTCGATTGGGGTTGGCGCGGATGTTGGTCACCGAACGACCGATCTGGATGTTGGATGAACCCACTGTGTCGCTGGATAAGAATGCAGTGCAGATGTTTGCTGACGCGGTGCGCGCGCATCTGGGGCAGGGTGGGTCTGCCCTGATTGCCACCCATATCGACCTTGGTCTTGACGGAGAGGTCCTGGATGTGGGGCCCTACAAGGCTAAACCGAAACCTGTCGATGATCTCGACGGAGGTTTCCTGTGATCGCCCTGCTTTTACGTGATTTGAGACTGGCCTTCCGTGCGGGCGGAGGGTTTGGCCTTGGCCTGGCGTTTTTTCTTATCGTCACCGTGCTGGTGCCTTTTTCAGTTGGCCCGCAATCCGCGTTGTTGTCCACGATTGCACCTGGCGTGCTATGGCTGGGGGCACTTTTGGCCTGCCTTCTGTCACTTGACCGGCTACTTGCGCTGGATTGGGAGGACGGCTCGCTCGACCTATTGGCGACGGCGCCCCTGCCGTTAGAAGCGGTCGTAACGATCAAGTCTTTGGCGCATTGGCTGACTACGGGCTTGCCACTGGTTCTGGCCGCGCCCTTCCTGGGCGTTCTGCTTAATCTGCCTTTGCCCGGCTTTTTCTGGCTTGTCGCCTCACTTTTGATTGGCACGCCCGCGATGAGCGTCATCGGAACCTTTGGCGCCGCTCTTACGGTCGGCTTGAAACGCGGCGGATTGCTGCTGTCGCTTCTTGTGCTGCCTCTTTATGTACCGACATTGATCTTCGGGGCCGAGGTCGCGCGCCGCGGCGCAACCGGAATGGAAACGCAGACACCCTTGTTGATGCTGGCTGGGATCACTGCGGCGACGATTGCCCTGTTACCTTTTGCCAGCGCCGCCGTGTTGCGCATTAACCTACGGTGACACAGTGTAACTTTGACGGATGTCAATTGAGAATGAACCCGACTCGGACTAGATAAGGCCCATGTCTATCGCAGCCAAAGCCAATACCCTCTGGGAATATGCCAATCCGCGCAAGTTTCTTGCCACCAGTGAACGGGTGATGCCGTTCTTCTGGGGCGCGGCTTTGGTTTGCATCGTCATTGGTCTGGTGTGGGGATTTTTCTTCACACCCGATGATTACAAGCAGGGATCGACCGTCAAGATCATTTACCTGCATGTGCCCGCCGCGCTGATGGCGATTAACTGCTGGCTTATGATGCTGGCGACCTCTCTGGTTTGGCTTGTTCGCCGTCATCATGTCAGTGCGCTGGCTGCGCGCGCGGCCGCACCTGTGGGCATCGTGATGACATTGATTGCGTTGGCAACCGGGGCGATTTGGGGGCAGCCCATGTGGGGCACCTGGTGGGCCTGGGATCCACGTCTGACCTCATTCCTGATCCTGTTCCTCTTCTATTTGGGCTATGTCGCCTTGTGGGAGGCGATCGAAGACCCTGATACGGCTGCCGATCTGACCTCGATCCTGTGTCTGGTGGGGTCGGTCTTTGCTATCCTCAGCCGTTATGCGGTGAATTTCTGGAATCAGGGGCTGCATCAGGGCGCTTCTGTCCTGCGGGCTGGTGCCGTGACCGGAGCTGATACCGAAGAGAAGGTCAGCAATATCTATTTCTATCCTCTGCTGCTCTGCATTATCGGGTTCGTGTTGTTGTTCATCGCCTTGGTACTTTACCGCACGGGTACTGAAATTCGCACGCGTCGGACCAAGACTCTGCTGGCGCGGGAAAGGGCAAACGGATGATCCCTGATCTTGGAAAATATGCCGATACGGTGCTCTGGTCCTATGTGGTTTCCATCGGGCTTTTGCTGGCGCTGGTTCTGGTCAGCGTGATGCGGGGCCGCAAGAGCCAGGCTGAATTGGAAAAAGTTGAACAGAGGATAAAGCGCAATGGCTAAGATCTCGCCCCTGATGATTGCGCCTCCGTTGATATTTGGTGCCTTTGCTGTACTTGCCGGTATTGGCATGTTCCGTGATGATCCAAACGCTTTGCCCTCGGCCCGTGAGGGCCAAACCGCGCCACCGGTTGTATTAACAGATTTTGCAGGCAAGCCACAATTTGACGATGCAACGTTGCGCGATGGACAGATCAAGCTTGTGAATTATTGGGCCAGTTGGTGCGCGCCCTGCCGGGTAGAACACCCGAACCTGCAGGCCCTGTCGGATGAAGGCATTCCTGTCTACGGTATCAATTATAAGGACAAGCTGGAAAATGCCGAGGCATTCCTGAACGAACTTGGTGATCCCTATACGGGTATCGGCCGGGATGAACAGGGACGCATGGCGCTGGACTGGGGCGTTTACGGCGTACCGGAAACCTATGTGGTCGACGGCGACGGAACCATTATCCTGCGCTTTGCTGGGCCGATTACCCAGCGCGTCATCGAAGGAACTATTCGGCCCGCTTTGGAAAAGGCTAAGGCCGATTAACGCGGCAGGGTGAGGGAAGAAACACCAGTCTTCTGAATGATCTGGTCACACTCATCCATCTTGGTGCTGTCACCGTAGCCCCTCTGGTTGGGCAGAACCAAGTGGGAGGTCGGTGAAAAAGCCAGGCACAGCATCCTGGCGCAAATGGAACGTAAAAAGGGCGCCCGACCGGGCGCCCTTTTTAGTTTGCTCAGAGATCTTAGTCGGCCTTGGCCAGGTTCCGCAGCACGTAATGCAGCACGCCACCGTTTTCGATATATTCGATTTCGGGCGCGGTATCGATGCGGCACTTAAGGGTTATGGTTTTCTCAGAACCGTCACCGTAGGTGATGGTGCAGGGCACCTCCTGCAGCGGCTGGATCGTATCCAGACCGTGGATCGAGACGGTTTCATCACCCTTCAAGCCCAGCGTTTTGCGCGAGTCGCCACCGGTGAATTCGAACGGTACAACGCCCATGCCAACCAGGTTCGAGCGGTGGATACGCTCAAAGCTTTCGGCGATCACCGCTTTGACACCCAGCAGAGCTGTGCCTTTGGCCGCCCAGTCGCGCGACGATCCGGCGCCGTATTGCTCGCCACCGAATACAACCAGCGGCGTGCCCTGTTCCTGATAGGCCATCGACGCGTCATAGATTGAAGTCTGCTCGCCATCGGGGCCTTTGGTGTAACCACCTTCGACGCTGTCCAGCATCTCGTTCTTGATGCGGATATTGGCAAAGGTGCCGCGCATCATGACCTCGTGGTTGCCACGGCGCGACCCGTAAGAGTTGAACTCGCGCGGTTGAACCTGACGGTCGGTCAGATACTTGCCAGCCGGTGTTGTCGTGGCAAACGAGCCTGCAGGCGAGATATGGTCAGTGGTGACCATATCGCCCAGAATGGCCAGAACCTTAGCGTCTTCGATGTTCGAAATTGTGCCCGGCTCGGTCCCCATGCCCTGGAAGTAGGGCGGGTTCTGGATATAGGTCGAGGTCGGTGGCCAGTCATAGGTTTCGGCATCGGTGGTATCGACCGCTTGCCATTTCTCGTCGCCTTTGAAGACGTCTGCATATTTCGACAGGAACGCCTCACGGGTGACCGTCTGTTCGACCAATTCCGCAACTTCTTGCTGGGTTGGCCAGATGTCTTTCATGAAGACATCGTTGCCGTCCTTGTCCTGGCCAATCGGCTCGGACGTCAGGTCGATATCCATCGTACCGGCCAGCGCATAGACCACGACCAGCGGCGGTGAGGCCAGATAGTTGGCGCGGACGTCCGGGCTGATACGGCCTTCGAAGTTGCGGTTACCCGACAAGACCGACGTGGCTACCAAATCGCCCTCGGCAATCGCCTCAGAGAGCTCTTTCTGGATCGGACCCGAGTTGCCGATACAGGTCGTGCAGCCATACCCAACAAGGTTAAACCCGATCTTGTCCAGATCTTCCTGCAGGCCAGCGGCCTCAAGATAGGCAGATACAACCTGCGATCCCGGTGCCAGCGAGGTCTTGACCCAGGGCTGACGGTTCAGGCCCAAGGCCGCGGCTTTGCGGGCCACCAGACCAGCGCCGATCATCACATATGGGTTCGAGGTGTTGGTGCAGGAGGTGATCGATGCGATCACAACTTTACCGGATTCTAGGGTATAGTCTTCGCCTTTGACGGCGACTTCCTTGCCCATGGGTCGCTTGAACGTATCGGCCATTTCCCTGGTGAACGCCGCCTTGGCACCGGTCAGAGCAACATAATCCTGGGGTCGCTTCGGGCCCGAGATCGCGGGAACGATGGTGCGCATGTCCAGCGACAGGGTGTCGGTGTAGATCGGCGCGTAATCTGCGTCGCGCCAGAAGCCGTTTTCCTTGGCATAGGCTTCGACCAGCGCGATGCGATCTTCGTCACGACCGGTGTTACGCAGATAGCGCAGCGTTTCACCGTCAATCGGGAAGAAACCACATGTCGCGCCGTATTCCGGGGCCATGTTGGCAATGGTTGCCCGGTCGGCCAGCGGCAGACGGTCCAGACCTTCGCCGAAGAATTCGACGAATTTGCCCACAACACCCTTTGCGCGCAGCATTTCGACGACCTTCAGAACCAGATCGGTGCCGGTGGTGCCTTCAACCAGATCTCCGGTCAGCTCAAAGCCGACAACCTCGGGGATCAGCATCGAGATCGGCTGACCCAGCATAGCGGCTTCGGCCTCGATCCCGCCGACGCCCCAGCCCAGAACGGCCATGCCGTTGACCATGGTGGTGTGGCTGTCAGTGCCGACCAGCGTGTCGGGATAGGCAACCTCATCCCCGTTCTGATCCGTGTCGGTCCAGACGGTCTGCGCCAGATATTCCAGGTTCACCTGGTGACAGATCCCGGTTCCGGGGGGCACAACGCGGAAGTTGTTGAAGGCACCCTGACCCCATTTCAGGAACTGATACCGTTCCATGTTGCGTTCGTATTCGCGGTCAACGTTCATCTGGAACGCGCGCGGGTTGCCGAATTCGTCAATCATGACCGAGTGGTCGATGACCAGATCAACGGGGTTCAACGGGTTGATCTTCTGCGCGTCGCCGCCCAGAGCCTTGATACCATCGCGCATGGCGGCCAGATCGACCACCGCCGGAACGCCGGTGAAATCCTGCATCAGCACGCGGGCAGGGCGATAGGCGATCTCGCGGGGGTTCTTGCCACCTTTGGCGCCCCATTCGGCAAACGCCTTGATGTCGTCGACCGAGACGGAAAATCCGTCATCTTCGAACCGCAACATGTTTTCCAACACCACCTTCAGGGCGGCGGGTAATTTCGAGAAATCACCCAGGCCGGCCTCTTGCGCGGCGGGGATCGAGTAATACGAGATGGACTTGCCATTCACGCTCAGGCTGCGGCGTGTCTTGGCGGTATCCTGTCCGACTTTGATGGGCATCTGTGGCCTCCCTCTCAAATGACGTGGAATATGGGATTCGCTGAGGGCTATCTGCATCACCCAAGCGCGCGGTTCAAGGTCCAACAGACCAGGTGCGGCAATTTTTGTATACCATTGCACACATTTTTGCGAAAACCTTGTGTCACCGGTCTCAAGAAACCTTGATTGGTGCTTGATCAGCGTTCCGTCTAAACCAGTAATGCACCCCATGAAACCCGAGAGCAAACATGTTCAAATCTGCAACCGCAACCGCGTTGGCGTCCCTGTTCCTGGCTACTTCGGCCATTGCAGAAAGCGGACCCGTAGTGGTGGAGCTGTTCACCTCGCAAGGATGTTCGTCCTGCCCCCCGGCTGACCGGATCATGCACGATCTGGCCAATCGGGATGACGTCATCGGGTTGGCGCTGCATGTGGATTATTGGGACTATATCGGATGGGAGGATGAATATGCCGACCCCACCCATACTGAGCGTCAGCGCAGCTATGCCGGAAATTCCGGGCGTACGGTGATCTATACGCCTCAGATGGTAGTGAATGGTCAGCAGGATATTGTAGGGGCAGATACGGCAAAGCTGGATTACCTGATAGGCGACCATTCCAAGGCCGCTCCGCTGGCGTCGGTTTCGGCCTCGCGTACAGGAGATAACGTAACTGTCGACGTTTCCTCGATCAGTTTGCCACCGGATCAGGTCTATGACATCCGGGTGGTGCAATACACGCCGATGCGCCATGCCTCGATCCGGCGCGGAGAGTTGGCCGGACAAGAACTGGATTATGCCAATGTGGTCGAGGCCTGGACAGTAGCCGGGCAATGGGACGGGACAGCGCCTAAGACCTATAAGGTATCTTTGACGTCAGATTTGCCGGCCGTTGTGTTGGTGCAAGGGGTTGGCCATGGGCCGATTATTGCGGCAGCACGCGTTCGCTGATCAGGGCATGTCTTTGGCTTGGACGCCTAGCCCGTTCCAGGTTTTCCAGCGACGATGAATCCAGAACCACTGACCCATATGCTGTCGGACAACCGCCTCGAGGTCATCATTGGTGAACTGGGTCATCGTCTTTGGATCCGTATGTGGGACCGGTTCGTGCAGGATGATTTCGAAATCAACCCCATTGGGCTGACGCACCGCATAGCACGGAATCAGGACGGCTTTGTATTTCATTGCCAGTTCAGCATTCAAAACCGACGTCACGGCCGGTTTGCCGAAAAAAGTCAGCTCTTCCCCGCCATGTGCGTGCAGGTCTGACACAATAGCGATGATCCCGCCTTTTTTGAGTGTCCGCACCATTTCGACCATCCCGCGACGGCCTTGTTCGAACATCGGGGCGCCGGTTTTGTAGAACGCATCGACATACATGTCGTTGAAGTAGGGGTTCGCCATTCGACGGTAGAGGCAGCCAATAGGCTGACCGCTGCGTTCTTGAAGGGCGATACGCGCGGCCAGGTAATGGCCGAAATGCGCAGTGATCATCATCACAGGTCGCCCCTCCGCCAAGGCGGAATCAAAGGCGGCAAGACCCGTACCCGTGACTTTGGCAAAGCGTTGGCGTTCTGTGAAATCCTCGGGCGAGAAGTGCTCCATGATCGCGCGCCCGGCGTTGTCAGGAACGGCCTTGCAGATGCGTTTCACTTCGGATTCAGTCAGGTCCGGGCAGGTGAGTTTCAGATTGCTGCGTACTCTTTTCGAGAACCCGACCAACGGTGCAAGGTTTCTCGCTATGGCGCCCATTGTGGCAATGCGTGTCTCATAGGGCAGCAACCGTAACGCTTTGATAACGCCTTTCAGGAACATGCCGGATACATAGTATTTGCCAAGCTCGGACCTGCTTAGTTCAGACTTTTCAACGGGCATCAGAAGGTCTCGGCGTCTGTTGTGAATTGCCGGGTCAGACATACAAGCCGATCGCGGTAACCACAAGCTTTCTGCTCGGCCAGAGATTTAGGCGCGCTTACTCTCTTTATTCGTCACCGTCATCATCCCGGAGCGTGATGGTTCCCTCATCGACAAGTGTCCGGATGGCGCCAATGATCTGGGTCATCGCCTCCTCGGCATCGGGTTGTTTGATTTTTCCGACCTCATCCATTTCTTCGCGCAGGTTTTCGGCCATACGCGACGACATGTTGGACAACAGGTAGTCAACCGATGCCCTGTCTCCTTCCGTTTCTGCACCGGCGAGCGCTGTAACCAGGACGGGTTGTTCCACACCGCGTAGAATGGTCGGTACATCGCGGGGCAGAATGCGAGACGGAATATGGGCGAAGGTAAAAATGGATTGGCGAACTATGGTGGCAAAATCGGCGTCTTCTTCTTCTAATGCGCTCAGCAGGCCGTCCCGGGTCGAGGCAGCGGACTGATTCAGTATCGCGCCAACGCGGGCACCCGGTCCGTCGGCAAACGCTGTGGCAGGGCGCTGATCCATCTGAGCCGCCAGCGACCATCCGATCCGCTCGACGGCCTCTGGGCTGACATTTGCTGTTTTCGAAACCGCATAGGTAATACGCCGAGCAACTGGGCCGGGAAGGTGCCCTAGCAGTTGCGCAGCTTTGGCGGTTTCAAGTTTCGATAGCATCACGGCCGCAATCTCAGTGCTTTCGGCCTGCGCCATTTCGGCCAGATCTTCTGTAGGGATCTCTCGCAATCGCTGCCAAGGATCGCCGATCTGGCGTATGCCGGCCACTTTACGCAAACGCGCCGCAGTTGCCGGGGCGATTTTGCCGTTCACCACATCCAAAGCGCCCGCCAGACCATGTGGAAAGGACAGGCCAACACTGTCCAGCGCATCTGCAAATTCACCGGCAACTGCGTCCAAGGTAACCCGGTCGACAAGGCCCATTTTGCCCAGTTGGTGGGTTAGCTTTTCCTGTAAATCGTCGGGGAGCTCTTCCAGCGGAATGTCCGCCCCATCATTCAGCAAGAGACGCACAACCACCGCCGCCTTTTGTCGGCTGCTGAGGCTGCGGGCCACCAAGCGAAGGTCGTCATCGTTTTCTTTGGCCAGCTGGGCAGAAGCCCCCGGGGCCACCTGTACCAATGTGTTTGTGTTCTGCATCTGCCTGCGGTGCCAAAGTTCCTGTTCCACAGGCAGATTACAGAGAGTCGGGTAAAGAAAGGCTGAAGCTTAGTAGTTGTAGGTCAGTCCGGTGCGGATCGCCTCGCGCAGGGAAACCTCTGCCCAGGTTCCTTCGCCGCCACGTGCTTTGATTTCACGCCACTGCGCAATCGCCAGATCAGTTTTACCCTCGGCGACAAAGCCTTGCGCCATATAGGAACGTGCCAGGATATTGTCGGGATTTGCGTTAATTGCACCTTCATAGAACAGGTTCGCCAGTTCCAGCTTGCCCATCTTCCGATAGGTAAAGCCCCAATAGGTCATGACGCGATCGTCATTTTGGTCCATCACGCGCAGCACGCCTTGGGCGTTTTTGAACTGCCCGTCATAGGCCAGTTCACGCACGGCGTGGTACAGCTGATCCTGAGTGAAATTGGTGTTGCTGGGCTTTACGCATTTGCCCGCGGCCTCATCATAGACCCGTCCGAACAGACATTTCTTGGTGGTGTTTGTTGTTTTTGGCGGCGTCGATCCCCCGCCGCCACCTGCGGCATGAACCATGGGGGCAAATGTAAGGGCCTGAATTGCAATAACCGAAGCTAGGATGAGGCGCATAATTGGTCTCCGTTCGTAGGGCTGCTCAGAATAAGCATAGCGCGTTCTATACAAAAGCTAACAACTGATCGCGCGAATTTATTCACAAGTTAGAAAGCGGGAATGATCCTGCCGTGATCAAGCAAAGAAAAACCCGCACAAAAATTTTGTGCGGGTCAGTATTGCAGAGTCTTTACGAAATTTTACTCGCCAAACACCCGGGCAAAGATCGTATCGACATGTTTGGTGTGATAGCCGAGATCGAATTTCTCTTCGATCTCCTCCTTGCTCAACGCGGCGGTCACGTCAGTATCCGCCAGAAGTTCTTCTTTGAAGTCTGTGCGGTGTTCCCAGACCTTCAACGCGTTGCGTTGAACCATAGCATAAGCCTCTTCCCGGCTGACCCCTGCCTGCGTCAGCGCCAGCAGAACCCGCTGGCTCATCACTAGACCGGGGAACTTGTTCATGTTCTCCATCATGTTCTCGGGGAAGATCAGCATTTTGTCGATCACGCCCGTCAGTCGAGCCAGAGCAAAATCCAGTGTGATCGTGGCGTCCGGCCCAATCATGCGTTCCACCGAGGAGTGTGAGATGTCGCGTTCGTGCCAGAGCGCCACATTCTCCATCGCCGGGATCACCGCCGCGCGCACCATGCGCGCCAGCCCGGTCAGGTTCTCGGTCAGTACAGGGTTCTTCTTGTGCGGCATCGCCGACGACCCTTTCTGCCCCATCGAGAAGAACTCGGCCCCCTCAAGAACCTCGGTCCGCTGCATGTGACGGATTTCAATGGCAACGTTTTCGATGCTGCTGGCGATCACGCCCAACGTGGCAAAGAACGCTGCATGGCGGTCGCGGGGGATGACCTGCGTGCTGATCGGTTCGGGCACCAGTCCCAGCTTGTCGCAGACATGCTCTTCGACCTGAGGGTCGATATTGGCAAAGGTGCCGACCGCGCCGCTGATCGCACCTGTTGCAATCTCGGCCCGTGCGTCGCGCATGCGGGACAGGTTGCGATCCATCTCGGCATAGAAGCGCGCGAATGTCAGGCCCATTGTGGTGGGCTCGGCGTGGATGCCGTGGCTGCGGCCGATGCGGACAGTGTCCTTATGTTCGATCGCGCGGCGTTTCAGAGCGGCCAGCAAACTTTCGAGGTCGGCGATCAGGATGTCGGCAGCGCGGGTCAGTTGAACGTTGAAACAGGTATCCAGCACGTCCGAGCTGGTCATGCCCTGATGCACGAAACGCGCCTCATCACTTCCGACATGCTCGGCCAAGTGGGTCAGAAAAGCGATGACATCGTGTTTGGTGACGGCCTCAATCTCATCAATGCGGGCCACATCGAATTCCACATTCTTGGCCTTCCACACGGCCTCGGCGTTTTCACGCGGGATCACGCCCAGATCGGCCATGGCGTCACAGGCATGGGCCTCGATCTCGTACCAGATGCGGAACTTCGTCTCGGGCGACCAGATGGCGACCATGTCGGGGCGGGAATAACGTGGAATCATTGGCAGCGGCACCTTTTTATGATTTGGCAGAGGTCGTTGCGGCGCGGTTTAAACCCAGCCGCCCTACGGAACAAGGCGCGAGTGCGGTGATGAGACGGTTTGCCCTGATTTTATCCCTTTGGCCTGGTGTTGCGGCAGCGACAGAGTTCTGGCCGCTGACGGGTGATGAAATTGCCGAAGCCTTGTCGGGCAAAAAACTAACTTATGGCGACGGCATCTGGCAAACATTCGACCAAAGCGGGGTGACCCATTATTTTTCGGGTCGTCCCAGCACCGGAAAGTGGGCCGTGCAGGGCGATCAGTATTGCTCGGTTTGGCCGCCTTCGGATATCTGGGCGTGTTATGATGTTCTGCAAAGCGGTGTCATCATTCGATTTATTGACGGCGCAGGCGAGATCACAGACGGGTATTATCCCGAATGACCTTTCCAAACGAACTGACCGACTTCGAAGGGGACTGGAGCCTGTCACGCACCATTCGGGATGCGCGGGCCGGGCAGGTGGTTTTGGCCGATGGCTCTGCGCGATTCACCAGGTCCAAAGACGGTCTGATCTATGACGAGACGGTAACTCTGCGCATTCCGGGCCAGCCCGAGATGATGGGAACGCGCCGATACCTGTGGCAAGACAAGGGCGAAAGCGTTGCGGTGCATTTTGATGACGGGCGTTATTTCCACGCTCTCAAGCTGGGCCAGGCGCAGGCTGCGGATCACCATAATTGCCCGCCGGACAGCTATGACGCAGTCTATGATTTCTCGGGCTGGCCCTGCTGGAGGGTCCGTTGGACCGTGTCCGGCCCCCGGAAATCATACGAAATGAATACGGAATACATGCTGCGGTAGCGTAATCATCTTGCAGATGCGGCGCTGACAGGGCATTCCTGTTGCAGAATCTCGGTCCGTTTAGGGAGAAACAACATGAATGCGAACGTATTGGCCAATGCATTTGGCCCTCGTGAAGGGACGGCGCTGCGCGTCAAACAGGTGGTTTTGGTTGCTTTGGGCATCGTTGCCTTGGCAGTCGCCGCCAAGATTAAAGTGCCGATGTGGCCGGTTCCAATCACCATGGGTACATTTGCGGTTCTGACCATCGGCACCGCCTATGGCGCACGGCTGGGTCTGGTAACTATGATGGGCTATCTGCTGATCGGCGCGCTGGGCTTTGACGTATTCGCGGGCTCTTCGGCTGAAAAATTCGGCCTTACTTACATGATGGGTGGCACAGGCGGCTACCTAGTCGGATATGTGCTGGCAACCCTGATGCTGGGTACGCTGGCCGCGCGCGGCTGGGACCGTTCGGTCGTGAAAATGGCGCTGGCGCTGGTACTGGCCAACGTTCTGATCTATGTCCCCGGCCTGCTGTGGCTGGGCCAGCTCTATGGCTGGGACCAGCCGATCCTGGCATGGGGCCTGACACCATTCCTGGTGGGTGATGCGATCAAGCTCGCGCTGGCCGCGCTGCTGATCCCCGGCCTGTGGAAGCTGGTGGGCGACGCCCGCACCTAAACCACAGTCAACCTGGTTGACATGAACCGCGCCCGGAGCGATCCCGGCGCGGTTTTTTGTTGCGCCAACAAGAGGCTGGACAAAACCGGTCGACACAGTTCAAGCTGTAGCAATAGAAACAACAGGTTATTCAGATATGCCTAATCTATTGAGGGCTGTAACCCTTTCCTGCGCGGTTGTTTGCGCCGGGGCAGGGAGTGCAAAAGCCGAAACACCGATCACCTATACTGATGAAGGGCGCGCCTTGTTCAGCTTTGCGGTACCAGATTTTTGGTCGGTTCGTACTGGCGGCCCGCGTGAGGTCGATGACACCGAGCTGAACGATCCCCGCACGGTTGCCCGGGTCATGGGGATCAAACCGGTAACGGATGACAGCGTATGGATTGGATTTGTCTCGCCATCTGGTGTGTCATCCATCGACGGTGGCCTGCGATACCTTCAGGATATCGACAAGTTTCTGGTCAAAGATCCGATCGTTTCGGAAACAGTCGCAACCCGGATCGGAGGTCTGCCAGCGCGGGTTATCCGCGGTACCGGCACCCGTGATCGGCGGGGGATAAATTTCACGGCCACAGTGATTGACTTGCCGCGTGATCGCGTGGCTGTCGCAGTGGCCGTATTAAGAGACGGCGCCGACCCTGGCTATGTGGACGACCTGAATGCCGTATTCGCGTCATTCCGGTCGCTTCAGTGAGGAGGTTTGGATGACTCGTAAGCTGATGAAACGGTCGATCGCCGCGCTGGTATTCGGTTTGACCAGTATCACCTTGTCTGCCTGCGACGGCGTGACGGTTGGTGTGGGATACGGATATGATCCGTTCTATGACTCGATGCTTTGGAACGACTATTATCACGACGTTGATGTGGACATTGATGTAAATCGTCCACCGCAGGGTAAGCCTCCGGTCAAACCCAAACCTCCGGTCACCAAGCCCCCGGCGCGCCCACGCCCCCCTGTCGCCAAGCCGCCGGCACGTCCACCGGTTGCCCGGCCACCAGTTGCCCGGCCGCCTATTCACCGCCCGTCACCGCGGCGGCGCTGATGCGGATCACGACAGCAATTCCGTCGTGATTTTCGCTGTTCCTTCAAGTGTCCTGTGAACAGGGCACTTGTCGGCGATTTCAAGCAGACGTGCCCGCTGATCCTGATCCAAGGGGCCCTCGAGCCGGATTTTGCGGCGGAACAGATCGACCTTGTTGTCAGTGATCAGACCCGCATCCTGTGCGTGGACTTTGTCATGGCAAACATCGACAGTGATGTCTGTTAGTGGCCAGCCCTTGCGCCGCGCATACATCCGGATTGTCATCGAAGTACAGGCTCCAAGACCCGATGACACAAAGCCATAGGGCGACATACCGCGGTCGGTGCCTCCATATGAGGCCGGTTCGTCTGCTACAACATGATGCTTGGGGCCGGACTGAATGTCTTGCTGGAATCCGTTGGGATCGGCCTCAGTCACCCGCACTACGCCTTCGGGCGCACCCGGTGGTGGGGCAGGCGGGCGCAGCACCACATAGCGCGTAACCCAAGCCGCTATTACATCTGCAGCATATTCCGCATCCGCCGCGCGTGTAATCAGGTGATCAGCGTCGTCCAGCGTCACGAAGCTTTTGGGATGTTTGGCTGCCAGAAAGATCGCGCTTGCATTGTCGATACTAACCGTTTCGTCGCGTGGCGCATGAAGTATCAGCAGCGCGGCCTTCAAATCCGCAATCGCAGGGGTTAGCGCGGATTGGGCGATATCTTCGACGAACGCTTTGCCAATACGGAACGGGCGACCACCCAAAGTGACCTCGGCCGATCCCTCTTGTTGGATTTCCGACAGTGCGGCGTCGAAATGGTGCGAGACATGCCCTGGATCGGCAGGCGCGCCCAGCGTCACAACGGCCTTAACACTCGAAATACCAGCTCGGGCGCGCAGAACCGCTGCCCCTCCGAGAGAATGCCCGATCAGCAGAGACGGGGACATGTTCCGTCCAGCCAGATACCGTGAGGCGGCGATCAGATCCTCAACATTCGAGGTGAAGGTGGTGTTTGCAAATTCGCCGTCTGAATGACCCAAGCCTGTGAAATCAAACCGCAATACCGCGATACCCATCGCTGCCAGACGGGCTGCGATCCTGCGCGCGGCCGGGATATCTTTTGAACAGGTAAAGCAATGGGCAAACAATGCCGTAGCAAGGACGGGCCCGTCCGGCAGGTCGAGGCGCGCAGCCAGTTGGTGGCCGTCGTGACCGGCAAAGGTGATGCGTTCGGTGGGCATGGCAGTTCCTTACGTCATGAGGTGCCTCAATATTGTGGCCGCCAGCGAGGGGTCTCAACCCCTATGTAAGAAGCGTCACGGGAAGGTGAGACTGGGTCAGGGGCCGGCGGAGTTCTGGTGCGATAGATTTCATCAACTTTTGTGATGCATTACCAGTCAAACATTCACTTTAATAAAGCGAACGCCACCCTCATCTTGAGCCTGTCGAACACAATCAGCCACGGAGGCAACAATGGTACATCTCACTTCTCAGCCACATGGCACAAATCTTCGCGTAGATTTACTGATCGTTATCGCCGTAACTGCGGTCATCAGTTTTGCCGCGGGTCAGAACTGGACACAGCCGACATCTTTTGCCAGCACCGAAATCGAGGACTGGCATGGGAACGTCAAACGGTCAAACTGGCCGAACTGAGGGGTCAGGCCAGCCCCATAAGCTGTGGGTCAAAGGAATAGGTGGACAGGTTTTCATACCCATCCTCAGTGATCAGAACCTGGTCTTCGAGTTTGATTGAGAAATCTCCACCTACCTCGCCAACCGCAGCTTCGACGCATAGAACCATGCCCGGTTCCAGCGGATAATCATAAGCGCCGGCGACGGCCTTGTCCGGATAGGCGACCAGAGGCCACTCGTCACACAGGCCAACGCCGTGCATCAGGCAGCCGTATTTCTGGTCCTGAAACTTGCTATCCAACCTATGGCTGTTGGCGGTCAGTTCAGGGATCATAACGCCGGGTTTCAGCATCTCCATATTTGTCATGATATGCTCATGCGCGTGCTGCATGGCATAGACCATATCCGGGCGGGGTTTCTCGTCCCCGATCCACCAAGTGCGCGAGATATCGATGCAGATGCCGTAAGACCCGATCAAATCGGTATCGAAGGCGATGATTTCATTCTTTTGCGTGATCCGGGGACCACATTCCTGAAACCAAGGGTTGGTGCGCGGGCCTGACGCCAGCAGACGGGTTTCGATCCACTCACCCCCTCGCCGGATGTTTTCGGCATGCAGAATGGCCCAAATGTCGTCTTCCGAGGTTCTTCCGTTTCCCACATTGGCGCGAGCGAATGCCTCCATCTCGGCGACCGAGGTCTCGCAGGCGTGATTGGCACAACGCATCGCCAGAATTTCGTCCGGGCCTTTCACGGCGCGGGACTTTTCAGTGACTTCCTCGCCTTCCATGATCTCGAACCCCTGGGCCTCAAGGGCGCGCAATCCGTGCAGCATGATCTTGTCCACAGCCAGCCGCTTGTTACCGCCGCCATGCGCATCAATCAGCGCCCGCATTTCGTTCGAGAGTACATCCGCGGCAACATCGACCTTGTCGCCGCGATCGAAATAGAACAGGTCGGCGCCCGACCGCTGTTCCTTCACTAATGGGTTGAATTGGCTTAGAAAAGGTGAGTTTTTATAGTCCCAGATCACCATATACCCGTCGGCACATAACAGCACTGCGCGGAAGGGGTTATGCGTGTTCCAGAGCTGCATGTTGGTGCTGTCTGTGGCGTATCGAATGTTCAGAGGATCAAACATCAACAAGCCACCATAGCCACGATCAACGATGGCCTTGGTCAGACGTTTCCACCTATACTCACGCATCCTCTCAAGGTTCGGCAAGGACAGGCCGGCGGCTTCCCATTCGGCGAAGGCCAGCTGTGTGGGACCGATCTCGATCCGGTCCAAATCATTGGGAGTGCCGTCCCCAAGCGCTGTGCCTTTGGTGGGGTCGATCTTGCGGATATCTCTATGGTGACGGTTCATAGTAGCCCTCCCTGCCTGTCTATCGAGCGTGAAGAAGCATTCTTTCAGCGTCTTGATAATTTGCGACCGCCATCCGTCGCTTTTTGACCGACAAGTCGAAGTACCGATGTTAGGTCGGGCTCATGACGACCATTTTGCAGACCTCTACTCCCTATGATCCTTTGAAACCCCGCCCGCTGCCGGGTATTCAGCCCGCCAGTATGGAAACTTGGTTGCATCAGGACGAAGCGTTCGCGGCCCAGATGGAATATCGGGAAGCGTTGCTGAAAGAGCGTCACGCTGATGTTCTTGCGCTGGCGCCCGAAGCCGAACCCGCCGCACAAGAAGTCTTGGACCTGGTGTTGCAATATGCGTATCCCGGATGCTCAGACCTCGTCACGAGAGCCGATGGGCAGAAGGTCCAGATTGATCGGCAGGCCCCAATGGAAACCCTTTGCAGACTGGTGCAGGAGGATATCTGTATCTTGCAAAAGCAAGGGGACGAACATGTTTTGACTGGCGCGGTTTTGTGTTTTCCAGCCAGTTGGCGACTGTCAGAAAAATTAATGCGTCCCCTGATCGACATCCATGTACCGGTCAACAGCTACGACGAAAGCATCGCGCGCCGTGTCCAGCGGTTGTTTGATGGAATTCAGCCCGATAAGCCGCTCTGGCGGTTTAATGCGCTGTGGTATGAGGATGCCGATCTGCATCAGCCTCGAAGCGCTACAGAACCGCGCGAGGTCAGTTCACCCGGAGCCGCGTGCTATTTGCGCAGCGAGCGGCAAACATTGTTGCGGCTGCCGAAAACGCGGGCTGTGGTTTTTTCGATCCACACCTATGTTCTTGAGGCTGGAAGCCTTCGCCAAAAAGAAAACCCCACCTGACGGCGGGGCTTCCTAGGAGGGTCTTATTGGAATTAGTCTACATGCCTAAAGCAGTTGCCACACCGGCAAAGGCACCGCTGGTGCTGAGCGCTGATATTGCAACCGAATAGGCAAGTACCTGAGTATTCAGGCGGAAATCTTCACCTCGGATCAGGTTGACGGCAGCCATCGAGGCCGCGATCGGGACCGACACGCTGGCCACGGCACCCGTAAGTCCCCAACTGGTAAGTCGCAGGATATCATTGGGTTTCTCGTGGTCGAGGGGGGGAGTGTCGGTCCGATCATCCGGTTTCTGCTCGATCGGTTCTGTCCGAAAAGCAATGCTAAGCAACTGCTCGTCTGACAGCTGGATTGGCCGCGCATGTGAGGTCTGCGTTTTGTTTCTTGGCTCATCCAGATCTTCTGTCTCCGTTAATTCAAGACCTGCAAACGGCCCGGAAACGGATTCGAAAATTTGTTTTCTGTCCCGCTGTTTAACGGGCGCCAGAGTGTCAAAAGCACTCATGAATTGTTCCATGGTCAGGACTGTATTCGGAGACAGCCATTCCACGCGCTGAGTCGCACAGATATCAACCATACGATACAGGATCACAACAAGCATAAGCTCCGAGATCTCGCTGTCGTCCAGCAAGGCGGAAACAGGGGTAATTGTGACCGTCAACCGGTTTTCGGGCAGGGTCACCCGGGGTTTCGAGACGGTCCTCAGACCGGCCGCACGGTCCCGCCGTTCAAACCGGTCTTCTGTTTCAGCCAGTTGGGTATCCAGCGTAAGGCGCACAAGGTACTGACTTGAGACGATGCTCGCCTCGGTCGTGTTCAAGATCGTTTTGCGCTCAACAAGATGGCCGTAATCTTCCAGGGTCGCCGCCACGATGGCACCAAACCGCTCGATCGCGCCATTGGTCTTGCCTGTGAACTGCAGGCCGCCGTGATAGCTGTGCTTCGGAGTCACTGCGCATTCCTTTGTGCATTCCGTCAGATGACTCAAATTATCAACAGATAAGGGAAAGAATTGGGCGGAAATGGAAAAAAATGTGAAATCGGCAAGATTGATTACGCATTGGAAACCTAGGCATTTTAAGGGCTATTTAGCGTCTGTGGCGACAATGTGTCTGAATTGCGGTCGCCCTACATGACAGACCGACACAATCATCCGTCGATTCGAGCAGCCATGATTGCGATGGATTCTTGGTACACCGTCGCGGCATTCCACTGTTGAATGACCGCAAAATTCGGTTGGCCCGGTTGATATCCGCGTCCGGGCTTCCAGCCCTTTTTACGCAGGAAATTAGCGGTCGAGGCCAGCGCATCGGTCATATTGTAGAAATCGACCTGACCGTCACCCGTGGCATCCACACCGTATTCCAGGGCATTGCCCGGCAGAAACTGTGTATGTCCCAGCTCACCATGCTTGGCACCAACAGTGTTGGTCGTAATGCTGCCTTGATCGACCAGCTTCAGTGCTCCGATAGCGTGGGGGACGAAGAACTCGGATCGGCGACAATCATAGGCCAAAGTGGTTATTGCTGACACAACCTGGCTGTCACCCATGAAATTTCCAAATCCTGTTTCCATTCCGTGAATAGCGATCAGAACGCCTGCTGGCACCCCATACTGGCGCTCGAGCGTCGCATAGAACTGAGGGTTCCTGGCTTTGCGCTTACGGCCCTGCGCTACGATGGTATCCGCGCCGCGGATCTGCATGAATTTGTCCAGCGAGTATTTAAAACTCTTTTGGTTTCGGTCCGCGGCAATGGTTCGGGTGGCGTATTGGCTTTGGCTCAGCGCCTGCAATCCCTTCTTTTTTACTCCCGCGCGCCGAGCTTGCTTTGCGAAATCCCGCTTCCAGGTCTCAAATCCATTTCCGGTGTTGCCACAGGGAGCCGCTGCCGCAAAGCCAGGTAGAGAAATTGCCAAAATAAGAGCAAGCCGAAGCATCTTGTAATCCGATCCAATGAAATGACAGGGGCAGCCTAGGCAGGGAAGCCGCACACGAAAAGGGGTTAATAAAGGTCGAGTTCCCCGGTGCCCTTCAGGCTATCAAACCATTCATCCGGCGTTTTGTCGATTTTGGCGTGCTTGACCATCATGGCGTTCATATTGGGAAGCCCTGATGAATCTGGCCAGTTTTCAGGTTGCCACATATCCGACCGGATGACGCATTTAGGGCAATGTGCAAAAGCGGTCTCGATATGAATCATAAGGGCTAGCTTAGGCGCGCGATTATTCACTGCCATACTGTTCAGCAAGTCCGGGTCAATACATATGCGCGCGGTTCCTCGGATGCGCAAAGTCTCCAACTTGCCAGGCACTAGGAAGATCACACTAACACGCGGGTCCTGTATTATATTGTGAAACGTGTCAGTCCGCTTGTTGCCTGGGCGGTCGGGAATGGCGATCAGAGTGTCTGAGATCAGCCGAACAAACCCTTCGGGATCCCCACGAGGAGAAATATCCAGATAACCACCCGGATTGGCCGAAGCTATCAGGCAGAAGGTCGACTTGGCGATAAAGTCGCGGCACATGCCGTCCAGCGCGGCTTGTTCCTTGGCGATGATCTGGGGAAGGGGCGCGCCGGTGATGCGCTCCAGTCCCTCTTTCGAAGTGACGAAATCCGAGAACGGGGCGAATGCGGTTTCGGCTGACATGCGATCTCTCCTAACCGGGGTAATGGCAAGTGTGAAAGATCGGGCCAAACGAAACAAGGGGCGCCCGATGGACGCCCCTATAGAGTTATCGTCGAAAATGCTGGATTAGCAGCTGTAATACATGCCGTATTCAACCGGATGCGGCGTGTGTTCGTAGGTTTCGACTTCGTCCATCTTCAGTGCGATGTAGCCGTCGATCTGGTCTTTAGTGAACACGTCGCCCTGCAGCAGGAAGTCGTGATCCGATGCCAGGGCTTCCAGAGCTTCACGCAGTGAACCGCAAACCGTCGGGATGTCGGCCAGCTCTTCGGCCGGCAGATCGTACAGGTTCTTGTCCATGGCTTCGCCCGGATCGATCTTGTTCTTGATGCCGTCCAGACCAGCCATCAGCAGCGCGGCAAACGCCAGGTAGGGGTTTGCGGCCGGATCAGGGAAGCGGGCTTCGACGCGCTTGGCTTTCGGGCTTTCGGTCCATGGAATACGGACACAACCCGAACGGTTACGAGCCGAGTAAGCACGCAGGACGGGGGCTTCAAATCCGGGGATCAGACGCTTGTAGCTGTTGGTCGCCGGGTTGGTGAAGGCATTCAGTGTCTTGGCGTGCTTCAGGATACCACCGATGAAGAACAGTGCCTCGTCCGACAGATCAGCATACTTGTCGCCAGCAAACAGAGGCTTGCCGTCCTTCCAGATCGACATGTTCACATGCATGCCGGTACCGTTGTCGCCTGCGATTGGCTTCGGCATGAAGGTCGCCGATTTGCCGTATGCATGCGCCACGTTGTGGATGATGTATTTGAACTTCTGCAGCTCATCTGCCTGTTTGGTCAGGCTGTCAAAGATCAGGCCAAGCTCGTGCTGGCACGACGCAACCTCGTGGTGATGCTTGTCGACCTTCATGCCCAGACGCTTCATGGTCGACAGCATTTCCGAACGCAGATCCTGGGCTTCGTCGATCGGGTTGACCGGGAAGTAACCGCCCTTAACCCCCGGGCGGTGGCCCATGTTGCCCATTTCGTATTCGGTGTCGGTGTTCCAGGATGCATCAGTTGCATCAACTTCGTAAGATACTTTGTTGATGCTGTTCGAAAAACGCACATCGTCGAACAGGAAGAATTCTGCTTCTGGGCCCATATAGGCCACGTCGCCGATACCGGTTGCTTTCAAGTAGGCTTCGGCTTTCTGGGCGGTGCCGCGCGGGTCACGCTCATAAGCTTCACCGGTGTCGGGCTCGACAACTGAGCAATGCACGCAGATGGTTTTCTCTGCGTAGAACGGATCGACATAGGCGCTGTTGGTATCGACCATCAGTTTCATGTCCGAGGCTTCGATGGACTTCCAGCCAGCGATGGAAGAGCCATCGAACATGAAGCCTTCTTCGAGGAAGTCTTCATCTACCTGATCGGCCACCAGGGTGACGTGCTGCAGTTTGCCGCGCGGGTCAGTGAAGCGGACGTCGACATATTCGGCGCCTTCGTCCTTGATTAGCTGAAGAACTGCGTCCTTGCTCATTCTCTTGATTCCTCTGAATTGAAGATTTGGTCTTGTTACAGTGCGTCCGAACCGGTTTCGCCGGTACGGATGCGAATTGCTTGTTCGACGGGTGAGACAAAGATCTTGCCGTCGCCGATCTTGTCGGTTTTGGCGGCGGAAACGATGGCTTCGATGGCGGCATCGACCAGATCGTCGTCCAGCACAACCTCGACCTTCACCTTGGGCAGAAAGTCGACCACATATTCCGCGCCGCGATAAAGTTCAGTGTGACCTTTCTGACGGCCAAACCCCTTGACCTCGATCACGCTGAGGCCCTGGACTCCGACGTCCTGCAGCGCCTCTTTCACTTCGTCCAGTTTGAACGGCTTGATGATCGCTTCGATCTTCTTCATACCGGGCTCCCTTTAACTCTTGTCAGGATGGCACTGACCACGTCTAAGATCGGGCGGCAATGTGAATGAGAAAATGGCGATGCCGGGTTGCATGGAAATTGGATGGCCGGTGAAATTTTGAACAGTTTGCACAAAAAATAGTCGAAATTGAATCGCGCGAGGGTTCAGCATGACAGACTTACTGACTGCAGCACAGATGCGGGCGATCGAACAAGCGGCCATTGAGTCCGGTGATGTGACCGGTCTTGAGCTGATGGAACGGGCTGGGCAGGGTGTTGTCGAGGCGATTTTCGAGGAGTGGCCAGAGTTGGACAAGCGAGGGGCCAGCCCCTCGCGTTCCCTGACGTATCCGCGGCCAGATGAAGAGGATCCGTTGCGGGCAGTTGTCTTGTGTGGGCCAGGAAACAACGGTGGGGACGGGTTCGTCGTGGCCCGGCTTTTGCGGGAGCAAGGGTGGGAGGTCGCGGTGTTTCTGTATGGTGACCTAGAGAAGCTGCCGCCGGATGCGCGGGTGAATTATGAGCGGTGGCTGGAGCTGGGGGAAGTTATACCTCTGACTGAAAAGGACATGCGCAAGGGTGGTTCTGCCGATCTTTACGTTGATGCTCTGTTTGGGACGGGGCTGAAGCGCGGCTTGGACGGAGAATTGTTCAAGGTCGTTCGGCATCTTTCTGGTGTGAACGGGGAGCACTATACCGACCGCCTGGTCAGCATAGATGCCCCATCCGGCTTGTGTTTGGACAGTGGGCGGGTGTTGCATCAAGAGCCATTGAACCTATGGCCTCGCGAATTTTTGGACGGTGTACCCGCAGAGATGCGAAACAAGGTAGCTCCTGCGGGCGGCGCGCGTGCTTTGCATGACCGTTTTGCTTGGTTGACAGTGTGTTTCGACAGCCCAAAGCCTGGGCATTTTCTGGCGCAAGGACCGGATTTGTGTGGCAAGCTTGTTGTGAAAGACATCGGTATTTCCACACAGCGTTGCCGCTTTAACGGTGAACCATACGACAGTGCGTTCACATTAGGTCCCAAGCCTTTTCGCAGGGCGAGCCGACCTGCTTTTCTAACCCTTGCCGAGGCACCTGGCCGCGTGAAGGACGAGCGAACATGGGTTGGGTTGCCGCTTTATCGCTTGCCCAAATTCAAACAACAACACAAGTATTCCCATGGACATGCGCTGATCCTGTCCGGTGGTTCTGGCAAGACCGGCGCGGCGCGATTGGCGGCGCGGGGTGCTTTGCGGATTGGGGCCGGGTTGGTGACATTGGGTGTTCCTCCGGCGGCACAGATGGAAGTTGCGGCGCAGGTAACCGCGATCATGTTGCAGCGGGTTGAAGATGATAATGCACTGTCGGAAACCCTTGAAGATGAGCGCTTGAATGCTTTGTGTCTTGGCCCCGGTTTAGGTCTGGAGCGAGCACGGCATTTGGTGCCTGTTGCCTTGGCCTCAAAACGAGCGACAGTTCTGGATGCGGGCGCACTGACGGCGTTTGCAGACGACCCGCTGACGTTGTTCGACATGCTGCATGACGGTTGCGTGTTGACCCCGCACGGGGGCGAGTTCGCGCGGCTGTTCCCGGATATCTCGGAAAAACTGAAAGCGGTTCCCATCAAGGGTCCGGCCTATTCCAAAGTGGACGCCACCCGAGAGGCTGCCAGGCGGGCAGGGTGCGTGGTTTTGTTCAAGGGACCCGATACCGTGATTGCGGAGCCGAACGGGCAATGCTCAGTGAATTCGGCCGTTTATGAACGTGCGGCGCCCTGGTTGGCGACAGCCGGGGCCGGGGACGTGTTGGCGGGGTTTATCACCGGGTTGCTGGCGCGGCGGTTCTCGTCCTTGCAGGCCGCGGAAACTGCGGCATGGCTGCATGTGGAATGTGCGCGATCCTTCGGGCCGGGGTTGATCGCCGAAGATTTGCCCGAACAGTTGCCACGGGTTTTGCGGGAAGTAGGTCCTTAATCGCCTCGGCGAAAATCCGCCGCTGCAGTATTCGATGTCCCAAAATGAGCGTATGGTGAAATTCAGGTCAGGCGTCAGTATTGCGGCAAGCGGTCTGGGTGACTTGGATGACATATATTCTATCGTTTTGAAGTAGATCAAATTAACACCCTTCAGCTGCGGTTATATTCGCACAAGATGCGTGAGCTGAATGGGCCCGAGACAGGGGATCATAGAGAAATCGCGCACAAGCGAGCAGTGCCCGTAAATAGATCCATTATGGTGAATGACTATGACCCAGAAAGTATCGATAAGCACGATTGCGACTTGCCTGACCGCTGCATCGGCCATCCCAGCAGCGGCGGAGCTTAGATATAACAACAACAGCGGCGGTTATGTTGAGCTGTATGGCCAGTTTAACCCCGTAATTGTCTCAGTTGACGACGGGGATGAGACGGAAACCCGTTTGCTGGACAATGATCTGTCCAACAGCCGTGTAGGGCTGTTTTTGATGCAACCCTACGGTAGCAATGAGTTTACCTTCCGTTTCGAATCCGGTCTGGGCCTGCCGAGCACGGGGAGCGCCAACCAGGATGGGACAAATGCCGATGGTTGGAACCGTGAAGATATTCGGCACGTCGATTTTGCGTTGAAGGGCGGCTATGGTAAGTTTTCTGCCGGGCAGGGCAGCATGGCCTCGGATGGAGCGGCCGAATCCGATCTATCCTATGTTGGCACGGCGCTCTATTCGTTCACCAATGATGAGAATGGCGCCTTCTTTTATCGTGAGTCTGATGGAATGCTAAGCGGCATTACCGTTGGTGACACATCTGATAACTTCGATGGTTCAAGGCGCGGGCGCATTCGCTATGACACGCCAGATTTAAACGGGTTTTCGGCAGCGATAGCCTATGGTCAGAACATCCTGTCCAGCAGCGATGACGATGATTACTACGATGTGTCGGTGTCCTATGGAAATACCTTATCCAACGGGGTGGAGATTGCTGCATCCCTCGCCTACGCCGTGCGCGATTACGATAGCAGATCCGGGGAGAGAAAAGACACAATCGGGTCCGCCTCGGTTCTGCTGCCCAGTGGTTTCAGCGTAACCGCAGCTTTGGGTACAAGAGATGACACTTCCAGCGGTGCCAGTGACCCGAATTATTGGTATGCGAAGCTTGCGTATGAAGACGATTGGGTGTCATGGGGTAAGACTGGTATCGGCATCGACTATTTCGACGGATCTGATTTTTCGATCGACGGCTCGAGTACGAAGGCTTGGGGTATCGCTGTGGTACAGCGCATCGACAGTATCAATACCGATGCCTATTTGAAATACCGTAACCATGATTTCGATGACACCACGAGTTTCGATGACAACGAGGCTTGGGTGCTGGGTGCGCGCTGGAAGTTCTGATCCCGCGAACAATTCCTCAAGAACGCTCCGGCCAGGTCCGGGGCGTTTTTTTGGTCAAATCGGCGGCAAAACAAGGCTGATCCGGGCTTTGCCCCTTGCACGCGGGCGGCTGGGCAAATAGAAGGCCTCAAATTTGCCCGGCGCGCCGTTTTGCGCGCCCCGAATCCTATGGGGACTACCATAATGCAGGTTACCGAGACGCTGAACGAAGGTCTGAAACGCGGCTATAACATTGTCGTATCCGCAGCTGAGTTGGACGACAAAGTTAACGAGAAACTGGTCGAAGCACAGCCTGAAGTCGAGATGAAGGGCTTCCGCAAAGGCAAGGTACCGATGGCACTGTTGAAAAAGCAGTTCGGTCAGCGTCTGCTTGGCGAGGCGATGCAAGAAAGCATCGACGGTGCAATGAACCAGCATTTCGAAGACAGCGGTGAGCGTCCGGCACTTCAGCCTCAGGTGAAGATGACCAATGAGGATTGGAAAGAAGGCGACGACGTACATGTCGAGATGTCTTATGAGGCCCTGCCTGCCATCCCTGAGGTCGACTTGAAATCGGTTGAATTGGAAAAGCTGGTTGTCAAAGCCGATGACGCGGCCGTTGAAGAAGCGCTGGGCAACCTGGCCGAAACCGCGCAGGATTTCAAATCCCGCCGCAAAGGCTCGAAAGCCAAGGACGGCGACCAGATTGTGTTCGATTTTGTTGGCAAGGTTGATGGCGAAGAGTTCGAGGGCGGATCCGCTGAAGACTATCCGTTGGTTCTGGGTTCCAACAGCTTCATCCCCGGTTTTGAAGAGCAGCTGGTTGGCGTAAAGGCCGAGGAAGAAAAAGACGTGAACGTCACCTTCCCCGAAGAGTACGGTGCCGAGCATCTGGCCGGCAAAGACGCTGTGTTTACCTGCACCGTCAAGGATGTGAAAGAACCCGTCGCCGCCGAGATCAACGACGAGCTGGCCACCAAATTTGGTGCAGAAGACTTGGAAGCGCTGAAAGGCCAGATTTCAGAACGTCTGGAAGCGGAATATAGCGGTGCTTCGCGGGCGGTGATGAAGCGTGCTCTGTTGGACGCATTGGACGTGAAGGTTTCGTTTGATCTGCCACCGTCGCTGGTAGATGCCGAGGCCAAGCAGATCGCACACCAGCTGTGGCACGAAGAAAACCCGGAAGTGGAAGGCCACGACCACGATGAGATCGAGCCGACCGACGAGCACAACAAGCTGGCCGAACGCCGCGTGCGTCTTGGCCTGTTGCTGGCCGAGCTGGGCCAGAAGGCCGAAGTTGAAGTCACCGATGCCGAGATGACCCAGGCGATCATGAACCAGGCGCGCCAATACCCTGGTCAGGAACGCCAGTTCTTTGAGTTCGTGCAGCAGAACGCTCAGATGCAGCAGCAACTGCGCGCGCCGATCTTCGAAGACAAAGTCATCGACTATATCGTCGAGCTGGCCCAGGTTGCGGATAAAGAAGTCAGCAAAGACGACCTGCAGAAAGCCGTAGAGGCATTGGAAGAGGAGTAATCCTCTTCTGCCCATAGAATTCTTATGGGCACAAAAAACGGAGCCGTCTGAAAAAGACGGCTCCGTGTGGGTGGCTTTATGCTATGAGGTGAGGGGGTCAGGCCTCATGAGCAAAAGCACGGGGGGTCCTTAGCAGAGCAGTTTTCTGCTCAGGGGTGAACCGATCCGAAACTGCTTCGATCAGGTTCAATACAGCTTCGGCTTCGGCTTTTGTGGTTGCCGAATTCATCTGTTCGACAAAGTATTTTTCCATCTGGCTTAGTGGTTGGTGGTCGTAATTCGCCACACCTGTATCTGCCGGTGTTTTGTTTCTGGCATACAGATCTATTGCCTGCTCGTCCGTCAGGAATACATCGTGAGCGATGTTCGCATATTCCCGAATTCCGGAAATTCTCTCATCTGAGCAGTCCATCAAAGCGGCCATGGCTACGACTTTACCCATGGGCTTAGCACTGCCGAGGTAGTCATAAGGCGCGTTACCGGACCTTTGCAGAACGCGGTTCATAACTGGATCAATCACCGCGATCGAGTCAAGAACGCCAGCCGCTTTGGCATATTCGAAAGAGCCAATCATAACTTCGCTGGTCACATAGGATACAGAATTTTCACCGCGCCCTCGGCCCAGTTTTTTAGTATCGACACAGAACCGGGTGGCTTCCCAGACTTGCGCGCTCCGAATTGGAGGTTCTCCATCCAGGATCGAATGGAAAACATCGGACAGCATATGCGGTCCTTTGGTTTGCAGTAGTCTCATGCACCCGACAACGTCCCCCTCGTCGTCGATGCTGACTACATGTGCTGGATGCAGATCATCGAAGTGGTCGCGCTCGCGCCCATCCTCAATATTGACCTCCCAACCAAGGCGATCGCCGAAAACACGAGCGCGCAGTTTGAACATGTCATCCAAGACATCTTTGAACTTATGTTGATTAATACCATCAATAACGATGATCATTTCCATCCCCCTACAGTCTGGTTACCGTAGGGATTAGGTTAACCAAGAAATAAGCGCAGACTATTAGGGATTTCCCGTAGAAGTGCTTTTTTTTGATTAACCAGGGGCAATTAGGCCCAGGCCGATCGCACGACCAATAGCCTGTGAGGTGGTCAGTGCGCCCAACTTTTCACGCCCGGACCGCATATGAACTTCGACGGTACGGTGTGAAATAGACAAAATATCACCGATATCTTGTTGCGACTTTCCGTCAGCTACCCATTGGAGGATTTCCTGTTCGCGTGTGGACAGCGTGGGCAGGTAAAGAGCTTTGGCCAGCAAGCCAGATTGCATAACAGTATCGTGGGCTTGAACGGCAGCAAGTTGCAGATCACCCATGACATGTTTCTTTAGCTTATCCCATTCGGAATCCGAACAGTCCCGGGTAACGTTTAACAGTCCGCATTCACCATAAGGTCCACGAACAGGAACGGTTAACCCCCTGGAACTAATGCCAAAATCATGGGCGTCACGGAATACCGCGTTGAACTTCTCGTCCTGATCAAAGCGTCCCCAATCAACGGGTGCAATGCTTAGGACAGATTGATAAAGCGTCGGATCGAAGTGATGAAAGCCCTGGCTGCCATAGTGGATTTTCCACTCATCTGGATAGTTTGCATAGCCCTGCACATCACCTTTCACAGGGTTAAAGGTGGCATAAGACGCATAGTCGAAGCCAAGCTCTTCGCAGACGGCGTTTATAACGTCAGCGGCCGACTTCTCTGTGTGGTCGACCGCGGCCAAATCTATAAGTTTCACCTGTCCAACCCTTGTGGCGGCATATCTCTCCCCCAAGACATGCCAGACTTGTCCTTAGGGGTATACGTTGCGTCAACCACAGGGCATTGTGCAAGCAAATTGTTCGCCTTGTGTAGTCATATTGCGATGTAATGGCAACAGAATGGTCCGAAACAGCATGTCTCAGATGATTCGTTTCGGGGTAAATCCGGTTATTCCGGACGTAGCCCTGTTTCGACCAGCATCCCACGTGCCTTTGCTTCGGGATAGAACCCTTTTGCGTAAAGGAATATGGCGCGTTGCTGGTCCCCGTCGGACAATAGCCAAGCGCCCCGCAGATATTTCCCGGCAAATTCGAGATTTGTGTCTGCATCCAAAAGGCCTTTGGCGTTTCCAGTATATCCCATTGAACGAGCTGTGGCCGGCAGGATTTGCAGCAAGCCATAATAGGGCCGATTCACAGCCCAAGGTCGGTGGGTGCTTTCGCGAATTGCTAGCTTGTGCACCAATTCGCGCGGCACTTCGTAGTGGTCGGCCCATTTGTTTATGGAGGCCCGCAGTTCCGGTGTTTCGTTGGGATAGAGCGGAGGATCAAACGTGTTCTGGGTTGGGGTATCGGGCCCTCCGCACGCCGCAAAGGGTGCAATTATCAATAATGCCAATACACTGCGGCGCAGAAGAAATGTCATTGATCGTCTCCGAATAGTTATTATGCGATGATAGGAAACCTATTGATGACCGCAAGCAAAGGCCGGGGCCCAAGCTGGATTTCGCCGGGAGGAGGCATAAAAAAGGCCGCACAGATCGTGCGGCCTTTCTTGTTCAATTCGAAACCCGAGGATCAGGCTTTGGCTTCGTCTTCTCCGGCCGAAGCATCCTGAGCAACCAGATCGTCGTCGTCGGAAGCGGCGGAACCGATATCGTCGAACAGCTCGGCGATTTCGAATTCTGCGGCGGCTTCTTCTTCGGCGGCCAGTTCCTGAATCGATTTGCCCGATGCCTGTAGTTCGGCTTCTTCTTGCGAACGGGCAACGTTCATTTCGATTTTCACTTCAACCTCGGGGTGCAGTTTAACTGCGACTGTGTGCAGACCCAGGTCCTTGATCGGTGCAATCAAGGCAATCTGCTTCTTGTCGACAGTGAAACCTGCTTCGGTAGCGGCGTCTGCGGCGTCACGCGGGGTGACCGATCCGTACAGTGCGCCGGCATCCGAGGCCGAGCGAATCACGATGAATTGCTGTCCGTCCAGCTTTTCAGCCAGCGCTTCAGATTCTTTCTTGGATTCCAGGTTGCGGGCTTCAAGCTGCGCTTTCTGGGCTTCGAACGACGCGATGTTGGCGTCCGATGCGCTCAGCGCTTTGCCCTGAGGCAACAGGAAGTTGCGGGCATACCCGGACTTGACGTCAACGACGTCGCCCATCTGACCCAGTTTCGCAACGCGTTCCAGCAGGATAACTTGCATGTCAGTATCTCCTTACTTAACGGCGTAGGGCAGCAGGGCGAGGAAGCGGGCGCGCTTGATAGCACGGGCCAGTTCACGCTGCTTTTTCGCCGAAACGGCGGTGATGCGCGAAGGTACAATCTTGCCACGCTCAGAGATGTAACGCTGCAGCAGACGAGTGTCTTTATAGTCGATCTTCGGCGCGTTCTCACCCGAGAACGGGCAGACCTTGCGGCGGCGGAAAAATGGTTTTGCGGCCATGGTTTAGTGTCCTTTCTTCAGGCGTTAATCAACGGCGCTCGCGGCGGCCTTCGCGCTCGTCGCGCTTCTGCATCTGGACCGAAGGGCCCTCGTTGTGCTCGTCGACCTTGATGGTCAGAACGCGCATAACGTCGTCATGCAGGCGCATCAGGCGTTCCATTTCCTGAACGGCGCCAGCGGGAGCGTCGGTCTTGAGGAAGGAATAGTGACCCTTGCGGTTCTTGTTGATCTTGTAGGCCATCGTTTTGACACCCCAGTACTCGCTGTCGATGACGTTGCCGCCATTGTCAGCTAGAACGGTGCCGAAATGTTCGACGAGGCTTTCTGCCTGCGCGTTGGACAAATCCTGACGCGCGATCATTACATGCTCATATAGTGGCATGTGCACTCCTGTTTCTATCAAGGCGCATTTCATAGGCGGGGCCGTTTCGTCCTTCGCGACCCTGCCACGAGAGGCTGCGCGATTCATGTCGTTTGCGAAGGATGGCCCGATATACACGTTTGTACGCTGGGGGCAAGGCCTGCCACAGATGCCTTTGTGAAGTCGCGCTATTTCCTCTGCGCTGCCCAATTCCTGACGCTTTTCGGCTCAAAGTTGTTTTGTATACCGGAAATTAACCGGACTGACAAAAGTTGGAACGGCAACCTGAGAAACAGGGTACTGAAAATGACCGCGATTAACACAAATACCTTCGAGAAATCCGCCACAGGCGTAAGTTTTGAAAAGTCAGTGCCGGTGCTCATTAGCTTTGCACCAAATTGGAAAGCTCGGATGGTTCTGGCCCGTCTGGCCGGTGCGCTACTGATAGTTTCTGCCTTTTCCATGTGGTTGATGCCCAGCACGGCAATGGCCGCCGAAGTCTGGCCGATCAAATTGGCGGCCTCGCTGATGTTCCTTCTAGTAGGTGTCAGCCTTCTGACCATCGAAGTTCTGGACGCGCGTCCTGATGCGTATTTTGACCCGATCCGCCGCGAGGTCCGGGTATTGCAAAAGAATGAAAATGGCCGCCCGCAGACAGTTTTGCGCCGGAGCTATGACAGCCTGGGTGGTGCCCGTTTCATTGAAGACCAGATCGAGTTGTTCGATGTGGATGGCAGCCTGTTGATGAAATTGCCGCTTGAATCGGCGGATGTCAGCCGAGCGCTCAAAGGTCAACTTAGCGGAAGTGTAACAATTTTCGCCTGAGTTTTATTCTGTTCAATTAAGAACAGATATTGTGAAATAATATTACTTGTGTGCTGCCCTAGGGCAGCACATTTTCGTTGTCGAGCAACCCAAGAGGTTTGCATCTACAAAATTGCGGAGATTATCATGAAATCCACCCTTCTTGCAGCAGCGCTCGCGGTTTCGGCCACAACGGCATTTGCCGGCGCCGAAAAATACGTTCTGGACTCCAGCCACAGCCAGGTTCTTTTCAGCTATAACCACCTTGGCTTCTCGACCACCCATGGCATGTTCTCGGGGTTTGAAGGCGAGATCATGTTCGATCAGGAAAACCCGGCTGCATCCAGTGTTACAGTTTCCATGCCAGTGGTCGAGATGATTACCGGTTGGAAGCCACGTGAAGACCACTTTATGTCCGAGGATTTCTTTGGTGTGACCGAAGGAGAAATGGTGACCTTTACTTCTACTGGTATCGAAGTCACGGGTGAAAACACTGCCAACATCACTGGCGATCTGACTATGAACGGTGTGACCAAATCGGTTGTTCTGGATGCCAAGCTGAACCAGGTGGGTGAACATCCTATGGCAGGAAAGCCCTGGGCCGGTTTCGACGCAACCACCACCTTGGTGCGTAGTGAGTTCGACCTTGGTCAGTTTGCGCCATTCGTAAGCGACGAAGTTGAACTTCAGATTTCAGTCGAAGCCCAGAAGGCCGACTAATACGATTACAACGAGTTGAAACGAGGCCGCCGGAGTAACCCTTCGGCGGCCCATTTTCTTAGTTGCCACGTTTTGCTGTAAGATCAACTGATACTGTAACAGCAAAACCCAGCGAATCCTCGGTCGACTGCGAAGTGCCGATGTCGAAATCCAGCCGGTTCAGTTCAAGCTGTCCTGAAATAGCTGCGCTGTCACCCTGAAGGTCGAGGGTAAATGGCAACACTACGTCCACACTCTTGTCGCGAATGGTCAACGCGCCGCGCGCTTCGTACCCGTCCTCAGTTTTGAAGAGATCAGCTTTGAATTGAGCGGTTGGAAATTGCGCACTGTCGAAGAAATCAGCACCCATTGCCTGATCTGTGACGGTCCCGAGTTTGAGCGACGTTATCGCGATTGTGACATCTGCTGATCCGGCTAAGCCCGGCGTGGGCGGATCTTCGAAAACGATTGCAGCGGTCCAATCGGAAAAGCTGCCGGTTACCGGGCTGCCCAACTGGGTGATGGTAATGCTTAGATTGCCTTCCTGGACGTTCCAGTCGGACTGTACCTGGGTCAGTTCTGCGACCTCTGTGCCAGCTGTAGATTGGTGGTCAAACGCGCCGATTGACCATCCTCCGACCAGAACGGCACCCCAAATGGCCAAAGAGGCCAATGCGGGGGTCATTGAATGGCTTTGCTCTGGCGGTTCCGGTGCATCCGAGGCGCCCGGCATCATTCGGCGCAGCGTGCTGTCTTTATCGATAATGTGGTGTTTTAGCGCCCCGGCGACGTGCAGCGCGACTGAACCGGCCAGTGTCCAGACGAACAGCCAATGCAGGCTTCCGGTCAGCTCTGCCAGATACTCGGATTTTGGTACAAGGGGTAGGCCCTGTCCGAAGGGCCACAAAATCGGAGCGAAACCTTCGGCGGCAGCGTGATGGGTCCACCCGGTTAGTGGGGCCAGAACCAAAGATGCGTAAAGCAGCCAATGCACGGTTTCAGCTGCAAAGGCCTCGGGCTTGTTCTCGGCGTTCAATAGACCGGGTTTGGTCTGCGCTATCGCCCACATGATACGCGCGAGCGCGACAAAGAAAACAGTGACCCCGACGGTTTTATGGAGAGAAAAAAGGCTGGCGGCGCGTGCAATGTCATCTTCGGTTGTGGCTATGGCCGGATCATAAATCGCATGGGCCAATCCGTTGGCGACCCACCCCAGAGGGAATGCGGTGAAGATAAGTAACGCTGTCAGCCAGTGAAAAGTCTTGGTTACGCTTCCATAGCTTGAGAAGGTGTTTGACGAAGGCATCTGAGGCTCCGGAAGGTGGATCGTATGCAACAACCTACCGCTACAAGCCTAGGACACAATAGCAAGGGATGCACAGAGCCGGTGCCAAAGTGCAGAGATCAGGCAAAGCTTGTGCCGCGCGGTCTGTCGGTTTACACCCCGCGGCAACCTAACGTCATCCAAGAGGTTGCAATGACACGCGCATTTGTTTTCCCGGGGCAAGGTGCCCAGACTATCGGTATGGGCAAGGCTCTGGCCGAGGCCTATCCGGCTGCACAGGCTGTATTCGACGAGGTGGACGAGGCGCTTGGGGAAAAGCTGAGCGATCTGATCTGGGAAGGTGATATTGCGGACCTGACCCTAACCCAGAACGCGCAGCCAGCGCTAATGGCGACCTCGATGGCTGCGATGCGAGCCCTGGAGGCCAATGGGATTTCGATTGCGGATGCTGGTTTTGTCGCTGGGCATTCGCTGGGGGAGTACTCCGCGCTCGCTGCGGCAGGGGCATTGTCGGTCGCTGATACGGCGCGCCTTTTGCGCACCCGCGGGCAAGCGATGCAGAGTGCGGTTCCCGTTGGAGAGGGCGCAATGGCCGCTATTCTTGGATTGGATCTTGATGCTGTGCGCGCTGTTGCAGACCAAGCTGCGCAGGGTCAAGTTTGTCAGGCTGCCAATGACAATGATCCCACACAAGTCGTGGTATCAGGCGCAAAGGCTGCCGTGGAACGCGCCGCCGAAATCGCCAAAGAAAAAGGCGCCAAGCGCGCGGTCATGTTGCCCGTCAGCGCACCTTTCCACTGTGCATTGATGCAACCTGCCGCTGATGTCATGGCCGAAGCCCTGGCAAATGTCGAAATCAAAGCTCCTGCCGTGCCATTGATTGCCAATGTGCGGGCCGAGGCTGTCACAGATCCCGATCTGATCCGTGGGTTGCTGATCGAGCAGGTCACAGGTTCGGTTCGCTGGCGCGAAAGCGTATTGTACATGGTTGCGCAAGGCGTGAGTGAAACTTGGGAAATCGGGGCGGGCAAAGCTCTGTCCGGTATGATTCGCAAAATTGACCGTGCGATCGTTGGTAAAGCTGTCGGTACGCCTGATGACGTGCAGAATGTGACACAGGCCGAATCGTAAGACACCGAGCATCAAGAGGAAAACCGAATGTTTGATTTGACAGGTAAGAATGCACTGATCACCGGTGCATCGGGCGGGATCGGTGGCGAAATTGCGCGAAGTTTGCATGCGGCCGGTGCAACTGTGGCTTTGTCTGGAACGCGAGTTGAGCCGCTACAGGCTCTGGCCGACGAATTGGGTGAACGCGCCCATGTTCTGCCCTGCAACCTGAGTGATGCCGAGGCGGTGACAGCCCTTCCGAAGCAGGCTGCTGAGGCAATGGGATCGGTTGATATTCTGGTGAATAATGCAGGGATCACGCGAGACAATCTGTTCATGCGCATGTCCGATGAAGAATGGCAGAGCGTGATCGACGTCAACCTGACATCTACTGCCCGTCTGTGCAAAGGCGTTTTGAGGGGCATGATGAAAGCGCGCTGGGGCCGGATCATTAATATCTCATCGGTGGTGGGTGCGACAGGGAACCCGGGACAGGCCAACTATGCTGCATCCAAAGCAGGCATGGTGGGCATGACCAAATCGTTGGCCTATGAGGTTGCCAGCCGTGGAATCACCGCCAATTCGGTGGCACCCGGTTTCATTACGACTGCGATGACCGACAAACTGACCGAGGATCAGAAATCTGGGATTTTGACGCAGGTTCCTGCCGGTCGTATGGGTGACCCCTCGGAAATTGCTGCGGCTGTGCTGTATCTTGCAAGTGCCGAAGCCGGATATGTTACCGGAACCACCTTGCATGTGAACGGCGGTATGGCCATGTTGTGAGCGCGGATCGAGGTGGGCGCGAAAGCGTTTGCCTCGGGCGTTGTCTGTGTTATAGGCGGCGCACATATGCAGGGGCTGGCCGGATGGTCAACCTTCTACTTACCCGGTAATCGGGGACCTAAACCGCCCAGAACGGGCACATCAAGGCCAGCCTGAGCGGGCAAGGGCAGAACCGGGCACTATGCCCTGAAATGAAATGAGGAATAGACATGAGCGACGTCGCAGATCGCGTTAAAAAGATCGTTGTTGAGCACTTGGGTGTTGAAGAAGATAAAGTGACCGAAAACGCGTCCTTCATCGACGATCTGGGTGCAGACAGCCTGGACACTGTTGAGCTGGTTATGGCCTTCGAAGAAGAGTTCGGCATCGAGATTCCTGATGACGCAGCCGAAACCATCCAAACTTTTGGCGACGCCGTCAAATTCATCTCTGAAGCGTCTTAAGACCTTCTTTATCCGCTAAAACGGCGCTTCCGGGCAACGGAGGCGCCGTTTTTTTTGCCCAGCCGGAATTCGCGCTTGCCAGATAGCTATTGACCCGCAACCATTTACGCGAGGCAGGAAATTCTGAGCGGGCAGGGCATGCTACGATCCACCCCGATGATAAATACGGCACGTCTGATGCTTTGCGCTATGCGTCCCGACGACTTTAGTCGTTACGCTGAGATTTGGCGGAACCCTTGTGTTGTGCGCCATCTTGGCCGGGAACCGCTATCGCGGGGCGAAGCGTGGGAATCCTTTCTGAGGAATGCCGGCCACTGGCAGATGGCCGGTTTTGGCCAATGGGCCGTCTTTCGACAGTCGAATCGTCAGATGATAGGTCAAGCTGGCTTTTTCTATCGTAACCGAGGGTTAGGCGACGACTTCGACAGCTTTCCCGAGGCCGGATGGCTATTGGCACCAGAAGCCCAGGGGCAGGGATTTGGTTTTGAAGCGGCACAGGCCGCACATGACTGGTTTGACAGAATAATGCCTGGACCACTGGTTTCCCTGATTGATGCTGAAAACCACGCGTCGCAGAATCTGGCGGCAAAGCTGGGTTATGAGCTCATGGCCGAGCGCGACTATATGGGAAGTCAGGTGAACCTGCTGAAAAGAAACGGGCCGCCCAAACTGGCTTAACCTTTCTCTTTGATCGTGCCGCAAATTGCCTTTGGTTTGCCGAAACTGGAAATTCTCACCGATAGGGTTGAGGGTATGGTATCCTCTATTGACGTTGCGATTGAGCGGAGGAGCAAGCTCATGAGGATTTACCCTACGATGGAACTGCAGAACGGCCGCTGTGTCACACTGGACAAGGGTCGTCTGGATGAGGCCATGATTTGGCACGTGAATCCCGCAGAAACGGCACGCAGTTGGGCCGATGCTGGAGCCGAGTGGATGCACTTGACCGATTTTGACGCGATTGAAGGGCGCGATACCAATTCGGAGATGGTTGAAGAGATCATCCGTTCTGCCGAAATCCCTGTGCAGTTGGCAGGTGGTATGAGAACGCGCGAGCAAGTCGAGCACTGGATCGACAAGGGCGCAGGCCGGATTGTTATCGGCACTATGGCTGCGTGGGATCCAAATCTTGTGAAAGAATTGGCCAAACTCTATCCGGACCAAATCGTTCTGGCCGTAGACGTTTGGCAAGGCTTAGTGATGACCGACGGTTGGCGTAGTCAAAGTGCGTTTACACCAGAGGCCTTTATCGAAGCGTTTTCAGAGACGCCGTTTGCGGCAATTCTGGTCACTGATATCGATAGCGACATGGAAGACGTTGAGGCACAGCTGGGCCTGATCTCGGGGCTGGCAGAGACATCTCGCACACCGATCATCGCAAGCGGTGTGGTCCGCACGACAGATGATATCTCGCGGTTGGCTTATATCCCGAATATTTCGGGCGCCTTGGTTGGCCGCGCGCTGTTCAGAAAGACGCTCGAGCTTTCAGATGCGCTGAATGTTGCCAGCACAGCGCACGAACCGGTTGCGGCGTTTCAGTAAGATTTCTTCCAAAACAACAGGTTCCGCCCTTTCATGTCCAGTGAAAGGGCGGGCTTTCATCTGGCCAGGAGCCGCATTGCAAGAGTGTATACTGTAGGTGTTCCGCTCAATCTGCTTGTGTGATGATTGCGCCTTGCTCTTGCCCCCGCACCCCGGCCCGGGGTATGAGCGTTTCTCAAACAGGAAGCAGGCAAGAGGCATTTTATGCGCAGAGTCGTTGTAACCGGTCTTGGGTTGGTCACTCCATTGGCCAGCGGGGTCGAGGAAACATGGTCGCGGTTGCTGGATGGGGAATCCGGTGCAGGCCCGATCACGCAATTTGATGCTGAGGCAAGTGGGGTCACCACAACGTATGCCTGCGAAGTTCCGCGAGGCGACGGCACCGACGGGACATTCAATCCTGACGACTGGATGCCGCCGAAAGAGCAGCGCAAGATCGAAGACTTCATTCTGTACTCGATTGCAGCTGCTGAAATGGCCTGCAAGGATTCCGACTGGCTGCCCGAGGATGAAGAGGCGCGTTTGCGCACTGGCGTTCTTATCGGTTCAGGTATCGGTGGGCTGGGTTCCATCGCGGCAACGGCTAACCTGATCCGCGACAAGGGCCCTCGACGGGTGTCGCCTTTCTTTATTCCAGGCGCGCTGATTAACCTGGCCTCGGGTCAGGTGTCGATCCGCCATGGATTCAAAGGCCCGAACCATTCGGTTGTGACTGCATGTTCGACCGGTGCTCACGCTATTGGTGACGCAAGCCGCATTATCCGTGCCGGTGACGCTGACGTAATGGTTGCCGGTGGTGGCGAAGGGTGCATTTGCGAAATCGGTATCGCTGGATTCAACGCTTGCAAGGCGCTGTCGACCAAATACGCGGATAACCCCAAAGCAGCCAGCCGCCCCTATGACGTCGACCGAGACGGTTTTGTCATGGGTGAAGGTTCGGGCATCGTTGTTCTGGAAGAGTACGAGCACGCAAAAGCGCGTGGCGCGAAAATCTATGCCGAAGTTCTGGGCTATGGCATGTCCGGTGATGCCTATCATATCACCGCCCCCAGCGAGGACGGCGACGGCGCAGAGCGTTCGATGAACGCGGCACTGCGCAGCGCGGGGCTGGAGCCGAAAGACCTAGATTATATCAACGCGCATGGCACATCTACCATGGCCGATACCATCGAATTGGGTGCGGTCGAGCGTATGTTGGGCGAGCATTCCGCGAATGTGACGATGAGCTCGACCAAATCGGCCACTGGCCACCTGTTGGGCGCAGCAGGCGCGATCGAAGCCATTTTCTCGATCCTCGCAATCCGCGATCAGGTTGCGCCACCGACGATCAATTTGGACAACCCAGCGGTCGAGACGCAGATTGATCTGGCTCCGAATGCTAAGCGTGAGCGCAAGATTGATGTGGCGCTGTCAAACTCGTTTGGATTTGGCGGCACCAATGCAAGTGTGATCTTCGGAAAGGCCAGCTAAATGTGGCGCGCTTTGGCCTCCAACATGCTGACCATCCTGGTGGTCGGCCTGTTTCTTGCCGGTGGACTGATTTTATGGGGGCAGGCGCGATACAAGAATGCGGGCCCTCTGGAAGCTGCGATGTGCTTGCAGGTCGAACGTGGCTCAAACATGACGCAGGTCAGCCGACAGCTGGAGGATCAGGGCGCGATCAGCAGCGCTACGATATTCCGTATGGCGGCGGATTATACCGACAAGGCACCTCAGCTGAAGGCAGGCAGCTTTCTGGTCCGCGAGGGTGCTTCGATGGAGCAGATCATTGATGAGATTACGCGGAGCGGGGCCAGTACCTGCGGATCCGAGATTGAGTACAGGATCGGTGTAACCCGCATACAAACCCGTGTACGCGAATTGAACCCCGCAACATTGGACTTCGATGAAATCGCATCGTTCGATGTAGCGGAAGAAGAAATACCCGCGGCTTATACCCAAAAGCGCGAAGACTCAGACACACGGTACCGGGTCTCGATTGCTGAAGGTGTTACATCCTGGCAAGTGGTCGAGGGTCTTAAGCAGATCGACGCGTTGACGGGAGATATCCCTGAAATACCGGCCGAAGGGGCGCTGGCACCGGACAGCTATGACATTGTGCGAGGTGCCGATCGGGCGGCAATCCTGCAGTCGATGCAGGATAAGCAGCAACTGCGCATTAACGCCGCCTGGGAAGGGCGGCAGGATGATTTGCCAATCAAAACCCCCGAAGAGATGCTGATTTTGGCGTCAATCATCGAAAAGGAAACTGGTGTTCCGCATGAGCGTGGACAGGTCGCTAGCGTATTTCTAAACCGGCTTGAGCGAGGCATGAAGCTGCAGACGGACCCGACTGTAATCTATGGTGTCACCAAGGGGCAGGGCACGTTGGGCCGAGGCCTGCGCCGCAGCGAACTGCGCCGTGCAACGCCTTGGAACACTTATGTGATTGATGGGCTCCCGCCAACACCTATCGCAAATCCTGGTCTTGCAAGTCTTGAAGCCGCAGTTTCGCCCGAAGCGACTGATTTTGTTTTCTTTGTTGCAGATGGCACCGGCGGACATGCTTTTGCCGAGACACTGGATGAGCATAATCGAAACGTCGCCAAATGGCGTGAGATTGAGGCCGAGCGCCAAAGCACCGGAAACTAAAAAAGGCGCCGCGAATAGCGGCGCCTTTTAGATTTAGGCGGCGGAGGATCGACGCGGTCGCCGACGTTTTGGGCCTCCGGGATTGCCCGACTTGTTAGCTGCTTGCGGCTTTGGACCACGGCGACGGAACCCTCCGCCTTTCCGCGATTTTGCGGGTTCGGCGAACTCGGGCATTGTGCCGCTGGCGACCGGAACCTCAATTTTCATCAGTTTCTGAATCTGCTTCAGTTGATCCAGTTCATCCGGTGCACAGAAAGCGATCGCCTCGCCTTCGCGGCCGGCACGGGCGGTTCGGCCAATGCGGTGGACGTAGTTATCCGGCACTTCGGGTAGGTCGTAGTTGATGACATAGGCAACGCCCGGGATGTCGATGCCACGAGCGGCCACGTCTGTTGCCACCAAGACATTTATTTCGCCTGCGCGGAAAGCTTTGATCGCCCTGTCACGCTGTCCCTGACTTTTGTTGCCATGGATCGAGGCGGCGTTGAAGCCGTCGGCCACTAGGCCCTTCATCAGCTTCTCAGCGCCATGTTTTGTACGCGAAAACACCAGCGTCAGAGCTTCTTTATCCGCAGATAAAATCTCGCGCAGTTTGCTCGGTTTTTCCGCGCGGCTCAGGAAATGAACCGATTGGGTGATCTTGTCGGCGGCTTTACCCGGAGGGGACACTTGAATGCGTTGCGGGTTTGTCAGGTAGGCCTGGCTGAGTTCTTCCATCTGCTTGGGCATAGTGGCAGAGAACAGCATCGTTTGGCGGGGCGTACCCAACTGCGGTGCAATCCGGCGCAGAGCATGAATAAAGCCCATGTCGAGCATCTGATCGGCTTCGTCCAGTACCAGATGACGTACCGAGCCGAGGTCGACCGCTCTGCGTTCCATCAGGTCGATCAAACGACCAGGGGTGGCAACCAGAATGTCTGTGCCGCGTGCCAGAAACGAAATCTGCCTACTGATGGACTGACCGCCAACAACTGTCGCCACGCGCAGCTTCGTATTCGTGGTCAAATTGCGCAGGCTATCTGCGATTTGGTTGACCAGTTCACGGGTCGGGGCAAGGATCAGAGCCTTGGCGGTTTTCGGCGCAGGCTTGCCGGTCTGAGCCAGCAGGTGGTCGATCAGAGGTAGGCCAAAAGCCAGCGTCTTGCCGGTGCCGGTCTGGGCAAGACCCAGAATATCGTGCCCCTGCAATGCCATGGGGATTGCCTGGTTCTGAATCGGAGTGGGTTGTGAAAAATTGGCGCGTTTCAAAGCGTCGTTCAGGGCCGGGGCAAGACCCAGCATATCAAAGTCGAACAAATATCATTCCTTTTTTGCCCCTGGTGACTGGATCACCACGGACGACATAAATCAGCAGCGCAATATGCGATGCCAACAGGGTTACGCTAAGACTCTGGATGCACAGGCGTTTCCTGCGGCATCCGGCCGTCGCATTCAGAACCCTGCGTGAAGGGGAACTATGGGGTGAATCGAGCGCTGTGGAGCAGGTCGGACCTGCCAATGCTCACGCGTCAGCGCTTTGTTAAGGCGCTCATGCAGGTTGCGGGGCGGAATGTCAAGCTGTGCGTTATAGATCACATCCGGCGAAAAGGATCGTTGTGGGCTGTCTGCAACCTTTAAGCAGTGAGATTGACCGCTTGGTTGATCGCAAAACCTGTTCTTACAGCTCGATATGTAGGAAAGGGCATCCGCGCGGCAGTTTCAATGTCCCGCCGGATCCAGTCGAGCGCCTCTAGCTGTTGAAGGGACGACGACAGCGCCCGATCCGTGATCGATACCAAATCCGATTTGATGGCGGAAAAGCGGTGCGGAGTGCCGGTGAGTGCCAGGATCGGGACGGTCCAGGATTTACGGACGAGCTTGAACTTGGTGTCATCCGGAACGGCGTTTACGATTGCGCTGGCCATACTGGCGGTTTCGATCCCCGGCAGGGTTAATCGGAATTCAGGGCGCAATGGGTGCCCGTGGCCCGGATTCCTTTCGATCAGGTCAAGGCGTATGAGATGGTCCAGGCTTGCCGCTAAGGCAGTTCTTCCTGCGCTGGTGGCAGCAAGCAGAGCGGCCTGCCTGCCAGGAGTGCCGGAATGCATGAGTGCCAGAATATTCAGCGACCAAGCTCGGGAGGTCAGCTTGACAAGCAAATTAATGTCCATAAAGTATAGTTAATATAATTTAGCTCAAAAGGAAAGATTGATGCCCCTTGTTTCTTTGAAAAACACGATCACGCTTGCGATTTCGGTTCGGGACCGCCATGCAAGCGCCGAATGGTTCAGCGACAAATTGGGGTTTGAAATTGCCCATCACATAGATGAAGCGGGTTGGAGTGAGATGCGCACCAATGTGGACGGTGTCACATTGGGGTTAGGAGAGCAGGCCAAGCCTTCGCCGGGGAATTGCGTTCCAGTGTTTGAGGTCGCCGATATCACCACCGCCCGCAGCGCGTTAGAGGCTGCAGGGGTGGCCTTCGATGGTGCGACGGAAACGATCGAAGGGATGGTCAGCACGGCCACGTTTTATGATCCGGATATGAATGCGCTGATGCTGGCGCAGGATTTGACTGGCAGCGGCTAAAGACTCCGGCAGGGAAGAAAATATTAACCTGCACCGCACGTTCCCTGTTGCGTGGGTGTTGCGCAAATCATTGACTTTTCGGACTTAATTTGGTACGAACTGTGTCATGCTAGAAGAAGTGGGCAACGGCCTCGGGGTAACACCCGGCGGCCGTTTTTCGTTTCTCTCGTGCGGAGAAAACTCACGCATGAGGTCAATACGCAAACATGACTTTAATTACCCCGGAAGAGCGGATTTCCCAGACGGCTGACTTGTTGCAGTCACTTGAGACATCCATTCGCGATCTGCGCAAAGCAGCGGAAGAACTGCGCAGGCAGATCGGTGCCGGGGAGGATGCAGATCTTGCTGGTGCAGGCAAGCAACTGGGTCAGCTTGAGGGGCTGATCCGAAGTTGCCAAAAAGTGGAGACAAGCTTTGTCGAACAACATCACAGACAAGCCGGAATTGCCCAAGGGGGCTATGCGCTCGACCTTGATCGGGCACGATCTGAGATCGGGTGCAGGCTGGCTCGCCTCCGCGCCTGCTGCGGTGCAGGACAGATTTCTGAGTGAGATCGGGGAGGGGGGGCTATGCGCCCTCCCTTTCCTGTTTGAGTTCTGGGCTCTGCCGCATCAATTGCCGCCCGAGGGCGATTGGCGGTCGTGGGTGATCATGGGGGGGCGTGGGGCCGGTAAGACCCGGGCCGGAGCTGAGTGGGTGCGGTCTGTGGTCGAGGGGTCATTGCCGTTGGACAAGGGGGCGGCCTGTCGTGTGGCCTTGGTCGGCGAGACCTTTGATCAGGTGCGCGATGTGATGATTTTTGGCGATAGCGGGATTTTACAATGCTCGCCACCGGATCGTCGGCCTATCTGGAAGGCGTCGGAACGCAAGCTGATCTGGCCCAACGGAGCCGAGGCGCAGGCGTTTTCAGCGCATGACCCCGAGGGATTGCGGGGGCCGCAATTCGATGCAGCCTGGGTGGACGAGTTGGCCAAGTGGAAAAAGGCCGGGGAAACCTGGGATATGTTGCAATTTGCGCTGCGGCTGGGGGATCAGCCTCGGGTCTGCGTGACGACCACCCCGCGCAATGTGAAAGTGCTAAAGAGTTTGCTGGCGTCGCCCTCCACCGTGCAGACCCATGCGCCTACCGAGGCGAACCGGGCCAATCTGGCGGGGTCGTTTTTGGAGGAAGTGCGCGCGCGTTATGCGGGCACACGGTTGGGGCGGCAGGAGTTGGACGGTGTGCTACTGTCGGATGCTGAAGGGGCGCTGTGGACCGGATCGATGCTGGAGGCGGCGCGTTGTGCACAGGAGGCCGAGCTGGACCGCATCGTGGTGGCGCTGGACCCTGCGGTGACGGCGGGGGCGGCTGCGGATGCTTGCGGGATTGTCGTCGTTGGAGCGTGTTTGCAAGGGCCGCCCGAAGAGTGGCGCGCCTTTGTGCTGGCCGACCGGACGGTGCAGGGCGTCGGCCCGGCGGGCTGGGCGCAGGCGGCGATTGATGCGATGGATGAATTTGCGGCCGAACGGCTGGTGGCTGAGGTCAATCAGGGTGGCCAGCTGGTGGAAGAGGTCGTGCGGCAGGTGGACCCTCTGGTCCCGTACCGCGCGGTGCGGGCGTCACGCGGTAAGGTCGCGCGGGCCGAGCCTGTGGCGGCTTTGTACGAACAGGGGCGGGTGGCCCATGTGGCCGGGTTGGACGCGCTGGAGGAGCAGATGTGCCAGATGACCGCGCGCGGGTTTGAGGGGCAGGGCTCACCCGACCGGGTCGACGCGTTGGTCTGGGCGCTGCATGAGTTGGTTGTCGGGCCTGCGGGGGCGTATCGGCGGCCGAGGGTAAGGAGTTTGTGAGCTTAGCGATCAGGAAGGAATGACGACAACAGAGCTTTAACCAAGCTTTGCTATCAACTGTTTGCGGCTGGTTTCTGCAGATTTGACAGTTTAAAGGCTAAGCTATGCAAAAAGTCACAGTAACCAGTACCAACAGATTTGATTTAAAAGATATTCTCGCCCCCGGCGAAAAGTTGCTCTGGTCGGGTGAACCCGGATACGGACGCAAGTTCTTTCAGGCGGTAGGTGAGGAGCGGAAGATTCATGTTTTCCTGTTGGTCGCTTCGGTCGTCATGTGGGCTACTATTCCATTCATCAATGCCGATGCCGAGTTTGGCCGTTTTGAGGCGTATTGGATATACGGAGCAGTAACGTTCGCTTTCGTTGCCTTTTCGTTTAGCATCGCGAGTCAGCGGCACTACGTCCTGTATAACTTGGCCTATTTTGTTACGAACAGGCGGGTAATTGTTTGCCGGCGAGGTAGAAACTGGAGGCTAGGTGTCCGGCTCTATGTCGTTTCGTGTGAACATTCAGCGAAGTTTCCGTATTCAATAGTCGATAGTCGCCCTTATCCATCACTTGAAGTTGGCATTCTTCTTTCCGAACAGCAGGTGCAACCATTCGGGCTTGGGCTGTCCCATCCCGGCCATCCGATACTCTTTGGCAGGACATACTACCCTATACTGTTGGACTATGTTCCGGAGGCTGAGGAACTACTCACAATGATCCGATCTTGACGGCGTGATGTAGCGGATACCACAGGAGTGTCATGAGCATTAGATTTGACCTCGTTTCGGCTGCGTAGCCCCATCTCAATGCAGCTACAGCTATCCCGTTGCCCACCCTCCGTACGCCCCATTCCCAAGGCTTAAACTTCTTTCCGTCATAACTCCTTTCAACAAGCCGGGCAGAGCGGCGGCAGAAAGGAGCACAGATGGTATTCGATTTCTTGCGTCGTGGATCGGCTGATGAGGCGCCCGAGGCGAAGGCGAGCGCGGCGGGGCCTGTGGTGGCGTGGCAGACCGGGGGGCGCGTGGCGTGGAGTCCGCGGGATGCGGTGTCGCTGACGCGGACGGGGTTTGCGGGGAACCCGGTGGGGTTTCGCTCGGTCAAGCTGATTGCCGAGGCGGCGGCGGCGTTACCTTTGGTGCTGCAGGATCAGGCGCAGCGGTTTGAGACGCATCCGATCCTGTCCCTGATGCGCCGTCCGAATGCCGCACAGGGGCGGGCAGAGTTGATGGAGGCCTTGTTTGCGCAGTTGCTGCTGTCGGGCAATGCCTATGTTGAGGCGGTTCAGGCCGAAGAAGGGCTGCCGGTTGAGCTGCATGTCTTGCGATCCGACCGGATGAGCGTGGTGCCGGGAGCGGATGGCTGGCCCAAGGCGTATGATTACGCTGTGGGCGGCAAGAAACACCGGTTTGCGGCGGAAAACATCTGTCATATCAAATCGTTCCACCCGCAAGATGATCACTACGGGTTCTCGCCGATGCAGGCTGCGGCGATGGCGATTGATGTGCACAACAGCGCGTCTCGGTGGTCAAAATCGCTGCTCGACAATGCAGCGCGACCTTCGGGGGCGCTGGTTTGGAAGGGCGGTGATGGCCAAGGGGTGATGGCCGAGGATCAGTTCCGGCGTCTTTCCGATGAGATCGAGCAGAACTATCGCGGGGCGCGCAATGCTGGTCGTCCGATGGTTCTGGAGGGGGGCCTGGATTGGAAGCCGATGGGCTTTTCGCCCTCGGACATGGAGTTTCAAAAGACCAAGGAAGCCGCCGCCCGCGAGATCGCGCTGGCCTTTGGGGTCCCGCCGATGTTGCTGGGGATCCAGGGCGATGCGACCTATTCGAACTATCAGGAGGCCAACCGGGCGTTTTACCGCCTGACCGTGCTGCCCCTGGTGACGCGGGTGGCGGCGGTGGTGTCGGCGTGGTTGGCCGGCTTTACCGGCGAAGAGCTTATGCTGAAGCCCGATCTGGATCAGGTTCCAGCGTTGTCCTCCGAGCGGGATGCGCTTTGGGCGCGGGTCAATGGGGCTGAGTTCCTGACTGACGCAGAAAAGCGTGCTTTGCTGGGGCTGCCGGAGCGTGCGGATGGCTGAAGGATATCCGCCATTCGATTGCGCGCCAGGCTTGCGGCTGGCCGCGCATGAGCGGGTGGCCGAGATTCAGCATGCGCATTTGTGCCAGCGGCTGGATCAGATCGAAGAGATGATGGAGCGGCTGGAGAGGCGGTTGTGGTTGACGGTGTATGGCGTGGCAGCGGTGATCCTAGCGCAGGCGTTTCAGTCATTCCTTTCAGTAACGCCATGAATTCAGAGAGTTACATGGAGAAGTTTATGGATTTGGAGCATAAGTTCGCACGGTTCGGAGAGGGTCTTTCGGTGACCGAGGACGCGGTGATCGAAGGTTATGCCAGCCTGTTTGGACAGGTGGATCAGGGCAGTGACGTGGTGCAGAAAGGTGCGTATCGCGGTTCGCTTGAGAGGCTGGGCACAGCGGGTCAACGGGTCAAGATGCTCTGGCAGCATGACCCGGCGCAGCCCATTGGTGTCTGGGATGAGGTGCACGAAGATGACCGGGGCTTGTGGGTCAAGGGACGTCTGCTGGAAAGCACTCAGAAAGGTCGCGAGGCGGCCGAGTTGATCCGGGCGGGCGCAATGGATGGCCTGTCGATTGGCTATCGTACCAAGCGCGCCGTGAAGAATGACAAGGGCCAGCGGGTCCTGACCGAACTGGAGCTGTGGGAGGTGTCGCTGGTGACGTTCCCGATGCTGCCCAGTGCGCGGGTGGCGGCAAAGGGGGTGGACCCCGAGGCCGAGAACACCTGGCGCAGTATTGCCGAGGTGTTTGATCACGCCCGGCAGGAGCTGGCGCGAACCTAGCGCGCCGAAACCTCACCCCCAAAAAGGAAGTGCTGATGAGCAAGACCGAAACCCCGGCCTTGACCGGAGAGGGTGTGCCCCTGGTTCAGGAGGTGAAGCAGGCGATGACTGGCTTCGTGAACGAATTCAAGGGCCTGAAGGCTGAAGTTAAAACCAAATTGCAACAGACAGAAGAGCGACTGACCATGCTGGATCGTAAATCAACCATCGCGGCACGCCCGCATCTTGCGGCCTCAATCGAGGACGGTGCACCGCATCAGAAGGCCTTTGATGCCTATGTGCGTTCGGGTGAGGATGACGGCCTGCGTGGGCTTGAGATGGAGGTGAAATCCCTCTCGAGCGCTGTGAACAGTGACGGTGGGTACCTGATTGACCCGCAAACCGCCGAGATCATCAAATCGGTGCTGAAATCTACGGCCTCTATCCGCTCGATTGCTTCGATCGTAAATGTCGAGGCGAACTCGTTCGATGTTTTGATCGACCACACGGATATCGGTGCGGGCTGGGCAGATGAAAATGCTGCGGCGAGCGAAACCAGCACCCCGTCGATTGACCGGATATCGATCCCGCTGCACGAGCTGAGCGCACTGCCCAAAGCCTCGCAGCGACTGCTGGATGACAGCGCGTTCGATGTCGAGGGTTGGCTGGCCGGTCGTATCGCGGACAAGTTTGCACGCGCCGAGGCCTCGGCCTTTATCAACGGCGACGGTGCGGACAAACCCAAGGGTATTCTGAACCACGCCAAGGTCGACAACGATGTTTGGGATTGGGGTAACATTGGTTATGTCCCCACCGGCATCGATGGCGGTGTCGAGGCGGATGCCATTGTGGACGTGGTTTATGCTCTGGGTGCGCAGTACCGGGTCAACGGGACCTTCGTGATGAACTCGAAAACTGCTGGTCTGATCCGCAAGCTGAAAGACAGCGATGGCCGCTTCTTGTGGTCGGACGGTCTGGCGGCCGGTGAGCCGGCACGTCTGATGGGCTATCCGGTGCTGATCGCCGAAGACATGCCGGATGCGGGAACCGACAGTTTCTCGATTGCCTTCGGTGACTTCCAGGCGGGCTATACCATCGCCGAGCGCCCGGACCTGCGTGTATTGCGCGATCCCTTCAGCGCCAAACCGCATGTCCTGTTCTATGCGACCAAGCGCGTCGGCGGCGATGTCAGCGACTTTGCTGCGATCAAGCTGGTGAAATTCGGCACCGCCTAAAGCGGGCTGAATTCCTGGGGGGCCTTTGCCCCTCGGGGCGGCGGGCGCGGGTCGGGGTGAGATCCCCTGCGTTGTCTAGCTGCTCCCCTCCGTCCGAGCAACGTGGGGCGGCGCGTGCCCGTCAATTCCTGAAGTTACGGCCCCGGAGGGGTCCGAGATTGCGGAGTGAATGGATGATGTTGATCGAAGAAACCGCCATCGCGGATGCGGCGCTGCCGGTGGATCAGTTCAAGGCGCATTTGAGGCTGGGAACAGGCTTTACTGGTGCCAGCGTGCAGGATGAAGTGCTCAAGGGCTTCTTAAGGGCGGCGATTGCTGCGATTGAGGCGCGTACCGGGAAGGTACTTATCACGCGTGAGTTTTCCTGGAGCCTTAACAGTTGGCGTGACCCTGCGGGCGAAGTGCTGCCTGTGGCGCCGGTCTCGACCATCAATACGGTCAGTTTGACGGATGCAGCGGGTACTGAAACCGCCGTTTCGTCTGACAGATACAGATTGGATCGCGATAGCCAGCGCCCGCGGATACGCCCTGCCGGGGCTGTCTTGCCCGCTATTTCGACCGGCGGATCCGTGAAGATCGCGTTTATCGCCGGTATTGCCGGGGAATGGTCAAGCTTGCCGGCAGATCTTGGGCAGGCGGTTCTGCTGTTGGCCGCGCATTACTATGAATACCGGGATGAGACCACGTTGGGTGCCGGCTGTATGCCCTTTGGCGTGACCAGCCTGATCCAACGCTATCGTGTGGTTCGTTTTGGTGCAGGGGTGGCCCAATGAAGGCGCCCCGGCTGAATAGAAAACTGTTGCTTGAATCCTCCGTGCGCACCGCTGATGGCGCCGGTGGGTATCTGGAAACATGGGTCGCCTTGGGCTCGGTTTGGGCCGAAGTCACTGCGCGCAGCGGGTCAGAGCGAAATGTTGCAGGGTTGCCGGTTTCGCGTGTCGGCTACCGGATTGTGGTTCGTGGCGCGCCCGAAGGATCGACCATGCGCCCCTCGCCGGATCAGCGGTTTGCGGAAGGCACACGCCGTTTCGTTATCCGCGCCGTCGCCGAGCGGGACCTGCGCGGCCAGTACTTGATCTGCTTTGCGGATGAGGAGGTGGCGGTATGAGCTATGGCGTTTCAGCCGCGTTGCAGGCGGCAATTTACCAGAAATTGTCGGAAGACACACAGATCAGCACTCTTTCAGGTGGAGCGATCTATGACGCCGTTCCAGCGGGTTCAGTTCCGCAAACCTATGTGACGCTGGGCCCGGAAGAGGTGCGCGATGCCTCGGACCGGTCGGGGACCGGTGCGGTGCATCGGTTCACGGTGTCCGTCGTGTCCGAAGCTGCCGGGTTCGGTGCAGCAAAAACGTTGGCGGGGGCGGTTTGTGACGCCCTGGACAGTGCGGGGCTGACCCTGGATCGAGGCCGATTGGTCGGGCTGTGGTTCGAACGTGCCTCGGCCCGTCGGACCGGAACGGGCGGCGCGATCCGCCAGATCGACCTGAAATTCCGCGCCCGCGTGGAAGACGATTAAGCAATCAACGGAGAGAGCAAATGGCTGCCCAGAACGGAAAAGACCTGTTGGTCAAAGTGGATATGAACGGCTCAGGCCTGTTCGAGACCATTGCGGGGCTGCGTGCCACGCGGGTCAGTTTCAACGCGGAAAGTGTCGATGTGACCAGCCTGGAAAGCCAGGGTGGCTGGCGCGAGCTTTTGTCGGGCGCGGGGGTCAAGTCGGCCTCGATCTCGGGCTCGGGCGTATTCAAGGACGCGGGAACGGATGAGCGCGCGCGACAGCTGTTCTTTGACGGTGAGACACCGGGTTTTCAGATCATCATCCCGGATTTCGGGATTGTTGAAGGTGCGTTCCAGGTGACCGGCATCGAATATGCGGGCTCTCACAATGGCGAAGCGACCTATGAAATGAGCATGGCAAGCGCCGGTGCTCTGACCTTTACGGCGCTGTAACGATGGCCAATCCGTGGACAGGAGAGGTGGCACTGACCATCGATGGAGAGCAACGGGTTCTGAAGCTGACGTTGGGCGCTTTGGCGGAACTGGAACAAGAGCTGGGCATCGGGACATTGGTTGAACTGGTGCAACGGTTCGAAGGTGGCGCCTATTCCAGCGGCGATGTTCTGGCGCTTATCGTCGCCGGGTTGCGAGGAGGCGGGACCAATGTCACCCGCGCTGACCTGCTGAGTGCCGAGATTGAGGGTGGGCCAATGCACGGAGCCCGTGCTGCGGCCGAGCTGTTGGCAAGGGCCTTCATGGTGCCGGGGCAGGCATGAGCGGGTTCGACTGGCCCGCATTGATGCGGGCCGGGTTCCTCAGCCTACGCCTGACACCGGACCAATTCTGGAACCTGACCCCGGCCGAGCTGCGGCTGATGCTGGGGCAGGGCGCGGGCATGCCTTCGATGAACAAGATGGGTCTGGACGCGTTGTTGGCGGCCTATCCGGACAAGACAATAGGAGAGCGTGATGACGGATCGTGACGGGTTGGACGACCTGCAGGAACGCGGCGAGGCGCTTGGCGACTCGCTGGGTGATGCGGCGTCAATGGCCGCGGCATTTGATGGGCAGATGAAGCGCATCAAGGCGGCGTTTGAAGAAACGGGTAAGGATGTGGCGACGCTGGAGCGTGGCATGTCCGGCGGCCTGCGACGGGCGTTCGATGGCGTCGTGATGGACGGAATGAACCTGTCCGATGCGCTGGATGTGCTGAAAAACTCGATGATCCGCACCGCGTATTCGGCGGCGATCAAACCGGTCACGGATCACTTCGGCGGCCTTCTTGCCAATGGGATCGGCGGCTTTGTGAAGGGCATCCTGCCTTTCGCGGATGGCGGCAGTTTTAGTCAGGGACGGGTGATGCCCTTTGCCAACGGCGGAGTGATTAGCGGCCCGACTACGTTTCCCATGCGTGGCGGCACCGGGCTGATGGGCGAAGCCGGCCCCGAGGCCATCATGCCCCTGGCCCGCGGAACAGACGGGAAATTGGGCGTGCGCATGTCGGGCGGTGGTTCTGCGGTAAACGTGGTGATGAACATCACCACCCCGGACGTACAGGGTTTCCGTCGAAGCCAAAGCCAGATCGCGGCCCAGATGAGCCGCGCGCTGGGTCGTGGCAATCGCAACAGGTAGATCAGGGAGCAGATCATGAATTTCCACGAGGTGAGATTTCCGGCCAGCCTGAGTTTTGGTTCGGTCGGTGGGCCCGAGAGGCGCACGGATATTGTGACGCTGGCGAACGGGTTCGAAGAGCGCAATACCCCCTGGGCGCATTCGCGGCGTCGCTATGATGCCGGTCTGGGTATGCGATCCTTGGATGACATCGAAACGTTGATCTCGTTCTTCGAGGCGAGGCAGGGGCAGATGTTTGGATTTCGCTGGAAAGACTGGTCCGATTTCAAATCTGGTGCGGCTACGGGCGAAGTTGCCCAAGGCGACCAGATCATTGCGCAAGGTGATGGCGTAGCGACAGAATTCCAGCTGGTAAAGACCTATTCCTCGGGTGGATTCACTTATGTAAGGCCGGTCGTCAAACCCGTATTGGGAACCGTCCGCGTGGGCGTCGAGCAGGATGAGATGCGTGAAGGTGTCGACTTCGAGGTGGATCTGAACTCGGGGTTGGTCACGTTCTATTCGCCTCCGCCTGAACGGGTTGATATCACCGCCGGCTTTGAATTCGATGTGCCAGTGAGGTTTGACACCGACAAGATCCAGACAAGTGTCGCGAGTTTTCAGGCAGGGGACGTTCCGAACGTGCCAGTGGTCGAGGTGCGTGTCTGATGGCTGGTGACAAACAGGCACTGCAGGTCCATCTGCAGAGCGGTCTGACAACGACCTGTCGGTGTTGGGCGATTACGCGCACAGACGGTGTTCAGTTTGGCTTTACCGACCATGACCTGAAGCTGAGCTTTGAAGGCCTGGACTTCAATGCAAGTTCGGGTCTGACGGCAGCCGCGATCGAGCAGGCAACGGGGCTGTCCATTGATAACTCGGAAGCAATGGGTGCGTTATCGGATGTCGCAGTAACCGAAAAGGATATCGAATCCGGTCGCTTCGACGGGGCCGAGGTGCGGGCATGGCTTGTGAACTGGGCCGATCCATCGCAGCGAATGTTGCAGTTCCGCGGATCAATCGGTGAATTGCGACGGGCAGGTGGGGCTTTTCATGCCGAATTGCGGGGCCTGACAGATAAGTTGAACCGACCTTTGGGCCGGATTTACCAAAAGCCCTGCACAGCCGTGCTGGGCGACAAGGCGTGCGGGTTCAACACCGATGCCCTGGGATACTCGGCCGAAGCTGAGATCGTCGGTTTGACGGGTGGCAGTATTTTGCAGCTGCGAGGGGCGGAAACTCACCTTGAGACATGGTTCGAACGTGGTCGGCTTGATGTGCTGACAGGCCGTGCGGCTGGGCTGTGGGGGGCGGTCAAGAAGGACCAAAAGACCGACACAGGTCGATCGGTCGTTCTGTGGTCTGCAATCAGCGGTGGATTGGCCGAGGGCGACAGGGTGAGGCTGACCGCAGGTTGCGACAAGCGCATGACGACCTGCCGCTTGAAGTTCAATAATATCACGAATTTTCAGGGCTTTCCTGACCTGCCTTCCGAAGATTGGGTGATGGCGGTTCCCAAGAAAAACGGGGCAAACAGGGGGGGAAGCAGACGATGATCCCGACAAAGCAAAGCATTGTTGATGAGGCCAGAAGCTGGCTAGGCACCCCCTATGTCCATCAGGCGTCTGTAAGAGGCACCGGAACGGACTGTCTGGGACTACTGCGTGGCGTATGGCGCGCTGTGCTCGGGCACGAACCTGAGGCCGTCCCAATCTATAGCATGGATTGGTCTGAACCACAGGGCGAAGAGCGTATGTGGGCCGCAGCACGCCGCCATCTCATCGAGAAAGATCCGGCATGGTTTTCGGTCGGAGACGTGTTGCTGTTTCGTATGCGGGAAAGTGGCGTTGCCAAGCATTTGGGAATTGTCAGCACCTGTCGAGACATCCCTCGGTTCATTCACGCTTATTCCGGACATGGCGTTGTTGAAAGCGCCCTAAGCGACCCGTGGCGACGGCGGGTTGTTTCTTGTTTTGAGTTCCCCACGGAGGATATCTAAATGGCGACGATATTACTGTCTGCGGCGGGTGCCGCTGTTGGCGGGGCCATTGGCGGGACGGTTGCGGGGCTGTCCACGGCAGTTATCGGCCGTGCCATTGGTGCCACTCTTGGGCGTGTCATCGACCAGCGTTTGATGAGCCAGTCGGTCATGGGCAGCGGCAGCGAAGTTGTAGAAACAGGCCGATTGGACCGTTTTCGCCTTACTCAGACGGGCGAGGGCGCCGCTGTCGCCAACATCTTTGGTCGAATGCGTATCGGGGGGCAGGTTATCTGGGCTTCGGATTTTCTGGAAACCCGCAGCACCAGCTCTACCACGCAATCGGTTGGGGGTGGCAAGGGATCCCCCAAGCAGCCCGAGGTTACAACGACCACCAACAGCTACAGCTATTCAGTTTCATTAGCGGTCGCGTTGGGCGCGGGGCAAATATCTGACGTGCCGCGTGTCTGGGCGGATGGCGAAGAGATTGAGCGCAGCAGTTTGAATATGCGCGTCTATCCTGGCACCGACGATCAGCTGCCCGATCCGTTGATCGAAGCAATCGAAGGGACTGGAAACGTCCCGGCCTATCGTGGCACTGCCTATATCGTGATCGAAGGTTTAAAGTTGGGCGCTTTTGGAAACCGCGTCCCGCAGTTCTCGTTCGAGGTCGTGCGGCAAGAGCAGCCTGGTTTGCCTGATACCGAAAATTCCCTGTCACGTATTGTACGAGGCGTGGCGCTAATGCCTGGGACCGGTGAATATGCATTGGCGTCCCAGCAGGTGAATTACACAAAAGGCCGCGGCCGCAGTTGGGCGGCCAATGTGAATTCAACCTCTGGTTTGCCTGATCTCGTGACGTCCACACAAGCCTTGAAAAGTGAACTTCCGGGCTGTGAATCCGCCTCTTTGGTTGTGTCCTGGTTCGGAAGTGATCTGCGATGCGGTCAATGCAAGATACAACCAAAGGTTCTGCAAAATGGTATCGAAGGCAAAAATATGCCCTGGGGTGTCGCGGGGCTGACAAGGGCAACCGCCCAGATCGTTCGTCAGGAAAATAACGAGCCCGTCTATGGCGCGACACCAGCGGACGCGTCGGTCATTCAAGCGATCCAACACCTTAAGCAAGAGGGGAAGCGGGTCATGTTCTACCCGTTTATCCTGATGGATCAGATCGGTGGAAACGGATTGCCCGATCCGTGGTCAGACGCCAGCGATCAGCCCCACCTTCCCTGGCGCGGTCGCATCACCCTGAGCGTTGCGCCTGGGCGGGACGGGTCTCCGGACCAGATGGCAGAGGCCGATGTTCAGGTGTCCGATTTCTTTGGTCAGGCGCGAGCGGTTGATTTTGTTATCGGAAACGGCACGGTTTCCTACTCTGGCCCGCAGGACTGGGGGTTGTGCCGATTTATTCTTCACTACGCTGCATTGTGTAAGGCGGCAGGTGGGGTGGACTCCTTCTGTATCAGTTCGGAAATGCGTGGTCTTACCCAGATTCGTGGCCTAAACGGATTTCCGGCCGTTGAGCAGCTGCGCGTTTTGGCAGGGCAAGTGCGTAGTATTCTGGGGCCAGACACAAAGATCGGTTATGCGGCGGACTGGAGCGAGTATTTCGGCTACCAGCCATATGATGGCAGTGGGGACCGCTACTTCCATCTCGATCCGCTTTGGGCGGATGATAACATAGATTTCGTCGGTATCGACAATTACATGCCTCTGTCCGACTGGCGGGACGGTGAAGATCACTTGGATGCAGATGTCGGGGCAAAATCCATCTACGATCTTTCCTATCTGCGCGGGAACATCGAGGGTGGCGAGGGCTATGACTGGTATTATGCTTCGCCTGAGGAAGAGGCGGCACAAATCCGTACGCCGATCGAAGATGGTTTACATAACGAGCCTTGGATCTGGCGTTATAAGGACGTTCGCAACTGGTGGTCACAACCGCATCACGAGCGAATCAATGGTGTGCGTAGCGACAACCCGACTGACTGGTTGCCAGAGTCCAAGCCCATCTGGTTCACTGAGCTCGGTTGTGCGGCAGTAGACAAAGGCACCAACCAGCCCAACAAGTTTCTAGACCCTAAATCTTCAGAATCCGGGTTGCCGAAATATTCAAACGGGCTTCGGGACGACTTTCTGCAGACGCAATACCTCAGGGCGGTTCTTGGCTATTGGTCGGACGCAGATATCAATCCAGTTTCATCCAGCTATGGCGGCCCGATGGTGGACGTGTCCAATGCCTATGTCTGGGCGTGGGATGCGCGGCCCTATCCGACCTTTCCAAACCTGCGCAGCCAGTGGAGCGATGGGGCCAACTATGCCCGCGGCCATTGGCTTAATGGGCGTTCCGGCTCACGAACGCTGGCCTCTGTTGTAACCGAGCTTTGCCATGCTGCCGGTGTTACCGAGATTGATGTCTCGGGCCTTTACGGTTCCGTTCAGGGCTATGCGGTTGAACAGGTTTCGGATGCCCGTTCGGCATTGCAACCGCTCATGCTGCGGTATGGTTTCGATGCGCTTGAACGCGAAGGAAAGCTGATCTTTCAGATGCGGGATGGCGCACGTGCCCTGACCCTGAATGAAGAGCAGTTGGCCATCACTTCGGACATTGACGGACACGTGGAATATCGTCGCGAGGCTGAGGCGGAAATCTCTGGCCGTGTCAGGCTGCGCTTTGTTCAGTCTGATGCTGACCATGAAATAGCCTCGGAAGAGGCTGTGTTGCCTGATGATGAAACCCATTCGGTATCGGTAAATGAGATGCCGTTGTCCATGACGCGGGCCGAGGGGCGTCAAACGGTGGAACGCTGGCTGAGTGAGGCGCGTGTCTCGCGTGAAACGGCTAGGTTTGCATTACCGCCTTCGCTTTTGAATGTCGGGGCAGGGGATGTTGTGCGGCTTGTCAGTGGTGGGCAGGAAGCGCGCTATCGCATTGACAGGCTTGAACAGGCCGAAATGCAACTGGCCGAGGCTGTCAGGATCGAGCCCGGCGTTTACACACCGCCAGATGCCCCCGCTGATGAAGTTACAGCGAAGCCATTTGTCGCTCCGGTGCCGGTGCTGCCGGTATTCTTGGACCTGCCTCTGATCACCGGTTCCGAAGTGCCGCATGCGCCATATCTTGCGGCTGCAGCAGACCCTTGGCCAGGAAGCGTTGCGGTGTATGCCGCATTAAGCGATGAGGATTACGCGTTGCAACAGGTGATAACAGGGCAGGCCATAATAGGCTTCACCGCAAGCCCGATGCGAAGGGCCAGTACCGGACTTTGGGATGAAGGCGATGCCTTACGTGTCAATCTTGTAGATGGCGTCCTGGAGTCCCGTCCACGGTCTGCCTTGTTAAACGGCGCAAATCTTGCAGCGATTGGCGACGGAACGCCCGGCAATTGGGAGGTGTTCCAGTTCGCGGATGCTGCTCTGCAAGAGGAAGGTGTCTATACCCTATCTGGCCGGTTGCGCGGCCAGCTGGGGACAGATGCAATCATGCCCGATCTCTGGCCCGAAGGATCAATGTTCGTGTTGTTGGACGAACGTGTCTTCCAGACAGGGTTGTTGCGGTCGGAACGTGGCCTGACCAAACATTACCGTATCGGGCCTGCAACCAGAGGGTACGAAGATCCCTCTTACGAGCATCTGGTCGAGGCCTTTGAAGGCAATGGTTTGCGGCCCTATGCCCCTTCTCATCTTCGCGTGCAGCAATCCAGCTCGAGGGACGTGTTCTCATGGGTGCGGCGGACACGTCTGGATGGCGATGACTGGTCCGGGCTGGATGTGCCGTTGAATGAAGAAACCGAAGCCTACCTTGTTCAGGTCCGGCAGAACGGTAGCCTGATTCGGGAACAGGTCGTTGCCCAGCCGGATTGGAATTACACGTCGTCCATGAAGGCCGGTGACGCTGCAACTGGGTCTTATGAGGTGTCGGTTTCGCAGATATCTGCGGCTTACGGACCTGGATTGCCTGTCAGGCTGCAGGTCGGATAGGCGCGGTGCGGCCCGTATTGCACGGAGATGTCAGCACGGCGGCGCGTGTTTTGTTGAACGCGCCGCCCGATCAGCGTGACCGTTTATGCCGACGTATGATTGCCGAAGCTGAAACGGCTGATGGCCATGTAAGTAAAACAGGGCGGCTACACCCGTTGTTCGGCAACGGTTCGTTAATGGCTGCGGCCCGAAACCGGCGCCTTGCCGCCGAACCCTCATTCGATGATCTGCAGTATTGCCGGTGTTTTGAGACGGTGCTGCGTCATTTGATCCGGTTCCGCATCAACCAGAAGCACAGCTGACACATCTGGTTGCGGCGAGGTCCAATTCCAGTCGGCCATTTGGAATCGGCTCGCCGCAATCTTCGCAGAATCCGTATTCTCGACTTTCAATCCGCTTCAGCGCGGCCAAAAGGCGTCGGTATTCCAGGTCCCGATTGACTTGGTGCGCCTTGGCCATGGCCTGGTTCTGTAGCGCATCCATCCGGCTCAGACGACCGATAGATTGTTGATCCAGTTCAACAACAGATTGCGCATCTTTCCCGGCCTGCGACTGGCGCGCCAATTCGTCCAGCCTGACAAGGATTTTCTCGTTGATTTGCTTCAGGTCAGCCTCATTCATTTTCGTTGCTTTGCCGATCACGGGTTTGCGTTTGGCGTTTTAGCCACTAAATGGCATTCTAGGCGCAGCAAAGGATCAAAAGCCATGTTGGAAAAGCGCAGTCATGTCACACCCGTAGATCCCGTTTGGGATCGCATCACGACCGAGGCTCAGGCCGCGGTCGAGAATGAACCACTGATGGGTGGATTGGTGCACGCCTGTATTCTGCATCATCGCAGCCTGACCAGAGCATTGTCCTATCGCGTTTCCGCTAAACTATGCTCGAACGAAATGTCGATGATGGTTCTGCGCGAGATCGTGGACGAAGCTTATGCTGACGATCCCCATTTGATTGAGGCCGCCCGCGCAGATCTGATGGCGGTCTACGAGAGGGACCCGGCCTGCCACCGTCTTCTGCAACCGATCCTGTATTTCAAAGGTTATCAAGCGATGCAGGCCTACCGCGTCGCCCATTGGCTATGGCTCAAGGGGCGATATGATCTGGCCTATTTCTTCCAGATGCGGTCCTCCGAAATCTTCGGCATCGACATTCACCCGGCTGCCAAAATCGGCAAGGGGATCATGATCGACCATGCTCATTCCATCGTGATCGGTGAAACGGCCATCGTTGGCGACAACGTTTCGATGTTGCATTCGGTCACGCTGGGCGGGACCGGAAAAGAAGAGGAGCAACGTCACCCCAAGATTGGTGATGGCGTTTTGATCGGCGCCGGCGCCAAAGTCTTGGGCAATATCGAAGTGGGCCATTGTAGCCGGATTGCCGCCGGTTCGGTGGTGCTGCAAGAGGTGCCACCTTGCAAAACCGTTGCCGGTATTCCGGCCAAGATTGTCGGTGAAGCAGGATGTGACCAGCCCTCGATCTCGATGGATCATATGCTGGGCAAAGATCACTAGATCTGAAGGTTCTTAAAGAAAAAGGCCGCCCAGAAGAGGGCGGCCATTTTTTAGTCAGATATCAGGCCAGCATGACCATCGGGTTTTCCAGATTGTCGACGATCGCCTGCAGCAGCTGCGCACCGAGGGCACCGTCGATGACCCGGTGATCGACCGACATCGTAACCGACATGACCGTTGCAACCGTCAGTTCGCCATCGTCACCAACAACAGGTTTCTTTGCGCCAGTGCCGACGGCCAGAATGCCCGCATGCGGTGGGTTCACGATAGCGTCGAAATTGTCGATGCCGAACATGCCCAGGTTCGAGACCGCAAATGTGCCGCCCTGATACTCATGCGGGGCCAGCTTGCGTTCGCGGGCACGGGCAGCCAGGTCCTTCATCTCGGTTGAAAGCGCTGATAGCGACTTGGTGTCGGCGTCTTGCAGGACCGGCGTGAACAGGCCACCTTCGATCGCGACGGCAACGGCCACGTCCGAGGGTTTCAGCTGCAGAACCCGATCTCCCGCCCAGACGGCGTTGCATTCGGGCACCTGTTGCAGCGCATTGGCCAGGGCCTTGATGATGAAGTCATTGACGCTGAGTTTGACGCCACGGGCCTCAAGTTGCTTATTCAACTGACCGCGGAATTTCAGCAGTGCATCCAGCTTGATATCCCGGCGTAGATAGAAATGCGGGATGGTTTGTTTGGCCTCTGTCAAGCGCGCGGCGATGGTTTTGCGCATCCCGTCCAGCTTAACCTCTTCATAATCGCGGGATTCGTACATCCGCATGACCATATCCGTCGAGGGGCCGGTTGGCGCGGCTGTGGAGGCTGGTGCTGATGCGGCCTGTACAGGGGCAGCCGCCACAGCAGGGGCTGCGGTTGCGCTTTCGACATCCGCCTTGACGATACGCCCATGTGGGCCGGATCCACTGATTTGCGCTAGGTCGAGACCTTTTTGCGCAGCGATGCGACGAGCCAGGGGCGAGGCGAAGATACGACCGCCATCTGCCTTGACCGGCGCTGCCGGGGCGGGGACGGGCGCTTCGGACGCCGCTGGAGCGGAGGCCTCGTTGCCCGTGGCGGCTGGCGCCGCCGCCGGAGCCGCTGCAGGCGTTGCACTGATATCATCAGCGCTTTCGCCTTCTTCCAGCAAAACCGCGATGGCGGTGTTGACTTTGACCCCTTCGGTTCCTTCAGGGATCAGGATTTTGCCGATTGTGCCTTCGTCAACGGCCTCGAACTCCATCGTGGCCTTGTCGGTTTCGATTTCGGCGAGCAGATCTCCAGAGGAGACGGTGTCGCCCTCTTTGACTAGCCATTTGGCAAGCGTGCCTTCCTCCATGGTCGGCGACAGGGCGGGCATCAGAATTTCGGTGGGCATCTGTCTGTTGCTCCCTTACCGGTAGGTCACTTGTTTGACGGCTGCGATCACCTCGTCGGTGGTCACCAGCGCCAGTTTTTCGAGGTTCGCTGCGTAGGGCATCGGAACATCCTTGCCGGTGCAGTTGATGACAGGCGCGTCGAGGTAATCAAACGCTTCCTGCATCACCACCGATGAAATGTAGCTGCCGACCGATCCTTGTGGCCAGCCTTCTTCGACGGTCACAAGCCGGTTGGTCTTCATCACCGAATTGATGATTGCACCAGTGTCCATCGGGCGGATGGTACGCAAGTCGATCACTTCGGCACTGATACCGTCCTCGGCGAGCTTGTCTGCAGCTTCCAGTGCGAACTGCATGCCAATGCCAAAGCTGACGATGGTCACGTCTGTGCCCTCGCGCCAGATGCGGGCCTTGCCCAACGGAATGCTCAGGTCATCCACCTGCGGTACTTCGAATGAGCGGCCATAGAGGATTTCGTTTTCCAGGAAGATCACCGGGTTCGGGTCACGGATCGCGGATTTCAGCAAGCCTTTGGCGTCGGCCGCTGAATAGGGCATGACGACCTTGAGGCCGGGGATCTGCATATACCAGGCCGCATAGTCCTGACTGTGCTGGGCTGCCACGCGTGCGGCGGCACCGTTCGGACCCCGGAACACGATGGGACAGCCCATCTGACCGCCGGACATATAGAGCGTCTTCGCGGCCGAGTTGATGATCTGGTCAATCGCCTGCATGGCGAAGTTGAAAGTCATGAACTCGACAATCGGTTTCAACCCGCCAAAGGCCGAACCAACTGCGATCCCGGCAAAACCATGTTCGGTGATCGGGGTGTCGATTACGCGCTTGGCGCCAAACTCATCCAGCAAACCTTGCGAGATTTTATAAGCGCCCTGATATTCCGCGACTTCTTCACCCATGAGGTAGACGTCACCGTCATTGCGCATTTCTTCGGCCATGGCGTCGCGCAGGGCTTCACGCACGGTTTCGGACTTCATCTCGGCATCAGCTGGCCAATCTGGGGACAGATCTACCTTAGGTGCGGCTGGGGCAGAGACAGGAGCAGGGGCCTCAACCGCAGCAGGGGCGGCTTCGGTCGTCGCTGCGGCTGTGGGTGCAGCCGCGGGCAGGGCGGAGGCGTCTTCGCCTTCTTCGACGAGGATGGCGATAGGGGTATTTACTTTGACCCCTTCGGTGCCTTCAGCGATCAGGATCTTGCCCATGATCCCTTCATCAACGGCTTCAAACTCCATCGTGGCCTTATCGGTTTCGATTTCGGCCATGATATCGCCGCTTGATACGGTGTCGCCTTCCTTGACCAGCCATTTGGCCAGCGTGCCCTCTTCCATCGTGGGGGAAAGGGCGGGCATGAGAATTTCGGTTGCCATGTCTTAATCGTCCTCTCAGGCGTAGATATCTGTCCAAAGCTCGTCCAGCGACGGCTCGGGGCTTTCTTTCGAGAATTCAGCGGCTTGATTGACGATCTCTTTGATCTCTTTGTCGATCGCCTTCAGGTCATCCTCAGTCGCGTGTTTGCCGGAAAGCAGCAGCTCGCGGACATGTTCGATCGGGTCGCTTTGTTCGCGCACCTTCTGAACCTCTTCGCGGGTGCGGTACTTGGCCGGGTCGGACATCGAGTGTCCGCGATAGCGATAGGTTTTGATTTCCAGAATGTACGGACCTTTGCCCGCGCGGCAATGGGCGACAGCCTTTTCGCTGGCCTCTTTGACCGCTAGCACATCCATGCCGTTGACGATCTCGCCAGGGATGCCGAACGCCTCGCCCCGATGGTAGATGTCTTTGGTCGAGGTCGAACGTGCCTGGGACGTCCCCATGGCGTATTGGTTGTTCTCGATCACAAAGATCACGGGCAGTTCCCAGATCGCGGCCATGTTGAAGGTCTCATAGACCTGCCCCTGGTTTGCGGCGCCGTCCCCAAAATAGGTGAAGGTGACGCGGCCGTTTTCCTGATACTTGTCGGCAAAGGCCAGACCGGCACCCAGAGGAACCTGCGCCCCGACGATGCCGTGACCGCCATAGAAATGCTTCTCTTTCGAGAACATATGCATCGAACCGCCTTTGCCCTTGGACAATCCGCCCTCGCGCCCGGTCAGTTCTGCCATTACGCCGCCCGGATCCATGCCGCAGGCCAGCATATGCCCATGATCGCGATAAGAGGTGATCCGCTTGTCACCTTCTTCGGCGGCTGCTTCCAGTCCCACAACAACTGCCTCTTGACCGATATACAGGTGGCAGAAACCACCGATCAGACCCATGCCGTATAGCTGGCCAGCCTTTTCTTCGAATCGGCGGATCAGCAACATTTCACGGTAATAGGTCTTGAGTTCTTCCGCAGAAACGTTTGGTTTCTTTGTGGTTTTTCGCGCAGCCATTGTGGCGATCTCCCCCTCTCGGCAAGATAGTTTAGCGTTAAACTATCTAATAGAACATTTGAGGCTTTCTGGCGAGTGGAAATATTGCGCTGTTGTTTGACACGCGGAAAACCGTTCAGGTAGGGACGTATGCGTTACCACAGCAGGGATTTCCGACGAAGAATTTTGGTCCCGCTCAGCGGATGACAATCTCATCCGAGCGGATCATACCAAGGATCGAGCGCGCCTGCTGATCCAGTAAATCGAGGTCAAGATAGGTGTCTGAAAGCCTGCGGGTCAGATTTTCCATTTCGGCGATTTCGGTGCTCAACGCTGCAAGGTCGCGCGACAGAGCATCCCGTTCCGCTGCAATCTCGACCCGTCGAAACAGGCCATAGTCTCCCTGGACGGCAGCAAAGGTGAAATACACACCCAGCATGAAAGCCACCGAGAAAAAAGCAACTGAGCCCAAACCGGGCCGATGGGAACGGGACACTCTGTTTACCGCCGTATGAAGTCTGCCTCAATGTCGTGCCATTATGCTTGGCATCTGACTGCACTATGTCACAGGTGATTCGGCTTGTGAATCCCCCGATTCGCAAAATTACCCGTGCAGCTGAATTTATTGTTCCAGCGCGGCGACACCGGGCAGGGTTTTACCTTCCATCCATTCCAGGAATGCGCCGCCTGCTGTCGAGATATAGGTGAAATCCCGCGCCGCGCCGGACGCGTTCAGGGCGGCTACGGTATCACCACCGCCCGCGACCGAGACCAACTGGCCCGAACGGCTGAGCGCGGCAGCTTTCAGTGCGGCCGCATTCGTTGCGGCATCGAACGGTTCCAGTTCAAAGGCGCCCAAAGGGCCGTTCCAGATCAGGGTTCGGCTTTGGCTGATGACTTCAGTGATAGCGGCGACACTCTCGGGGCCTGCATCCAGGATCATGCCGTCTTCGGGGCATTGGTCTGCGGGCAAAACCTGATTCGGCGCATTGGCCTGGAAGGTTTTTGCAACAACCACGTCACACGGCAAAACGATCTGGCAACCAGAGTTTTCCGCCTTGGCAAGAATCTCTGCGGCAGTGTCTTTCATCGCGATTTCGGCCAGCGATTTGCCGACACTGATACCTTGTGCCACCAGAAAGGTGTTGGCCATGCCACCGCCGATGATCAGGTGATCCACCTTGTCGATCAGGTTGCCCAGCAGCTCCAGCTTGGTTGACACTTTTGCCCCACCGACCACTGCTGTTACCGGACGCTCGGGCGCGCCAAGAGCGCTTTCAAGTGCCTGCAGCTCGGCCTGCATCAGCCGACCAGCGCAGGCAGGCAGCAGGCGAGCGATAGCTTCGGTTGAGCTGTGGGCGCGGTGCGCAGCGGAAAAGGCGTCGTTGCAATAGACCTCGCCCAGTTTGGCCATGCCAGCAGCCAGATCAGGATCATTCTTGGTTTCCGCGGCATGAAAACGGGTGTTTTCCAACAGCAATACTTGCCCGGCTTGCAGTGTGTCTGCGACAAGCTCGGCCTCGGTTCCGACGCAATCGGCTGCGAACAGAACTTGCGCACCAAAGGCGCTTTCCAATGTGGGGATAAGTTGTTTCAGCGACAGGCTCTCGCGCCGCTCTCCGCCCGGGCGTCCGAAATGGGCTAGAAGGATAGGCTTGCCACCTGCGGCGAGAATATCGCGTACTGTGGGTACGATGCGCTGAATCCGGGTAGCGTCGGTCACGACCCCATCCACCACGGGCACATTGATATCCACGCGCACCAGCACGCGTTTACCGTTCAGGTCCATATCGTCCAGTGTTTTCCAGCCCATCGCGCGATCCTCGTGTTTGGCAACCGATCTAGGCGGTTCTTTTCCTGCATTTTGCCCTCAGGTCAATGCGTCACTTGGCTTTCGCGTGCGTGGCGCATAGGTATTTGCGCAAGACAAACGACAGGAGGGCCACATGGCCGAGATCAAGGATCCCGAAAACACAATCATCATCGAGCTGAAGGGCGGCAATGTCGTCATCGAGCTGCTGCCAGATGTGGCCCCGCAGCATAGCGCTCGGATGAAGGAACTGGCGCGCAGCGGTGAATATGACAACGTGGCATTTCACCGTGTGATCGACGGTTTCATGGCGCAAACCGGTGACGTGCAGCACGGCGATATGGAAGACGGATTCAACCTGCGCAGTGCAGGCACAGGCGGGTCATCGCTGCCGAATGTTCCGGCAGAGTTTTCGAAACTGCCGCATGATCGCGGCACGTTAGGCGCGGCTCGGTCGCAGAATCCGGACTCGGCCAATTCGCAGTTTTTCATCAACTTTAGCGACAACCATTTCCTGAACGGCCAATACACGGTCTATGGCCGTGTCATCGACGGGATGGAGCATGTGGACGCCATCGTTCGGGGCGAGCCTCCCGCAAGCCCGGATCGTATGATCAGCGTTAAGGTGGCTGCCGATGTATAAGCTGGCCGCCGCATTTGTCCTGTTGGCCGGTCCTGCACTGGCCACGGGCCTAGAGATCGAGATTGAGGGCGAGGGGGCCAATGGCACCGTAACCGTTGATCTGTTTGACGATATTGCCCCCAAGCATGTTGAACAAATTAGCGCCCTTGCCGCTGCTGGCCAGTATGATGGCGTGGTGTTTCACCGCGTGATCGACGGCTTCATGGCTCAGACCGGTGACGTTGAACACGGTCGGGTCGGTGGCGATATGCGTCGTGCCGGTACTGGTGGTTCGGATCGGCCGGATCTGCCAGCTGAGTTCTCGGACTATAACTTTGATCGTGGTGTTATTGGCATGGCCCGGGCGCAGGATCCCGACAGTGCCAACTCGCAATTCTTCATAATGTTTGAACCTGGGCCGTTCCTGAACGGTCAATATACGGTTGTCGGTCAGGTCACTGACGGTATGGACGTTGTTGATGCGATCAAGCGGGGCGAAGGCCCGAACGGAGCCGTAATCGGCCAGCCGGATGCGATGAAAAAGGTCACCGTGACCGAATAGATAAAAGGACCCCGGTGCCTGGTCAGGTGCCGGGGTCTTTTTGTAAGCGTGCGCTTGGATCAGTCGTCAGACATGGCCTTCCAGATCAGCGCACCAATCGCGCCACCAATCAGCGGGGCAACCCAGAACAACCATAGCTGAGCCAGCGCTGGCCCATCGGCAAACAGGGCAACACCGGTTGACCGTGCCGGGTTGACAGATGTGTTGGTCACCGGGATCGAGATCAGGTGGATCAGCGTCAGCGCCAGACCGATGGCAATCGGCGCGAACCCTGCCGGAGCACCGCTTGAGGTCGCGCCCAGAATGATCAGGATGAAAAACGCCGTCAGCACGATCTCGATCACCAAGGCGGACATCATCGAATAGCCCATGGGTGAAGCCTCGCCATAGCCATTGGACGCAAAGCCTCCAACCCCGGCGAAATCTGGTGCGCCGCTGACGATCAGATACAGAACAGCCGCTGCTGCAATGGCTCCGATGACCTGAGCAATCCAATAGGGCAGCAGGTCCTTAGCCGGGAATCGTCCGCCGATCATTAAACCCAGACTGACTGCCGGATTGAAATGCCCGCCTGAAATGTGGCCAACGGCAAATGCCATAGTCAGCACTGTTAGGCCAAAGGCGAAAGATACGCCCAACCAGCCGATACCGACATCCGCGACACCAGCCGCTAAAACAGCGCTGCCGCAACCGCCAAGCACCAACCAGAATGTACCGAAAAATTCAGCCATGAGTTTTGTTGACATGAAAAGTCCTCCGAAAACCAATGGGCTGTAGTGTAATCCAAAACGCAGAAATATCGAAGCTACTCATCACACATAGAAATTCGGCGGAGAATGAAGGGGTATTTGGGCGCGCTTGCCACGTCAAAAGTGGGCAGATAGACCTATGGGTGTGGCATGGAAATATGGGTTCAGCCTACGATGACGTCAAAGACGAATAAGCCGGTTAAGGCCAAGTTATTGCCGGATGATCCGTTCTTCCCGCTTATTCAGGATGCTTATCGCGTTTTTAAACGTCCAAAGCCAAGCAGTATCGAAGTCTGCGAAGGGTGCTGCATGGAACCGGATATCGAGGCTGATTTCTTTCACCCACCCATTCAGGAACTACCGTTGCACTATCTTCTGGACTGGTATTTTGCAGCGAGTGATCCGGAAGGGATTGCCAAGAATACCTGGGCCTATCTTTTGCCGCGTGTGCTAGAGGTCTTGGCCTGTGGCGAAGAGGTAAGCTCTGTCGGGATCGAAGTCAGCCTGAGCCGGTATCCGACGGGACAGGCCCGGAACTGGTCGTCCGAGGAGTGGCGTGTCCTGGACAATTTCCAGAAACGCTTTCTCCTGAAGGCGATCGAAGGGGGCTCAGAAGAATGTCTGGACGATACGCTCTGCATGTTTCGCCTCGGGGGTTGGCCAATGGATAGCCTTTTGGCGCAAGTAGCCGCAGTTAAAACGGCGACTTTGGCAGAACGGTTCTGGCAGGACTGGTGTTACGGGTATGCGCCCTCGGTTTGGATCACGGCCTTCTGGGAAAGCCCGGACGGCACGGCTGCATTTGATTTTTACACGTCTGAAGTCATGTATCGAAGAATGCAGCAGCTTGCCTTTGATGATGGCACGCCAACAGATTTGTCCGAAAAGGCGCTGATGGTCGCAGAAGTGATCGAGGCCAATGCGACCTGGAACCAACCTGATCAGTGAAAGCCTTTCGGTCAGAATTGCAAAAGAAAACGCCGCAGGCTGTCCCGCGGCGTTTGTTTCCTGTCAGTCTGTCAGAATTACTGTTTGACGTCTGCAGCCGGGTTAGCGCCCGGTTTTCCGCTGCGGCCAGGGTTCAGAGGATCGTCCTGACGCTGAACGGAGCCTTCGAAATGCGCGCCGCTTTCGATGGCGATTGTCTTGTGAATGATGTCGCCTTCGACCCGTGCGGTCGAGGTCAGGCGCACTTTCAGGCCACGCACGCGGCCAACGATACGGCCGTTGATGACAACGTCATCTGCAGTGACTTCGCCCTTGATAGTCGCCGTTTCACCGATGGTCAGCAGATGCGCACGAATGTCACCTTCCACCGTACCTTCGACCTGAATGTCACCCGAGGTTTTCAGGTTGCCGGTGATGTGCAGATCCGAAGACAGGACCGATGCGGGTGGCTTGGGTTTGGGCGCGGTGCTGGCCTTGGTTTCCGTCGGTGCAGGGGTTGCCGGAGTGGCCGGAGCGGCAGGCTTGGCGGCCTCTGGGGCATTGGTTCCGGGCTCGTTGATTTTGCTCTTAGAAAACATTTCTTGCAGCCTTGATGTAAGTCATTGGGTTAACTGGTTTTCCGTTTACGCGGACCTCATAGTGCAGGTGCGTTCCGGTCGACCGTCCGGTGTTACCCATATCAGCAATATGATCCCCGCGCGAGACCCTTTGGCCAACCTTAACCCGTAACTTGGTGTTATGAGCGTAAAGTGTCTCAATTCCGAAGGCGTGCCGGATTTTGACCAGACGCCCGAAACCCGATTGCCAGCCCGCATGGGTGACTACGCCGTCGGCGGTCGCAAAGATATCAGTTCCATGGGCACCTGCAAAATCGGAACCGTTATGCATGCGACGACCGCCCGTTTTTGGGTCACGGCGCGTGCCAAAGCCACTGGTAAAGCGGACAGCCGCTTTCACCGGGCTGGCAAACGGGGCCTTTTCTGCTGCGATACGATAGAGGTTCAGCTGGTCCATCTGTTGCAACAGAGTGTTCGCGCGGATCTCGTCGGGGGTCAGGTCCTCACCGCGCGTGCTGAAGGAAATTGGGGTGAGGGGGCCACCCATGCCGCTATAGCCACGCCGTACTTCTTCAATGATACGGTCAGTTGGCATACCTGCCTGTCGGAACATCTTGTCGAGCGGTTCAACCGAGATGATCATTGCTTCTTCTAGCTGACGGAAAATTTCGTCGCTGCGTTCCTGCATCAGCCGGATCTCAAGCTCGAGATCGTCCCGCTGATCCAGTGCGTTCCGGGCGTCGGCTGCGATCTGATCACGCTCTTGCGCGGTGCGGGTCAGAGCAACGGTCATAAATTCCATCTGTTCGGGGCTGGCAGTGTTTGCCAACATGAGCCCATCATCGGAATCTGATTGTTGCAGCGCCGCAAGCTCCTGACGGGCAGATTCCCGTTGTTTCATGGTGGTGCGCAAGGTGGACTGGATAACCTCGATCCCCGTTTCCAACTCACGGCGTCTGTTTTCGGACGCCAGCAGCTCGGATTGCATCGCAGAGATCTGTTCAAGCGCAGCGTTGAACCGGTCCTGAGCCATCAGAGCCTCATGAGCGCGCACGTCACGCTCTGCTGACAGGATATTCAGCCGCTCCTGATATGTCGCCTGATCGCGCTTGGCCTGTTCCCGGAAGTTGCCTGATCCGATGCTGTCCATCAACAGGATTGCCGTAGTGACCGCAGTCCAGCCAACAAACAGGGCAACACCAGCAACTGCAAAGATCTGTGTCTCTGAGCTGAGCCGGATGAACCGTGTGTCATTGTCAGATTTCAGAAAGACCCGGCGTTCCGGGAAGTGCTGCTCAAGCAGCGAATGTAGTTTGATTGCCAGACGTGTTCGCACGCGCCTTACCTCTCGATCCCCAAATTCGGGATCGGTTGTGAGTGGTCTCCGTCCCTTGGGGCAACTGAATAGAGGGGACGTCCGATTTGGGCAAGTTTGTTAACTAGTTCACACAACAAACAGGGTTAATCCCGCCAATTCTCGGCGAGAAATTGCCGATTACATCAACTGGAGGATGTTTCGAAGACCGCTATGACCGTGCATGCCAACCTAGCGGGCAGAGCCGGGCGGCGGCAGGCCTTCGGTCAGCGGCCAATAGAAATCCGGCGGTAATCCGGCTTCGGCCCGCTTTTCTTCGTTGAAGGGCGGTTTAAGAACGCCATGAAAATAGCGCCGGACCAGATCGTGAAAGATACCCTTTGGGTCAGCGTTCTCGCGTCCGCAAAGGAAATGGAACCACTTGGACCCGTAAGCAACATGCCCGACTTCTTCGGTGTAGATCACCTCGAGCGCGGCAATGGCCTGTTCAGCCTTTGCCTTGCGGAAGATGTCAATCATGCCGGGGGTCACATCCAGACCCCGCGCCTCAAGCACCATTGGCACTACGGCCAAACGGCCCATCAAATCTTCTGCTGTATCTTCGGCCGCGCGCCACATACCCGCATGGGCGGGCAGGGCGCCGTAATGACTGCCCATCTGTTCCAGGCAATCGCAGACCATTTCGAAGTGGCGCGATTCCTCTTCGGCGCATTTGACCCAGTCGTCGTAGAAACCGATAGGCATAGGGACATGGCCAAATCGGGCGATGATATCCCAATGCAGATCAACCGCGTTCAGTTCGATATGGGCGACCGCGTGTAGCAGGGCGATGCGCCCAGCCTCGGAGCCGGGGCGGCGCCTTGGGACATCCCGGGGGGACAGCAAATCTGGTTTGTCCGGTCGGGCGGGATTCAACGGCGGTGTTGCGGTGCCCACTTCAATCGCAGGAGCGTCCCCTGATCGCGCCGCAAACCAAGCTGCGGCATGGCGCTTGGACAGGGCGGTCTTTTCGCGCCCGTCAGCTGTGGTCAGAACTTCGGTCGCCATTTGGGTCAGTGTTTTCGACACCGGGATATCTCCGCTTTCAAGATTTGTGCGGGTCATAATCCGGATGACGACCGCGGTGAAGGGGTTACAGCGCGCGCACGGCTTCCAGTACCTCTTCCACATGGCCGGGCACTTTGACCTTTCGCCAGATGCGAGCGATCTTACCGTCGGCGTCAATCAGAAAGGTCGAACGCTCGATCCCCATCGACTTGCGCCCGTACATGTTCTTCTCGACCCACACACCGTAATCCTCGCAAACGGTCGAGCCTTCGTCGGACAAAAGTGGCGTCGTAAGACCGTGTTTGGCGACGAATTTGTCATGCTTAGCCACCGTGTCGCGCGAGATGCCGAAAACCTGGGCGCCGGCATCAGCAAAGGCTTGAAGTTGTTCCGAGAAACCGATGGATTCCTTGGTGCAGCCCGGCGTATCATCACGGGGATAGAAAAACAAAACGACGGCGCTGCCTTGCAGGTCTGACAGCGTAACCTCACCACCGCCGTCGCGGGGCAAAGTGAAACCGGGGGCGATGTCTGTAACGTCGGGCATTGGAAACTCCGCTAAAGGTTTTTAAGTGCTGCCTGACATCATGGTGCGGTGCAAGCAGGTAATAGGGCGTGGGTCGGAATTTGGCGCGGCAAGAAGATACACAAGAAGGCCCGGCCGGGAAACCCCGCCGCCGTCGGTCACGCCGCCGCATCGCTGCGTGGGGGATCGTCGGAACCTTCCTGTTGCTTTGCCTGCTGGCCTTTGGCGGCTGGTTCTTTCTGATTGGCAAACAGCTGCACGCACCCGACTGGATGCGGGCCCAGGCCGAAAAACGGCTGGATCAAAGCCTTGGGGGGATCAAGATCCGCTTTGGCGATGCTAGCTTTATCGTCAACGAAAACTGGTTGCCACGTTTGCGACTGACGGATGTGACCATAAGCGACGCGGCGGGACAACAGATCGCGCAAGTGGCGGATATGCGCACACGGTTGTCGATGCGGTGGCTGCTACGAGGGAAAATCCGGCCGCGCACGATTACCCTGCGCGATGCCCAAATCGCATTGACCCGCGGATTGGACGGGGCGCTTTCGTTGACAGTCGGTTCTGGCAGTGCACCGGTTCAGCGGGCGCGGACATTGATCGAGTTGATCGAGGAATCTGACGATGTCTTTTTGTCACCGCTGCTGTCGGGCCTGCGGTCGGTCGAGCTTGAGTCGTTGACGCTGGACTATCAGGATTTGCGCCTGTCGCGCGCCTGGGTTTTCGACGGCGGACATATTTCGATCATCCGTACCGGTGACGAAATGCGCATGTCCACCGGGTTCTCTGTTCTGACAGGGCGCGATTATGCCAGTTCGATTGAGGTAAATTATACCAGCGTACTTGGAACGCCCCAGGCAAGCTTTGGCTTTGCCATAACCGACCTGCCTGCCGAGGATATTGCAAGTCAAAGCCTTGCCTTGTCATGGTTACAGGTCCTTGACGCTCCGATCTCGGGCGCGGTGCGCGGCAGTGTTGATGGCAACGCGGCGCTGGGGCCGTTATTTGCGACCCTGAACCTTGCGGCAGGCGCGGTGCAAGCCAACCAAGAGACAAAACCGATTCCGTTTGAATCCGCCAGGGCTTATTTCAGCTATGACCCAAGGCGGCAGGAGCTGGATTTCGACGAGGTTTCTGTAGTCTCCGCCTGGGGGTCCGTTCAGGCCGAGGGAAGGGCCTTTTTGAGAGGTATCGATAATGGACTGCTGGAAAGCCTGACCTCTCAACTCCGCCTCAGCAGCATCGACATCAACCCGGCTGGGCTGTTTCCGGAACCCCTCAAGTTGGCGCGTGCCGACCTTGATCTGAAGATGAAGCTGGCCCCGTTCGAGTTGCGCCTCGGACAGATGACGGTTGAAGACGAAAACCTAACGCTGCGTGCTAGGGGTAATCTGAATGGTGAAGCCGAAGGTTGGTCGGGGTACCTCGAGGCTCATCTGGACGAGTTGGAGTCAGGCCAGTTGCTGAGATACTGGCCCCAATTACTTGCCGAAAAGCCGCGTAAATGGGTGTCCGACAATTTATATGAAGGCCGGCTCTCGGATGTCGATTTTGCATTGCGGTTGAAGCCGGACACCAAGCCGGACATTTACTTGGACTTCGGGTTCGACGACGCCAAAGTCCGCTTTGCCAAAACTTTACCTCCGGTCCAGGACGCTCAGGGGCAGGCCAGCCTGATCAACCAACGGTTTACCGTGACAGCCGAGAAAGCGGTTGTCATTGCCGATCAGGGCGGCCCGATAGACGGGTCAGGAACATCCTTCATTATTCCGGATACGTCGATCAAAAAGCTTTCGCCGGCGATTGTGCGCGTCAAGGCCAAGGGCTCGGCAACGGCCGCCTTGTCTTTGATGGATCGTCCCCCTCTGCAGCTGATGACAAAGGCAAATTTGCCCGTGGATGTGGCCTCTGGCGATGTGGAACTGTCAGGCACCTTATCTCTGCCGATGAAGAAGGGGCTGAAGTTCGATGAGACCCAGTTTCACTTTACTGGTAAGATTGGTGATGTGCACAGTGATCGCTTGGTCAAAGGTTTTGTCGTCAGCGCGCCTCAGTTGACTATTTCAGGTGACCAATCCGCTGTCGAAGTCGGCGGCGACGGATATTTCGGCGACGTGCCCCTGCAGGCAACCTGGCGCCAGCCTATTGGGGGTCGAGAACCGAAACCCAGTGAACTGAAAGGGCAGATCGAGATTTCGCCCCGGTTGGTGACCGAGCTGCGTGCCGGGTTACCAAAGGGTATGCTGACCGGAAAAGGCTTTGCCGACATAACCTTGGGTATCGGTGCCGGCCGCCCCCCGAAACTGACGGCGACATCGGATCTGGAAGGCGTTGTGCTGTCCATCCCCGAGCTCGGGTGGCGCAAAGGCGCTGGTACCAAGGGGTCGATGGATGTCGAGGCAACGCTGGGCGATCAGATGCGCGTGGATACACTTCGGCTGGATGCGGCGGGGTTGAGAAGCCTGGCCTCCATTAACTTCAAAAATGGTGCTTTCGATCGTGTTGAGTTCAGCTCCTTCGAGCTGGGGAACTGGCTAGCGGTTCCGGCGGAGCTGATTTCACGGGGGTCAGCCTTGCCCGATATCAGGGTTCTGGGGGGCGTGATGAATCTGGGGGGCGCGACCTTTGGATCCTCCGAAGGTGGTGGCGGTGGTTCCGGGCAGGGGCCCGAGCTGGATGTAGTATTGGATCGCCTCCAGATTACAGAGACGATCGCCCTGACCGGGTTCAAGGGAAAATTTGCGACAACTGGCGGTGTCAGCGGCGCGTTCACGGCGAATGTAAACGGCGGTGCTGCTGTGCGCGGACAGGTGACCCCGCGCGGAGGGCGCAGCGCCGTCAATCTGACCTCTGGTGATGCAGGCGACGTTCTGAGATCGGCCAAAATGATAACCCAAGCGCGCGGTGGCAAACTGGACCTGCAACTGGAACCGGTCGGCGGGGCCGGGAACTTCGATGTCATCATGAAGATCGTGAACACCCGAATTCATGACGCCCCGGCCATGGCTGCCTTGCTGAACGCAATCAGCCTTGTTGGACTTGTGGATGAAATGGCTGGGCAAGGTATCTTTTTCTCGAGCATCGAAAGCCGAATGCGGATTACTCCGATCGAAATCAAGGTTCTCAGCGGCAGCGCCGTCGGTCCTTCGATGGGATTGTCCTTCGACGGGACAATCGACACGGTTAGCGAAATGCTGAACTTGCGTGGCGCGATTTCCCCAATCTATCTGGTGAATGCGATTGGAAGTGTCTTCACCAAAAAAGGTGAAGGTGTGATCGCGTTCAATTATACTCTGACCGGCCCTTTGAAATCACCCTCTGTCTCGGTCAACCCTCTGTCAGGGCTTGCGCCATTGTTCTTGCGCAACCTTCTAAGGGAGCCCGCGCCGAAGGTTCAGGATGGGCCAAATGCACAGAAAGCCAAGCCGGATGAGCCCAAGCGCACCTTTGGATCGCCGCCAAAAGACAACTGAACAGGGATATAGCCGAATCTGATACGACCCTGTAAGGCGCGCCCATGAAACTCAGCGATTTCGATTTCCACCTGCCCGAGAATTTGATTGCCACCCGGCCTGCCAACCCGCGGTCTTCGGCGCGTTTGCTTGTGGCCGAGGGCGATGCAATCTCGGATGCGCATGTCTTTGACTTGCCAGATTGGCTGCGACCCGGTGACCGGCTGGTGTTGAATGATACGCGGGTCATCCCGGCACGCCTCAGCGGGCGGCGTCATCGCGACAGTGCGCAAGGGCCGGTGTCTGCGTCGATCGAAGCGACGTTGCTTGATCCGCAGGCAGACGGCACCTGGGCGGCGTTGATCAAGCCTCTCAAGAAGGTCAAGACAGGTGAGTTGATCCGGTTTTCGGATCAACTGAGCGCTGAGTTGGATAGGGTGGCGGACGGGCAGGCCTTTCTGCGGTTTAACCTTACGGGGCAGGATTTCGATGCTGCGCTGGAACAGGCCGGCGCCATGCCGCTGCCGCCCTATATTGCCGCCAAGCGCCCTGCCGATGCGCAGGACAAGACGGATTACCAGACGATCTGGGCGCGCAACTCCGGGGCAGTGGCAGCGCCCACCGCGTCGCTGCATTTTGACGAAGCGCTGATGCAAGCGCTTACCGCGCGCGGCGTTTCTGTTTCCTACGTTACGCTTCATGTCGGTGCCGGAACATTTCTGCCAGTCAAGGTCGAGGATGTGACGACCCATAAGATGCATGCAGAATGGGGCAGGGTCAGTGCGGAAGCCGTCAGTGAAATTCGTGAAACCAAAGCCATAGGTGGCCGTGTCATTCCGGTGGGCACAACCGCGCTGCGATTGATCGAAAGCGCTGCCCGCAGTGGACAGATCGTACCCTGGGAGGGCGATACTGACATCTTCATCTATCCCGGCTTTCAGTTTCACGTCACGGATGCGCTGATCACCAATTTCCATCTGCCGAAATCCACGCTGCTGATGTTGGTTTCAGCTTTGATGGGGCAGGATCGGATGCAAGAGGTTTATGAGCACGCGATTGCGCAGAACTATCGGTTCTTTTCATATGGGGATGGGTCGCTTTTGATCCCTTGAGCGGCGTGTTGTCGGGATCGTTGCTTTTCGATGTCGTAGACAAGCGGGTTCAAAGCCGTTTTTGATATTAAAACGAATCTCTAGTTCAGGTTAGCAATCTCGGAGGCCTCTATGCTTCAGGTCATTACCAGCGCGTGGTCACTTCTTCTTGGCATGGGCCTGCTTATGATTGGCAATGGCCTGCAGGGCACAATCCTGGGCGTCCGAGGCGAGATCGAAGGGTTTTCGACCCTTCAGATGTCTGTTGTGATGTCAGCTTATTTCGTAGGTTTCCTCGGAGGTTCTCGCCTTGCACCGGAGATGATCCGGCGGGTGGGGCATGTGCGAGTCTTTGCTGCGCTCGCTTCATTTATTTCGGCCGTGATGATCATGTATCCGATGTTGACCGAGCCAGTCGCGTGGGCTTTGGGGCGTGTCGTGATCGGGTTTTGTTTCTCGGGCGTGTATGTCACCGCCGAAAGCTGGCTGAACAACGCGGCCAATAACGAGAACCGGGGCCAGGCGCTTTCGCTTTATATGATCGTACAGATGACTGGGATCATCACCGCTCAGGGGCTTATGCTGGTTGGCGATCCTGCTGGTTACGAAACCTTTGTGATCGCATCCATTCTGGTTTCGGTTTCCTTTGCTCCGATTCTGCTGTCGATTTCACCGACACCGGCATTTGACACGACCAAGCCCATGACATTGCGTGAACTGATGGGGAAGTCGCCGTTGGGCTGCGTCGGCATGTTCCTGCTGGGCGGAGTGTTCTCGGCCCAGTTTGGTATGGCGGCGGTCTATGGCGCGCGCGCTGGGCTGACACTGGTTGAGATTTCGACCTTCGTGGCCGCCTTCTATATCGGAGCAATTCTGCTGCAATATCCGCTGGGTTGGTTCTCGGACCGGATGGATCGCCGGTTCCTGATCATGCTGGCGGGTATCATTGGTGCTTGCGGGGCGGCCACTGCGATGATGTTCGGGTCGACCTCATTTCCGTTCCTTCTGGCCTCGGCCTTTGTGATCGGAGGCATGTCTAACCCACTGTATTCGCTACTGATTGCGCATACGAATGACTTTCTGGAGCATGAGGATATGGCCGCGGCCTCTGGCGGACTGGTCTTCATCAATGGAATGGGCGCCATTGCCGGCCCGCTGATTACCGGGTGGTTGATGGGCGATGACGTGTTCGGACCGTCGGGCTTTTTCCTGATCATCTTTGCACTGCTTGCAGCCACTGCTGTCTATGCGATGTATCGCATGACACAGCGTGCGGCGATTCCTGTGGATGAGACGGGTACCATGTCTCCGCTTTACCCAACGGCCTCGCCGGTGGCGTTCGAATTGGCGCAAGAGGTGGCTATCGAAGCCGCCGAAGCCGATCAGGAAACGCAAGATGTAGCCTAGGACACGAAATTATGTCGCAAGTGTTGCAAATTTTTACTGTCACAAATCTGTAAATCAGCCTTAAATGACGTTACGTCCCTGGGGAGGGCAAAACGACGGAGCAAGGCAATGGTAGGGCCTGAAGAAGTATTGAGTTTTTGGCTGGATCAAGTTGGTCCAGATGGTTGGTATATTGAGGATGAAGCGCTAGACGCAGAGATCCGCGAAAAATTTCTTTCCACATGGGAAATTGCTAATGAGGGAAAGTTCTCTCTCTGGCTGACATACCCCAGCGGGGCACTGGCCTATATCATTCTGATGGACCAGTTTCCTAGAAATATGTTCCGCGGCAGTGGTAAGGCGTTCGCCACTGACAAGGCGGCCTTGTCGGCAGCGAAATGCGCCATCGACAAGGGCTGGGATCTGAAGATTGACGAACCCGCGCGGCAGTTCTTTTATCTTCCACTGATGCACTCGGAAAATCTGTGTGACCAAGAGCGTTGTGTACGCCTGATGTGCCAGAATATCGACGAATCCAAGTCAACCAACCTGCTGCATGCAAGGGCGCATAGGGAGGTGATCCGAAAGTTCGGCCGTTTCCCCTATCGTAACGAAGCATTGTCGCGCCCCATGACCGAACATGAGGCCGCCTATGTAAACATGGGCGGGTACGGATCCACCGTCCGAGAGCTTCAGGCCGCAGGTTAGCCTTCGACCGAACAACCTTTGATTGTGATAATACGGTCGGCCACAGTGTCGGCCGTTTTTTCTATTGCGGTGCTGATAAAGGCGTCAGGCGTTTCGGCAACCGCAACGATACGAGACTGCGCCGCCTGCAGCGTATCTTCGATTTGGCTCAGGCGGTCGAGCGTTTGCGAGACCCGTTGGGCGGTGGCGGTGTCGGCAAGCGCGCCATTGACTTGTATGGTCGCGAGTTCAGTGCGAAGTGCTGCCAATTCACTGCGCACCCCTTGAACCTCTTCGCGCAAAGGGGCGACGATCTGAACCTTCTGTGAAAAATCAGACATCAGGGACTGCGCTGTTGTGGCCAGCTTCCAGCCCAAAAACAAACACAAGGCCACCAGGATAAGCGTGGCGTTGATTAGGGCGAGGACCAGATCTTTCAGCGTTTTAGCCATGTTATGCCTTTCGCGTAGATGGATTTAGAATGGAGCAACTGGGATACTTAGCTATCTTCTAGCGTTTCGAACGGGTGCGGTATAGGCTCGAACCTCTGCAATCCGTATGGGTTTACCCTGCGTAGCTTTTGTCGCGGGGACTAAGTGTTGAAGGGTGGCTGGTATTAGTTTAATGGTAAACTAATTTGGAAATGACCTGCTCCGAGAGGGAAACATGGCAGCACAATCTTTTGATCTGATCGTAATCGGCGCTGGTCCTGGCGGGTATGTCGCAGCCATTCGCGCAGCACAGCTTGGTTTGAAAACCGCCGTGGTCGAGCGCGAACATCTCGGGGGGATATGTCTTAACTGGGGCTGTATCCCAACCAAGGCGCTGCTGCGGTCTTCAGAAGTGTTTCACCTGATGGAGCGCGCAAAGGATTTTGGGCTGAAGGCCGAGAAGATCGGATATGATTTGGATGCTGTGGTCAAGCGATCGCGCGGTGTCGCCGGGCAACTTTCGGGCGGTATCGGTCACCTGCTGAAAAAGAACAAAGTGACGGTTGTCATGGGCGAGGCGACGATTCCGGCCAAGGGCAAGGTCTCCGTCAAGACCGACAAGGGCAGCGAAGAGTTGACAGCCAAGAACATCGTTCTGGCAACCGGCGCGCGCGCCCGCGAGCTTCCCGGGCTGGAAGCGGATGGTGATCTGGTTTGGACTTACAAACACGCCCTGCAGCCGCCACGGATGCCAAAGAAATTGCTGGTCATCGGGTCGGGTGCAATCGGGATCGAGTTCGCTAGCTTCTACAATACGCTCGGTGCAGATACGACGGTGGTTGAAGTCATGGACCGCGTTCTGCCCGTCGAGGATGCCGAGATCAGCGCCTTCGCCAAGAAAGCCTTTATCAAACAGGGCATGAAGATCATGGAAAAGGCGATGGTCAAGCAGTTGGACCGCGCTAAGGGTAAAGTCACTGCGCATATCGAGGTGAAGGGAAAGGTCGAAAAGCACGACTTTGACACCGTGATTTCTGCCGTGGGCATCGTCGGCAATATCGAAAATCTGGGGCTTGAGGCTTTGGGTGTCAAAATCGACCGGACCCATGTTGTGACTGACGAATTCTGTCGCACCGGTGTCGATGGCCTGTATGCCATCGGTGACATTGCCGGAGCGCCATGGCTGGCGCATAAAGCAAGCCATGAGGGTGTCATGGTGGCCGATCTGATCGCCGGGAAACATGCCCATCCGGTCAAACCCGAAAGCATCGCGGGCTGCACCTATTGCCATCCGCAGGTTGCGTCGGTCGGCTATTCCGAGGCGAAGGCGAAAGAGCTTGGCTATGACATCAAGGTCGGCCGTTTTCCCTTCATCGGCAACGGCAAGGCAATCGCGCTTGGAGAGCCCGAAGGGCTGGTCAAAACAGTCTTCGACGCCAAAACCGGAGAGCTTTTGGGCGCCCACATGATTGGCGCGGAAGTCACTGAGTTAATTCAGGGGTATGTGGTCGGGCGGCAGCTTGAAACCACCGAAGAGGATCTGATGAACACAGTGTTCCCGCATCCGACTTTGTCCGAGATGATGCATGAAAGCGTTTTGGACGCTTACGGGCGTGTGATCCATATGTAACTCAGGGCAGCGGGTACCTCTGCCGATCTGCGGCACATTACCAAAAGTATCTTTGGCCAGATGAAGCAGCGAACCAAGCTTCATCTGGCCTTTTGATTCCCGGATTTGGTTATCGGGTCAAAGCGTCGAGAATGCGCGCCCAGGACCGGATGCCTTTGTGAAAGCTTTTGACGTCATATTTCTCATTCGGTGAGTGAATTGCGTCATCATCATTGGCAAAGCCCACAAGCATGGAATCCATGCCAAGTTCCGTGTCGAAGTAGCCAACGACAGGGATTGACCCGCCCATTCCGGTAAAGACGGCTTCGCGCCCCCATTCATCGGACAATGCGCCTCGGGCGGCTTCGAATTCGGGGCGGTTGATATTCATGACGGATGCGGGCGCGCCTTCAAGATCGTTGTCCCACTGTACTTTCGCGTCGGGTGACAGGCGGTCTTCTACATGCTTGCGAATCTGGTCACGCAAGGCGTCAGGGTTCATGTCACCCACCAGACGGCAGGTGATCTTGCAATGCGCCTGTGAGGGAATGACCGTCTTCGAACCGGCGCCGTTATAACCGCCCCAAAGCCCGTTTACCTCAAGCGTCGGGCGCGCCCATTGTTGCTGCAATGTCGAATATCCTTTTTCGCCGTGTGGCTGAGAATACCCCACCGAGTTCAGATAATCCGCCTCATCGAACCCGCAGTTTTCCCATTGGCGCAACTGTTCGGCCGGGACCTCATGAACCCCGTCATAAAAGCCTTCGACAGCGACGCGACCGGTTTCGTCGTCATAGAACGAGGCGACGATCTTGGAGAGCTCTCGCAGCGGGTTTAGCCCCGGTCCGCCGTAATGGCCCGAGTGCAGGTCGATCCGCGGACCGATGATGGTGAATTCGTCCTTGAGCATCCCGCGCAGCTGTGACGCGATTGATGGCACCCCACGCGACACCATCGAAGTGTCGCATACCAATGCCAGATCCGCTTTCAACTCGGCCACGTTTTCACGCAGGAACGGGACCAGCGACGGCGAACCGGATTCTTCTTCGCCTTCGAAGAAGAAGGTGATGCGGCAGGGCAGGGTGCCATGGACGGCCTTCCATGCGCGGCACGCTTCGACGAAGGTCATCAACTGTCCCTTATCGTCCGAAGAGCCTCGACCCCGGATAACTGGCCCATTTTCGGTTTCTTCAATGGCCGGATCGAACGGATCCCGGTTCCACTGGTTCAACGGGTCAACGGGTTGAACGTCATAATGGCCGTAGAACAGAACATGGGGCGCGCTGTTGTCCTCGCCTATGTGGCCCACCACCATGGGATGTCCGGTGGTTTCACGTTTTTCAGCCTGAATTCCTATGCTTTTCAGGTCAGATACCAGCCAGTCAGCTGCCTGGTTGACCTGTTGGTCAAAGGCCGGATCGGTTGAAATTGACGGAATGCGGAGCAGTTCCATCAGGCGGTCGATTGAGGTCGGCAGATCGGCGTCGATGCGGTTCAGAACAGCGTCCAGCGACATGAGAGGGCTCCTGCTTGATTTGGATTTTCCGGAACCCTATCAGCGCCACTTTTGCCGTCTAGCCCGCAAGGACAGGAATCTGGTATAATATCGGAAACCCGGATGAGATAATGTGCTGTGCCTGCGTCGTTTCCTCGCGTCCAGGGGGCGTAACTTTACTTGTCGGTCAGGGTCAGAGCGGATATTTGATGCAAATCAAATAAGCTTTCACTGTGCTTGCGGTATCAAGCAGGCAGTGGGAAATGCTCTGGTGCAGATTCGTATCCTGCGCAGAAGAAGACGTTCGGTCGCCGTAATATCGGTCGGGCAACTAAGGAGAAACCGGTGGATTATACTGCTCAGCTTGATTCAGCGATCGCAAGGCTGCATGACGAAGGACGGTACCGGACCTTCATTGATATCGAACGTCGCAATGGTCATTTCCCGCATGCGGTGCGCACGCGCCTCGATGGATCGCAGCAAGATATCACTGTCTGGTGCGGCAACGACTATCTTGGCATGGGGCAACACCCTGTGGTGCTGGAGGCAATGCACGAGGCCGTGGATGCCGCAGGCGCCGGATCAGGTGGAACCCGCAACATTTCGGGCACCACGGTTTACCACAAACGGCTTGAGGCCGAGCTGGCCGATCTACACGGCAAAGAAGCTGCGTTGCTGTTCACCAGCGCCTATATCGCAAATGACTCGACACTCAGCACTTTGCCGAAACTGTTTCCCGGTCTGATCATTTATTCTGATACATTGAACCATGCTTCGATGATCGAAGGGGTGCGCCGCAACGGCGGGTCCAAGCGCATCTTCCGCCACAATGACGTCGCCCATCTGCGCGAACTGCTTGAAGCGGATGATCCCGCAACGCCCAAACTGATCGCCTTTGAGTCGGTGTATTCGATGGACGGCGATTTTGGCCCGATTGAAGAGATATGTGATCTGGCCGATGAATTTGGTGCGCTGACCTATATTGATGAGGTCCACGCCGTTGGCATGTACGGACCGCGCGGCGGTGGCGTGACCGAGCGTGATCGTCTGGCCCATCGGATCGACATCATCAACGGCACATTGGCCAAAGCCTATGGCGTCATGGGGGGCTATATCGCGGCCAGCACTAAAATGTGCGACGCTGTGCGGTCTTATGCTCCGGGCTTCATCTTTACGACGTCCCTGCCACCTGCCGTTGCTGCGGGTGCCGCAGCTTCGGTTGCCTACCTCAAAACTGCGTCCGAATTGCGAGAGCAGCATCAGACGCAAGCAAAGATCCTCAAGCTTCGGCTCAAGGGGATGGGCCTGCCACTGATTGATCACGGCAGCCACATTGTGCCCGTGATTGTCGGCAACCCCGTGCACACGAAGAAACTCAGCGATATGCTGCTGGATGACTATGGAATCTACGTCCAGCCCATCAATTTCCCCACTGTTCCGCGTGGAACAGAACGCCTGCGTTTCACACCGTCCCCGGTTCATGGACCTGACGAAATGAACCGTTTGATCCAGGCGATGGACGAACTTTGGTCACATTGTGCGCTAAATCGCGCCGAACTTGCCGGTTAACCTAACGCTAAAGTGTGCAATTCGTATGCCGCGTGCTAAAATTACGCTAACAAAACTACGGCGCGAATCATTCTTTTAATGATTCGACCACGGCGTGAAACACGCACAGGCAGAATGGGGCAGCAGGGATGATTGGGCGCAGATCACAGCGCGGATCCGAAGGCGACACTGACGTCAGGCCCAAGGGCTTTGACGACTATGAGGTGCGGCTGGGTGACATGATGCGTGGTGAACGCGCAACAATGGGCAAATCCCTACTGGATGTGCAGCGCGAACTGCGGATCAAAGCCAACTACATTGCAGCCATAGAAGATGCCGACCCGGACGCCTTCGATACGCCCGGATTTATCGCTGGGTATGTGCGCTCTTATGCCCGCTATCTAGGGATGAACCCCGACGAAACTTTCTTTGCGTTTTGTAAGGAAAGCGGGTTTGAGGTCGCACATGGCATGTCGGCCGAGGCGTCGGTGGTTCGAAAGACCTCGGGCAGCTTGCCGGCTCGCGGTCCGATGGGGCGCGATCCGTTTATCTCGCCAAACACTCCCTATATTCCCGGACGGGAATCGTTGGTCAGCCAGATAGAGCCGCGTGCCATCGGGTCGTCTCTGGTTCTGTTGGCTGTGATCGGCGGTATTGGATATGGCGGATGGTCCGTCCTGAACCGGATTCAGCAAGTGCAGGTAAGCCCGGTTGAACAGGCTCCGGTTGTCTTGTCTGATTTGGACCCGCTTGAGGCGGCGCGTAGCACCACCGAAGATCAAGTCGCGCTGATCGACACCCCCTCGGCTGAGGCTCTGGATAGGCTGTATCGCCCACAGGCCCTGGATTTGCCGGTGCTCGTTGCCCGTGATGCACCAATTTCTACACTGGACCCGCGTACCGTTGGCACCTTCCAGCCGCCTGAGCCGCCCAAGGTTGAGGTTGCCGAAGTCCATACGGTTCTTCGCCCGGCATTGCCGCAGGTGGTTGAACAGATTGATACGACCCTGAAAATCGTCGCCGTTGATCCGGCGTGGATGCGGGTCACCGCTGCGGATGGAAGTATCATCTTCGAGGGTACGCTTGGAACCGTCGAACAGGGCAGTACATTCGAGGTACCGCTGACAGAAGAACCGCCTAACCTACGTGCAGGTGCCGCCGGATCTGTCTATTTCTCGATGAATGGTGACCATTTCGGCCCGGTCGGAGCACCAGGAACTGTCGCCAAAGGTGTCGTTCTGTCCAAGGATGCGGTTTCCGAACGCTATACGGTAGCTGATCTTGAGGCCGAGCAAAACGTCGCCCTCAAGCAACTGGTGGCGGAACTTCAGGCGCAAAGCTCTGCCGCACCGACAGAATGATCTGACCATTGCAGTGGCCAGTTAGGCTGACTATTTAAAGATCAACTCAGACAGTCTTGGACCCGTCCACATGTCCCTTAATCACGTGCGCCCATGGCGCAATATCTACCGCCGCAAATCTCGTCAGATCATGGTTGGAAACGTCCCCGTCGGAGGTGACGCTCCGATTGCGGTGCAGACTATGACCAATACGCTGACGACGGATGTTGCGGCGACTGTGGCTCAGGTGCAGGCCGCCGCAGAGGCGGGTGCGGATATCGTGCGCGTTTCGGTCCCGGATGAGGCCTCGTCCAAGGCGCTGAAAGAGATCGTGCGCGAAAGTCCGGTACCTATCGTGGCGGATATCCACTTTCACTATCGCCGTGGGATCGAGGCCGCCGAGGCAGGCGCAGCATGCTTGCGGATCAACCCTGGCAACATTGGCAATGAAAGTCGGGTGAAAGAGGTCATTCAGGCCGCGCGTGACCATAATTGCTCGATCCGGATCGGGGTGAATGCGGGAAGCCTGGAAAAGCATCTGCTCGAGAAATACGGCGAGCCTTGCCCCGAAGCGATGGTTGAAAGCGGGCTAGAGCATATCCGTATTCTTCAGGACAACGATTTCCACGAATTCAAGATCAGCGTGAAAGCCAGCGATGTCTTCCTGTCGGCCGCTGCCTATCAGGGCATCGCCGAGGCCACGGACGCCCCCATCCATCTGGGTATAACCGAGGCCGGAGGACTGGTTTCGGGCACCATCAAATCGGCGATTGGTCTGGGCAATCTGCTATGGATGGGCATTGGCGACACGATCCGCGTCAGCCTGTCTGCGGATCCTGTCGAAGAGGTCAAGGTAGGGTTCGAGATCCTGAAATCTCTGGGCTTGCGCCATCGCGGGGTTAATATCATCTCATGCCCCTCTTGTGCGCGGCAGGGGTTCGATGTGATCAAAACAGTCGAGGCGTTGGAACAGCGTCTTGAACATATCAAAACACCAATGAGCCTTTCGATCATCGGCTGTGTCGTGAACGGCCCGGGCGAAGCGCTGATGACCGATGTCGGCTTTACCGGCGGCGGTGCCGGATCGGGTATGGTGTATCTGGCGGGCAAGGCCAGCCACAAGATGTCCAACGATCAGATGGTCGACCACATTGTTGAAGAGGTCGAGAAGAAGGCCGCTGAATTGGACGCTGCGCAGGAAGCCGCTGAGTAATTTTCCAGCTTGATTGGCCGTTGAATGACCAGTTCGGCAGGCATGCAGGGTCAATTCATAGGGCCTGCACGTTGTTGGCCGCGTGTATCTGGTGGACCCCAATCCCAGACACCTCATTGAAAACACGACGCTGTTGGTCCACATTATTGTTAGGAATGAGATTTTTATTCCCGCTTAGATTTGTTGTTTTTGTTTCAAGGGTTTCTTAGTCGTATGCCAGTAAGTGATCGTTTGCAGAATAGATTGTCTCCTGCCTCTTCGGCCCTCGGTCTTTGCGGTCCGAACTCTTACAGGGGGCTTATGCAATGCGCCGTAACTTGAAAGCCTTCGGCCTGGGTGTAGTTATCGCCGGGTGTTCGGGTTTCATGGTGGCAGATAGCGTAGTGGCCGATCAGTCCGCATTTCCCGGTGCGGTGGGATATGGGCAGAACGCTACGGGTTGGCGTGGCGGCGAAGTGTTTCATATCACAACCCTGGACGATACCGGCCCGGGCAGCCTGCGTGAGTGCGTCGAAAATGATGGCTCCGGACGGGTTTGCGTTTTCGATATTTCGGGGACGATCACCGTAGACACCCAGATGAAAGTGGCTTCGAACACCTATATCGCCGGACAGACCGCGCCGGGACAGGGGGTGCAGATCAAACTTGGCAAGGTTCTGGATTCACCCCTGATGATTTTTGAGGCGCAGGACGTTTTGCTGCGGAACCTCAAGTTTCGGCCCGGACCCAGTTACAAGCCCTCGTCGAACGTGGACGGGCTTTCCATAGAGAGCAGTTCGAATATCTACGTTGACCGTGTCTCGATCCAATTTGCCACGGATGAGAATCTGGGCGTTGGAACGGAAAACCTGCCAAGCGAAGATATCACGATTGCCCGCAGCATCTCAGCCCTGGCTCTGGATAAGTCCACCCATACAAAGGGAAAGCATTCAAAAGGAGCTCTGCTGTGTTCCGATGATGGAACGGCAAGGCAATGTGGGCGGGTCACCCTGTATCAAAACCTGTTTGCCCATAACCGCGACAGAAATCCAGACATCCAGTCGTCACCATCTGGGCAAGTCGACATTATTAACAACGTGTTCTACGACGCGACCTCGCAATTCGGTGAGTTCTGGAACCATTACGGCGACACATGGATCGCCTATGTGGGAAACGTGGTCCTGCCGGGCCCCAGTACACGGAACAGGCCGCCCCCCGCCGCATTCGAGGTGTTCCCTTATGGCGCGGACAAAGGGTTCAGCATCTCGGTTTTCGAACAAGATAACCTGCATCTGGACAGCCGTATTGAGCTGCTATGCGACAGATCAGTGAAGGGCAAGATTGCGGATGATGCGGCGGTCGAATTCCTTGTGGCTGAACCTCACCAGCCGCTGTCGGTTGAACCTGCCGAGGTGAGCACGACATACGAAACCGTTCTTGGAACCGTGGGGGCCCGGCACGGGGATGACCAAGCTTTGGACAGTCTGGATGCGATGGTGATCGAAAACGTCCGCGGCTGTGATGGACATCGGATAAACGATCCGGGCGAGGTGGGCGGTTGGCCGGATTTGCCCATTGTTCACGCGGCAGTTGATACTGACCGGGACGGAATGTCTGATACTTGGGAAACAGGGCGGACTGGCCTGGACCCGAATGATCCCTCTGATGTCTGGGCGGACCGGGACGGCGATGGCTGGTCTAATCTAGAGGAATATCTAAGCCACCTTGCTGGCGACCCGATGCCCTGACGGAAAGGCCGGCTCCTGTTGTGGAACCGGCCTGCCAAATCAGCCTTGCTCGGCGCGAACGGCGTTCGCAATTTGCTGCATCTGATCTGCTTTCAGGTACCCGCGCAGCATTTCGCTGCCCAGCACAAACGAAGGCGTGCCCGAAATCTGCATCCGCTGCGCCAATTCACGGGTCTTTTGGATTTCCTCGGTGACCTGTTCGCTGTCCATTGCCGCCAGAATCGCGTCACTGTCCAAACCCAGCCCGTCCGAGATACGGCGCAAAGTAACCGGCGACGGTTCCCCGGTGAATTCGAGCAGGGCATCGTGAACCTGCTTATAGGCATCGTCCCCGGCAACATGTTTAGCGGCAACGGCAAAGCGGGATGAGATCATCGACGCGTCTCCGAGGATCGGAAACTCTTTGATCACAAGCCGAATATTGCCATCCTCGGCCAGCAGGCTGGCCACTTCGGGCACCGCACGGCGGCAATATCCGCAGCGATAGTCCATGAATTCGACCAGAGTAATATCTCCGTCCGGATTGCCGCCCACCCAGCTGTACCCGTCGTTGAAAAGCTCGTCAGCATTGCTGGCGACAAGCTCTTTATCCGCCTGCGCTTCTTCAACGGCGTTGCGTTGTTCCAGAATGTTGATCGCTTCGATGATGACTTCGGGGTTTTCCAGAAGGTATTCGCGTACCTGCTCTCCGAATTGTTGTTTTTCGGCGTCGGTCAGCTGGCTCAGGTCCAGGGCCTGCGCCGATCCTGCGATCAGGGAAAGCCCCAGAAGGGCTGGTGCAGCGTGTCTGAGGATCATTTCCGTTTCCTTTTCGAATTACTCTTGTTTGCTTGTTCAAACGCAATCAACACATCTTGCGCCCGTTGCCAACCCGGTGATCCGACCGGCAACTGCGCAACCGCGCGTTTCGCGTGAATACCGGCGTCATCCAAACGGCCCTGCAGGGCATATCTTTCGGCTGTAACCGCCGATGCCATGCCAGTATTGCCTGTTTTGGCATAAGCTGCACCCAGGTCTTGCATCAATCTTGCGTTACGAAAATCTCTGGCCCGCGCTTTTTCAAGAATGGCCAAGGCTTCCACTGTCTTACCTTGAACCAACAGGGACCGCCCGTATCCGGCCAGGATAAGTGGGTTATTCGGCGCCAATTCAACGGCTTTGCCATATGCTGCTACCGCATCAGCCACTTGACGGTTTTCAAGCATGATCTGGCCTTTGAGGTCATAGTAATAGGGGTCATTGGGCCGGATTGCCAATGCACCATCAATCGCAGCGCGCGCTTTGGTCAGATCACGGTTTTGATGGTGGGCTGCTGCCTTGCGCATCAGTCGTATGTCCTGGGCGGTTTCTTCTTTGGCGCGCCGCATCGTCCATGTGGGCGAGCGGATGAAGGCCGATAGTTTACCTTTCGCCCTTGCGAACCAGTAATCGGCATTCTGGCTGGGTTTGGCTTTATCGCCGAACTCTTCCAGAAACGCCTCGGCGGCACGCAACCTCTCGCGGCTGGTGGGGTGTGATCGCATGTATGGGTCCTGGTTGACCGTGTTTAACAGCTCTTGCCCCGCGAATTTACGGTGCAGAGACACCATGCCACTGGGCGAGATACCGGCCCAACGTAAATAGCTTGCTGCGCTGCGATCCGCCGAGGACTCTTCAGCGCGGGTGTGGCCAAGAAAGCTGCGCAGAGCTGCCGAATTAGTACCGGCCGCAATTCCGAATGCAGCCTCGCCGCCGCCAGCAGCTGCAGCAATCAGAGCCAAAGCCGTCCCAAGCCCGGCTTTTTGCCGTGCTGCATTCAGGTTTTCGTAACGGCGCGATAGATGCCCGTTGGCGATATGGGCCGCCTCATGTGCGATAACCGCCTGCAACATCTCGGGGCTTTCGACTGAAAGGATTAACCCATAGTTCAGATAGATCGCATTGTAATCCAGAACGAAGGCGTTGAACGTGCTGTCATTGACCACCAGTATCTGGACCCGGTTGGTATTTAGACCGGCGGCGCGCAGAACGGGAAAGGCCAGCTCTCGCAGACCGTGTTCAACATCTGGATCACGGATCAGGCTTTGGGCCTGAACAGCGCCTACGAGCCAAGTCACTGCAAACAGCAACAGGGCCGGGATTGACGCCAGCCTGGATACGCGTTCAAAAGCCATGATTGCAACATGGGAGATGGCCATGCGAAACTCAACCCGGTCCGGGGTCGATCCGTTCATCGTGATGGACGTGATGGAGGCTGCCCGCAAAGCCGAAGAAGCTGGCCGCCACATCATCCACATGGAGGTCGGCCAGCCTGGAACCGGCGCACCCAAAGGGGCGACCGAGGCATTGGCTAAGGCAATGGAGCAAGGCCCGCTGGGATATACCGTTGCATTGGGTCTGCCAGCACTGCGCCGCCGGATCGCGCAGATGTATGGCGAGTGGTATAATGTCGATCTCAATCCCGAACGGGTGGTGATAACCCCCGGTTCGTCAGGCGGATTTCTGTTGGCGTTCACCGCGCTGTTCGACAGCGGGGATCGCGTGGGTATTGGGGCCCCCGGCTATCCGTCATATCGGCAGATATTGCGGGCCCTGGGGCTGGTCGCGGTTGATCTGCCCACCGCTCCGGAACACCGCCTGCAGCCGGTGCCAGCCGATTTCGCCGGGCTAAATTTGCAGGGGCTGATGGTGGCCTCGCCCGCCAACCCGACAGGAACCATGCTGAACCATGCCGCAATGGGTGCGCTGATCGACGCCGCACACAGCCAGGGCGCGTCTTTCATCAGTGACGAGATTTATCATGGTCTGGAATACGAAGCCAAAGCCGTCACCGCGCTGGAGCTGACAGATGAGTGCTATGTGATCAACTCATTCTCTAAGTATTTCTCTATGACAGGTTGGCGTGTGGGCTGGATGGTTGTACCCGAGGATCAGGTGCGCGTCGTCGAACGGATCGCGCAGAACATGTTTATCTGCGCGCCCCATGCCAGCCAGGTGGCGGCGCTGGCTGCGATGGATTGTGATGAAGAATTGCAGGCAAATTTGGATGTCTATCGGCGGAACCGCGCGCTGATGTTGGACGGTCTGCCCAAAGCCGGTTTCACCAATATCGCGCCACCTGATGGGGCATTCTATGTTTACGCCGATGTGTCTGACCTGACCGACGACAGCCGTGCCTTTGCGGCTGAGATTTTGGATAAGGTCGGCGTGGCGGTCACTCCGGGGCTGGATTTCGATCCTCAGCGCGGGCATGGCACTATCCGTTTTTCCTATGCACGTTCGACCGGGGATATCGAAGAGGGGCTTCGGCGACTTCAGCGTTTCACGGCTGATCGGGGCTTGATTTCTGCCCAAGCCTAAAGCGTTCACATCCAAGTGCGGGTCGGGTAGGCTGCGCTTCAATCGATCTCGGGAAAACTTGAGGCCATGAGCAGAATTATCTACGCCATCGCGCTGATCTGGGCGCTAGGCAGTACCGCAGTTGCGCAGGATTTCAGCGCACTCGCCCGTGTTTTGCCAGACCAAAGTTCGATTGTTGATGACGGGCGGTCCGGTGTAAGCATCCAGCTTGGGCTTAGCCAGGGGGTGCCTTATCGCGTTTTTACCCTGCGCGACCCGTATCGGATGATCCTGGATTTCCAGGAGGTAGACTGGACCGGTCTTGATCGTGACCGCTTTCTACAGACTGGTCGTATCAGCGGTGTGCAGTTCGGCTCTTATGTACCGGGCTGGTCCCGCATGGTGCTAGAGTTGGGCGCGCCTCTGGCGGTTGAGACAGCGGATATGCGAGTGGACTCTGCGACTGGGGCCGCGCATTTGACGCTTGGGCTGCAAGGGACAGATTTCGACAGTTTCGCAGCCAGCGCCGGAACGCCGCGTCAATCCGGATGGGATTTGCCCGAACCAGCAGAGACATCGGTCGCTCCGGTGGGGCAGGGCAACGGAACTTTGCGTGTCATGCTGGACCCCGGGCATGGAGGAATTGATCCCGGCGCCGAAGTTGACGGTGATGATGAGAAAACCCTGATGCTGACCTTTGCCCGAGAGCTGCGCGAGATGCTATTGCGCACGGGCGGATATGAGATTGAGATGACGCGGACCGATGATCAGTTCGTTTCTCTTGAACGTCGTATTGCATTGGCACACCGCGCAGGTGCAGATGTGTTCATCTCTTTACATGCCGACATTCTGACAGAAGGGCGGGCTCATGGCGCAGCCGTTTACACGCTGTCGCAAGATGCCTCGGATGTGGCAAGCCACAAACTGGCCGAGCGGCACGACCGCAGTGATTTGATTTCGGGCGTCGATCTGAGCGGTGCGGATGATCAGGTTGCAGATGTTCTGCTGGACCTTGCGCGTCAGGAAACCAGGCCGCGTACGGATGCGTTGGCACAAATGCTGGCAAATGGAATGACGCAACAGGGTGGTCCGATGAACAACAAGCCAATTCGCACAGCCTCATTTTCGGTTCTTAAGGCAGCGGATATTCCTTCCGTTCTGATTGAGCTTGGCTTCCTTTCCAGCCCTAGAGATTTGAAAAATATACGAAATCAGGAATGGCGCATGGGAATGGCGCGCGGTATTCGGGATGGGCTAGAGAAATGGCGCCAGGACGATATGGTAAAACGATCCCTGATTGGACAGTGACCCCGCGGCGCAAACCGGCTATTATTGGCCATGGTGTTTTGACCCTGCACAGGTGCGACACTATATAGGCGGCACCGCGAGCAAAAGGCAGTAACGTGATCCGTTTCATTCTTTCGATTTTCGGGGCGATATTCAGCCTCGTGACCCTGGGTATTTTTATGGCTGCGCTGGTTATCGGCGCGGTGTTCTGGATGTATGGGCGCGACCTGCCCAGTCACGAATCCCTGGCGCAGTACAAACCGCCCACGATCAGCCGGATTTATTCTGGTGAGGGTCAGCTGATCGACGAATTTGCGCAGGAACGCCGTCTGTTCACCCCGTCAGAAGAAATCCCCGAACTGGTTAAGCAGGCCTTTATTTCGGCCGAAGACAAGAATTTCTATAACCATAAGGGCTATGATCCGCGCGGGATTATTGCCGCTGGTGTCGAGGCAGTGAAATCCAAGGGCGAGAATGTACGGGGTGCATCGACGATCACACAGCAGGTAATGAAGAACTTCCTGTTGTCGGGGGACCGTCGGGCCGAGCGCAAGATCAAAGAGATCATCCTGGCCACACGGCTTGAGAATACGCTGGATAAGGAACAGATCCTAGAACTCTACATGAACGAGATTTTTCTGGGCCAGAACTCGTATGGTGTAACCGCAGCAGCGCAAACCTATTTCAACAAGACCCTTCAGGAATTGGCTCCGCATGAGGCCGCCACTTTGGCAGCTATGCCCAAGGCGCCGTCGGATTATCACCCGGTTCGGCAGAAAGAACGCCTTGTGAACCGGCGCAATTATGTGCTGCGCGAGATGAACCAAAACGGTTATATCGACACGGCGACCTATGAGGCCGAGGTTGAGATGCCTTTGCGGTCTGTCCAGAATGGTGATTTCGAAAGTTTCCGCACCGCCTTACCGCCGCGGGATTACTTCACCGACGAAATCCGCCGCCAGCTGAGCGAAGATTTCGGCGAGGGCGAGTTCTTCACAGGTGGTTTTACTGTCCGCGCCTCTGTGGACGAGGAAATGCAAGTCAAAGCCGCGCACGCCCTGCGCGAGGCGCTGCAGAAATACGACCGGTCTCGTGGAAAATGGCACGGGACCGACGAAGTGATCGCCGAAGAAATACTGGCGGATGAGGTGCAGTGGCGTGAGGCCTTGGCGATTTTGGAAATCCCCCGTGATGTGGTTCTGCCAACGCAGTGGTATCCCGCAGTAGTACTGGATGTCGGTGAGCAGGCCCTGACCGTCGGCATTGAAAATGGTCCGGCTGACGGCATCATCCCGCGCTCGGACATCAAGTGGATGCAGGGCAGCTTCTTCGACAACTTCAAACGCGGTGACGTCATTCTGGTGATGGCCGGGGAAGAAGGCCAATGGTCGGCCCGTCAGGTCCCCGAGGTTCAGGGCGGCTTTGTTGCGATGGACGTGAACTCGGGCCGGGTTTTGGCGATGCAGGGCGGATTCTCGTATCAGGATTCTGTGTTCAACCGTGCCACGCAGGCGCAGCGTCAACCCGGGTCAAGCTTTAAGCCTTTCGTTTATGCTGCTGCGTTGGACAGCGGGTATAGCCCTGCGACCATTGTGGTCGACGCTCCGATCGAAGTGAACACACCGCAGGGCCTGTGGCGACCCAAGAATTCGACCAACAAATTCTACGGGCCGACGCCACTGCGTACCGGGATTGAACAGTCGCGGAACCTGATGACCATCCGTCTGGCGCAAGAAGTCACGATGCCCGTGGTTGCCGGATACGCGGAACGCTTTGGCGTTTATGACCGGATGGGTGCTTTCCTGGCCAACTCGCTGGGGTCCGAAGAGACGACGCTGTACAAGATGGTTGCGGCCTATGCGATGTTCGCAAATGGCGGCGAGCGGGTTGAACCCACTCTGGTTGACCGTATTCAGGATCGGTTCGGCAAGACAATCTATCGCCACGATGACCGCCAGTGCCTGGATTGTAATTCGGCCTGGCTGGAACCTGATGAATCCCCCACGATCGAGACCAACCGCAGTCAGGTCATGGATGCGATCACCGCTTATCAGCTGACGTCGATGATGAAAGGTGTCGTGGATCGTGGCACGGCATCCCGTGTTGTCAATCTGCCGGTGCCCACCGCTGGGAAAACCGGGACAACCAATGAATCCAAAGACGCCTGGTTCATCGGCTTTACTTCGAACATCGTTGCTGGCTGCTATATCGGCTACGACCGTCCGCGCCCGATGGGCCGGGGCGCTTATGGCGGCACTTTGTGCGGTCCCGTGTTCCAAAGCTTCATGGAGACAGCTGTCGATAAATACGGCGGAGGTCCGTTCGAAGTGCCACCGGGTGGTCACTTTATAAAAATTGACCGGTTCAGCGGTGCACGTTTGCCATCTGATGCGTCCGGAGACTTTGTCGTGGCCGAGTATTTCCGCGATGGCGCCGACGGCTTTATCGACCGCATCTATGACGGTGGTTTTGCGATGGGTTCCGACCTGCCGCTGTTTGAAGAGGTCAACAGCTCGGGTCGTCAGGTGACCACGTCGACCGGCGACACCATCACCGTTGGCCCAAATGCCAGCCAGGGCGATTTGCAGGGCGGCGGGCTTTACTGATCCGCCGCGCGCAACAACAGATTCAAGAGCGTTGCCTCGGGCGTAGCTGAAACTATCCCATGGCCGCGCCACATGATGGATAGCGCACCTTTTGCAGCGGCCCATTGGGCAAGACGTTTCCGCGACACACCTAACGCACCGGAGTAAAGCTGGAGGCAACGTTCGATCTGGTCGCGGCTGCGAACCAGATCGGGCATGCCTTTGGGGTGCCGCAATGCGTTTGCAAGTTCAAAAGCAGGATCGCCCAGATACCCCTTTGCATCAATTACCCGTGCCCCTGAAGGCGTTTGAATTACGTTATCGGTGTGAAGGTCACCATACAGCGGCACCACCTGCGGTTGGCTCGTCAGAAGGTTTGATGCCAGTTCCGTTGCGCGGATCACATCGCGTTGTAGCGCGTCGGGGCAATCGCGGGCAAACGTGCAGTCAAACAGTGGATTGAATACCTCGTGCAATGGTCGCAGCTCGTCGAACGCAACCGTGGGCTTTTGGTGAAGGCGGTGGGCCATCTCCGAGAAAACCTGCAGCGCGCTTTCAGCGTTTCCGTCACGCGCGATGTCACCCAGTGTCGGACCCTCCAACCACTCCATCAATACGGCTTTGCCCGCTTCGGCATAAATGGCAACCGCGCCACGATCCCGCCAGAGCGACAAAAGCCCGGTCGAAGCAGCTTCGTTCCCGCGATCTGCGCGGTGGTATAGCTTTAGCGCGGCCGGCCCATAATCCCGCGCGTGAACTTTCCAGACTAACGCATGCTGGGCTTCGGCGATCAGTGTGGCACGGCATAATCCCCAGCAATCCATGATATCACCCGGAACAATATGCATTCAGGTCTCCGCTGTCTTGTGGTGGCCCCACGCTCTTGCTATCACGCAGGCCTGATTGAGCAAGTTGGGACGTAACCATGCGCGCCGAAACCCAGAATACCGTGGCGGAAATTGAAAAGTCGCTAGAGCTGCTGGCGCAGCGCATGGACTATGAAACCGCACCCCATCGCCTTGAGGAATTCAATGCCCGGGTTGAGGATCCCAACCTGTGGGACAACCCCGAGAATGCGCAAAAACTGATGCGCGAGCGGCAGATGCTGGTCGATGCTATTGAAATCTATGAGTCCATCAAAACCGACCTCAGCGACAATATGGAGTTGATCGAACTGGGCGAGATGGAAGAGGACGAAGAGGTCGTCACCGACGCCGAAGAGGCGATCAGAAAGCTAAAAGCCAAAGCCGCCAAGAAAGAGCTTGAGGCGCTGCTGGACGGAGAGGCCGACGGCAACGACACTTTCCTTGAGATCAATTCGGGCGCAGGCGGCACCGAAAGCTGCGACTGGGCTTCGATGCTGGCGCGGATGTATGTCCGCTGGGCCGAGAAAAAGGGCTATACGGTCGAGTTGCAATCCGAGACCTCGGGCGAAGAGGCGGGCATTAAATCCGCAGCGTACAAAATTTCTGGCCACAACGCCTATGGCTGGCTGAAATCGGAAAGCGGTGTGCATCGGCTGGTGCGAATTTCACCTTATGACTCGGCGGCCAAACGGCATACCTCGTTCAGTTCGGTCTGGGTTTACCCGGTGGTGGACGACAATATCGAGATCGAGGTCAACCCGTCCGAGATTCGCATCGACACCTACCGGTCCTCGGGGGCAGGAGGCCAGCACGTGAACACCACGGACTCGGCCGTGCGGATCACGCATATCCCGACCGGGATCGTTGTTACATCATCCGTGAAATCCCAGCACCAGAACCGTGATATTGCGATGAAAGCACTGAAATCCCGCCTGTACCAGCAAGAGCTGGACCGCCGCAATGCTGACATCAACGCAGCCCACGAGGCCAAGGGCGATGCGGGTTGGGGCAACCAGATCCGGTCGTATGTTCTGCAGCCCTACCAGATGGTCAAGGACCTGAGGACCAACCATGAAACCTCGGATACCAAGGGGGTTTTGGATGGGGATCTTGACGGGTTCATGGCCGCCACACTGGCCTTGAACGTGGCCGGAAAAAGCCGCTCCGAAGCGCAGGGCGAAGGCTGATAGCAGCGCGTTCGATGCCCATGATGAAGCTGATCAAAGGACATTGGCAACTGATTGCGCTTGTCGCTTTGGTGTTTGTGTTCTGGTCTACGCCGGTTGTGGTGCCTCTGAAGATACTCATCGTTTTCCTGCACGAGCTGTCGCACGCGATAACCGTCGTCCTAACCGGTGGTTCGGTCGAGAGCTTCTCGATCTCACCGCAGCAGGGTGGTCTTGTCACAGCGCGTGGTGGGCAAAGGTTCTTCAGCCTGTCCGCCGGTTATCTCGGGTCGCTGGCGCTAGGGATGGGGTTGTTGCTGATTGCATTGCGCACGCATTGGGACCGGGCGGTGCTGGGTGGATTTGGCGGAGTGATGCTGTTGGTAACAGCGCTTTATGTCCGCGATCCCTTTGCCATGGCGTTTTGTGCAGGTGTTGGGGCGGTAATGATCGGCATGGCGTTCTATCTAAGTCGGCCGATCTGTGATCTGGCTTTACGCGTGATCGGGCTGACCAGCGTGATCTATGTGCCTTATGATATCTTTGATGACACGATCCGGCGCTCGGGTGTCCGCTCGGATGCCTACATGCTGGCCCAAGAATTCGGCGGCACAACCATGATGTGGGGCGGGATCTGGCTTGTGTTAAGCGTCCTTTCCATCCTATTGTGCGTAAAACACTTTCTTGGGCACGACAGCAATTTGCATTTTGAGTCTCGATCCAAGTGACCTCGGGTGGTCTTTGGTAAAAAGATGCATTCAAACTGAGGGTTTAAATGAGGATACGCTCCGGCTAGGCTGACCAAAAAGGTGGAGCCCAGGGATGGATCTAGGCCAAATAACAGCTGCCGAATTGTTGAGCGCATTGTCCTCTGGTCGTTTATCGGCGGCTGAGCTGATGCAACTGACGCTAGAGCGGATCGGCGCAGTGAACGAGCGCCTGAATGCAATCGTGGCGATGCGTGATCCTGATGATTTGATGGCCGAGGCCCGTGCTGTTGATGCCAGACCAAACCGTGGTCCGCTGCATGGTCTGCCGATTGCCGTCAAAGACTTGGTGAATGTTGCGGGCGTCGTTTCGTCCCAAGGATCACCAATCCTGAATGGGTTCATTCCGGAAACAGACGATCTGTTAGCCCAGCGGATGAAAGAGGCCGGGGCAATCCTGATCGGTAAAACCAATACTCCGGAATTCGGATTGGGCTCACATACGTTCAACCCTGTATATGGCGTCACATGCAACCCATATGACCCCGAGCGTACCTGCGGCGGTTCATCCGGTGGGGCTGCAGTCGCGCTGGCGTCTGGCATGGTGGCGCTGGCCGATGGGTCTGACATGATGGGCAGCCTGCGCAACCCTGCGGCATGGAACAACGTCTATGGCTTCAGGCCCAGTTGGGGGCGGGTGCCAAACGAACCCGACGGTGACGGGTACTTGCACCAGCTTTCTACATTGGGCCCGATGGCGCGGAGCCCCGAAGATATTGGTCTATTGCTTGATGTGATCAGCGGCACTCATCCGTCCCAACCTTTGGGCCATCCGGGGGAAAGCGTGTCTCCGGTCCAACCCACAGACCTGACCGGAATGCGTATCGGGTGGTTGGATGACTGGGGCGGAGCCTTTCCATTCGAACCTGGTATCCGCGAGATTTGCCGTGACGCGCTCGAGGTGTTCACTCAACTCGGGGCCAAGGTCGAACCCCTCGCACCACCCTTTGACGCAGACCAGATGTGGAATAGCTGGATTACATTGCGTTCGTGGAGCGTGGCCGCCGGTCTTGCGTCTCTGACAGAACACCGCGCGTCACTGAAGGATACTGCGCAATGGGAACTGGACCGTGGTCTGGCGCTGACAGCGATGCAGGTCCATCGTGCCAGTGTTGTGCGAACCGAGTGGTTCCGACGTGCGACCGAAGTTTTCCAGGACTATGATGCGCTTATCCTGCCGTCGGCCCAGGTCTGGCCATTCGACTTGCAGCTTGCATTTCCCACCGAAATCAACGGCACCCGGATGGATACCTATCACCGTTGGATGCAGGTCGTGGTGCCGGTCAGCCTGATCGGACTGCCTTGCCTCTCGGTTCCTGTTGGATTTGGATCCGAAGGCTTGCCGATGGGGATGCAGATCTTTGGTCCGCGCGGAGCGGATTCTCGTATTTTGTCCATCGGATCTGCATATCATTCTGCCACCAGTTGGCCGCAAAAACGACCCGCGTGAAAATCGACCGGATACGAAGGATAAAAGCCATGGACAAACAGTTTGGTGTTCCGAACATGGGGCGGGTAGATGTCGAAATGCTGCACGAGGCCCTAAGGCGAGGCTGGAGCGATTTTCGCCGCGCTCCGCTCTTTGGGCTGCTCTTTTCCGGGTTCTATGTATTGATGGGCTGGCTGATGGTTTGGGTCACTCTCACGACCGGAACGACCTATTGGCTGATTTTGGCCGCAATCGGTTTCCCGATGCTGGGCCCCTTTGCCATGGTGGGGCTGTATGAGGTATCGCGGCGCATTCAAGAGGGTGAAGGTTTGGATTCTCGGGCCATATTTGGCGTAATCCTGGGTCAAAGCCGCCGTCAGTTACCTTCGATCTGCGCCATCATCGTTGTGATGTTTCTGTTCTGGTTCTTTCTTGGCCACATGATCTTTGCCCTTTTTATGGGGTTATCGACCATGACCAATGTGTCTTCGTCCCTTGAGGTGTTCCTTACATCAAACGGGTTGACGATGTTGGCGGTTGGAACAGCTGTTGGCGCGATTTTTGTGACCATCCTCTACATGATCACGGTGCTTTCAATTCCGATGCTTTTGGACCGAGAACTGGATTTTGTGACTGCAATGATTGCCAGCTATAGCTATGTGGCCGCAAACCGCAGATTGATGCTGGGGTGGGGCGCGCTGATTGCGGTTCTGACGTTTGCCGCAATGATTCCCTGGTTTTTCGGCTTGTTGATCGTACTGCCGCTATTGGGGCACGCCAGTTGGCACCTTTACTGGCTGATCTCTCAGGGCGGGGAAAGTGCGGGTTAACACGGCAGGATCGTCGTCAAGCGCGGGCCATGGCTTCTGGTCGGCGTGCAATGCGCGCGGCGGCCAGGACTGTCGAGGTGTCGTCCCCTAGATGTCTGAGCAATATCCGCCGTGTCGTCGTTGCGGTAGCTGTAGTTTTTGACAGGCAAATTGCGACACCGCGCCAACAGTTTGTTTGATTTTCAATTCCACGTGTCACCAGATAGATCCTGCTTTTCTGAGACGCACGACAGGACATGAGCATATAAATCTGCCGCCCGGCACAGGCCACGATACCTTGTACTTCGCGCTCTGCGACTGATGCTCCGGGTGTCTCGGAAATTGGTTCAAACCCTCTAACCAAAGTACATTGCGGTAACCTTCTGGCGTGAAAAAGCCTGTGTCTCAGGGGTTTTGTGCCATCAAGTTCTGTCTCGGTCGCATAATAGAACCCGCCGGGAAACAGAATTTCAGTCAGGGTGGCTGGGGTGGATCCCAGAAACTCGGTCAGGGCGACGGCAGCCGGGTGCTTGGACGGTTGGTCAATCTGATCCAAGGGATGGAGCAAAATCCGAGCATCAACATCAAAAAAGCGGCATATTCGGTCAAGGACATCGGGTCGGGGAAAGCTTTCGCCGCCAAGATAGCGATTGAACTGAGTTCGGTTCACTCCAAGCTGGCGGCACAGCTCGGAAACTGAATTATATTGTCCAGCAAGAGTTCGCAGATTGGCGCCGAACATCCTGCGTAGGTCGTCGGGGCTGCGGCTGTCGTTCGTCATTTTCGTCCCGGTACTTGTGTGTATTCCGAATAACCGCGACACAACTGGCCAACAAACCAGGCGCTGTCTGAAATCGTACAGATGACCCAGCGGACGCATCCCAACGCCGCGCTACCCTTGAAGGCTAACGCGATGATGCACAGACGCAATAGGTTAATTCTGATTTAGCTTAAACTTTTTAGGCAAATGTGACGTTGATGTTCACGTTTGGCGTATTGTGATCTTGCAAATTGGGTATTGCCGATACCCCGCCGCCAACTGGATTCGCCGGCGGGGCAGTTTTGGTCAATCGCCGCGCAACAGGGCTGCAACGCCGGTCCGGGCGATTTCGATCAGACCCAGTGGGCGCATGAGATCGGCAAAGGCGTCGATCTTGTCAGGTGCGCCGGTGATCTCAAAAATGAATGAATTCAACGTGCTGTCCACGACATTGGCACGGAAAATATCGGCCAGACGCAGCGCCTCGACCCGCTTGTCGCCGTCGCCGACCACCTTGATGATGGCCAATTCCCGCTCGACCGACGCGCCTTCGACCGTCAGGTCATGCACGTCGCGTACCGATACGATCCGGCCCAGCTGCGCCTTGATCTGTTCGATCACCTGCGGGGTGCCGGTGGTGACGATGGTGATGCGGCTTAGGTGGCCGGTATGGTCCACTTCGGCGACGGTCAGGCTTTCGATGTTATAACCACGACCCGAGAACAGGCCGATGACGCGGGCTAGAACCCCCGGTTCATTCTCGACCAGAACTGCGATGGTATGGCGTTCCTGTACGTCGGAAAACGTGGGTCTTAGGTTATAGGCCGAATGGCGGGTGGAGCCTTTTTTGATATGTAGGGCAGACATGCTGAGCTAGTCCTCTTCGTAGCGAAGGTTCGATACACCTTCGGCATTCTCCAGAATTTTCCAAATTGCGCCACGCAATGCATCCACCTTGGGGGCTGCGTGGTATTTCTTGAACATCTTTCTCACATGCTCGGTCTTTGGTGAGAATTGAACCAGATGGCCATCACCATAGTTTGAGCAGCCGAAAACCAGGGCAAACGGCTCGTCGTGATCAATTTCGTGATACCATCCCCAGTCCTCGGCACAGGCGAAGGAAACCTCAAACCCGGATGCGGCAAGCTCTTCACTCAGAAAGATGCTGAGTTCCTTGCCAAACACATCAGGATTAATGAAATCATCAGCTTCTTCGTTCAACTCGTCCGGCGTAGGCTGGAAGCGCGTTGCGTCAAAACTGATCATCTGCGCTGTCATACCAGAACCGAACCTTTGCTATCGATCACGCCCTGCGTCTCGGCCTCGCCCAGCAGCATCTCGTTATGGGCCTTGCCCGACGGGATCATGGGGAAGCAGTTCTCGTGCTTTTCGACCAGACAGTCGAAGATCACGGGGCCGTCATAGTTGATCATCTCCATGATCGCATCGTCCAGATCGGCGGGGTCAGAACACAAGATACCCTTGGCGCCAAACGCCTCGGCGAGCTTGACGAAATCAGGCAGCGCTTCGGACCAGGAATGCGAATACCGTTCGCCATGCAGCAGTTCCTGCCACTGGCGCACCATGCCCAAGCGTTCGTTGTTCAGGATGAACTGCTTCACCGGCAGGCGATACTGCGTAGCGGTGCCCATTTCCTGCATGTTCATCAGCCACGAGGCCTCACCGGCCACGTTGATCACCAGCGCGTCGGGATGTGCCATCTGAACACCGATCGAGGCCGGGAATCCGTAACCCATTGTGCCCAGACCACCTGAGGTCATCCAGCGGTTGGGATCTTCGAAGCCAAGGTATTGAGCGGCCCACATCTGGTGTTGGCCAACCTCGGTCGTGATGTAACGGTCATGTTTTTTGGTCAGTTCTTCAAGGCGTTGCAGCGCGTATTGCGGTTTGATGGTCTTTTCGCTGTTGGTATAGGCAAGGCAGTTCACCTTGCGCCATTCGCCGATCTGTTCCTGCCATTTCGCAATAGCTGCGGTGTTGGTCTTGCGACCGCGCGATTTCCAGACCTTGAGGATGTCCTCAAGCACGTGGGCCACATCGCCAACAATCGGGATATCAACGCGGATCACCTTGTTGATCGAAGACGGGTCGATGTCGATATGCGCTTTTTTGGAATCGGGCGAGAACGCGTCGATCCGTCCAGTGATGCGGTCATCAAAACGAGCGCCGATATTGATCATCAGATCGCAATCATGCATCGCCAGATTGGCCTCATACAACCCGTGCATGCCCAGCATGCCCAGCCAATTCCTGCCAGACGCCGGATAGGCGCCCAGACCCATCAAGGTCGAAGTGATCGGGAAATCTGTTGCGTCTACCAGTTCCCGCAGCAACTGGCTGGCTGCCGGGCCCGAATTGATGACGCCGCCGCCAGTGTAAAACACTGGCTTTTTCGCGGTTTCAATCGCAGCAACCAACTCGGTGATCTCTTCCAGATCGCCTTTCAGAACAGGTTGATAGTGCGAGGTAGATGGTTTCGGTGCACTGTATTCTCCGGATGCAAACTGGACGTCCTTGGGAATGTCGATCAGGACCGGGCCAGGGCGGCCCGAGGTGGCGACATGGAACGCCTCGTGCAGGGTATCGGACAGCGAATTCGTGTCCTTTACCAGCCAGTTATGTTTGGTGCAGGGGCGGGTGATGCCAATGGTATCAGCCTCCTGAAAGGCGTCCGAGCCGATCATGAAGGTCGGAACCTGTCCGGTCAGAACAACAATCGGGATCGAGTCCAGAAGCGCATCGGTCAGCCCGGTCACCGCATTGGTAGCGCCGGGGCCCGAGGTCACAAGCGCAACGCCGGGCTTGCCGGTCGAGCGGGCATAGCCTTCGGCGGCGTGAACCGCACCCTGTTCGTGACGCACCAGAATGTGGCGAATGTCGTTTTGCAGAAAGATCTCGTCATAGATCGGTAGCACGGCGCCGCCGGGGTATCCGAATACCGTGTCCACGCCCTGATCCTTGAGGGCCTGAACTACCATCTTTGCGCCGGTCATCTCACGTGTCATCTGCTTTGCTCCATTGGCGACATGTGTCTTGCGTTTCGCATAAAAAAAGCCCCCGAGATTTTCGGAGGCGCATGGGTTCGATTATGGTTTACCGTTACCGGCCCATGCGCGTGGTTCCTACGATTACGACTAGCGTTCTCATCGCCAGAGGCTCCTTTTTGCGTGGGTTGGACATTATGGGCGGTGGAAAGGGGCGTCAACAGGCAATTGCACCAATTTTCTAACTTCTGGGTGGTATTTTGCGACATTTTATTGCGCATTTTGACGCATGTTCGGAACTTTCGGGATTTTCGCCCCTTTGCAATGCTTGGCGAGTGGCACGGAAGTGTCGAAATGCGTCATGCCGATGTCCGAAACGGGCATGATCGTGATTTTAGGCTGAGTCACGCTGGACTTAATTGCAGTGGCGAGGGAGGCCGAACATGTTGCAGGATCTGGTTGATCTCGGGCGATACCCGATAGACCGCCCCGGTTCATGGGCATATGAGCAGCTGATAGGTGATCTGAGGCGCGAGCTGGATCGGGACGGCTGTGCTGTTCTTCCAAGTTTCGTACACGAGGATGGCGTGGCGCGTTTGCTGAAAGAAGCCGATAAGACTGCCGTAGGTGCACATAGGTCATTTAGCCGAACGAATGCGTATTTCACCAAAGACGACCCGGCATTGGCGCCAAGCCATCCGGTGCGTCGATTTTATGATCGGTCGAATGCCTTTGTGCCAGCGGACAGTTTTTCCAAATCCGGACCGCTGCGACGTATTTATGAGTTCGCTGGTTTTTTACCTTTCATTCGAACGGCATTGAACGAGTCCGAAGACCGGTTCTTTCGCTACGATGATCCTTTGGCTGATGTCATCATCAACGTGGTCGAAGAAGGGCAGGGGTTTCCCTGGCATTTTGACACCAACAACTACACCGTGACGCTGGCCATTCAGAATGGAGAATTCGGTGGTGAATTCGAATATGCCCCCAACCTGCGAAGCGCCGAGGATGAGAATTTCGCGGCTGTTTCTGCAGTACTGGACGGTGATCGGAAACGGGTGCACCAGTTGGTGTTGAACCCAGGGGATCTGCAGATTTTCAAAGGGCGCTATTCCTTGCACCGGGTCGCTCCCGTGAAAGGAGAGCGCAGACGATATGTCGGGATCTTTTCTTTTGTCGAAACCGAAGGCATGTGCGGTGGGGTGGAACGGACCCGTCAGTTATATGGGCGTGTTCTTCAGCATCACCATGACAAGGAAGGAGTCCGGCGTGACGCCCTTCTGGATTGACGGTAACTAAGAGTGCTCTCGCCCGTTGCCCGCCTGCCTGCGGAGGCTAGGCCGAGCAGCGCGTGCCGCGCTACGGGATCAGAACCCTGGGCTGGTGCCCTGTAGAACGCCGTGCTCCAGCGCATAGCGGGTCAGGCCGGCAGTTGAGGATATGCCCAATTTTCGTTTGATGTTCTTGCGATGGGTCTCGACCGTTCGCACTGAGATATCAAGGGTTTGGGCGACTTCTTTGTTCGACTTACCCTGTGCCAGCTCCAACAGGATCGTCTGTTCGCGCCCGGTCAAAGCCTCGCGCGTTGTGTCGCCTTTGGGTTTGAGGGAACCGCTTGCGCCCGTGCACAAGTATTGTTCACCCCGCATGACGGCGTCGATGGCCTTTTTGATTTCATCCGTTGGGACGTCCTTGAGCACGTACCCTTTTGCACCGTGGCTGAGAGCAGTCGAAATATATTCGGGGCTGTCATGCATGGACAGGATCAGAATGCAGGTGTCCGGTATGCGTTCAAGGATGATCTCGGTTGCGCTCAGACCGCTTAGCCCGGGCATATTCAGGTCCATCAGGATGACGTCAGGCTTCAGATCGGCAACCTGATCAACCGCTTTCTTTCCGCTGCTGAGTGTCCCGACCACGGTGATGTCGTCATAGCTTTCGAGGATCGACTGGATCCCCTCGGCCACCATTGGATGATCGTCGACAATCAGGACCCGGATCGTCTGGTCGCTCATGTACCGGCCTTTCGGTTCGGAGTTGCGTCTTCCTGTGGCGGCAACAGGTGGCTGAGTGGCAGGCTGACCTCGATCACTGTGCCGCTGCGGTGGCCGCGTGATGACAGAATTCGCAGCGATCCGTCAAGTTGCTCGATCCGTTCCTGCATGTTGCGCAACCCAATCCCGGTACTGCCCCGACCCGGAGCGTTGCGCAATCCGCGGCCGTTGTCGGTTATTCGCATGGTTGCGCCTTTCTTGTGCCCGCGCAGATCGATGGTGACATGGGTGGCACCGGAATGGCGTTCGATATTGGTCAGGGCCTCTTGGGCGATGCGGTAGAGGGCGATCTTGCTATCCTGATCCAGCCGGTTGCGGAAAACAACGGTCGAGAAATCGGTCTCGATCCCGGTTCTCTCGCGGAAATCATCTGTCAGAGCCTCAAGCGCGGGGCCGAGGCCCAAATCGTCCAGCACGCCGGGGCGCAAGTCGCGACTGATGCGGCGGACCTCGCTGATGGCGGTTCCCAGATGCTCGATCCCCTTGTCCAGTGGATCATGCGCGCCCACATCATCGCCGCGCGACAGGCGACGGCGGGCGTTGTCCAACGCAAAGCGCACGCCCACAAGGATCTGACTGATCCCGTCATGAAGCTCGCGTGCCACACGGCCGCGCTCTTCCTCTTGCGCGTCGAATACCCGCTGGGTCAGCTGTTTCAGTTTGGCATCGGCCAGACGTCTTTCGCGGATGTTGAGCAACATGCCTGAGGCAAAGACAATCAGAACAGCGGCCAGAACAATGGCACCGATATACATGAAGGTACGCTGCACGCGCGCTTCAACCTCGGCCCGTGCGCTGGCAACTGCGGCAACAATGTCATCGATGAATACCCCGGTGCCCACGACCCAGCGCCAATCCTGAAGGCCGACGACATAGGCGATCATTTGCGCTTCTTCCCCGGTCGAGGGCTTTTGCCACATAAAGCTGTGCCAACCCGCACCCTGACGAGCAAGGCGAATGAACTCATTCACCACCGGTGTGCCGTCGCTGTCGGTCAGACCCTCCCAATTTCGGTTGATGAACTCAGTCTGACGGGGGCTTACCAGATTGGTGCCGTCATAGTCATAGACGAAAAAGAACCCGTCCTGCCCATAGATCATGGCCGACAGGATTTGCGCGACCTGAGTTTTGGCGGCTGTGTCATCCGGAGCCGCGCGCCCGTAGATATAGGCAAACCCATTGCGCGCCTGAGTGACATAGTTGCGCAGCTCTTCCTTCTTGGCCTGAATCAAAGAGCGTTCCAGTGCTTCAATTTCGCGCTCGGCAGTGGCGCGCGCCTCATAGGCAACCATCACCGCAATCGCGGCCACCGCCACGACCAGCGGGATCGCCGCCACCAGCGACAGCTTTTGAGCATAGGTCAACGAGACCAGTTGTCGAAGTCTTTGCATGGACGAATCGATACGCAAGCCACAGCAGAATTGCAAAAAGATTGGGCCTCTGGCGGGAAAACGGCACCAAAAATCCCTGTTTTGCTATGATTGGACCGTTATTGCCTGTGCAATTCGCGCAGAAAGCCGCGTTTCTACGCAGTAGTAGGTATTCCCTTTCACTTCCTTGTGACTAGTCTTGCCGCTGTTGAATACGACAGGCCCGGACAATCCGGGTCATGATTATGAAGGGGAGGATCACTCATATGGACCGTCGTTCATTTCTGAAAACATCCGCACTGGGCGGCTCGGCTGCTGCAGCGACCACGCTGGCGGCACCGGCCTATGCACAGGGCAAGCGCACGCTGACCATGGTCACATCCTGGGGCCGTGGCCTTGCAGGTGTGTTCGACAGCGCGCAGCGTTGCGCCGACAGCATCACCACCATGTCGGACGGCAACCTGAACGTTGAGATCAAAGCAGCCGGTGAGCTGGTTGGCGCGTTCGAAGTGTTTGACGCGGTATCATCCGGTCAGGCCGATATGTACCACGCGGCAGACTATTATTTTGTGGGTCAGCATCCGGGCTATGCATTCTTTACCGCTGTTCCGTTTGGTATGACCGCCCAGGAACTGGTGAACTGGTACTACCATGCCGGTGGTATGGAACTGCATGACGAGCTGGGCGAAATCTTTGGCCTGAAATCCTTCCTGGCTGGTAACACCGGTGCGCAGGCGGGTGGCTGGTACTCGAAAGAGATCAACAGCCCCGAAGATTTCAACGGCCTGAAGTTCCGCATGCCGGGGCTGGGCGGTAAAGCTCTGGGTAAACTGGGCGCATCCGTACAGAACATTCCGGGCTCCGAAGTGTATCAGGCGCTGTCATCCGGCGCGATCGACGGAACCGAGTGGATCGGTCCGTGGGCTGACGAAAAAGCCGGTTTCCAGGAAATCACCAAGACATACTATACCGCGGGCTTCCATGAGCCGGGTGCGGGTCTTTCGCTGGCAACCAACCGCGAGGTCTATGACAGCCTGTCTGCCTCGCAGCAGAAGATCATCGAGATCGCCGCAGGTGAATGCCATCAGTGGAACCTGGCGCAATTCCTGGCCAACAACGGCGCGGCGCTGCAGCGTCTGCAGGCAGGTGGCGTCAAGGTCATGGAGTTCCCGGACAGCGTTTGGGACGCGTTTGGTGCCGCAAGCCAGGAAGTCCTGGACGAGAACATGGGCGACGAGCTGTTCAAGCGCATCCACGACAGCGCGATGGAATCCATGGCCGCGTCTTCGGCCTGGAACAATCTGTCGTCGGGTGTCTACACCTCGCAGCGCGACCGCGTTCGCGGCTAAGTCACTTCGATCCTTGAAATCGGTTCCCCCGCATGTCGGGGGGGCCTTTCCCGTTGCGCATCTGACGGTCGGACAAACTGTAACTCTCGAATGTGCAACTGACGCGACCTGGGGACAACATGCAGGACGAAAACGGTATCTCGTTCTTCGGCGCCCTGTGGAATGGACTGATATGGTTCATTCAGAGCATTGCCGAAGCCTTCATTAATTTCGGATACGCCATCACGCATCCGCAACTCTGGCTGGACTGGTCGGACAAAGAAGCAGTCATGCGCTTTGTCTATTACGGCGGGTCGGTCGAGTTCTTCTTTGTGGTTTTCACGCTGTTTCTGGTGTTGACGGCCATTGGTCTGTACTACCGCAACTTCATGTGGGCGATGGTGCGCGGGCTTGAAGGCTTTGCCAACACGACGGGGCGTTTCTTCGCCTGGGCAGGCCTTTTGATGGTGGTTCAGCAGATCATCATCGTGTTCATGCAGCGGGTCTTTACCCGCCCGGATATGTCCTTTGGGCTGGGTATCCCGTTTCAGATGGATATCAGCTGGTTCGCGGAAGAGCTGAAACTGTATAACGCCATGGTCGTGTGCCTGTGCTGCACCTACACCTTTGTACAGGGCGGCCATGTCCGCGTTGACCTGATCTATGCGGGCATCAGCCACCGCGCCAAACGTGTGGTCGACATGTGTGGTGCCATACTGTTCATGATGCCGATGGCGGTGCTGACCTGGATGTATGGCTGGTACTTCATGTGGCGGCATCTGATCGTGCCGAAGCCCTCGGCCAGTGATACTTTGGACCGGCTGGTGGCCAAGTCCCGCGCGCTGCGCTGGAACGTGGAAACCATCGGGTTCAGCCCCAACGGATTCAACGGCTATTTCCTGTTCAAGATCCTACTTATCGCCTTCGCAGCGATGGTGTTCTTGCACGCGATTGCATTCCTGTACCGCTCGTATCTGGAATATGTGGAAGGCCCGGAAAGTGTTGGAAAATACCTCGACAAGGACAGCCTTGGCGAGGGTGAAGAAGCCTACGAAGGCGCGCATTAGGGACGGAGAACCAGACAATGCTATTCGGACTTGATGGCGTCGAGATAGGCCTCATTATCGTATTTTTCTGCCTCTTCGGAGGTATTCTATCCGGTTTTCCGGTGGCCTTCGCCATCGGCGGGGCAGGAGTGATCTCATTCGGCATCATCGCCGCATTGGACAGCGCAGGTTTGCTGATTCACCAGGCGATCGACACCGGCTCTGCGGCGTATCAGGATCTGGTCAGCACGGGGGTTAAACCCGATACCATATCAGTGTTCCGCTTCCCGGACTTGCCAAGGATTGCCGAGCCTGTTTTTGTCTCGGGCTGGGAAACCGCTCTGGACCGCAACGTGTCGTTCATCGTGAACCGCATGAACGAGCGTGTTCTGGCCGGTCAGTCCATTGAAACCCTTCTGGCGGTTTTGATGTTCGTGCTGATGGGCATCACGCTTGAACGGTCGAAGATCGCCAATGATCTGCTGACCACAATGGCGCGCGTCTTTGGACCGTTGCCAGGTGGTCTGGCCGTTTCGATTGTGGTCGTGGGGGCGTTTCTTGCGGCCTCAACCGGGATCGTGGGCGCGACCGTTGTAACCATGGGCTTGCTGGCGCTGCCAACCATGCTGCGCAACAACTATTCGCCTGAATTGGCGACGGGTGTCATTGCGGCTTCAGGTACGCTGGGGCAGATCATCCCGCCCTCGATCGTGATTGTTCTGCTGGGAACGCTGGCCGGTGACTTGTATTCGACGGCTCAAGAGACCCGCGCGGTTGACGCAGGATGCACGGACGCACTGACCTATCTGGGTGAGCCTGCGGTTGTCTCGGTCGGTACTTTGTTCCAGGCCGCCTTGCTGCCAGGGATCATGTTGGCGCTGCTATATGCGCTTTATGCCTTTGGCTATGCGCTGCTCAACCCGCATAAGGCGCCTGCGGTGCCCATGACCGGCGGCAGCGGAGAGCCCATTACCCGTTCAGAAGGTTTCACCTGGTTGTTGGGTGCGCCTGTCGCGCTGATCGTGGGTACAGTTCTGCTGGGCAATCTGGGGGTTATCGGCAGCCAGAACGTCTCGGTCTCGGCCTTCTCAGATATCGGGCAGGGCGCATCGCTGCGGACCAACGTTTCCGAAACTTGCAAAGCCTCGATGATCGAGCTGCATGGTCAATCCGCCTGGGATCAGGCCGTGGCCGAGCAGACGGCCATTGATGACGCAGGTGGTGCCGCAGAATCAACTCGTCTGACCGAGGAAGAACTGGCCACGGCGCAGCAGGAGAAGATTGCCAACGCCGCTCCGATTGGAACGGGTGTTGCGGTGATGGTTCTGTTGCTGGGCCTGACCATTGTGCTGGGTCGGGGTATTGCTCCGTCACGGTCGCCACAGCCGCTGATCCTTGGGTCCATTGGTCTGATCCTGATGTTGCTTGTCGATATTCTGTTCGTGTCGCCAACAACCTCGTCAGGGTTGACCTTTGTGATGCTGGCGTTGCCCTTTGCCTTGGCCATCTATGGCTGCAAAGAGGCTGCGGCGCGCTGTGCCACCAATGATCTGATCCGGGTGGTCTTTCCTCCGCTGGTTCTGATCATCGCGGTGCTGGGGTCGATCCTGGGTGGGGTGACCAACCCAACACCGGCGGCGGCATTGGGCGCGGGTGGTGCGATCATGCTGGCGGCCTATCGCAAGCTGCAAGATCAGGAGCGGTCTGGCAAGGTTATCATCTGGGCCACCTTCGCCGTGGTCATTGCCCTGTTGATGGGGGTCAATTTTGATCTGCGCATCAATCAGAGCAGCGCCTCGGCCGAAACCTGGATTGCCTTCATCATAGCCTATGCGGCCTATCTGTATGCCCTGTTCGGTTTGCTGTTCGGCTGCTGGGTTCTGTATTCCAGCGGCGTGCTGACCCCGGTGGTGCGGGAAACCGCCAAGGTGACCTCAATGGTGTTCACCATTTTGATCGGGTCTCAGTTGCTGAACCTTGTGGTGATCTCGTTTGGCGGTGAGCATTATATCCAGCAGTTCCTCAAGAGCTTTGACAATGAATTCACGGTCTTCCTGATCGTGATGCTGGTGCTGTTCTTCCTTGGGTTCGTACTGGATTTCCTGGAAATCATCTACATCGTGATCCCGATTGTAGGCCCGGTAATCTATGGCGGGTCTTTTGATCCGAAATGGGTGACGATCATGGTGGCGGTGAACCTGCAGACCTCGTTCCTGACGCCACCTTTTGGATTTGCGCTGTTCTATCTGCGCGGGGTCGCGCCGAAAGAAGTGACCACCGGCCACATCTATCGTGGGATTGTACCGTTTGTGCTGATCCAGGTGGTAGGTATCGGAATCCTTTGGTTCTTCCCTGCGATTGTGACCATCGTGCCGGATCTGATCCCGAACTGATCGAAGTTAGGTGTTTAAAGGAAAAGGGGGCCTGCGGGCCCCCTTTGCTTTGTTGGTAGGTAAAAGGGGCCAGCCCCTTCTTGGCCTGTGGCCAATTCAGCCCCGAGGTATTTTGGGCCAGATGAAGATGAGGATCAGGTGAATTGGATCAGATCCCAGCGGTTGCCGAATGGGTCCTGCCAGACCGCTACGGTCCCATAAGGTTCATGGCGCGGGGATTCTTCGAAATGGACGCCTTTGGCCAGCATGGCCTTGTGGTCGCGGTCGAAATTGTCGGTTTCCAGAAAGAAGCCGACCCGGCCACCTGTCTGGTTGCCGATTGCGGTTCTCTGATCTGCATCGGCGGCCCTGGCGAGAAGAAGTGAGCCCCCGGTGGATCCGGGTGGGCTTACGCGGACCCATCTTTTTCCAGCGCCCAAGTCGATGTCCTGCGTCAGGGAAAAGCTGAGTGTATGCGTGAAAAAGGCGATGGCATCATCGTAATCCGGCACGACAAGCGTAACGGCGTGGAGGCTTTGTTGCATCAGGTTTCAGCCTTTGGTCGGGTGACGATCAGGCAATTGGATGCTGGCAACCTGTTCGGCGATGGGGGCTGTGGACAGCGGGTGGTGGCCGTCATGTGCAATGTCATAGGGATCCTTGACCCGTTTCCATTCGCCCTGACTGTACACTTCCAGCCCTGCAAAGCGGGATTTGTATCCCATTTTCGGGCTGCCAGGCACCCAGTAGCCAAGATAAATATAGGGCAGACCCGCCTCGCGTGCGATGTCGATGTGATCTAAAATCATGTACGTGCCCAGTGAATTCTGAGGCTGTTCCGGGCTATAGAATGAATAGACCATGCTCAGCCCGTCATCCAAGACATCGGTCAAACTGACAGCGATCAGATTGCCGGATTCCGGGTCTGAATATTCGACCACTCGGCTGCGTATGGGGGTCTCTTCGATCATGGCTGCAAATTCGAAGACGTCCATATCCGCCATGCCGCCATCCGCATGTCGGGTGTCAAGATAGGTGCGGAACAGGTCATACTGTTCGTCGGTAGCCCATGGGGAATTCGCCCGGCGTCGCAGATATGAGTTCCGCCTGACCGCGCGTTTCTGGCTTTTGCTGGGTTGAAAGGCCGAAACGTCGATCCGCGCGGACAAACACGCGGCGCAATCGGTGCAGGAAGGGCGGTATAGGACGTTTTGAGACCGTCGAAACCCTTGCTGGGAAAGGGAGTCATTCAGTTGATTCGCGCCTTCGCCTTGCAGGGCTGTGAACAGCTTACGCTCCATCTTGCCCTCAAGATAAGGGCAAGGCTGAGGGGCCGTAACGTAGAATTGCGGCGCGATTGGCAGCGTGTGTCGCATGAATGTCCTATGTTTCCTGAAACGGGATGATAACAACCGTTCCCGGAGCCGCCAAGTGATTCACGCGACAGTCTTTTAAGCGCGACGGTTAATCATAACCGTGCCTAGAAGAGTGTCAGTCAGGCCCTGGCCGCGCGCGCCGGTCAGCATCATGATGACTGAAATGATTTGCAGCACCGGAAATGCCATGCTGACAAAATAACCGGCTGTGTGTGCGACCGCTTTACCTGTGTCCATTCGTTCACCAAAAGCGTCGCGCAGTTCGACCCCCATGAAACGCATACCCAGAGTGGCCGAGCCGTTGGCGATTGTGACGACGCGATAGACAAAACTGACCACCGCATAAATCAGGGCGAGTATCAGTACGCCGAGCCCGAGGGTCAGGACGATGGCGACGGTACAAAGCAGTGAAATAAAGGCGATATCGAACAGCCAGGCCAGGAACCGTTTGGTCGTGACGGACTGGTAAAACTCGGGCTGTCGGTTCGGGTCTGGCAAGGAGTGCATACGGGTCATTCCGGTAGATGTTTCAAATACCCTGTCCCGATTGTCGGAACAGGGCAAGGTCGATCAGGCGTTATCGCCGGATTCGTCGCTTTCGCGGTTCTCGCGGACGCGTTCATCCATGAACTGGTCGAATTCGGCCTTGTCTTTCGCTTCGCGCAGGCGATGCAGGAACGCTTCGAATTCCTGTTGCTCACGCTCCAACCGAGCCAGAGTATCGGACTTGTAGGCGTCGAATGCGCTGTTGCCCGAGGGCTTCATTGCGCTCATGTGGCTGTGCCAGGATTTGCGACGGCTGCAGGACTTGTTGAACATACGTTTGCTCCAGATCATGTAGGCCAGAAGGGCCAGGCCAAGGGGCCAGAAAAAGATGAAGCCAAGGACCATGGCTGCGATCCAGGCCCCTTTGCCTTTATCGTCAAGCCAGGCTTCTGCGCGGCTGAGCCATCCCGGGTTTTCAGGGACGGCGTGTTCGGTCAATGCGGTCATTGGTGCTCTCCGGGTTAGATGTAAATTGTTTTCACATTGAATAGATGGGGGCACCAAACCCAGTTACAAGAGGTCAATGTGAAAATGATTTACATTTCTGAATTTCGGATGGTTGACCTGACATCTGAACAAGCGCAATTTCAGTCTAACGCACCACGGTTTCTTTCAAACATTGACTGGGTTGTCTGCTGCGGCGCTGTTTTGAGTTAAGCGCCAGATTGTTGCAATGTCGGGTTAGAAATTTGGCCACAGAAATACTAAAACCACGTCATCGGAGATGAAATGACAGGACTTCTTGCCGTCAACCGTGTACCGCGCGCCTTTGATCATTCACTTGGTTCCGAAGCGCGCGAAGCAGTGGGTGGCATAACACCTGAGCAGGGGGAACTGATCGCAGGGGCTGCGGGCTCCAGCCCCTATCTCAAAGGCCTGATTGATCTGGAAGCCGACTGGCTACCGCAAGCTTTGGCTCAACCGGACGCGATGCTTGCATCCATTATGGAAACCGCAAGGGCCTTGCCTGCGGATCAACTCAGGCCGGGGCTGAGGCAGGCCAAGAGGCGTTTGGCGCTGTTGACCGCCCTGGCGGATCTGGCAGGGGCGTGGCCGTTGGAAAAAGTTACAGGGGCACTAACCGATTTCGGGGCCATGGTAGCGGATGTTGCCGCCAAGGCCGAGATTGCAACCTTGATCCGGCGAGGTAAATTGCCGGGGATGACCGAAGATGATGTCGCCTCTGCCGCGGGAATGATCATTTTGGCCATGGGCAAGATGGGTGCGCATGAGTTGAACTACAGCTCTGATATCGACCTGATCGTTTTGTTTGACGAAACGCGCTATGATCCGGACGATTTCTATGAAGCGCGGCAAGGGATGGTCCGGGCGACACGGAATTTCTGCGCCACACTCAGTGACAAGACAGCGGATGGATATGTATTTCGCACCGATCTAAGGCTGCGGCCTGACCCTGCGGTGACGCCAGTTTGTCTGGCTGCGGAAGCTGCCGAAAGGTACTATGAAAGTCTGGGCCGCACTTGGGAGCGCGCCGCATATATCAAAGCGCGTCCCTGCGCTGGCGATATCGCTGCGGGGCAGCGTTTTCTGGATACGCTCCGCCCCTTCATCTGGCGAAGGCATCTGGATTTCGCGGCTATTCAGGATGCCCATGACATGCGCTTGCGTATCCGCGAAAACAAAGGGACAGGCGGTGCGCTGACCATTCCGGGTCATGATATGAAACTAGGGCAAGGCGGGATACGTGAGATTGAATTCTTCACTCAGACCCGACAGTTGATTGCCGGAGGTCGCGATACGGACCTGCGCGTGCGTGGTACTGTTCCGGGTTTGGCGGCTTTGGCCGGCAAAGGGTGGGTGCCCGAGGACGTGGCTGAAAAGCTTACCGATCACTACCGCGCGCATCGCGAAGTCGAACACCGCATTCAGATGATCCATGATGCGCAGACCCATAAGATTCCGCAATCCTCGGACGGGATTGAGCGGATTGCATGCCTGATGGGGATTGATAGCGCCGATCTGACTGCGGATCTGAAACGGCGGCTGACCGAGGTTCATGAGTTGACCGAAGGTTTTTTCGCCCCCGGCCCGACAGCCCGTGCACCTTTGCCAGAAGTTGAATTTGACGAAAGCATATTGGCGCGCTGGACGACCTACCCATCACTGCGTTCTCAGCGCGGGGCGCGGATTTTCGAACGGCTGAAACCCGAGCTGCTGACGCGTCTTGCCAAAACCGCCCAACCGGATGAGGCGCTGCTGGCACTGGACGGGTTCCTTCGCGGGTTGCCTGCGGGCGTGCAGCTGTTTTCTCTGTTCGAGGCCAACCCGCAGCTTATCGACCTGCTTGTCGATATAGTAGGCACGTCGCATGCATTGGCCGCGCATTTGTCGCACAACGCCTCGGTCTTTGATGCGGTGATTGGCGGCAGCTTCTTTGACGACTGGCCGGGCCAAGCCGTGCTCCAGGACGAACTGGAACAAGAGCTGTCGCAGGAACAAGACTACGAAAGCCAGCTTGATCTGGCGCGGCGCTGGTGCAAGGAATGGCATTTCCGGATCGGCGTTCACCATCTGCGCGGGTTGATCGACGGCGTGCAGGCGGGGCAGCAATATGCCGAACTTGCAAGCGCGGTGATCGCTGCGATCCTGCCATGTGTTGTGGAGCAGTTCATCAGCAAACACGGGCCCGCACCTGGTCGCGGTGCCGCTGTGCTAGGCATGGGATCCCTGGGGGCAGGGCGGATCAACTCGCAATCTGACCTGGATATGATCGTGATCTACGACCCGCTGGATCAGGACATGTCCGAGGGCCCACGGCCTCTTGCCACGCGGACCTACTATGCCCGGTTCACGCAGGCACTGATCACGGCGCTGTCGGCCCCTATGTCGCAGGGGCGACTTTATGAGGTCGACATGCGGCTGCGCCCCTCGGGCAATCAGGGGCCGGTGGCGACCAGTTGGGCCAGCTTCACGAACTATCAGCAGAATGAGGCCTGGGTGTGGGAACACCTTGCCCTGACACGCGCAAACCCCGTCGCCGGTGAGCCCTCACTGGCCGACGATATCGAGAGCTTTCGAACAGAGCTTGTTTCGCGCTCCCGCGATCAGGCGCAGGTTTTGCGCGAAGTTGCCGAAATGCGCGCGCGTCTGGCAGCCGCGAAAACCCCCGCCGGTATTTGGGATGCCAAGAATGGGGCCGGACGCATGATGGACATAGAGCTGATGGCCGAAACAGGCGCTTTACTGTCCGGTGTTGCAAAGCGCGATGTACATGCCGGGTTGGACGGTGCAGTCGCAGCCGCGCTTTTGGATGTCGCTCAGGCGCAAACGTTGAAGGATTGCTACGATCTATGCTGGTCTGTGCAATGCGCAGCTCGGCTGTTGTCAGGTAAGGTTATCGAGGCCGATAAAATCGGAGAGGGCGGTTCCGCCTTCCTGTGTCGGGCCACCGGGTATGAGCAGGTAGAACAGTTGCAGGCCGCGTTGCAGGAAAGCTACGATATCGCCGCCGAAATTATCGGCCGCGTGATTCAGGAGGATAAAGATGCCGCGCAATGACGATCCGAACGATCACAAAGGCCTGATCCGCGAGGCCTATCGCATCGATGGCATCACATTGCCCGAATGTCGCAGTATCTTTCTGGACTGGGCGTTAAGCCTTCCGGAGGGGCGTGATCAGAGGCAAGCCCTGTCTGACCTGCACGCCATCTATGCCAAAGATGAGGCCGATCACCCAATGACACAGGTGCTGACCGAAGGGTTGCAATCTGCTCAGGCGCCGAAACGGCGCGGTGGTTGGCGGTCTCGCAACCGCTAGGGCTTTCCCCTCGGCGCGTTCGCGACTATGAGGTCGCCATGACCCAAACTGCAGTCCGTCCCCGTATCCGCCTGAAACCCAAAGCCAATGCGCGCGGCCTGCGCCATGGCTTCCCGTGGGTCTATGCCAATGACATTGTCACCGACCGTCGCACGCGCAAAATCCCTGCTGGCGCGCTGGCCGTGCTCGAGGATGAAAATCGCGCGCCGATCGCGTTGGTGGCGGTCAATCCTGAATCGAAAATCATGTGCCGTGTGCTGGACCGCGATCCTGACGCCGAGCTGACGGCTGATTGGTTCGAAACCCGTCTGCGCCGCGCGCTTGATATGCGCGAACGCCTGTTTGACTCGCCCTTTTACCGCCTGATCCATGCCGAGGCCGATGGCTTTCCGGGTGTCATCATCGACCGGTTCGGTGAGGCCTGTGTGATCCAGCCCAATGCTGCCTGGGCCGAGGCGCATCTGGATATGTTGACCGATGCACTGACCGCCGTGACCGGCGTGACGATCGTGCTGAAAAACGCCTCGGGCCGGACACGCGGTCTGGAAGGCTTGGATGATGTCAACCTGACCTTGCGCGGCACTGTCCCGGATGCGCCTTTGCCCGTATTGATGAACGGTGCAACCTATATGGCGGATTTGGCGGGCGGTCAGAAAACAGGCCTGTTCTATGACCAACGCCCCAATCACGCCTTTGCTGCGCAGCTGGTTCAACCCAAGGCACAGGTACTGGATGTATTCAGCCATGTCGGAGGGTTCGGGTTGGCGATGCTGGCGGGTGGCGCCGGACAGGCGCTGTCGGTCGATGGGTCGGCTGCGGCATTGGAGTTGGCCGCAAAAGGGGCCGAGGCTTCTGGCTTTGCCGATCAATTCGACACGCGCCAAGGCGATGCCTTTGATGTGTTGGCTCAGTTGAACGACGAAGGCGCTAAATTCGACGTCGTTATCTGTGATCCTCCCGCATTTGCACCATCAAGGCAGGCGCTGGATGCAGGGCTGCGGGCTTATGAACGCATTGCGCGATTGGCCGCCACACTGGTCAAGCCGGGCGGATATCTGGGCTTATGCTCTTGCTCGCACGCTGCTGATCTGGGCCGCTTCCGCGACGCCTCATCCCGTGGCATCGGGCGCGCCGGGCGCTCAGCCCAACTGATCCATACGGGCTTTGCCGGGCCTGATCACCCGCAATTGCCGCAGCTGGCTGAAAGCGGTTACCTCAAGGCCGTGTTCTACCGGTTATGAAGGCTGTACTCGATACCTGCGTCATCTATCCAACGGTGATGCGTGAGATGCTGTTGGGCACCGCCCGACTAGGTCATTTCACCCCTATATGGTCGGCGCGCATCCTCGAGGAATGGGCCCGCGCCGCACGCAAGCTGGGCCCCGAGGGCGAGGCGCAGGCCCGTGCCGAGATTGCCCTGACGCAGGTCAAATGGCCCAAGGCAGAACGCCCAGCCAATGATGGTCTGCAGGCTCGGCTCTGGCTGCCGGACGCAGCAGATATCCACGTTTTGGCCACTGCAGTAGCCGCGTCAGCGGATATCATCGTCACGGTCAACGCCAAGGATTTCCCCAGAAATATTCTTGCAGAAGAAGGGCTTGAGCGGCGTGACCCTGACAGTCTGCTGTATGGTTTCTGGTATAGCGACCCGCAAGGGCTGGACCAGCTTGCACAGCAGGTACTGGCCGAAGCAAACCGCCTGTCAGGCGATACATGGACTTTGCGTGGATTGATGAAAAAAGCCCGCCTGCCGCGTCTGGGCAAAGCGCTCGCCAGCTAAGTGGGATCCCTGCTTCATCTGGCTAAAATTACCTCGGAGAGCGCGAGTGGCTGGCCTCTCGCCGCCGAGCCTCAGCCACGCGCCCATCGCTGCTCAAGCACTTCCAGCGCCGCAATCCGCTCATCCGTTTTGGGATGGCTCATCAACCAGGCGGGTACAACGCCCGCGCGTTGCTGCGTCAAATCCTCAAGCTTGTGAAACAGAGACTTTTGCGGGCCGATGCCGATTCCGGCTTTGGTTAGCAGGGCGGCGGCATATTCATCTGCTTCATATTCATCCCCACGTGACAGGCGCGACGCCAAAAGCGCAGTCAGCGCATTTGCAATCATCGCACCGATGAATGGGATGAACCGGCTCAGAAGCAGCATCAAGGCTGTCCGCAACGCATTCTGTCCAGAAAAATCAATCATCCGTCGCCGTGCATGACCCAAGGCCACATGCCCCAGTTCATGTGCGATGACGCTCGCCATCTCTTCGGCGGAAACCTCGCCATTGAGGAACTTGCGATAAAACCCGCGTGTGATGAATATTCGTCCATCCGGCGCCGCAAGCCCGTTCACCGGGTCGATTTCATATATATAGACCGGAACCCTCTCGATCCCCAGCGCCGCCGCCAGCCGGTCAGTGATACGCTTGAGGGCGGGATCGGCCAGTTCGGTCGATTTCAGGTCAAGCTCGCGATGAGTGCGCCAGACCGAGATCCGGTACATCACCACGGCATACAGAACCGCCAGAAGAATCGGAGTAATTCGGAGCATGGTTCTGATATGGGGATAAGCAGACACAAGGGCAAGGCATCAGCGTTTCCGTGGGCCTGAAAGGTCTCCAAGCTACCATGACGCAGTGGAAACTGGGTTCATTAGGATTCTAACTGTTGAAAAACGCCGCCTGCCGCCTTATCCGCACGGGAACTCGTCGGAGAATACACAATGTCCAACAATGACCACGAAGCCCGTCACCTGGAAACGCTTGACCGCGACCTTAGACGCTTTTCTCGGCTAGAAGTGGCAACCTCCCAGGTGGGTCGCCCATTTGTCGGGTCTGGCATCGCGCTTTCTTTTATCGTTGTCGCAGGTCTTGTGGCAGCCTTCCTGTTCGGACAAGGCAACAACACGCTGATCGTAGTGCTTGCGGCAATGTTTGGGGCTTATATGGCGCTGAATATCGGGGCCAATGATGTTGCCAACAATATGGGACCGGCGGTCGGGGCCAATGCGCTGACCATGGGAGGCGCCATCGCGATTGCTGCCATATTCGAAAGTGCCGGCGCGCTGATCGCTGGAGGCGACGTTGTTTCCACGATCGCGAAGGGCATTATCGCTCCTGAAAGCATGGGAACGCAGACTGTATTCATCTGGGCAATGATGGCGGCTTTGTTGTCTTCGGCGCTTTGGGTCAACCTGGCGACCTGGGTCGGAGCGCCTGTGTCCACGACCCACTCGGTTGTCGGAGGCGTCATGGGGGCGGGGATCGCCGCAGCCGGTTTTGGCGCAGTAAGCTGGGGGACGATGAGCAAGATCGCGGCCAGCTGGGTTATCTCGCCGATGCTTGGCGGTCTGGTCGCCGCAGGATTTCTCTGGTTCATCAAGTCGCGGATTATCTATCAGGACGACAAGATCGCCGCGGCCCGGAAATGGGTGCCGATGCTGGTTGGTATCATGGCAGCGGCTTTTGCCAGCTATCTGGCGCTGAAGGGGCTCAAGAAGATCGTCAAGATCGACCTCGGCACGGCTTTGTTGATCGGAGCCGCCTGTGGTGGGCTGGTCTGGGCCGTGATGATTCCGGTTATTCGGCGTCAATCCGAAGGTCTGGAGAACCGCAATAAATCCCTCAAAGTATTGTTCGGCATCCCTCTGATCGTATCCGCCGCATTGCTGAGCTTTGCACATGGGGCCAATGATGTGGCCAATGCCGTTGGGCCTTTGGCAGCCATCGTGCAAGCCTCTGCCTCGGGTGATTTCACCCAGGCGATTAGTATTCCCTATTGGGTCATGATCATCGGCGCCTTTGGCATTTCGTTTGGCCTGTTCCTGTTTGGGCCAAAACTGATCCGAATGGTTGGCAGCCAAATAACCAAACTTAACCCGATGCGTGCCTATTGCGTTGCGCTGTCCGCAGCCATCACCGTTATCGTGGCCAGTTGGCTGGGTCTTCCCGTAAGCTCGACCCATATTGCAGTGGGTGCCGTCTTTGGTGTCGGCTTCTTCCGTGAATGGGATGCTGAAAGACGGCTGCGTAAAGCCCGCATTACAGTGCCTGAGCGGTCGGTTCTGGCACCGGAAGAACGCCGCCGGCGCAAGCTGGTGCGCCGCTCGCACTTTATGACGATCATAGCAGCCTGGATTATTACCGTGCCCGCGGCGGCTGTGTTGTCGGGTGTTCTGTTTCTGGGCATTCAGGCCATCGCCGGGTAATTCCGGCCTTGGCAGAACCTGATCCGCGGGCTGGCGTTATCGCGTCAGCTCGCGCATTCCTTTTTCCAGCCCGGCCAGAGTCATCGGCACCATCCGATCCTGAAAAATCTCGCGGATCATTCCGATTGAGTGGGTATATTCCCAATACTTCTCAGGCACTGGGTTAATCCACAGGTTCGATGCCCATTGGTCGCGTGCCCGCTGCAGCCAGATCTGGCCAGCCTCCTGGTTCCAATGTTCATTGGCACCGCCGGGATAGGCGACCTCATAAGGGCTCATCGAGGCGTCACCGACGAAGATGCATTTGTAATCGGGACCATAGGTGCGCAACACCTCATGGGTCGGCGTCTGCTGGTCCCAGCGGCGGATGTTGTCACGCCAGACACCTTCGTACAGGCAGTTGTGGAAGTAGTAATATTCCAGATGCTTGAATTCGGTTCTTGCGGCCGAGAACAGCTCTTCCACCACTTTGATATGTGGGTCCATTGAGCCTCCGACGTCCAGAAACAACAGAACCTTGACGGCATTGTGCCGTTCGGGCCGGGTTTTGACGTCTAGATATCCATGCTCGGCTGTTGCGCGGATGGTGCCGTCCAGATCAAGCTCTTCCGCCGCACCCTCGCGGGCCCAGCGGCGCAGGCGCTTCAACGCGACCTTGATGTTGCGCGTGCCCAGTTCGACCGTGTCGTCGAGGTTCTTGAACTCACGCTTGTCCCAGACCTTGACCGCGCGCTGATGGCGGCTTTCCTTCTGACCGATCCGCACGCCTTCGGGATTGTACCCATAGGCCCCGAAGGGCGAGGTTCCGGCGGTGCCGATCCATTTGTTGCCACCCTGATGGCGGCCTTGCTGATCCTTGAGCCGCTCTTTCAGCGTCTCCATCAGCTTGTCGAATCCGCCAAGGGCCTCGATCTCGGCTTTTTCCTCTTCGCTGAGGTGCTTTTCCGCCATCTTCGCCAGCCATTCGGCAGGGATGTCGACGGCTTCGAGGACCTGTTCGAACCCGATCTGTTCCAGCCCTTCAAAGCTGGCGGCAAAAGCGCGGTCGAACTTGTCGATATTGCGTTCGTCCTTCACCATCGACACGCGGGCGAGGTAATAAAACGCCTCGACATCATAGGTTGCCAGCCCCTTTTTCATACCCTCCAGAAAGGTCAGATATTCCCGCAGGGATACGGGGATACCGGCTTTGCGAAGGTTTTCGAAAAAGGGAACAAACATGGGCTACACCACAAAGCGAACCAGAACCAAGGACAGGATAAGCCCGACCAGCGCAAAGGCGATTCCATATCCGGCTGCATATTGCGCGATATCAGCGCCGCTGCCGTTGCGTTTGCGCGCGGTCAGCGCCCCAAGGAGCGCACCCAGCACCGCCAGTCCCAGAACCACTATCATGCGTTAATCGCCCCCGTTAATTGACTGGTCCTTCTGCGACGTCCTGCATAAGCGACCGGGCCACTACATCCGAGCCAAAGCCGTATCGTGCCCATCTCAGACTGTCCAGTCTGACGGAACGTGCCTCTGTGGAACGGCCGACTTCATTCAGGACCTCGGCTTTCAGCAACAACAACGTTGCAAGCTGCGAGGCGTTCTCGGCCCGTGTCATCACGTTGATAGCATCGTCGATTTCGGGCAGGAACTCTGGCCCATTGCCCTGCGAAAGCGCAAAGGCGCCCAGTTGGGTCGTGATGTAGGATTGATGCAATTCCGTGCCCGGTGTAGAGCGCAGAAACTGCAGGGCAATATCATATTGGCGCAACGCCTCTTGCGGATCATCGAACTGTTCCATGCGGCCCATCAGGTAATGAGGGTAAGCGCGCCGGTGATCGGTCCAACCTTGTTCCTTGCCAATTCGGGCTGCCTTGCGGGCCTGTCTCATGCGCGATTGCTGGCTGCGATTGGATTGCAAGGATTTCTGAATTGCTGAAATCCAGGCTCGTGGAGTTTCCGACATGGGCTGTACCGGCACCGCATCACCGCGCGGATTCAGACGCGAGAGAATTTCGGGTATGGCCGTTTCGACCTGTTCACGTGTCATACCGCTGTGCAGTTGGGATGAATATGCGGCCTTCAGGATCAACATGTCGAACCCGGTCAGGACCGTGTGGATATTGTCATCGTTGAATACCGAGTCCGGAAGGCGATACAGGTCATTCAGCGGGCCAAGCGCCTGTGCGATCTCTTCGTGCAGGCAGTCACGTTTTTCCTGCGGACTTGCATCGGCGGGAATGAAGATGCCCAGTCGCTGACGGCTGCTCAGTTTGGTCCAGCTGCTTTTCTGTTTGAACCGATCCCGGCGGTACTCCGCAAGGCTTGAGGCATTGGGTACCACGAAACATGCAGCCTGAGGCAGGATGGCCTGAATCTCTTTTTGACTGACCGCCGCGATCGTGATGTTGGCCTGACCGTCCTTGATCTGTTTGATGTCTATCCCGGCTTCAGTGCGCAGACGGGTCAGCAGGCGGCCCAGATCCTTTTGAAGCGAGGGCGTCGCAGCCCCGGTCAACCGCACCGTGATCGGGGTTTCGAACCGCGTAAAAACAGGCAGTGCCGTACCCCCTTCCAGTGCGAAATGCAGAGAGATGAAATCCGCTGCCATGTTTTCATTCGACCGCGCCGGAGGCGAGGGATATGCACGCGTAAAGGACTTGGCAGGGGGCAGGGGTGGTTCGATGTCCACAATCTCGGGTGGGCTTTCGGCAGGCTCAATCGTGGCGCATGCGGTCAGGACAAAGCTGATCAAGATTGCGAGCCATCGCGTCATGGGCGCTGATACTTGATGAAAGGTGTCTGTTTGCCGATCCTGTCATAGAGCTTTCGCGCGGTATGGTTGAAATCCTGCGTCAGCCAATAGACAGACGGTGCACCTTGCCGGTCTGCTTCGTCGTAAACGGCCTGAATCAAAGCGCGACCGATCCCCATGCCGCGCGCCTCGGGGCGGGCGAATAGATCCTGCAAGTAGCACACGCTTTCTTCCTTCCAGGCATGGCGGTGGAACAGAAAGTGAGTCAAACCGACAAGCCCTCCGTCGGCCTGCGCGACGAAACAAGAAAAATCGTTCGGATCATCCCCCAGCAGTCGCGAGAAAGTGCTGTCATAGACGGAATCCGGAACCGTGGTTTCATAAAACGCCAGATAATCCCGCCACATATCCGCCCAGTCCTCGCGATCAGTCGGATGCAAGGCTCGAATTGTTACTGTTTCTGGCATTGCTGAGTCCCGTTGGGTCTGATGGTAAATTGCCCGGACATGCCGGGCAACCTGAGACCAATGCTTGCATCCGAGACTTGCTAAGGCAAGCGGCGATCACCGAGGGTTTACCGGCTCAGCGTTTGTTGCGGGCCATGAATGCCAGGCGTTCGAACAGGTGCACGTCCTGTTCATTCTTAAGCAGCGCACCGTGCAGTTTGGGCAGGGCATTGGCGCCATCGCGCTTGAGATCTTCGGCGGTCAGGTCCTCGGCCAGCAGCAGCTTGAGCCAGTCCAGCACCTCTGAGGTTGATGGCTTTTTCTTCAGGCCCTGAGTTTCGCGAATCTCATAGAACTGGGTCAGAGCCGTTGACAAAAGCGCATCTTTGATGCCGGGATGATGTACCTCGACGATGCGGCGCATCGTGGCCTCATCAGGGAACCGGATATAGTGAAAGAAACACCGGCGCAGGAAGGCGTCGGGCAGTTCCTTTTCATTGTTCGATGTGATGATGACGATCGGACGGTTCTTGGCGCGGATCGTTTCGCTGGTCTCGTAGACGTGGAACTCCATCTTATCGAGCTCTTGCAGCAGATCGTTCGGAAACTCGATATCGGCCTTGTCGATCTCGTCGATCAACAACACGACCTTTTCATCGGTTTCAAAGGCCTGCCACAATTTACCCTTGCGGATATAGTTCGACACGTCGTGCACGCGCTCTTCACCCAACTGGCTGTCGCGCAGACGACTGACGGCATCGTATTCATACAGTCCCTGCTGCGCGCGGGTGGTGGATTTCACGTTCCACTCGATCATCCGAAGCCCCAACGCTCCGGCCACCTGCTTGGCCAACTCGGTCTTGCCAGTTCCCGGCTCACCTTTGACCAGCAAGGGACGTTCCAGCGTCACGGCGGCATTTACCGCAATGGTCAGATCGTCTGTGGCGACGTATTCGGCTGTTCCTTGGAAACGTGCGGTCATTGGCCCCCCATCAAGTGTCGCGCGAAATGCGCCCTTGGGGTTACCGCGCAGCAGAAATTTTGACAAGCCAGGTCGCTGCGTCGCATGAAGGGAAATTGCCGAGTAACTACAATGCTTTTGGTTGATTCGTGCGCTAACATCCGGTGCCGTCTTTTTGGAGTTGCCCTGAAATGGTCAGTTAATTTTCACAGAAAAACAAGGTTTTGTTGTTTGGTTGGACGTATTTAGATCACGCGCAATGGCGCGGCGCCGGGGCGACGTTTGCATAGTGACAATTACTGCGCTGTCAGATAAACGCTCCGCAGAAGGGGATTGCCGCATGTCAGGTAATGAGAGAGTGACCGGCGTTGCAGGCCACACCGAGGGAGCAAAAATGAAGCAGGAAGTTTTTCTGCCTGAAGATTACCGTCCAGCTGAAGACGAACCATTTATGAATGACAGGCAGCTAGAGTATTTTCGTCGCAAGCTGCTGGATTGGAAAAACGAACTAATGGCTGGCAGCCGCGATACGATCGAAGGGCTGCAGGACAATACCCGTAACATTCCGGATGTCGCTGACCGCGCAAGCGAAGAAACCGATCGCGCGCTGGAACTGCGCACCCGCGATCGTCAGCGCAAGCTGGTTGCCAAGATCGATTCTGCCATGCGCCGGATTGATGAAGGCGAGTACGGCTATTGCGAGATGACCGGTGATCCGATTTCGCTGAAACGTTTGGATGCGCGCCCAATCGCGACCATGACGCTTGAGGCGCAGGAACGGCATGAGCGTCGCGAAAAGGTCCACCGCGACGATTGATCGCTGGGAAAATCTGATAACATAGACGCCGGGGCCTTTTGCTCCGGCGTTTTTGCGTTAAGCCGGTGACATGAACATCAGCGGATCGAAATTCGGCATAGTCGGAGGTGGCATTGGCGGCCTCGCGGCTGCTTTGACCCTGCGACAGCGCGGCGCCGTGGTGACCGTGTTTGAGCAGGCACCAGAATTGACCGAGGTTGGCGCGGGCCTTCAGATCAGCGCCAACGGGATGGCTGTGCTGCGTGCGCTGAAGGTTGTTGCGGACACGCCCGAGGCTGGGCTTTTGTCCCATGGAACGGTCCTTCGTGATTACCGGGCAGGGCGGCTGGTCTGCAAAATCGTGCCACCCTCTGCCGGGCCTACCTATTATTACCATCGCGCTGACCTGCTTGATCTTCTCTACAAAGCGGCGGTTCAAAAAGGGGTAGAGTTTCACCTTGGTGCGCGTGTGGAACGGGTGCGAAAGCACCCGTCCGAGGCCGAAATTATCCTCGATACGGGGGCGAGATTTCGGGTTGATTGTGCAGTCGCCGCGGACGGCGGCCAAAGTGCAATTCGTGCTGACCTGACTAGCAGGGAAACACCGAAATTCACACATCAGGTTGCCTGGCGCGCGACGATTCCATGGGACCGACGCAACAAGAACCCTTGCGCTGTGCTAACCATGGGGCCGGGACGGCATGTAGTGACGTATCCTTTGCGCGATCAGACCCTGATGAACATCGTGGCAATCGAAGAGAGGTCTGACTGGCAGGAAGAAGGCTGGCGTCTGCGCGGTGACCCCGAAGAGCTGAAGGCGCGATTTGCAGGTTTTGGCGGCTTGGTCAAAGAGATTTTGCAAGAGGTTCAGGACCCGAATATCTGGGCATTGTTCCTGCGCCCTGTTGCTGAATGCTGGCAGAATGGGCGTGTGGCGCTTTTGGGCGACGCAGCTCATCCGACGCTGCCTTTCATGGCCCAAGGTGCTTGCCTTGCACTAGAAGATGCCTGGGCTCTGGGGCGGTCTTTCGAAGAACAATCCGGCGTTTCGCAAGCACTGGCCTCCTATGAAGCGACCCGTCGCCAGCGGGCAACTCGGGTGGTCGCTGCCGCTGGAGCCAACGCGCGCAACTTCCATCTACGTGGCCCTATGCGTGTCGGGGCGCAACTGGCGTTGATGGCAGTTGGATCGCGGTTGGGCCGAAAATATGATTGGATCTATGAGTTCGATGCCACGGCTTAGCCGATTACAGATCTAGATCTATCCAAACCGGAACATGATCTGACGGTTTTTCGTGCCCCCGAATTTCGGAATCGATTTTGCAATCGCGCAACAGGTCAGCGGCCTGAGGGGTCAGAAGGAAATGATCAATACGAATCCCGTCATTTCGGTTCCACGCACCCGCTTGATAATCCCAGAATGAATAATGTTCCGGACCTTGCGTGCCAGCGCGAAAGGCCTCGGTGAAGCCGAGATTCAGAATTTTCCGAAATGCGGCCCGGCTTTCAGGGCGAAACAATGCATCCTCGCGCCAGGCATCGGGACGCGCTGCGTCTTCGGCCTGGGGAATGATGTTGTAATCACCTGCCATCAGCGCGGGCTCTTCACCGTTCATCAGATCGCGGGCGCGATGATAGAGCCGTTCCATCCAGGCGAGTTTATACTCATATTTCGGCCCTGGGGCGGGGTTGCCGTTCGGCAGATAAAGCCCGCAGATACGCAGCGCCTGTTTGCCGACGACCGTGGCCTCGATCCAGCGGGCCTGTTCATCCTCATCATCACCGGGCAAACCCCGCGAGACGTCCTCGAGCGGTAGCTTTGACAGAATGGCAACGCCGTTAAAGCTTTTCTGACCGTGCGTTTCCACGTTGTACCCGCGCGCCTCAAAGATCTCTCTGGGGAAGTTATCGTCGACAGACTTGATCTCTTGCAGCAGCACAACATCGGGCTGGGCATCATCCAGCCAACGCGGCAATGCTTCGGCCCGCGCCTTGATTCCGTTGATGTTGAATGTGGCGATTTTCATGCGCGACCCTCCGACAGTCCTTGGCAACCTATCGCCCAGAACGGGCCCAACGGCAAGGCGGAGAACAGGTTTGCGAGGCGCTGCCTCGCGCTCCGAGGTATTTTTGGCCAGATGAAGAAACGGACCGTTAACCAGAATCTCCGAAAATCAGCTGGCGGTACAGGCGGAGGCGCCGATGACCGCGCCGGGTGAAGCTCTCCGGTCTAGAAATCGGAGAGCGGATCCCTGCTTCATCCGGCTAGAAATACCTTGGGGGTGTGGGGGTGTGGGGGTGAAGCCCCCACGGGTGATCACATTGAAAACGAAGTGCCGCAGCCGCAGGAGGAGGTGGCGTTTGGGTTTTCGATCACAAAGCGTGCGCCGATCAGTTCTTGCGTGAAATCAATCACCGCATTTTCAAGAAACGGCAGTGAGATTGCGTCGACAATGACCTTCTGCCCCTTACCCTCAAGAACCAAATCGTCCTCTTTGGGTTTGTCCAATGCAATTTCGTACTGAAAGCCCGAACACCCGCCACCTTCGACAGCGACACGCAGGGCTTGACCCTGATCGGCCGCGCCGATCTCGGCAAGGCGGTCAAAGGCGCGTTCTGTAACTATCGGGGGCAGATTCATGCCAAACTCCAAAGGTTTATTTCTTAACCACTCTACCATATAGAAAGCCCAAGGACAGGCGACAAGGACAGGCCGTTGGACAGAGCAGGTTTTGCCTCGAATCCCGACCGCGCAAGAGGGCGGTTGGTGCCAGAGGAAGAAAGCAGTTTCCGGTCATGCTTTCAGCGCGACCGGGACCGGATCATTCATGCCAGCGCCTTTCGGCGGCTCAAGCACAAGACCCAAGTTTTTGTTGAGCACGAAGGGGATAGCTATCGGACCCGGTTGACCCATTCGATTGAGGTCGCGCAGGTGGCGCGGACGATTGCCGGGGCCTTGGGTTTGAATCCAGAACTGACTGAAGCGGTTGCCCTGGCCCATGATCTTGGCCACACGCCGTTCGGACATACTGGCGAGGATGCTTTGCATGAGATCATGCAGCCGTATGGTGGGTTCGATCATAACGCGCAGGCCATTCGGATCGTGACCCGGCTTGAGCGTCATTATGCCGAGTTCGATGGGTGCAACCTTACGTGGGAAACCCTTGAAGGTATTGCGAAACACAACGGCCCGGTGGAAGGGGCTCTGCCCTGGGCGTTGGCGGAGTGCAATGCGGCCTTTGATCTGGAGCTGCACACGCACGCAAGCGCTGAGGCGCAGGTGGCGGCATTGTCAGACGACATCGCCTATAACAATCATGACCTGTTGGACGGGCTGAGGGCGGAGTTGTTCAGCGACGAGGACATTCAGCGACTGCCGATCGTGGGCGACTGTTATGCGGAGGTGGATCGCAAGTACCCGGGCCTCGACCCCTATCGCCGTCGGCATGAGGCGTTGCGGCGGGTGTTTGGGGTTATGGTGTCGGACGTGATCGACACGTCTCGGGCTCTGATCGCAGGGTCCGGTGCCCGGAGCGTCGAAGAGATCCGGCATCTTGGCTATCCGGTCATTCAGTTCTCAACAGGCCTTTGGGCGCAACTGAAGGAAATTCGCGCTTTCCTGTTTTCGCGGATGTATAGGGCGCCGTCGGTGATGACGGTGCGCGCCGAGGTCAGCAAAGTGGTCGAGGATTTGTTTCCAATCTACCTTGGCGATCCGAAACAGATGCCCGCGCGTTGGCACGCGGACATTGAAGAGGCTGAGGATGAGACTGCCTTAGCCCGGATCGTATCGGACTATATTGCCGGGATGACCGACAGGTTTGCGCTACAGGATCATGCCAGACTGACTGGCCACCCGATACCGGCGGATCACTCGACCCCGATATAGGCCAAAGCCCAGACTTGTTGGCCCGTCTGATCCTGCGCCGCCTCAGCATCGTCGGTGGGTGGGAAGACGATCATCGTTGGGCCATACCCTCCGATCCCCATGGGGGCGCCGTCGGCGTGGGTCGCAAGGATGGGCTGATAGGTCGAAATGCTTTGCCAGGGAATTTCTGCCTGGTACCCGTCCATTGCCATTGGTTTGGCCGTTTTACCTTCGGCACCGGCCATGACCATCACATCAGACAGAAGCGGGCCGCTAAAGGTAATGTCGCGTTGGTTGGCCTCTGTGCCGTAGGGAATTGTGATCTCGACCTGATCCAAACTATCCAGCAATGCCGCGTCAAAGCCAGCTGCCCCGTCATGGGTGACCTCCAGATATCCCAGCAAGCCGCCGTCATTCTCGCCGCGCGCGGGCAGGTTGGTTTCCCCAACCGCGCCGCCAAGGGTGACCAGCACATGGCCTTGCGGGGCAGGCATTTCAGCAAAAGCCGGAAGGGCGGTCGACAAAATCAGACCAAGGGGCAGGGCAAAACGCATGGGATTCTCCGTTTAGGTGTATCTGACAGACCTTAGCGGGGAGGGGTCTTTATCCAAGCGCAAATTGAATGCCTCCATTGACCTTGCGGTGTTGCGTGGTAAACCGCCGGGCAAGCAAAAGGACATTCGAAATGAACCTGTTTTCCGAGATCCGCAGCCTTGTGCTGGACGCGTTGGCACAGATGCAGTCCGAAGGCGTGCTGCCCGAAGGGTTGAGCTTTGACAACGTGGCGGTCGAGCCTCCACGTGATGCGGCGCATGGCGATATGGCAACGAATGCGGCGATGGTGCTGGCAAAGCCCGCCAAGATGAAGCCGCGCGACATTGCCGATGCGCTGGCTGGAAAGCTGGCAGAGGATGATCGGATCACAAGTGCAGAGGTTGCCGGGCCGGGGTTCTTGAACCTGCGGTTGGCGCCATCAGTCTGGCAGGGTGTTCTGGCTGCGGTGCTGCAACAGGGCACGGATTATGGCCGCTCGACCATGGGGCATGGGCAGAAGGTGAACGTGGAATACGTCTCGGCCAACCCTACCGGCCCCTTGCATGTGGGTCATACGCGGGGCGCGGTGTTTGGCGATGCGCTGGCAAGCTTGCTGGCCTATTCCGGCCATATCGTGACCCGTGAATACTATATCAACGATGGCGGTGCGCAGGTCGATGTGCTGGCGCGCTCGGCCTATGAACGATACCGCGAGGCCAACGGGCAGAGCCCCGAGATCGCCGAGGGCCTGTATCCTGGCGACTATCTGATCCCGATTGGCGAGGCGTTGAAAGAGAAATACGGTGACAGCCTGATCGACAAGCCGGAAAGCGACTGGCTGGAGGATCTGCGCGAGTTTTCGACCGAAGCGATGATGGACCTGATCCGTGCCGACCTGAAGGCGTTGGGCGTTGAGATGGATGTGTTCTTCTCGGAAAAGTCGCTCTATGGCACGGGTCGGATTGAAGCTGCGTTGCAATCCCTGACCGACAAGGGCCTGATCTATGAGGGCGTGCTGGAACCGCCCAAGGGCAAAAAGCCCGAAGATTGGGAACCACGTGAGCAGACCCTGTTCAAATCGACCGAGCATGGCGACGACGTGGATCGCCCGGTCAAGAAATCGGACGGGAGCTGGACCTATTTTGCCCCGGATATCGCCTATCACTATGACAAAGTGACCCGTGGGTTTGACGCGTTGATCGATGTGTTCGGCGCCGACCACGGTGGCTATGTCAAACGGATGAAGGCCGCAGTATCCGCTCTGTCCGACGGCAAGGTACCGCTGGATATCAAGCTAACCCAGTTGGTGAAACTGTGGAAGAACGGCGAGCCGTTCAAGATGTCCAAGCGGGCAGGGAACTTCGTCACATTGCGTGATGTGGTCGATCAGGTTGGCCCGGATGTGACCCGCTTCGTGATGCTGACCCGCAAGAATGACGCTGCCCTGGATTTTGACTTTGACAAGGTGTTGGAACAAAGCCGCGAGAACCCCGTTTTCTACGTCCAATATGCCCATGCCCGCGTGATGAGTGTTCTGCGCCGTGCAGCTGAGGCCGGGATCGACGCGCAGGACCCAGCGCTTAAAAGCGCCGATCTGGGTAAGATCGTCCATGCCTCTGAGCTGACTGTTGCCAAGAAGCTGGCCGAATGGCCGCGTCTGGTTGAGATCGCCGCACGTACCAATGAACCCCACCGCGTTGCCTTCTATCTGTATGAACTTGCAGGGGATTTCCACGCGCTTTGGAACAAGGGCAACGATGAAACCCAGCTGCGGTTTATTCAGGATGGCGATGTTGCCACAAGCCAGTCAAAAATCGCACTGGCCCGGTCCGTTTCTGTTGTGATTTCAGCAGGCTTGGGTATTCTTGGCGTTACCCCGGCGCAGGAGATGCGGTGAACAACACCGTCCGAACCGCCGGTACGAGGTAGGCAAGAAATGACCCGCGCGCCTTATTTTCGGCGCTAAACGGGCGGTGAGGCGGACATGGCAAGTTACGATTACCCGGGGCAAATGCGCCCCGAGCAGATGCATTATACGAATCAAGCTCATCCTCAGGATGGGTATGACTTCCCTAATGACTTGCACGGATATGACGAAACGCCCCATTCCGCGGGTTTGGGTCGTATTGTTAGTGCTCTGGGTGCTGTTGCATCTTTGGCGCTGGTCGCTGGCATCGGTGTTTGGGGTTACAATTTGGTAATGCGCGATGTCAGTGGCGTACCGGTTGTTCGGTCCTTAGATGGACCAATGCGTATTCAGCCGGATAGCCCGGGTGGCACCCCTGCGGATCATCAGGGTTTGGCCGTGAACACGGTTGCGGCAGTGGGCACAGCAGCGCCGCCTGCTGATCGGCTGATCCTTGCACCGCGCCCGGTTTCCCTGACAGATGAAGATACTCCGGTGGCACCGTTGCAACCGACACCTGTCGTACATGTGGTCGATGAAAACGTCTCTGACCGGACGGCCACACAGATGCGCCAGGGCGCGGTTGATACACTGGTTGCTGAACTGGCGGGAGAGGCGGAAAATTCCGATCAGGTTGGCGAGCAAAGTTTTCAGTTGGCCTCTTTGACCATCCCCGAGGAAGAGCCTGCTATTGATCCGGCTGATCTGGCTGCATCGCAACCGGACCCAGAACTGGCGGCTTTGCCTGGTGTGCGCCGGTCGCTGCGCCCGGTCCTGCGCCCCGCTGGCGGTGTGCGCAGCGCAATTACGTCAAACAGCACTACCGAAGACGCGATCAACGCGGCGGTCAAAGCTGCGGTCGGCTTGGATGTGGATCCCGAAACCCTGACCAAGGGCACCCGTATGGCCCAGCTTGGGGCCTATGAAAATTCGGATGTCGCGCGCTCGGAATGGGACCGCATGAATGGACGATTCAGAGATTATATGGATGGAAAACAGCGTGTTATACAGAAAACCTCAAGCGGTGGGCGAACTTTCTATCGTCTTCGGGTTCTGGGGTTTGACGATCTGAGCGACTCGCGCCAATTCTGTGCAGCTTTGCAGGCTGAAGGCGCCGATTGTATTCCGGTTGCCGCACGGTGAATTTCGGCGCAGTCATTACGGACGCTGAAGGTCTGCGCCTGACGTCTGACGAGAAAAAACTGTTCCAAGAGATGAACCCATTCGGGTTCATTCTTTTTGCCCGCAATATCGAGTCTGCGGATCAAGTGCGCGCCCTATGCGACGATTTCCGCGAGGCTGTGGGGTGTAACTGCCCGATCACTGTTGATCAAGAGGGTGGACGCGTGCAACGACTGCGCACACCGCTGGCCCGAGAATGGATGCCGCCGTTGGATCACGTGGCCCAGAGCGGAGAGCAGGCCGAACGTGCTATGTATCTGCGCTATCGCCTGATTGCGAATGAACTGTTCGAGCTTGGGATCGACAGCAACTGCGCGCCCATGGTGGATCTGGCCCGGAACGAGACGCATCCGTTCCTTAAAAACCGCTGCTATGGATCTGATCCCAAAATGGTTTCTCGGATCGGTCGTGCGGTTGCCGAGGGGCATTTGGATGGCGGTGTATTGCCGGTGCTCAAACACATGCCGGGTCATGGTTTGTCCACGCTGGACAGCCATCATGACCTGCCCCATGTCGATCTGGCGCAAGAGGACTTGACCGAGGCCGATTTCGGCCCGTTTCGGGAGTTGAACGATCTGCCCATGGGGATGACGGCGCATCTGGTCTATGACCGGATTGACCCTCAACCTGCTACGATTTCTCGGACCATGATCAGCCTGATCCGCAAAACGATCGGGTTTGGCGGGCTGATCATGACGGATGATATCTCGATGAAGGCCCTGAGCGGAAATCCAGAAGAGATTGCCAATCAGGCGCTAACTGCAGGGTGCGATGTGGTTTTGTACTGCAATGGCTCTTTTGATGCCCGTGCTAAGGTGCTGAGCACCGCCGGAAAGATGTCCGAACAGGCACAGAAACGCGCTGAACGGGCGTTGGCGATGCGCAAAGCCCCGCAGGAACTTGACATCCAAGCCGCCGAAGCCGAACTTTCTCGCCTAATGGGCGGGCAGGTGTATGTCGGATAATCTTTTTAGCGAAGACCCCGTCTCGGTCGCGGATCGCCTTGCGGCAGAGGCATTGATCGTAGACGTCGACGGGTTCGAAGGCCCGCTCGATGTGCTGCTGATGCTGTCCCGCACACAAAAGGTTGATCTGCGCAAAATATCGGTTCTGGCGCTGGCGCAGCAATACTTGTCCTTCGTGGAAAAGGCGCGGGCGCTGCGGATCGAATTGGCCGCCGACTATCTGGTGATGGCGGCATGGCTGGCCTTTCTGAAATCGCGCTTGCTGCTGCCTCCGGATCCGAATGACGAAGGCCCCTCGGGCGAAGAACTGGCCGCGCATCTGGCGTTTCAGCTAGAGCGGCTTCAGGCCATGCGCGATGCTGCCGCCCGATTGATGGGGCGCGATCAGCTGGGGCGCGATTTCTTCAAACGTGGGCAGGGCGAGGATGTTACGCGCATCCGCACCGTGACCTATTCCGCCACGCTGCTGGACCTGATGCAGGGCTATGCCCGCATTCGCACCCGTGATGAATTCCGCCCCTTTGTCATGGACCGTGACGCCGTATTCACGATGGAACAGGCGCTGGAACGTATGCGCCCGCTGATCGGCTTTGCCGGGGCCTGGACGGATATGGAGACCTATCTGCCCGAGGGCTGGGATGCCGACCCGGTGCGCAGGCGGTCCGCGACGGCGGCTACTTTTGCGGCCTCACTTGAGTTGGTGAAAGAAGGGCATATGGAAATACAGCAGAGCGAAACTTTTGCTCCGATACAACTACGCAAGAGGACCCAATCCCGTGACTGACGCGCCTCAGGAAGAAGGTACCGGCACCCTGTTCGAAGCCCCGCCTATGGCCGAGCAAGAACGCATGGTTGAGGCCGTGTTATTCGCCAGTGCCGAGCCGGTGACGATTGCCGATCTTGAAGTGCGAATGCCCCATGGCAGCGACGCGTCACAGGCGGTGGAAATGCTTAAGAAACGCTATGAAGGGCGTGGTGTTCGTGTGGTTCAGGTTGGTGAATCCTGGGCCATTCGCACTGCCCCAGACTTGGGTTTTCTGATGCAAAAAGAAACGGTTGAAACCCGCAAGCTCAGCCGGGCCGCGATCGAAACGCTGGCGATTGTGGCATATCACCAACCCTGTACACGTGCCGAGATCGAAGAAATTCGCGGCGTATCGGTCTCGCGCGGGACCATCGACCAACTGTTGGAGATGGAGTGGATCAGACTGGGTCGTCGTCGCATGACGCCGGGCCGTCCGGTGACTTTCGTGGTGACTCCGCAGTTTCTGGATCACTTTGGGCTGGAGAACGCCCGCGATTTGCCGGGGTTGAAAGAATTGCGCGCTGCCGGTTTGCTGGAGAACAGACCGCCTCCGGGAACGATCCCACTGGGAGAGGGGCAGGAAGACGAAGATCAAACCGAACTGTTCGAGGAAGAGTGATCACGCGGCCCTTTTGTTGCCGCACAAATCGACTATTTAGAAGCCTGGAAATCGGAGTTGAGCAATGAATGCCAATCGTATCATTGACATGATCGTGCGACAGGTCATGCGGCGGCTTGTCACCAAAGGGGTGGACAAGGGGTTCGACATGGCCAGCCGCGTAGGCCAGAAGTCGGGGCAAGAGCAGCCGCCGCACGAGAGCTCAGGTGCCTCTGATCAGTTGCAGGCGGACGGAAACCGCCAACGTCAGAACATGCGTCAAGTCCAACGCGTGGCCAATCAGATGCGCCGGTTCATCCGGTTCTGATCAGGTTACAGCCTTGAAATGCTTGGACAGTTTCAGCCCCTGTCCCTGGTAATTCGAGGCGATGCCCGCCCCGTAAAGCTGCGTGGGCATCTCTGACATCCGCTCATACACCAACCGTCCGACGACTTGGCCGTGCTCCAACACAAATGGGGCCTCGTGACAGCGGACTTCCAACACTCCGCGTGATCCTTCGCCACCTGCGGCGGCATGGCCAAAACCGGGATCGAAGAAACCGGCATAATGCACCCGGAATTCCCCGACCATCGCCAGATAGGGGGCCATTTCAGCCGCATACATCGGCGGGATATGCACTGCCTCGCGGCTGACCAGAATGTAGAACGCACCTGGGTCGAGGATGATGCGCCCATCAGTGGTACGCACTTCTTCCCAATATTCTTGCGGGTCGTATTCGCCGATCCGGTCCAGATCAATGACACCGGTATGAGGTTTGGCGCGGTAGCCGACCAAATCAGTGTCGGGCAGCCGCAGGTCCACCGAGAACCCAAGCCCGTCCTGAATGACAGCGGGGCCATCGACCAGCGGGGATTCGGCGTGCAGGGCGCTTAGATCTGTATCGCTCAGCACGGCCTGTCCCTCCCGGAACCTGATCTGGTTCAGCCGCATTCCCGGACGCACCAGAACCGAGAATGAGCGGGGGCAGATCTCGGCATACAAGGGGCCGGTGTAGCCTGAAGGCACCCGGTCAAACTCGGTCCCGCCATCGGTGATCGTGCGCGTCAGAAGGTCCAGCCGCCCGGTCGAGCTTTTTGCATTGGCGGCCGCGCTCAGCCCCTGGGGCAGGGCCAGCGATTCCATCAACGGCACTAGATAGACACAGCCCTTTTCCAGCACAGCACCTTCAGAGATATCGATGCGGTGCATCTCAAATTCCGACAAACGTTCGGCTACGGTGCGACCTTCGCCTGCCAGAAACGAGGCACGTACCCGGTAAGCAACTGTACCTAAACGCAAATCAAGGCTGGCGGGTTGAATCTGGGCGGGGATGACCTCTGGGCTTGCGGTAATCTCACTGCGAGCGATCATCGCCTCTATCTGCTGGTTCGGGCATACGCCGGTCATTCCGATCCCCCCTGATGCCAGAGCGGGATCTGGCCTGTGTGCCATAAACGTCGGTGTGATTTGGTCGGGCTAGCAGGACTCGAACCTGCGACCTTCCGTCCCCCAGACGGACGCGCTACCAGGCTGCGCCATAGCCCGACGTTGAGGTGTTCATAAAGACTTTCCCGGCGGGGGCAAGAGGAAATCATCGCCTTTTTTCTTATCCCGCCGATCGGTTTTCTATTCGGTTCAACACGCTGCGCAGCTCTTGCGCGATGGGCGCTATCTGGCTGAGCAACTGGTCATCGAATGCGTCTCGGGTCCAGGCCAATGTCGCGATTCCGCCCAACAATGGCGAGGCGTCGGGATAAGACGACTGGGCTTGCGTCCGAGGTTCCGCATTTGGCGAATTGGGAGCAGGTTGCGGTTCGGGTTTTTGCGCGTCGCCAAGATCCAGATGTATCTGCTCTTGCGGGGGGGCTGGCTTGGCCGTGAATGGCACAACGACATTTGCATCGGGTGCGGGTTCAAGATTCGCCATTTCATCCAGGCCCTGGGACACTGAAGAAACATGCGCCACGCCCTGTTCACGCAAGATGCGCTGTACGCCTTTGATGGTGATCCCATCCTCATGCAAAAGCTTCTTGATGCCGCCCAGCAGGCGCATGTCGTTGGGGCGATAATATCTGCGCCCGCCCGCCCGTTTTACCGGTTTCACCTGATTGAAGCGGCTTTCCCAGAATCGCAGAACATGCGGCTGCACACCCAACCAGTCCGCAACTTCACTGATGGTGCGAAAGGCGTCTGGGGACTTGCTCATATTCGTGCCGTCCTGATCTTATTTGCGGTTCCCTGCGGCGACGCGATCTTTCATCAGATGCGACGGGCGGAAGGTGAGAACACGGCGAGGCTGAATTGGAACCTCTTCGCCTGTCTTGGGATTGCGGCCGATACGAGCTGTCTTGTCCCGAACACTGAACGTTCCAAAAGACGAGATCTTCACCTGTTCACCGCGCACCAATGCGTCGGACATATGGTTCAGAACGCTCTCGACCAGTTGCGCGCTTTCATTGCGTGAAAGGCCAACTTCACGAAATACGGCCTCGCTCAGATCCATTCGGGTCAGTGTTTTGTCGCTCATGCCAATTCCCCTGTTGCTATCAGAGCATAGGGTCAGGGCAAATTCGCTGTCAATATCAATGAATTGCGGGCGAGTGTGTAAGCTGAATTGCGCTTGTTACCACCGCAAGAGGACTGAGCCCCAGGCCAATCCACCTCCGATTGCCTCTGTGACCAGCAGATCACCCTGTTTGAACTGCCCACGCTGTTTCGCAACAGACATTGCCAGGGGAATAGATGCGGCCGAGGTATTTCCGTGGTCCTGCAGGGTAACGACAACGTGTTCCATAGGAACGCCCAATTTCTTGGCTGTGCCCTGGATGATTCTAATGTTTGCCTGATGCGGTACGATCCAATCCACATCTTTATGACTTAGCCCAGCCTTCTCTAGGCAGGTTTCTGCGGTAGAGGTCAGTCGTTCAACTGCCTGCCGAAACAGCTGGTTTCCTTTCATCCGCAGATAGCCTGTGGACTGGGTCGAGACGCCTCCATCCACATAGAGCAGGTCCTTATAGCGCCCGTCCGAGTTCAGGTCGGTTGCCAGAATGCCCCGATCGTCCGAGGTTCCTGCGCCCTCATGCTGTTCAAGGATTATTGCCCCGGCGCCGTCGCCGAAAAGCACGCAGGTCGACCGGTCGGTCCAGTCCATGATACGAGAGAACGTCTCGGCGCCGATGACCAGTACGCGTTTGGCCTGGCCTGATACGATCAGCGCATTGGCATTGGTCATGGCATAGACAAATCCGGCGCAAACCGCCTGTACGTCAAAGGCGAAGCCTTTGGTCATGCCAAGCTGCGATTGAACCATTGTTGCGGCAGAGGGAAACGTCAGGTCAGCGGTCGATGTTGCAAGAATAATCGCATCAATATCATCTGCCTCCAGACCCGCATCGGCCAATGCGGCACTGGCAGCCTTTGTGGCCATAATCGAAGTGGTTTCGTCTTCCGCTGCAAAATGCCGGCGTTCGATTCCGGAACGGGTCCGTATCCACTCATCAGACGTATCGAGCGTTTCTTCGAACTCGGAATTCGGGACGATGCGCTCTGGCAAATAGTGCCCGACACCAACTATAATTGAACGGCCTGCCATGCTGGGGTACTGCCTTTTTTGTTATTCACCGGCCTTCGACGGCGTGTCTGCGGCATCTTGTGCAAGCTCGACTGTCGATGCAACCCGTGCTGCCAATTTTTCGGCGAAGCCGGACTCGGCCAGGGTAAAGGCCAGCTTTACAGCGGCTGACACGCCGGTCGAGTCTGCACCACCATGTGATTTGACGACGGTTCCGTTCAGGCCAAGGAAAACCCCACCATTCACGCGCCGAGGATCAATTCGTTTCTTCAACCGCTGCAAAGATGTGATTGCAAGGATCGAGGCCAGTCGTGAGAGCGGAGAATATTTGAACGCCTCGCGCAGAAGATCTCCGATCAGGCTGGCTGTGCCTTCTCCGGTCTTGATGGCGACGTTGCCTGTAAACCCGTCTGTTATAATGACATCGGCTTTGTCTCCCGGGATGTCGCTGCCTTCGACAAAACCCACAAAGTCAAAGCTGGCCTGATCCGCAAAATCCGAGATCATGCCATGCGCTTCTTTTAGCTCGGCGCGCCCTTTATGTTCCTCGGTGCCCACATTCAAAAGGCCGATCCGGGGACGTTCCAACGCCATGCCGTTTCGGGCATAAGAGGCACCCATCAAAGCATATTGCAGCAGGTCCTTGGCGTCCGCGCGCACATCGGCGCCTACGTCCAGCATTACATTGAAACCCTGCGAATTGCGCGAGGGCCACAAAATAGCGATTGCCGGGCGGTTTACTCCCGGCAGCTTACGTAGACGCATCATCGACAGGGCCATCAATGCGCCGGTATTACCACAAGAGACCGCGCCATGGGCTTCACCCTGACGTACCGACTCCAGTGTGGACCACATCGAGGTTTGCTTGCCGTGTCGGACGACCTGGCTGGGCTTGTCCTCCATCGTGACCACATCGGGACAATCACGAAAAACGACGCGCCCGTTCAGGACACGCCGTTTTGCGACAAGTTTGCGCAACATGGCCTCAGGCCCGTGCAAGATGAACGCGATATCGGGGTTCTTATCCGCCGATTTGGCGATCCCCGCCACAACAGCAGCGGGCCCCGAATCTCCGCCCATTGCGTCAACCGAGATGGTAATCCGTCCGGCGTGCGTGGGCTGTTCTGTCATGCTTGGCCTGCGCTTTTAGGGCTTAGGCCGCGTCTTCGTCCAGGTCGATTTCGTCGGCCTGAGCGACGACTTCGCGGTCATCATAGTGGCCGCAGGACGCGCAGACGTGGTGCGGGCGCTTCAGCTCACCACAGTTGGCGCATTCGTTCGGGTTTGCAGCAACCAGAGCGTCGTGCGCGCGGCGGTTGTTGCGACGCGACTTGGAAACTTTGTTCTGTTGGACAGCCATGGTCTCAACCTTTGTCTACTAAGGGCCGGCAGATTCGCTGCGGGCCAGGTTTCATTCTTCGTTTTTCTCGTGGTTTGACGCGCGTTTAGGGGACGGGCCCCGCGATGTCCAACCCAAATTCCGATGAGCGCGCGAAAATACTGCGATTCTCAGCATGTTCAAGCGATTTTTCTGAGCGCCTGCTATGACAGGATTTCAGGCCCGTGTCACTCGTCTTTTTTCAGTGCATCGCGCAGCCCGGCCAAGCCCGCAAAGGGTTTGACATCTTCATCCGTTATTGCCTGTTTGCCGGGTTCGGTAAAGCCCGCCTGTTCCAATTCCGCACCTTCTTTCCGGGGATACTGGGGCAGGGCAAGCGCCAGCGCTTCGGACATGACCTCGGTCAGAGCGATTTCAGTCCCTAGCGGTTCAGATTCGTCACCCTCCGGGATTTCGAACTCTTCCTCGTCAGGGTTTGTCCAATCTGACAGAAACATCCGGGTCACCGGAATGTCGATCCGCGTGGTAACCGGTGTCAGCGTCACGACACAGGGTTGAATCACGGTTGCCCCCAGTTTTCCTGAAAGCGCCCAATCACGCTTTCCATGCGCACGCACCTCGCCGACAAAACTCAGCTTACGCAGCCCAAGCAGGCTCAACTCGTTCTTTAAGACATCCAACTCCTGTGCGTCAGGGCGAATTTCAAAGGGCGTCGGTGCGTTCTGAGGCAGGTCGGCGACCCGTAAAGATGTCTGGTTGCTCATACGTGGCCCTTTCGTGTGTTGAACCGGGGTGGCGGTTTGATGTAATCGGATAGGGGCCGCACGGTCCCAAGGCAAGAGGGTGTGAATGTTGAAAGTTATGAGCAGGTTGAAACCAGCGTCCAGAACGCTCGTATTTGCGGCCTGTCTGACCGCTGCTGGTGCGTGTGCTCCGGTCTTCAAGAAACACGGATATGTCCCCACAGCCGAGGACCTGGCCGAAATTCAGGTGGGTGTCGATACACGTGAAAGCGTACTCGAATCCGTTGGCGCGCCCAGTACTTCAGGCGTTGTTCGCGATTCCGGCTTTTATTATGTGACATCACGCGTTCGTCATTATGGTCCGAAACGACCGAAAATCGTCTCGCGCGAGCTTGTGGCGATCAGCTTCGATGACCGGGGTGTTGTGCGCAATATTGAACGCTTTGGCCTTGAGGATGGAACCGTCGTGACGTTGGATCGTCGTATTACCGAATCCTCAGTTCAGAACCGTGGGTTCTTGCGGCAGCTGCTTGGCAATATCGGCAACTTCAACCCGGCAAACATTCCTGGCGCGACCAACTAATTCATAGTCACGTCTTGTCAACTTCACAGGGCGGTCACAAATCCTGTGTTATTGACCCTGCAAGACGAAACAGGTCAGCAACCCAGGAGGATGCGACCATGGCACTATTGCTCGGCAAGGGCCGGTACCGTGCGCGACAGGCGCAAACACCGCAGGATGTCGCGGCGGCACAATCTCTGCGCACACTGGCATTCGGGACCGATCAGACGGATCAGGATGCGTTCGACAGCCGCTGCACGCATATTCTGGTCGAGGACATGCGCAGCAACGGCAAGCTCGTCTGCTGCTTTCGCATGCTGATGATGGAGCGCGGCGCAGAGATCGGCCAAAGCTATTCTGCCCAGTTCTATGACCTCTCGGCGCTTGAAGGGTTCAAGGGACGTATGGTCGAGATGGGGCGCTTTTGCGTCGTTCCCGATCGAAACGATCCGGACATTCTGCGCGTTGCCTGGGGCGCGATGACCGCATTTGTCGATCAGAATAATGTTGAGATGCTGTTTGGCTGCTCATCCTTTGCTGGGACAGAGACTGCGGAATACCTTGATGCGTTTGCGATGCTGAAACACCGCCATCTGGCCCCGAAACGCTGGTTGCCACGGGTCAAGGCCCCGGATGTGTTCAAGTTTGCTGCGCGCTTGCGTCGGCGCCCGGATGCGAAAAAGGCCATGATGCGCATGCCCCCTTTGCTGCGGACCTACCTGATGATGGGCGGCTGGGTCAGTGACCACGCCGTTGTTGACCGGCACATGAACACTCTGCACGTCTTTACCGGCCTCGAAATCGGTGCCATCCCACCGGCGCGCAAGCGTTTGCTGCGGGCGGTTGTCGGGTAATCGCCGTTGACGGCTCGGCGCTGCCGGTTTAGCTGGCGGGCATGGCAAGAATTCCTTTACTGCAGATGTCCGGCATTTCCCTGACTTTCGGGGGCGATCCGATTTTTTCAGAGCTCGATCTGGTGGTTCAGCCGGGCGACCGCGTCGCGCTGGTTGGGCGCAACGGGTCCGGCAAGTCGACCTTGATGAAGGTGATGGCCGGTCTGGTCGAAGCGGACAAGGGTGAGATCGTCATTCCCCCGGGAAAGTCAGTCGGTTACATGGAGCAGGACCCCGGTATGGAGGGGTTTGCCACGCTGGGCGACTATGCCTCAAGCGTGTTGGAACCGGGTGAGCTGTATAAGGTTGAACGCGCAGGCGAAGGGCTGAAATTCGACCCGGCGCGCGCTGTTGAGACGGCCTCGGGCGGTGAACGTCGCCGTGCCGCGCTGGCCAAGCTGATGGCCGAAGCCCCGGATTTGATGCTGCTGGACGAGCCGACCAACCATCTTGATATCGAAGCCATTGCCTGGCTCGAGCGTGAGTTGGGATCGACGCGGACGGCCTATGTGCTGATCTCACACGACCGCGCCTTTCTGCGCGCGCTGACCCGCGCGACGCTGTGGATCGACCGCGGCGCGGTTCGGCGGCAGGAACAAGGGTTTACGGCATTCGAAGCTTGGCGCGATAAGATCTGGGAGGAGGAGGACCAGCAGCGCCATAAGCTGAACCGCCTCATCAAATCCGAGGCGCGATGGGCCGTCGAAGGCATCAGCGCCCGCCGCAAACGCAACCAGGGCCGGGTCCGCGCCTTGCAGGATCTCCGGTCCGAAAAAGCCGCACAGATCAAACGCCAGGGATCGGCCGCGATGACGCTTGAGGCCGGACCGAAGTCAGGTCGAAAAGTGTTTGAAGCCAAAAGCTTGTCCAAGTCTTTTGGCGATCATCAGATCGTGCGCAACTTTGATCTGTTGGTACAGCGGGGCGACCGCGTGGCCTTTGTTGGCCCAAATGGCGTCGGCAAGACAACATTGCTGAAAATGCTGTTGGGGCAAGAAACCCCGGATGAGGGGTCGGTCACTCTGGGCACCAATCTTGAGATTGCGGTTTTCGACCAGACCCGCGCCCAGCTCGACCCTGAAATGAGCCTGTGGGACAGCTTGACAGGCGACCCCGAGATGCGTGTTTCCGGCAAGGCTGATCAGGTGATGGTGGGTGGCCAACCCAAGCATGTGGTCGGCTACCTCAAGGAGTTTCTGTTTGACGAGGGGCAGGCCAGAGCAGCCGTTAAGTCACTGTCAGGTGGGGAAAAAGCCCGTTTGCTGCTGGCAAAGCTGATGGCCAAACAGTCGAACCTGCTGGTATTGGACGAACCGACCAACGATCTGGATGTGGAAACACTGGATCTGTTGCAGGAACTTCTGGACGATTATGACGGTACCGTTTTGCTGGTCAGCCACGACCGCGATTTCTTGGACCGTGTGGCCGCAACGACCATCGCGATGGAGGGTAACGGCCGTGCAACCGTCTATGCCGGGGGGTGGTCGGACTACCTCGCTCAGCGCGGCGAGGTGTCTGATAAGAAAGAAGTAAAAACAAAAACTTCCAAGCCAAAGGTAAAGCAAGAAGCGCAGCCGAAACTGGGGCTATCATTTTCAGAGAAACACCGTCTTGAGAAATTGCCTGCCGAGATTGAGCGGCTTGAGGCGGAAATCGGAAAGCTTGAAGAGCTGATGTCCGATCCTGAGCTTTTCAGCCGTGAACCTGTTAAGTTTCAGAAAGCGACCGAGGCTTTGGTCGAGCGGCAAGAAAAGCTGGCCGCAGCCGAGGAAGAGTGGCTGATCCTCGAGGAAAAGGCCGAGGGCGCCTAGATCAGCTTTCGCGCTGTGGCCGGCTATCCGACCACAGTTCATTTGAGTGAGCCGTTTTCATCGGTAGGTGATCAGCCACGCTCAGCGCATTCGCAGCGCGCCGTCGATACGGATGACCTCGCCGTTCAGATAACCCATTTCGACGATGAACCCGGCCAGTCGCCCGTATTCGCGGGGGTCGCCAAGGCGCACAGGGTTGGGAACGTCAGAGGCCAGTTGTTGCTGCACCTCTTCGGGCAGACCGGCCAGCATCGGAGTCATAAAGATTCCGGGTGCGATGGTCATCACGCGGATTCCGGACGAGGCCAGATCCCGTGCCATGGGCAGGGTCATACCTACCACACCACCTTTCGAAGCCGCATAGGCAGCCTGACCCTTTTGCCCATCAAAGGCCGCGATTGAGGCTGTATTGATGATGACACCGCGCGCGCCATCCGGTTCTGGGTCGTTCTTTGCCATTTCCGCGGCTGCAAGGCGTGAAACGTTGAATGTACCCACAAGGTTGATGTCGATCGTGCGCTGAAATGCATCAAGCGGGTGCGGGCCATCCCTGCCTACGGTTTTCATGCCAACCGCGATCCCGGCGCAATTCACTGCCGCGTTGATTGCTCCCATCTTCTTGCGGGCATGGGCGATGGCCGCGGCCACGGATGTTTCATCGGTTACATCCGTCTGGGCGAAATGCCCGCCAATTTCTGTTGCGACCTGGCTGCCTCGGTCTGCATCCCGGTCCAGAATGGTTACCTGTGCATTGTTTTCTGCAAAAAAGCGGGCCGTTGCCTCACCCAGCCCCGAGGCGCCTCCGGTGACAATGGCTGCGGTGGTCGACAGGTGCATCTGGATTTCCTTCCAAAAGATATGAACATACGTTCATTTAATATCAGCAAAGGGACAGTGTCCATAGGGGGGCGTCGGGCAGGCGGCCCTTCCTCAAGGCTTTCTCAGGTCAGCTTCAGGCGTTCTTAATGTTGAAATCTCAAATCGACACTGAACGCAATCGAGCGTCTGGGTGGCGCATTTGAGGAGGACAAACTATGCGAATTGGAACCAAATCAGGGCTTTCCGCTTTGGTTGCCGCTCCGTTTCTGGGGATTATGGCGGCTGGAAGTGCGGCCGCTGCACCAGAGGTCTGCAACTGGAAAACGGCGCGGGATGCTGCAAACAGCGGCGATTATGCGACCATGTGTGAGTGCACGCAGGTAACCCCCAGCTTTCTGGAGCGCTTGCAGAAACGAGCGGATTTCGAAACCACATTGCAAAATACATCCGCGCAATGCCCGGAGTTGGCCGCCTTGTTGACCGACTTTCCGACAGCATCGATCGTAAGCGCGGCAAATGCGGGCGAAGACCGCAGTTCGGACCCAAGCAGTCCGGTCACGCCGGTTGGCGGCGGTGGAACAGGGTCCGGCGGGTCGGGCGGTAACGGTCCCGGCAACGGCGGCGGCGATGATCCGGGTGGCGATAACCCGGGCGATGATCCGGGTAACGGTGGTGGGGATGATCCCGGTGACGACAACCCAGGTGATGATCCCGGCAATGGTGGTGGCGATGGCCCCGGCAAACCCGGAAATGGCAATGGTCCCGGCAAAGGGGGTAATGGTCCGGGTAAAGGCGGTAACGGCCCCGGAAATGGCAATGGAAACGCTGGGAACCCCGGCAATGGCGGGGGCAATAATGGCGGCTCTGGCCCCGGCACCGGAAACGGTGGAGGTAACAACGGCCACGGCGGAGGCCACGGCAATGGCGGCGGCGGCCATGGAAACGGCGGAGGCAAAGGGGGCAAGCGATAAGCCTGCTAGTGACGGATTTGCTCATGCCGAAACAGAAACGGCCACCCAATTAGGTGGCCGTTTTTCTTTGAGAGGTCTTAGTTATCCCAACTGAACCAGCGCGTGCCTCTTCTTGCCCGCACTCAGTTTGATGGGCGAGGACAAGGCGCCTGCGTCGATCATCAGACCCGCGTCTGTTAATGAAGCGTCGTCCAGTTTGGCGCCGTTTTCTGCAATCAGGCGCTTGGCCTCTTTGCCAGATTTCGCCAGGCCAGACTGTACGATCAGTTGCACGATGGATATCGGCAAGTCTGCTTCGCCGACCGTTAGGGTCGGCAGATCGTCCCCGACGCCACCTTTTTCGAACACTTCGCGAGCGGTGGCCTCGGCATTTGCCGCAGCCTCGGTCCCGTGCAGCAAGGAGGTGACCTCGTTTGCCAGGCGGATCTTGGCCTCGTTGATCTCGGACCCCTGCAATGCGCCAAGGCGGTCACACTCATCCACAGGCAGTTCGGTGTACAGCTTAAGGAACCGCCCAACATCCGCGTCGGTGGTGTTGCGCCAGAACTGCCAGAACTCATAGGGTGAGCGCATCTCGGCATTCAGCCAGACTGCACCGTCTTGCGATTTGCCCATCTTCTTGCCATCGCTGGTGGTCAGCAAGGGTGAGGTCAGGCCATAAATCTCGTTATCCAACACGCGACGGGTCAGGTCGATACCGTTGACGATATTGCCCCACTGATCGCTACCGCCAAGCTGTAGGACACAGCCATAGCGACGGTTCAGTTCAAGGAAGTCATAGGCCTGCAGGATCATGTAATTGAATTCGAGGAAGGACAGCGATTGCTCGCGGTCCAGCCGGGATTTCACCGATTCAAAGGCCAACATCCGGTTGACCGAGAAATGCCGGCCGATGTCGCGCAGGAAGTCGAGGTAATTTAGGTCGTCCAGCCACTCTTCGTTGTTCAGCATCAGTGCTGCGTTTTCTGCGCCGGTATCATAGTCGATATAGGCGGCAAACACCTTTCTGATGCCTGCGATATTGGCGTTGATCTGGTCCGGGCCCAGCAGGGGGCGTTCATCTGACCGGAAGGACGGATCGCCCACCTTCGTGGTGCCGCCGCCCATCAGGGTGATCGGCTTATGACCTGTTTTCTGGAACCAGCGAAGCATCATGATCTGGATCAGGCTGCCCACATGCAGGGACTTTGCCGTTGCATCAAACCCGATATACGCCGACTGACACCCGCTGATCAGCGCCTCGTCAAGGCCCTGATAATCGGTGCAGTCAGCCAGAAAGCCGCGCTCGATCATCGTGGCGATGAAATCCGATTTGGGGTGGTAGGTCATATCGTGCCCTTTGGGTTAATGTTGCGGGGCAGTGTATAGGCGGTGGGGATGACAAGGAAAAGGCACCTTGTCCAAGAAAAACACGCGGCTTATGTGATCTGGCTTGCCTTGGGTTTGCGTTAACGTGCAGGTTGTGGGCAACGCGACGACATAACGGGCGCGAACAGGCGAAAGAGGGCTGGCGTGGGTCGGGCAATTAGCAAATCAGGCGTATTGACTGCATTGGGTGCAATGTCGGGGACCTCGCTGGATGGCGTGGACGCGGCGGTGATCAAAACGGACGGTTACAGAATTCTTGGCTTTGGGCCCACCGGATACCGCGCCTATTCAGATGCAGAGCGGAAAACGCTTCGTGCTGCATTGGGGCAGTGGCATGGCCATGATGTGGATACCGCGGCGGAATTGGTCACGCTTGCCCATGCCGAAATACTGGCCGACTTCGATGAGATTGACCTGATCGGGCTTCATGGTCAGACCCTAGCGCATGAACCAAGCGGGCGCGGCACGTTGCAGGTGGGTGACGGCGATGGCCTGACGCAGGCCTTGGGTGTACCCGTTGTCTGGGATTTCCGCAGCGATGATGTGGCGATGGGGGGCGAGGGCGCTCCGCTTGCGCCCTTTTACCACTTTGCCTGTGCCAAGTGGATTGAGGCCAACCAACCGCTTTGTTTTCTGAACCTGGGCGGGGTCGGGAACCTGACCTATGTAGATCCCAGGTTTGATGGCCCTGAAATACCAGGTGCGCTCTTGGCTTTTGACACCGGTCCGGCCAACGCACCGGTTGATGATCTGATGCAGGAACGTCTGGGTCTGCCCATGGATCGCGACGGCGCGGTTGCGCGCGGCGGTAGGGTCGAGGCCGGAGCACTTGAACTGTTTCTGGCAGAGCCTTTCTTTAACAGGATGCCGCCGAAATCGCTGGACCGGAACGACTTTGCCGAGATGATCCGCCTGGTTCAGGAATTATCAGATGCTGATGCAGTTGCCACGCTTACCGGCATGTGCGCCGCCGGAGTTGCGCAAGGGATCGAGCATTGCCCGGAACCGCCGTCGCGTGTGTTGGTGACAGGAGGGGGACGGCATAACCCGGTCCTGATGGAGATGCTGCGCGTTTCGCTGGATTGTCCGGTGGAGCCGGTCGAAGCGGTTGGTCTGGATGGGGATATGCTGGAAGCACAGGCCTTTGCCTATCTTGCTGTCCGTGTCGCGCGCGGGCTGCCGACCTCTTGTCCCGGCACCACAGGGGTTAAGGCACTGGTCGGGGGCGGGATGGTCAGCGTTCCATCGAGCGAACGTAGTCTGACGTAAATTCTGAATACCCGTCAGAGGTCGATTTCAAATGTGCCTTGGTCCAGTCATGCAGCGTCGGCAGCTGGTGAAACGGCACGTTTGGAAAGGCGTGGTGTTCGGCGTGATAGGGCATGTTCCAAGCCAGATATCGGACCAATCGGTTGGTGAACATAGTGCGCGAGTTTTCAAGCATATTCGCCACCGGCGGGCAGAGACCGTGTTCCGCAAGCAGGTACAGCCGAAGAACGGGCTGTGCCACCAAGACCGGCAACAGCCATAAGCTGACCACCAAAGGTGACACCAGCAGGCTTGCCCCTGCAAGCGCGTAAATGGCCAGCAGGACACGGGCCTCAATCCGCATGGCCTTATGTTGGCGATGCGGCAAATAGGGCGCCTCGATCCGGCCCATTGCGTTACTGATCACAACGCGCGCCATTCCAGACCAATAGGGCCAACCGCTCAGATAGATCATCAGGCTCGGCAAGCTGTCGGGCCGCGGTTTGCCCCCCAGTTCGGGGTCTTTGTCCGGGTGGTTGGTCCATTTGTGATGCGCGAGGTGAAAGTATCGAAACCAGGTAAAGGGCAGGGCGATTGGGATTGAGACAAGATGCCCAACCGCATCATTCATCCAGCCAGTCCGAAACGGTGTTTTGTGGGTGCATTCATGGCTGAGGGTGAACAGAAACACCAGCAGCACGCCTTGCGGCAGGATCAGCAGCGGCCAGAGCGGGATTTGCACGGCGATGCCTGTACTCGTTGCGCTCAGCACCAATAGATACAGCACCAAGTGCCTCAGACCCGCCGCGTCAGACCGCATCTGCAGCCGGTCTTTGGCCTCGGCCGGGAGTGATGCGATGAGGGCGCGGTGATCCATCGGTCAGCCTCGGGGGATGTCGAACCCTGGGGCGGCGAGTTCGAACCCGTCGAATTCAAACCCCGGGGACACGGTGCAAGAGACCAGCGTATAGGCCCCGCTGCTGCGCGCGGCCTGCCAGTGATCCTTGGGCACGATCAGTTGCGGCGCACCCTGTGATAGATCCGGGGTCAGCAAGTGATCAACCGCCGGACCAGTTTCGGTTGCGCTGAGCGACAGCACCAAGGGTGCCCCTGCGTGATACAGCCAGATCTCGGTCGCATCGACGCGGTGCCAATGGCTGGCCTCGCCCTCGGGCAGCAGGAAATAGATGCAGGTTCCGGTCGCACGGCTCTGGTTCTTGGCGCGCCAGGTTTCGCGGAACCAGCCGCCCTCGGGGTGGCGTTGCAGGTTCAGGTGTTGGATGATCTCTTGTGCGGTCATGGGGCCTCGGGTGTTTCTGAGAGATTATGCACGGGTTTGAACGATCCGCTATGGTATTCGTCCCGATCAGGAATATGTTTGGGCAATGACCCTGATGATCCCCTTCGACAACAGTTACACCCGTTTGCCAAACAGCTTTTATGCGCGGCAAGCGCCGGTGCCGGTCCGTGCGCCTCGCTTGATTGCTTTCAACTCCGATCTTGCGCAGATTCTGAGAATCACGCCCGGCGAGGTGCATGAAATGGCCGAGGCCTTTTCCGGCAACGTCCTGCCAGAGGGGGCAGAACCGATTGCACAGCTCTATTCAGGGCATCAGTTCGGAAATTATAACCCCCAGCTTGGGGACGGGCGCGCGGTTTTGCTGGGCGAGACAGTTGGGACGGATGGCGTTCGACGGGATATCCAGTTGAAGGGATCAGGCCCGACGCCGTTTTCCCGACAGGGTGACGGACGTGCATGGCTGGGTCCGGTGCTGCGCGAGTATGTGGTGTCCGAGGCGATGCACGCGCTGGGCATCCCGACTACAAGGGCGCTGGCCGCCGTTGAGACTGGCGAGGTCATTTTTCGAGAAGGTCCAATGCCTGGTGCGATCCTGACCCGTGTCGCACAAAGCCACCTGCGCGTAGGTAGCTTTCAGATCTTCGCCGCGCGTGGACAGTTGGACAGTCTGCGTCGACTGACAGATTATGCCATCCAGCGCCATTACCCGCAGGCCGACGGCCCGATGGGTCTTTTGCGCGCTGTTGTCGACGCACAATCGCAGTTGATTGCCGCATGGATGAGTGTGGGATTCATCCATGGGGTGATGAATACTGACAACTGCTCGATTTCAGGCGAAACCATTGATTACGGCCCTTGCGCCTTCATGGATAACTATCATCCCAATACCGTCTATAGCTCGATCGACCGCATGGGTCGCTATGCCTATTCCAACCAACCCGAAATCGCCGTTTGGAATGCAGCGCAGCTGGCGACCGCGCTGATCCAGCAGTTCGAGGATAAAGAGGCCGCCGTTGCTGAGGCTACCGAGATCGTCCATGCGATGCCCGACCTGATACAGCAGCACTGGCTTACAAAGTTCCGGGCCAAGATCGGTCTTGTGGCGCAGGAAGACGGCGATCTTGAGATGATCTCGGACTTGCTGAATTGCATGGCGCAGAACCAGGCGGATTTCACCAATACCTTCCGGGCGCTGGGCGGCGATCAGGCGCGGGATCAATTCACCGATCCGCAGGCCTTTGATCAATGGGCAGACGGTTGGCGGTCGCGGCTGTCTCGTGAAAAAAAACCTGCTGAGGTGATTTACAAGGCCAATCCGGCCTTTATCCCGCGCAACCACCGGGTCGAACAGATGATCCAGGCGGCGGTGCAGGGGGATTTTGACCCATTCCACCGGCTGAACAATGTGATGTCCCGGCCCTATGAGGATCAACCCGGCGCTTTGGATCTGACACGGCCACCGGCACAGGATGAGGTTGTTCAGGCGACCTTCTGCGGGACATGAGTTCCTCACACCTGTTTTCGCAGTCAGCTACGTCGGTGTTTCGCCATGCGCTTGCTTTGGTGAAGCCGGCTTGCAATCAACGATGAGCAGCGCAATCCTGCGATCTCAAACGAACTTTCAGGAACCCATGTCTCAGACCGCAATCCTGCGCATCGCCAGCTATAATATTCAGAAATGTGTCGGACTGGATCTACGCCGACAGCCCCAGAGGATTCTTCAGGTCATCGAAAGCCTGCAGGCCGATATTGTCGTCTTGCAAGAGGCCGACAAACGATTGCCTCCGCGCCCTGCGGCCCTGCCGCATTTCATGCTGGACGAAGCGGGATGGCAGATCGTTGATTTGGGTGGGGCTGGCAGCTTGGGGTGGCATGGGAATGCGGTAATCTGGCGGGGTGATGCGATCCGTGTCCGGCAGACCGGGCATCACGAATTACCGGGGCTGGAACCGCGTGGAGCTGTCAGGGTTGAGTTTGACACACCAATCGGTCCGCTTCGGGTGATGGGCATGCATCTGGGGCTCTTGCCCGCCTCACGCCGTCAGCAAATCACCCACCTCAGACGGTGCGATGCGAATCTTGAGGATTTGCCAACTGTCTGGGCTGGGGATTTCAATGAATGGTCCCGACAGCCGGTTCTGGATCACCTGGCCCCGGATATGCACTTTCTTCCACCATTCCCCAGCTTTCCAGCGGCACAGCCGCTGGGCGCGCTGGATCGGATCGCGCTCGGCGCGGGGCTTGAGGCTGTTTTGCATGGCGTGCATTCGGTGCGACCCGCGCACATCGCCTCGGATCACTTGCCAATCTGGGCCGATCTACGGCTTGTAGCTTAGCCGGTAAATCCCCTGTAGCGCCGATCACGCATACGGTTTAATACAGAGAACCGAATATATGCCGAGGGTTCCTATGTCCGACACGATCATCGCCCGTTGCGAAGCCAAAGGCCTGCGTATGACAGGACAGCGCCGCACGATTGCACAGGTGCTGCAACAAAGCGATGATCATCCCGATGTCGAAGAGCTCTATTCGCGCGCCTCGCAAGTTGATTCTGGTATTTCCATCGCCACCGTCTATCGGACCGTCAAACTGTTCGAAGAGGCCGGGATTTTGGAGCGTCTGGAATTCGGTGATGGTCGCGCGCGGTACGAGGATGCCGAGCGGGACCATCATGATCACTTGATCGACATGCAGTCAGGTGAAGTTATCGAATTTGTAGACCCTGAGATCGAAGCGCTACAAGAAAAGATTGCAGCTAAGCTGGGCTACAAGCTGAAAGGGCACCGGCTGGAACTGTACGGCGTTCCGCTGGACCACGACTGATCCATCACAAAAAACGAACGGCCTGCGCACGGGAATTCATGATTCCCAGGCGGATATTGCTTGCCTGACCGCCCGGCATCGGCTTTTGCTTGGATATGACCGGCTGAACGCGCCGCAATATTCTACGGACAAAACTATGAACAACGTGAACGGCATTTTGCTGGTCGTCGGCGCAATGGCGGCCTTTGCACTTGAAGATATGTTCATCAAACACCTGTCGGTCACAGTGCCAACAGGACAGATCATGGTCATTCTGGGCCTTGCCTGTGGTTTGGTTTTCGCAGCGATGGCCCTGTTCACCCGCAAGCACATCTTTGATGTCGCCGCGTGGCAGACCTTGCCCCTGATCCGCGCGCTCTGCGAAGGGCTGGGAGCCGTGGCGTTTGTGACCGCGCTGTCTCTGGTCGATTTGTCGACGGTTGCGGCGGTGTTTCAGGCCATGCCCTTGGTCGTGACCATGGGGGCCGCGCTGTTTCTAGGTGAGCAGGTAGGTTGGCGACGGTGGAGCGCGATTGGCGTCGGGTTCATCGGTGTCCTTATGATCATCCGTCCCGGTCTGGACGGTTTCCAGCCGGAAACCTTGTTTGTGGTGGCCAGCGTTGTGGCCATTGCCGCCCGCGATCTGATCACGCGCAGACTGGACGCACGTGTGGCCTCAGCCGTGGTGGCGATGCAGGCTTACGGCGCGGTGACGCTTGCCGGTCTGGTGCTGATCTCAATGGCTGGCCAGCCGGTCGTAGCCATGAGCCAGTCGGAAATCGGGCCGTTTCTGGGCGCGATTGGATTTGGAGTGCTGGGGTATTACGGCATCGTAAGCGCGATGCGGATTGGCGATGCCTCGGCCCTGACCCCGTTCCGTTACACCCGACTGGTGTTCTCCATCGCAGCCGGAATGCTGATGTTCGGGGAGCGCCCGGATATGATGACGGTTGCCGGTGCCTCGCTGATCCTGGGGTCGGGGCTCTATACCTTCCTGCGCGAACGGCGTCTGGCGCGGTCACTGGCTGTCGCGGCCTGACGGATCGTCGCAGGTTTGCGCAAACAGGCTCTCAGACCTGTGTTAGCGATAACATGAGTGGTTTACTTTTTGCCCTGTACTGATATGAGGCTGGCAACTGATTGCAGCCACAGGGACGGGCCTCATGAGCACCATCATCGACATCCATGCACGCGAAATTCTGGACAGCCGGGGCAACCCAACAGTCGAAGTGGACGTGATCCTGGAAGACGGCACCATGGGCCGGGCAGCTGTCCCATCGGGCGCCTCGACCGGTGCCTATGAGGCGGTCGAAAAGCGCGATGGCGACACATCGCGATATATGGGCAAGGGCGTGCTTGAAGCGGTGGCGGCCGTGAATGGCGAAATCGCCGAAGAACTGGTTGGGTTCGACGCGACCGAGCAGGTGGCCATCGACCAGACCATGATCGAACTGGATGGCACCGAGAACAAAGGCCGTCTGGGCGCAAATGCTATCCTGGGCGTCTCGCTGGCAACGGCCAAAGCCGCAGCCGATTTCACCACACAGCCGCTGTTCCGCTATGTCGGCGGCACCTCAGCCCGTATCCTGCCGGTGCCAATGATGAACATCATCAACGGCGGCGAACATGCCGACAACCCGATCGACATTCAGGAATTCATGATCATGCCAACCTCGGCCGCGAATATCCGCGACGCGGTGCGCATGGGGTCCGAGGTGTTCCATACTCTGAAGAAAGAGCTGTCGTCGGCAGGTCTTGCCACAGGTGTCGGCGACGAGGGCGGCTTTGCCCCCAACATCGCCAGCACGCGCGAGGCACTGGATTTCATTCTGAAATCCATCGAAAAGGCGGGCTACAAGCCGGGTGAGGAAATCCATCTGGCTTTGGATTGCGCCGCGACCGAGTATTACAAAGACGGCAAATACATCCTGTCCGGTGAGGGCAAGAGCCTGACCTCGGAAGAAAATGCCGACTATCTGGCGGCGCTGGTCAACGACTATCCGATCATCTCAATCGAAGACGGTATGTCCGAGGATGATTGGAATGGCTGGAAGGCCCTGACCGACGCCATCGGCGACAAGGTGCAACTGGTGGGCGACGATCTGTTCGTCACCAACCCCACGCGACTGGCGGAAGGGATTGAACGCGGTTGTGCCAACTCGATGCTGGTCAAGGTGAACCAGATCGGAACGCTGACCGAGACGCTGCGCGCCGTCGATATGGCCCATCGCGCACGCTATACGAATGTGATGTCGCACCGCTCGGGCGAGACCGAAGATGCCACGATTGCCGATCTGGCAGTGGCCACGAATTGCGGTCAGATCAAAACCGGATCACTGGCACGGTCAGATCGGTTAGCCAAGTATAATCAACTGATCCGTATCGAAGAATCTCTGGGTGAGATTGCCGAATACGCAGGGGCCTCAATCCTCAAGCGCTGAAACCTGTAAGCCTGAATTTTGATTGCCTGGCCTGTGGAAATGGGCCGGGTTTTTTTGTGTTGGATTGTAGGTTTTGCCCATCTCTAAATCTCAAATCGGCACTTTGGTATGATTGGATCAGAAGAAACTTGGGGGGTTATGAATAGTATTATCTATATATATTAATGGCTTATAGAAGACTCCTGCGCTGGCGGCCCTTATGTGTGAACTTTTTCCTTTTTGTTCTGTAGTGCGCATTCGTATCATATTGAAATAACAGATAAGGGGAACACTATGAATGGTTCGAAACTTCTTCTGGTAGCGTCTGCACTCAGCACTGTATTTCTGGTTGCTTGCTCGGAGCCTGGAACATATCCGATCACCGGTACGGCAGTGTCCCCTGACGATCCGGTGGCAAACCTTGAAGCTCCGGTTTACATCCGTCGCGGTGAGGCCCGGTAGGGCCTGTCAATCTTTCGCGGGTGGCCTTGTTGTTCAGCCACACAGAAATGGATCAAAGGGTTTTGCTCATCAGCATATAGCGGTCACGAGGCTTGAAACCTGTGCGTAGATACAGTTTCTGTGCCGTCTCGTTCGTACGATCGACTTCAAGATGCAAGGCTGTGAGCCCCGCGCTCGCCAACGCTTTGGGCAAATCCAGCAAGACTTCAGACGCAATTCCGCGCCCTCGCACGGCAGGACGAATATAGATCTCATCCACGAATCCATCCATGCCGCCGAATTCAACCGACCACCCAAAGGTCAGGATGACATAGCCCAAGGGTGCGCGACCGGGGCCAATCAGGTAGATGCACCCAAAAGGTATTCCCTCGAGAAGAGGGGCAAGCGCATTGCGCGTCTGATCGGCATCCTGGGTAATGCCTTCTTCGGCGTGAAAGGCGGCGACCAGACCAACCAGACGTTCCAGATCCTCGGGGCGGGCAAGGCGAAGTGCGGCGCTCATAGTCGGGCCAGCCGATCCGTGAGCAGATCAAAAAACCCGCCAGCGTCAATTTCTCCGATAAACAGGGCGTTGGGTTTTCTGTCGGTAACACCCCACCAATCGGCAACTGTCATGCCCAAGGTCAGCTTTGATTGGGTCTCTACCTCGACATTCACCAGCCGCCCGGTAAACAGTTCGGGCTTGATAAGATAGGCTGTCACGCAAGGGTCGTGTAGCGGAGCACCTTCCGAGCCGTATTTGTTCTTGTCGAACCTTTCAAAGAAATCGGTCATCTCGGCCACCGCGACACCGGCCTTGTTTCCTATTGCACGGAAGGCATCGTTGCGCGTCTTGGTCACCAGAGCTTTATGCGTGACATCAAGCGACATCACCACAATGGGACGTCCGGATTTGAACACAATATCAGCGGCTTCTGGATCGACGTAAATGTTAAATTCGGCGGTTGGGGTGATGTTTCCTACTTCGAAATATGCCCCTCCCATCAAAACGATCTCTTGAACCCGATCCACGATGTCAGGCGCTTTGCGGAACGCAGTGGCGATGTTGGTCAATGGCCCAAGGGGACAGAGCGTAACGGAGCCTGGTTCTTGCGCGCGCAACGTGTCGATGATGAAATCGACGGCATGTCCTTCGGACAGCGGCATCTGCGGATCCGGCAGAACCGGCCCATCCAAGCCAGTTTTGCCATGCACATGCTCTGCTGTGATCAGGGGGCGCTCTAATGGGCGGTCGCATCCGGCATAGACGGGGGTCTGGGTATGGCCAGCTAATTCGCAGACAATACGCGCGTTTTTGGCGGTTAGCTCTAAGGGTACGTTGCCAGCGACTGCGGTAATGCCCAAAACCTCAATTTCGTCGGGGCTGGCAAGCGCCAGCAGAATGGCGACGGCATCGTCCTGTCCCGGATCGGTGTCTATAATGATTTTGCGAGCGGGCATGATCGTCTCCGGAGGTCGTGAAGGTGGGACACTCGCAAGTGTCCGAGAGCTTGTCTAGCGGTTTTACGTTCCGGCCTCGGCCTTTGCCGGCGGGAGTTTGCCATTGGCCCGATGTTCCTCGACCTTTACCTCGTCCCAAAGCGCGTCCATCTCTTCCAGCGTGCTTTCTGTTGGGGTTTTTCCCCGTGCAGCCAGGCGCGACTCGACCTGCTCGAACCGGCGGGTGAACTTGGCGTTGGTCCGACGCAGGGCGGTCTCGGGCTCGACCCCAAGATGGCGGCCCAGATTGACCATAACGAATAGCAGATCGCCGAACTCATCCTCTAACGCATCCGCATCCATGCGGTCGCGTGCCTCTTCCAGCTCGGCAGCCTCTTCGGTTATCTTGGCCAGCACATGGCTGGCATCGGGCCAGTCGAATCCAACACGGGCGGCACGTTTCTGCAATTTGAGAGCACGCAGCAGGGCGGGCAGGTTGGCGGCGACACCGTCCAACGCGCCTTGTTGTTCTTTACCAGCACGCTCGGCTGCTTTGATGGCTTCCCAGTCCAGTGTTTGCTGCTCTGCCGATTTGTCGCGGGATTCGTCGCCAAAGACATGCGGGTGCCGGGCGACCATCTTATCCGACATGGTGCGCACCACGTCCTGAAAGGTGAAATGCCCGGCTTCTTCGGCCATTTGTGCATGAAAGACAGACTGGAACAGCAGATCCCCAAGTTCGCCCTTCAGCTCATCATAAGCCTCACGTTCGATGGCATCAGCGACCTCATAAGCCTCTTCGATTGTGTAAGGAGCGACCGTGCCGAAATCCTGCTCGATATCCCATGGGCAGCCGGTTTGAGGGTCGCGCAGTCGGCGCATGATCTCTAACAAGCGTTCGATGCCAGCATCGCTGTCATGGATCAGAGGATTTTCGGCCATTGCGAACCCTTTCGTTCCGGTGTCAGATGCATCCATTCCGCAGTCACGATCAGGAGTCCACCCCAGATGCCCGTCGTCAACCGAATTGCCGATTTCTCTGCCGATATGGCCGCATGGCGCCAACATCTGCATACGATCCCCGAGCTTGCATTCGAATGCCACGAAACCGCGGCCTTTGTCGCTGATCGACTCCGTGAGTTCGATGTGGATGAGGTGCACCAAGGGATCGCCACCACTGGGATCGTTGCGATCATCAATGGCCAGGGTGAGGGGCCGACGATCGGTCTGCGCGCTGATATGGACGCTCTGCCTATCCCCGAGGAAACAGGGGTCGCGTACCAATCAACCAAGCCCGGAAACATGCATGCCTGCGGTCATGACGGGCACACCACGATGCTGTTGGGCGCGGCGCGCTATCTGGCGGAAACCCGAAATTTCCGTGGACGCGTGGCGCTGATCTTTCAACCGGCCGAAGAAGAGGGTGGTGGCGCGGGCGTCATGGTCGAAGAGGGGATTATGGACCGGTTCGACATTTCCCAAATCTATGCATTGCACAATGCGCCTGGAATTCCCGAAGGATCCTTTCAGACAACCCCCGGGCCGATCATGGCTGCTGTTGATACGTTCGAAGTTCACATTCAGGGCCTTGGTGGCCATGGTGCCATGCCGCATGAAACCCGGGATCCGGTGATGGCGGCCTGCGGTATCGCCCAGGCGATTCAGACCATCGTCAGTCGTAACAACTATGCTTTGGACAGTCTGGTGGTCTCGGTCACGCAAATCCATACCGGCACCGTGAACAACGTGATCCCCGATACCGCCTATATCAACGGCACCGTGCGAACCTTTGATCCGACGGTGCAGAAAATGGTGATGGAGCGGATGGAGCAGATCGTGCAGGGCCAGGCCCAATCCTATGGGGTCGAGGCGCGGCTGGATTATGATGTGAACTACCCCGCCACCATCAATGACCCCGACAAGACCGGTTTTGCCGCCGGAATCGCGCGTGACATTGCCGGTGATGACCGCGTGATGACCAATGTCGACGCGATGATGGGGGCCGAGGATTTTTCATACATGCTGCAGTCGCGCCCCGGCGCTTACCTGTTTCTGGGGCAGGGCGAGGGGGCCGGGCTGCATCATCCGAAATACAACTTCAACGACGATATCGCGCCAGTTGGGGCGTCTTTCTTTGCGCGGATCGTCGAAAAGGCCCAGCCTTTGGGCTGACAGGAGAAAGACATGGCACTGGAAGATTCAAAGAATTTCGTCGACGAGGCGTTTACCAATCCTGAACTGAAAGGCGTCTCGTACGAGAATACTTTCGGGGGGGCGATGTCATTTTTGCGCCGCTTGTATACCAAGGATCTGACCGGGATTGATATCGCCGTAACCGGCGTGCCATTTGATCAGGCGGTGACGAACCGCCCCGGTACGCGTCTTGGGCCACGCGCCATCCGCGAGGCCAGCACGTTGCAATCCCCGGATGAGCCTTATGGCTGGCCGTTTGATGCGCTAAGCGAATTGGCAATCGTGGATTACGGGGACATGGCTTATGACTACGCCAATATACCTGCCTTTCCGGACACATTGACGGACCACATTCGCACAATTCTCAACGCTGACGTGGCCTCGGTGACGCTTGGAGGGGACCACTATATCAGCTTTCCGATCCTGAAGGCCTATGCCGAGAAATACGGGCCGATGTCCTTGCTGCAATTTGATGCGCATACGGATACATGGGCTGATGACGACATGTCTCGCGTGGATCATGGGACCATGTTCTACAAGGCGGTCAAATCAGGGATAGTGGACCCTAAGCGTTCCGTTCAGGTGGGTATTCGTACGACGAACGAAGATACTTTGGGGGTCAACATCATTGACGCTCGGGAGGTGTACGAGTCCGGTCCCGCCGCCGTGGCGCAAAAGATCAAAGGCATTCTTGGTGACAACCCGGTTTACCTGAGCTTCGATATCGACGGTCTGGACCCGGCCTTTGCGCCTGGCACGGGAACGCCGGTTTGGGGTGGACTGAGTTCGATTCAGGCCCAGATCATCCTGCGCGACATTGCTGGGATTAACATCAAAGGCGGGGACGTGGTCGAGGTTTCGCCGCCCTATGACACCTCAGGTGCGACAGCGATTGCAGGCGCACATGTGGCGACCCAAATCATTTGCCTGCTGGGATGGAACAAGCTGAAGCCTTAACCTTTGGTTAGCCATCTTTCCGGTATCAGGTTAGCAGCAGGGCAGGACGGAAGACATAACGGTATGACACAATTCAACCAACCAATCAGCGGTAACGATCTGGCGCGTTTTTCCGGCCCAAACACGTTTATGCGCCTGCCGCAGGCGGATACATTGGCCGGATTGGATGTGGCCGTAATAGGCATACCGATGGATATCGGCACCTCTTGGCGGTCGGGGACACGGTTCGGACCGAAACAGATCCGCAGCGAAAGTGCGATGCTGCGGCCTTACAATATGGCCACCTTTGCGGCGCCCTTCGACAGCCTGCAAATCGCCGACATCGGCGATTTGGCGATCAACACCTTTTCGCTGTCCGACAGCCTGAAGATCATCAAGGAGAGCTATGACGCGATTCTGGCGCAGGGTGTGACACCTGTGGCGATGGGGGGCGATCACTCGATCACCTTGCCGATCCTTCGGGCGATAGCCGCGAAACACGGGCCTGTGGCGCTGGTCCATGTGGATGCCCATGCGGATGTAAATGATGAGATGTTTGGCGAAAAGGAAACCCATGGCACAGTTTTCCGGCGCGCCTATGAAGAAGGGCTAATCGTGCCGGACAAAACCTTTCAGATCGGCATCCGAGGCTCTGGCTATGCGGCATCGGACTTTACCGAGGCCAAAGGGTGGGGCTTTCGCCAATACCCCGCATGGGAGCTTTGGCAGCAGAACCTGACGGTCATGGGCGCGCAGATACGCAATGAGATCGGGGATCATCCGGTCTATATCACCTATGACATCGACAGTCTGGACCCGTCCTTCGCCCCCGGAACCGGCACGCCCGAGATCGCCGGGTTAACCACACCGCAAGCGTTGCAACTGATCCATGCCCTGGGCGGGGCTAATGTCGTTGGGTGTGATCTGGTCGAGGTTTCTCCGCCGTACGATCCCTCTGGCAATACGGCGCTGACCGCTGCCAATCTGCTGTTTGAACTGCTGTGCATATTGCCAGGCGTGACGTCACGGTAGGGATCATGGCAGTCTCTTGTTTGCTATGCGGAACTGCATATGGTTCCGCAATCTAACAGAGTGGAAAAGATGAAAATGGCGCTGTGGCTGATTGCTGGTCTGATTGTCCTTGTGGGGGCGTATATACGGCTTGCGCCATCTGATCCCGCCATTTGGCACAATACCCCCGTCGGCGACGCGAACAGGGACCTCCGTGGTGGCGTCGTGCGAGTACTTGAAACGGGGCCGGACGGGTTGGCGCAGTTGAACGAAATCGCAATGGCCTCACCACGTACAAAGGTTCTGGCCGGGTCAGTTGATGACGGGATGGTCACCTATATCACCCGTACCAAAGTGATAGGTTTTCCAGATTACACAACCGCCCAGCAGAACGGCGATACACTGCGCATCTATGGCAGGTTGCGCTTTGGACGCTCAGATTTTGGGGTAAACCGAAACCGCGTTGATGGCTGGCTCGCGCGGATGCAACCCTGAGGACAAGCATCCTTCCTGTACCTCGCGCCACATCGGAACGTTCAGTGACATCTGACATTGTGCAGTGAAAATGCGACCGTCGACCTGCAGGCAGATCATCTCGCCCAATTCAACGCGTGACCCGGATTTGTCAGTGCAATAGCAGTCCTGTACCTTGCCGCCGGGACCGACGACATCGGCCATCACGGGCGTCGCAAAAAGCGATAGAACCAGAACCAACCGTCTCATGCGGGGCAGCTTAGCATACGGACAGCCCTTGACCATAGCCCCGGATTAAGAGACACCGCCCGGATGATCCCCGAAGAACGCCTTGAACAGATAACTCAGCGATTCCAATACCTCGAAGCAGCCATGGCGGATGGTGCTTTGGGCGGCGATATTGCTGTGCTGGCCAAGGAATATTCGGACCTCAAGCCGGTGGTCGATCAGATCATGGCATGGCGCCAGCTGGTCACTGACCTTGCCGAGGCCGAGGCGATGCTGGCCGATCCCGATATGAGGGAGCTGGCCGAAGAGGAAATCCCCAACCTGCAGGCCCAAATCCCCGGTGCCGAAAACGCCCTGCAACTGGCCTTGTTGCCTAGGGATGCCGCTGATGCGCGTCCGGCCATGTTGGAAATCCGCCCTGGAACCGGCGGTGATGAGGCCGCGCTTTTTGCGGGCGATCTGCTGCGCATGTATCAGCGGTATTCCGAAGCGCGCGGTTGGAAATTCGAGATTATCGAGGAGCAGGCGTCGGATCTAGGCGGCATCAAAGAGGTGGTTGCCCATATTAAGGGCGACAACGTCTTTGCCCGTTTGAAATACGAATCTGGCGTTCACCGGGTGCAGCGGGTGCCGGAGACCGAAAGTGGCGGGCGCATTCATACCTCGGCGGCGACCGTGGCGGTTCTGCCCGAGGCCGAAGATGTCGATATTCAGATCGACGCCAATGATATCCGTATCGACACGATGCGCAGCTCGGGTGCGGGTGGGCAGCACGTGAACACCACCGATTCGGCCGTGCGGATTACACACTTGCCCACCGGGCTTGTGGTGACCAGCTCCGAGAAATCTCAACACCGCAATCGCGAGATCGCGATGCAGGTTCTGAAGACTCGACTCTATGATCAGGAGCGTCAGCGGATTGACAGCGAACGCTCGGCAGATCGGGCGAACCAGGTCGGGTCTGGCGACCGGTCGGAACGGATTAGGACCTATAATTTTCCGCAAGGCCGCATGACGGACCACAGGATCAATCTGACGCTGTACAAGTTGGATCAGGTGATGCAGGGCGATCTGGATGAGGTAATCGACGCATTGACCGCGGATGATCAGGCGCGTCTCCTGGCCGAGATGGCGCAATGACCGGCGGCCAGACAGCGGCTCAGGCCATGGTGGCCGCTACGGCAAGATTGCGTGCGGCTGGTGTGGCTGATCCGGCGCGGGATGCGCGGGTTCTACTCGCCCACGCCGCCCGGATCGAAGCAAGTCGCGTGACACTGATTACACCCGAAGAGCTTTTACCGGATATTGCTGAGCGATACGAGCAGCTGATCTCGCTTCGGGCCATTCGTGTGCCCGTTTCTCATCTGTTGGGGGAACGTGAGTTTTACGGCCGTCGGTTCAAAGTTAGCCGGGACGTGCTGGATCCACGCCCGGAAACAGAGGTTCTGATCGAGGCCGCGCTGAGCGAACCCTTTGACTATGTCCTCGATCTGGGGGTTGGATCGGGGTGCATCCTGATCACATTGCTGTCCGAACGCACCAGTGCATCGGGTATTGGTGTGGATCTGAGTGAGGCGGCCTGCCTACAGGCCAGTGCAAATGCCGTGCAACACGATGTTCAGAACCGGATCGAAATTAAGCAATCCGATTGGTTTGGAGACATTGAAGCTAAATTTGACCTGATTGTTTCAAACCCGCCCTATATTTCCCTTCCGGAAATGGACACCCTGGCACCTGAAGTGCGGGACCATGAGCCGCGGATGGCATTGACAGACGAAGGTGACGGCTTGGGGGCCTACCGCAGGATTGCTGCCGCCGCCCCGGATTTTCTATTGCCCCATGGTCGGTTACTTGTCGAAATCGGACCCGAGCAAGGGCAGAGCGTCGCATCTTTGTTTGACGCAACAGGATTGACAGACGTACGGATCATTCCCGATCTGGACGGTCGCGACCGCGTCGTTTTCGCCAGAATGCCTTCATGACGGAACATTCTGAGGCCGAAATGCGCCGATTGATATAAAAAAGGTACAAAAATTGGGACAAAGCTCTTGTCTGCACGCTCTGGACGTGTTTACTCAGGTGTAGTCAGAGAGGTTGACGCTGTTACAGCGGGCCCCTGACGCCAAGCCCAAAAAAGCCGACATCGTGTCATAGCTAAGCCCTTGAGCAGTGCAAGACGCGAACTGATCGGCAGCGAACGACAAGGCTGACTAAAGTAGATGAGATCTTCCAAATCCCGCTCTCGGGCAAAGAATAACCGCAATCGTCCTTCTGGCGGCAACGTCGTAAACCGAGTTTTCGACAGTTCGGGCCCAGAGGGCAAAGTGCGTGGCACGCCGCAACAGATTATTGATAAATATAATCAGCTTGCACGCGATGCTCAGTTGTCTAACGACCGTGTAGCTGCCGAAAACTTTCAGCAGCACGCCGAACATTACCTGCGTTTGCTTAGCGAAGCCCAGCGTGAAATGGATGCACGCCGTGAGGAGCAAGAGCGTCAGAATCGCGAACGCCAGGCTGAACGAGATCGTGAGCGTGCCGAGCGTCAGGAACGCGAAACTGTCCGCCAGTCGGATCCCGCTGAGGCACCTCAACCTGATGTGATGGGGTTTGCCGCTGACGCAGCTGCTCCGGAATCCGGGCTTGTAGAAACGCCTGAAAGCAAAAGCCCTGAAGAGGCCGAGAAAAAAGAAAAACCGGCCCGTCGACCTCGGGCGCGCAAGCCCAAAGCCGCACCTGCTGCGACTGAGGACGCGCCCTCTGGCAACGGTGATACGCCTGAAGCGGCAGAGTAAATCAGCCAGTATAGAAAAGAAAAACCCTGCGGTCTGTTAGGCCGCAGGGTTTTTTGTTTCAGGATCTTTTGACTTCGCGGGCCAATGCGCAGAACGCTTCTAAAGGCACTTGTTCCGCACGTTCGGTGGGTTTGATCCCGGCGGTTATCAGGCGGTCTTCGATATCGGGTGCGACGCCTTTCAGTGAAGCCCGCAGCATCTTGCGGCGCTGATTAAATGCGGCGGCAACCACGCGGGACAGGGTGGCAGAGTCAGCCGGATATCGTGGTTGCGGCAGGGCGGTCAGGTGGACCACAGCGCTTGAAACCTTGGGGGGCGGGGTGAACGCGCCGGGTGGCAGTGACATGGCGATGCGCGCGTCGGCCCGCCATTGGGCAAGGATGGCCAAGCGGCCATAGGCTTTTCCGCCGGGCTGGGCGACGATCCGTTCCGCCACTTCGCGCTGAAACATCAGGGTCAGGCTTTGCCAGAACGGAGGCCATTGCGGCGGGGTCAGCCAGCGGACCAGCAACTCGGTGCCGACATTGTAGGGCAGGTTCGCCGCCACACGGATCGGAGGGGTCAGATGCGTAAGCGGATCAATCTCAAGCGCGTCACCGTTGATGACCTCAAGCTTGCCGGGATAGGCGGCGGCGATGTCATTCAGGGCAGCGATACAGCGGGTGTCTTTTTCAACTGCAACAACCTTGCGCGCACCTTCTGAAAGTAGCCCACGGGTCAGCCCGCCGGGGCCGGGGCCGATTTCCAGAACATCGCATTCCGCAAGATCTCCGGCCTGCCGCGCGATCTTGGCGGTCAGGTTCAGGTCCAGCAAAAAGTTCTGGCCCAGCGACTTGCGAGCCGAGAGTTGATGCGAGGCGATAACCTCGCGCAGAGGGGGAAGGTTGTCGATAGTGCTCATGATCCGATCACCGTGGCGCGGTTTGATAGGAGAGCGCCAGAGAATTTTTACCTCTGGCCGGGATATTTTCAGCCTGCTGAAGGATCAAGAGCTTTGTGCCATCTGCTGGGCAAGTTTCAGCGCTTCGATCAGGCTGGTGGGGTTTGCAAGGCCTTGCCCCGCAATGTCCAATGCAGTCCCGTGATCGGGTGAGGTTCGGATAAATGGAAGGCCTAGGGTAACGTTCACACCGCGATCGAAATCCAGCGTCTTGATCGGAATCAGAGCCTGATCGTGATACATGGCGATGGCGGCGTCATAGCGCGCGCGCGCTGCGGCGTGGAACAATGTATCCGCGGGGTGCGGGCCGGTGATGGTATACTCTTTGCGGGGCAGCTCTGTGATCAGCGGCGCAATCCAGTCCAGTTCTTCTTGTCCCATCTTGCCGCCTTCACCGGCATGCGGGTTGAGGCCCGCGACGGCTATCCGCGGGGTGGCAATACCGAACTGTGATTGTAATCCCTGAGCTGTGATTTCGATGGTTTCCCGCAAAAGCTCGGGCGTAAGCTCGCAAGGAACGCGTGAGAGCGGGATGTGGATGGTTGCTGGTACAACGCGCAGTTGGTCGCTGGCCAGCATCATCACAACACGTTGGGACCCAGCCAAGGCGCCCAGAAATTCCGTATGGCCGGGGAATGAGAAACCTGCTCCGTCGATAAGTGCTTTCTTGTGGATCGGTGCGGTACATAGCGCCGATGCAGAACCGGACTGAACCAGCACTACGCCGGTTTCAATGGCAGTGACAACTGATCTGGCGTTGGCTGGATTAGGGTGCCCAGACCGGTTGGGGGCTGGAAAGTCCAGTTGCAGTACGGGCAGGGCAGAGCCACAGATCTCGACCGCCTGAGAGGCGTCGCTGATCTGTACCGACGGTGTCTCGGGCGGCAAATGCGCGGCATCTCCAATATAGAAGAAAGGGCAGGCGGTTCTAAGGCTGGCCCAGGCTTTTGCGGCGATCTCGGGCCCAATTCCGGCCGGATCGCCGCAGCTGAGCGCGATTGGCTTCATTGTTCAACAATAGTTGCGTCGGCACGCATTTGCCCCAACAGGCTTTCTGCAAGTGTTTGCAGCCTTTGCTGGGTCAGAGCATTGGCGACATCTGCACGCGTTGTCTCTTCGCCAAGGTTGCGGGTACGTGTGCACAACATCACAAAAGCCAGTGTTTGGCCGTTGTTGCGGGTCAACGTGGTTGAAACTTCGTTCAGGTCCAGTTTGGCCAGTTCCAATGCGATATCGCGCGGGATTTCCGACGGTTTGCTGACATTCCGCTCTAAGACTTCTGCTGGCTTGTTTTGCACGATACCGTACAGATCATCGCAAGTGTCTATTTCTTCTTTCAGCTTTTCGGCTGCGGCCAGTGTTTCCGCACTACGACCACCGGGCATGTAATAGACAGCATAGTCGATCTCGGAATAGGTGGGCGTACTCGCAGCGGTCTCACGCAAACCGCGCATCTGAAACAGTGCAACGGCATTGGGCAGCGGAATGGGCTGGGTGACGTCACCATTTTTGAGCCCGATGATGACCGGCTGCAGCGCCGGGGGCAGATCGGTCAAGTTCAACCAGTCAAGGCGCCCCCCATTGGTGCGAGTTCCGGCCGCCGAGTACTGTGTTGCGGCGGTTGAAAAGGAATCATAGCCCTCGATCAAGGCGATCTCTTCGGCCAGCAGTTGAACCTGTGGCAGGTTTTGTTGGTTCACAGGAATAATGATTTCCGAAAGAAGGACTTGCAGGCCGCCACTTCCAGATTGTCCAAGTGCGCGATTGATCTCGTCTTCCGATGGTCTCGCCTGCGACAGAAATCGCGCGCTGACGAATTCACGCCAGGAAATCTGATCCTCGATGAAATCCCGAACCGTCTCACGGTCAACACCGGCATCCGCCAGAAGCTGCAGGAATTCGTCGCTCGAAAGCTGACCGCGGGCTGCAAATTGGTCTATTCCAACCTGAACGTCTTCGGGGGCGACCACGATTCCAGCGTCGCGCATCGCCTGTTTGCGCAGGCGGTCGTCTATCAGAGCTTTGCGCACGTCTTCCTCGGTTGCGCCGGGAACACCCAGAATCGAGAGGAATTGCAGGCGCTGTTCCAGCTCATACCAGGTCACGATGTCTTGATTAACCTTTATGGCAGGCGAGAACAGGTTCTGCGCCACTGCCTTTACAGGTGCTATGGCAATCGAAACTGCAACCAGTGCCGGAGCAACCAGCCCGATATGGCTGGAACGAAAGAAACGTGAAAAACCTGTTATCAACTGCATCTTCTCTTGTACTGTTTGCCGCCACCTTCGACAGAATATCCTGTCAGAGCTACGGTAAAGCCGAATTCGGTCGAAGGCTCAATACTTGATGACGAGGTATAGCGCCTGCTGACCGACATGTTAACCTGAACACACTCGTTCCGATACGTGATACCCAACCCATATCTGATCGGTTCAGATTCGCTCAGGTCATACCGCGCCTGAGCACGGGTTTGCCAGTTCTGATCGATGTCGTACCGCCCGCGCAACCAGATCTCAGAAATCTCATCGTCGACATTTTCTGCGGGATCGGGTTCTTGCCAGACGTAGCTTCCGCTGAGGGCCGTTGTTTCCTTTTGCCATGCAGCACGCAACTCGGCCTTGGCAAAGCTGAAATCTCCGTTCACCAAACCTCGCCCGGCCAGAGACCACCCATTGGACGTTTCAAGTTGTCCGGCGATCAACACATCGGACGATGTGCCCTGAAGGCCCGATGTAAGGTTAAAGTCGGGATCAGCATCCGCACGAAAGACCTGACCGATCGTGGCACGCGCTTGCCAGCCCCTGGAGCCATAACGCGCCCAATTCACCCCAACAACGCCGCTGACCCCATCTTCGCGCCTGTCCTCGGCAGGGAATCGGGACAGGGATAACAGGTTACCCTGGTCAAACTCCTGAAACGTACTTTCGTCGATAGGAACATCATTGTCGGAGACATGCGTCCACCCGATCTGCGCGATGGGTTCCAGCAACTGGGTTGCGCCCGACGCCTCGCGGCGAGTCATTGGAAGGCGCAGCGTCAGTGCGGCGCGCGGGGTCGTGCGGGTCACCTGATCGGGATAGGCGCTGTCGTGGCGGATATTGAACGTGTCGATTGACGCGCCTACTTGGGCATCTGCACGCAGCCCCCAGCCCAGTATCCAGCTGCGCAGCCATTCGGTATCGAAGGTCGCTCGGGCAACATCGCGTCCGATAACGTCCTCATTGCTCGTTCTTTCATGGGCATGGCCGATGAAAGCCATCCGCACCTCTCCTCCGACAGCTGCCGGGAAGAAGCGTTTGCGATAGTTCAGGTCGAAGATGCGAGAAGGAATCTGATCCTGATCCTCGCTATCTCGCAAGGTTTTATAGTGGTTTAGGCTGGTCCGGAAAGCGGTATCGCGCTTGATCCTTTCCAGGGCAATTTCGCTGCGCAGACGGTCAAAGTCGGGCAGGCCGTAATCAGCCAGATAGGAATCGTCGGACGTGGTTCGGATGTTGAAGGTCAGGCGATAGTCGTCCGGCAGATCAAACCAGCCGTTGGTAAAGAAATATCCGCGCGCCTCGTCCCGTTGAAGGTCATCGCGAGTATGCGCGCCTTCGATTTTGATCCGTCCGTTCTTAAAGGCCTGACGATAGCGATAGCCCAGAGTTCTGGTCTTACCGGAAAGGTAAGGTGTCAACGTGAGGTCCTTGTGATCTCCAAGCTTGAAGAAATAGGGAACCTTTATGCCTGTGCCCAACTGCGAGGTGGTGCGGACCGATGGGACCAGAAAACCAGTCGCCCGGTCCAGCGTTGGATCGGGGAGACGCAGGTAAGGGAAATAGAAGACCGGCACATCCAGCACCCGGAATTGCGCACCTTCGAAATAGAGCTGTCGTTCCAACTGATCATGGGTCACCTTGCGGGCACGGATTTGCCAGAGCGGTGGCCGCCCATCCGTGCAGACATGGCAAGACGTCGCCGAGACTTTGCTGAACTGGGTGTATCTGCCGCCAGCACGTGTCGCCTGCACCGAGGCAATTTGCACCTGTTGGTCGAACACCATTCGGGCGCCGATCAAAAGGCCGTTGAGCAAACCCCGGTCGAGTTCTGCGGAATCCGCCAGAACTGTCGTTCGATTGCCCTGATCAATCCGGATCGGTCCTTCCAGTGTAAGCTCACCGCTTTCACGGTCATACAGAATGCGACTGGCCGTCATTTTGACGTCGCCCTGAAAGGCTTCGACATTGCCTTCGGCGATCAGCACACGCTCTGGGGTTATGAAAATCTTGTCGGCGACAAGTAAGGCTGGTGGCTCTTGCTGGGACGCGTTCGTCGTTTGATCCTGTTTCGGCAAAGTCTGGGCCATGACATCCGAAGGCAAAGACAATGCAACCGCACCCGAGAGCAATAGCAGAGCGAATTTGCGCATCAGCCATCCTCCGCATGCAACAGCAGGCCAAGAGAAAGAAGGATGGCCGCAAATGGCGGGGCCCAGGCTGCAACGAAGATAGGCAACTGACCGTTTTCTCCCAATATTTGCGCGAAATTACGGACGAAATAGATGGCGAAGCCCAGTAGCACGGCCGTCAGCACCGCTATTCCGGTGCCGCCGAACCGGACATGTCGCATGGTAAAGGCCGCGCCAATCAAGACCATTGCGACCAGAAACAGAGGCCTCGCCAACTGGACCTGAAACCAGACCTCGTACTGCTTTGTCGAAAATCCGGCTTCGCGCAGGTCTCGGATCAACTGGGGCAAATCGTAGACAGACATCGAATCCTGTTTGCCCAACCTGTCCAGAATGCGCTGACGCGTCAGGGTGGTCGGAATCTCCAGACGATCATGCTCTTTCGAGCCAGCTTCGGGATTGATGCCGTTCATAAGCGGCCAGATCTTGGCATCCTGTAAAACCCAATAACCGTCTTCCAACTCGGCCTGTTTGGCAGAGATTTGGCGTGTCGGCTGACCAATCGCGTCGAATGTTATTATGGTGACGTCCTTCAACAGCAAGGTGTCGCCGTTTGACGTTCTGCGCGCGTGGACAACCGATTGACCCTCTTCTGTAGCTTGCCGTAACCACAAACCCTCACTGCTGATCGAAAGAGCTGAGCTGGTGCGGTTACGGTAGGAATCGGAAAGCCGTTGGAATTCTTCGGAAGTTGCGGCAGCAAACGGATTAAGCACCGCAACTGCCAAGGCTCCGATCAACAGGGCCAGAGTTACAGGTGCAAGCAGGACGCGAATTCCAGACCGCCCGATCGAGCGCGTCACCACCAATTCCGAGCTGCGCGCCAATCCGATGAACAACGCAATCGTGGACAGGATGATCAGCAGGGGCAGCATTTCACCGATGGCGGCGGGCGTATTCAATAGGGTCAGATACAAAAGCCGGCCAAATGACAGATCGACCTCATCAAAGCGCCGTACCTGTTCAATCAGATCGATCAGAATCATCAGCGTCAAAAAGATACAGCCAATGACCAGAAAGCTCTGGGTGAACCGGCGGGCAAAATATCGATCCAGGATCACCGATGCGCCCTCGGCATCACTGCGTTGCCTGCAGCGGGGGCCTTGAAGTCAAGAGAATCAGCGGTACATGCGCCAGCGCGCAACGGCCTATGCCTGCCCCGATTTGCCAATTCGCCCTCCCGCTCTCCGACCCTGCCGGAACTTTTTCCGCGACTGTAATGCAAATGCCCGGCGGGGAAAACTGCTATCTGGTCAATGCGGTCGCCGCGGGCTAGGTCTTGGGAAACAGATTTTCAGGAGTTCCCAATGAGCAGTCTTGTTCCAATTCAGTTTAAGGCTTTTGACGTGGACGTGATGGCGCAGACCAAAGGGCGCGTCGTGATTATTGTCTCGGATGAAGGCAAGATGAACCCAGCCGCACGCCGCGCCAACCGTCTGACCCGGGGCGCAGTCGCGCGACTTGTCGAAAGCGACCGGTTCGAAAAGGTGAAATCCGGCGATGTAGTCTCTCTTGCCTGGCCAGGCGGAATGGCCGCTGAAGCGCTTGATATACTCGTGCTGTCGCGCCGTGCCGATGCTGCAGAGGCACGCAAGGCCGGGGCGAAGCTGGCCAAATTGTCTGATCACCAGCCCTTGTTGGTCATGGCCGGAAATCAAGCCCGGACCGAAGAACTGGCATTGGGAATCGTTTTGCGCAGCTATGATTTCGATGCCCATAAAACCCGAGATTCGGATGAAGCCGGATCAGTAACAATCAGTCATCAGAAACATGATGAGGTCGAAGCCGCATTCGCACCGCTGTATGCAATTGCCGATGGCGTTCGGATGACACGGGACCTGACCAATGAACCCGCCAATGTGCTGACAACGACCGAATTCGCGGATCGTTTGTCCGAAATGAAGGCGCTTGGCCTGGACGTCGAAGTGCTCGACGAAGACAAGCTGGCCGAATTGGGTATGCGCACCTTGTTAAGCGTCGGGCAGGGTTCGGTCAGCCCGTCCAAGGTTGTGGTGATGCAGTGGAATGGAGGCGACAAGGATGATGCGCCGCTGGCGCTGGTGGGTAAGGGCGTCGTGTTTGACACCGGCGGCATTTCCTTGAAACCCGCTGCAGGCATGGAAGACATGACTATGGACATGGGTGGGGCAGGTGTGGTCGCCGGCACCATGCGGGCGCTGGCCAAGCGCAAGGCCAAAGCCAATGTCGTGGGCCTTGTCGGGCTAGTGGAAAACATGCCTTCGGGCAATGCCACGCGCCCCGGCGATGTCGTCAAGTCGATGAAGGGCGACACGGTCGAGGTCATCAATACCGACGCCGAGGGCCGTTTGGTCCTGTGCGATGTGATGTGGTACGCGCAAGAGCGGTTTGCCCCCGTGGGCATGATCGACCTGGCAACATTGACCGGCGCGATCATCATTGGGCTTGGGCATGAGAATGCAGGTGTCTTTTCGAACAATGACACGTTCTGCAACGCCTTCCTAAAGGCTGCCGGGGCCGAGGATGAGGGCGCATGGCGGATGCCGCTGGGCAAAGCCTATGACGAGCAGCTGAAATCGCGCATCGCCGATATGAAGAATGTCGGTGGACGACCTGCCGGGTCCATCACTGCCGCGCAGTTCCTGCAGCGGTTTGTGAAGGACGAAACCCCCTGGATCCATCTGGACATTGCTGGGGTGGCTTCGATTGCAACCGAGACATCCTATGCGCCCAAAGGGGCCACCGGTTGGGGTGTCCGCGCACTGAGCCGGTTCGTGCAGGACAATTTCGAATAATCCAATGGGCGCCGTTTATTTCTATCACCTGACCCGCCAACCGCTGGAAAACACCTTGCCCGTGTTGCTGGACAAGGCGCGGCAGGCCGGGTGGAAGATAGCCGTGCGGGGAACTGATCCCGCACGGATGGATTGGCTGGACGAAAAGCTGTGGCAGGGCCCCGAGGAAGGGTTCCTGCCACATGGCCGCACCGGGGGGCCGCATGACAGGGACCAGCCCATATTGCTGACGACAGGGGCCGAGGCCGCAAATGATCCGGCTTGCGTGATGGCCGTCGATGGCGCGACGGTTGAACCCGAGGAAGTGAACGCGCTGGAACGCGTGTGCATCCTGTTCGATGGGAATGATGATCAGGCTCTCCAACATGCCCGCGGGCAATGGAAAACACTGACCGGGGCGGGCTGTTCGGCGCAATATTGGTCCGAGGAATCGGGCCGGTGGGAAAAAAAGGCCGAGGCATAGGGCCTCCGCAGATTTCAGGAGAATGAGCGATGGAAATGAAGCCCCTGGGCCGGACTGGAATCATGGTGACAGACCTGTGTCTGGGTACGATGACATTTGGTACGCAGACATCCGAGGCCGACGCGCATACTCAGATGGACATGGCACTTGATGGGGGCATTAATTTCGTCGATGCCGCCGAGATGTATCCGGTGAATCCCATCTCGAAAGAGACGGTGGGCCGGACCGAAGAAATTCTGGGCAACTGGAACGCCGCCAACCCGTCACGGCGTGGTGACTATGTTCTGGCAACCAAGCACTCAGGGGCAGGGTTCGCACATGCGCGCGATGGCGCACCGATTTCACCGCAGACAATCCCCGAGGCGGTTGAAGGTTCCTTGCGCCGACTGCAAACGGATTGCATCGACCTTTATCAGTTTCACTGGCCGAACCGCGGCAGCTATATGTTCCGGCAAAACTGGACCTATGCGCCTTCGGGGCACAATACCGATGAGGTTTTGGACAATATGCACGAGTGCCTTGTTGCCCTGAAGGAACAGGTCAACAAAGGAAATATCCGAGCGTTTGGCCTTTCGAACGAAAGCGCCTGGGGCACCGCTCAGTGGTTGCGGATCGCCGAAGCCAACGGCACGCCCCGCGTGGCATCTGTTCAGAACGAGTATTCTTTGATGTGCCGGCATTTCGATACAGACATGGCCGAGCTGAGCGCACATGAGGATGTGGGGCTGATGGCCTTTTCACCGCTTGCCGCCGGTTTTTTGACCGGGAAATACCAAAACGGCATGGTGCCCGAGGGTTCGCGGATGTCATTGGTGCCTGAGGTGGGAGGACGCCATCGCAGACGGGCATTTGAGGCGGTTGCGGCCTATCTAGAGATCGCGGACCGCCACGATCTGGACCCGGTCCATATGGCGCTGGCCTGGTGCCGGACGCGGCCCTTCATGATGTCGGCCATTTTCGGCGCAACAACGGTGGCGCAGCTTGGGCATATTCTCGACGGTAAGGAACTTCGCCTTTCCGGGGAAATTCTGACTGAAATCACCGACGCGCATCGCGCGCATCCGATGCCGTTCTAGGGGGCGCTGCCCTCGTCTCCGCAGGCGGAGCCTCCCCCGCGGTATTTTCAATCAGATAAAGCGGATCCGCTTAGTGATGTGTGGGTTGTGTCCTGTCTTGCCGTAGGTCCCGGGCCGAAAGGCCGTGCGCTGTGCGAAAGGCGCGGGCAAAGCTGGATTGCGAGGCGAAACCCGTTGCCAGGGCCACATCCATCAGTGACATATCGGTGTCCGTCACCAATCTGCGTGCCTCGGCCAGTCGGAGCTGCAGGTAATGGTCCTGTGGCGTGGTGTTCAGGCGCAGGCGGAACTGCTGTTGCAGGGTGCGTGAACTGGTGCCCAGGGTTTCGGCGATATCTGCCAATGGCATAGGGTCGTCCAGTGCGGATTGCATCAGCGTATTGGCTTTGGCGGTCAAAGCTGTGTGGCGATGCGGCGCCCCGGTGCGGCTTTGTGGTTTTGTGGGATTAGGCGCACCGTCATAGAGGAACAGACCCGAGACGCGGGCGGCAAATCCGGCGCCATGGCGGGCGGCGATGATATGCAGCATCATCTCGACCGCTGGGATTGCCCCGCCCGAGGTCAGGCGGCCTTCAGAAACGGTAAACCGGTCAGGGCGCACGTCCACTTCGGGGAAGCGGGCAGAGAAGTTCTCCAAATCTTCCCAATGGGTGGTGGCGGCGTGGCCGTTCAGCAGGCCTGCCTCGGCCAGCAGCCAGGGACCGCCATCAATTCCTGCCATTGTGGCGCCGGTCTTGGCGATGCGGCGTAGGCCGGCCAGCAGGCTGGGTGTGGCATGGCGGGCCAGTTGGAACCCGGCAACGACAATCATCAGATCGCAGGATTGCAGCCGGGCCAAAGGTACACCCGGAACCGAAAGCGCACTGGTCAGCATGGCCGGTTCAGCAGTGGCTGTCACATAATCCCAGTCAAAGGCCGGACGATCCGCCAACCGATTGGCGGCGCGCATTGGATCAACGGCCGACGCAAAGCTGAGCGTGTTGCATTCGTCCAGCACCAGCACAGCCGTTTTTAGGGCACGATGTTCGGGCTGCAATATGTTTTTTGCGGATTTCATCAAGTTCGATTCGCATTCTGACAAGTGTTTGACCAAAGCTGCGCCAAACTCGGGGGCGAAAGCAAATCGGAATCCGTGGAGAAGCCTGGGGAAAACTCAGGGTTAACCGGGTATAAGCTGGGGAGAACGCCATGCCTTTGGAAATGAACCGCGAAGTCTTCATTACCTGCGCCGTCACAGGATCGGGTGGGACGCAGGATCGCAGCCCGCATGTGCCGCGTTCGCCAAAGCAGATCGCCGACAGCGCGATAGCTGCAGCCAAGGCAGGGGCGGCGGTGGTGCATTGCCATGTGCGCGACCCTGAGACCGGAGCGCCTTCGCGTGATCTGGCACTGTATCGTGAGGTCACAGATCGCATTCGCGATGCCGAGGTCGACGCCGTGCTGAACCTGACTGCTGGCATGGGCGGCGACATGGTGTTTGGCGGTATCGAAAACCCGCTGCCGCTGGCCGAGGCGGGAACTGATTTGGTTGGCGCGACCGAGCGTGTGGCCCATGTGGCCGAATGCCTGCCGGAAATCTGCACCCTCGACTGCGGCACCATGAATTTTGCCGAGGCCGATTATGTGATGACCAACACGCCGGGTGCGTTGCGCGCGATGGGCCAGATGATGACCGATCTGGGGGTAAAGCCCGAGATTGAGGCCTTTGATACCGGTCATCTGTGGTTTGCCAAGCAGTTGGTGAAAGAGGGCGTTCTGGAACCGAACGCTCTGGTTCAGCTGTGCATGGGCGTTCCTTGGGGTGCGCCGGATGATCTGAACACCTTCATGGCGATGGTGAACAACGTGCCGGATGACTGGACCTTCAGCGCCTTTTCACTGGGTCGGAACGAGATGGCCTATGTGGCTGCCTCGGTTCTGGCGGGCGGCAACGTGCGCGTCGGGCTGGAGGACAACCTGTGGCTGGACAAAGGCGTGTTGGCCGAGAACTGGCAGTTGGTCGAACGCGCGGGCAGCATCATCGAGAACATGGGCGCGCGCGTGATTGGCCCCGCAGAAGTGCGTGAGAAGCTGGGCTTGGTGAAGCGCGCGCCGAAAAGCTAGGCGCGCCATGTTCCGCCGAGTTCTTTCATGGGTAGTCGGATGTTTGCTCGTTGGATTGATTCCATCGTGTGGATTGGTAGACAATGAGGGCTTTCAAGCGCATCAAGCTACTTTTCAACCCGTCGAAGCGGTGAACTGGTCGATCTTTGACGAACCGTATTTTGAGGTTGCTGCGTCCAGACGCAAAAGCAAGGGCAAGCAGCGGCATTTTGTGAGGTTGGAGGGACAGCCATACCCTATCTATCAATTGCGCGACCCGGACCGGACCGAATGTTTTGGGTACATCGCAGGAGCAAGTGATTGCTTTGAAAACCACCTGAGCGTGCCCACTCGGCGCTCCGAGTCGGCATTTGAATATGACATCACAGCCGCAAGCCCGGCAAAGTTTCAAATCATCTACGTGGGTGACGGGGAGCAGATGGTTGTATTGGCCCGCACAGATAGGTCGTTTGCAGTTGTACTGAGCCGAAATTTTACGATCACACAAAATCAACTGACGATTGCGCGTGACGTACTGAGCGAAAATGGGTTTGACCCTCAAGAGTTGAAAGTAGTGAAGCGATGACCAAAACAGCAGCAATCATTGGCGGTGGGGTAATCGGTGGTGGATGGGCCGCGCGGTTCCTGCTGAACGGCTGGGATGTCCGGGTATTCGACCCGGACCCGGAAGCCGAGCGTAAGATCGGAGAAGTTCTGGACAATGCGCGCCGCTCGTTGCCGGGGCTAAGCGATGTGCCGTTGCCTCCCGAAGGGGCGCTATCGTTTCATGAGGAAATGGCCGATGCGGTGCAGGGTGCCGCTTGGATTCAGGAAAGCGTGCCGGAACGTCTGGATCTGAAGCTGAAGGTTTACAAGGGCTTGCAAGAGGCTTGTGATCCGGGTGCGATCATCGGGTCCTCAACCAGCGGGTTCAAGCCGTCAGAGTTACAGGAGGGCGCGCTGCGCCCCGAACAGATCGTGGTGACGCATCCGTTCAACCCGGTCTACCTGCTGCCGCTGATCGAACTGGTGCCAACTGGTGCGAACCCGCTGGAGATGATCGAACGGGCGCAAGAGGTCCTGAAATCGGTCGGATTCTTCCCGCTGCACGTCAAGAAAGAGATCGACGCGCATATCGCTGATCGGTTCCTTGAGGCCGTCTGGCGCGAGGCGCTGTGGCTGGTCAAGGACGGTGTCGCCACGACCGAGGAAATCGACGAGGCGATCCGTATGGGGTTTGGCATCCGTTGGGGGCAGATGGGTCTGTTCGAAACCTATCGTGTCGCCGGCGGCGAGGCTGGGATGCGGCATTTCATGGCGCAGTTCGGCCCGGCACTGAAATGGCCCTGGACCAAGCTGATGGATGTGCCCGAATTCACTGACGAGCTTGTCGACCTGATTGCGGATCAGTCGGATGCGCAATCCGGCATGCATTCGATCCGCGAGCTGGAGCGTATCCGCGACAACAACCTTGTGGGGATGATGCGCGCGCTCAAGGCGCAGAACTGGGGCGCGGGGGCGGTGCTGAACCAGCATGACGCGCTACTGAAACCGGGCGCGCTGCCATCATTGGAGCAAGCGGATCTGAGCCAACCGATCCTGACTCTGTCTCGTGCCGTGCCTTTGGATTGGACCGATTACAACGGTCATATGAACGAAGCCAAATACCTTGAGGCCTTCGCCGCCGCCACCGACCGGTTCATGGAAATCATAGGCTGCGATATGGAATATATCTCGTCCGGGGGCAGCTATTTCACTGCGGAAAACCACATTCGATACATGAATGAGGTCCATGCCGGCGCAAAGATTGAGGTGCGCACCCAGATGCTGTTGGGGCAGGGCAAGAAACTGCACGTGTTCCACAGCATGTATAGCGGTGAGACGCTGCTGGCGACCGGGGAGAGCTTTTTGCTGCATGTCAGCCTGGAAACACGCCGCCCCAGCCCGCCATCGCCCAGCATTGAGGCCGCTATGGCCCGCATCGCCGAAGCGCAGGCCGGATTGCCTTATCCCGAAGGGGCCGGGGTTGCGATCCGGAAACCCTCATGACCTGCCGGGTGTTGGTGACGGCTGGCGCTTCGGGTGTTGGTCGGGCTATGGCAGAGGCGTTTGATGCGGCCGGGTATGATGTCTGGATCACAGATATTGATCGGGCGGCGCTAGATGGCGTGCCGGATCATTGGACAGCCCACCATGCTGACGTGTCGGACGAGGGCGATATGCATGCCGTGTTCGCCGCGATTTCTGATGCGGGTGGTCTGGATTCGCTCTGCGCCAATGCGGGAATTGCCGGGCCAACCAGCGCTATCGAGGATATTGACCTCAAGGACTGGCGCAGCTGCGTAGCGGTCAATCTGGAGGGGGCGTTTCTGGCGGCCAAATACGCCGCGCCGCTGATGAAATCCGCCCGGGCGGGCAGCATCATCCTGACCTCATCCACTGCGGGGCAATATGGCTATCCCTTTCGTGCGCCCTATGCCGCGGCCAAATGGGCGGTGATCGGATTGATGAAAACACTGGCGATGGAGCTTGGCCCTCACGGCGTCCGCGCCAATGCGATTTGTCCCGGCGCGGTGGAGGGCCCAAGGATGGAAGGCGTTCTGGCACGCGAGGCGGCGACCAAGGGCATGAGCCGGGACGAGGTCTATCAGGGCTATGCCTCGGGCACGTCCATGGGTCGTTTCGTCGAAGCGCAGGACATCGCCAATATGGCTGTCTTTCTGGCCTCTGGCGCGGCGCGGTTGGTGTCGGGTCAGGTGATCGCGGTGGATGGCCACACGGTTAATCCTGACCCGAAGTTGTAAGCTAGCCCTGGTTCGGGCCGCGGATCTGGCGGATGGTTTGACGAACGGCTTGCCAATCGCGGGCTTGCTGGGCGTTTCCGGCAGCCTCGCATTCGCGCATTTTCATTGCGGCTTCTGCCTCGGCCTGGTCACCGTGCGCCGTGTATAAAGCCCGTGCATATTGGGCTGTTTTCAGTGCGTCCATTCCTGTGGTCCTCCGTCTGTGGTCGGAATGCCCGAAAGTTCGCGCCCGGCGACGATACCACAGGTTGTACGGGGATGCATCACATGTCGCGGGAAATCGCTGCTCTGAGCTGTTGCAGGTGCTCTGGAAAGTCCCGCGCGGTCACGACTGCCTCGCGAACCAGAGTGTCGAAATGGCGGCTGAAAATTTCAATCCGGTCGCGATCGCGAAAGGCCATGTAATGGCTTCCTGCGTAAAACACGCAAAGAAGGGGACCGAAAATCGTTACGGGAGCCGAATACAGCCGTTTGGCATCGAACAGATAGATACGCAGCCGTGGGTAGAGCTGTTCACACAACTCCAAAAGGTGGTCAATCTGATCCAGCCGCTTGCGAAGGCTAAGACCTTGATAATAGCCGGTTGCATGCGCAAAGCTGTCGATTTCGTACATCGGCATTGCGATCTCGTAATCGGACTGGGCGCTGCGCATCCAGGTCAGTCGATCTTCGGACGCACCTATGGCCTGATCTGCCGTGCGCCCCAGATGCGGTGCGTATTCCCATTCCAGAACGGTGCGGGTCTTGAGCATGTCGGGCAAGGTCGCAGGAACATATCTGATTTTGTAACCCGCTGCCTCTTGGTGCCACTCGAATATGCGCTCATCTACCAGGGCGCGGGGGGCCTCAGTCATGCTCAGCGACAAAGCCAGCAACTCGGCCGCGCTTTCCGGCCGGTCAGACAGGCTCAGCAACCAGTCCGCCGAAACACCCAATGCTGTCGCGCAGCTTCCTACAACATGGGCATTCGGCAACCGTGCCCCGTGATCAGTCAACAGTTGCGATACGGTTGAGCGGTCAACACCGATCTGGCGCGCGAGGGCGCTTCGGCTGATTTGGCGTTCTTCCATTGCGCGGGCAAGGCGCAAACGGAATTGAGCGGCGCGGTCGCGTTTGTCTATTTTATCCTGCATGTGGTGATAAATATCACGTTTGATGAGTTTTGTTAATCATATTCAGAATGTTCAACCTAAGCGGCGGGCCGTATTTCTTAAGCCATAACAATATTATGGGTGACAGAATGGAAACACGACGCAGATCGGTCGTGAAGGCGGTTTTGTGGAACGTGATGGGCCTGATCATCATGTCGGTGGTTGGGCTGGTTGCGACAGGGTCCGCCGCGATTGGCGGAACTCTGGCCGTAGTAAACACGGCGATCGGGCTGACACTCTATGTGGTTTATGAGAGGGTCTGGGCGGGCATTTCGTGGGGGCGCAATGTCTGAGCGCCCGGGTCCGGAATGGGGCACTTTCACGCTGATGCTGGCCTGTTATGCTGCCTGGTTGGCCGTGATCTTCTTCCTGCCCATCTGGTTGGCGGTTCCAGTGATGGGCGCGGTGGCCGCGTTACATTCATCATTAACGCATGAGGCGCTGCATGGGCATCCTTTTCGCGCCAGATGGCTGAACGAGGCGCTGATGGCGCTGCCCTTGACCTTATTCATCCCATATCAGCGGTTCCGAGACCTGCATTTGGCGCATCATCGGGATGCAACGCTGACCGACCCCTATGATGATCCTGAATCAAACTATCTGGACCCAAAAGTTTGGTCGGGGCTAGGTCATTCGCACAGGCGGTTGTTATCGGTGAACAATACTCTGTTGGGGCGGATCGTTTTGGGCCCAGCAATCGGACAGGTTGCCTTTGTCAGGGACGAGTTGCGAGGGGCCGCGCGTGGCGAATGGGACATATTGCGCGCATGGGCTTTGCATATGGCGGGCGTGGTTGTGGTTATCTGGATCGTGACCTTGTCGCCCATGCCGGTCTGGGCCTATGTCCTGTCCGCGTATTTGGGGCTTGGCCTGGTCAAAATACGCACTTTTCTGGAACACCGTGCGCATGAAGATGTGGGGGCAAGAACCGTTATCATCGAAGATCGCGGGATACTGTCTTTTCTGTTTTTGAACAACAATTTACATGTAGTTCATCATCTGAACCCGCGTACCCCCTGGTATCAACTTCCGAAGATCTACCAGCAGGATAAAGAGGGCTATCTGGCCACGAACAAGGCCTATGTATACCCTTCATATGCCGATGTTTTCCGGGCGTATTTCTGGAAGGTAAAAGACCCGGTGGCGCATCCGCTCTGGCCAAAGGGTTGATTTGCGGCCACAAAAGGCGGCATGAGCCTCTGGATACCTGTCACTATCGCCGCCGCAACGTTTCAGACGGTGCGGTTCATGCTGCAAAAATCGCTGAGCAGTGTAAAGCTGACGGCCGCCGGGGCGACATTTGCCCGGTTTGCCTATTCAATCCCGCTGGTTCTAATCGCTCTGATCGCGGCGCTGCAGTTGACGGGGTATTCCTTGCCGCCGCTGACCGCCCGGTTCTGGGTGTTTGCCACCATTGGAGGAACGGCTCAGATCCTTGCCACGATCTGTGTCGTCGCCTTGTTCAAACAGCGCAATTTTGCTGTCGGCATAACTTTTAAGAAAACCGAAGTAATCCAGACCGCCATCGTTGGATTTCTGGTCCTGGGCGATCAGGTCTCGTCCTGGGCGCTTGGTGCGATCTTTCTGGGGCTGACGGCTGTGTTGCTGCTGTCGAAAAGTCCCGGAGGAGACGGGGCGTGGTGGCGACATCTGACGAACCGGGCCTCGCGGCTTGGCCTGGGATCAGGTGTGCTGTTTGCGTTTTCCTCGGTCAGTTATCGGGGTGCCTCGCTTGAACTGGGCGAGATTGATGCGTGGTATCGGGCACTTGTGACGCTGGCAGTCGTTGTCTCGCTCCAGTTCGTCAGCATGGGCCTGTGGCTGTTGTGGCGAGACAGGGCCGAGCTGCGCGCCGTGTGGCAGACACGCCGAACAGGCGTATTTGTCGGACTGACCAGCCTGTGCGGATCGTTCTGCTGGTTCTTGGCATTCACCTTGCAAAACGCCGCCTACGTCAAGGCTCTGGGGCAGGTCGAGCTAATCCTCAGCTTGTTCGCGTCGATCTTGTTTTTCCGCGAAACCATCACCCGGCGCGAGATCGCCGGGATGACGTTATTGGGCGCATCAATTCTGGCGCTGGTTTTGTCTATTTAACCCGTGCGGCGTTCGTCGAAGCTGAGCGCGATAAAGCTGGGCAGGTGATCGCCCATTCCCACGACTGAAGGACCGTTGTCAGCGCGCCGTCCACGGCCTCTGACTTCTTTATCCTTCTTGCGATCTTCTCTTTTATCGTCGCGTTTGGGGGCCTCTGTTGGTCGGACCTCAGTTGGCCGGGCCTTTTTCTCGGGTTTTGGCCTCTCGGGTTTCGGCTCTTCCTTTACCGGATTGTCCAAGCGAGGAATTTCTTTTTGAATCAGCTTCTCGATCGCGGCCAGTGCTTTTTCATCGCGACCCGAACAGATAGTGATCGCTTTGCCTTCGCGTCCGGCGCGACCTGTACGACCGATCCGGTGCACATAATCCTCGGGGTGGCCGGGGACATCGAAATTGATCACATGACTGACAGAGGGCACATCCAATCCGCGCGCGGCAACGTCCGAGGCGACAAGCAGGCGTAGTGTTCCGTCACGGAAACCGTCCAGTGTTTTCGTCCGTTGTGACTGATCGAGATCGCCATGGATCGCGGCAGCATCATAGCCGTATTTCTTCAGCGATTTCGCACAGATATCCACATCGGTCTTACGATTGCAGAAGATGATCGCGTTGGTGCATTTTTCGCCCTCGGAGTCGATCAGCGAACGCAGGACCTGGCGCTTGGCGCTGGCCTCGCGGTCACGGCGACCACCTTTGAACATAACCACACTTTGCTCGATGGTTTCCGAGGCCGTCGCCTGACGGGCAACTTCGATCCGGGTTGGGGCCGACAGGAATGTATCGGTGATCCGCTCAATCTCGGGCGCCATGGTGGCTGAGAAGAACAGCGTTTGGCGTGTGAACGGCGTCAGCGAAAAAATGCGTTCGATATCGGGGATAAAGCCCATATCCAGCATTCGGTCGGCCTCATCCACCACCATGATCTGGACGCCGGTCAACAATAGTTTGCCGCGTTCGAAATGATCCAGCAGGCGACCTGGTGTGGCGATCAGAACGTCGACGCCACGGTCGATCAGCGCATCTTGTTCCTTAAAGCTGACGCCGCCGATCAACAGCGCTTTGGTCAGCTTTACATTTTTGGCATAGGTATCGAAATTCTCGGCCACCTGCGCGGCCAGTTCCCGCGTCGGGCACAGCACCAGCGACCGCGGCATGCGCGCACGTGCGCGGCCACGGGCCAGCAACGTGATCATCGGTAGCGTGAAGCTGGCGGTTTTGCCTGTACCGGTCTGGGCGATACCCAGAACGTCCTTGCCCTCAAGCGCGGGTGGGATTGCGCCTTCCTGGATCGGTGTTGGCGTTTCGTATCCGGCTTCCTCAATGGCTTTGAGGACCTTCGGGTTCAGGTTCAGTTCGTTAAACTTTGTCATGTATGTCCGGTTGTTGCGGACACTAAAACCTGGCCCGCGCGTAAAGAATGTGCCGGGCCCGGATGGCCATGCGATGTTTTGTGCATTTCGGCTTGGCGGGACATAACAAAATCACGGGGCAGGGTCAAATGAAGTCACTTTTACGCTGCAACACCGGCTGACCATGCGGATTTATCGCAACAATTCAGGTACTTCCGGGGAAATGTTTCGCGACTTTTCCATCCAAATCCAGCGGACGGTGCTTAATCAGCCCAAACTTTTCGAGGCGGGTGCGAACTTCTTGGTCGGCGCCGCTGATTTCATCATAGAAAGCCCGCAGGCCTTGAGCCCCATCTTCTTCTTCGATCCAGCTCAGTAATTCATTCATGTTCATTCCGCCTTGTTCGCGCGGAACATTGGGTGACATGCCTGGCTGATACGAGCCCTTTTCGAACCGGAACCGATAATGGGCTAGCCAATGATCCCAGTCAGGTGCATGACGGTGGCATAGATCTACCTGGGGCAGCTCGACCTTGGTCGGGAGGATTTCGCCATCCTGAAACAGATTGTGAATCCGGAAATTGATCTTAGGTAAGCCTTTGCGAACAAAAAGTTTACCCTGAACATGGCTGAGGAATCCAGCAAGTACAAATCCGCCAAAATTCGGATATAGTGCCTGAACGATCCCATCACGGCCCTGACCAGCGGGGATATAGGCTTTGTACAGGTCTCCGGTTCCGCCCACGGGCTCGATCGGACGAACGCGCACCGCTGGGATATGTTGCGGAATCTCCGCTAATATCGCGCCAAGGTCGGATTGCGGCCAGAGGAACTCGTCCAGATCAATATGGGCAAGCCAGTCGACCTCAGCCTTTCTGTAAGTAAAGCTGGCATTTGCGGTTTGCCGGACCTGATGTTTGTCGGGCCTCTCGCGCTTTCGGTTCGCCCAGTACCCTTCGTCGCAGTTGCGTATTTCGATCCGTGGGTGGCGGTTCAGGGCGTTGAACGCAGCCGGGCAGGGCTCGTCCAGATACAGATACATCCGGTCGGCCCCGAGATCGATGTGATAGGCCGCAAACCGAAGTATGTCCGGGGCCGAGCCCCGGATCGTTGATACAATGCCCCAGCTTAGGACATCATCCGGCATATGAAGCTCGTGACCCTGTCACGCCATCATCTCTTTGGTGGCGGTCAGGTTCAGGTCGGGATAGTCCCGCACGACCCGGTCGATGTCCCACTGCAGGCGAGTCAAATAGACGATGTCGCCGTCATGATCATGAGCGATGTGCTGCTTGTTGGCATTGACGAATTTCTCGACCTCAGCCTTTTCACCACTGACCCAGCGGGCGGAGGTGAACTGAGACGCCTCGAACCGTACTGGCAGGCCGTATTCCATCTCAATCCGGCTGGCCAGAACCTCGAATTGCAGCGCGCCAACGACGCCAACGATAAAGCCCGATCCGATCGACGGTTTGAACACCTTGGCCGCGCCTTCCTCGGCGAATTGCATCAGGGCTTTTTCCAGATGCTTGGCTTTCATTGGATCGCCTGGTCTCACGGTCTGCAGCAGTTCCGGCGCAAAGGAAGGGATGCCGGTTACCCGGATCGCTTCGCCCTCGGTCAGCGTATCGCCGATGCGCAGCTGGCCGTGGTTTGGGATGCCGATGATGTCTCCGGCCCAGGCCTCTTCGGCCAGTTCCCGGTCGGATGCAAGAAACAGCACAGGGTTCGAGATTGCCATCGGCTTTTTCGATCGAACATGGGTCAGCTTCATGCCGCGTTTGAAATGGCCCGAGGCCATGCGCACAAATGCCACCCGGTCGCGGTGCTTGGGGTCCATGTTTGCCTGAACCTTGAAGACAAATCCGGACACTTTCTTTTCTTCCGGTGCGATCTGGCGGGGTTCCGCGGACTGTACCTGTGGCTGTGGACCATAGGCGCCGATGCCTTCCATCAGTTCCTTGACGCCGAACGAGTTGATCGCCGAGCCGAACCAGATCGGGGTCATGTGGCCTTCCAATACCGCTTGGGGGTCAAGCGCGGGCAGCAATTCGCGTGCCATCTCAACCTCTTCCAGCAGCTTCTCAAGCAGGTGCTCGGGCACATGTTCAGCCAGCTTGGGGTCGTCCAACCCGTTGATCTGGATGCTTTCGGCCACTTTGTTACGGTCAGCGCGGTCCATCAGCTCCAGCCGGTCGCGAAGCATGTCGTAACAGCCGATAAAGTCGCGGCCGACTCCAATCGGCCAGGCAGCGGGCGTGACGTCGATGGCCAGCATTTCCTGAATTTCGTCGATGATCTCGAACGTATCGCGGCTTTCGCGGTCCATCTTGTTACAGAAGGTCAGGATCGGCAGGTCGCGCAGGCGGCAGACCTCAAACAGTTTCTGGGTCTGGCTTTCCACACCTTTCGCGCCGTCGATCACCATCACGGCCGCGTCCACTGCGGTCAGAGTGCGATAAGTATCTTCCGAGAAATCGCTGTGGCCGGGCGTGTCCACCAGATTGAACCGGAAGTTTCCATAGTCGAAGGACATGGCCGAGGCCGAGACCGAGATCCCGCGATCCTTCTCCATCTGCATGAAATCCGAACGTGTCCGCCGTGCCTCACCCTTGGCGCGTACCTGACCGGCCATCTGGATGGCGCCGCCATACAGCAGGAACTTTTCCGTCAGGGTCGTCTTGCCCGCATCCGGGTGCGAGATGATGGCAAATGTCCGGCGCCGGGCGATCTCGGGCGGCAAGGTGGGTTGGTTCGTGGCGGTATCAAGCATAGTCGCGCGTATAGGCGGGGAATTCTGCCGAAGCAAGACAAAGAGGCTGGTTCGAATCGTCTGCTTGTGGCAATAAGAACATATAGTGAACAAATAATGGAGAGGATCAATGAATTTGAAAGAAATCGCCGATGAGCTGGTGGCGGGATGCCGGGAAAACCGGGCCAAGGCCAATCTGGATAAGCTGTATGCGGCAGATGCCGTTTCGGTCGAGGCCGTCGATGCATCCGGTATGGGACGCGAGGCGCGTGGGCGCGACGCGATCCGTGGCAAGCACGATTGGTGGGAGAGTTCGACCGAAGTGACGGGCGGAAACGTCAGTGACCCGATGGTGCATGGCGAAGACCGTTTTGCCGTGATCTTTGAGGTGCAGGGCAAGTTCAAGGAAAGCGGTGAGAGCTTCGATATGCGCGAAGTTGCGCTGTATCACGTCGCGGATGGCAAGATCGTCCGGGAAGAGTTCTTCTACTAACCCCTTGTCATCAATCTGTCTTCCCTGTCTGCTGGGTGAAAGACATGCGGATAATCACAGATGGGGAGGAACAGATGGATCTGGGAATAGGTGGAAAGCGCGCGCTGGTCTGTGCCAGCAGTAAAGGTTTGGGTCTGGGCTGCGCCGAGGCTCTGGCGGCGGCTGGTGTGAATCTGGTGATGAACGCGCGAGGGGCCGACGCGTTAGAGGCTGAAGCCGCGCGTTTGCGCTCGGAATTTGGTGTCGAAGTGCAGAGTGTTGCGTGTGATGTGACCTCAGAAGAGGGGCAGGCGCAGGTGATTGCTGCCGCGCAGGGCGTTGATATTCTTGTGACAAATGCTGGCGGTCCGCCTCCGGGCCTTTGGTCGGATTGGCAGCGCGAGGACTTCATCAAGGCGTTGGATGCCAACATGCTGACCCCGATTGCCTTCATGAAGGCCCTGTTGCCCGGCATGATGGATAAGGGCTGGGGCCGGGTGGTGAACATCACCTCGCAATCCGTACGGGCGCCGATTGCCGTTCTTGGCCTGTCTAATGCGGCACGGACCGGGCTAACCGGATATGTGGCCGGAACGTCCAGGCAGGTCGCGCCGCATGGTGTGACAATCAATAGCCTGTTGCCGGGGATACATGCGACGGATCGAGCGGATTCTCTGGACGGTGGTGTGGCTGCGCAGCAAGGCATTTCCGTTGACGAGGCACGCGCGCAGCGTGAGGCAACCATCCCCACGCGCCGCTATGGCTCGCGGCAGGAGTTCGGGGCAACCTGCGCGTTTCTGTGTTCGCAGCATGCGGGCTTTATCGTCGGGCAGAACATCCTGTTGGATGGTGGCGCGACCAATCTGACGATGTGACCATGGCGCAAGGATTTTCACTGAAGGATCAGCTGTTTAATGCGGAAAAAACCCGTTATCTGGCGGGGCTTTTTGCCGATGCTGATCCAGGGTTCGATGCACAGGCGTTTCAAACGCAGGTGATGTCACGCCTTCTCGAGCTTGAGTTGAAAGAGCGGATGGCGTGGATCGCCGAATGCCTGCAGCAACAGGTTCCGGGTGAGCTGCCAACTGTCGCTCCGACCCTTTTACGGGCCTTGCCGCCGCCGCTGGATCCGAACAAGACCGACGACGATTTTGGCGATTTCATCTTTGCGCCGCTGGGGGATTGGGTCGTGAATGTCGGCCTTGACCACCCCGACCTCGCGCTGGACGTGCTGGCTGAACTGACGCAGAGGTTTTCGATGGAATGGGCCATTCGCCCCTTTCTCAATCGCCACCCCGAACACGTCATGGAGCGGCTGGAGGATTGGTGCGGACATGACAGCTATCACGTGCGGCGTCTGGTGTCCGAAGGAACCCGCCCGCGTTTGCCATGGGGGCAGGCGGTGGGGCTGGAATTGACCGATCCGCTGCCTCTGCTGGATCGGCTGCATCAGGACCAAACGCGCTATGTGACGCGGTCGGTGGCCAACCATCTGAACGACATCTCCAAAAAAGACCCGGATCTGGTACTGGACCGCCTGCAGGGCTGGTCTCGTTCACAGCGTCAAGACGCGGACGAGCTGCGGTGGATGACCTCTCATACCCTGCGCGGTCTGGTTAAGGCCGGGCACCCACGCGCGATGAAGATGCTGGGATATGACCCTGATACCGATATACAGGTCTCGGTTATGGTAAATGGGCAGGCAAAGATTGGCGGCGCGCTTGAGTTTGATGTTTCATTGGCTGGTGAGGTGAACCAACCCGTTTTGATTGATTATATCATCCATTTTCAAAGACCTGGCGGCAAAAAATCGGCCAAAGTTCACAAGCTGAAACAGGCCGCGCTAAGGAATGGAAACCTGACCTTGAGCAAAAAGCACAAGCTCAAAGGCGATGCGACCACGTTCAGGCTTGTTCCCGGCGCACATCTTCTGGAGATTCAGGTGAATGGCCGGGTGCGCGCGGATCTGGATTTTGAGCTGCTGGGCTAGCTCAACCTTTCGTCAGATTGCTCGGCTTTTTATTGCACGGTGCGCGGTGCTGGGTTAGCTCAACATCAGTCAGATCAGGGGATGACAGCGATGAAGCATGAATCGGTGCAGAACTATTATGGCGAGGTCCTGCAAAGCAGCGCGGACCTGCAGACCAACGCGTGTTGTACGCCCGACGATATGCCGGATCATCTGAAAAAGATCCTCGCCAAGGTCCATGATGACGTGCTGACCCGCTATTACGGCTGCGGGCTGATCGCGCCGCTGGATCTTGAGGGGATGAGCATCCTCGATCTTGGCTGTGGCGCGGGTCGGGATGTATACGCCCTGTCTGCTATGGTAGGTGAGAAAGGCCGTGTGGTGGGCGTTGATATGACACCCGAGCAGTTGGATATCGCTCGCGCGCATCAGGAATATCACGCCGAAACCTTTGGGTATGCCCAAAGCAACGTGGAATTCCATCACGGCTACATAGAAAAGCTGGATGAACTGGACTTAAAGGCGGGGTCTTTCGATATCATCGTTTCGAACTGCGTGATCAACCTGGCCACCGATAAGGAGGCCGTTCTGCGCGGCGCGCATCGCCTGCTTAAGGACGGCGGAGAGATGTATTTCTCGGACGTTTATGCGGATCGTCGCGTACCGCAGGCAATGGCCGAGGATGAGGTTCTGTATGGCGAGTGTCTGTCCGGTGCGCTGTACTGGAATGATTTTCTGTCGATGTCTCGCAAAGCCGGTTTCGGCGACCCGCGTCGAGTCACGCACCGCTCCTTGACCATCGAAAATCCGGTTCTTGAGGACCGCGTGGCACCGCTCAAATTTCTGTCAGCCACCTATCGTCTGTTCAAGTTACCTGCGTTGGAACCCGCCTGTGAAGATTATGGTCAGGCCGTGATCTATAAGGGCACTGTCCCCAATGCGGCGCACATGTTTGAGCTGGATGACCACCACGCAATCGCGACGGGTAAGGTGTTTCCGGTGTGCGGCAACACATGGATGATGCTCAAAGACACGCGGTTTGCGCGGCATTTCGAGTTCATCGGTGATTTCTCAACCCATTACGGCATCTTCGAAGGCTGCGGTGGTGAAAGCCCATTTGAGGCGACCGGGCAGGCCGAAACGGGCGGCTGCTGCTGATCCCTTGCACCCAAAGGGAGGTGTTGCTATCCCCGCCCAAGCCCGATTGATTTGATCGGGTAAGGCTACGGGGTCCATCGGTGACAGTAAACGCAACTCCTCCGCGTCTGGAAATTCGCAATCTGGTCGCCCGGTACGAAGGTCGGGTGGTGGTTGATGACGTCTCGCTGACCGTGCAAGCGGGGCAGGTGACATGCCTGTTGGGGCCGTCAGGGTGCGGCAAGTCAACGACGCTGCGGATGATTGCCGGTGTCGAGATGCAAGAGACAGGCCAGATCTATGTCGATGGCAAGCTGATCTGCGATACGGTGTTCCGTGTCCCGCCTGAGCGGCGCGAGATTGGCCTGATGTTTCAGGACTTTGCCCTGTTCCCGCATCTTAGCGTAGCTGACAATGTTGCCTTTGGCCTGAAGGGTAGCAAAGATGAAAAACGCGCACGCGTGGATGAGTTGCTGGCCAAAGTCGACCTGATGCGGTTCGCAGACAGCTTTCCACATCACTTGTCGGGCGGTGAGCAACAGCGGGTGGCCCTGGCGCGCGCATTGGCCCCACGCCCCCGGATCATGTTGATGGACGAGCCGTTTTCGGGGCTCGATAACCGGTTACGCGATGGAATTCGGGACGAAACTCTGGCGATCCTCAAGGAAGAGGACGCCGCTGTGCTGTTGGTTACCCATGAACCCGAAGAAGCAATGCGTATGGCCGATGAGATCGCCCTGATGCGCCGTGGCAGAATCGTTCAACAGGGTGCGCCTTACAACGTCTACACCCGTCCTGCGGACAAAGCTGCAGTTGCATTCTTTAGCGATATAAATGTGTTAGGCGCGCAAGTTAACGGAGCTTTGGCCGATACGCCATTTGGTCAGTTTCTTGCTCCGGGTGTGCCGGATGGAACGAATGTTGAGATTGTATTTCGGCCTCAGCACGTCCGTTTGGATTTTGATCGCAATGGCAAAGGTCCACTGCCGACACCGACGGACGGGGTAGCCGCGCGTGGTGTGGTCGAACGGGCGCGTTTTCTGGGCAACGAAAGCTTAATTGAATTCCGTATGGACTATGATGATTCAATCTTGAAAGCGACCGTTCCCAACGTGTTTGTCCCGCAAGCGGGGCGGGTCATGTGGCTGACCATTCGCCGCGATCGGTGCTTTGTATTCCCCAAATAGGGTCTAAAACTGCAGTTTAGGCGCAAGTGGTGCGTGAAAGCCTCAGATTGCGCCTGCGGGTTGCTTGCCGCAGTGCGGAGCTGGGTCTATCAAGGAAAAAACGCTGCGGTGGATGGGGCATATGCGTATTCTTCTAACGAATGATGACGGTATCAATGCGCCGGGACTTATCGCACTCGAGGCGATTGCTGCCGATCTGGCCGGACCGGATGGTGAAGTCTGGGTCGTTGCGCCCGCTTTCGAGCAATCCGGCGTGGGGCATTGCATCAGCTACACGCACCCGATGATGGTTGCCAAGCTGGGAGAACGCCGTTTTGCTGCGGAAGGATCACCAGCTGATTGTGTCTTGGCCGGTTTGCACGATGTGATGAAGGACGCACCACCCGACCTGGTATTATCTGGTGTGAATCGTGGGAACAACTCGGCCGAGAATACGCTGTATTCTGGCACAGTCGGGGGCGCGATGGAGGCGGCCCTGCAGGGGGTTCCGGCTATTGCCCTGTCTCAATATTTCGGTCCGCGCAATTTGGGGCTGGATGACCCGTTCGAATCCGCGACCCGATTTGGTGCCGAGCTGGTTCGTAAGATACTGGGGGCGACGCCGGCAGAACAAGGCGATTACCGTTTGTTTTACAACGTCAATTTCCCCCCAGTGCCTGCGGATGAAGTACTGGGCACCCGGATCGCCCCTCAGGGTTATCGGCGTGACACACATTTCTCGGTCGAGCCGCACAGCTCACCTTCGGGGCGGCGGTTTCTGTGGATCAAGGGCGGGTATCAACACAACCCGACTGCACCTGGGACGGATGCTGCCGTCAATCTGGCAGGCTATATCTCGGTCACACCAATGCGTGCGGATCTGACGGCACATGACGCGTTGGAAGCGTTAAAGTCGATCGAATGAGCGGACTGGACCCTGAAACAACCATGCAGTTCCTGTTTGCCCTGCGTTCGCGCGGGGTGACGGATGCACGTGTGCTGGCAGCAATGGAGCAGATAGATCGCGGCAGATTTGTCAAAGGCCTGTTTGCAGAACGCGCCTATGAGGATACGCCGCTGCCGATTGCGTGCGGCCAGACGATCAGCCAACCGTCTGTCGTTGGGCTGATGACGCAGGCGCTGGAAGTACGTCCGCGTGATACCGTGCTCGAGATCGGGACCGGATCGGGCTATCAGGCCGCGATCCTGTCGAAACTGGCACGCCGGGTATACACGGTCGAGCGTCATAAGCGACTTGTGCGCGAAACCGGCCAGTTGTTCCGTGATTTGGGGCTGACAAATGTGACGGCAATGTTGTCGGATGGTTCGTTTGGTCTGCCCGAGCAAGCCCCGTTTGATCGTATCATCGTGACCGCAGCTGCCGAGGACCCGCCCGGGCCGCTCTTGGCGCAGCTCAAAATCGGCGGTATCATGGTTTTGCCGGTGGGGCAGTCGGATACGGTCCAGACATTGATCAGGGTCCGACGCACCGAATCCGGTTTGGACTATGACGAATTGTTGCCTGTCCGTTTTGTGCCCTTGTTAGAAGGGCTTGGGAAGGATGGAGCTTAAAGGAATATTCTGCAAAATGCGCCGGAACCCCGATGAACAGGGGCAGGTGTCGAGGACAATAAAATGAGAGCAGTTTCCAAATCAGCAATGCGCCGCTGTGCGTTAGGAGTGGCTAGCCTTGCAATCCTGGCTGGGTGCGAAGGGCCGCTGGACTATGATCTTCGCGGACAGGTAGGCGGTTTTTCCACCGCCGAAGCAGCACAGTCGGCGACGACCAACCGGCCCGCTCCGGATGCCAGGGGTGTCATCACATATCCGACCTATCAAGTGGCGATTGCTCGCCGCGGTGACACTGTCAGAGACTTGGCCGCAAGGGTTGGTTTGCCTGAAGGAGAGCTGGCGCGTTTCAATGGTCTAATGCCTACAGATACCCTGCGCGAGGGCGAAGTTGTGGCACTGCCCCAGACGGTCGGTTCCGCAAGCTCTGTCGATATAGCGACGATAGCTGGTACGGCAATCGACGAGGTCCCCGCAAATGGCTCGGTCCGTACATCAACGCTTGAGCCCGCAAAACCTGCGGCGGCACCGGCACCAACCGGTCCCGAACCGATCCGCCACAAGGTGAAACGTGGTGAAACGGCATTTACAATTTCACGCCTCTATGACGTTCCCGTTGAGGCGCTGTCAGACTGGAATGGATTGGATTCCGATTTTACCGTCCGCGAAGGCCAGTTCCTTCTGATCCCGGTGAAAAGCCAATCCGCACCGCGCAAAGCTGCTGTGCCTGCAACGAATGTGACACAGCCCGGCCAGGGGTCTCCGACACCGACGCCGCCCAGTGCTACGCAGCCCTTGCCTGACGAAACCATTTCCCCGGCCACTCCGGCACCTGATGTGACCGCCGAGGCACCAACAAACCAAAGCAATTCGGCGCTTGGGCTTCCTGTGAACGGTACGATTATCCGCACCTATCAAAAGGGAAAGAACGAGGGGATCGACATCGCAGCGGCCGCAGGATCGCCTGTAATGGCGGCAGAGGCGGGAACTGTTGCGGCGATCACTGCTGATGCAGATCAGGTTCCGATCATCGTTGTTAAACACAACAGTGATCTGCTGACCGTCTATGCCAATGTGGCAGATATCACGGTCAAGAAAGGGGATCGCGTGCGACGAGGGCAGAAGATTGCCTCGCTGCGGAGCGGGGACAACGCCTATGTCCATTTCGAAGTGCGCAAAGGCTTCGAATCTGTAGATCCAGAGCCCTATCTGAAATGATAAGAATGGCCCCGTCAGGGCCATGCCGCTGGCAGGGATAATCCCAACCCGATGACGGCAGGGTTAAGCGTATGGGTCGTAATCGCTCAGACGCTTTCCCGGCTCGTCTGCAAAAATCTCGGGCAGGGGAAGGACGGTTTCGATCAGGTCAATTCGGAAGACCCGGAAACCATCGCGGAGTTCACACCAGGAAGTCAGCGTCCAGACTCGTCCCCAATACTCCATATGCAATGGCCGAATGGTGCGCTCGGTCAGCACGCCGTCGATCCTGCGGTAACTCAGACGTAATTTTTGTCGTGATTTGATGGCGGCGCGGATCGGGGCCATATGCGCCAGCCCGCGTGCGGCATCGGCAAAGGGGTATACCGCAAATTTCCAGCTGTCAGCCTCGGCAATCACCTGGGTCGGCAGCACGGCGTCGATCTTTTCAGCCAAAGACTCGGCGGCGGTTTTCAAGTCGGGGTCGGCGGCCTCGGCCACGATTGCCATGCCAAGGTTCAGCGCTTCCAGTTCGGCCGGGGTCAAATTCAGCGGGGGCAGGGTGATCTGCTCACGCACCATATAACCCACGCCGCGCTCACCTTCGACCGGAACGCCCGAGGCGGCCAACGTATCCATGTCGCGATAGATCGTGCGGACCGACACCTCGAGCCGATCCGCAATGTCCTGCGCACGGTGCAGTTTGCCGTCGCGCAGGATCTGGATGATGTCGAACAGGCGGTCAGTGCGGCGCATGACACGCCGTTCTGACCGCGATCAGGCGGTCATGTTCCATAGCACGTTCTCGTGGCGCATCTGCATGCCTTCGGGGTTGATCGCGGCGATCAGTGCGGGCGCAAAACCCTGCTGCGGGAACTGCGCAGCTGCGTCCTGTGCGGCCTTCATATCGGTCCAGATCACGTAGTCAGTCCAGCGCCCGTCTTCGCCTTGACTGAGTTGACGATGGGCAAACCCCGGAGCTGCGCGTACAAAGGCTTCGGACGCTTGGCTGAGTTTTACAAACTCTTCCGGGGTTGTCCCGTTGGCGAGGGTGAAGGTGACGATTTCTGCAACATGGGTCATGTGAATCTCCGTTGACCAGGTTTCGATACCGCCTACCTAGCCCCTACCAACTGACACAAACCTGTCAGTTGATCAATCCGAGGCCGTAAAAAACATCGGATCGGATCAAATTTGAACGCAGATTTGAACAACTCACTTTTGCAGGCGGGCCAGCGGGCGTAGACACGGACCCAGATCACATTTCCGGCGTACGGCGCCGACGTTAAAGGAGAAGAGAGATGCTCAACAATATTGGCCTTCCCGGCATTCTGCTGATCGCAGTTGTGGTTCTGGTGCTATTCGGCCGTGGCAAAATCAGCTCGTTGATGGGCGAAGTGGGCAAAGGCATTACGTCATTCAAGAAGGGCGTCAAAGAAGGCGCAGAGGAACTGGATCAGGACGCATCCGAGCTGGCCAAGGACGTCACGCCCGAGACCGACAAAGACAAGGTCTGATCCGGTATGTTTGATCTGGGCTGGACCGAGCTTCTGGTCATCGGCGTCGTTGCCCTGATCGTTGTGGGGCCAAAGGATCTGCCGGTTTTGTTCCGTAATGTCGGTCGTTTTGTCGGCAAGGCCCGTGGCATGGCGCGCGAATTCAGCAGTGCCATGAACGATGCGGCGGATCAGGCCGGTGTAAATGACATCAAAAAAGGTCTCAACGCGGCCACTAACCCTGTAGGCAGCGCCATGGATGGTGTGAAAGAAGCCGCGCAGGACCTGGCCAAAAGTATCGACCCCACCAAGTTTGACCCCGATAGCGAGACCGGTAAGCTGGCCGCCGAACGGGCCGAACAGGCCAAGAAAATCCAGGCCTCGACCGCACGCGCTGCGGCCGAGCGGAAGGCGAAAGAAGCCGCCGACGCGCTGGCCAAGGCTGAAGAGGCCGAAGCCGCGCTGAAAACCGAAGGCAAATCATGACCGACACAGACGAGATCGAAGACAGCTCGGCCCCATTGATCGAGCATCTGGCGGAACTGCGCACGCGGTTGATCCGCGCGGTCATTGCCTTTGTAATTGGCATTGTCCTGGCCTTTACGGTCGCGGAACCTATCCTGCAATTCCTGGTCCAACCAATCGAGGCAACGCTGCGCGATCTGGGCGATCCGTCTCCGACTTTGCAATATACCTCGCCACAGGAATATCTGTTTACGCTGTTCCGAATTTCGATGGTCTTTGGCTTCGCGCTGGCCTTCCCGGTGATTTCCTATCAGCTGTGGCGCTTTGTGGCACCTGGTCTGTACCGGTCTGAGAAGGGCGCTTTCCTGCCATTCCTGGTCGCCTCACCGTTCATGTTCCTGCTGGGGGCATCTTTTGCACAATTCGTGGTAACGCCGCTGGCCATGCAGTTCTTTTTGGGCTTTGCGGATGTCAGTTCGATTTTTGCCAATCTGTTGTCGGCGACTACCGGAGATGTTCCGGAAGAGATCGTGGTTGTGCCCGAAACCACCGAGGGCGTGAAGATCACGTTCTTCGGCAAGGTGAATGAATCGCTGGATATCACGCTGAAATTCATCCTTGCCTTTGGTCTGTGTTTCCAACTGCCTGTGCTGCTGACCTTGATGGGTAAGGCCGGACTTGTCAGCGCCGAGGGTTTGGGCAGTGTCCGAAAATACGCCATGGTAGGTATTCTGGTGCTTGCTGCCCTTGTGACACCGCCAGACGTGATCACTCAGATCATCCTGTTTGTCGTGGTCTATGGCCTCTATGAGGTGTCGATCTTCCTTGTCGCCCGAGTTGAGAGAAAGCGCGAGGCCGAGTTGCGCGCAGAAGGATACTATGACGGCGAAGAAGAGGCGGATGCCGATATCATCCACGAAGAAGACGGCAAATAAAGCTGCGATCAAGCAATGAACAGGCGCGCCCAGCCCGGCGCGCCTTTTTCATGCGCCGCTCTTGTCGCGCCGGGCGGAACATGGTTTGAGACCCTGCAGACACGACCGGAGGCCCCAATGGATGACCAAGCTCTGAACCGTATTGCCGACGCGCTGGATCGCATGGCCCCGGCGCCTCTGGCCGCGCCCGATTTTGCCGCAGCTCCGGCTTTTGTCTGGCATGTCGAACCCGACCGCCTGGAACCGGTTAAGCAGGTCAATCGGGTCGATTTGGATCTCTTGGTGGGTATCAACCGGTCTCGCGATACACTATTGGACAATACACGCCGCTTTGCCGCTGGATTTAAGGCCAACAATGCGCTGCTCTGGGGCGCGCGTGGTATGGGCAAATCCAGCCTTGTCAAAGCGGTCCACGGCACCTTGCAGAACGAACATCCTGATCTGAAACTGGTTGAGCTGCAGCGCGAGGATATGGGCTCGGTCGCGCGGCTGCTGAACCATCTACGTGCAGCGCCGCATCGGTTCATCCTGTACTGTGATGACCTGTCCTTCAGCCACGATGATCAGCACTACAAATCGCTCAAGGCAGTGCTGGACGGTGGCATCGAAGGTCGCCCGGAAAATGTGGTGTTCTACGCCACCTCAAACCGCCGCCACCTGATGCCGCGGGATATGATCGAAAATGAACGTTCCAGCGCCATCAACCCGTCTGAGGCCGTAGAAGAGAAGGTCTCACTGTCGGACCGGTTCGGGCTATGGCTGGGTTTCCATCCTTGCGATCAGGACGAATACCTTGCCATGATCGACCGCTATTGTGCTTCTTACGGCGTCTCGGTCGACGCAAACACCCTGCGCGCCGAAGCGATCGAATGGCAAGCCACACGTGGCGCGCGCTCGGGCCGTGTGGCATGGCAATTCTTCGTCGATCTGGCCGGAAGAAACGGTGTTCACATCGCGTAATCCGCCGGCTTCATCTGGCTAAAAATACCTCCGCCGGAGGCATGGCCCAATGGGCCATTCCTATAACAGAGCCAGAATGCGCGCCGCTTCATCTGCGGTGCTGGTCAACCCATCCCGATCCTCACCGGGATGAAACCGGGCACGCACGGCAGTAGGCATGGCAGCCGGTTCCACGATGCTCACACGCGGCCCGGTGCGCTCAGTTTCCAGCGCCCAGCTACGGGCCAGAGCCATCTGCGCCGCCTTGGTGGCACCGTAGATGCCATAGAATTTCTCGCCCGCCTTCGGATCATCGAAAAATACCGCATGGCCGGCCTCACCCAGCAAAGGCGTAACATAGGGGATCAGGACCGACGTGGCGGTTGCGTTGGTGTTGATGGCTTTGGTCCATTCCTTGGGGTCAATGAAATGGGTCGGCGTCAGGGCCGAAGTGTGAACCGCAGTATGCAGCCACAGGTCCACCTTGCCCCAGCGATCATGGATGCCACGACACAGTGTCGCCATCGCATTCGGATCGGCAATATCCATCGGAGCCAGGGTGGCTGAACCGCCCTTTACTTTGATGCGGTCGTCCAGTTCTTCCAACCCGCCGGTGGTGCGGGCGACAGCGACGATGTGGTACTCTGGTGCCAGCGCCTCGGCCAGGGCAGCGCCCAGCCCGCGTGAGGCCCCGGTGATGAGGGCGATTTTAGTCTGATCGGTCATGACTGCGGTTTGAACCCAAGCGCGCAGCGCGTCAAGACAGGATTAGCTGCCCGGGATCGCTATGCGCGTCGTCTGACCGCTTTGTCGCAGCATGATGCCCTCGGCATCAATGGCCACAACCGTCCCGGATGAGACACGGCTGCCAAGCTTGACCTCTTTGACCCGGCCAGAAGACATCCGCATCAGCGCGCGCATGTCGGCTTTTGGCCCAAACACCCCAAGCAGGGTGACAGACTTCTTGCTAAGCGCGCCCTGTTGCGTGGCCGCGCTTGTGACGGTTTTGTTTGACATAGAGTGCGGCTGCGGCACACGGCCCCAACCCCTTTTGATGAGTGGTTGGAGGCGGACTATCAAACGCAACAAGGGAACAAAAGGTCCGGTGAATTGTCCGTTCCGTCACTTTCAAAAGGTAGTCGGTGAACCCATTGCGATTGCATTTCCTTCGCCAAAAAGTTGTGCGCGGAAACTAAGCGAATTTACACCGATGCAGGTCGGAAACCGCCCGGCTTGAACCGGGCAGAGAGCTACCGATTCGCCGGGAACTTACCCCGAAGCCAGCTTGGCCGCGTTCCAGGATCCGCCGGGTACCTGCATGTCTTCACGTTTTTTACTAACGCGTGAACTGCTCTCGAGCGTATCCAGATAGTCTTTGCTGACGCTTCCGGTGATGTATTTTCCGTCAAAACACGAACAGTCGAACGCTTCGATTTCTGGATTTCCTTCCTTGGCGGCCCAGATCAGATCGTCCAGATGCTGATAGATCAGGGCGTCTGCACCCAGCTCTTGCCGGATTTCCTCGACCTCTTTGCCATGGGCAATCAGCTCATGTTTGGTGGGCATGTCGATGCCATAGACATTCGGGTATTTCACCGGCGGTGAGGCGCTGGCAATGTAGACCTTCTTGGCTCCAGCTTCGCGGCACATTTGCACAATCTTCTTGATCGTGTTCCCGCGGACGATGGAATCGTCGATCAACAGAACATTGTGGCCGTCAAACTCCAGCGGAACCGCATTCAGTTTGCGGCGCACGGATTTCTGACGTTCGGCCTGACCGGGCATGATGAACGTTCGTCCGACATAGCGGTTCTTTACCAGTCCTTCGCGATAGGGGATGCCGGTGATCTTGGCTGCCTCAAGCGCGACCGGGCGGGCGCTGTCTGGGACCGGGATGATCCGATCAATCTCAAGCCCTGATTCCTGGATCTGTTTGGCCAGAGTCTGCCCCATACGCATCTGCGTTTTATAGACAGAGACGCCGTCCAACAGAGAATCCGGACGCGCGAGATAGACATATTCAAAGATACAGGGTGTCAGCTTTCCTTCAACCGCCTGGAATTCGTGCATGTTGCCGTCCAGGTCGATCAGGATCGCTTCGCCAGGGCGCAGGTCGCGCATCTTGTTGAAGCCGTTGATGCCAAAGGCCACATCTTCCGAGGCAAACGCAAAGTCGTCGCCACCGCTTTCGGTTTCGCGGATGGCCACCGAGAGCGGGCGAATTCCGTGCGGGTCGCGGAAGGCCAGCATTCCGACACCTGCAATTAGGCAGATCACCGAATAGGCGCCCTGTACCCGTTCCATCGTCATCTTCACACCGGCAAAGATGTTCCGAATGGGCTCGGCGTTGCCATTGACCTTGATTGCGTCAGCGACCTTGTCCGCCAGAACGTTCAGCAGAATTTCCGAATCTGACGTTGTGCGCAGGTGGCGGCTGTATTTTCCAGTGACCTTCTCACGCTGTGCGGCAGTGTTGGTAATATTGCCGTTATGAACCAGGTAGATGCCATACGGGGCATTCACGAAGAACGGCTGCGCCTCGGCCGCACTGAGCGACCCGGCAGTCGGATAGCGCACATGGCCAATGCCGACCTTTCCAAGCAGGGTATCGGCGTCCTGAGCGTTAAACACGTCCTTGACCAGCCCGTTGGCTTTCTTTTCGCGGAAGAACTCTCCGGTATAAGTGACGATACCCGATGCATCCTGACCCCGGTGCTGCAGCATCAGAAGCCCGTCATAGATTTCCGCAAACACATCATGTGTTCTGCTTGCGATCCCCAAAATCCCACACATGTACGGGCTCCAAATTACTATGACGATTTAAGTTGTGGCGGTGTTCGGAACATCAGCATGGCGGTGTCTTTGCCTGATACTTCCCATAGATCTTGGGATGCAGACGCGCCCTGGTCGCAAGCGGCAGGCGCGAAAGAAAACAGATACAGCAAGATCGGCAGCTCCGATTCCATGTCAGTTCGGACTTCACATAAAGCCTTACGGAGGCTGTGTCATCAAAGGATCACATTTGCGATTTGACGCAGGTGGAATTTGCCACAATGGCCGAACAAAAGGTGACAGGTTTCGCAGCTTGTGCTGTCATAGAGGAAACAATCCGAAACAATAGTTTCTTCAAGCCAAGCGGATTTCAGACATGTGGCAAAACAATCAAGGTCAGAAAAAGCAAGAACCGGTAAAACGCCGGTGCCACCGATGCCGTGGAATGGGGCGCGCACCCTGTCAGATTTGCGGAGGCGCAGGTGAAGTGATCAAAAGTCGGGACATTTTTGGCAAGCCCATCATGTCCCGTTGCGAAGGGTGCTTTGGGCTGAAAAACATCAGATGCACCGTTTGCGCCGGAGAAGGGTTTGTCTAAGCCGAATTGAAAAAGCCCGGCTTTGACCGGGCTTTTGCTTTATTCCGCTGCAGGTGCTGCAGGTGCGGCAGGTGCGTCGGATGGATCGGCGCTTTCACCACAGCTGGCTACCAGTTCTTCATATTGGGATGTTACCCACCCCAGCGCGGCTTCGGGGTTTTGCTCTTCGATTTTGTCGCTGAATTGTTCGAACACTTTGGCTGACCGGCTTTCATCGACGATGGTGTAGGATTGGCCCGTCATGACTGTGTCATAGACGAAGAAGGCAATCGCCACCAAAAGGATGCCGCGCGCGATTCCAAAGAAAAACCCAAGTGCCTGATCCAAGCCGCCCAGTGCAGACCGTTGCACAAGAGATGAGAACAGTGGGGTAAATATACTAACCACGATCAGGGCAATGGCAAACACGCCAGCGAACCCGGTGATAACCGACAATTCACAACTGTCGCGCAGGAAATCTCCGACAACGGGGATTTCTTTGACCAGTGGAACGGCCTGTGGTGCGAAAATGAATGCCAAAACTGCCGCTGCAACCCATCCCGCGATCGCGAGAATTTCCCGCAACAGGCCACGGGAATAGGCCAGCAGACCCGATATAACGATGATCAGGGCAACTACCCCGTCAATTATTGTAAAACCTTCCATGGCCCTCGCCCGTAATTTTTTCTGCCCCTCAAGGCGTTACCTTAACCTGCTCCGAAGGTTTCGCCAACAAACCCTACCAAATCAGAGGGCCGGGTGAGTGTCAGACCTGCCACAGTACCGGTTTTCCCGCCTGCCGGAGCTATGGCGGATGTGAAACCAAGTTTTTGGGCTTCTTTCAACCTGTTTTCTGTCTGAGGGGCCGGTCTAAGTGCCCCGGACAACGAGATTTCTCCGAAAACGACGGTGTCCGTTGGCAGGGCCGTGTCCTCGCGCGCGCTGAGTAGCGCTGCAGCAACGGCAAGGTCCGCGGCTGGCTCGGTGATTTTAAGCCCGCCTGCGACGTTGAGATAGACATCGAGCCCGGCAAAGGGGATGCCGCAGCGGGCTTCGAGCACGGCAAGGATCATTGCCAGCCGTCCGCTATCCCATCCGACGACGGTTCGGCGAGGCTGAGAGTGGGGGGATGGGGCAACCAGCGCCTGAAGCTCAACCAGAACCGGCCGTGTCCCTTCGATACCAGCAAATACGGCCGATCCGGGGCTGGGCTTGCCGCGTTCAGATAGAAACAGGGCCGACGGGTTTGTGACTTGTGCCAGACCCTTGCCTGTCATCTCGAACACGCCAATCTCATCGGCTGGACCAAACCGGTTCTTGACCGCACGCAGAATGCGGAACTGATGCCCGCGTTCGCCTTCGAAATAAAGAACGGTATCAACCATGTGTTCAACCACGCGGGGGCCAGCGATCTGACCATCTTTAGTGACATGGCCAACCATGATGATTGAAACTCCGTGTCGTTTCGCAAACGTGGTCAATTCATGTGCTGCGGCGCGGACTTGTGACACTGAACCCGGTGCGCTGTCGACGTTGTCGGCCCACATGGTTTGAATTGAGTCGATGATTGCGAGACCGGGTTTCTCGGCTTCCAGCGTGGTGAGGATGTTACGCAGGTTGGTTTCGGCGGCCAGTTGCACGGGCGCATCTTCAAGCCCTAACCGGCGCGCGCGCATCCTAACCTGCGCGCTGGCTTCCTCGCCCGAGACGTAAATGGTTTTCACACCTGCACGCGAGAACCGGGCCGCGGCCTGCAGCAAAAGGGTGGATTTGCCGATGCCCGGATCCCCACCTACCAGCAAGGCCGAGGCGGGGACGAGTCCGCCTCCCAGCACGCGATCCAGCTCCTCGACCCCGCAGAGTGTGCGGGGTGGGGGCGTTTCCTCGGTCGACAGGTCCGTGAGTGTGATAGACTGGCCGCGCTTACCACCGAGGGATTTTTTGGCCGGGCCAGCCGAAAGGGGTACGTCTTGCGTGATGGAATTCCATTCACCGCAACCGTCACAGCGCCCGGACCACCGTGAATGAGTGGCACCGCAGGCCGAGCATGAAAAAGTTGTCTTTGCCATGGCGCCCTTGGTGCCCGAGGAATGGCGGTTCTTCAAGCCCTCGTGGGCCTTCATCTCCACCGGTACCGCGCCATATCCTCAGGCCCGTTTGGGCCATCGTCCATGGCGGGCGCTGTCGCGCCTATTCGGCGGCGCGAGGTGGCGACATAGCTATGACGCTCGACGGCTTCGATGCACCGTCCTTGGGCTGCTGCAGTTGCGCTGACAATTCCGGCAACAGTTCGAAAAGTTCGTCGCGCAGGCGGGTTAGCTGAGAACGAGCGATGGATTCTTCGATTTCAACATCATGGGTCCACTGGCGCAGCTCGTGCTGAATGGTTTGCGCCTCTTCCAGCCGTTGCTGAAACAGTTCGATCTCTTCCTGGCGTTGCTGCAGGAATGTGCGGGCACGGGCGATGCGGGTATCCCCGTAAGTTTCGGCCAGTTCTTGGCTGATCTGGCTCATTTGCGCGGCCAACTCCAGAATCTCTGGTTCGAGCGATTGTAGGTTGGGATGTTGGCGCAGGAAGGCCATCCGCTCTTTGACCGCATCAAATTCGGACGACAGGATAAATGCCCCGCTGCGGTCCTGCGCATGGGCCAGCTGATAGGCATGGGCGATGTCGTGCATGTTCAGCGCAAATTTACGGTGCGCGTTTTCCAGGGCCATCATCCGGGCATTCGCAGGAAGGTAGAAGGCCAGCATCAGGATCAGAGCGGTCAGGCCAATCTGAACATAGATCCCGGCGTCGATGATGGTACCGCCTGCCAGTCCGGCTTGCATGGAAAGCCATGGCAGCACGCCCAGGGCGGATAGCATAGTGGTTGCGACGGCCAGAAAAGCCGCGGAACAAATCAGAAAAAATGTCAGTCGTAAAAATGCGTTTTGAAACTGTAATGTTAACGTGTGGAGTGCGGTCATGTTCGACGATCTCCTTCTCAAACCGATACATATCGGGCCGAAGCGGACAAAGGTTGAACATAATTTTTGATCCGCTACGGACCGATCACTACAAGAAACTGGCTGCTCGAAATATTAAGATGATACTCAGATAAGTGTTTTCAATCAATTAGGTCTGATGATTTCGTGATCTGGATGTCATCTCGGTAATAATACCTAGGGCGATTGAGGCCAGAATACAGGCCGTAAACAGGTAAAGCCCCCATGCGGTTTCGATGGTCGCGTAAGAGATGCCTTTGGCCAGAGTGATATAGAGCGCGATCAGGAAAATGTCGGCCATCGCCAGCTTGCCGAGGATGTTCAGCGCCGGCTGAACGCGCGCATCCAGCAGGTCCCATTGGATCAGGGCGGTGCCGATGGTTTTCAGATAGGGGGCAAAAAGGGCAAAGACGGTGACGATCAGCGCGAGGAAGATATCGGACTTCCAAAGGGACTGGAGCCCGGTGATGACGCTGATTTCGCTGAGGCCGAAGATGGGCAGAAATCCCGCGCGCATCAGCGGAGCGAACCACGCGATGGGGTAGAGGATCAGCAGAGAGAGGGTGACGAGGCGGAGGGTCATTATAGATACTCTTCGGAACTTTTCGATGAGGTGAATATTTAACCTCAGTCTGTATTGTGCCTATACCGATATCCGAAACGCTATTGATACACATCACTTTGTTTACGAAAAAATTTATATGGCTGAACCTGTTATAAAAATTGTCGAAGGCCCGTCCCCAACCCAGAAGGGGGTTAGCGAGGCTATAACTGTTGGCCTCGCGGGGGTTCTTTCAGCGGGAAGTGTCGCTGCAGACATTATGCCATTTGATCGCGAACAGTTGTTTGGCGTAATGCATTTTCGCCTCCAGGAAGCGCTGCAGGCGCAACGCAGGGCGCGTTGGTTCGGTGGAAAAATTTACAATCGATTTTCAGGGCAAGATCCCAATTACGTTCTGTTTTCGGGAACTCATCTGGGTCAAACATTGGCGCTTGCCCGGATTCAGACGCCAGATTTTGTGGTCCCGCGTGGGAAATATTTGCTGCGGCTAGATTATGTAAAAGAAGCCTACGAGAACTTGAAACAAGAAAGGAAAGGTGCGCCTGTCTAACGCACCGCCTCAATCGGCCCCTCTGCACTCCCGCTGATGAACTGCTCCACATAGGGATCACCCGAGGCATCCATCTGACCCACGGGACCGGTCCATTGGATCACGCCTCCGTGCAGCATGGCGACGTTATCGGCAATCGCGCGGACCGAGCTCATATCGTGGGTGATGGTCATCGCGGTGGCGCCCATTTCGGTAACGATCTCGCGGATCAGGTCGTTGATGACGCCGGACATGATGGGGTCAAGGCCGGTGGTGGGCTCATCGAAGAAAATGATTTCGGGCTCGGCGGCGATGGCGCGGGCCAGGCCCACGCGTTTTTGCATGCCACCCGACAGCTCGGCCGGGAACCGGTCGGCAACATCGGCTTTTAGGCCCACGCGGCGCAGTTTCTCGATGGCGATCTCGCGCGCCTCGTCCACGGGACGTTTGAGCGAACCGCGCAGCAGGCGGAAGGCGACGTTTTGCCAGACGGGCAGCGAGTCGAACAGCGCTCCGCCCTGAAACAGCATTCCGAACCGGGCCAGAAAGGCATCGCGGTCGCCTTTGGTGGCGTCTTTACCGTCTACATAGACCGTGCCGCTATCGGGTTTGATCAGGCCAAGAACGCATTTCAGCGCCACCGATTTGCCTGTGCCCGACCCGCCGATGATGACCATCGAGGTGCCCTTGGGGATCTCAATATTGACGCCTTTGAGGACCTGATTGGACCCAAAGGCTTTATGTACATTCTCCATCCGGATCATATCGAGAAGAACACCCCTGTCAGAACGAAGTTTGCAGCCAGAATCATGATTGCGGCAGCCTCGACCGAAGATTTGGTCGCAGCGCCAACGCCCTGCGCGCCCCGGCCCGAGTTCATACCGTAGTAACAGCCCATGGTCGCAGTGATCAGGCCAAAGGCCGCGCCCTTGGTAAGCGAGGAGACGATGTCATGAAATTCGAGGAAATTCATGGTGTTTTGCAGGTAGGCCGCGGCGTTGAAGCCCAGGCTTTGGGTCGCCACGATATATCCGCCCGCAATGCCGATCACATCGCCAACCGCAACTAGAATCGGCACTGTGATGACGGCGGCCAGCACCCGCGGCGCGGTGAGGTATTTCATCGGATGGGTGGACAAAGTTACCAGCGCGTCGATCTGCTCGGTCACTTTCATGGTCGCGATTTCGGCGGCGATGGAGGATGTGACCCGCGCCGCAATCATAAGACCGCCCAGAACAGGCCCAAGCTCGCGCACCATGCCAATCGCTACGATTTGTGGCACCACAGCTTCGGCATTGAAACGCGCACCACCTGCATAGATCTGAAGCGCCAATGCACCGCCGGTAAATATCGCCGTCAGGCCAACCACCGGCAGGGACATCCAACCGATATTCATCAGAGCGACCGCAAATTCGCGCGGATAATAGGGGGGGCGGAAAATATGTGAAATCGCGTCTGCAAAGAACAGAGCGACCTTGCCGAAATTTGCAAGCAAAGACAGGGCTGTACGTCCCAACCCGCCCAGCATTGAAAGAGGGTTCATTCGATATAGCCCCGAGAGTAGCGTGCGCCTAGCGATGTCAAAATTTCATACCCGATGGTGCCTGCGGCCTCGGCCAGATCATCCACTGTCTGATGCCCGTTCAGAATGCGCAGGCGTTCCGGATCCTCGGGCAGATCCGTTACGTCGATGGTGATCAGATCCATCGAGATCCGGCCAACAACGGGGCAGGGCTGGCCTCCTACAAAGGCGTCGATGCCACCGCCGATTGCACGATGCAGCCCGTCCGCATACCCGGCCGCAACCGTGGCAATACGGGATTTGCGCCGCGCGACCCAGCTGTTGCCGTACCCCACACTTTCGCCGGGATCGACCTCGCGCACCTGAATGACCGGAAGGTCGACGGTGACGACGGGTTTCGCATCGGCAAAGGGTTGTCCGCCATACATCCCGATGCCGGGACGGCAAAGGTCGAAGTGATAGTCGCTGCCCAGAAGGATACCGCCGGTGGCCGCAAGCGATCTGGGGGCCGCACTTCCATCGGTCAATTCGTGGAACACGCGCAGTTGGTGGCGATTCATCGGGTTGTCAGGCTCATCCGCACAGGCGAGATGCGACATCACCAGCGACGGATTAAGCGGCTCAATCTCGGTGCGCAACGCGGCCCAGTCCGCAGGCTCAATCCCCAAGCGATTCATGCCGGTATCCAACTGGATTCCAAAGGCGTGTTCAGGCAAGGCCTGACGATGGCGGCGGAACTGTTCGGACGAATTCAGCAATGGCGTCAAATTGTGTTGGAGCAGTAGGTCGCTGTCGCCTTCCATATGCCCGGAAAAAACACTTATCGTTGCGTCGGGCCCGACAGCCTCGCGCACGGCAGCGCCTTCTTCGGCAGCCGCGACAAAGAAATTTCTGACACCTTCTTCAGCAAGTGCGGCAGAGACAGGACCAGCGCCCAGGCCATAGGCGTCGGCCTTGACCACGGCACCCGTTTCACAGGACGTCTTTGCATCAAGCGCCTGCCAGTTGCTGGCCAGCGTATAAAGATTGATCGTTAAGCGTGCAGTACTCATGCGTCTGTTCATGACATTGGATCGCGTCAGGTCAAGGGGGGTCGCAGCGATAATTGACCTGTACGTTGCGCATAACGGCACCTTGAGGCCGGGAAGCGGGTTGAAACAGCGTAAATCTGCGTATTGAACATCTGAGGGCGCCAAATCACTATTGTGCGCACATCGTGGTCAACCATGATCGGGTCAAGGTGATCGTTCACTAATGCCCAAAGGGGCCTGTTGGGATGAAAACATGATTGAACTCTCGTTTGGGTACAAAAACCAGACCAGTAGGTTGCCTGATTTCTTTTATGATGTGTTCTCTGCCTCTGAGGGGGGCGAGGAAGGACAGGCCATTCAATCTTTGATCAGGGAATTGCTGAAAACCGAGCCCGATCAGGATCTGCAGGGATGTGTTGCGACTGATGGGGGCGATCTTCTGGGATGTATCATATTCTCGCGCCTGACCTTTGATCAGGATCCGCGACGGGTGTTTCTGATGTCGCCCGTGGCCGTGCGGACGGATCGGCAACGGGGTGGGGTCGGGCAGAAGCTGATCACCTTTGGTCTGGACCAACTGCGGGCCCAAGGCGTCGATTTTGCAATAACCTACGGAGACCCGTCGTATTACGGCAAAACCGGTTTCCTGCCCATTTCTGAGGCATTCGCGCAGCCGCCAATGCCGCTTAGCCAGCCGATCGGATGGCTAGGGCAATCTCTGTCTGGTTCACATGCTGATCCGATAGTGGGGCCGTCACGCTGTGTCAGCGCGTTTGACCGACCTGACCTTTGGTGACGGTCAGTAGCCTTCGATCTGACCGTCCTGCTGCCAGGGTTTGACGAGGTTCCCAAAGCGGGTGAACTGTGCTTCGAAGGACAGCTCGACCGTACCGATGGGGCCGTGGCGCTGTTTGCCAACGATTACTTCGGCCTTGGCGTGCAGGCGTTCCATGGCCTGCTTCCACTCTTCCATCTTCTCCAACTCATGATCGCCGGGCTTTTCACGTTCTTTGTAGTATTCCTCGCGGAACACGAACATCACCACGTCGGCATCCTGTTCGATCGAGCCTGATTCCCGCAGGTCGGACAGTTGAGGGCGCTTGTCGTCTCGGTTTTCAACCTGTCGGGATAGCTGAGACAATGCGATGACCGGGATGTTCAGTTCCTTGGCAATGGCTTTCATGCCCATCGAAATCTCAGCGATTTCGTTGACGCGGTTTTCGGCCATGCCGCGACACAGCTGCAGATAGTCGATCACCAGCAGGTCCAGACCGTGGGTCCGTTTCAACCGCCGCGCACGGGCGGCAAGCTGCGAGATCGGCAGGGCCGGGGTGTCGTCAATGAACAGCGGGCAGGCTTCCAACTCCTTGGCTGCATCAACAAAGCGGCGAAACTCACCCTCGGTCATGTCACCCTGGCGGATCTTGTGGCTCGAGATTTCCGAGGCTTCGGCCAGAACCCGGCCCGCCAACTGCTCGGCGCTCATTTCCAATGAGAAGAACCCGACAACGCCGCCGTCAATCGCGCCTTCGGTGCCGTCGGGTTTCAGCCCGCGCTTGTACGCTTTGGCCACGTTGAACGCCACGTTTGTCGCCAATGAGGTTTTCCCCATCGACGGACGCCCGGCCAGAATGATCAGGTCTGACGGGTGCAAGCCACCCAACTGCTTGTCCAAATCGGTCAGACCGGTGGAAATCCCGGCCATTCCACCACCGCGCTGATAGGCCTCGTTGGTGACGTTGACAGCCTCGGTGACCGCCTTGAGGAAGGATTGAAACCCCTGTTCAGTCTGGCCTTGTTCAGACAGCTGATACAACTGCTGTTCAGCCTCGACGATCTGTTCCTTGGGCTCGCTCGCCACATCGACCCGCGCCGCCTTGTCCGAGATATCGCGGCCAAGCCGGATCAACTCGCGCCGGATGGCAAGATCATAGATCATCTGGGCATAGTCATGCACCGCAAACGCGCTGATCGAGGCCCCGGCCAGCTTGACCAGATAGGCCGGACCGCCCAGTTCCTTCAGGCCTTCATCCTCGGCCATGAAAGATTTCAGCGTGACGGGCGAGGCCAGCGCGTTCTTGGCGATACGGGTCGCGGCGACCTCGTAAATACGCGCATGGACCGGATCATAGAAATGCTCGGCCCCGATGATCGAGGCGACCCGGTCATACAGATCATTATTGGTTAGGATCGCACCCAGAAGCTGTTGTTCAGCCTCAATAGAATGCGGCATGGTATCGGCGTTTTGGATCTGTGCCGCTGCCTGCTCGATGCTGCTTATCTCGTTCATTTTGTCCCCGCTGCCCGTCCCGAGGTTCTATACGCGAAACGCCATTGCAAGCTATCTGGAAATACCTGTGGCTAACTGGGGGTAAGGCCTAGGGATAACTTTCCAGACAGTTTGGACGATGTGGTGTGCTTGGCCTATTATGTAGGAAAGCGGGGAAAAGTCACCAGATATCGTATATGCTCAGCCGATTCTTTGGCGCTTATCCCCAATCCATCCACAACAGGTTTAGGAAGGTTTATTGGCCTCTTGCCAGCCGCGCGGGTCGTTCAGGAAGGCTTCGACACCGTCAAGTGTTTCCGTATCAAAGGCTTTCTGTGCTTTGGCCTCGGCCAGAACATCCCACCAGGTGCACAGCGAATGCAGTTTCACCCCATGATCGCCCAGAGTTTTCTCGGTTTCCGGAAAGATGCCATAATAGAAGATCACCGCCGTATGCCCGCAGGTCGCGCCGGTTTCGCGGATCGCATCAACGAAGGACAGTTTGGATCCGCCATCGGTGGTCAGATCCTCAACCAGCAACACACGCTCACCCTCGTTCATCGCGCCTTCGATCCGGGCGTTGCGGCCATAGCCTTTGGGCTTTTTACGCACATATGTCATCGGCAGGGCCATGCGTTCAGCGACCATCGCGGCAAAGGGAATGCCCGCAGTTTCGCCGCCAGCGATATTGTCGAACGCTTCAAAACCCGCATCCCGCATCACTGTAACGGTCAGGAAATCCATCAGAGTAGACCGGATGCGCGGGTAAGAGATCAGCTTGCGACAGTCGATATAGGTCGGGCTGGGCAGGCCGCTGGCCAATGTGAACGGCTCGCGCGAATTGAAGTGAACGGCCTTGATCTCCAGTAGCATCCGCGCGGTCAGACGGGCGATTTCGGTGCTGTCGGGAAAGGAACTGGGGATCATGGCGGGACCTCTGAGCTGAAAAACCTTCGGGGCTGATAGCCTGCTGCCGCCGTCAGAGTCGAGAGGGCAGGCAAAAGAAAAGCGGGCCCGAATGGGGCCCGCTGTCAGCTTGCACAAAGTGATGCGCTTAGCTGCTCATGTCATAGGCGCGTTCGCCGTGGACCGACAGGTCAAGGCCGTTGGTCTCGGTCTCGGCATCCACACGCAGCGGCGTGATGGCTGAGACCAGCTTGATCAACACAAAGGTCACCACCGCGGTAAAGATACCCACGATTGCCAGACCGCCCAGCTGTGCGGTCCAGGTACCCATGCCGAACAGGGCGATCATGATTGTGCCAAAGATGCCGCCAACGCCATGCACCGCAAACACATCAAGCGTGTCGTCGATGTTCAGCTTGTTGCGGATGATAAAGACCGCTTCCTGACACAGGATGCCCGCCACGCCGCCAATGATCAGCGCCTGAACCGGGCCGACAAAGCCCGACGCCGGGGTGATCGAGGCCAGACCAGCGATGGTCCCGGTCACAAGACCCACCATCGAGGCTTTGCCAAAGCGGATTTTCTCCCACAAGGCCCAGGTCAGGGATGCAGTGGCCGCCGAAAGATGCGTCACGGTCATCGCCATCGCCGCACCACCATCTGCCGCCAGTTGCGAGCCGCCGTTGAAGCCGAACCAGCCGACCCACAGCATCGCAGCGCCGATCATGACATAGCCTGGATTATGCGGGGGCGTTGTGCGGTGAAGGCGCGGGCCGAGTACGACAGCAATGATCAAAGCGGCCAGACCTGCCGTTTCATGCACCACGATGCCACCGGCGAAATCTCGCACACCAGTCTCGCCAAAAATGCCGCCATCGCTCAGCATTCCGCCGCCCCATATCCAATGGACCACGGGCGCATAACACAGCAGCATCCACAGGGCAGAGAAGGTCAGAACAAAGCCAAAGCCAACCCGCTCGACATAAGCACCGACGATCAGGGCGGGGGTGATAATGGCAAAGGTCATCTGGAAGGCAAAGAACAGAATTTCGGGCAGGGTGCCGGCCAGGCTGTCGGCATCAACACCATTCAGAAAGGCCTTGTCCAACCCGCCCCAAATCCCGCTTTCACCGGGGCCGAAGGCGATGGAATATCCTGCGACCAGCCAGAGAATGCTCATCAAGCAGGCGATGCTAAAGCAGTGCATGAACACGCTCAGCACGTTGCGGGCGCGTACAAGGCCGCCATAGAAGAGGGCCAGGCCCGGAAGTGTCATGAACAGGACCAGTGCGGTTGCTACTATGATCCAGGCGGTATCGGCTCCATTCATCAGCCACTCTCCTTTTCAGAATGCGTGGCGGGGCTTGAAGCGGATTGCGACTGGGGAAAAAAGAGGCAGAGCCCAAAAAAGCAGCCTATTTCAGGGGCCTTTTTTGAAGAGTTGATTAATTGGGCGTCAAATTGTCGAGCATGCCCGATTATTGGGCAGTGCTGAAAAGTGCCTTTGACAGCAGTGCCAGCGCGTGATCCCGCGCAGCGCGGCGCACCCGATCGCGGCCCAATGCGCCGAATTCGACGGTTTCTGTCATGGGTGGGATGCCGTCACCGGCCACACCAAAACATACCCGGCCTTCGGGTTTAAACTCGGACCCGCCCGGGCCTGCAATGCCGGTAACCGACACTGCCAGATGCGCCTGTGAATTCCGCAAGGCACCCTCGGCCATTTCGCGCGCGACCTGTTCAGAAACCGCGCCATGGGCATCCAATGATTCCTTGCGGACACCCAACATTTGCTGTTTGGCAGTATTTGTGTAGGTCACAAAACCGCGCTCAACGACCGCAGAGCTGCCGGGGATGTCGGTCAGAGCCGCAGCGACCATCCCGCCAGTGCAGCTTTCGGCGGTGGTGATCATCACCCCTTTCGCTTTGGCGCTTTCTAGCAGGTCGGAAACGGTCACAACCCCAGAACTCCGTGGCTGAACCCGGCGGCCAACATGATGCCTATGGCCGCGAATACCCCGGCAATCACATCGTCCAGCATAACGCCCATCGGATCACCGCGCCGGTCGGCCCAACCCACGGGGCCGGGTTTCAGGATGTCGAACAGGCGGAACAGTACAAACCCAGTTACCCAACCTGGCCACAGCGCCGTAATGTCGATCCCGTGCGCCCAACTGGGATAGGATATCGCCCAAAGCGCGAGGAACTGACCTGCGACCTCGTCAATCACAATCTCGGAAGGGTCGTGGTCTTCTTGCCCGGCGGTCATCACCCGCGTGGCCCACAGACCGCCGAAAAACACTGCGACTGTCGCGACCACCAGTAAGGGGAAACCGCCCAGAGTATGCAGAACCCATACCAAGGGCAGGGCAACCAAAGACCCCCAGGTGCCGGGGGCGGGTCGCAGATATCCGACGCCACAAACAGTGCCAATCAGTTGTGCAACGGTCATGATTTCACCAAACAAGCTGTTGCAATAGAAGCAATTCCTTCACCACGCCCGGTAAAACCCAAACGCTCGGAGGTTGTGGCCTTGACCGAAATCTGATCCTGGCGCAATTCCATGATCTTCGCCATCTCTGCCCGCATGGCCGCGGCGTGAGGCCTGACCTTGGGGTATTCGCAGACCAGCGTGCAGTCGACATTCGAGATACGATATCCCATCTGCCCGGCCAACTCGACCGCGTGGCGCAGGAAAATTTCGCTTGCCGCGCCTTTCCATTGGGGATCTGAGGGCGGAAAGTGCTGTCCGATATCCCCTTGTGCCAATGCTCCGTAAATCGCATCGGTGACTGCGTGCATACCGACATCCGCATCAGAATGGCCCTGAAGCGATCGGTTATGCGGAACTTTGATACCGCACAGGAATACGTGATCCCCGTCACCAAAACGATGCACGTCGTAGCCATTCCCCAGCCTTACATCCATATCCGTTCCCAATATGCGTTCCGCCCTGGCAAAATCCTCGGGTCGGGTGATTTTCAGGTTGTCCGTATCGCCCGGCACGATGCAGACGTCCAGCCCGGCGGCGCGCGCGACTTCCACGTCATCCGCTGAACCTCCGGGATGCGCGGTGTGGGCAGCGACGATTGCGTCATAGTGAAATCCCTGCGGGGTTTGCGCTGCATGCAACCCGGATCGATCCTGCGTGCCAGTGACCATAGTGTCGCTTGCTGTCCACAAGGCGTCCGTCACCGCAAGGCCAGGTGCGGCACCGGGGAAATTGTCCAGAGCGGCCAGAACGGCACCAATGATCTCGGTGCTGACACAAGGACGTGCGACATCGTGGATCAAGACGCGGGTCACATTCATCCCGTTCAACGCCGACAACCCGCTGCGCACCGATCCTGCTCTGTCTGACCCGCCTTCAGCGAGGATCAGACCGGCGCTTTCAAATTCTTCCCAGGCGGGGGCATCCTCCTTCGACAGCACAAGAACGATGTGATCGACTTGCCCGCGAAATCGGTCGATGGTCCAGTCGGCCACCCGACGACCTGCCAGATGGCGCCACTGTTTTGGTGTGCCGCCTCCGGCGCGTTGACCGCGTCCTGCGGCGACAATGATAGCTGCGGTCGTCATGTGTCGTGCTCTCCGACGAGTTAAGGGCAATGTTTAGGGTGCGGTGAAAGCAGAGGCAATCACTCGGTTTCATCTGCTTAAAAAATAGGCAAACGATGATTTTGCATGCTTGTTCATGGCGGTTTTGTTGTTCATATGCACTCAATTCGATATCAAAGCTGCAACTGCTCAAGGATTAAGCACGTTGACTCTGCGACTTGCCGACAAAGATTTGAACCCGCCCGTACTACTGGCGCCCATGGCCGGAATCACTGATCGCCCGTTTCGCGATCTGGTGATGCGCTTTGGTGCCGGTATGGTGGTCAGCGAAATGGTGGCTAGCCAGGAAATGGTGCAGGCCAAACCCGGTGTGCGCGAACGGGCCGAGCTGTCTGCGGATGTGGAAAACACTGCTGTCCAGCTTGCCGGACGCGAGGCGTATTGGATGGCCGAGGCGGCCCGCCAGGTCGCTGATCGGGGTGCGCGCGTGATTGATATCAATATGGGCTGCCCGGCTAAGAAGGTGACAAATGGATATTCGGGCTCGGCCCTACTGAAGACGCCTGACCACGCGCTGACATTGATCGACGCCGTTGTCAGCGCCGTGGACGTGCCCGTGACGCTGAAAACCCGGCTGGGATGGGATGACAAATTGCTGAACGCGCCCGATGTGGCAAGGCGGGCGCAGGATGCGGGAATACAAATGGTAACGATCCACGGTCGCACACGTTGCCAGTTCTACAAAGGGCATGCCGATTGGAGCGCAATCCGGGCGGTCAAAGAAGCGGTCTCGATTCCGGTGATTGCGAATGGTGACATTGTTGATTCTGGCGCTGCACGCATAGCGCTGGATCAGTCCGCCGCCGATGGGGTCATGGTTGGGCGTGGGGCGCAGGGTAAACCGTGGCTCCTGGCGCAGATGGGGCATGAGTTATACGGGGCAGAGGCGCCAATCATTCCCGCTGGTAGTGATCTGATCGACATGGTTCGTGCCCATTATCAGGCCATGCTGGGGTTTTATGGTTTGGATCTGGGCCTGCGCGTCGCTCGCAAGCATCTCGGCTGGTATATGGATGAGGCTGGAACACCGGCCCCGTTGCGCCGGGCGGTGCTGACATCGCGCAACACGGATGAGGTGATGCACCTGCTGAGTGTTGCGCTTGACAGTGATGCAGAGGTGGCGGCATGACCTCGGATCACAGCATCTGGACCTCGCTGCCCGTTCCTGCCTTTGTCATAGATGCAGATGACCGGATCGCAGACATAAACTCCGCCGGTGAAGGGTTCCTGAATGCCTCACGCAAATCCGTGATCGGGCATCCCGTCTGGGATCAGATTGCCGTGGACGCTCCATTAGAAGAAGCGTTTCTGAGAGCGCGTCAGCACGGTACGCCACTATTTGTAAACGATGTGGATGTAGGGTCAGGCAACCGTGCTCCGTTGCAATGTGCGCTTCAGATCGCGCCGCTTGTCGGACACCCGGGGTCAATGATCATGATCATCACGCCGCGTGAACTTGCTGGGCGTATGACCCGTGGAAACACAGTGAAATCTGCTGCGCAATCGGCGATCGGCATGGCCGAGATGCTTGCGCATGAAATTAAGAACCCTCTGGCAGGAATTACCGGCGCGGCGCAGCTTCTCAGCATGAATATCTCGCAGCAAGATCTTGAATTAACAGATCTTATTGTCGAAGAGAGTCGTCGTATCGTAAAACTGTTGGAGCAGGTTGAACAATTCGGAAATCTCTCTGAGCCCGATTTCAAACCGGTCAACATACATGACGTGCTGGATCGGGCACGGCGGTCGGCCCTGTTGGGTTTCGGTGCCCATATGACGATCATCGAGGATTACGACCCGTCGTTGCCACTTGCTTATGGCGACCCGGATCAGTTTCTGCAGGTCATCTTGAATTTGTTAAAGAATGCCTCGGAAGCCGCTGACCCTAAAGGGGGAACCATACGTTTAAGGACGTATTTTGAACATTCTTTCCGCCTGCGACGCAGCGACGGGTCAGGTCATTCTCTGCCACTGCAAATCGAAGTGACCGATGACGGCCCCGGTCTGCCGGAGAAGATTCGGGGCGAGATATTCGACCCGTTTGTGTCGGGCAAGGAAAACGGCACCGGCCTGGGGCTGGCGCTGGTCAGCAAGATCATTTCGGACCACGACGGCTGGATTTCGGCCGAGTCGGTTCCGGGACGAACGGAATTTCGCATCTCTCTGAGGCGCGCGCCGCGTGACGCGAAATAGTCAATAAATCGCCGGAAAGAGCAAGAATAAGGAAAGCACCTGATGGATGGAACAGTACTGGTTGCAGATGACGACCGCACAATTCGGACCGTTCTGACACAGGCCCTGACACGCGCTGGGTGTAAGGTGCATGCAACCTCGTCGTTGACCACTTTGATGCGTTGGGTGGCCGAGGGCAAAGGCGACGTGGTCATATCCGATGTAGTTATGCCGGATGGCAATGGGCTCGAGATGTTGCCAAAAATCGCACAGGACCGACCGGGATTACCGGTCATCGTGATTTCGGCGCAAAACACGATCATGACGGCGATCCAGGCAGCCGAGGCGGAAGCTTATGACTATCTGCCGAAACCCTTCGACCTGCCGGATTTGATGAAGCGTACCGCGCGCGCGCTGGAACAGAAACAGCGCACGCCGTCAGATGCCGGTAACACGTCCCAAGAGCGTCCGGAAGAGCTGCCTCTGGTGGGGCGGACACCAGTGATGCAGGCGCTGTATCGCTTGGTGGCGCGGGTGATGAATACCGATCTGTCGGTCATGATTTCGGGCGAGAGTGGAACGGGCAAGTCGTTGATCGCCAAAGCGATACATGATTTTTCCGATCGCAGGACGCTGCCATTTGTAACGGCCACTGCCGCCGACCTGCTGGATCTTGAAGGCCCGGCGCGCGTCATGGCACGGGTGCGGGGCGGTACGCTGCTTATCGACGAGATCGCGGATATTGATGACGAATTACAGGCGCGTCTCGTTCGGATGATGGACACTCCAGGCGATCATGTTCCTCGGTTCATGGCTACGAGCCAATCGGACTTGACCGAAGCCATGGAGAACGGGCGCGTCCGGCAAGACCTGTATTATCGCCTTTGCGGTGCGACAGTGCATGTCCCGGCCCTTCGCGAAAGGGTTGATGATATCACCTTGCTTGCGGATCATTTCCTGGCGCGTGAAGAACGCGAACATGGCGCGAAACGCTGGTTCAGTCCGGATGCGGTCGAGCTGGTACGGCGCTATTCCTGGCCCGGAAATGTACGGCAGCTTGAAAATGCGGTCCGTCGATTGAGCCTGACCAGCCGCGCCGATGAAATCTCCAAAACCGAGGTCGAGTCGGTGCTTGGCAGCCAACCCGAAGCCGAGCCGGTGCTGGGCAATGGAGAACGCGAAAAGCTCTCGGCTTCGGTCGAACGCCACCTGCGCCGCTATTTCGATCTACATGGAAATATGTTGCCACCTCCGGGTCTGTATCAGCGTATTTTGCGTGAGGTTGAGGCGCCTTTGATTGAACTGGCCCTGGATGCGACTGGGGGAAATCAGGCAAAATGTGCTGATCTTCTAGGGATTAACCGGAATACGCTGCGCAAAAAGATAACAGAGCTCGATATTCAGGTGACACGGCGGCGCAAACTGATGTAATATCGCCACACAAAGCGTGGCATCCGGGTTTCGACCGGGCAACGACCACGACATATGGCGGTAAGTCGCGCAAGCGGCACATCAGGATGAGGGCAGACGGTGGCAACCCGAGCACAGAGCGGGCTGATTTTATCAGTCAATCGGTGGCGAAAATCCCGAAGGCTGCGCAATTTTGGAACTTTGGGTCTGGTTTTGCTGGGCCCGGTGCTGGCTTTGACCACCTATCTGGTCATTGGTCCATTCGATCTGGGGGCAACCGCGCCCTCATTGCGCCTGATCCTGCTTGCGGATCTGGTCTATGTTCTCGTGGTTGCGGCGCTGGTTCTGGGTCAGGTAGGCAACCTGATCGCAGCACGCCGGGCCAAATCCGCGGGGTCCCGTTTGCACCTGCGACTGATCGGAGCCTTCACACTGTTGGCTCTGGTGCCGACTGTCACGGTTGCAATCTTTGCCGGTCTGACGGTGAATATTGGTCTTGAGGGTTGGTTTTCCGACCGCGTAAGGCAGGTTGTCGGATCCTCGCTTACTGCTGCGGAAGCTTATGAACAGGAACACCGAGAGGGCCTGACGCAGGACGCCGTCGTATTGGCGCTTTTTCTGGACAATGCCCGGACGCGTGATTTCTATATTTCCGATGCTGAACTGCGAGAGGTTCTGGCGCAAGGGCAGGCGCAAATCCAGCGCGGTCTGCGTGAGGCCTATGTCATTGATGGAAATGGTGAAATCCGATCCCGGGGGGATCGCTCTTATCTGTTCAACTTCGAAAAGCCGACCTCTGAACAGATGGCCCAGGCGACTGAGAATGAATTGCTGATCATTGCCGATTGGCAAAACAGTGAATTTCGGGCGCTTGTGCCTTTGAAGGCTTATCTTGATCGGTATCTCTATGTCAGCCGGGAAGTGGACGGGCAGTTGCTGACGCTGCTGGACGATACCAAGGAAACAGTTCAGTTCTATCAACAGCTTGAAAGTGAACGCGGACGAGTATTGTTTGAATTCGGCCTGCTTTATCTGGGTTTTGCCGTGATCCTGATCCTGGCTGCAGTGTCGCTGGGAATGTGGTTCGCCGAGCGTCTCTCGCGCCCGGTTGGACGCCTGACCACCGCTGCGCAGCGTGTCGGGGCAGGCGATCTGGGCGTTCAGGTTATCGAAGAAGCCACCGATGACGAAATTGCGATGCTGGGCCGTTATTTCAATCAGATGACCCGACAGTTGAAAGGGCAGCGCGATACCCTTTTGGAGAACACACGGCAGATCGAACGCCGGCGTCGGCTGTTCGATTCGGTTCTGACCTCGGTCACATCCGGTGTTGTTGGTGTCGACCCCGATGGTTGCGTGACGTTTGTGAATCGATCCGCCGAACGCCTGTTGGATTGGTCCCGTGGAGAGGAACATCTTGCCATTGGCATTGCGGTGCCCGAATTCATGCCTTTGTTCGAAAGCCTCAAGGACAGCGGGCAAGAGGCTGTGCAGGGTGAAATCAAAGTCACGCGAAAAGGCCATTTGGAAAACCTGTTGGTCCGCATGGCGATCCGCCGCGGCGAAGATGGCGGGCTTGAAGGATATGTGGTTGCCTTTGACGACGTGACCGATCTGGTCAGTGCACAGCGAATGGCAGCCTGGGGTGATGTGGCGCGCCGCATCGCACATGAGATCAAGAACCCCTTGACCCCGATCCAGCTGAGCGCCGAGCGGATCAAACGAAAGTTTTCGTCCAAACTGGATGAGGATGATTGCGATATCCTTGTATCCATGACTGATGTGATCGTTCGCCAGACGAATGACCTGCGGCGGATCGTGGATGAATTTTCAAAGTTTGCGCGCATGCCGGAACCGGATCGGCACGAAGAGAATCTGGTGGGGTTGGTGCGCGAGGCTGTTCTTTTGCAGCAAGCCGGTCAGCCGGATGTCGAAATCGAAGCGATGCTTCCAGATCAGCCGATTTCAGGTGATGTAGACGCAACAATGCTGAATCAGGCGCTGACCAACCTGATCAAGAATGCAGGCGAAGCGATTGAAACACTGAAACAAAAAGGGGCACCTGAGAACCTCAAGCCTCAGATCAAGGTTACTGTGATCGGCGACGATGCGGGCACGGTAATTACCATTGCCGACAACGGTATCGGCTTGCCGGAAGATCGTGCTCGGCTGTTTGAGCCTTACGTGACCACACGCGACGAGGGCACCGGGTTGGGGCTGCCGATCGTCAAAAAGATTATCGAAGAACATGGCGGGGTGCTGACACTTGAGGACGCCCCCGTATTTGACGGACAGGACCATTTTGGCGCAATGGCCGTGATCCGTTTGCCCGGGAGCAATATTTCCTCAAATTCAGCGCCGAAAAAGCAGGCAATTGATACAAACAAACTGAAAGCAGGCCAAAGATGAGCGACATTCTGATTGTAGATGACGAGCGTGATATTCGCGAGCTTGTGTCCGATATTCTCGAGGACGAAGGCTATTCTACCCGGCTGGCTGGCAACTCGGACGAGTGTATGGCAGCCATCAATTCCGAACCCCCGGGGCTTTTGATCCTGGATATCTGGCTGAAAGACAGCCGGATGGACGGGATTGATATTCTGAAGACTGTAAAGCGCGACAACCCAGACATTCCGGTGGTGATCATTTCGGGCCACGGGAATATCGAAATCGCTGTCGCTGCGATCAAGCAGGGGGCGTATGACTTTATTGAAAAGCCCTTTAACATCGACCAGCTGATGGTTGTGATCCGCCGCGCGATGGAAACCTCGCGCCTGCGCCGCGAAAACGCCTCGCTAAAGCGGAAAGAGGTCACAAGCTCGGATATGATCGGCAAATCGGCCTCGTTCCGGGCAATGCAGAGCCAACTGGACAAGGTAACCAAGTCCAACGGGCGTGTGATGCTGACAGGCCCTGCCGGTTCAGGCAAGGAAATCGCCGCGCGCTATATCCATGCAGAATCGAACCGGGCAAATGCGCCCTTCGTGACCGTGAACTGTGCCGGGATCGAGCCGGAGCGCGTTGAAGAGGTTCTGTTCGGCCGTGAAACCACCGAACGCGGGGTTGAGGCAGGCCTGTTGGAAGAGGCCCATGGTGGCGTCGTCTACTTTGATGAAGTGGCAGATATGCCCATGGGAACCCAGTCAAAAATCCTGCGGGTTCTGGTTGATCAACAGTTTCAACGGGTTGGAGGTACCGACAAGGTCCGGGTCGACCTGCGGGTGATCTCTTCGACCAATCGTGACCTTGATGCAGAAATCGCCGCTGATCGTTTTCGGGAAGAGCTTTACCATCGTCTGAATGTTGTGCCTATTTCGGTGCCTTCGCTAGAAGATCGGCGCGAGGATATTCCGGTTCTTGCCGAGTTTTTTATTGAAATGTGCAATGAATCCCAGGGCCTGCCGGTGCGCGAGATTTCAGACGAAGCTGTCGCGTTGCTGCAGACCATGACCTGGCCGGGCAATGTGCGTCAGCTTAAGAACCTGATCGAACGGGTACTCATTCTGGGTGACGGTACGGGCCCGATCGAAGCGCGTGAGCTGCCAAACGAAGAAGAAAAAGCCGATGAATCAGGTCGCGTCGTGCTGTCCGGGGCATTGGCGACCTTGCCGTTGCGCGAAGCTCGCGAGGCGTTCGAGCGTGAATATCTGCTGACCCAGATCAACCGGTTCGGGGGCAATATCAGCCGCACCGCCAGCTTTGTCGGCATGGAACGCAGCGCGCTTCATCGTAAGTTGAAATCTCTGGGCGTAGTGACCTCGAACAAATCGGGCGCGCGGGTCGCGCAACTGGACGAGGCTGAACCGGCGGAGTGATCCGCCGGCCTTTACCCTGCCTGACCTGGGGTAATGATCTGAAACGTTCCGTTGTCGAATTTGACGAAACATGAATCGGTGCTGAGCGGTGGCAGCTGTGTTGTTGGGAGCGCAGCAACACGCGACTTTACGCCCTGCTTGCAAGGCGGAAGGCTGACCGGGCGATAGCCTTTCTGCGCCATGCATTGTGCTTCCAGCTTGTTGCGCAGCCCTTTGTTAACATCGACCGTATAGATCTGACCGGGCTGCCACCAGCCTCCGGTGCGATGACACCTTCCCCGACCATCGCAGTAGGTGCGACCTGGCCAATAAGTTGGTGCCCCTTGTCGCACCTGATTGGCAACGGGGGCGTCTTTGAGGGACTGAACCTGACATCCAGTCGTTTCCGACTGCATTTGCGAAACTGTCTCGCCCTCTTGATAATACAGGGAAAGCGGCCCACACGCAGTTAGCAACAGAGTCAAAGAAATCGTGAGAGCTATTGTTTTCATACGCTTACCTTGCCTCAGCTTTGCTTGTGTTACAAACTAATTGACCGTCTGGGGGGCATCTGTCATTCAAAGATTTCAGGCAGAAGGGCCAATAGCATGAAGGTCATCATTTGCGGTGCGGGTCAGGTTGGCTGGCAGATTGCACGGCATCTTTCAGGCGAGTTGAACGACGTTACTGTGGTTGACAACAATCCTGATCTGGTGCGACGGGCGACCGAAACCTTGGATGTTCAGGGGATTGCGGGATTTGCAAGCTATCCGGATGTTCTGAACCGAGCGGGCGCGCGCGATGCGGATATGATTATTGCTGCCACCCATTCGGACGAGGTGAACATGGTCACCTGTCAGATGGCACATTCGGTTTTCTCCATTCAGCGCAAAATCGCCCGGCTTCGGTCGAAATCCTATCTCGAGGCGATTCATTCGGATCTGTATCGCCGCGATCACCTGCCGATTGATGTGGTGATCAGCCCCGAGCGCGAGGTTGCCGCAGCGGCGATGCGCCGGTTGTCTGCCCCATCCGCATTTGACACCGAGATGTTCATGGACGGCAAAGCGCAGTTGCTTGGCATACGCATCGCCGAGGATTGCCCGATCGTGAACACGCCATTGCGGCAACTGACCGATCTGTTTTCGACGCTCAGCTCTATCGTGGTGGGTGTCCGGCGCGAGGGTACGCTGTTTGCCCCGGAATCCGAGGACCAGCTGTTTGTCGGTGACGAATGCTATGTCTTTAGCAATGTCAAAGACGTGGACCGGACGATGGAGGTTTTCGGCAAGGCGCAAAAACGGCAGGACCGGGTGGTGATTGTCGGCGGCGGTAATGTCGGTCTTGAAGTTGCTCGGACTTTGGAAGAACGTGAAAGCCGCGTGCGTGCCAAGATAATTGAACGAGACCGCCACTGTGCGGAAGTGGCAGCCGAAGCGCTTGAGCGAACGATTGTCCTTCACGGTGATGGTCTGGACGCGGCGCTGCTGCGCGAAGCTGGCATCGAACGCGCAGATGCAATGTTGGCCGTCACGGATGATGACCGTGTAAATATGTTGGTTGCCGTGCGTGCCAAGGCCGAAGGTTGTGCTCTGGCGATTGCACTGATCAATGATCCCAGCATGGTTGCCCTGATGGGGCCGCTGGGTATCGACGCCTATATCAACCCCCGCGCCACCACCGTCAGTTCGATTCTGCGCCATATTCGGCACGGACGCGTGCGGCAGGTCTATTCCATCGGCGATGCCGAGGCCGAAGTGATCGAGGCTGAAGTACTTTCAACCTCGCCCATGGCCGGGCAGAGGCTGCGCGACATTGATTTCCCCGAAGGTGTGCTGGTTGGCGCAGTGCGTAAGGGCGATGAGATGTTGCGCCCCACCGGTAGTCTCAGGATTGAAGAAAAGGATGTGGTGGCGATTTTTGCCTTAGCCAAAGACGTGCCCGAGGTGGAACGGCTGATGCAGGTCTCGATCGATTTCTTCTGATGGCGCATGCACGGAAAAAACAGGTTAGCCTCATTCGGCGATTGCCGCTGTTTCTTCTGCTCTGGGGTATTTTTGCTGCCGCTATGTGGATGCCTGCCATATTTGCGCTGGTGCTGGATGATCACGAAACGTCCCGGTCGTTCTTCTATTCCGGGTTGCTGGGGTTGTTCGTGGTCGGGATCATCTCGCTGGCAACATCCAACAGAATGCCGCGCCGAGGGACATTGGGCCAGTTGGCGGTCTTGTTAGGCTGTTTCACCGTATTGCCCTTGTTTCTTGCGATCCCTCTGCATGATGCGTTGGGTAATACGAGCTTTCTGAACGCCTATTTCGACATGGTCAGCGCATTGACCACTACCGGGGCTGATTTGTTTCCTGATCCAGACCGGTTGTCGGCGCCGTTACACCTTTGGCGGGCTCAGGTCGGATGGATGGGCGGGCTTTTGATGTGGATTTCAGCGGCCGCGATCCTCGCGCCGTTGTCGCTGGGCGGGTTCGAGGTGACAGCCCGTGGTCAACCCGGTCGCCCGGTTTCAGGCGTGGCGCAAAGCGAGATGGTAGACCCGCGCGGGCGTCTTATCCGCGTCACGCTGACTTTGACGCCGGTTTATGTCGGGCTGACCGCTGTCATTTGGCTGTTGCTCGTGATCGCAGGAGAGCAGGGCCTGACCGCCATCTGTCATGCGATGTCGACCATGGCCACATCGGGTATCTCACCGGTTGGTGGGCTTGAGGGAGCGCAGGCCGGCGTAACCGGTGAGGCCATTCTGTTTCTGTTCCTGTTCTTCGCTTTGTCGCGGCTTACCTTTTCCTCGGACACAGCTACCTCAGGATATTCGCGGCTGGATAAGGACCCCGAGTTCCGGATCGGGCTCATGATCGTTGCAGGCGTAGCGGCGCTGCTTTTCTTCAGGGTTCTTGCCGGCGTCAGCGAAATTGGCGGCCAGATGGAACCTCTTCAGGCGTTGAGCGTAATTTGGGGCATGATTTTTACGGTCTTGTCATTTCTGACAACCGCGGGGTTCGAAAGTGCAAACTGGGATGATGCCCAGCAAATTTCCGGTCTGGGCACCCCGGGATTGATCCTGATGGGGCTTGCGCTGATCGGCGGTGGAGTTGCAACAACGGCGGGCGGGGTAAAGCTGTTGCGGGTTTTTGCTCTGTACCTTAACGGCGCGCGTGAAATTGACCGTTTGATTTATCCGTCTTCGGTCAGCGGAGTAGGTGGTGGAAACCGCCGCATCCAAAGCGATGGGGCCTTTATCGCTTGGATATTTTTCATGATGTTTGCCCTGACAGCTGCTGTGTTCAATGTGTTGCTTGCTGCCATGGGTACGGGGTTCGAACACGCTATGGTGCTTAGCGTTGCCGCGCTGAGCACGACAGGGCCGTTGATCGAATTGGCAACCGATGTTCCTATCCGATTGATCGACCTTTCGGGCGGTGCCAAGCTGACCATGTGTGCCGCTATGGTGATCGGCAGATTGGAAACGCTGGCGATTATTGCCTTGATCACACCCGCTCTATTGAGGGGTTAAGAAACAATAACCATGCTAGTGACTGATTTTTCATCTGGAATATCGGTTAACGACACTCCATACTCCGCCGGAGGGAGCGCGTTGGTCCGCAGCGCGTAGCAAGAACAATGGCGAGATTATAAGAATATGGCTTCGGACAGACAGAATCTGCAGGACGCGTTCCTGAATAATGTACGGAAAGCAAAAGTCCCGGTCACAATTTTCCTGATCAACGGTGTGAAATTGCAGGGTGTGATCACCTGGTTCGACAACTTCTGCGTATTGTTGCGCCGCGACGGACAGTCGCAGCTGGTCTACAAACACGCGATTTCGACCATCATGCCATCGCAGCCGATCAGCCTGTATGAGGGCGAAGACGCCTCTTGATGGAACATGAAAGGGTGCGCACCCGAGCGTGGGTGCTGCATCCGGAAATCAAATCAGATGAACAGCGCCGCGTTCCAGGACCGGCGCTGGCAGAAGCGGTGGCGCTGGCCGCTGCATTGCCCGACCTTGATGTGATCGGATCCGAAGTTGTGCGCTTACCTCGAGCGCAGGCCGGTTTTCTGTTCGGTAGCGGCAAGATCGAGGAACTGGCCGAACGGTTGCACGAGAACGAAGTCGAGCTGGTTTTGATCGACGGATCGGTTACGCCCGTTCAGCAACGCAATCTCGAAAAGGCGTGGAAGGTCAAGATCCTCGACCGGACCGGGCTGATCCTCGAAATCTTCAGCGACCGTGCGCGCACCCGTGAGGGCGTTTTGCAGGTGGAAATGGCCGCGCTGAGTTACCAGCGGACCCGGCTGGTGCGTGCCTGGACCCACCTGGAACGGCAGCGGGGCGGATTGGGCTTTGTGGGTGGCCCGGGTGAGACCCAGATCGAAGCGGACCGCCGGGCCATTGATGAACAACTGGTGCGGCTGCGGCGTCAGTTGCAGAAGGTGGTCAAGACCCGCACGCTGCATCGCGCGGCGCGGGCCAAGGTGCCATATCCGATTGTGGCGTTGGTAGGCTATACAAACGCGGGCAAATCAACCCTGTTCAACCGCCTGACCGGGGCCGATGTCATGGCCAAGGACATGTTGTTCGCCACGCTTGATCCCACCATGCGTCGAGTCGAACTGCCTGACGGTCCCGAAGTGATCCTGTCGGACACGGTGGGGTTCATTTCGAACCTGCCCACCGAATTGGTCGCCTCATTCCGGGCCACGCTGGAGGAAGTGTTGGGCGCTGATATCGTGGTTCATGTGCGCGATATCAGCCACGATGAATCTGAGGCGCAGGCGAAGGATGTCGAAACTATCCTGACTTCACTGGGTATTGACGATACGCGGCCCCGGATTGAGGTCTGGAACAAGATCGACCTGCTGTCCCCGGATGAGCGCGAAGCCGCGATGGCGCGGGCAGAGCGGGATCAGGGGATTTTCGCGATTTCAGCCGTCACCGGCGAAGGGATCGCCCCGCTTTTGGCGGAAATTGCCGTCACGCTGCAGGGCGTACGTTCTGAGGTAACGCTGGAACTGGGATTTGCCGAAGGCAACAAGCGCGCGTGGTTGTTCCGCCAGGAGGTCGTGCAGTCCGAAAAGCAGACCGAAGATGGCTTTGTGATCGACGTGCTGTGGACAGAGAAACAAGCTTCGCAATACGCAGCGCTTTGAACCCTGACTGGGGAAGAACTTTCCTATACCCATCGAACAAAGTGGTCCGTGATCAGCCGTCAATCTGGCGCTGAAAATCCTCGGCATCGAACCAACCCAAAGAGTTCTGGACCTGGTTGGTGTCGGTCATTTCCCATTCTTCCCAGCCCCGCGTCACGACGTGATTGCCGGTTTTGGAATGGTGCCCTTCAAGTGTCCAGACAAATATTGCGTGGCTTCCCGCCCAGCGAAACATGTCGCAGCGGACCTCAAGATCGGGGAAATCAGTGTAAAACCCGCGCGCCATTTCAGCCACCGCGGCGCGGCCTATGATCGGTTCTCCACGGTTGATCGTGATCTGTCCATCGGGCGCATAGAAACTGGCAACGGCCTCGGGGTCGCCCGAGCTCCAGGCGATCGCATAATCCCGCGCGAGATTGTTCAGCTTATCCCGGATACTGGCCATTTGGTCCCCCGCACACAAATCCTAGGCCTTTGGATCGTATGCCAAACGCCATTCAGCGTCCACGCGATGGAAAATAAACGGGCGAGGTCTTGCCGAAGCACGGAACTTAGCGGGGGATAAGGGTGGTCACTCCGACGGCGGCTGCATGTGCCAGGTCAAGGTCCAGGGACATCGGGATGTATTCACCCCGACGCCAAAGCTGGGCCTGATCGTCATAGTAGCGTGACAGGAAGTGACCCGACTGGCCCGTAGCCGTGATAAAGACCGAGCTGTCGGGATCCGCAAAATCATATACGCCACGATAGCCTGCACCGTGCACGTTCTGAAACGGATCAGGGCCTTCGCCCGATGTTCTGCCACGCAGCAGGGTGTTGTCGCCACCACTGGTGGACTGTCGGATATTCACAAAGAATCGCAGCACCGGAACCGATCCCAGAACCGGGTGGTCATGCGTCGCCTGATGCGCGTCACCCCAGCGTAGAGATTCCAGTGATCCTCCGTATTTTTCGGAAATCCAGATCAGCGCATCGTCCAGTGCCATGCGCGCCATATCGGTGCAGGTCTCTGTCGGCGCGCTCTGACGCACATTACACCAAGCCGAAGCTCCGTCGATGTCGCGATAGACACGTTCGATGAACAGTGGTTCGACATGTTTGTATTCAGCCGCCAGGGGGCCAAGCTCATCTGCGATCAACCGGATTTGCAGTGCCCGAACCCAAGCAGCATAGATCAGGGGTTCTGGCAGGTGTTCATTCATCTCGCCATTCCACTCGGCCAAAAGGTTCAGCGCGATCTGGCGCTGGCGTTCCTGGGTGCCTTCGGGGGCAGAGGCGCCGGTGTACCACAGATCAGCCCCGATCAGCGGAAGTAGAGAGCGCGCGGTAAAGCTGACGGTGTCCAGCTGTGCCTCGATAAAGCTGTCGCGCGTGTGTACCTCGCGCGATTGCATTAGCCGTTCCCAGCGATGGATGCGCTGCGTATCCCCCCATTCATATGAGACATGTTCGGGAAATGGCCGGTCGATGATCTTGTTGTTTGTGTTGCCCAGAATGCCGCCCGCAGGTGCGACGAATTCGGGGTTGTCAGCATAGGGCAGGCGGCCTTGCCACCGGTTTTCGGCCAGCCAGCCAGGCGTCGGAATACGTCCGCGGCTTTGGTTCTGTGCGGCACGGCGCGGCATTGCACCGATCAGCTTCATCCCGATGGTGTCCTTGTCGACCAGTGACAGGTTCTGAGATGGCGCCATGAACAGCTCGGCTGCGGTGATGGCTTGTCGGACAGTGTCCGCATTCATCAGCGCCATTGAGGCTGACATGGATGTGTCCTGTGCGCTCAGGGCTGTCCAGGACAGCGAGGCGACATGACCCGGCGGCGTGATCGTCCCAAGATCGTAATGGGTGCCCGGCAGAACCGGTCCGTTCTCGGTCCAACGCAGGGTCAGAGTGATTGGGGCTTCGTCTTTGATCTCGATGATCGAAGGGCGGCTGCGAAAGGTCTTGTATCCTTCGGGGGTCAGGTATTCCTCGGGGTTTTCTGGGTTCAACTGCTCGATATGGATGTCCTGATCATCCAGATAGGATGAGGTCAAACCCCAGCCCAGTCGATCACTGCGTCCAGTCATCACCGCCGGGATGCCGGGGATCGTGGCACCGATCACGCCGCCTTTGGCCAGTTCCAGACGGGCCAGATACCAGATGCCCGGCGCTGTGAAACCCAAATGCGGGTCATTGGCCAGAAGCGTCCCTCCGCTGGAAGATCTTGTGGGCGCGGCAGACCATGCGTTCGATGCTCCGGCCAATCCGCGCTTTGGAAAGGGCGAGATGGGCATGTCCGGCATCGACGATCCGGCCGCATATCTGGGCAGGTTGGGAAACAGAGCGGCGTATTCGGGCAGAGCGGCGATTCCCGGCCCGGGAACATCAGGCAGAATATCCGCCAGTCGGGCCTGGTCATCCAGCATAAGCGATGTGCGCGCGCGCAGCACTTCATCCTCAAGATGGCCAGAAAGTTGCAGGCTCATGAGTTTGATGACGGCCAGGCTGTCGCCTGGTTGCCAGGGCGATACAGGCGCATTGAACAAAAACATCTCTGGCGCACCACGGCCCAATGCGTTTTCGTTAATCTCGGCAAGTCGTGCATTCACCCCGGCGGCATAAGCGCGCAGGGCCTCTTTGGTATAGTCGTCCTGGGCTTGTACCGACCGGTGTGCAAGCCCGTACAGATCAAACCGTCGCAACAGCTTGTCGATATGAACAGTGCGAGCGCCAAAGACTTCGGACAATCGTCCCTGCGCTGTCCGGCGCAGAACGGTCATCTGCCAGAGGCGATCCTGTGCATGGGCATAGCCAAGCCCAAAGAAGACATCCGGGTCTGATGCGCCCAGAATATGGGGAACATTCGCAGTATCCCTGACAACCTCAACCGGCGCAGTCAGGCCATCAACTTTAACGGTCTGATCGTAATCCGGCAGGGATTGACTGGCCAGAAAATACACCAGCATCACAACCGCCAATGTCAGCAGAACAAGACCCGAGGCGATACGCACTAGCCAGCGAAAGACAATTCCCATCAGCGGTCACATTTCCGTTCACTCTATGATTGCGCAGACACTAGAGGATGGCCGCACGGATCGAAAGAGGAACCGCATGAGAACATGCGTGTCTACCGCGGTTTGAATGAAAAACCCCGCCTCGGGCCAAAGGCCGAAAGCGGGGTTTCTTGAAGGGGGAGGGTAGTCCGGTATCAGGGAATGATGCGGGTGTATTTCGTGCCTTCGACCGTCGCGCCGAACTTTAGCCCTGCCTGTCCGAAGACCGCCGCCAGAACCGGCGAACGCAGGGTGGTGGTGTCGGTCGACAGAGAGTCGCCCGTCGCATCGACCACGTAGCCGACTTCGGCCCCGGCGGTCCATCCGTTGGAACGGCGGAAATCGTTCAACGCATCCTGTGTCATGAAGAACAGGACATGCGCATATTGCTGGGCACCGATTTGCAGGCCAGCGGTTCCCGAAATTGCGGAATAGTAATCAACTGTCGCGCCCTGAATGCGTAGCGCGCCTGTGCCGTAGGCACCGCCAAAGACGATTAGTCCGGCATCGGTTATCAGAGGCATGACCAGCATGCCGTTGGCCTTGTTCGCGATTTCGAGCGTGTTGGGGTAGGTGGCGTACATCTGGTTCAATGTCGCATCCACACGGGCGTCAATCGTCGCTGCGTTGGAACTGCCGACGCCATTGCCGCAGGCGGCGGTCACTGACAGACCGGCCATGCCAAAAGCAAAGCCACGACGGCTTAATCGAGTAGGTTTGGAACTGCTCATGTTTTTTATCTCTGTATAAATGCCTGATTGTCGGGTGCTCCCGATCTTGTCCGCAAGAATACGCCGATTGTCGCCTCGTGTCACGGGAAAGCTGCCGGGTGACCAAAAATCGTCGGCGAAAAATCGCGGAAACGCGGGGGATTAGCCCTACAGGATCCGGGCGGCCTGAGGCGCGAAATAGGTCAGGATCCCGTCGCAGCCCGCCCGTTTGAACGCAAGCAGACTTTCGAGCATGACCTTCTCTCCGTCGATCCAGCCGTTCTGAGCCGCGGCTTGTATCATCGCGTATTCGCCTGAGACTTGATAGGCATAGGTCGGCGCGCCAAACGTGTCCTTGACCCGGCGGCAGATGTCCAAATAGGGCATGCCGGGTTTGATCATGACCATGTCTGCGCCTTCGGTCAGGTCACGCTCGATCATGCGCAGCGCCTCGTCCGAGTTTCCGGGGTCCATCTGATAGGTCTTTTTGTCCCCCGTCAGCGCGCCCGAGGCGCCCACTGCATCTCGGAACGGTCCGTAGAACGCACTCGCATATTTGGCCGCATAGCTGAGGATCATCACGTTGTGATGGTCTGCGCCTTCCAGGGCGCGCCGCATTTCACCGATCCGGCCATCCATCATATCTGACGGTCCGATGATGTCGGCGCCCGCATCTGCTTGCGCCAGCGTCATCTTTACCAGCGCCTCGATCGTTTGATCGTTTATGATCTCACCATCGACCACATAACCGTCGTGGCCGTTGATATTGTATGGGTCCAACGCCACGTCCGTCATCACCGCGATATTGGGTGCGGCTTTCTTGATGGCGCGAATGGCTCGGTTGGACAGGTTATCGGGGTTCCACGCTTCGGCGCAATCTTCGGTCTTTAGGGATACGTCGGTGTAGGGAAAGATGCAGATTGCCGGAATTCCCAGGGCCTGCGCTTCGACCGCAGCCTGTGCGATTAGATCGACCGAGCGGCGCATGACACCAGGCATCGAGGGGACAGGCTCTTCAATACCTTCGCCGTCTCGGACGAAAACCGGCCAGATCAGATCATCGGTGGTCAGTGTATTCTCGCGGACCAGCGCCCGCACCGCCTGTGATTGGCGTGTTCGACGAAAACGGGCCAGAGGATAGGGGGCAATGGTCGGTTTCATGACGCGCTCTCCTTGTAAATTCCAGCATTGGGTGGCATGAATTCCGTGTAGTCTCAAGGGTAACGATGGACGCGTCTTTGCGAAGAAGGTCCCTGAAGACGGAAATTAAGGGCTGACGCGTGGACTTATACTCTTCGATTTTTGAACTCATCGACATGCGCAGCTTTTCGAATCTCTGGTATTGGATCGGGCTTGCGGTGTTGTGGTCATCGGCCAGCCACTGGGCCATGGGCGTGCCGTATGACCTTGTTGTGCGCGCACGGCGGGTAGGCGGGCAATCGGAACAGGATTTGATGGATATCGTCCGCATTAACGGAAACCGATTGCTCTATATATTGGATGTATCCGGCCTCGCGATATTAGCGTTTAGTTGTTTTCTGTTCACGGGTCTCGCCACTTTGGGGTTCTATTACGGTGTCGAATTCGCGCAGGCCGTGTTTTTGTTGCTGTTTCCGATTTGTCTTGTCGTGCTGATCAATGTATCAGCCGCGCGGAAACTGCGCCGGGAAACACCCAGTCTGGAGTATATTTCCAAGATTCTTACGCGCTGCCGGATCTATACCCAGATAGTTGGTATGATTTCGATCTTGATCACTTCGCTTTGGGGCATGTACCAGAATTTTTCCATCGGCGTCCCGGGTTGGTAAAATCAGAAAGGCTTGGCGATGTCGGGTCCGAACCAAGTAATCGTTGGCGGCGCCCCCGAAGGGTTTGACGCGCAGCTTGTCCTGAATGAGCTGGCGCGCTCGGGCGGGCCGGTGTGCCATGTTGCGCGTGATGACAAACGGCTTGAGGCGATGCGCGCGGCGCTTGCCTTTTTTGCGCCTGACATGCCGGTATTTGTGTTCCCGGGTTGGGATTGTCTGCCATATGATCGGGTATCGCCCAATGCCGATATCTCGGCTGCGCGTGTGGCGACCCTGGCCGCGCTGGTACACCAGATGCCGCAGCAATACGTGCTGCTGACAACTCTGAACGCGGCAACCCAACGCGTGCCCGCCCGTGCAGTGCTGCGAGAGGCGGCGTTTACCGCCCGCGTCGATCACCGCATTGATGAAACCGCGCTGCGGAATTTCCTTGTGCGCATGGGCTTCACGCAAAGCCCCACGGTGATGGAGCCCGGCGACTATGCCGTTCGAGGGGGCATCATCGACATTTTCCCGCCCGGCGAATCCGGGCCGGTGCGGCTGGACCTGTTCGGGGATGTTCTGGATGGAGCACGTCGGTTTGATCCGGTGTCGCAACGTACGACCGAAAAGCTGGCTGTTGTGGAGCTGGCGCCAGTGTCCGAGGTCATTCTAGATGACGCCGCCATCACCCGGTTTCGGCAGAATTATCGCATCGAGTTTGGTGCGGCGGGCACCGATGATCCCCTGTACGAGGCCGTCAGCGCAGGCCGCAAGCATCAAGGCATCGAGCATTGGTTGCCGTTCTTTCACGAAAAGCTTGAAACGCTGTTTGATTATCTGCCTGGTGCCACAATCTCGCTGGATGATCAGGTCACGCCTGCGCGTTTGGCACGTTGGGAAACCATTGCGGATCAGTACGAAACGCGGCGGCTCGCACTGGAGAACCGGTCGCGCATGGACACGGTGTATAAACCGACACCACCGGGCCTACTGTATCTGGATGACACTGCTTGGGAACAAGCTGTCGGCGATAGGCGCGTTCTGCAATTCAATGCATTGCCTCAGGCCCTTGGGCCCGGGGTGATCGATGCTGGTGGTCGGATCGGGCGCAACTTTGCCCCGGAACGCCAGCAGGAAAACATCAGCTTGTTCGGAGCACTGGCCAGCCATATCACCGACAAAATGGCCAAGGGGCCGGTTCTGATTGCCTCTTATTCCGAAGGGGCCCGCGAACGTCTGACTGGGCTGATCGAGGATGAAGGCCTTGCCGAGGCGATCCCCGTGCCCGACGGTACGCGCATCGGCAAACGCGGGCTGCATCTGGCCGTCTGGGCGCTGGAGCACGGGTTCGAAACGCCCGACCTGACCGTGATCGCCGAACAGGATGTGCTGGGCGATCGGCTGATCCGGCAACCCAAAAAGCGCCGCAAGGCCGAGAATTTCCTGACCGAAACTCAATCCCTTAGCCCGGGTGATTTGGTTGTCCATGTGGATCATGGCATCGGGCGTTATCTGGGGATGGAAGTCGTGACGGCGGCCGGTGCCGCCCATGAATGTCTGCTGCTGGAATACGCAGAACAATCCAAACTGTACCTGCCAGTCGAAAATATCGAACTGCTGTCGCGATACGGTCATGATGAGGGTCTGCTGGACCGATTGGGTGGCGGCGCGTGGCAGGCCAAGAAGGCCAAGCTGAAAGAACGTATCCGCGAGATGGCGGATAAGCTGATCCGCATCGCTGCCGAACGGGCCTTGCGCAAGGCCCCGATCATGGACCCGCCTCCGCACGCGTGGGAGGAGTTCAGTGCGCGCTTTCCCTATCAGGAAACTGACGATCAGCTGCGCGCAATCGGTGAGGTCATGGAAGACATGCATTCCGGCGCGCCGATGGATCGTCTGATTTGTGGCGACGTGGGCTTTGGCAAGACCGAGGTCGCAATGCGTGCCGCTTTCGTTGCCGCAATGTCGGGCGTGCAAGTGGCGGTGATCGCACCGACAACGCTGTTGGCGCGTCAGCACGCGGCCAGCTTCAAGGATCGCTTCCGGGGCTTCCCGCTTGAGGTGCGGCAGCTGTCCCGCTTCATCTCGGCCAAAGAGGCGCAACAGACCCGTGATGGGTTGGCGCGCGGCACAGTGGATATTGTAATCGGCACCCATGCCTTGCTGGCAAAAGCGATACGGTTCAACAATCTGGGTCTGCTGATCATCGACGAAGAACAGCATTTCGGTGTTGGCCACAAGGAGCGTCTGAAACAGCTGCGTAGCGATATCCATGTCCTGACCCTGACCGCGACGCCGATTCCACGAACGCTGCAACTGTCCCTGACCGGCGTGCGTGACCTGTCGATCATCGGCACACCTCCCATCGACCGGCTGGCGATCCGCACCTATGTCAGTGAGTTCGACGCGGTCACGATCCGCGAAGCCCTGCTGCGTGAACATTACCGTGGCGGGCAGAGTTTCTATGTCGTCCCGCGCATCTCAGACCTACCCGAGATAGAGGAATTCCTGAAAGAGCAACTGCCCGAGCTGACTTATATGGTGGCGCATGGGCAGATGGCGGCTGGGGAACTCGACGATCGGATGAATGCGTTCTACGACGGGAAATACGATGTCTTGCTGGCCACCACGATTGTGGAAAGCGGGCTGGATATCCCGACTGCAAATACGATGGTTGTGCATCGGGCGGATATGTTCGGCCTGGCGCAGCTCTATCAGATCCGCGGCAGGGTCGGGCGGTCGAAAACCCGCGCCTATGCCTATCTGACAACAAAACCGCGCGCCCGTCTGACTGCCACGGCCGAAAAACGCCTGCGCGTTCTGGGCTCGCTCGACACGCTGGGGGCGGGGTTCACGTTGGCGTCTCAGGACCTTGATATTCGAGGGGCGGGTAACCTGTTGGGCGAGGAACAGTCGGGCCAAATGCGCGATGTGGGTTATGAACTCTACCAGTCGATGCTGGAAGAGGCGATTGCCAAGATCAAAGCCGGTGAGATGGAAGGCCTGTCGGATGCAGATGACCAATGGGCGCCGCAGATCAATCTTGGCGTCCCTGTCCTGATCCCAGAGGATTATGTGCCCGATCTGGATGTCCGCCTGGGCCTGTATCGCCGTTTGTCGTCGCTGTCGACCAAGGTGGAATTGGAAGGCTTCGCCGCTGAATTGATCGACCGCTTTGGCACGCTGCCGAAAGAGGTCAACACCCTGATGCTGGTCGTGCGCATCAAGGCGATGTGCAAACGGGCGGGGATTGCAAAGCTAGATGGCGGGCCCAAAGGCGCGACGATCCAGTTTCACAACGACAAATTCGCCTCGCCTCAGGGGCTGGTCGAGTTCATCCAGAACCAGCGCGGGTTGGCCAAGGTCAAGGATAACAAGATCGTCGTGCGCCGCGATTGGAAGAAGGACAGCGACAAGATCAAGGGGGCCTTTGCCATCGCCCGCGATCTGGCGGAAAAACTTGTGGCCGAAAAGAAAAAGGCCAAAGCCTAGTCACCGCTGACAAAGGTGCACAGCTGCCAGTCGCCCGCGTCGGATTGCGCCAATGCAGCCCGGAACCCGGTCATAGGCCACAGGAAATCGCTGTGCATATAGCCCTGGCCGCCGTCTGTCAGCAGAACCCTCTGGTACTGCGCGATGGGGGAGAAGTCGCGGATGATGACGACCTCATAGCTGATGAGGTCCAGTATCGCCGCGCCTCGATTTGGTGCGTTGCGCAGAGTTACATCCTGAGCGGTCACAAAATAGGCCAACGCCGGATCCAGCGAAGCGGGTAGGGTGAGCTGCCATTGGTGGGGCATCCAGAACTCGCCATCTTCGTTGAAATAGCCAGGCTGTGTCAGGGTGTTTTCCAGATCGGACCAAAAGGTTTCAACGACCTTTTCCCTGTCATCATCATCTTGCTCTGACGTTGCCGGTCCGGGAGTAAGATACTCGCGCAGCTCGTCCGGGCCGCCATTGCCGCCGTGGCTAAGGTAAATATCCGGGCAGGCAACAGACAGCACGCCTTCGATGTCGCGCTCGGCTACCATGTTCAGCAGGTTTGCCCGGAACGAGACGAGGGTGACATCCCGCTCGGCCTCGTCGACCGGCGGAAAGGATTGTCGATCCGCCAGCGCCGGGCTGCAGAGCAAAGCGAGCAAAAAGGCGTATCTCATTCGGCGGCCCTCATGGCGGCTTGAGCACAGAAACAGGACGCGCCAACAGCCCGGTCCGCACGAGCCAGAGCCAAATCCAGCCGTTGCCTGATCTGCACGATCTCAACCGTCTCACCGCGCGCCTTCAGGCAGTCATGCAGGCCCTTGAGGCTCCAGACATTGTCAGGATGGACAGAGGCACGGCTGAGCGTACCGCCCAACCCCAAATCCTCGCGGTATATGGCCTCGGCTTCGGCGGTATGCCCTTGTTCGAACAGCAATGCACCCAACGCGTGACGAGTGGGCTGCATCCATCCCCATGGCTCGTCATAGGGCAAGGTGTCGTCCAGTTCGACCGAGCGGCGCTGATGGGCGTAGGCCGCATCGTAGTTTTCCAGGCGATACTCGATTTCGCCACGCAGCATTTCGCGGGCAATGTCCAGCAGGTCGATCACGCGGTTATTGTGCAGCAATCGCGTTTCTGGCACGCGGGCCTTGGCAGCGAGGAACAACTGCTCTTCGGCTTCGGCTTCGCTGACCTGCCCTGTGGCGGCAAAAGCAATGGCTCGGGCATAATGCGTGGTTGCCGTGAGAGTGCAGTACAGATCGGGGTCCGAGGGCAGCTCAAGCGCCATTGCCTCTTCCCAACGGCCAAACCGGATGAGGATATGGGGGCCCATCGACATGTAACTTTCGAAGAAATCCGCCATGGGCGGGCTTTCTATGCGCAGCATGTCTTCGGGTGTGGTGTCCCACAATCCCTGATTGGCCCGCAGAGCCGGTTCCATCTGTCCCAGAAATAGGGCGCCATATATGACAAAATGATAATTGTGCTGGCGGTAGCCGGTGTAGATGTTGAACGCGCCTTCGCGTTCGTAATATTTCAGGTCGGCCTCAACGGCTTTTTGGTTCCAGTGGACGACGTTCTGGTAATGGCCGCACAGCACATCGATATGGGTGGGCATATGCACCAAATGGCCCGCATCGGGAACCAGCGTCCGCAGAACATCCCCCGCTTTCAGCGCTTTTTCCGGGGTCGGAGACATCTCCATCAGGTGGACATAAAGATGCAGTAACCCGGGATGAGACATCGCTGCTGGATCATCAGCCATCGCCTCCTCCAGCGTTTTTTGCGCCTCGACCGTGGCGGCCCCTTCGGCGGGCTGGCCGGTCGTCAAATCCCACATTTGCCAGGGAGTGAGGTTCAAAAGCGCTTCGGCATAGATCGTGCGCAGGTCCAGATGAGCGGGCTGCGATGCAAACGCTGCGCGCATGGCATCGGCAAAATCGTGATCCCAGTTGTGCATGTCGTCAATGGCTTCGCGCTGGGGATAGCGGGCGGGAAGCGCGCGGATCAGCGCTTGTTCAACCGGCGTACATTCGCCCGCAAGAGACATGGCCAGCTGCGTCGCATCATAGGCCAGCGTCAGCGCCTTTTGCCGGCCCGCGTCATCGTGCAGGTCCCAAGGCATGTTGTAATTCGGCCCCGCCGCATAGGCGACGCCCCAATGGGCCATGGCGCAGTTCGGGTCATGCTCTAGCGCGCGCTGAAAACAGACGACGGCCTCTTCGTGGTTATAGCCATAGGTCCAAACCAGCCCCCGGTCGAACCACAGTTGCGCATCGGGCGAAGAGGTGCTTACCGGACAGGAATGGGTGCCCAGATCGTAGTAGTCGCTCATTGAAAATCTCCCCTCGAAACAAGGGGAGGATAACGTGTTTCACGCGCTCTGCACAGATCAGGCGGGCAATCTGTCTTCTATCCGGCCCATATACAGCATCAGGCCGAACCCCATCGTGCACATAGTCAGGACACCTATTGCCAAGGGAAGGATCGATCCGTCAAACAACTGTCCCAGGGGGGCTGCCACTGCAGCGGCCAGAACGGTTGATACCGCGCCTATGACTGACGCTGCCATGCCCGCAATATGGCCCATCGGCTCCATCGCGATGGCATTCAGGTTGCCCATCGTCATACCGGCCATGAAGAACACGGCAGTCTGCCAACTGACGAAAAGCGCAAATGAGGCGCCATCAGAAAGGTCCAGACCGTTCATTACCATGACAAAACACGTAAAGACGATCTGTGCGCCCAAAGTCCAGGTTACAATCCGGCGCATCCCCAATCGGATGACCAAAGTCGCGTTCAACAAACTGGCCGAGCCAGCCATCAGAGCAACGAAACCAAACCAGAAGGGGAAACTGTCGGCTCTGTCGTAGATGATGTCATAAACAGGTTGTACCATCGTCAGCATGGTGAACAGCATCCCAAGGCAAAGCGTTTGCACCATGATCGAAACCCGCACAGTCGGGTGTGCAAACATCTGCCGCGCGGCATCAATCATGAGCGGCAGGCGCAGGGGACGGCGATTTTCGGGTGCCAGAGGTTCGCTCAGACGCAGGCCCATCCACGTGATGGTGATCAAAGAGAACAACATGAACGAAGCGAAGATGCCACGCCACCCGGCCAGAGCGATCACCCCGGCACCCATCATGGGCGCGATGGCGGGAACCAGCGTAAAGATCATCATGGCAATCGAGACGATGCGGGCCATCTCACGGCCGGAATAGAGGTCACGGATAATGGCCATTGCCACCACGCGTGGGGCCGCGCTGCCGATGCCTTGAAAGATGCGCGCAATCAACAGCATCTCAAGCGAGGAGGTGGCCCAGGCAACTGCGGCAGACAGGATATACAGCGCAGAGCCGACGTAAATTACCGGCTTGCGCCCGAATACATCCGACAGAGGGCCGGTGAAAAAGGTGCCGATCCCCATGCCCAGCACAAATGAGGTCAGGATTAACTGCGCCTTGTTTGCATCACCTGGGCTGAGTTGCGCGCTGATCTGCGGCAGGGCGGGCAGCATCGAGTCGATAGAAAACGCGATTGTCGCAAACATCATTGCGATCAAAGCGACAAATTCTCCGCGCGGCATGCGATTACTCATGGGGCTCTCCTGACCCGTTCGCGCTATCACAGCGGATTGGGCACGGCCAGTGGTCAGAATGCACAGGAGGCTGTGCTATTTTGCAGGGGAAGCCTCGATTTGAGACATGATTTCACCGATCACGCGTTCCCACATTTCCGGTGGTTGCGCGCCGGGGACAGCATGTTGGTTGGCAACGATAAAAGTCGGTACCGACGTCACACCCATCTGCCGGGAATGCGCGTCACGGTTGCTGATGTCTGTGCGGTCGGCGTCGGATTTCAGCAGCTTCATGACGACGGCGGCGTCCATCCCCTGACTGTCGGCAATATCCGCCAGAACCTCGTGGTCGCCGATATCGCGACCCTGTACAAAATAGGCCTGAAACAGGGCATCAACTATAGCGTTCTGCTTGTTTTCGATCCCGGCCCAGTGGATCAGCCGATGAGCGTCCAGCGTGTTCGGGGTACGCTTCATCCCCTCAAAGTCGATGCCCAACCCTGCGTTTTCGGCATGCTCGACCACCGGGGCATACGCACGGATGGCTCCGTCTTTGCCGCCGAATTTGCGCTCCAAGTATTCGCGCCGATCCATGCCTTCGACCGGCATATCGGGGTTCAGCTGAAAGGGGTGCCATTCAATGATGAATGGATGGTCCGGAGTTGCAGCCAACGCCTTGTCCAGATGAGTCTTGCCAATATAGCACCAGGGGCAGATCGGGTCAGACATGATGTCGAGCTTGACGGTCTGGGTCATGTATTGGTCGCCTTGAAATAGGCCGGCAGCGCCCGGCGCAAAAGTTTGCCATTGCCGCCAGTTGGCAGCTGAGGCAGATGGATAAAGGCGCGCGGTTGCTTATAGCGCGCCAGATTTGTCTCGACATAGGCGCGCAGGGCGTCCTCGTCCAGCTTTTCCGGCCCGGTATAGAATGCCACTATGACAAAACTGTCCTGCTTGACCTCAACGGTGGCCGCGCCGACCTGCGTGATGCCGGGATATCGGGACAATGTGGCCTCGACCTCGATCGGTGAGACCCGGTAGCCGCCTGCATTCATCATATCATCGTCTCGGCCAAGATAGGTGATCTGACCATCAACTGCCATTGCACCCTGATCGCCGGTCAGAAACCACTCGCCTTGCATCCTGGCCAGCGCTTCGTCCGGCGCGTTGAGATAGGTCAGCATTAGGCCGGGGTCTGATCGGTGGATGGCGATGGTCCCTTCTTTCCCCTGTGGAACCGGCCCGTCTGGACCCAGAATTGCCACACGCCGCCCCGGTTGTGGTTGCCCCAGTGCATCGCCACGTGCCGGATAGGCTGGGCTTGAAGAGATGAAGGTCGAGCATTCGGACATTCCAAAAGCTTCATACAACTCGCGCCCTGTGATCCGTGTCCATTTCTGGTGCAGATGCCGTGAGAGTTTTTCACCAGCGCAAAGGCCGTGCCTCAGATCGGGAAGGTGCAGATCGTTTGCTTCGTTCAAAATTTTCCGAAACACGCCCGGAGCTGCTGCAAAAATCGTGGCACGGTGATTGCGCAGCATATCGGGTAGGGTCGACAGATCGGTGCCGGGTTCCGGTATTAACGCTGTCGCGCCAATGGTCCAGGGATCCATCAGTCCTGTCCCCAACGTATAGGTCCAGTTGAACGCACCTGCATGGCACAATCGATCCGTTTCCTGCAGGCCGTACCACCCATCCACCATCATCTGCCGCGCCCAAATTGCACGATGGGCATGTGCAACGGCCCGTGGCTTGCCCGAGGTACCAGAAGTATAGACCACATAAGCCATGTCTTCGGGGTCGCCCATCCGAAACTCGGCCTGAGGTAGATCGCGCATCTCGCGCAGTTGGCTCAAAGATATCAGGTTCGGGTGATCCGCGCTGGCGATATCGGGATCGCGCAGTATGGCGGCGGGCTTCAGATCTTGGATGATCTTTGCCGTTTCTGGCTGCGTCAGCTGTGACGATGTCGGCACGGGTACAATGCCGACCGCGATTGCACCCAGATAGGTTATTGGGAAATCAACCGTGTTCCCCAAACGCATCAAGACCAGATCGCCCGGTTTCAGACCGGCCCGCAGCAGACCTGTACCGGTTGCAAGGATCGCGCGTTTCAACGCAGCAAAGCTCCAGGTCTGCGCCGACGTTGCGCCAAGTACCGACAAGGCAATCTTGTCGCCATTGCGATCTGCTTGACGCAACACGTGCGCGGCCAGATTGAAAGGGGTGGGGCAGGCCTTGGGCGGGCCTTGATCGAACAGGGAAAGCATGGCGTCTGGCTAACGCGGCAACTGCTGCGTTGCAAGCGGGACAGGCTGGCCCTATAGAGTGGCGCATGAGAACCAAAGAGCAGACATCTCTGATCCGAATTGCCCGAAACTCGGGCGAGCATACAGAGGTTGAACCGCTGGACCTTGGCGTCCGTGTGCGTGAATTGCGCAAGGCGCGTAACTGGACTTTGGAACAAGCGGCCAATCAGGCGGGATTGGCGCGTTCAACGCTCAGCAAAATCGAAAACGGGCAGATGTCGCCTACATATGATGCGCTGAAGAAACTGGCGATCGGGCTGGAAATCTCTGTTCCGCAGCTGTTCACGCCGCCACAGCGCGAGCAGGTGATCGGGCGTATGGCCGTGACCCGGATGGGACAAGGTACCAGCCACGCAACCACAACATACGAGCACGAACTGCTGGCTGAGACGCTTACGAAAAAGCAGATGCTGCCCTATCGCGCCCGTGTACGTGCCCGGTCGATGGATGAGTTCGACGGGTGGGTCCGCCACGATGGCGAAGAATTCCTGTACGTGCTGACGGGTGTTGTTCGCCTGTATACCGAGTTCTACGAACCCGTTGAAATGCGCCGCGGTGACAGCGCCTATTACGACGGCAGCATGGGGCATAATGTCGTTTCGGTCAGTGAAGAAGACGCGATGATCCTGTGGGTGACGTCACTTACCTAGATGTTTGGTGACTTCACGGGTTAGCGCTTCGGTGAACAGGAAATCCTCAAGCTCTTCATGTGCTTCGTTCACCGTCAGATGATGACGTTCGGCCAGATAAGCCTCGAATTGCGCACGGTCGCGCCCGACCGCATCCATGTCTCGGTCGCGCAAATTGGGAAACCGCCGTTTTGCACGGGCGTACATTTCATTCCAATCTTGCGTCAGATCGTTCCACTTAAACATCTATTGGGCTTTCTGTTTGTCTGGCTACAGATCTGCTCGGCCCTGAATTCAGGGTACGAATGGTGTTTGCAGGTAGGGCTATGGCAAAATGTCGCACCTTGAGCGTGCGAAGTTTAAATCAGTTAGGCCCGCCACAGGAAATCTGAGACGGGCCTACGGACCAAATAGTTTTGAGTGAGTGGAGGCTGGTCCGAAAATACTGTTCCTGATGTTGCAACACAGCTATGTGTCGGTAATGTTTGGCGTAATTCAAATTGGATACATTTGTACTAGTCGCAGGCTATATCTTTCGAACCCGTTACGTAAAGCCCCTTGTTGAAATTTTTCAAATTTGTCTGAAACTAGGGATCGCATCAATTTATAGCGGAATGCCCACAGCATTTACCTGCATGTCGTGGTACTGTGGGTCTGTGCCAGAATCCGCCGAAGGATATGAGACCCACACAGCAAACGCCGAACGGGTCTTATTGCATCACATCTGCAGCGGTTGCGATCCTCTGGAAAGAGATTGGCACGGACAGTTAGCAATTAGGAAAGGACGGGGCCGCCTCTTTTGAGGCGCTATTCCTCGTACCACCAGACCTGCGGCATGTATTCCGGCCCGTCACCGTATATGGGCAGGGTTTCCGGCTGTTTCAGCTCACGCGCATGTGCAATCCGGCCGACGTCAAAGCTCCAGATCGGGATGACATACCGGCCAGCGGTTAGAACGCGATCCAGCGCGCGGGTCGCAGACACGAAATCTTCGTGGCTTTCAGAGGCCAGCATCGTATCGATCAAACCGTCCACTGCTGGCGACTGAACCCCCATCAGGTTACGTGTTCCTGCCGTGTCGGCATTTTCACTGCCCCAATACAGGCGTTGTTCGTTGCCCGGCGACAGGGAAAGAGCCCGGCGAAATGGGGTCATGTCAAAATCATGGGCATCCATCCGAGAGGTGTATTGTGCGTCGTCGATTTTTTCGACTGTAAGCTCGATGCCAAGCCGTTCGAGCGTACGCGCATAGATTTCGGCGATGGTTCCGACATTCTGGACAACGTTGAGGCTGCCCTGGCTGATGACCATGTCAACGATGAACGCTTCGCCATCTGCGTTTCGCAGTACGCCATCCTGAACCGTCCAGCCAGCCTCTTGCAGAAGCTTGGTTGCCTTGCGCAAATTGGCCCTGTTGCGTTCCGAACCGTCACCTACCGGCAGCTCGTAACCTTCCAGCGTACCGGGCAACAGTGTATCGACGTATGGCTGCAGCAGTTCAGCCACCTGACCGGTGGCAGTACCGGGCTGCATCGCCAGATCCGAGCCCGAGAAATACGAGGTTATCCGCGGTTGCGCGCTTCCGGTGACGGTGTCGTTGATGAATTCGAAATTGAAAGCCAGAGTCAGAGCCTCGCGCACGCGCCAATCATCGAAGGGTGGCTTGCGCGTATTCATGACAAATCCGGTCATGCCCGAAGGCTTGCGATGCGGGATTTCGGTTTTCACCACATCGCCGCGCTGTACCGCGGGGAAGTCATACTGGTTGTTCCACTTATCGGCGTTAAACTCGCGCACGGCTGAGAGCTCGCCTGCTTTGAAGGCCTCGAATGCGACTGTGCCATCCCCGTAGAACTCGATCCGCATCTCATCCAGATTCATGGTGCCGCGCCGAAACGGAATGTCAGCGCCCCAGTAATCCGGATTGCGACGCAGGTTCACATACCGTCCGGCTTCGTACCCGTCGATGACATACGGTCCAGACCCCAGGGGGATGTCTTGCAGCGGCGCGTCGGCAAAGTCCTTACCCTCCCACTGTGCCTTCTGAAGGATCGGGCGCATCCCGGCGATCAGCGCAAGCTCGCGGTCGGGGTCGTTAAACGTGATGCGGACGGAACGCGGTCCGGTTTGTTCGATACTGTCGATCTTTCCCCAAAGGCCGCGATATCTCAGATGCCCTTCGGTTCCCAAAGTCTCATATGACCATATGACATCCTCGACAGAGACCGGTGATCCATCCGAGAATCGGGCATTCTCTCGCAGGGTAAATTCGACCCAGGATCGGTCTGGAGCCGTCTCAACTGATTCGGCTAACAACCCGTAAAGAGTGAAAGGTTCGTCCCAGGAACGCCCCATCAGGCTTTCATGGGTCCAAAATCGCAACTGCCAGGGTGACGTGCCTTTTTGCACAAACGGGTTAAGACTGTTATAGCCGCCGGTATTTCCAAATACGACTTTGCCGCCTTTGGGTGCATCAGCGTTGACATAGGGTAGCGACACAAAATCCGGTGGTAGGGCAGGGTCGCCATACATAGCTATGCCATGGGTCGATTCTGCATGGGCTGCTGCAACGGCAAAAACACTAACGATTCCCGCGATCATAGGGCGAACGGGGCGAAGAAAATCGGGGCTCATTTTGGAAACAATCCTGCTCTGGCCTTATTTTGTTGGGATTCACCGTACCGATGATTTTTCATATTATCAAACTTTTAGCTTGGACGAAGGCGTGGAATTGCTTATAAAGGGCGTACTGCTCGATAGGTTTCTTGCCTGTATGAAACCTGCCTCAATAACTTAACGCCCGCTTCGTGCGGGCGTTTTTTTTGTGCGATTTTCGCTGATACAGCGCGCCCAATCTTTCCCCGTTTTCTTTGCAGGTGCAGCATGGCACTGTGCCGTCAACACGGAATCTGACGGAGAGCACCCATGAGTCTTTCGGGCAAAACAGCAATCATCACAGGATCGAATTCGGGCATCGGGCTAGGCATCGCCCGCGAGCTGGCCAAGGCCGGGGCAGATGTGGTGCTGAATTCGTTTACTGACCGCGACGAAGATCATGCTTTGGCCGCAGAGATCGGGCAGGAAACCGGAACCAACGCGCGCTATATCAAAGCGGACATGTCCAAGGGTGACGAGTGTCGGGCGCTGATCGAAAAGGCTGGAGCCTGCGATATCCTGGTCAACAATGCCGGCATTCAGCATGTGGCGCCGATTGATCAGTTTCCAACCGACAAATGGGACGCGATCATTGCGATCAACATGAACTCGGCCTTTCACACCACTGCCGCCGCGTTGCCGATGATGCGCAAGGCGGGCTGGGGACGGGTGGTGAATATTGCATCGGCCCATGGGTTGACGGCATCGCCTTTCAAAGCCGCCTATATCGCGGCCAAGCACGGTGTTGTCGGGATGACCAAAACCGTAGCCCTCGAGACCGCACAGGAGCCGATTACCTGTAATGCGATTTGCCCGGGATATGTGCTGACGCCGCTGGTCGAAGAGCAGATACCCAATACGATGAAAGAATACGATATGAGCCGTGAGGATGTCGTGAAGAATGTCCTGCTAAAGCGGCAACCTTCGAAAGAATTCGCTACGGTCGAACAACTGGGCGGTACGACGATCTTTCTGTGCTCGGATGCGGCGGCGCAGATCACCGGCACGACGATTTCAGTTGATGGCGGGTGGACCGCGCTCTGAGCCTTGGGGAGTAGGGCAGTGAAACGTATCAATCTGGCTTTGCAGGGCGGCGGCGCGCACGGAGCGTTCACTTGGGGTGTGCTGGATCGTCTACTGGACGAAGATGATATCGAAGTCGCGGCGATCACGGGAACATCGGCAGGCGCACTGAACGGTGCGGCCTATAAGTCTGGCATGGTACGGGGCGGCCGGGAGGGCGCGCGCACCAATCTGGATGCGCTCTGGGCCCGTATGGGGGCCGTCGATGATACGAACCTGACCAACTGGATGCGTGCGTTTGAGCCCTCACATATCGCACAGTCCATCGAAAATTCGCTGCCGTTTGCTGTAGGCGACGCCTGGTCGCGGTTGGTATCGCCTTATGCCTATGGGCCGTTCTACCGTAACCCCTTGGAGCCCGTGGTTAAGCGCTTTGATTTCGATGAAATATGCGCTGCCGAAGGTCCGCGTCTGTATGTCTGCGCGACATGCGTGCGCAGCGGAAAGATTCGGGTGTTCACAGGGGATGAGCTGTCGACTGAGGCCATCCTTGCGTCCGCCTGTTTGCCAACCTTGTTTCAGGCGGTCGAGATATTCGATCCAAAATCGGGCCGGACCGAGGCTTACTGGGATGGCGGATATACCGGTAATCCAGCTCTGTATCCCTTGTTCAATTCCGATCTGCCCGAGGACGTGGTGATCGTGAACATCAACCCCCTGGAACGGGAAGAAATCCCCAAGACGCCGCAGCAAATCCAGAACCGGATCAATGAGATCGGCTTTAACTCATCGCTGTTTCGGGAACTGAGGGCCATAAGCTTCGTTCAGCGCTTGCTGGAGGATGGCAAGCTGAAAGCGGGCGAAATGAGCCGCGTTCTGGTTCACATGATTGCCGATGACGCGTTGATGAATGACCTCTCGGTCGCGACCAAGACAGTGCCCAACCCTGTGGTCCTGCATAAGCTCAAAGAAGCTGGCCGCAATGCAGCTGATCAGTTTTTGACAGATCACAAGGCCGATTTGGGTGCACGCAGCACGGTCAATCTGCCGGAAATGTTTGGATAGTCATTCTGGTGGCTGGGTCGGGTCTTTGTCGTTCGGGTAAACAAGACCGGCCGAAATCACCAGTTTGGCGGCATCTTCGATCGACATGTCCAAAAGGATGACGTCCTCTATCGGAAAGAACAGCAGGAACCCCGATGTCGGGTTGGGTGTCGTCGGAATGAACACGCTGTACAGATCGCCACCCGCTTCTGCGCGTTCGTTGACTTCTCCCTTGGCGGTGGTCGAGACGAACCCGATGGCCCAGATGCCACGGCGCGGATATTGAACCAGACAGGCTTTTTCAAATGACCGTTCAGTCTGGGCAAAGACGGTCTCGGAAATCTGCTTGATGCCTGAATAGATGGACCGGATGACTGGCATCCTATTCACCAGGCTTTCGGTGAACGAGATAAAGGATCGGCCCAGGATGCCCTTGGCAACCCAGCCAACCACGACGGTGAACACCAGAAAAAAGATGACACCTACACCGCGCAGGTTGATGCCAACATATTGTTCAGGCTGGAATTGGTGGGGAACCAGCGGCAGAACCGCACTGTCGATCCAGCCGACAACAGACCAGATCAGCCAGATCGTCAACCACACCGGCGCAATAACGACGATGCCCGTCAGAAAGGACGCGCGCAGCCGTGAGAACAGGCCGGGCTGTCGGTTGGGTTCTTCGTCAAAAGGAGTGTTCATTACGGTCCTGAGTGGCTTGCGAATTTAGTTAAGCAGTCCTTGGCCTTGGTACAATAGCTATATGTTAATCCGCCTTGGCGGACAGGGCGCGGGCGATCCCGGCTGCCAGACGGGCATTGTTGCGGACCAATGCGATATTGGCGGTCAGAGAACGACCTTCGGTCTGCTCATAAATCCGTTGCAACAGGTAGGGTGTGACCCCTTTACCGCTGATCCGATGCACATCTGCATCCGCCTGTGCCGAGGCGATGATCGGGGCCAGTTCCTCGGATGGGATCTGATCGGCCTCCGGGATCGGATTGGCGACAAGTTGGCCGCCGGGCAGGCCAAGCGCGCGTCTGGTCGCATGTGCGTGCGCGATGTCTTCCGCACTGTCCATGCGCAGAGGGGCTGCCAGCGGGGATTTTGCCGACCAGAAGGCCGGAAATTCGTCCTGGCCATAGGCAATGACCGGAACGCCCAGTGTTTCCAGAACCTCAAGCGTCTTGGCCAGATCGAGGATGGCTTTGGCGCCTGCGGCAACAACCGTGACCGGGGTATGGGCCAATTCGTGCAGGTCAGCAGAGATATCGAACGAGGTTTCAGCCCCTTGGTGGACGCCTCCAATACCGCCGGTGGCGAAAACGTCGATCCCGGCGTGATGGGCGGCGATCATGGTTGCGGCGACCGTTGTTGCACCGGTGCCACCGGTTGCCATGCAGGCTGCCATATCGGCACGGGACAGTTTGGCGACCCCATGCGCTTGGCCCAGCGCTTTCAACTCTTCGGATTCCAGACCGACGTGAAGCGTACCATTGATCACCGCCATGGTGGCTGGCACAGCGCCCGCGTCTCGGATGTCTTGTTCAACCTGTGCCGCAACCTCGATGTTCTGCGGGTAGGGCATACCGTGGGTGATGATCGTGCTTTCCAGCGCAACGATAGGTTGGCCTGCGTCTTTGGCGGCGCGGACCTCGGCAGAATATTGAATGTTGATCACAGTGGGGTTTCTCCGGAAACGTAAGTTGCGGCGGCATGCAGGGCACGTGACAGGGCCTCATCGCTTGGGGCACCGGTGGCCTCGGATGCGATATGCGCCGCCATGAATGTATCACCAGCGCCGGTCACACGGGTGACCAGAACGGATGGGGGTTTTTGGGTCAAGATTTCCTCGGCGCTGGCAACGGTTGCTGAACTGCCGCCATCGGTCACCAGCACGCGCAGCGCGCCGCGATCCAGCAGCCCCTTGGCGGCGCTTGCCGAATCCGCGAATTCGCGCTGGCACAGGATGCCAGCCTCTTCGAGGTTCACATAAAGCGTCGCGCGGGCATGTTTGAGGAAAGGCAGCAGACGATCGGCCTTGCCGGGAGAGGCCGGTGCCACGCGCAGGTCGGCCCCGGCGAAGGCTGGGCTTTGCGCGATTTCTTCCAAAAGCGACAGCGTCAGGTTGCCATCCAAAGCAACAGGACCATCAAATGGCATTGTCTCTGTGCCTAATGGGCCTTGCATCAGGGGTTTCAGAATTTTTGCCCCTGCAGCCTCAAGTGAATGGGCGTCCGCAATCGCGGCAATTAACCCATTGGCGCCCTCGACAGCCATATATCGGTCGGTCGGCAGGTCCTGCGAGCGATAGATGTGATCCGTTACCATCCCCAGCCGGGCGCAAGCATTGACCAACTCGTCGCCTTCGGGATCGCGACCAATAGCGGTCAGCAGGGTGGGCGTCATGCCAAAGCGCACCAGCGTCATGGCAATGTTCATCGCCACGCCTCCGGGCAGGCGGGTGATCCTGCCGGGAACATCCGACCCCTGCCGCATGGCGCTGGCAGAACGTCCGATCACGTCCCACAGGACAGAACCGATACAAAGAATTTCGCTGTTCTGAGTCATGTCGACGTCATGCCGCAGCCCCGGCGTGGGTGCAAGGGTTAACGCTCACACCCGGTTCAGCCCATGGCGGCGATCAAAGTTTTCAGTGCGGCGGCTGGGTCTTCCTGTGGCCAGATTTCATCCCCGATGCCAAAGAAATCGGTGCAGGGGCCCAGGTCGCGGATCAAATCCGGTGTCAGGCCGCCTTCTGCCACAACCGGCACTTCGATCATCTCGGACCACCACTGGAACAGATCATGCTCGACCACGGTTCCGTCACCCAAGGAGGACGTGCCAACCGGGCCAAAGGCCACATAATCCGTCCCGGCCTCACCAGCCGACATGCCGTCATGGCTGGAGGTGCCGCAGAAGCAGCCGACAATGGCATCGGCACCCAATTCCTTACGCACATACCGGACCGAGCGCGCGCCATCATCCAGATGCACCCCATCCAGACCCAGACGCTGCGCCAACAGGACGTGGTTGGAAATCACCAGCGCCACGTCCCGCGTATGCGCAACCTCGCGGCAGGCATCAGCGGCACGGGCAATAGTATCCTCGTCATTTCCCGCAAGGGCCAGACGGATGCAGGCGATTTCGGTGCTGTCCAGAACGCGGGCCAGTTGGTCGGGGAACGTGCTCAACGTGATGGTCGGCGGGGTGATCAGGTAAATCTGCGGCTGCTCGGCGGTGTCCATCGGCGCGTCCTTAGCTTTAAGTCTTTTGCGCGGTTTAGCGGATTGCGGGCCGGAAGCAAACTTTTATGCCTGTTTCAGGTAGAATTGGCGCCGCCAATGGCTTGCCCTGCGTTGGCGCGACGATTACAGCAGGCGCAGTTTTCGGAGACAACCATGCCAAGCGACAAATCCCAGCCCTCATTTGTGCTCGTGCGCCCGCAGATGGGTGAAAACATTGGTGCCGCCGCGCGGGCGATGTGGAATTTCGGGCTGGACCGGATGCGGATCGTGGCCCCACGTGATGGCTGGCCAAACCCCAAGGCGGTGGCGATGTCCAGTGGGGCGGGCCGTCTGCTGGATGAGGCGCAGCTGTTTGACGATTTGGCTGGCGCACTCTCCGACAGCACCTATGTCTTTGCCACCACGGCCCGCCAGCGCGGGTTGACCAAGCCGGTCTTCAGCCCCGAACGCGCTATGCAGATCGCGGCCGAAAAGGTCGCTGCGGGCGAAAAAGTCGCCGTGCTGTTTGGCCCGGAACGGGCAGGGCTTGAGAATGAGGATATTGCGAAGGCCAATGCCATCATCTCGGTCCCGGTGAATCCGGAATATGCCTCATTGAACCTTGGGCAATGCGTGTTGCTGACCGCCTATGAGTGGATGCGCCAGACAGGCGACGTCGTGCATGAGGCAACCGATCTGGGCAAAGGCGACTGGGCCACAGGCATCGAGGTCGAAAAACTGGTCGAACATTATGAAGACCGGCTGGAAGAGGCGGGGTTCTTTTACCCGCCTGAAAAAGCCGAAAGCATGAAGACCAATCTGCGCAATCTGTGGTCACGGATGCGGATGACGCGGGCGGATGTGCAGATGTTGCACGGGGTCATGCGTCAGATGGTCCGTTGGAAAGACAAAGGGTAAGGCTGGACCTCGTCCCATGGTGGTCCTAGCTTGCAACGAAATTCAAGACACATGAGGAACGCATGAGCGGCAAGCGCAGCATCTTCGAAGAGGTCTCAGACTCTGAAAAACAACAAGCGGTTCAACCTGGTATGATTGACCGGGGCCGCGGTGGTGCGCGTAAGGCTATCCGGGCCTGGCTGATGATCCTGTTTGCGCTTGTGGTTGTGATGATTGCGGTGGGTGGGCTGACCCGCCTGACCGATAGCGGGCTGTCGATCACCGAATGGCGCCCGCTCACCGGGGCTGTCCCGCCGATGACCGAAACCGACTGGCAGGCCGAGTTCGACAAGTACAAGCAAATCGACCAGTGGCGCATCCAGAACCAGTGGATGGAGCTTGCGGATTTCAAGTCCATCTATTGGTGGGAATGGGGCCACCGGCAGTTGGGCCGTGTGATCGGGCTGGTATGGGCACTTGGATTTTTCGGGTTCCTTATTGCCCGCAAGATACCAACGGGCTGGACCGGCAAGCTGATGATCCCCGGTGCTTTGGGTGGGATTCAGGGAGCGGTTGGCTGGTGGATGGTTGCGTCAGGCGTGACGCAGGGCGAGGGGATGATCGCCGTTGCCAGCTATCGCCTGGCGATCCATCTGGGTCTGGCCTTTGTGATCTTGGGTTTCCTCGCCTGGTATATGTTCGAACTTGGCCGGGATGAGCGTGACCTGATGCAAGCCCGCCGCGCGAAAGAAGCCAAACTGTTTTCCCTGTCTACCGGCCTGATGCATTTCGCATTCCTGCAGATCCTCATCGGTGCACTTGTCGCAGGTATCGACGCTGGGCGGTCTTATACCGACTGGCCATTGATCGGCGGGCAGATTTTCCCGCCGGACGCGGCGATACTGGAACCGATGTGGCGGAACTTTTTCGAAAGCCCCGGGCTTGTGCAGTTCATCCATCGTTGCACGGGTTATCTGCTGTTCATCTTTGCCATCGTTGTCTGGCGGCGTGGCAATTCCAGTGCGCATCCGCAAACGCGCTTTGCCTTCAACACGATGTTCGCAGCCTTGTCGCTGCAGGTGGTTGTCGGGATAATGACCGTGATCTACGCGGCCCCCTGGCAGATCGCCATTTTCCACCAGTTCATGGCCGTGATCGTGTGGACTCTGATCCTGCGTGCGCGCTTCCTGACAGCCTATCCCATCGCAACTTCGATCCGCGGAGCCTGACCCAGATGACTGCCTATGATGAACTGATGGCCTTCCAACGTGAAATTTCGGCCCTTGGTCAGATTGCCGGGCGTCTGGGATGGGATCAGGAAACAGTGATGCCGCGCGGCGCAGCACCGCAGCGCGCAGAAGAAATGGCCGCGATCGAATCTGTTTTGCATGCCCGACGGTCTGATCCGCGTGTGGCAGAGTGGCTGGAGCAGGCCGAGCCGCAGGACGATGTCGCCCGCGCGCAACTGCGCGAGATCCGCCGGTCCTATGAGCGGACCGTGAAAGTGCCCGCCGATTTGGCCAAGACCATCGCACGCGTTACCTCAGCCGCGCAGGGCACATGGGCACAGGCACGCGCCGATGAGGATGTGGCGGCCTTTTTGCCCGTACTGGAAGAGGTTGTGGCGCTCAAACGTCAGGAAGGTCAGGCCCTGGCACAGGGCGGCGATGTCTATGACGCCATGGTCGAAGATTACGAGCCCTATACGACCGGCACTCAGATCGCTGCGATCTTTGACCAGATGCGTCCGCGTCTGGTGGCATTGCGAGCAGCCGTACTGGATCAGCCCGGACCGGCCGCCCTGACTGGGACGTTTGGCTCAGCGACCCAGATGCGCCTGTCACAGAAGCTGGCCACCGGATTCGGTTACGACCTGAACACTGGCCGGGTCGACAAGGCCGTTCACCCGTTCAGCTCGGGCAGCGGATTGGACGTGCGGATCACCACGCGCACCAGCGAGACCGATCCGTTCAACTGTTTCTATTCAACCATTCACGAGGTCGGCCACGCCGCCTATGAACAGGGCATCGACCCAGCCTACCTTTTGACCCCGCTGGGGCAGGGCGTGTCGATGGGCGTGCATGAAAGCCAGAGCCGGATTTACGAAAACCAACTGGGTCGATCACGCGCCTATACTGGCTGGCTGTTTGGCCAGATGGTCGAGGCTTTTGGCAATTTCGGCGTCGCCGATGCCGATGCGTTCTATGCCACGGTCAACCGGGTCCATAATGGATATATCCGCACCGAGGCGGATGAGGTGCAGTACAACCTGCACATCATGCTGCGCTTTGACCTTGAGCGCGAGTTGATGAGCGGTGATCTGCAGGTCAGCGACCTTGAGGGCGCATGGAATGACCGGTTCAAGGCGGATTTCGGCTATGCGGTTGATAAGCCCTCGAACGGGTGTCTGCAGGATGTCCATTGGTCCGTCGGTCTGTTCGGGTATTTCCCGACCTACTCGCTGGGCAATGTCTATGCCGGATGCCTGAACCAGGCTCTGCGATCCGCGCTGCCCGATCTGGATACTCAACTGGCCGAGGGTGACACGTCGGGCGCCACCGGTTGGCTGCGCGAAAACCTCCAACGCCATGGCGGCCTTTACGCCCCCCGCGACATCATCCAACGCGCCAGTGGCATGGAACCTGGGCCGGAGCCTCTGCTGGACTATCTCGAGGCGAAGTTCCGGGCCTTGTACAAATTTTGATCGCAAAGAAACCTGCATTGGTCGTCAGGCTGGTTACGATCTGCATCGCAGCACTCGCTGGTTATTTGGCGTTGCGTGGCAATAGGCCAAACGCGTCCTTTTCCGAGTTGTATCAGGTGACCGATTGCGGCGGTGCCGACATGCCTTGTCAGGTTTCAGACCGGCACTATAACGCCCTGATCCCAATCGGGGATGGACCTTTTCCAGCCATCGTGTTCTTGCATGGCTCAAACGGAAGTGGTCAAAAAACGGTAGAAAACATTGATTTGGTTCAACCTTTTCTGAATCGTGGTTATGCGGTGATCGCACCAACAGCATTGGAGATCGAATATCGAAACGGCCCCGGTACTGGGTGGGTGTGGGATTCTACCCGATACAGCCGGGATGATTTCCGGTTTGTCGCGGATGTCGTCGAAGATGCAATTCAAAGGTTTTCCATCCAACCGGATGGCATTCTAGTCGCGGGACATTCTCGTGGCGGTTCATTCGCCTGGTATTTGGCTTGCTCCGAGGTTGATCCGCGCCTTAAGACCTTCGCGCCAATAGGCGGGACGCCGATGCGCCGTCAGCCTGGCCCCTGTGCCACGGCCAGTTTCGACTTTGATTTGCTTTATATGCATGGCTACGCAGACTCTGTCATTCCATTTGCCGGGACAGACTCATCCCTTCGGGCACATGACTATATGGGTGCTGTCGAAGCTGTAGACGGAATGGCCTATAAATTGGGGTGCGATACGGTCGATCTAACCCAAGGAAACGGCTTTGATCAAAGAACTTATCACGGATGCCGTTCGGTTGTAGAAAAAGAAAGGTCCTTGTCAGTGATTGGTTTTCAAGGCGGACACAGTGTTCCAACCGGGTGGGCGGATCTGATCCTGAACTGGTTTGAGAGCCTGGCTGACCACGGCCAATAGCCCCAAACATAAAACGGATCGCGGAAACAGGTTCCACGATCCGCAATTCTAGACGGCCGCGTTACTCTTCGGTTTCCTCGTCACCCTGATCGGCGATCCAGGCGACGCTGACAACCTCTTCGCCTTTGCCGGTGTTGAACACCTTCACGCCACCTGCTGACCGCGAGCGGAACGAGATGCCTTCGATCGGGACCCGGATCGACTGACCCTTGGACGTGGCCAGCATGATCTGATCTTCGATATCGACCGGGAACGACGCCACAAGTGCCCCGCCGCGCATCGCCTTATCCATCGCCGCGACACCCATGCCGCCGCGTCCGCGGACCGGGTAGTCGTGGCTGGAGCTCAGCTTGCCTGCACCGCCAGTGGTAATCGTCAGGATCATGTTTTCGGCCGCAGACATCTCGGCATAGCGTTCTTGCGTGATGGTGCCGGGGGTTGCTTCATCCTCATCCGTCTCACCGTCATCGGCGATGCCTGCCACTGCGCGGCGCATCTTGAGATAGGCGGCGCGTTCATCCGGATCAGCTTCAAAGTGGCGGATCACCGACATCGAGACGACACGGTCGCCACTGCTCAGCCTTATGCCCCGAACACCGGTGGATTCGCGTGAGTTGAACACGCGCACATCAGTGGTGCGGAATCGGATTGCGCGGCCCGAATTGGTGACCAGCATCACATCTTCGTCTTCTGAGCAGATGCGTGCATTCACCAGTTCGATGCCCTCGGGCAATTTCATCGCAATCTTGCCGTTGCGGCGGACATTGGTGAAATCCGACAGTCGGTTCCGGCGGACATCGCCTGCGCTGGTGGCAAAGATGATCTGCAGGTTTTCCCATTCTTCGTCCGGCACATCCACGGGCATGATCGCCGCGATGGACACCCCGGTCGGAATCGGCAGGATGTTGACAATGGCCTTGCCCTTGCCAGTGCGCCCCGACTGCGGCAGACGCCAGGTCTTGAGCTTGTAGACCATCCCGTCAGTGGTGAAGAACAACAACTGTGTATGCGTGTTCGCCACGAAAAGGTTGGTAACGACGTCCTCTTCCTTGGTCTGCATTCCCGACAGGCCCTTGCCACCACGTTTTTGCGCCCGGAAATCGGCCAGCGGAGTACGCTTGATGTAGCCGCCCGACGTGACGGTCACGACCATATCCTCACGCTCGATCAAGTCCTCGTCTTCCATGTCGCCGGACCAATCGACGATCTCGGTGCGACGGGGCACGGCAAACTGTTCACGAACGCTGCGCAGCTCATCCCCGATGATCGACATGATGCGCTCTCGCGAGGACAGAATATCCAGGTATTCCTGGATCTTACCCGCCAGTTCCTCCAGTTCGTCCGTAACCTCTTTGACACCGATCTGGGTCAATCGCTGCAGGCGCAGGTCGAGGATCGCGCGGGCCTGAACTTCGGTCAGGTTATAGGTGCCGTCGTCGTTCATCATGGACAGAGGGTCGTCGATCAGGCGCAGATAGCTTTCGATCTCAGCCGCGGGCCAGCGGCGGGTCATCAGCTTTTCACGCGCTTGCGCGGCGTCAGCGGATGAGCGGATGGTTGCAACCACCTCATCCACATTCGAAACTGCCACGGCCAAACCGCACAAGATGTGACTGCGTTCGCGGGCTTTGCGCAGGTCGTACGCAGTGCGACGGGCGACGACGTCCTCGCGGAAGTCAATGAAGGAGGTCAGGAACCGGCGCAGAGTCAGTTGCTCGGGTCGCCCGCCATTCAGCGCCAGCATGTTGCAGCCAAACGAGGTTTGCATCGGCGAAAAACGGAAAAGCTGGTTCAATACAACTTCGGGCGTGGCATCACGTTTCAGTTCGACCACCACGCGTACGCCGTTACGGTCGGATTCGTCCTGAACGTGGCTGACGCCTTCAATCCTCTTCTCACGCACGGCCTCGGCGATCTTTTCGATCATCGAAGCCTTGTTCACCTGATATGGAATCTCATCAACCACGATGGCATAGCGGTCTTTGCGGATTTCCTCGACGCGGGTCTTGGAGCGAATTATGACGCTGCCGCGCCCTTCCAAATAGGCTTTGCGCGCGCCGGACCGGCCCAGCATTACTCCGCCGGTCGGGAAGTCGGGGCCTGGAACATACTCGATCAGCTGCTCGGACGTCAGATCGGGATCGTCGATCAGGGCGAGGGTGGCGTCGACCACCTCACCAAGATTGTGCGGCGGGATATTGGTCGCCATGCCCACGGCAATGCCGCCAGCGCCGTTGACCAGCATGTTCGGGAACCGTGCGGGCAGGACTGTCGGCTCTCTGTCTTTGCCGTCATAGTTGTCCTGAAAATCGACGGTGTCTTTCTCGATATCCGCCAGCAGAGAGGCGGCGGGCTTGTCCATCCGCACTTCGGTATAGCGCATGGCCGCCGGGTTATCGCCGTCCATCGAGCCAAAGTTGCCCTGACCATCCAGCAGCGGCAGCGACATCGAGAAATCCTGAGCCATACGCACCAACGCGTCATAGATCGCGCTGTCGCCATGTGGGTGGTATTTACCCATTACGTCGCCGACCGGACGGGCCGATTTGCGATAGGATTTGTCATGGGTGTTTCCGGTCTCGTGCATCGCGTAAAGGATGCGCCGATGTACCGGTTTCAACCCATCGCGCAGATCAGGAATCGCACGGCTAACAATGACCGACATCGCATAGTCCAGATAGGACGTGCGCATTTCGGATTCGATGGAGACCGTCGGGCCACCGTAAACGGGGCGTTCTGGTGGGTTTTCATCCATATTTTCAGGAACTTCTGGCGTATCGTTCACGTAAACTGCCCGTTCTGTATGCAGACTCTATATCTTGTGGATACACCTTATCAGACCCGGCACATAAGGTGCAAGCAAGCAACCATTTTGCAAGTGAGAAACTCCGGTAACATCACGGTAACATATTGTTAACTAAGGATTAGGGTGTTTTCGTGATACAATAGGGGGACCTTGCAATTAAAATTGAGGTCGAAATGGAGCGCAGCGAAACGGAATTGATGCTTAAAGGTTATGGGCTGACAACGGCGGAATTATTCTACCACATGCCCGACTATATCCATGTTCTGAACACCTTCATCTGGCAGGAATACGATCTGGCGCCGGATCATCCGAAACTGTTCGAGTTCATTGATTTCTGGCAGCGAGAGATCGAAGGCCCCTTACATTCCGTGAAATTCACCCACCGTAAGATGATCGCGCCCGGAGAGTGGCGCAATCAAGTTGGCGAGTTTCGGGTGAATTAGCCGCACTGACAGATTATTGGCTGTGTAACGAAAGGGCGTGTTCCATTTGATTTTCTTAGGCTAGGGTCGTGCCCAAACCATTGATCAGCTAAGGAAATGTCCCATGCCCAGAATGTTGCTGTTTGTCGCCGCCGTTTTGCTTGGTGGGTCAGTCGCCGCTGAGGGAGTTTTGGACAAGATCAAAAAAGGCGCGTCAAACGCGGCTGACGTTGTAGGGCAAGGGGCCGAAACCGTTGGCGAGACAATCGATAAAGGCGCGAAAGCTGTTGAGGGTACAGTCGACTCGACCACCGAATTGCTAAGCAATGAGGCCACTCCGGAAGAGACGCGCGCCAAGCTGGACACATTGGCCACGCAGATTCTGGATCAGTTGCTGGCCGAAAATCACGAAGCGCATGCGCTGTACGAGGTCTGTGCCGGCTATGCCGTGTTCGACTCGCGCAAGGTTACGGTGTTTCCAGTCTCGGCTGGGTATGGGCGGGGTGTGGCGGTTTCAAAGGATACCGGCCAGCACACATATATGAACATGGGAACAGGCGGCGTGGGTGGCGCGATCGGCATCGGCGGCTTTGAATCCAAGTTTGTGATCATGTTCGAAACAGCTGCTGATCTGGATAAGTTCATCACTCAAGGCTATGACGCGACCGCCGAAACCGGCGCCATGTACGGCGACGAAAACACGACGGAAACCGTGCGATTCACCGACGGTCGTTCCTTTTTTGAACTGTCCAAGACAGGGTGGCGCGTGGCAGCGGGCGCGTCGGGTACAAAATTCTGGAAATCGCCGGAACTGAACTGATCAAGCCGAGCAGCTGGCCCCACCCAGGACGCAGAATTTGGCACAATGTGGATGGTTGAGGTGCACGTCCGCTTCCGCCTCGGCCAGCGTATGCCCCATCTCGAACTCCGGCTCATAAGGCAGCAACGTGCAGGCCAGAACGGCCGGTTTTTCAGCGCCCTTGCGTTTGACCACCATCCGGGCACTGGCGCACATCACAGTCGCGGGTGATTTGTCCAGGATACCCCAGCAGGCGGTGGTAATTTCCGGCACTTCGACGGTTTCGTCCATTTCAGGGAAAAGGACCGTTCGCGCAGGGTCATGCGCGTCGATGCCAAACCCGTGGTGGTTGAATAACGTAGCATATCCCTGACGGCTTTTTTCATCGTCCTCGCCCCATACGGTTCTGCCGGCAACAGCCATCCGGAATCCGCCATCGCGTAGCCACTTCATACCTTCCACGGTTTTGTCAAAACTGCCTTTGCCACGTTCCTTATCGTGCAGGTCGGCACGATAATGGTCGAGCGATATCCGCAGCGTCAGTTTCCCAGCGTAGTCGCGCTGAAGTTCAGTCAATCCCTCGCGCATCTTCTGGCGCATCATTGGCCGCATCGCGTTGGTCAGTATCAACACCTCATAGCCGCGTTCCAGCGCAGCGCGTGCCATCTCGATCATGTCGGGGTTCATGAACGGCTCACCACCGGTAAAGCCAATCTCACGCACGGGCCAGTTTCTGTCTTCGATCTGGTCCAGATAGTCCCGCACTTCACCCGCCGAGATATAGACCAACGCATCATTGGTCGGGCTGCTTTCGATATAGCAGTTCACACATTCGATGTTGCACAGAGTCCCGGTATTGAACCAGAGCGTCTCGGGGTTGGTCAACGCCACCGAGGCACGAGTCTGGCCATCCGCTGTCACCAATTTGTTTTGAAACTTGCCGATATTGACGATCTGAGGGGCGTTGTCTTTCATTCCGGTTTCCGGTTCTTTTCTGTTGTCACCTTGAATTAGAGGTTTCAGACCGTTTCGCAAAGTGAGACATGGGTGAGCTGACAGAGAATTGATGTCGCGGAAATCCGCAAAAATGGTTGCGCTAACATTGGACATTGAGCATAGGGCAAGGTAAGGAAAACACATGGTTTCTCGCGTCATACCTGTAGACCCCTTTGATCTGGTCATTTTTGGCGGAACCGGCGATCTGGCGCAGGGTAAAATCCTGCCCGCTCTGTTTCGCCGGTTTTGTGCTGGCCAGTGGGCTGAAGGCGCGCAAGTAATCGGGGCGGCCCGAACGGATTACGATCGTGACAAGTTCCGCAATTTGGTCCGCAACTCGCTTGAGTCACATGCCGGACGACACAGTCAGGACACCGCTGCACTGAACGCGTTTTTGCAGCGGGTTGATTATGTGACATTGGATGCTGTTGCGGATCATGGCTGGGCCGAGCTTGCGCAGAAACTTCAGCCGGATCGGGTTCGGGCGTTCTATTTTTCGGTGGGGCCGCGGTTGTTTGGCCCTCTGGCGGAACGGATCGAGGCGTATGATCTGACAACGCCGCAGACGAGGATCGTGGTTGAAAAACCCTTTGGCCATGATCTGGAAAGTGCGCGGGCTTTGAATGCCACGCTGGCCGCGCATTTCAGGGAAAGTCAAATCTATCGAATCGACCACTATCTGGGCAAGGAAACCGTCCAAAACCTGATGGCTGTTCGGTTCGGCAACATGTTGTTCGAACCACTTTGGAACAGCCAGTATGTCGACCATATCCAGATCACCGTAGCCGAATCCGTCGGAATTAACGGCCGTGAAGAGTATTACGAGCGCGCAGGCGCGATGCGCGACATGATGCAGAACCACTTGATGCAGCTTTTGTGCCTGATCGCCATGGAACCTCCGGCCAAGTTCGACCCGGATGCGGTGCGTGATGAAAAGCTCAAGGTCATTCGCGCTCTGGACCCGGTAAAGCCGCATCATATCGTGCGGGGGCAGTTTGAGGGCGAAAGTTCAAGTTACCGCAAAGCCGTTGGAAATCCGCGCTCGACCACGGAAAGCTATGTGGCGCTGCGGGCGCATATCAGCAACTGGCGATGGGCGGGAACACCGTTCTACTTGCGCACGGGCAAGCGCCTTGTGGCCCGGTCTTCGGTTATCAATGTGATGTTCAAAGACGCGCCGCATTCGATCTTTGGAGCGGATGCCGGGCGTCATGCGAATGCGCTGTCGATCCGCCTGCAGCCAAATGAGGGCATCACGCTGAAAGTGACGATCAAAGAGCCCGGGCAAGGAGGTATGCGTTTGGTCGACGTGCCCCTGGATATGAGCTTTGCCGAGGCATTGGGCGCCGAGAACCAGGACCCGCCAGACGCCTATGAACGTCTAGTGATGGATGTGATCCGAGGCAATCAGACGCTGTTCATGCGCGGTGATGAGGTCGAGGCCGCCTGGGCCTGGACAGACCCGATCATCGCAGGATGGCAGGCGCGTGGCGATGTGCCGAAACCTTATGAGAGCGGCAGCACTGGGCCAGGCGACGCCGAGCTGCTGATGAAACGGGACGGTCGCCGTTGGCAAGGGATAAACCCATGAAAATTCAGGAATACGCCGACCGGGATATGCTAGCCATCGACGTGGCCAATGCTATCGCCGGAGATCTAGAGGCGGCGCTGCTGCATCACGATCTGGTCTCTTTTGCTGTGCCGGGCGGTACCACACCCGGGCCGGTCTTTGACGGATTGTGTGCCGCTGATTTGGATTGGGACCGGGTCCGAATTCTGCCAACGGATGAACGGTGCGTGCCCAGCGACAGCGATCGCGCAAATGCGCGGCTGATCCAAGAGCGTTTGCTGACCAATCGCGCCTCGGTCGCGCAATATGTGCCGCTGTATCTGGATGGCAAAGATCCGGAATCGGTGCTGCCCGAAATTGAGAGCTTGATTGCGCCTGTGCTGCCTCTTTCGGTTCTCATGCTGGGTATGGGCGAAGATATGCACACCGCCTCGCTGTTTCCGGGGATGGACGGGTTGGCCGCCGCATTGAACGGGCATGCGCCACCTTTGGCCGTGGCCCGACCCGAAGTTCAGCCCGAGGCGCGGATTACATTAACGGCTCCGGTCTTGGACGGCGCATTGTCTAAGCATCTGGTGATTTTTGGGGAAACCAAACGCAAGGCGCTGGACCGGGCCATGTCCCTGCATCCCAAAGAGGCGCCGATTGCTGCTGTGTTGGGCGGCATGACGGTCCATTGGGCGGAGTAGAGTTATGAACCTGGATACTCTCAAGGCATTTGCGTCAGATGGCGGTCGTTCCATTTTGGACTTGTTCGAACAAGACGTGGATCGGGCACAGGTTTTCTCGACCTCAGCGGGCGATATGCTGTTTGACTATTCAAAGACGCAGATTGACGCAGATATTCGCGCAGCCCTGATCCGCCTATGCGACGAGGCGGGGCTTGCCGACAGGCGCGACGCGATGTTTGCGGGTGCCAAGATCAATGAAACCGAAGAACGCTCGGTTCTGCATACGGCATTGCGGAATCTGGATGGCGGTCCGGTCGACGTGGATGGTCTGGATGTCATGCCTGGCGTTCTGGATACGCTGCAGCGGATGCGTGTCTTTGCCGAAGAGGTCCGTGGGGGGGCCGTGTCCGGGGCAGGGGGCAGCTTTACCGATGTGGTGAATATCGGAATTGGTGGGTCTGATCTGGGACCGGTTATGGCCACGCATGCGCTGGCTCCGTATCACGACGGGCCGCGGCTGCACTATGTCTCGAATGTAGACGGGGCACATATTGCCGATGTTCTACGGCAGTTGGATCCGACGCGGACACTTGTGATTGTCGCGTCCAAGACGTTCACGACCATTGAAACCATGACCAATGCCCGCACCGCGCGCGCCTGGATGGTCGATGGCGGTGGGGAGCCGGCCCGACAGTTTGCTGCGGTTTCCAGCGCTTTGGACAAGACTCAAGCCTTTGGCATTCCCGAACAGCGCGTGTTTGGTTTCGCCGATTGGGTCGGGGGGCGTTATTCGGTTTGGGGGCCTGTGGGCCTGCCGGTGATGATTGCCGTAGGCTCGACGGCCTTTGACGCGTTTTTGCGTGGTGGACAGGCAATGGACGTGCATTTTTGCGCCGCCGATTGGTCCGAGAATATGCCGGTGATGTTGGCTTTGACTGGTGTCTGGCATCGGCAGGTTCTGGGATATGCCAGCCGGGCCGTGCTGCCATACGATCAGCGTCTCCTGCGCTTGCCCGCATATTTTCAGCAGCTCGAGATGGAGTCGAATGGCAAATCCGTTGCCATGGACGGCAGTGCGCTGACCATTCCTTCGGGTCCGGTGGTCTGGGGTGAGCCTGGTACCAATGGTCAGCATGCGTTTTATCAGCTGATCCATCAGGGCACAGACGTTATCCCTTGCGAATTCATGGTCGCTGCCGAGGGACATGAACCCGAGCTGACCCACCATCACCGTCTGCTGCTGGCCAACTGTCTGGCCCAGTCCGAGGCGCTGATGCGCGGCCGATCGCTGGACGAGGCGCGGCAGCGCATGGCCGACAAAGGGTTGACGGGTGAAGAATGCGAACGTCAGGCCCGACATCGGGTGTTTGCTGGCAATCGTCCCTCGACCACGCTGATGTACCCCAAGCTAACGCCTTTTGTTCTGGGGCAGATCATCGCCCTGTACGAGCATCGCGTATTCGTCGAAGGGGTCCTGTTGGGGATCAACTCTTTTGACCAGTGGGGCGTTGAACTGGGCAAGGAACTGGCGACTTCACTGGGGCCAATCGTGGACGGTGCAGAAGGTACCGAGACCAAAGACGGGTCAACCGCCGCCCTTGTTGCCTATGCCATGTTGCACCGGGAAACCGAATAAAAGCCAGCTTTGCAGCCCTTGCATGACGCATTCTTCTATTGTCAGACAATTAAATGCTTGGCAGGATTTCTTTTGACCGCGCCAACAGTCAAAGATGCGTGGCAAACAAGAAGGTGCTGCAAAAAGCGGCCCCGACACAGGGAGGATGTCCATGCTGGGACAAATGATGACGCAACCGTTGCTGATCTCGTCACTGATCGAGCATGCCGATCGCTATCATGGCCAAACCGAGATTTATTCTGTCGAAACTGACGGCAGTTTGACTGAAACAAACTGGTCGCAAGTCGCCGAGAACGCGCGAAAATTGGGCTCTGCACTGTTAGGTCTTGGGCTGGAACCGCACGCTCGGCTAGCGACATTGGCATGGAACAACCGCCGCCATCTGGAAATCTACTATGGCACTTCGGGTGCTGGATTCGTCTGCCACACCGTAAACCCCAGGCTGTTTCCAGAGCAGCTGACCTATATCATCAATCATGCGCAGGACCGGGTTCTGTTTTTCGACGCCACATTCATCCCGCTTGTCGCCGCTTTGAAGGACCAACTGACAGAGGTGCAGCATTTCGTGTTAATGGGTCCGCGGAATGATGACGCAATCGCGCAGGTTCCAGGGGTGCAGTTCTATGATGAGCTGATCGAAACCGGTGATTCCGGCTTTCAATGGCCGAGGCTGGACGAAAACACAGCCTCAAGCCTTTGTTACACTTCGGGCACAACCGGCAACCCCAAAGGGGTGCTCTATTCCCATCGCTCGACAGTTTTGCACAGTTTTGGGTCCAACACGCGTGACGTGATCGGATTTTCGGCGATGGATGTGGTACTGCCAGTTGTACCGATGTTCCATGTGAACGCTTGGGGATCGCCGTACGCTTGCGCGATGTCGGGGTCTCGGATGGTATTGCCGGGACCAGATTTGCATGGCGAGGCATTGGTCAATTTGATTGACAGCTATGGCGTGACACTGGCCATGGGTGTGCCGACGATCTGGCAGGGTCTGCTGGCCTCTGCCAAGAAGTCGGGCAGTCAACTGTCCAGTCTTGAGCGCACAGTTATTGGTGGGGCCGCATGTCCGCCGTCGATGATCGAGACGTTCCGCGAAACCTACGGTGTTGATACAGTCCACGCCTGGGGGATGAGCGAGATGAGCCCGCTGGGAACCGCGAACCAGCCCTTGGCGAAACATGGAAAACTGCCCAAAGAAGAGCAGTATGGGCTTCGGGAAAGTCAGGGCCGTCCTTGTTATGGGGTCGAATTGAAAATCGTTGATGATCTGGGCAATGAGCTTCCGCGCGACGGTGAAACACAGGGAGACCTGATGGTGCGCGGATACTGGGTATTGGACAGCTATTTCATGATGCAGGATCAGGGTCTGCTGCAAGACGGTTGGTTTGCCACTGGCGACGTGGCGACACTGGACCCGGACGGGTATATGACGATCCGAGATCGCTCAAAGGACATCATCAAGTCCGGCGGTGAATGGATCAGTTCGGTCGAGCTCGAAAATATCGCGGTGGCACATCCAAAGCTGGCAGGCGCAGCCGTTGTAGGTGTGCCGCATCCGAAATGGGACGAACGGCCCGTTCTTGTGGCGGTGAAAGCCGAGGGGGCAAACCCAAGCGAAGAAGAATTGCTGGCGTTTTTTGGTGGTAAGATAGCCAAGTGGCAGATCCCGGACAGGGTAGTCTTTGTGGACGCGCTGCCACTGAACGCGACTGGCAAGATCCTGAAACGCAACCTGCGGGAAGACTTCAAAGGTCTGCTGAGTACCTAGCGCAAGATCACTGGTCTGGCAGACACAAGCGAGATGGTTTGCCGGGTTTTCTGACTTCGCGGCGAACGTAGATCTATAGCCCCTCAGCCTTCTGAAGTTCCACGCCTGAAATCTGCCAGTTTGGGTTTCCTCGTGCGCCTGAAATACTCGAACGAACTGCCTGGCCAGTTGGTGGTTATCCGCTCGCCATCTTTGTAATAGCTGCGCTTGATCCGCGCCCACTGACTTTTGGCAAGACGCTGTTGCATCTCGTCATCGAAACGCAATGCCGCCTCAGGTTTTACTTCGATCGTGCCGTGATCGGCCGCCTTGATAAGTTGGATGACAAAACCGATTTGCGCTTCGATCATGGCCAGTACCGTCGTGTGGCCAAGGTTTGTGTTTGGTCCGTAAATAATGTGCAGATTGGGGAATTTGGGAACCGAAATACCAAGATAGGCCCGCGCACCACCCTTATCCCAAACATCGCGCAACAAGATACCATCACGTCCCTTGATATCAATAGCTTGCAGGAAGGGGTTGGATTGGAACCCGGTGCCAAGAATGACCACATCATGGTTGCGTTCGGTACCGTCTGTGGTCTTGATCCCATCTTTGGTGAAACAGTCGATTCCCTCCGTCACCAACTCAACCTTGTCCTGGTTCAGGGTCTGATAGTAGCTGTCCGAGACCAAAAGGCGACGCGCGCCGGGCGGGTATTTGGGCCGAAGCGCCTCGCGCAGTTTTGGGTCCGATATCGTCTTTTCCAGATGCCGGTTCAGTATGTTCTGCATCAGCATCTCGTGCAGTTTCGATCCTTTCATGACTGGAAAGATCTTGAATTCATTCTCGGCCCAAAGGCGGAAGCGATAAAGTTTTTGAAGGAAGGGCATCGAACGCATCAGCGACTTGAAGCTCTCGCCATAGGTCTTGTTGCCTTTGGGCATGACCCAATTTGCCGTGCGTTGATAAACTGTCAGAATGTCTGCCTGTTTGGCGATCTCTGGGATGAACTGCAGCGCGCTGGCTGCATTTCCAATCACAGCAACCGATTTGTCCTTCAGGTCGATATCATGGCGCCATTCGGCAGAATGGAATATGGTTCCCCCGAAGAGCTTCATCCCCGGTATCCCAATACGGTTGGGAAAGTGCAACTGACCAACCGAGCAAACCACGTGGCGGCAGAGATAGGTTTCATCTCCATTGCCCTTGGTCGTTACAGTCCACATTTCACTTGTCGGATCGAAGCTTGCTGAAGTGACGGCGCAGCCAAGGCGTAAATGCGCGATCACTCCGAATGTTTCCGCACAATCCCGGATGTAATCCAGAATCTCTTTCTGTCCCGACCATTTTCGGCTCCAGTCCGGCGTTTTGCTGAAAGAGTAAGAATACAAATGCGAGGGCACATCGCATTCCGCACCGGGATAGGTGTTATGCTGCCAAGTGCCCCCAAAATCAGTGGCCTTGTCGAGTATTGCGAAACTGTCGATTCCCGCTTGTCTGAGCTGGTAGCCCATACCAATGCCGCCAAAGCCAGCACCTATGATCAAACAGTTCACCTGCTTCATGATACTTCCTTATGCTCGTATGTCCGTTTCGCGACTTGTCAGTGGCGTTTCTGATCTGCCTGGTTTGGCTTTGGGACAAGCGTGACCGGCATAAAATCTTCTTTCAATTTATCTCAAGTTCACCTGAGCCTGCTAATAACTTGGGCCCAGACTAAGTCCTTCAATGCAAATGTAATTGGGAACTTATCCCTCAACTTTGGGTTGAAGGGAATGGAAAAATTAGAAGATGAACCTTTGAAACCGTTTATCATCTGCCCTGAGTTATGGCGAACGGCCTGAAGCAGGGTGTTTCTATAGTCGTAAAGATTTTGGAAGATTGGCTCCGGCGGTAGGGATCGAACCTACGACCAATTGATTAACAGTCAACTGCTCTACCGCTGAGCTACGCCGGAACGGTTCGCGCCGTATAGCAACCCGACTCTTCGGCGTCCAGTGGGGGGCGTGAGTTTTTTCGTCGAAAAAACGTGCACACAGCGAAGGCGGGCATCCATGATAATTTGCGGTGTGTTTTGGGGGTATTGGCTCCGGCGGTAGGGATCGAACCTACGACCAATTGATTAACAGTCAACTGCTCTACCGCTGAGCTACGCCGGAACGGTTCGCGCCATATAGCAACCCGAAATTTCGCCGTCCAGAGGGGAAGCGCGGTTTTGGAAAAAAAATTACCTCGGCATCTATGGGGTTCTGGCGAAGATCGCGCCGACGGATAATTTTGACTGCGGTGCAATCAGAAATCGGCATGTAAGATCAACGAGATGGGCGAATACATTCCGTTCGGCAGCGGGCAACAGGGCAGCGGGGGTTTCGGTATAGATTCGCTCGGCCAATTCCCGGGCGGTTCCTGGCCTGGTTTCCAATGCGGACAGAATCTGTTTTTCCCGGGCGCGCCGGTGGGTGATCAACCAATCGAGCCTTTTGGCAGGGTCGTTAATCGGTGCGCCATGCCCTGCGTGGAATACTGACCAGTTATGTTGTCCTAGCTTTTCGCAAGCCGCCATGAAATCGGTCAGATCACCATCAGGTGGTGACACCAATGAACTGGCCCAACCCATCACATGATCGGCGGTAAAGCAGACATCCCCCCAACCCAGCGCAATATGGTTACCAAGATGACCAGGCGTATGGATCACATTCAACTGCCACCCTTCGGCGGCGACTACATCTCCATCTTCGACTTCGATATGCGGGCGGAACGCCGTGTCGATCCCTTCACCTCCGCCTGCGAGCCCCTGATTGGCCAATTCGGCCATCACCTCACTGCGGCCTGCTTCGGGGCCTCCAAAAGCAATGATCTTTGCTTGCGTTCGTTCGGCCAGCGGTGCAGCAAGCGGAGAGTGGTCCAGATGAGAATGTGTGACAATGATGTGGCTGATCCGTTGTCCGGGTTTAACCGCGTTCAGGATTGCATCCAGATGGTCCGCATTGGCAGGGCCGGGGTCAATCACCGCAAGATCGGTTTGGCCAAGCAAGTATGTATTGGTGCCGCGATATGTCATCGGAGACGGGTTGGGGGCGAGAATCCGCCTTAGGCCCGGTTGTAACTCGTCATCTCGACCTGGCATTGGATTGAAATCGTCCGGTGCTTGCATTCTGCACTCTTTCTCTCGTCTGAACAGCCCGTTAGGTTTAACCCATGACGACGCAATGGCTCAAACTTTATATGCCGCGCAGCCTGTACGCACGGGCGGCTTTGATTCTCATTTTGCCGGTGGTGGTGATGCTGCTGGTGATTAGTGTCGCCTTTTTGCAAAAGCACCTGGAAGATGTCACCGCGCAAATGACTCGTGCCGCATCGCGTGAGGTTACGCTGGTTACGGATGTGATAGAACATTCTGAAACGCAGCATCAGGCGGTGGCCGAACTTCGGCCCGATCTGGCCGCGCTTGATATGAAACTGCGGTTTCTCGGGATAAACGAAACGCCAGTCATCGGGAATCGCCGCTGGTATGATTTCATTGCACCTCAAGTCGAATCCGAGTTGCGCGCTTTGCTTCCCGATCTTGTAGCGGTCGCCTTGCCAAGCGGGCAGGAGGCTCGATTGTATCTGCAGACGGATTTGGGTGTATTGCAGCTAACTTTCGACCGTCGGCGATTGTCCCCAACCGCGCCGCATCAGTTGATTGTGACCGTCTTGTTCTTTGCGATCATCATGACAACCATTTCGTTTTTGTACATGCGCAACCAGCTACGACCGATCACCCGTCTGGCTGAGGCTGCACAGGCGTTCGGACGCGGGCGGGTTGTTCCTTATTCGCCAGGCGGCGCGATCGAGGTGCGGGCCGCTGGCAGTGCGTTTCTGGATATGCGCGCCCGGATTGAGCGTCAGATGGAGCAGCGCACCATGATGCTGTCCGGTGTCAGCCACGATTTGCGAACGCCTTTGACGCGTCTCAAGCTTGGGCTGTCTTTGTTGCCCGAAGGTGAGGCAGCGCCATTGCAACAGGACGTGGATGAAATGCAGCTATTGCTGGACGCGTTTTTGGACTTTTCCAAAGGAGCGGCAGAGGTGGCGCCGGAATCCGTAGACCCTGAGAGGTTCCTTCGGCAGATCGTCAAGGATGCGTGCAGGGCAGGGCATAAGGTCGAATTGGTAAAGGTTGATGGCGCAGGAACCGCGATGTTGCGCCCGACGGCTATTCGTCGCGCGGTAGAGAACTTGATCGGGAATGCGGTCAGGTACGGAAATCGCGCTGAGATCAGCCTGTCGGTCTCCTCCAAATCGCTGCGTATCCGCGTCGAAGATGATGGTCCGGGTATTCCGCCCGAGCAGCGCACCGAAGCGGTCAAACCTTTCTCGCGATTGGATCCTGCGCGCAACCAGAATCGGGGCAGCGGTGTTGGTCTGGGGTTGGCCATTGTGGCAGATGTCGCCCGAGCCCATGGCGGCGTGCTTCGATTGGGCAAAAGCGAACATCTGGGCGGTCTGTGTGCCGATATTATCATCGGTCGCTAGAGCATCGTGCACCGGACCTCTGCTCTGCCAAATCTGGTGTGAGTTCATCTTGGATTGTCGGATGTTCAGTGACCGATAAACTGATTCAAGCGCCTGAAAAGTTACCGGGATATCCCGGGCGGGAATCGAAGATATGTCCTGAAATCGTGGGGCACTTGCCTCGCAACCTATTGTTAGGTCGTGGAGCATCTCTCTCTATTTTCGGGCCGATCGAGCGTTGTTTTTAAAGGTAAATTTGCGGATTTTGGTAGGCCCGGAGGGACTCGAACCCCCAACCAAAGCGTTATGAGCGCTCTGCTCTAACCAATTGAGCTACAGGCCCGCCTAGGCGCTTTGCCTATCATGGTGAACGCCCGCGTCAAGCCTGACCGTTGCAACATCTCCAACAATCGACTAACCCGCGCGGGAACCATTCAAAAGAGGTTGGCCATGACAGCAGGCAAAAACGGAATCACCTACGCGGATGCGGGCGTTGATATTGATGCGGGGAATGCTCTGGTCGACCGGATAAAACCTGCTGCCAAGCGGACCAATAGATCCGGTGTGATGAGCGGGCTGGGCGGGTTCGGCGCATTGTTCGACCTGAAGGATGCAGGTTATCGGGATCCGATTCTTGTCGGCGCCACCGACGGTGTTGGCACCAAGTTGCGGATCGCGATTGATACAGGCCTGGTCGATGGCGTCGGTATCGATCTTGTGGCCATGTGCGTCAACGATCTGATCTGTCAGGGGGCCGAGCCACTTTTCTTCCTCGACTATTTCGCCACAGGCAAACTGGATACCGAGACCGCCGCACGGATCATTGAGGGCATTGCCGAAGGCTGCGTTCAATCGGATTGCGCATTGATTGGCGGCGAAACTGCCGAGATGCCGGGCATGTATCCCGATGGTGATTTCGATTTGGCCGGGTTTTCAGTCGGTGCGATGGAGCGCGGCGCACACCTTCCTGCAGATGTTCAACAGGGTGACGTGTTGCTTGGGCTGGCCTCAAACGGGGTGCATTCCAATGGCTATTCGCTAGTGCGCAAGCTGGTCGAGATCTCGGGCTTGGGTTGGGATGCGGCATCGCCCTTTGGGGATGGATCGCTGGGCGAGGCACTGCTGACCCCGACGCGCCTTTACGTGAAACCTGCGCTACAGGCGATCCGGACAGGCGGGGTGCATGCGCTCGCCCATATCACCGGCGGTGGCCTGACCGAAAACCTGCCACGGGTGCTGCCCGAAGGGCTGGGTGCCCAGATCGACTTGAACTCCTGGGATTTGCCACCCGTATTCCGCTGGATGGCAGAAACCGGCGGTATTGCTGAATCCGAGATGCTCAAGACTTTCAACTGCGGCATCGGCATGATCGTGGTTTGCGACGCAGAGCAGGCCGACGACCTGTCCGCACTGCTGGCCCAAGCTGGTGAGACGGTTTCGCGGATTGGCACCGTAACCGACACCGCAGGAGTGGCCTATTCGGGCAAATTGCAGTGAGCCATAAGCGCGTCGCCATTCTGCTCTCAGGCGGGGGGTCGAATATGGTCTCTCTGGTCGACAGCATGACCGGTGACCATCCGGCCAGACCTTGTTTGGTCTTGTCGAACGATGCTGAGGCTGGGGGACTGAAAAAGGCAGCTGATCGGGGAATTGCAACGGCAGCCGTAGATCACCGGCCATTCAAGGGCGACCGCGCAGCTTTTGAGGCCGAGCTGCTGAAACCGTTAGAGCAAGCACAACCGGACATCGTGTGTTTGGCTGGGTTCATGCGGGTGCTGACCGGTGATTTCGTCTCGCGCTTTCAGGGTCGGATGCTGAACATCCACCCGTCACTGTTGCCAAAATACAAGGGTCTGAACACCCATGCCCGTGCGATTGCAGCAGGTGATATTGAGCATGGATGCTCGGTTCACGAAGTGACCGCAGCGCTGGACGATGGCCCAATCTTGGGGCAAGCCCGCCTGAATATTGAGGCTGGAGACACTCCTGAGACTTTGGCGGCGCGCGTTCTGACCTACGAACACAGGCTTTATCCGGCCGTATTGCGCCGCTTTGCCGGAAATGACCGCACGCCGGTGCTTTTGCCGTGAATCCCGCGGGGTGATTTACACGCGGTTGCCATTCGGCCTATGGTTCGCCCGACGGCCCGGAAACGTGTAGGACTGACGGGTGATTAAAAACAAAAGCAAGAATAGCACCACGAATGAAAACCCTCACGACGACGCAAGAGCTGGCCGATTTCTGCAAAGCGGCTGCGGCCTTTGATTACGTAACCGTAGATACCGAGTTCCTGCGCGAACGGACCTACTATTCAAAACTTTGCCTGCTTCAACTGGCGGTCCCGTCGCCCGACGAAGACAGCGCCGTTTTGGTCGACCCGTTGGCCGAAGGGATGACTCTGGAGCCTTTGTACGAGCTCTTCGCCGATGAAAGCGTGGTCAAAGTATTTCACGCAGCCCGTCAGGATCTTGAGATTTTCTGGGTTGAGGCGGGTGTGTTCCCCAACCCTCTGTTCGACACGCAGGTCGCTGCTATGGTCTGCGGATTTGGCGAGCAGGTTGGCTATGAAACCCTGGTGCGCAAGATTTGTAAGGAAGGCGTGGACAAGACCTCTCGATTCACCGACTGGTCACGCCGCCCGCTGTCCGAGGCGCAAAAGACCTATGCGCTGGCGGATGTAACGCATCTGCGGAAAATCTATGAATATCTGGCGGCCGAGCTGACGAAAACCAAGCGCAGCCATTGGGTCGCCGAAGAGCTGCGCACGCTGACGCAATCCGGCACCTATGAGATCCAGCCCGAAAACGCGTGGAAGCGTATCAAAACCCGGACGAACTCGGCCAAGTTTCTGGCCGTTGTTCGCGAGTTGGCCGAGTTCCGCGAAGCCTATGCGCAGGAAAACAACGTACCGCGCAGCCGTGTGTTCAAAGATGACGCGCTGATCGAACTGGCATCGACCAAGCCGAAATCTTTCTCAGATTTGGGTGGATCGCGCCTGCTGCTGCGCGAGGCCCGCAAAGGGGTCATTGCGGATGGGATTCTGGCCGCCGTCAAAAAGGGTGTTAATTGCCCACCAGAAAAATTGCCCAAGATTGATACCAGCCGTGACAAGTTGAAGGTAAATCCTGCGCTTGCCGACCTATTGCGGGTGCTGCTGAAATCAAAAACGGAAAGCTCGGGCGTGGCCGCCAAACTGATTGCTACCAGTTCCGAACTGGATCAGATCGCAGCCGGTGAACGGGAATTACCTGCAATGTCCGGTTGGCGGTTCGAGGTATTCGGCGAAGATGCCCTGAAACTGTGCGATGGCAAAATCGCCCTGGCAGCTAAAGGGCAGACCGTCACGGTCGTAGAGCTTTAGCAGGAATTATCTGCGGCGGGATTCCAGGGCATTTTGTTCCCCTTTGACACGGACCAGCCGAATGTTTGCAAGCTCGTCTCGGCTGATATTGATTGCATTGGATACCCTTCGGGACCGTTCGGTCCCCTGGCTTGTCGCATATGACGGGTAGTCGACACGGAACGTGAATTCGAGAATGCCGTTTTTTGCATTCTCTTCGCTTTCAACACGAACAAGCCGCGCATTATATGCACCCTGCCTTGCAGCAATCCCAGTCGTGTAAACGATAGCTCCATTCGGAATTGGATCGATCCGCAATTCTTCGATCTTGGCGATCGGGAAGCTCTTATCCTCGGGTGGCTTCTTGGAAAACAGGCCAACACCATCGTCTGTCTGGGGAACCAGCGCATTTGCATCGTTCACCGAGACTTCAGAGGGTGCCGGAGTACTGGACCCAAACCAGTTTGTCGGGTTGACCCGAGAATCACGCCAAGCGCTGCAAGCCGACAGGGTCAAGGCAGCAGCCAAAAGAACAGACAGTGATTTCTTCATCGTCACAACACCCAGAGCAGTCTATATGGCAATGAGTTATCGCACTTTTCCGGGTTTGAAAAGCCACGTGGGGGGCTGGACAGATGCTGGTCAGGATCATAGTTCAAAAATGTGAACCCAATGAGAGGACAGCCCCGAGATGGCGACACCTGCTTTTGAAGAAATCGTCGAAGATTTCGAATTCCTGGAGGACTGGGAAGACCGGTACCGCCATGTCATCGAGCAGGGGAAAGCGATGGCGCCATTGGATGATGCGTTGAAGGTGCCTGCAACCAAAGTCCATGGTTGCGCCAGCCAGGTCTGGCTGCATCCCAGTGTCGAGGGAGGGACCTTTCATTTTGACGGCGACAGTGATGCTCTGATCGTGAGGGGGCTGATTGCGGTTCTGCGATCCCTATATAACGGCCTGCCGGTTCAAGAAGTCCCGCAGGTTGACGCAGGAGGCGAACTGGCGCGGCTGGGGTTAAACGATCATCTTTCCGCGCAACGATCTAACGGTTTGAGGGCGATGATCGACCGTATCCGCGAGGTCGCGATAGAGGCCGCCTAAAGCGGGCGGCTGGCCCAGTCGCTCAGCGTGGATTGCAGATCACCATAACCGGTGAAACGGCGCTCGAAAGCCAGGCCCATTCGGTCTGCGCACTCCTTGGCCCGTTCGGTCAGAACCGCATCATCAGTCTGTGCCTGATAAACCAGTTTCGTGTAGTTGCCGAAATACATTTCCCTAAGCTCGGGGTGGCGATCCAGCCCCAGCGGCTTCCAGACGAAGGCATCGAATTGACGTGCCAGAAAATCTGTTAGGTAGAACGCTGTAGTTTCATCCTCGCCGCGATTTTCAAAGACCTGGTTCCCCTCGAAGAAAGAATAGCAGTGGGGCCCTTTAATCATCTCCACGCCCATCTCCTCGCAGGCCTTCTGCAACAGGCCACCGGTGCCGCAATCTGCGTAGACGACATAAACTTTATCGTATTGGTCGCGGTGTTTGGCAACGGCCTCTTCCACCGTCTGCGTGATCCGTTCCGGGTGGACGTGCAAGATGGCGGGCAGGCAGGTCAGTTCCATATGATCCCAGCCATTGCGGCGCTTGAGATCCAGGATTTCCCGCGCCAGAGCACCACAGGCCAGCAACAGAATGCGCCCTGCGCCGTGATGGTCTGAATAGCCCTGCGTTGTCAGGCTGGCGTCGTCGGGAAGTTGGTCCTGAGTCATTTCGCGCCTCTTTCTCGTTATCTAGAAAATCGGCTTATTCGGTGGCTGGCAAGCCCGTATTCGACACATAATGTCGGCTTCGGATCAGGGTAGGGTGAATAAATGAAAAAGACCGCCCGAAAACCGGACGGCCTTGTAATGGCTTAGATGTCGATCAACCCGCCAGCTGATTGTGCTTGCGCGAGACAAAATCCTTTGCCGTCTCAACAGCTACGGCCGCGTCACGGCAATAGGCATCAGCGCCGATCGCCTTGCCGAACTCTTCGTTCAAAGGCGCACCGCCAACCAGCACGATATAGTCGTCGCGACGACCCTGTTCGATCAGGGTGTCGATCACGACTTTCATATACGGCATGGTCGTGGTCAGCAGGGCCGACATGCCCAGGATATCGGGCTGTTCAGTATCAAGCGCTTCGAGGTAGTTTTCGACAGGGTTGTTGATGCCGATATCAACAACCTCGAATCCGGCGCCTTCCATCATCATTGACACCAGGTTTTTGCCAATGTCGTGAATGTCGCCTTTAACAGTGCCGATCACCATTTTACCAACGCGCGGTGCGCCGGTTTCGGCCAGCAGCGGCTTGAGGATAAACATGCCGCCCTTCATTGCGTTTGCGGCCAGCAAGACCTCGGGTACGAACAGAATGCCGTCACGGAAGTCGTGGCCCACAACCGTCATGCCGCCGACCAGTGCCTTGGTCAGGATGTCATAAGGTGTCCATCCGCGCTCCAGCAGGATGTTCACACCTTCTTCGATTTCTTCTTTCAGACCGTCGTAAAGGTCATCGAACATCTGTTCGACCAGTTCGTCGTCGTTCAGTTCGGACAGGACGATGTCTTCTTCATCGGACATGGGGCGTTTCCCTGAGCTGTTCGGGCCTTGCGCCCGTGGTGGCATTTTTTCCGTTTTGGCCATTTCGCCGTAATACTACTGTGACGATTGCGACCTTGGCAGTTCCGAGACCGACCTATAGGCCAAATTTGTCGTTATCTCGACGTCATTTTACACATGAACATCCTGCAATTCGTTCAAATGCACCAATTGTTCAGGGCCTGATTGGGGTTCTGATGATGCCTCAGCAAGGTAAATGTGCCGCTTGCCGGACCGGTCGATATTCCATATACCAAATAGCATGAACAAAAGTAGAACAAACCTTCCTTCGGCCATTGCCAAGGGGCGAGCAGCCACGGAAAATACGGCAGGCAGATTCGAACGGTTTGACACAATCCCCTGCGATGACGGCTGGGGGTATGATGACGATCTTCCTCCGTTGCGGACTGAAGTCAGGCACGAGACGGCACGCAGCATAATCACTTATAACCGCTCCCCCGACTTGCCATTTGATCGTTCGATCAACCCCTACCGGGGGTGCGAGCACGGCTGCATCTATTGCTTTGCACGGCCCAGCCACGCCTATCTGGGTCTGTCGCCGGGGCTGGATTTTGAGACGCGCTTGATTGCCCGACCCAATGCGGCCGAGCTTCTTCGCAAAGAGCTTTCTGCGAAAGGTTACAGTGTTGCGCCGATTGCGATTGGAACCAATACCGACCCTTATCAGCCAGTTGAAAAAAACCTGGGAATCACAAGGTCTTGTTTGTCGGTGCTTACAGAGTTTCGCCATCCGGTTGCGATTGTGACCAAGGGGGCACTGATCGAACGTGACCTCGATCTGCTCGCACAGATGGCGGAACAGGGTTTGGTTCGGGTCGGGATATCTCTGACCACGTTGGATGCGGATTTATCGCGCCGAATGGAGCCACGGGCGCCCGCGCCAAATCGGCGCCTGAAAATCATTCGCAGGCTGACCGAAGCGGGGGTTCCGGTGCGGGTCATGACCTCTCCTTCAATTCCCGGTTTGACAGATCATGAGATGGAAAGCCTGTTAGAGGCGGGCAGGGATGCCGGGGCGGATGCAGCAAGCTGGATTATGCTGCGGTTGCCGCGCGAAGTTTCGGAACTTTGGCAAACCTGGCTGCAAGAGCAAGAGCCAACGCGCGCCGAAAAAGTCATGTCCAAGCTTCGGCAAATGCACGGGGGCAGGGACTATGATCCGCGTTGGGGCCACCGAATGCGCGGTGAGGGCGAATATGCCGAGATGGTGGCTAAACGGTTTTCACTGGCTGTAAAGCGACTGGGCCTTGCAACGCGCACCCCGAAGCTGCGGTGCGATTTGTTCGATATCCCGCCCCAAGCCGGGGACCAGTTGACGCTGTTCTAACAAATCAGCCCCGGATTCTGGTCCGGGGCTGTTTGGTTTGTTGGGGATCGAAATCAGCGTTTTTCGATGTCCACGTAATCGCGACTGGTTTCGCCCAGATAGAGCTGGCGCGGGCGGCCGATTTTGTTCTGTGGATCTGCGATCATCTCTTTCCACTGACTGACCCAGCCAACGGTGCGCGACAGTGCGAAAATCGGGGTGAACATCGATGTCGGGAAACCCATCGCCTCGAGGATGATCCCTGAATAGAAGTCCACGTTCGGGAACAGTTTCTTTTCGGAGAAATACGGATCTTCCAGTGCCTGTTTTTCCAGCGCCTTGGCGACTTGCAGCTTGGGATTGTCCTCAATCCCCAGCAGATCCAACACTTCGTCGGCGGATTGCTTCATAACCTTGGCGCGCGGGTCAAAGTTCTTATAGACGCGGTGACCAAAGCCCATCAGGCGGAACGGATCAGCCTTGTCTTTGGCGCGGGCGATAAATTCCGGGATACGGTCAACCGTGCCAATTTCTTCCAGCATTTCAAGGCAGGCCTGGTTTGCGCCGCCATGGGCAGGGCCCCAAAGACACGCGATACCAGCGGCAATACACGCAAACGGGTTCGCCCCCGAGGACGAGGCCAAACGCACAGTCGAAGTCGAGGCATTCTGTTCGTGATCCGCGTGCAGAGTAAAGATGCGGTCCATCGCGCGGCTGAGGATTGGGTTCACCTCATATTCCTCGGCAGGGACGCTGAAGCACATGCGCAGGAAGTTTGACGCATAATCCAGATCGTTGCGCGGGTACACGAAAGGCTGACCGGTGTGATACTTGTAAGCCCAGGCAGCTATGGTCGGCATCTTGGCGATCAGACGATGGGATGCGACCTCACGCTGATGCGGGTCGGAAACATCGGTCGAATCGTGATAGAACGCAGACATCGCGCCCACGACACCAACCATGATCGCCATCGGATGCGCATCACGGCGGAAGCCACGATAGAAATATTGCATCTGTTCGTGCAGCATGGTGTGGCGGGTGATCGTGGTTTCAAACTTTTCCAGTTCCTTGGCCGCCGGCAGCTCTCCATAAAGCAACAGGTAGCACACTTCGAGGAAATGCGATTTCTCGGCCAACTGGTCGATCGGATAGCCACGGTGCAGCAGTTCACCTTTTTCGCCGTCGATATAGGTGATGGTGCTGTCGCAGCTGGCGGTCGATGTGAAGCCGGGGTCATAGGTGAACACATCCGCTTCGCTGTACAGCTTGCGGATGTCGATGACATCAGGTCCCACGGTAGGCGAATGAACCGGCAACTCGTATGTTTTACCATGTACGGTCAAAGTGGCTGATTTATTGCTGTCGGTCATAATGTCCCTTCCTCATTCATACGTGAAACGGATCGTCGTCCGTTTCGGCGGGCAACGGTTGCGCACTGGGGCGCAGCCCGGGTGTTAGCGGAGCAGCGTTACCCAAATGTGAAACCTTTGGTTATGTCGCTGCGTCGGAGAGCCGTGCCAGGGTTTCATCCCGCCCAAGCACAAGCATCATATCAAAAACCGAAGGCGTTACAGCCCGACCAGCCAATGCAGCGCGCAACGGCCCTGCCAGCTTGCCAAACTTTAGCCCTTTCGCTTCTGCAAACGAGTTCAGGGCACTCTCCAGTTCGTTCCGGGTCCAGCTAGCATTTTGCACGTGCGGCGTCAATTCACTCAGTATACCGTCGGATACAGAGGACAGCGCCTTTGCAGCCTTCTCATCAGGTTTAATCGGGCGTGACGTCAGCACAAAATGCGCTTTTTCAAGGAGTTCCGGGAATGTGCGTGCCCGATCCTTGAGGCAATACATCGCACGTTCCAGATCACCTGATTGTGCATTGGTGAGAGCGGGCAGTCCCGCCGCCGCCAAGTATCCCTGAATTTCCTGCCGCAACGCGGCATCGCCAGTGATTGGAATATGCTGACCACATAGATTCTCGAGCTTTTTCAGATCGAACCGTGCAGGGCTTTTACCGATTCCAGCCAGATCGAACCACTCTTTCGCCTGCTCATCTGTAAAGAATTCGTCATCCCCATGGCTCCAGCCGAGACGGGCTAGATAGTTGCGCATACCCGCGGCCGGGTACCCCATCGCCTGATATTCTTGGGCACCCAAAGCTCCGTGACGTTTGGATAGTTTCTTGCCGTCCGGGCCATGAATCAGCGGAATATGTGCCCAGACCGGAACATCCCAACCCATGGCTTCATAGATCATCATCTGGCGTGCGGCATTATTCAGGTGATCGTCGCCCCGGATAACATGGGTCACACCCATGTCGTGATCATCCACAACAACCGCCAGCATATAAACCGGTGTTCCGTCCGAGCGCAGCAGGATCATGTCGTCCAACTGATCGTTGCGGATTGTCACGTCGCCCTGAACCTGATCGCGGATCACGGTGACCCCGTCCCGCGGTGCCTTTATGCGGATCGCATATGGGGCGTCAGGTTGGGTCGAAGGGTCAGCGTCGCGCCAGGGGCTCTGGAACAGTGTCGATTTTCCCTCTGCACGCGCCTGTTCGCGAAAGGCTGTGATCTCGTCCTGGGTCGAAAAACATTTGTAGGCTTTGCCGTCCGCCAGCAGCTGATGTGCCACTTCAGCATGACGCGGGGCGCCTTCGAATTGGCTGATCACATCGCCATCATGGTCCAGGCCCAACCAGGACATCCCCTGAAGAATTGCTGCAGTAGCCTCTGGGGTTGAGCGTTCGCGGTCCGTGTCTTCAATCCGCAATAAGAACTTGCCACCACGTCCCCGAGCAAAGAGCCAGTTGAACAATGCAGTGCGCGCGCCGCCGATGTGAAGAAAACCAGTGGGTGAAGGTGCAAAACGGGTGACGACCTGATCGGACATAGTGTGGATTAACCTTTTGGTAACCGTGTCGGGCTTAACTTGGCGCCTGTCTAACGAGCCCGAAGGACGGGGGCAACCATGCGTGTTCTGGCACGGGTCGAGACCGCATTGCTGAGCCAGACAGGCTATTTGTTTCAGTGGTCACCAGTGTGCTTGGCCATTGGCATCGGCCTGTATTTCGCGCTCCGGTTCGAGCCGGGGTGGCAGATTTACATTTGTTTCAGCGCGGTGATTGTTGCGGCTATGGGGATGGCCCGCAAATCGCGGTCTGGCTGGGCTTCGTTGGCAATCGGGGGGACGCTGATCGCTGCCGGGTTTATCCTGGCCGGCGCACGTGCCCATACGGTGGCAGAGCCGGTTCTGTCTTGGCGGTACTATGGCCCGGTCGAGGGACGTGTTGTCGCCATAGACCGCTCTGCGTCGGATGCGCTGCGGGTGACGCTCGATCGGGTGCGATTAGGGGACGTGCCCTTGGATCGACGACCGCGGCGCGTCCGACTTTCCCTGCATGGTGGGGATGTCGCGCTGGTTCCTGGGCAAAGGATCATGACAACAGGTCATCTGTCGCCGCCTCAGGGGCCGGTAGAGCCCGGCGGTTTCGATTTCCGTCGCCACGCATGGTTTCAGCGTTTAGGGGCGGTCGGATACACGCGCGTACCGGTGTTGTCGGTTGCCCCGCCGGACAGGACCAATCTCCGCATCACGGCGTGGAGGATGGCGATTTCTGAACATGTGCGCGCATTGCTGCCTGGAGAGGTCGGAGGTTTCGCCGCGGCTGTCACGACGGGTGATCGCAGCGGAATGGGGCAGGAAACGCTGAACAATCTACGGGCATCTAATCTGGCTCATCTGTTGGCGATATCCGGATTGCATATGGGGTTGCTGACAGGTTTTGTTTATCTGATCTGCAGGGTCACGCTGTCTGCTGTCCCGGTGCTCGCTCTTAGACTTCCGGTCCGCAAGATTGCAGCGGTTTGCGCCTTGGTCGCGGCGGTTGTTTATCTATTGCTGTCTGGCGGGAATGTCGCAACAGAGCGGGCCTTTATCATGGTCAGCGTAATGCTGGGGGCCATTTTGATCGACAGAAGGTCAATTTCGCTACGCGCGGTGGCCGTCGCTGCCCTTATCGTGCTGTCGTTGCGACCAGAATCTCTGTTAAGTCCCGGTTTTCAGATGTCCTTTGCTGCAACAACGGCACTGGTGGCCGTTTTCGGAGCCTTACGCGGTTTCGGTTCTGCTTTCGGGCCAAAATGGCTACGGCCCATTATCGGGGTGTTGATGTCATCTGCCATAGCGGGGCTTGCCACCGCACCGATTGGGGCGGCGCATTTCAATTCACTGTCTCACTATGGGCTGGTTGCGAATATGCTGTCGGTCCCGGTGATGGGAACCGTCGTGGTTCCTGCGGCCGTTATTGCCGCAATCCTGGCGCCATTCGGGCTTGAGTGGATTGGGCTGGCGGTCATGGGGGCAGGGTTGGAATGGATTCTGGCGGTTTCAGACTGGATCTCGAGACTGGAAGGTGCGCAAGGTTACGTGGTCAGTCCACCGTCCTACGTCTTGCCCATATTTGCATTGGGCGCGCTCTGGATCGCCTTGTGGCGCGGTGGGGCAAGGTGGGTCGGCGTCGCACCTTGCATGGTGGCGATTGCGCTTTGGGGGCAGGGTAACCGTCCGGAAGTTTTGGTCGCAGACTCCGGTGGGTTAGTTGGTGTGATGACTGATCAGGGGCGCGCGCTGAGCAAGGAAAAGGGCAGCAAATTTATTGCAACCGTATGGCTTGAAAACGACGGAGACGGCGCGAGCCAGAAAACTGCCGCAAATCGCTGGCCCGATGGGAAAGATTTGTCGCAAAGATATTTCTGGCAGGGCAAAGAGCTGATTCACCTCACTGGCAAACGATCTGCGCGCGAATTCAGCGAATGTGGAGATGACCAAATCGTCATCTCTGCTGTTCCGGTCCAGCTGTCCGGCACCTGTATGGTGATTGATCCCGAGTTGTTGAACAAGACAGGAAGTATTGCACTGTCCGGCGGAAACGTAATGACCAGTGCCGAAGTCATAGGCAAAAGGCTGTGGTCGCCAGACAACTAAAGATCAATAGCTTCGGATCAGCCCAACCAAACGGCCCTGAACCTTGACCTTATCTTCGGGCAGTACACGCGTTTCATAGGCCGGGTTGGCAGCCTCAAGCGCTATCGCCTGACCTCTCCGATAGAACCGTTTGAGCGTTGCTTCCTGATCTTCGACCAGCGCGACAACGATATCGCCATTATCAGCCGCGGAGGTTTCGCGGATGACGACCACATCGCCGTCGTTGATGCCAGCGTCAATCATCGAATCGCCGCGTACTTCAAGTGCGTAGTGCTCGCCTCTGCCGGAAACCATGCTTCCGGGGACGGCAACGCGGTGCGAGACATGGCTGATCGCCTCGATCGGAACACCTGCTGCGATGCGTCCCATGACCGGCAATTCCATTGCGTCTACGGTCACTGGTTCGAAATTCGCGGGGCGTTTGCCTTCGGGCTTGTCACCTTCGATAACACGGGGTTTGAAAGCGACTGTTGGCTCTCCTCCCAGGCTTTCAGGAAGTTTGACGATTTCGATGGCACGGGCACGATGGGCCAGACGACGGATAAAGCCGCGTTCTTCAAGCGCTGTGATCAACCGATGGATGCCGGATTTGGACCGCAGGTCCAGCGCAGCTTTCATTTCATCGAAACTTGGGGGGACGCCATCCGCCTGAACGCGTTTATGGATGAACTCCAACAAATCCAACTGCTTCTTGGTCAGCATTGCTCACACCTCGTCGCTCATGCGTTTTCTTTTGTTCTACGCATGTTCACGTTTTGTGTCAATGATCTTGTAGGGACTCAGATCGGAAGGAACATCACTTCGTCTCCGGCCAGGCGTGCCGGGTCATTGGGTTGCCGAACCAAAAGCGCGTTTGCTTCGGCAAGCACGCTGAGCAGCGAACTGTCCTGGTTTTGGCAGGCTTTAATTCCATCACCAGTCACGATAGCGCGCATGTAATGCTCGCGCGGCCCATTCGCTGGGATAGCCTCAGTTAAATTGGCGCTTTGAAGCGGGGTCAGAACCTGTTCCAGGCCCAGCATCTTACGGATCATCGGGGCAAGAAACAGATAGCTGCAAACCATTGCGCTGACCGGATTACCCGGAAGTCCAACCATCACGCTATCGCCCAAGCGACCGGCCATCAGCGGTTTGCCGGGGCGCATGCGGATTTTGTAAAAACTCCGCTCCAACCCCAGTGCGGTGGTGACCTGAGAGACAAGATCATAATCCCCAACCGAGGCACCGCCGATCGTAACCACCAAATCAACGTCGGCTGCTAGGGCAAAGGCGGTCTCGAGGGACGAAACCGTGTCAGAGGCGATGGGCAGAACCCGCACATGCGCTCCAACATCCTCTAGCAAGGCTTTGATACCAAAGGTGTTTGAGGCGATTATCTGATCCGGTCCCGGTGTTTCGCCGGGCATGATCAATTCATCCCCGGTTGCGATCAGCGCGACCACGGGTTTACGTGCAACCGGCACCATGGGGATATTCATCGCCGCCAAAAGCGCCAGATCCTCGGGGCGCAAACGGCGTGGGGCCGACATCTTGGCGCCAATTTCGAAATCGACGCCTTTTGGACGAATGTTGGATTTAGGGCCCGGCAGATCAGAAATGGTGATTAGGTCACCTCGGCGATCAACATCCTCTTGAATGACAACAAAATCTGCACCTTCAGGAATAGGGGCGCCAGTGAAGATCCGAACCGCCTGTCCGGGTCCAACCTGACCGTCAAATCGCCGACCGGCCGCAGCCTCGCCAATGACTTTGAACATGGCGTGCAGCTCGACCTCGGTCGACTTTACCGCGTAGCCATCCATAGAAGACGAAGCGAATGGCGGCTGATCGCGTGTGGCTGCTACATTCTCGGCCAGTACTCTACCCGCCGCATCCATCAAGGGAGCCGTCTCCGAGGGGAGGGTGTTTACAAGATCGAATAGCTGCGCCCGGGCGCTTTCAACGGTTATCATTTCGCCTCGTAACGGCCTGACTTACCACCATCTTTTAGCAAGACGCGAATGCCGCTAATTTCCATTGCCTTATCGACGGCTTTGGCCATGTCGTATATGGTCAGTGCGGCAGTTGAGGCCGCAGTCAGCGCCTCCATTTCCACGCCGGTTTGACCAGATGTCTTGACGGTTGCTTGTACCTGTATGCCGGGTAATTCTGGGTCCAGTGTCAGGTCTACGGTAACTTTGGTCACTGGCAGTGGGTGACATAGCGGGATCAGATCGGGTGTCTTCTTTGCCCCCATGATTCCGGCCAGACGTGCCACCCCCAAGACGTCACCTTTTTTAGCGCGACCTTCTGCGATCAAGTCGAACGTATCTTGTGCCATCGTGATACGAGCCGCTGCGACGGCGACACGATCCGTGATGGGCTTGTTCGACACATCGACCATATGAGCCTGTCCCTGGGCATCGAAGTGAGTCAGCGGCATCACATCACACCCGGGCTGAGCGGACGCGACAGCAGATCGTGTGTCGCTGCTGCGACGTCTTCCTGACGCATCAGGCTCTCGCCAATTAGAAAACAACGCGCACCGTAACGGGCGATATCGGCCAAGTCTGCTGGTGTGCTCAACCCGCTTTCGCAAACGATGGTCCGGTCAGCGGGAACTAGTTTTGACAGGCGGCGTGTCGTATCAAGAGTGGTCTCGAAGGTCTTGAGATTACGGTTGTTTATCCCAATCAACGGGCTTTTGAGCTGCGTTGCTCGTTCCAGCTCGGCTTCATCATGAACTTCAATCAGAACGTCCATGCCCCAGTCAAAGGCGGTCTGTTCCAACTCAGCCGCCTGGCTGTCATCAACCGATGCCATGATGATCAAAATACAATCCGCCCCAAGAGCGCGGGCTTCGGCCACCTGATAGGGATCGTACATGAAATCTTTGCGTAGAACCGGCAAAGAACAGGCTGCGCGTGCCTGAACCAGAAACTCTTTGGCACCCTGAAAGCTGGGCGTGTCGGTCAACACGGAAAGGCAGGCAGCGCCGCCTTCTTCGTAAGCTTGTGCAAGTGCTGGTGGATCAAAGTCAGCGCGGATCAGACCTTTGGAGGGGCTGGCTTTTTTGACTTCTGCAATCAGCCCGTACCCGCTACGTACAGCCATTTGCAACGCCGATGCGAATCCGCGCGGTTCAGAGGCTGATCTTGCTTCGTTTTCAACAGCTTCCAGAGACTTATTGGCCTTGTCCGAAGCGACCTCTTCGAGCTTGTAAGCTTTGATTTTGTCCAGAACCGTTTCGGTCATGCGGCCTCCTGAGTAATGCGGGCCAGGGCCGCGATCTTGTCTTTGGCTTTTCCGCTGTCGATACTTTCAGCGGCTTTTGCGACACCTTCGCGCAGATCAGCAGCGGCCTCTGCGACGACCAGGGCTGCTGCGGCATTCAACAATACTGCATCGCGATAGGCGGAGGCCTCACCGTCTAGAAGAGCTCGGAAGGCTACTGCGTTTTCCTCGGGGGTTCCGCCGAGAATGTCCTCGAAGGGATGTACCGGCAGCCCTGCATCTTCTGGGTGAAGCTCGACCTCTTTAATTGTGCCGTCTTCGAGGGCCGCAATCCAACTGATACCCGTGATGGTCAATTCGTCTGTGCCGTCCGATCCGTGCACCAGCCATGCGCGTTCGGACCCAAGCAGGCCCAACGTTTCGGCCATCGGGCGGATCAACTCTCGGCTAAAGGCTCCGGTCAACTGCCGCTTGACGCCTGCCGGATTGGTCAGCGGACCGAGAATGTTAAAGATCGTCCGTGTCCCGAGCTCTTGCCGGGTGGGCATGACATGCGCAATCGCCGGGTGATGCATGGGGGCCATCATGAATCCGATGCCGACATCTTGCAGTGCATTTTCAACGGTTTGCGGGCCGACCATAACGTTGATACCCAGCTGACCTAGCGCATCTGCGGCTCCGGATTTAGAACTCAGGTTCCGGTTGCCGTGTTTGGCCACGGTGACACCGGCACCCGCAACCACAAAGGCGGTCGCTGTCGAGATATTCAGCGTTCCCTTGCCGTCACCGCCGGTGCCTACGATATCCATCGCGCCAGCTGGTGCCTGAACTGCATTGCATTTTGCACGCATCACGGCAGCGGCGGCGGCATATTCATCGACGGTCTCACCGCGTGTGCGCATAGCCATCAAAAGCCCGCCGATCTGGCTGGGTGTTGCGGCGCCGTCAAACAGGATCCCAAAGGCTTCTTCCGCTTCGGCGCGTGTCAGGGGGCGGTCGGCGGCAACTCCGATCAGCGGTTTCAGGGCGTCGCTCATGCGGGAACTTTCATCTCGGACAGGAAATTCTTGAGCAACGCGTGGCCGTGCTCGGAAGCGATGGATTCCGGGTGGAACTGTACGCCATGAATGGGCAGTTCGCGGTGCTGGAGGCCCATTATGGTGCCATCTTCCAATTCCGCCGTAATCTCCAGGCAATCGGGCAGGGTATCGCGATCCACAATCAGCGAATGATAGCGCGTCGCCTCAAACGGCGTGGGCAGGCCCGCGAACACACCTTTACCGGTGTGGTGCATTGTTCCCATTTTTCCATGCACAATCTCATGGCAACGCGTGACTTTCCCACCGAAAACCTGACCTATGGTCTGATGGCCAAGGCAGACACCCAACAAAGGCGTCCGTGTTTCGGCGGCTGCCTCGGTCAGGGCAAGGCAAATGCCTGCCCGGTCAGGGTCGCAAGGGCCAGGGCTGAGCAGGATGCCAGCGGGGTTCATGGCCATCGCTTCTTGCACGTCCAGCGCGTCATTCCTTCGAATGACCATTTCCGAGCCAAGTTCGCCTAAATAATGTACCAGGTTGTAGGTAAATGAGTCGTAGTTGTCGATCAGCAGCAGCATTTGGCTCTTGTCTCGTGTTGGGCATTTCGGGCTGGCGATGCAACCCAAGGCCACGGTATAGTGTTGGCACATACATGCTCAGGCTTGTGGGGCAGCGTCAAGGGTGCATCCCGAACTTGGCGGTCCAGCAGGCAGGTGCCACAACAGATGGTGCAAGGGCAAGGCAGCAGGACTAAGGCGAGAGGCAAATATTATGGGCGGATTTGTCGGCGGAATGATCGCAGGCGCAGTTGTCGTTGTGGTGCTGGGGGCAGTCTTATCGCTCAACGCGCCGCTGTCGAAAAAGCCGTCCATAGCGACAGTCGCACCAGAACCTGCACCAGTGCAGACGTCGGAGAGCTCCGAGGTTGTCGCTGAGGCGGGTGCAGATGCCAATCTGCTCAAACTCCCTGCGCAGACGCCCGAGAATGAAGTCGAAGAAGAGGATTCTCTGGCCGGTTTATCCGAAGCTGAGAACGCCCCGGACAGCCAGCCGGTAGTGAATGACGTAAGCGTTCCGGTCGAAGCGCCAACACCGAGCGAGGCGGATTCCGTAAGCATCTCGAGTGAGGCCCCTGTCGTTCCGCGAATGCCTGTCCCCGTTCAGCCTGCGCCGCTTGCCGACCTCAGCCCAGATGCCGCAGAAGATGCCCCTGAGCCACCGGCTGATCAGGTTGCTCTTGCCGAGCCCTTGCCCGAAGTCTCGCCTTCGGAATCAATCGAGCTGGAGGTGAATCCGGAGGATAACCCAATCGCAGTGGAAGGGGACGAGGACACGCTGCCCAGTCAGCCGCTACCGCGTATCGCCTCAGTTCCGCAGATCGGCGCAGAGGACAACTCGTCGGGAAATACCACTATCGGGCGTCGTGTAGTGCCTTTGACTGAACGAGATGATGAAACAGCCCAAGATCCGCAGGAAGAGGTTCCTGTAGGTAAACCGATCGAGGCCTTCGCAGAGAAGTTTGACAATCCGGATTCCAAACCCCTCATGTCGATCATTCTGATTGACGATGAAGGTGCATATGGCGCCGAGGCGCTTCAGGATTTCCCATATCCGCTTACGTTTGCGGTGCGCCCATCAGACCCCGATGCAGCTGAGAAAATGGCTCGACATCGGGCGGCCGGGTTCGAAGTGATGGTCACTGCTGACCTGCCCAAGGCGGCCAGCGCACAGGATGCTGAAGTATCGCTTTCGGTGTGGCTTGAAGCGTTGCCCGAAACGGTAGGAATTCTTGAAGGTGATGGATCCGGCATCCAGGGTAACCGGAAACTGGCGGATCAGGTCGCCGCCATCGCCGGTGGAACGGGTCGAGGACTGATCACTCAGGATAACGGGCTCAACACGGTACAGAAGTTGGCCTCCCGTAATGGAATTCCGTCTGCGGTAATCTTCAGAGATATCGACGGCGCGCGGCAGGATGCAAAAATCATGCGACGTTTCCTGGACCAGGCTGCGTTCCGGGCCGGGCAGGAGGGCACTGTTGTCATGTTGGGCCGGTTGCGCCCGGATACCATATCCGCCTTGCTGCTTTGGGGTCTGGAAGATCGCGGAGGCCGCGTAGCAATGGCGCCTATTTCGGCGGTGATGATGCAAGGGGCACAATAAGCCCGATCACATCCTTCCCCGAAACAGGCAGCCCAGACGGGCTGCCTTTATCAATTCTTGCCGGACAGCGTAAATCGGGCCGCGTCAGCCGCAGCGCGTCTGATCGCGTTGGACTTGTGGACGGTTTCCATGAATTCAGCCTCTGGATCGCTATCATACACAACGCCACCACCGGCCTGAATATATAGCTTTTGATCCTGAACGATGGCCGTTCGCAGGGCGATACACATGTCCATGTCTCCGCCGGCGCTGAAATAGCCGACGCCGCCGCCGTAGACACCGCGTTTTTCCGGCTCAAGCTCATCAATGATTTCCATGGCTCGTACCTTGGGCGCGCCCGAGACCGTCCCCGCAGGCATTCCCGCAAAAAAGGCGTCCAGCGCATCCTTACCCTCGGCCAGCTCACCCACAACGTTTGAAACGATGTGCATAACATGGCTGTACCGTTCAATGATGAACTCTTCGGTCGGGCGCACCGTTCCGATCTTTGAAACCCGCCCGGTGTCATTGCGGCCTAGATCCAACAGCATCAGATGTTCGGCCAGTTCTTTCTTGTCGGCCAGCAATTCTATTTCGTAAGCCTTGTCCTCTTCCGGGGTCGCTCCACGTGGACGCGTCCCGGCGATGGGTCGTATGGTGACTTCATTGCCAAACACGCGCACCAGGATTTCCGGGCTGGCGCCGATCACCTGAAACCCGCCAAAGTTAAAATAGAACATGAAGGGCGACGGGTTTGTTCGCCGCAGCGACCGGTACAGCGCAAATGGAGGCAGCGGGAAATCCTGCGTCCAGCGCTGCGCTGGCACTACCTGAAAGATATCACCAGCGCGGATGTATTCCTTGGCCTTCTCGACCGCTTCCAGATAGCCGGATTTGGTAAAATTCGAGACGGGCGGGGCGACTTCGTACGCATCGCCAAGGTCGCGTGTTTCAGCAGGCATCGCCCGCTCCAGATCGCGCACTGCGTCCATAACGCGCTCGGCTGCCTGGGCATATGCAGCCTTGGCCGACTGGCCATCGCTGACCCAGGCGGGGGAAACGACCGTGACTTCGCCCTTCACACCATCCAGAACCGCGACGACAGAAGGGCGCAGCATGACGGCATCCGGCAGGCCTAGAGGGTCGGGGTTGATGTTCGGCAGATGCTCGACCAAGCGCACCATGTCATAACCGAGATAGCCAAATAGTCCCGCCGCAGCTTGTGGAAGGTCGTCAGGCAGCTCGATCCGGCTTTCGGCCAGAAGCGTCCGAAGGTTGTCCATCGGATCGCCATCCTGCGCCGTGAAAGCGTCCGGGTCGAACCGGGCCGAGCGGTTCAGTTCCGAGGTCTCAGCGCGACAGCGCCAGATCAGGTCGGGTTTCATACCGATGATCGAATACCGTCCGCGGACCTCGCCACCAGTCACCGACTCGAGCATAAAGGCGTCTTTTTGCGCTCCGGTCAGTTTCAGCATCAAGGAGACAGGCGTATCAAGATCGGCTGCCAGACGGGTGTAAACGACCTGGTTTTCGCCGGCCTCATAGGCGCGGGCGAAGCTGTCAAACTCTGGGGTCAGGGCCATATTCGGTCTCTTAATTAATAGCTCGCCTGAACGGCGTTCAGTGCTTGCTGATCCACCACAGGACGGGCGCGGGCCTGGGCGTCGCGAACATAGGCATCGAAAATGTTCTGTGCCAGAGCCTGATTCAGCTGAGCGGCAAGCGCTTGTTGAACCTGACGGCGTTCATCGGTCTCGGCAGGGGGCAACAATTCGTCAAGTCGAACGATCAACGCGACCCCGGCACCGGGAACGACACGATAGCTTCCTAGTTCCATGTCGAACACTTCCGGCATGAAACCTGCGGGTACATCTTCTAGAAATGCAGTTCGTGTCAGAGCGTTTTCCACGCGGTGAGGTAGGCCGGTCGTGCTGAAATCCCCGTTCTCCTGCAACTGCTCCAACACGGCATTCGCGTGGTCTTCCAACGCTTTGTCAGTTTGAACCTGTGTCCAGGCCGCCGCAACGCGATCACGCGCTGATTCCAGCGGTTCAGGCCGACGAGGCAGCGTTTCGTTCAGGCGCAGCGCAAAGATCGAACCGTCCTCAAGGAATGCAATCTCGGGAAAATCTCCGTCTTGCACGGCTTCGGCTGCACTGCGGAAACCGTCATATGCGGCCACGCCATCCTGACTGGCGCGAGTCCAGTCGATCTGTCCCAGCTCCATCCCAGTCTCGGCTGCCAACTCCTCAAGTGTTGCCCCGCCTGCAAGCAGGTCATTGATGTCTTCGGACTGAGCCTCGATCTGGCGGCGCGCACGGTCTGCGGCCAACTCTTCGCGCAGAGCTGGGGCGGCGTCTTCGAAGGGCGTGTTGTTCTCAGCCAGCGAGCCGTTGATACGGAAAAGGGCAGGGCCGAATACCGAGGGCAGAGGTCCTACAACAGTGTCCAGTTCAGCCGCGAAAATGGCCTCGGCCGCATCGCCTAGGTCGTCGCGGGTAACGTCGCCCAGATCCACGTCGCTCAGCTCAAGCTCACGGTCACGGACAAGTTGTTCGAAGGTTGTCCCGCCAACTTCAATCTGTGCCATGGCATCTTGCGCAGCGGCGTCATCAGAAAAAGAAAGGCGTTCAACAAGGCGGCGCTCGGATTGCTGAAACTCGTCTGCGCGCTGTTCGAAAAGCCGGAGAACTGAATCTTCGTCCACCTCGACACTATCCAGCAGCATATTGGGCGACAGAATCGTATAGGTCAGCTTTTTGGTGCGGGGCAGGGAAAACTGGTCCTGGTTCTCGTCGTAATAGGCCTGGATTTGTTCATCGGTTGGGGTTGCAACCGGCTCTGCCAAAGCTTCGGGTGAAACGGTTGCAACAGTAAAGCTGCGGCGGGCACCGACAAAGTCTGTCAGAACTTCAGTCAGGATCGAGGGCATTTCTACTCCGCTGACCACGGCATCCTGCACGATGGTCCGTGCGGATTCTTTCCTCAGATCGGTTTCAAACTCGGTGTCGGTCATGCCAACCTGTTCAAGCTGAAAGCGATATGCCTCACGGTCGAAAGAACCATCAGGCCCCTGAAACGCAGGGATCGAGACGATTTCTTCCTGCAAATTTTCATCGCCGATCGAAATACCCAGCAGACCAACTTCGTTATCCAGAGCCGCCAGCGCGGTGAGGCGCGACAGAGCCAGCTGGTCCAAGCCAAAATCGCGGGCCTGTGACATTTGCAGGGGCTGGCCGGTCTGGCTTTCGACCGCGCGGATTTCTCGCTGAAGTTCGCGGACGTAATCGTCAATCGAGATATCTTCGTTGCCCACCTGCGCCACAGTGTGCACAGTTCCAGTCAGGCTGGTCGCGCCAAATCCTGCAAGGCCCAGCATCAAAAGACCCATGAGGATCCAGACAAAGGTCTTTGATAGATTTTTCATGCCTGCGGCCATGGTGCCCTCTTGTTTTATTCGGCAAGTATTTGCCCTGTCGGTTGCGGCCCTGAATACGACGCGCACCGCCGGGGGGCAAGCTTAGAAGGAGAGAGCGTGCAGGCGGTCAAACAATTCCGTAATTCCGTTGCGATCAAGATTGGCAAATGCGATGCGGACTTGTCGTTTCCCGGCCGGGTCGTGATCGGGCATGAACATCGTGCCTGGCAGCAACAGAATGCTGGCATCCGTAACCAGCCGACGGGCCAAATCATCCGAAGAGATGTCAAACGGGTGTTCGAAATAGGCAAAATAGGCGCCCAACCCAAGCAACCGCCATCCTTTACTGGTCAGTTTGGGAAGTTGTCTTGTAATGACAGCGCGACGGTCGAGGATTTCCCTTCGTTCATCGGCCAGCCATTGCGACAGGTTTTGCATCCCCCAAAACGCACCAAACTGACCGATTTGGTTTGGACAGATCGCGACGGTATCCAGAAATTTCTCAATCTCAGACAGCAGCGACGGACTGGTCGCAACAGCACCTACTCGGTGACCGGTCAGACGGTAGGCCTTTGAAAACGAATATAGATGAATCAGAGTGTCATCCCAGCCCGGCTGAGCGAACAGATCGTGGGGCGGGCCGCTGCGGCTGTCGAAATCGCGGTAGGTCTCATCAACCAAAAGCTTAATTCCGGTTTCGCGCGACAGTTCGAAAAACGCGCGCAGCAGCTCAGCCGGGTATTCGACACCGCCGGGATTGTTCGGGGTGACCAGAGCAATGGCGCGGGTCTTATCCGTTATCAAATCCCGCGCCGCGTTCACCTCTGGCAACAGTCCATCATCAGTTCTCAGATCAATGGCGTTAACACCTGTCATATCCAGCCACATTTTATGGTTGAAATACCACGGCGTGGGCAGAATGACCTCATCCCCTTGGTCTGTGATGGAGGAAATCGCAGCGGCGAAGGCCTGATTGCAGCCAGAAGTAATGGCAACCTGTTCCTGTGCGACAGGTGCGCCGTAATGACCCGAAATCTGGCTGGCAAGCTCAGACCTGAGGGCGCTGTTGCCCAGAACCGGGCCATAGAGATGAGCGGAATCCTCGGTCGACGCATAAGCCGCCATCGCCTGACGCATCTCAAGTGGAGGCGGATCGACGGGGGCCGCCTGACTTACGTTTATCAAGGGCCGCTCTTCAGGGAAGGTCACGCCTTCGATCCACCGGCGCGCCTCCATGACTGGGGGCGGAAAGGTGGCGGCAGTGCGTGTCCGGGTCATCTCAGCGCCCCAGTCAGTTGCTGCGCTTGGGCCGGATCAATCCGTGCCCCGGTAGGGTTCGACATATTGCAAAGCCATATCCCACGGGAAGAAAATCCAGGTGTCCTGGCTGACTTCGGTGATGAAAGTGTCAACCATCGGGCGGCCTTTCGGCTTGGCATAAACCGTCGCGAAATGCGCCTTGGGATACATCGCCCGTACCAGTTCCAGAGTTTTGCCACTGTCGACCAGATCGTCGACGATCAGGATTCCGGTGCCGTCGCCCATGAGGTCAGCGTCGGGCGCTTTGAGCACTTCGGCTTCGCCTTGATCCTGATGATGGTAGGAGCGCACGCTGATCGTGTCGACTGTGCGAATGTCCAGCTCGCGGCTGACAATCATCGCCGGTGCCATGCCGCCACGGGTAATGGCAACGACGCCACGCCAGGCTCCATCATCCGGACCTTGCCCATCCAGCCGCCAAGCGAGCGCTCGGGAATCGCGGTGAATCTGATCCCAGCTGATGTGAAAGCCTTTTTCGTGGGGCAGGCGGTCCTTGGCACTCATGATTCAACCCTTCTCAACGTCTGGAGCATCAACGGCTTTCATACCGACGATGTGGTATCCCGAATCCACATGCAAGTTCTCACCAGTGACACCGCCGCTTAGATCGGAAAGCAGATAAAGCGCCGAGTTGCCAACATCGTCGATGGTCACATTGCGGCGCAGGGGTGAGTTATACTCGTTCCACTTCATGATATAGCGGAAGTCGCCGATACCGCTGGCGGCCAGCGTCTTGATCGGCCCGGCCGAGATTGCATTCACACGAATGCCGTCCTTGCCTAAATCCTCGGCCAGATATTTGACCGATGCTTCCAGCGCGGCTTTGGCAACGCCCATGACATTATAATGCGGCATCACCTGTTCGGCGCCGTAATAGGTCAGGGTGATGGCGCTACCGCCTTCGGTCATCATCTTTTCGGCACGCTGCATCACGGCGGTAAAGGAATAAACCGACACGTCCATCGTGAGGTTGAAATTCGCCCGCGACGTATCAACGTAGCGCCCGCGTAGCTCATTCTTGTCTGAAAAACCGATTGCGTGGACAACAAAGTCCAGCTTTCCCCATTTCTCGGACAGCGCATCGAACAAACCGTCGATCGAGGCTTCATCGCTGACATCGCAAGGCAGGACGATCTCACTGCCCAGCTGTGCCGCCAGAGGGTCAACGCGCTTTTTCAAGGCATCCCCTTGATATGAGAATGCTAACTCGGCCCCGGCCTCGGACAAGGCGCGGGCGATTCCCCATGCGATTGATTTGTCATTGGCCAGTCCCATGATGAGGCCGCGCTTTCCGGCCATCAACTGATTTGACATGTTCGGTTCTCCGCCTGTCTTCGCGTTATGTTGCGTTGGTTTATGCCATTGGCTGGTCTGCTTCAAGGCCGTGCACTCTTGCCCGTGGCGGGAACTCGCCCTAGGGTATCCCTCAATAGTTTCCAGGGGATGGAAATGAGCGAACGTGATGGCATCTTCGCAGGAACCGACCCATTTGCAATAGCAGGGCGGTGGCTGGGCGAAGCTGTGAAAAGTGAACCCAACGATCCTAACGCGATTGCACTGGCAACCGTGGGCGAAGATGGTATGCCCAATGTACGAATGGTGCTGTTGAAAGAGATCGAAGCCGACGCCTTCGTCTTCTACACAAATTACGAAAGTGCCAAGGCAGGCGAGTTGGACAATGCTGGCAAGGCGGCCTTCGTGATGCATTGGAAATCTTTGCGGCGTCAAGTCCGCGTTCGTGGTACAATCACGCGCGAGGATGGACCAAAGGCTGATGAATATTATGCCTCCAGGTCATTGAAAAGTCGGCTTGGTGCATGGGCGTCCAAGCAATCTCAGCCGCTTAGCAGCCGTTCCGCGCTGATGGCGGATGTGGCGAAAGTGACCGCAAGGCTTGGCCCAAATCCTCCGCGCCCTAAATTTTGGGGTGGCTACCGGCTTGTGCCGACGGAAATCGAATTCTGGGCAGACGGCGCATTTCGTCTGCATGACAGGTTCAGGTGGTGCCGGGATGACGCTGCTTCCGAATGGCAGATTCAGAGGTTGAATCCATGACGTTCACGTGTCGCGAATTGCAATGCGCAGATAACAAAGGGATTTTTCACCTTGAATTTGCGCGTCAATCCCATACACATCGGACCCTTAATAAAGTGAAAAAAAACGCAGTGGGACCACAGTGCCAGAAGATCTGAACAACATGTACCGCGTCCGAGGACACGTTAAATGGTTCGACCCTGCCAAAGGATACGGCTTTGTCGTATCGGATGAAGGTGGGCCGGATATTCTGCTGCACGTAAACGTTTTGCGTAATTTCGGTCAAAGCTCGGTTGCAGACGGGGCGGGCATCGAAATTATGACGCATCGCACTGATCGCGGTGTGCAAGCTGTCGAAGTCATCAGCGTCGATCCGCCAGCGCGCGCCGATACGATGATGCTCGCGGATTTTGCTGAACTTGATCCAGTTGAGATTGCAGCGGCCCCTTTGGTGGCTGCGCGGGTTAAGTGGTTCGACAAGGGCAAAGGGTTTGGCTTCGCTAATGTATTCGGGCGTGGCGAGGATGTGTTCCTGCATATTGAGGTTCTACGCCGTTCGGGGCTTGCGGATCTACAACCCGGTGAAGCATTGGCCATGCGGGTCATAGACGGACAGCGTGGTCGGATGGCGGCCCAGGTTATGGCCTGGGAAGCAGCTATGGATGACTGATCTGTCATGGCAGGGCTTTTCAAGGTTCTGACTGTTGTCTTGTTACTTTGGGCCGGTGGCGCAGACGCCGCCTGTCGTACAGATCGTGTTAGCCTGAAAAATGATAAGTCCCAAATCGGCTTTGATATTGAACTCGCCGTGTCGCCGCAGGAGCGATCGCGCGGACTCATGTTTCGAGAATCGCTTCCGGTACGTTCAGGGATGCTGTTTGTATTCGACCCGCCGCAACCTGTTGCGTTCTGGATGAAGAACACGCTGATTCCTCTGGACCTGATCTTCATAGATAAGACGGGTATGGTAACGAAAGTTCATCACAACGCGATTCCCGGTGATTTGACCCCCATCGGAGGGGGCGATTCGGTATTCGCGGTGTTGGAAATCAACGCTGGTCTCGCAGATCGTTATCTGATCACGCCTGGAACACAGATCCAGCACAAAGTTTTTTCACATGGTCCGGCAATTTGGCCCTGTTAGGGCTTTTCAAATCAGAACGGCACGGTTAGGAAGGCGCACGGTTCGGGGCGTGGCGCAGTCTGGTAGCGCACCTGTTTTGGGTACAGGGGGTCGTAGGTTCGAATCCTGCCGCCCCGACCACTTCTTCAAAAATTAAAATGGCGACCCACCCATCGTTCGATAGATGGCGCTAAGGGTTTTATCCAATTCTTTGCTTTCTACAGGGACTTTTGCAGCAGGCCCTGTTTCGCGCGGCACATTAAAAAAAAGATCCGCTTCAACCAGATAGCCACCTGCATTTTTTTCGGCGGTCAGCCGAGTCACACTTTTGGGTAGGTTCTGTGGATAGCCGTCATAATTGAGAATCAGGTAGGCTGTGGTCTTCGGAGGCAGAAGTTCCTGACACTCGAACTGACGATTTCCGATTTTCCTAAATTCCTCACCCGGGCCGTTGCATGATGTCTCGAACGTAGCAAACAACTTGTCGGGAAAGGCCGAGAACTGCGCGCTGCGCGATGTGGCGGGCGTTTCTTGTGGTGTGCAGGCCACGATCAGGGCAAACAGGGAAATTATTCGAAACGCGGTCATTGATCGGTCTGCCCTTTGTTGGATGTGCTTTTACGCGCACCTCTGAGTAATGTCGAAATCGGCCGGATGCTGATTCTATTTCAACCTAGACATCTTAAGGCTGGTTTATCAAATCGCGATAAGTAAGCCGGAAAGAACGGTTAATCGTATTACGGACTTGGCTAGGTGATGGCGAACCATGGCGGATAACTCTGTGGAGGAATCGGAAACTGTCCTTCACCAGTTTGTCTATGCGGATCGGTCAACATAAAAGATTCCAAAAATGGCGGAAAAAGGCCGTTGACGATCTATGTGTGAATACGCCAGATTGTATAGGCCGAAAGTGCTGCCACTAAATCTGGTAGAAAATCCAGAACGTGGCATAGGGCGAGGGCTGGAGAGCACATCATACTTACGTGCGTCCGTCGGAACGGGGTCACGTTGCTTCGGGCAGCGGCCGGTTTCCTGCGCCCAAGATTTTCGGTTAGGGCAGATGGTCCGTTTATTGGGATCAAAAGCCAAGGGACAAGTTGATTGAATCTAGGGCGGCGGACATGAAGATTGACAGAAAATTTACCAAATCGGGACAGGATGCTTATGCAGAGCTTAAGTTCGCTTCTGCGACGTCAGAAATCCGAAACCCGGATGGGACCATCGTTTTCCGCCTGGACGATATCGAGGTTCCTACCAGCTGGAGCCAGGTCGCAAGCGACGTCATCGCGCAGAAGTATTTCCGCAAGGCAGGCGTTCCGACCAAGCTGAAGAAGGTCAAGGAAAAGGATGTCCCTGAATTCCTGTGGCGTTCTGTTCCGGCTGAGGACGCTGAATTTGGGGGCGAAATCTCGTCCAAGCAGGTGTTTGACCGTCTTGCCGGCGCCTGGGCCTATTGGGGCTGGAAAGGTGGCTATTTCTCGACCGAGGATGACGCGAGCGCCTATTTCGACGAGATGCGTTATATGCTGGCGACTCAGCGCGCTGCGCCGAACAGCCCGCAATGGTTCAATACCGGCCTGCACTGGGCTTACGGAATCGATGGCCCGGCCCAGGGGCACCACTATGTCGATTATAAGACAGGCAAGCTGACCAAATCGAAATCCGCCTATGAGCATCCGCAGCCGCATGCGTGTTTCATCCAGTCCGTAGATGATGATCTGGTGAACGAGGGTGGCATTATGGACCTGTGGGTCCGCGAGGCGCGCCTATTCAAATACGGAAGCGGAACCGGGACCAACTTTAGCCACCTGCGTGGCGAGGGCGAGGCACTGTCGGGTGGCGGTAAATCCTCGGGTTTGATGGGCTTTCTCAAGATCGGCGACCGCGCCGCTGGCGCGATTAAATCAGGCGGCACGACCCGTCGAGCAGCAAAGATGGTCATCGTCGATGCAGATCACCCAGACATCGAGAAATTCATCGAATGGAAGGTGATCGAAGAGCAGAAGGTGGCCTCGATCGTTGCCGGATCGAAGATGCACGAGAAGATGCTGAACGGCATTTTCGAGGCCATCCGCAGCTGGGACGGCGCGCAGGAAGACGCGTATGATCCCAAGACGAATGACAGCCTGAAAAAGGCGGTTCGCCAGGCGAAAAATGTTGCGATCCCCGAGACTTACATCAAACGCGTTCTGGATTACGCCAAGCAGGGTCACGATAGCATCGAATTCCCGACCTACGATACGGATTGGGATTCGGAAGCCTACAGCTCGGTTTCGGGCCAGAACTCGAACAACTCGATTCGCGTAACCAACGCCTTCCTGACCGCTGTCGAGAAGGACGCGGACTGGGAACTGGTCAACCGCACAAACGGGAAAGTCGCCAAGACCGTCAAGGCGCGCGACCTGTGGGAAAAGGTTGGCCACGCGGCCTGGGCCTGCGCCGATCCTGGCATCCAGTTTCACGACACAGTCAACGAGTGGCATACATGCCCCAAAGATGGGGAGATTCGCGGATCGAACCCGTGTTCGGAATATATGTTCCTTGACGACACGGCCTGTAACCTGGCGTCGATGAACTTGCTGACTTTCCTCAAGGATGATGAGTTCCAGGCAGTGGACTATATGCATGCCTCGCGCTTGTGGACCCTTACGCTGGAGATCTCGGTGACCATGGCGCAGTTCCCGTCCAAGGAAATCGCGCAGCTGTCCTATGACTTCCGCACTTTGGGTTTGGGCTATGCCAATATCGGCGGTCTGCTGATGAACATGGGCTATAGCTATGACTCGGATGAAGGCCGCGCGATCTGTGGCGCGCTGACCGCGATCATGACCGGTGTAGCCTATGCAACCTCGGCCGAGATCGCCGGCGAATTGGGTCCGTTCAATGGCTATGAGCGCAACGCCGATAACATGCTTCGGGTCATCCGCAACCACCGACGCGCATCTCAGGGTGTGACTGAAGGGTATGAGAAACTGGCAGTGAAGCCTGTACCTCTGGACCATGGCAACTGCCCGGATAAACGTTTGGTTGATTTGGCGATGTCAGCTTGGGACGAAGCGCTGAGCCTGGGTGAGCAGAACGGTTACCGCAACGCGCAGGCCACTGTGATTGCGCCAACCGGAACCATCGGTCTGGTAATGGATTGCGACACCACTGGGATCGAGCCGGATTTTGCTTTGGTGAAGTTCAAGAAACTGGCCGGTGGCGGGTATTTCAAAATCATCAACCGCTCGGTGCCTGCAGCGCTGGAAAAGCAGGGGTATTCCTCGGCTCAGATTGAAGAGATCGTCAGCTACGCGGTTGGTCATGGCACCATTGGCAACGCTCCGGGGATCAACCACACCTCGCTGACGGGTCATGGCTTTGGCCCCAATGAACTGGCCAAAGTGGATGCCGCGCTGGAAAGCGCCTTCGACATCCGGTTCGTGTTCAACCAGTGGACTCTAGGCGAAGATTTCTGCACCGGTGTTCTCGGCATTCCTGCGACCAAGCTGAATGACCCGACCTTCGATCTGCTGCGCCATCTGGGCTTTACCAAAGCGGATATCGACGCGGCCAACGACCACGTTTGCGGAACCATGACGCTGGAAGGTGCACCGCATCTTAAGGAAGAGCATTATTCGATCTTCGACTGCGCCAATCCGTGCGGCAAGAAAGGCAAGCGTTTCCTGGGTGTTGATAGCCACATCACGATGATGGCCGCCGCGCAGAGCTTTATTTCAGGCGCGATCAGCAAGACGATCAACATGCCGAATGACGCCACCATCGAGGATTGCCAGAAGGCCTATGAGCTGTCCTGGTCGCTGGGTGTGAAGGCCAACGCGCTGTATCGCGACGGCTCTAAACTGTCGCAGCCATTGGCAGCCGCGCTGGTCGAGGATGACGAAGAGGCAGCCGAGGTGCTGGAAACCGGGACGCCGCAGGAAAAAGCCGTCGTTCTGGCCGAGAAGGTGATCGAGAAGGTTGTGGTCAAGGAAATGATCCGCAGCCATCGCGAAAAACTGCCCCATCGCCGCAAGGGCTATACGCAAAAAGCGATTGTCGGCGGCCACAAGGTCTATCTGCGCACCGGTGAGTTCGAAGACGGCCAACTGGGCGAGATCTTCATCGACATGCACAAGGAAGGCGCGGGCTTCCGGGCGATGATGAACAACTTTGCCATCGCCGTGTCGGTTGGCCTGCAATATGGCGTGCCGCTGGAAGAGTTTGTGGATGCCTTTACCTTTACCAAGTTCGAACCCGCTGGGATGGTGCAAGGCAACGACTCGATCAAGAACGCGACGTCGATCCTGGACTACATCTTCCGCGAATTGGCCGTGTCCTATCTGGACCGCACCGATCTGGCCCATGTGAAACCAGAAGGCGCAAGCTTTGATGATCTGGGCCGGGGCGAGGAAGAAGGTGTCTCGAACGTGTCCGAGATCAGCGAAAGCGCGGCGTCCAAGTCATTGGAAGTGCTGAAACAAATCAGTTCGACCGGGTATCTGCGCAAGCGGATGCCTCAGGAGCTGATGGTTCTGAACGGCGGACAGAACGTGGTGAACGGCATGGCCGAAACCGCAGCCACATTCGAAGCGCCGGTGGCCGAAACCGCCGTAGCAACCGGGATGGACGCCCGCACCAAAGCCAAGATGCAAGGCTATGAGGGCGATCCCTGCGGTGAATGCGGAAACTACACGCTGGTGCGCAACGGCACCTGCATGAAATGCAACACCTGCGGCTCAACAAGCGGGTGTAGCTGAGTTAAGCGCCCCGGCAACCCGGGGCGCAGGGGTCGGAAGCTGCCACAGTTGCCGGCCCCGACGAATACGGAGCAAGGCGCAGAGACTTACCTTCGATGCCTTGGTCCACTCGGCCGACATGCCCGTGTTGGCCGGGAACAGGGTGGGGCGGAATATTTGCTCTTTCCCACTCTTTCACGGAACGGGTGCGCTCGTTCCATGCGACGTCCAGGCCGCAGGCAAACAAAACACCGGGCGGTCAACGAATGGAGCCTGGATGGCGAAACTGACAGGGGGCTTCGGCCCCCTTTCTTTTTGCCTAAAAACGGCGAATTCGGCAGAGCCTCGCCGGATTACCCGTTTCCCGTCGGGCAAGAACCGCCGAGCGGGTTTGAGGGAATTTTGCCGAGCGACTGACCGCGGATGCGACTCTGGCAAACACGCGGAGTTTGGCGCGAAATCAAAGCGATTGAAGTGAGCGGCTGACAACCGGTGGTGATTGCGTGTTCTTGATGCTTGTCCGGACACAAAACACACAAACTCTATCAGGAGGCATCACAATGAAACTGAATACTCTGGTCACATTTTCGGCACTTGCTTTTGCTCTGCCGACTTTGGCTGTCGCGCAGTCTGCGGCGGATACCAATGGGGACGGCGTTCTGACAATCGAAGAAGTTCAGGCCGTCGTGCCGGACGTTGACGCAAACGGATTTGCAGCAATGGATGCAAATGGCGACGGCGCGCTGGATCAGGATGAAATTGCAATCGCGCAGGAAGCCGGGTTGCTGCCGTCCACAAACGGCTGATCAACAAATTATCAAGGCGGCCGGACGAGAATTCTGGCCGCCTTTCTACGTGTTTATCGGGGTAGGTGAATGTTGAATTTACTGCGAATCTGCGCATCCAATGCCGGATCGAACTGTGCCGGCGAAGAGGTCGACAGGATTTCCAGTTTTCGCGCGGTCGCTTTTTCGATCAAGTCAGGTTTGCCAAGCTCGACCCATTCTTTCGGAGACGTTCGATCTCCATGTGCGGGGTACACATAATCGGCCTGCATGCGCCCAAGTGTGGCATCGGTTCCCAAATAGTGACCGGGCCCACCAAGGCAAACCTCGGCCATCTGATCCAATGCCAGTGTTTCGTCAGATACTTCGATCCCGCGGACGCAGCGCATCGCCTGTCCGATAAGATCATCCCCTAAGATCAGGCTTTCAAAGCAAAAACCCAACAGAGACGAGTGCATTCCAGCGGATTCATAAACCATGTTCAGGCCCGACAGGCCGGCCATGACGTTCGAGCACATCTGCTCCCATCCCGCTTGCATATCAGGCAATTTGGAATCCGATGCGCCTGCGGCGGCTCCGCCTGGCAGATCATAAAACTTGTGCATTTGGGCACAGCCTGCGCTGAGCAGAGCCTGTTCACCTGATCCTACGGACATTGCGCCTGTCCGAAGGTCCAACCCAAAGGGCCAGGTTCCAAAAATCGCCGGTGCACCTGGCTTTACGGCATTTACATAAACCAAACCGGCAAGACATTCTGCTGTCGCCTGGGCAATGGCGCCTGCGATTGTGGACGGAGCAGTTGCACCTGCCATTCCGGCCGAAAGAAGAAGAACAGGCATTCCTGCCTTGATGCATTCCTCCATCACCTGACAGCTTTCAGTGGCAAACTTCATGGGCGGTACGACAAAGCAGTTCGAGTTCGAGATGAATGGCCGCTCGCGCCACTTGTCTTCACCGCCTGCGATCATGTGGATTAACTCCATCGCTGGCGCGACATAACTAGGATCGGTGAATGATGTGCCGATATGCTTGTAAGTACCAGAACTACAAGCGTAAATCGTGTTCAGGTCCATCTCGAGATTGTCGGAAATATCGCGACAAACCATCGGGCGTTGGACAAAATGGATGTTGTCCAGCTGTTGGCAAATCCGCGCGGCATCGTGCAGATCCTGCACAGTCGAATCGCGGTATTCGCGGCCGTTGACTTCAACCATACTGACAGCGGCACCGGCGGTCCCGTAGTGAACCTTTGCCCCCGACAATTCCAGGTCAGTTTGACCATCCCGGCTGAACAAAGTGACCGAGCGGTTGGCTTTGGCAATAGTGTCTTCAACCAGCGCGCGCGGAAACCGGATGCGTCCGTCGTCGCCAAGTGTGCAGCCCGCGCCAACCAGATAGTCGATCCCGCTTTGCGGAGCATCCGCCAGACCTATGGTTTCAAGCGCTTGCAGCGCGGCCTCGTGAATGCGTTCGACTTGTGGCTGAGTCAGTGGCTTGTAGCGTCCGCCCTCCATTCCCGGGCGGATAGGGCGCAGATGATCAGGCAGAGCAGATGCGCGGGCAGCACGACGCGCAGCACGTCCGCCACTGCGGGAAGAGTTACGGGGTTGGTCGTTCATGTTTAGGATCCAATAGTGAGAAACGTATTTTGAGAGGCCTTACAAAAAGCCTGACGGCCGCCCCCTGGCAGCACGTCCCCGATCCGCGCCGATTGTGCGGCTGATCAGGTGGATTTTCCAAAATTCGTTCTGCATTTGGTTCCTCATCCAGTGGCCGCAGTGTTCCAATTCAGAACGGCATTATCTGTTCTATTTGCGACCTTGATGCCGAAAAGCGAAGCAAATTCTCAAGTGATTGTTGCCCAAAGATATTTTTCCCCGAGGCGGTCGAAATCTGCTATAATTCCTGTGCTTACTTGAATTGGGCCTCTAGGCTAAACGCTTTTTTAACGAATGCGGCCCAGTTTGTAGCAAATTGATCTGAATACTCGAAAGCATTGCTGAAAGGTTTTTGGTGAATCGTAGGAAGGCGCATATCGCATTAATTGTTGCTCTGGCGACATCCGGCTTCTCACCGGCTTTGGCCGAGGATTGGAGCGGTGCCTATGCGGGATTCAGCTTTGGCTATGCTGATGCAGACGGGCCGAATGGTTCAAGCGGCAGCGACACCACCTTTGGTCCTCATCTCGGGTATGACTTTGATTTCGGCAAGTTCGTGTTGGGTGGTGAGCTTGAGTATAACCGGCTGTCGCTGAATCTTGGTCAGGGCGAAGGCAGTCTGGATAGCATGACCCGGCTGAAACTGCGCGGCGGATACGATTTCGGTAATGCGTTGGGATATGTAGTTATCGGTGCGGCGCGCGTGGATTCCACGGTCGAAAACGATACCGCAGCGGTTTATGGCATTGGTGTCGCTTATCCGATTGGCAATAATTTCGTCATCAGCGGTGAGGCGCTGCGCCAGAATTTCAATGACGTTACCCGATCGAATGGGGGGCTGGATTCGAATGTGTTCAACCTGCGTACGACATTCCGGTTCTAGCAAGATTTCCAGATTGAATCTGATCTGAGCTGCCGAATTCACGACCATGAAGGTCAGGTGTTTGCGGAACATGGCGTCAATTTCCTATTCCAATTCAAGGCGTTCGCCAATCACTCCCTGGTCATGATAGAACGTAAGGCTTGGCGCGGCGGGATAGCCGTGCTAGAGGATGATCCATGAACCGGATGACCTGCATCATTATCTGCTGCATTACCTGCTGATTTATCAAGCGGGCCGGTTTCTTTCGTTTTCTTCCCTGAGACAAGTTGCTAAGCCCGCGCCAACGCGAGACGCTATGCCGTTCTTAGGAGCCGACAGATGAAGACGATCAAACTGCACAACACACGGACACGGACAAAAGAGGATTTCGTTCCGATCAGCGCCGACAATGTGCGGATGTATGTCTGTGGACCTACCGTCTATGACCGTGCCCATCTGGGTAACGCGCGGCCCGTGGTCGTGTTTGATGTGCTCTATCGTTTGCTGCGGCATGTTTATGGCGCAGATCATGTGACCTATGTGCGCAATTTCACCGACGTCGATGACAAGATCAACGCAACCGCATTGGAGCGCCAAAAGGCGGGGGCCGCGGGGACGTTGGAAGAGTTGGTGAAGGAACGGTCAGATGAGACCATCGGCTGGTATCTGCGCGACATGGGCGAGCTTGGTGCGCTCAAACCCGACCATATGCCGCGCGCCACTGAATTCATCGCGCAGATGATCGCAATGATCGAAGACCTGATCGACAAGGAACACGCCTATGCCCGCGAGGGGCATGTTCTGTTCGCCGTGGACAGTTGGAAAGAGAAATACGGAGCCCTGTCCGGTCGGTCCGTGGATGACATGATCGCGGGTGCCCGGGTCGAAGTTGCGCCGTATAAGAAGAACCCGATGGATTTCGTTCTGTGGAAGCCGTCTACCGACGAGTTGCCCGGGTGGGAGTCTCCTTGGGGCCGAGGGCGTCCGGGTTGGCATATCGAATGCTCGGCCATGAGCTATGAGCTGTTGGGTGAGAGCTTTGACATTCACGGCGGTGGCAACGATTTGATGTTCCCGCACCATGAAAACGAGATCGCCCAGAGCAAATGCGCCCACCCGCATGGCGAGTTTGCGCGCGTTTGGCTGCACAATGAGATGCTGCAAGTCGAAGGCAAGAAGATGTCCAAATCGCTGGGCAATTTCTTCACCGTGCGTGATCTGTTGGAACAGGGCGTGCCGGGTGAGGTGATCCGCTTTGTGTTCTTGCAGACCCATTATCGCAAGCCGATGGACTGGACTGAGAAAAAGGCACGCGAAGCCGAAGCAACGCTGCGCAAGTGGCGGGCGCTGACAGCGGGCATCGAGCCCGCCGCCAGCGCGGCACCCGCAGTCATCGCTGCGCTCAGTGATGACCTGAACACGGCGGGTGCCCTCGCTGAACTCCACCGTCTTGCGGCGGATGGGGACGTTGCCGGTTTGTTGGCTAGCGGGCGGTTGCTGGGTCTGTTGACCCCTGAGATGGGGGCGTGGGCAGACACGGCATCGGTGGACCTGTCCGCACATGCGGACCGGTTGGCGGACGCACGGGCAGGGGCGATGCAGAGCAAGGACTTCTCGGAAGTGGATCGCTTGAAGGCCGCATATGTGGCCGCTGGTCTGGAAGTGCGGATGAGCAAAGATGGCGTTGAACTGGTGCCCGGCGCTGGTTTCGATGCTGCGAAGCTGGAGGAGGTGTGATGCCCAAGGAACGCCTTTACCTCTACGACACCACGCTGCGCGATGGGCAGCAGACGCAGGGCGTGCAGTTCTCGACCGCTGAGAAGGTGCAGATCGCGCAGGCTCTGGACGAGTTGGGTGTGGATTACATCGAAGGCGGTTGGCCTGGGGCGAACCCAACTGACAGTGCGTTTTTTGATGCCGCGCCGAAGACTGAAGCGCGGTTGACCGCTTTTGGGATGACCAAACGCGCGGGCCGGTCGGCTGAGAATGACGATGTTCTTGCGGCGGTGATGAACGCAGGCACAAAGGCAGTGTGTCTTGTGGGCAAGTCGCATGATTACCACGTGACCCAGGCGCTGGGGATCACTCTGGAGGAGAATGTCGAGAACGTGCGCGCCTCGGTTGCGCATATCGTGGCGCAGGGGCGTGAGGCGCTTTTTGACGCCGAGCATTTCTTTGACGGCTACAGGGACAATCCCGGATATGCGGTCCAGGTTTGCAAGGCCGCTTTAGAGGCCGGAGCTCGCTGGGTTGTTCTGTGTGACACCAATGGGGGTGCATTGCCCGGTGAAGTGTCGCGGGTTGTATCCGAGGTGATTGCCGCAGGCTTGTCAGGTGAACGTTTGGGCATTCATACCCATAATGACACGGAAAACGCAGTTGCGTGCTCGCTCGCTGCTGTGGATGCGGGCGTGCGTCAGGTTCAGGGAACCCTGAACGGGTTGGGCGAACGCTGCGGGAATGCAAACCTGACTGCTTTGATCCCCACTTTGCTGCTGAAAGAACCTTATGTGTCGCAGTTTGATATTGGGGTCAGCGTCGAGGCCTTGGCGGGTCTGACACGGGTCAGCCGTATGTTGGACGAAATCCTGAACCGGGTTCCCAGCAAGCAGGCGGCCTATGTGGGGGCGTCTGCTTTTGCGCATAAGGCAGGGCTGCATGCCAGCGCGATCCTGAAGGATCCGTCGACGTACGAACATGTAGATCCGGCGACTGTCGGCAATGCACGGATCATCCCGATGTCGAACCAGGCGGGGCAGTCGAATCTGCGTAAACGCCTGACTGAGGCCAGCCTGAGCGTGGAAAGTGGTGATCCGGCGCTGGGGCGCATTCTTGACCGGATCAAGCAGCGCGAGGCCGAAGGCTATTCTTATGACACCGCCCAGGCCAGTTTTGAGCTGTTGGCGCGCGATGAGCTGGGTCAGTTGCCCGCCTTTTTCGAGGTCAAACGCTATAAGGTCACGGTTGAGCGGCGGAAGAACAAGTATGACAAGATGGTCAGCCTGTCCGAGGCGGTTGTCGTGGTGAAGGTCGACGGGGAAAAGAAGCTGTCGGTCAGTGAATCTCTGGACGAAGATGGCAGCGACCGAGGACCAGTGAACGCTTTGGCCAAGGCTCTGGCCAAGGATCTGGGGCAATATTCGCGGATATTGGACGACATGCATCTGGTCGATTTCAAGGTGCGGATCACCCAAGGTGGAACCGAGGCCGTGACGCGGGTCATCATCGACAGCGAAGACGGGCAGGGGCGGCGCTGGTCAACTGTCGGGGTCAGCGCGAACATAGTGGATGCGTCGTTTGAGGCCCTATTGGATGCGATCCAGTGGAAGCTTGTACGGGATTGCCGTCCTCGGGCGGTGGTGGCCGAGTGACAGTGCAGTTCAATGACGATCTGAAGGCCTGTGCTGCATTGGTGCATCGCGCCGATCCGGACCGGTTCATGGCGGCGATGGCCGCGCCGGTTGCCGCACGTTCGGTTCTGTTTCCGATCTATGCGCTGAATGTCGAGGTCGCCCGAGCGCCCTGGGTCACGCAAGAGGCGATGATTGCCGAAATGCGCCTGCAATGGTGGCGCGATGCATTGCAGGAAATTGCTGAAGGTCCGACTGTGCGTCGACATGAGGTCGTGACGGCGTTATCGCAGGTTCTTTCTCCACATCTGGCGGTGATGCTGGATGAATACGTGGCCGTAAGGCGCTGGGATATCTATCGCGATCCTTTTGAGGACGAGACCCATTTTGAGGCCTACCTAAATCACAGCTCGGCCAGTTTGATGGTGGCGTCGGCGCAATCTTTGGGTGAGGCCGACGAGCCTGTGTTACGAGATTTCGGCTATGCCGTTGGCGTGGCGAACTGGTTGCGCGCAATCCCGGATCTTGAAGTGCGCGGGCGTATTCCTTTGTTGGATGGAACACCCGATGCAGTGCGCGATCTGGCGCAAAAGGCTCTGAACCGGTTACGGCGCGCACAGGGACAGCGTCTGGCGATTTCACCAGAGGCGCGCCCGGCGCTTTTGGCGGGTTGGCAATCTGAATGGGTGTTGCGCAAGGCGATTGCTCAGCCAGATCGCGTGGCCGCAGGGAATTTGATGCAGGGTGAGGTTCGGCGCCGGGTTTCCCTGATGTGGAAGGTGGTCCGGGGTCGCTGGTAGACCTCAGACCGTTTCGGGATCGGACGGGCGCAGAACCAACCAAAGCAATGCGCCCCCGGCCAGAGTCAACAATGGAACCATGGCAAGGTTTACCGCGGTCCAGCCTTCAACCGGTGAGCCGCCAGAGCAGTTCATCAATCCACCCGAAGCAAGCGAAGCCAGTGTTACACCACCGAATACCAGCAGGTCGTTCAGACCCTGCATACGGCCACGCTCGTTGATGTCATGCGATGCCGCCAACATGGTGGTCGCGCCAATAAAGCCAAAATTCCAACCGACGCCCAGCAAGATCAGAGCGATGAAGAAGTTCTCAAGCTCAACCCCTTGCAAGGCGACAACGCCAGCACCGGCAAGGATTGCGAGACCAAGAGCTACGATCTTTTCGACGCCGAAACGGGCAATCAACTGGCCGGTGAAGAAACTGGGGATGTACATGGCGAGAACGTGAAAAGAGACCACATCTGCCGCGTCATTGGCTGTGTAGCCACAACCAACCACTGCCAGCGGAGTGGATGTCATGACCAGATTCATCAACGCATAAGAAACCATTGCGCAGATGATGGCCACGGCGATGCGCGGCGTCTTTAGCATCTCAAGCCGGGTGCGTCCGGTCGGGGCCCCCTCAGCGGCTTTTGCAGGCGTGGGGATGTCCAGAAAGAAAAACAAGACCGAGCCCAGAATGTTGAGCACAATCACCGCCAGATAGGTGCCCAGGAATGGGATCACATAGGCGGTAGAGGTCAGCTTAACGATTTGGGGGCCAATGAGCGCGGCGGCCAGACCGCCGGCCATGACGTATGAGATTGCCTTAGGGCGAAAGGCGTCCGAGGCTGTGTCCGCGGCGGCAAAGCGATAGAATCCGTGCGCGCTCATATAGATGCCGGTCAGCAGACTGCCCGCCAGGAAGACCGGGAACGAGGCCAGATACAAACCGTAGGCACCAACCAGACCCCCGCAGGCACCTGCCGTTGCCCCAACCAGAAACCCTGCGCGCCGTCCCCAGCGTTGCATTATGGCGGAAATCGGCGTTGCCGCCAGCATTGACCCCAGCACGATCAGCGAGATGGGCAGGGTTGCGAGACAGGCATTGGTGGCCAGCGACTGCCCGGCCAGACCGCCAACAATAAAGATCATCGGCATCTGCGATCCCAGAATGGCCTGAGCTGCGACCAGAACAGCGACATTACGCTTGGCCTGACTGTTATCCGGGATCGTGGGTGTCATTGTCATGCGCCAATGCGTAGCGATGAAAGCAGGGTCATACAAGACGGTTGCATCTGCGACAAAGCACCCTAACGTGCTGCTGACCAATTTGCCGGAGCGCGCATGTCCGTCGGACGTATCATTGAAACCCCCGATTGCGTGGCCGACGGGGCCAAGTGGCTGGCCGAGACCTGTCCGCGCATGGCCTATGCGATGGACCAGACCGGGCCTTTGCCGCTGCGCCGGCGCCCTGACGGGTTTGCCCAGCTGCTCAGCGCGATCGTCAGCCAACAGGTCAGCGTGGCCTCGGCCAATGCCATATGGAAACGCCTGCAAGATGCAAAACTGACGGGCCCACGCAAAATCATGTGGGCCACCGATGAGGATTTGCGTGCGGTGGGCCTGAGCCGCCAAAAGATCAGATATGCCCGAGCGCTTGCGGAGGCTCGTATTGATTACAAGGCGTTACGCGACGCACCTGATGAGGATGTTGTGGCGATCCTGACCGAAGTTTCAGGCATAGGCGTCTGGACTGCCGAGATTTACGCGATGTTTTCTCTGGGCCGTGCCGATGTGATTGCGCCGGGCGACCTTGCGCTGCAAGAGGCCGCGCGCATCCTCTATGATTTACCCAAGCGACCTACGGATAAAGAACTGCGCCAGATGGCCGAAGCGTGGTCACCCTGGCGGTCGGTTGCAGCGCGGGTGTTGTGGGCCTATTACCGGGTCGCAAAAGAACGAGAAGGGATCAGATGACACGGGTTTTGAATGCGCTCCGAAAAGAGCCGGTTTCGGGCGATACGCGCTCGGTCGTGGTGTTCGTGCATGGCTATGGCGCCAACGGGGCCGACTTGCTGGGCCTGGCCGATGTGTTAGGTGAGCATCTACCGGACACTCTGTTCGTTGCCCCTGACGCGCCCGAGCAGATCCCGGGTATGCCCAATGGCTTTCAGTGGTTCCCGATCCCGTGGATTGATGGCTCTTCCGAAGAAGAATCGCGCCGCGGGATGGAAATGGCGGCGGATGACTTCGACGCTTTCCTCGATGCGTTGATGGTGGACGAAGATGTTCTGCCCGAGCAGGTGGTTCTGTTCGGTTTCTCGCAGGGCACGATGATGAGCCTGCATGTCGCCCCGCGCCGCGAGGACCCAGTGGCCGGGATAGTAGCCTTTTCAGGACGCCTTCTGGAACCCGATCTGCTGCCGGATGAAACAGTCAGCCGCATGCCGGTCCTACTGGTACATGGCGACGCCGATGACGTCGTGCCGCCACAATCCTTGCCCGAAGCCGCCGAGGCCCTGCAAGCGGCTGAGTTCAAAGAGGTCTATGCCCATGTCATGAAGGGCACCGGCCACGGTATTGCCCCGGATGGTCTTAGCGTCGCACTGGCTTTCATGCGTGACAAGCTGAGCCTTTAAGCGATGATTGCGGTCCGCCCCATGATGCCCGAGGATGTCGCAGCAGCTTGCGATTTGCTCAACCAGATCATCGCCATTGGTGGTACGACTGCGTTCGAAACCCCTTTCTCCGAGGCGCAGTTTGCGCAGAGTTATCTATTGGGTCTCGATAAGATTTGCAGCCATGTGGCGATGGACGCGCAAGGTGAGGTTGCCGGGTTTCAATGGCTTGGGGTGAATGACGCACTGCCCGACGATTGTGCTGACATTGCGACCTTCACCCGCCGCGAACCGGTTTTGAAGGGGGCAGGGCGTGCCTTGTTTGAAGAAACCGCCAAATTTGCCGTAGGGGTTGGGCTCGGTTCCATCAGCGCGACAATAAGGGCTGATAACCGGATGGGCCTGAACTATTATGAGAAGATGGGATTCCAAGATTACTCGGTTGATTTTGGTGTGCCCCTTCGTGACGGCACGCCGGTCGACAGGATTACCAAACGGATTGATCTGAGATTGGAGATACCATGCTGATCGTAACCGGAACTATCGAAATTACGCCGGAAGGTGTCGAGGCTGCCAGAAAAGCTGCGCAGGAAATGGTTGCCGAGACGGTGAAGGAAGCAGGCTGCACGGTCTATGAATTCAGCCAGATTCTGGGTCATGCCAATCGGTTTCGGATCTACGAAGAATGGGAAAGTCAGGCCGCGCTCGAGGCGCATTTTGCCACACCGCACATGGCAACATTTCAGGCGGTGCTAGGCAAGGTCGGAGTGACTGAAAGTCTAATCTATCGGATCACGGGAGGTGACAAGAAACCGCTGCGGTGATCCTAGTCCCATAAGGAAGGCTCGGCGAATTCGATGGAATTCCCGGACGGGTCGCGAACGTATAAAGACAGTACTCCGTTCGGCCATTCAAATTCAGCGTCTACGGGCACGTTCCAGTCTATAAGATGTTTTCGCATCACCGCGATTTGCGCGCGCGCCATGCCAAAGCAGGCATGACCCGGACCTTGGGCGCCATGGGCGGGAACAGGCAGGCGCGGGTTGCCTGGAGGTTTTTCGGTCTCTGCCGCATTGAATAGCAGCAACACTGAACCACCCACCTTGTAGAACACATGCCGGTTGGCGACACGCTGGATTTGCTCAAGCGCCAGAACGTCCCCATAGAAATGCTCTGCAGCATCCAGGTCGTCGACATAAAGTGACGCTTCTAAAAGGCCGGTTGGCTGCGGAATGTCAGGTGATACCTTCATTCCTCTATCCTATCACAAATAGGCGTTTCGGTCACCGACGTGGGCGCCGATCCCGCTTGCGCGAAGAAGATGGCGCGAGGGCAGGCATAGATAGGCTATCCCATTGCCCCGGCTCAAGCCCGTCCAATGTCCAGTCGCCAATCCGGGCGCGGATCAGTCGAAGGGTCGGGTGCCCAACGGCCGCCGTCATCCTGCGCACTTGCCTGTTTCGACCTTCTCGAAGGACCAGTTCGACCCAACAATCCGACACCGTCTGCCGCACTCTGATCGGCGGGTCGCGCGGCCATAATGCCTCGGGCTGATCCATCAATCGCGCCTTGGCAGGGCGGGTCAAGCCCTCCTTCAGCTCAACACCATCGCGCAGGGCTTTTAGGGCGGAGGCGTCTGGCTCCCCTTCGACCTGCACCCAATAGGTCTTAGCCATTTTATGCTTGGGATCGGCTATCCGCGCCTGAAGGCGACCATTGTCGGTCAACAGCATCAAACCTTCGCTATCGCGGTCCAATCGCCCGGCGGGATACACGTCCGGCAGATCAATGAAATCCGACAGCGTACTGCGCGGAGACTCCGCATTCGCGCGATCCGTGAACTGCGGCAATACATTGAATGGTTTATTGAAGCGGATGAACCAGGACATTACCCGCCATAGCCCGGCGATCGAATTGGTGCAACCTGTGGATAACTGTCATCGGCCTGTTACGGATTCGGAATGCTCAATCCCCGAGATATTGTGGAAACTCAGGGCTTGTCAGAGCTTTAACACGATATATAGTAAAGCTAAGGCCGGGGCGGGGGTTCTCCGCTCTGATGTCAAAAGAGGCAGAGCAGAGCGTGGAGCGATTCTGATATGGACGGAGACTTCAGGACCGAATTTGTCAGGGAACCCGGTGCGCTCAAGCATCATCCGGCATTGGTTTTGAACGCCGATTACCGCCCCTTGTCCTACTATCCACTATCGCTCTGGCCGTGGCAGGAGGCCATAAAAGCTGCCTGGCTGGACAGGGTGGATATCGTCGCCGAATATGACGAAGTTGTCCGAAGCCCGAGCACCGAGATACGAATACCCTCGGTCGTTGTGCTGAAAGATTATGTAAAACCCAGAAAGCGCGTGGCCTTCACGCGCTTTAATTTATTTCTGAGGGATGAATTCCGCTGCCAATACTGTGGCAGCCGTGGGGATCTGACCTTTGATCATGTGATCCCGCGCGCGGCGGGCGGGGTGACAAGCTGGCAGAACGTTGTTGCGGCCTGTAGCCCATGTAACTTGCGCAAAGGGTCTAAATCACTGCGGCAAGCAGGAATGACATTGCGCAAGCCTCCGCGGCAGCCGGATGCCGAGGCTTTGCGCAACGTTGGACGAAAATTCCCACCGAACCACCTGCATGACAGTTGGATCGACTTTCTCTATTGGGATGCGGAACTGGACGAGCTCTAACGGCCTTCACGCCACGCGGCGAACCAGAGCAGAACCAGAACGAAAGACAAAGCGGCATTCCATCCGGCCATGGAAACACCAAATAACTCCCATGGAATATCATCACAGCGTACCAGTGGTGCCGACATGATCTGATCCAGCAGTTCTTCTGCCGACAGACCGCCGATGCTGCTTGATGTGCAGCTTGACGGACCTTCCCACAAACCGCGTTCTACACCAGCGTGATAGACACCAATGACCGCAGTGGTCAGCGCCGCCATGACGCCTAAAAGAGGGAGGATCGCCAGCCGAGGTAGCGCAAGCGCCGCAGCACCGATCAGGATGGCGACAGCATGCGGATAGCGTTGCCAGATGCACATTTTGCAGGGTGTAAGCCCGCCGAGATACTGAAACGCAAAGGCCCCAAGCAGCAATGCTACAGATCCAAACGTGGCAACCAGGACCAGTAAATTTCGTCTTGTCATAGGAATCTCACCGCTAGGAACCCGCCGAACAGAAGGATGATGAACAGGGTAAACATAAGGCCCAGCCGCTTTTCTATAAAGCTGCGGATCGGCTCTCCGAAGCCCCAAAGCAAACCTGCGACGATGAAGAACCGGATCGCTCGGGCCAGGATCGAGGTGGCAATGAAGGTGCCCAGGGGCATCCCTGTCCAGCCGGACATGATGGTGATGACCTTATAGGGAAAAGGCGTAACCCCAGCGGCCAGAACAGCCCAGAAACCAAAGTCATTGAACCGTGTGTTGAACTCTTCCATGGCGTGGGCTTTGCCCATGGATTCAAGGATGGGCTGGCCGAGGCTTTCATAAAAGAACGCGCCGATTGCATAGCCTAACATTCCGCCCAAAACCGAAGCTACCAGTGCAACAGAAGCAATCAGCCAGGCCCGGGAGGGTCGGGCAAGGATCATGGGGATCATCAGAACGTCCGGCGGTATCGGAAAGAAAGAGCTTTCGATGAAGGAAACAATAGCCAGCGCCCACAAGGCATTCGGGTGTTCTGCCAGGCGAATGGTCCAGTCATAAAGAGGTCGCAGCATCAGGTGCAATTTCCCTGTACATGTGTTGGGTAAGCCAAATCATGCGCCCCGCAGGCCGTCAACCTTGCAGGCTGGAACATTCCTCAATCAGGGTGTTTTTTGCCTCTGGACCTTCTCGATTTTGAACGCTAATTCAGTGTCCGTGGCCCAAGTGGCGGAATGGTAGACGCAGGGGATTCAAAATCCCCCGGTAGTGATACCGTGCCGGTTCGAGTCCGGCCTTGGGTACCAAAGTAAAAACAGAGGGTTAGGGGAACCTGCCTTCTGTTTTTTCTTTTCGGCAGTTCTAATTGCTCGCATTCCCAACTCACACGTTCGCGTTCTGGTCAGAATTCCCGATGTCAAAAGCGCATAATTGGATTTGTTTGCGGTCACTGCGGGGCAGATGCGCAAGAAAAGCGTCAAAGGCGGGGAAAATTCAGGAGGGCTTGTCAAATCTGAGGATACGCCTGCTTTGGTGACCTGCTGGCCTTGACAAGCTAATGCTCAGAATGAAACCTCTTACGGGTTGGGAGATTCTGAAAAATCAAAGATATGCCTGCTGCATAGCGGGCGTTGTTGCATATCGCAGGGCCATTTATCCGGCGCTTTGATGTGTCTCCCACCAGAAAAATAATGGGAGTTCACTTATGAAAAACAGCAGCAAGCTTAGCCTCGGCGCGGTTGTCACGGCGGCTCTGATGGCGCCTGCGGCCTATGCCGAAGAGTTTATCACGATCGGCACAGGTGGCGTGACCGGGGTGTATTACCCAACTGGCGGTGCAATCTGTCGTCTGGTCAACAAAGGGCGTAAGGAACATGGTGTGCGCTGCTCGGTCGAATCGACCGGCGGTTCCGTGTACAACATCAACACCATTCGCGAAGGCGAGCTGGAGTTTGGTGTTGCGCAGTCCGACTGGCAGTACCATGCCTATAACGGCAGCTCGAAATTCGAAGAGGCGGGCCCGTTTGAAAACCTGCGCGCCGTCTTCTCGGTTCACCCCGAACCGTTTACCGTTGTGGCCCGTGCCGATTCCGGTGTGACCAATTTCGAAGACCTGAAAGGCAAGCGCGTAAATATCGGTAACCCCGGTTCCGGTCAGCGTGGCACCATGGAGGTTCTGCTGGGCGAAATGGGCTGGTCCACTGACGATTTCGAACTGGCGACCGAGTTGAAGGCGGCGGAACAGTCTGCGGCGCTTTGCGACAACCAGATTGACGCAATGGTCTATACCGTGGGTCACCCCTCGGGCTCGATTCAAGAAGCCACGACGGCTTGCGACTCGGTTCTGGTCAATGTCAGCGGCGAGGCCGTGGACAAGCTGGTCAACGACAACTCGTTCTACCGTACAGCTACCATTCCCGGCGGCATGTACCGCGGGTCGGATGGTGATACCGCGACATTCGGCGTTGGCGCGACCTTCGTGACTTCGGCGGACGTGTCGGATGATGCGGTTTATGCGGTTGTCAGCTCGGTTTTCGAGAACTTCGATGACTTCAAAAAGCTTCACCCGGCATTTGCCAACCTCAAGCCCGAAGAGATGATCGCGGACGGCTTGTCAGCCCCGCTGCATCCGGGTGCCGAGAAGTACTATAAAGAAAAAGGCTGGATTCAATAAGCCAGACCTGACGTGGGGTGCCCGTCGGGCGCCCCGCACAAAACCCGTATCAAGCGGGTGATTCAGAAGGCCGCAAATGGCCACGACGGGGAGACATTTTCATGAGTTCCGAGACACAATCGAACCGCCCGCTATCCGAAGAAGAACTACAGGATCTGGTCGCATCTTCAGATGCCGGAGGGCGTAATCCGGTTGGGAATGTAGGCGTTTTCCTTGCGATCGTGGCGGCGATCTGGTCGATCTTTCAGGTCGTACTTGCTTCGCCCCTGGCGAACTATGTGTTGCCCGGCAGCGTGGTTAACAATTCGCGTCAGTTTCACCTGGCCTTTGCTATGTTTCTGGCCTTTGCAGCCTATCCGGCGCTGAAATCCAGCCCACGGGATTATATCCCTGTGCAAGATTGGATCATGGGCCTTCTGGGCGCGTTTGTGGCGCTGTACGGATATTTCTTCTATACCAAGATCGTCGATGCCGGAGGGCTGGCAGACAACACTGACAAGTGGATCGCGCTGGGTGGGCTATTGCTGTTGTTCGAGGCCGCGCGCCGTGCGCTTGGCCCGGCGATGGCGATCATTGCGACGATCTTTTTGGCCTATGTCTTCTTTGGATCATCCGAATGGGTGCCCGAAGTCATCCGCTGGAAAGGCGCTAGCCTGAAAAAGGCGATGAGCCACATGTGGATCACCTCCGAGGGCGTGTTCGGTATCGCCTTGGGTGTTTCGACCAAGTTTGTATTCCTGTTTGTTCTGTTTGGCGCCTTGTTGGATAAGGCCGGGGCAGGGAACTATTTCATCAAGATGGCCTTTGGCGCGCTGGGTCACCTGCGCGGCGGCCCCGCCAAGGCGGCGGTTGTGGGCTCAGCTGCGACCGGCCTGATCTCGGGCTCGTCCATCGCAAACGTTGTGACCACTGGTACCTTCACCATTCCATTGATGAAACGTGTTGGGTTCAGCAGCGAACAAGCAGGTTCGGTCGAGGTCGCCAGTTCGGTGAACGGGCAGATCATGCCACCCGTCATGGGCGCTGCAGCCTTCTTGATGGTAGAATATGTGGGTATTTCCTATGTCGAGGTGATCACCCACGCCTTCCTGCCAGCGGCGATCTCATACATTGCTCTGGTCTATATCGTGCATCTCGAAGCCGTAAAGCGGAACATGCCCACATTGGGCGACCGCGAAGTGAAGCTGGCACGTACCGTGGTTGGTATGTTCTCGTTCTTCATTGTTTTTGCTGGGCTCTGCTATGGCTCTCAATTCCCTGTGGAGGCGGTGACAAATTGGATGCCGAACTCGGCCGGTCTGGTCCTCAGCCTGATCATCTGCGCAATTTACGTGGCGCTGCTGTATCTGGCCGCACAGGTGCCCGATCTGGAACCCGATGACCCGAATGCCAAAGAGGTGACGCTGCCGGTCATTAGCGAGATCTACAAGGCCGGTCTGCATTACCTTCTGCCGATCATCGTGCTGGTCTATTTCCTGATGATTGAACAGAAATCGCCCGGTCTTTCGGCCTTTTGGGCCACGTCCTTGCTGTTTGTGATCCTGCTGACGCAGAAACCGCTGAAGGCGATGTTCCGGGGGCAAAGCAACCTCTACAACGCGTTCATCGACGGTGTCGCGGATCTGTGGCAGGGCATGATCGACGGCGCGCGCAACATGATCGGTATCGCGCTGGCGACGGCCACGGCGGGTGTGATCGTGGGAACCGTTACCCTTACCGGTGTGGGCCAAGTGATGGCCGATCTGGTCGAGTTCCTGTCTGGCGGCAATCTGATCCTGATGCTGATCATGGTCGGTATCCTCAGCCTGATCCTGGGCATGGGCCTGCCGACCACTGCGAACTATATCGTCGTCAGTTCTTTGATGGCCGGTGTGGTCGTGGAGCTGGGCGCGCAGAGCGGGCTGATTGTGCCGCTGATCGCGGTGCATCTGTTTGTCTTCTACTTTGGCATCATGGCGGATGTGACGCCGCCTGTGGGGCTGGCCAGTTTCGCCGCTGCTGCCGTATCGGGGGGCGATGCGATCAAGACCGGATTCATCGCCTTCTTCTATAGCCTGCGCACGGTCGCGTTGCCGTTTGTCTTCATCTTCAACACAGACCTTCTGTTGATTGATGTGACCTGGGTCGAAGGGATAATCGTTGCGATATTTGCGACGATAGCGATCCTTGTCTTTACGGCGGGCACGATGGGCTACTTCCTGACCCGCAGCCGGATCTATGAGAGCGTTGCCTTGGTCGCGGTTGCTTTCGCACTATTCCGTCCGGATTACTTTATGGACAGGATTTCACCCCCATATCAGACCGTTGAACCGGCAGCTTTCACCGAAACGATCGGGGAAACACCGCCCGGAACCGAGGTACGTCTGGTCATCAGCGGCCCGGATTTCGACACGCTTGAGATGGTGGATACCACGGTTGTCGTCTCTGTCGGCGACGAAGACGGCGGTCCTGCACGGGTTGATGCGATGGGTCTACTGCTGATCGAAGAGGACGGTCTGATCAAGCTGGAAGAGCCGCTGTTCGGCGCGCCTGTTGCCGATGATCTGAGCATCTTCGACTATTACGGGGATGAGGCCGTGCGCCTGACCTCGGTCAGCCTGCCGTCAAGCCAGCCACCCAAGCAGCTGGTCTATATCCCGGCGATGATCCTGTTGGGTCTGATCGCCTTCCTGCAACGCGGCCGTGCCGCCAGACAAGGGGTGCCCGCATGACACGTTCTGTTCTGTGTGCTGTTGATATCAGCAATGGCAAAATTGATGGCCCGGTCCTTCAAAAGGCCGCTGCATTGGCCGATTTGGAGGGGGCGCAGCTGGATGTGGTCAGTGTTCTGCCCGATTTTGGAGAAAGCTGGGTGTCCGGCTTTTTCCAGGCGGATTTCCATGAAAAGGCTTTGGCCGAGGCGCAGAAACAACTGACCGAGCTGTGCGCATCAACATTGGGCAGTGAGCGCAATGAAAAGATCCGCCATGTGGTGGCCACGGGCACGGCCTATCAGGAGATCCTGAAAACCGCAGAAAGCGCCGGATCTGACCTGATCGTCATTGGGGCGCATAAGCCGGACTTCAAGGATTACCTGCTGGGTCCGAATGCTGCGCGCGTCGTGCGGCATTCGACAGTCTCGGTCTACGTGGTGCGATGATCTAATACCCGGTCATTTCAAGATAGCCACGGCCTGAATGGCTGCCTGAGACCGTAACGGGGCCCTCCCAATAGGCAAAGCGGGTTGCCATCCAGGCTTTGGGTGTCAGGGCGCTGACGACAATATCCACCCCGCGGGCGGGGAGTGTGACACGCCATTCAATCGGGATATCCCGGTCGGCGACATGAGCGGTCTGAAGCGGTTCAAAAGAAACAGAGCCATCGGCAAGCGCGGTGGTTTCGCCATCCTTGCCGATCCACGTGGCAGAGGTGAAATCCTCAGCCTCTCCTCGCAGGCGAAAGGCCATCAGCTTGTCGCCGCCTTCAAAGCTGAGCGAGAACCAATCCCATCCGCTTTGATCCTCGGCCAAGGGCTGCGAGGACCATTCCCGATCCAGCCAACCCTGTCCGGTTACCGCAACATCCCCATCCGGCAGATGCACTGTGCCTGTCAGGTCGAAAAACGGCTGTGAATAGTAATGACTTGCCTGCCCCTGCGTAGACTTGACCGAATACCCGGCATCCCCGTGAAAGACCAAAGGCCCCGTTGCGCGCATTGACAGATCGTATCCGAACTCAGAACCGTTGGCCCTAATCTTCAGCGCATTAAAGTCGGTTCCGCGCATGTACCATTCGTCGATCCAGGCTTCGAATGGGGTGGCGGTTACCCCGGCCTGACCGATACCGCCCCGCGACAGACGTTCAGCAAAGTAATGGGCATCAGGAGTGGTCAAGGCGGCATGGCCCAACCACAACTGCGGACTTTGCCAGGATTGCTCTTCATAGGGTTTCAGCGCCGAGCGGAACAACGTCCATTGCACACCGTAATCGCGCCCGTCTTCTCCTTTCAGGTTTGCGGTCAGATACCACCATTCGATCTTGAAAGTGGGATGGGGACCGTGATCCTGCGGAAAGCTTAACTGATACCCAAGCTGGGGGACGTCGAACCCGTCGGCCTCACCTCCAAGACCGGCAAAGCCCTGCGCCCGAAGTTGGGCGGGCAATAGCAGGGCCAGAATTAGGAACCAGGCTTTAGCGTTCATTGGCAAACACTCTTAACAACTCGGCAGGCGGGATGCGCAGCAACCGAAGGGCTGGAACCGCAGCGGCGATAACAGCGGCCAGTAAGGTCAGAAGAAATAGATAGAACCAGTCGCTTGGGAATAGGTACATTGGTAACCGCCAGCCAAACGCCTCGACATTGATGACCGTCAGCAACGTCCAGGCCAGAACCAACCCAAGCGGCAAGGCCAGCGCAGCGGTCAGAGAGGCGAGAAGCACGCTCTGCGTCAGTTCAAACCGCGCCAGCTGCGCCCGCGTCAGGCCAAGCGCCCAGACCGGCGCGATCTGTGGAAGCCGTTGCGTCCAAAGCGTCAGCAGGCTGGTCAGAATTGCAAATCCAGCAACCCCGAGCGTCAGGATATTCAGCGCAGAGGTCACCACAAATGTGTCTTCGAAGATTTCCGTGGATCGGGCCTTCATGTCAGCTTGATGAACGACTGCCTGCGGAGGAAGGTCAAATTCCGCCCGAAGCCTTTCGGCAACATCGCTGGCTTGATCAGGGGGCATGCGAACGCCATATCGCCGTTCCTCGGTATTGGGTGCGATGTCTTCCAAAAGCTCCATCGACACGATGGCTTGTCCGGTTGGATTGCCATAATCAGAATAGACCCCTGCAATGACCAGCTTGTGACCCGGGCGGAGCGTGATTTGATCTCCGGGCCACAGACTGGATCTGCGCGCAAGCTGTTCGTTGATCAGAACGGCGGTTCCGGACATCACCTGATCCCATACTCCGGGCACTGAGGCGATCAGCGGCCAGTTTTCTTGATAAACCGGATTGTTCACCACCCCGTAAAGAAACAAGGGGCCGCTTCCGTGCGACAGCTCGACGCTGCGGATCGGCAAAACGGCGTCGACCTGAGGCAGCAGCCATTTCTTGATGTCCTGCGCCTGTTGTTCGTCGGATGCGGTTATATACAGTTCTGATGTCAGTCGTTGGTCAAGCCACCCAGTAAATGTCAGCCGGAAACTCGACACCATGGTTCCAACGCCGATATTTGCGGCCAATGCCAACATCAATGCCATCAGGGCCAAAGAGAGACCGGGCAGTTGCGCCTGCATGTCGGCGAATACCCATTGTCTGACCGGACCGTTCTGTAGCTTCTGAAGTCCGGTTACTGCGATCAGCAAGAGAAACGGTAAAATCAACGCAGAACCCGTCAGGATTCCGGCAACCAGCACGAACCCTGCGACCAAACCGTCGGCCACAAAGATTGAAACGATCCCCAACCCAATCAGGAATACTCCGATCAGAGCCAATCTTTTGGTTGCAGTGTCATCCCCCCGCCAGGCCTGCGGACCCGGGCTGGATAACAGCGGCAGCCGAGCCAATCGGAACAAAGCCTGAGAGCTGGCCAACAGCGTTCCAAACAGGGCCATGGCCAAGCCCGCGAGAACCCAGTGCAGTTGAAGCGATAGCTGACCTTCAACTGGTGCACCATACAACCCGCGTAGGGTCGATGCCACGTCGGGCAGCAAGGCCCCGGCCAGCAGGAAACCCAGTACCAGACCGGCGCCCCCTCCAATCAGGGCCAGCAGCGAAAGTTCGCCCAGAATGATCCATACGATCTGACGCATCGGAACGCCTAGCGCACGTATTGTTCTGATAATTGCTCGGCGCTGTGCAAAGGCCAGCCCGACGGTGCCATGGACGATGAACAGCCCGACGGCAAAGGACAAAAGAGCAAAGGCAGACAGGTTGAGGTGGAAGCTCTCTGTCAGTTGCGCCGTGTCCAATCTGGTCGAGGCTGCAACGCGTGTCAGATCGGGGGCGATCTGCTCAAGCGGCGGGATCGCTCGGGGTTGATCAGGCAGGATGACCAGACGTGAAATCTGCCACTTTTTGTCAAGCAGCTGTTCGGCAACGCCAATATCGGTAAAGACCAGATCGGGCGGCAGCGCGTCGCTGGACAGGATCGTGGGCAGGTCGCTTGCCTGCGCCAGAATCTGGGCCAGTTCCGTCGCGACTATTATCCTGCCCGGCGCGGTGAGCATATCTGCGGGATCGGGCGGCGTATCGCTTTGTTCCAAACGGCTGAGGGCCGGTAGGGGTGGAAAGGCGACCAAGTCGACCCCCATGACCTGCAGATTGCGCCCGCTATGGCGCCAACGCCCCTCAAGCACCGCAGCGACCTGCCAGCCAGCCCGACGCAAGCTGACATAATGGTCGATCGTCAAATTCCCCGAGGTGGCGTGCAATTCATCGTATTGACCAAATGAGAGTTGATCATTGGCCCGTTGATAGCTTGCCCGGGCCTCGGAATTTATGGCTTGAACTGCCGACCATAGCCCGGTCGCAAGCGCAATGCCGGTCAACAAGGTTAACAGCTGAAGCCAATGGGCACGCCAGTGCGACACCAACGCCTGTATGATGGCCAAAGTCACGAGATTAGGCCGCCGGACAGGCGGACCTGTTGGTCCAGACGGGCTGCTATGTCCTGCGAATGTGTCACCAAAAGCAGGGCTGCGCTGGTTTCGGCGACCAGCGCAAGCATCAAATCCAATACATTGGTACTTGCGACCTCATCCAGATTTCCTGTTGGTTCATCCGCGAGCAAAAGACTGGGGCGCGGCGCAAGGGCGCGTCCGATGGCAACGCGTTGCTGCTGGCCGCCTGACAGGTTCTCGGGAAAGCGGTTCAGCAGGTCCCGCAATTCCAGTTTGTCGGCAAGATGATCGCACCAGTCCGGATCATGTTTACTGGCAAGCCTGGCATGGAAGGACAGGTTTTGGCCGACCGTCAACGACGGGATCAGATTGAACTGTTGGAATACCAGCGCCACACGCTCGCGCCGAAGGGCTGCGCGCCCGGTATCGTCTAGTGTGGACAGGTTGGTTCCGTCCAGTGAGATTTCGCCCGCATCGAATATGTCCAGCGCACCTGCGAGATTTAGAAGCGTGCTTTTGCCACTGCCACTTTCCCCGGTTAGGGCAAGCGTTTGGCCATGGTCCAACGACAGAGATACTCCGTTCAAAATCGGTCGACCGTTCGCATATGATTTATGGACATCAGTTATTGTAAGCAGCATTCATAGGCGCCCTGTATTCTGCCACTCACAATTTGCAGCCGACAGAAGCGGTGTCCAGTTCAATGGCGCTATCGTTTCCATTCGTCGCAGACGCAGGGTTGCCCAATCCTGCATTTGAAGCGATTGTGACGAGACTTAAAAACAGAGGGGATGGGCGCCGGTGACCTTATCCGAGCAGATTATCTGGGGAAGCGTTTATTTGGGTATCTGCTTTTTGATCGAAATTGCCCTGCTGACTTGGTGCATGCAGATCATCCGCGTGATGTCGATCAAACTGGAAAAAAGCAAAAGGTTCGTCACCATTGCAAGCCCGCTGACTATCGCGCTGATTTTTATCGTGATGATCCATACCTTTCAGGTCTGGCTTTGGGCGATTGTCTGGGTCTTTGGGGATGTTCTGGCGGACTGGAACTCGGCGCTGTATTTCTCTTTGGTTACGTTCACAACGCTGGGTTACGGCGACATTGTTCTGGACGACGGGCTGCGCATTTTTGGTGCCTTTGCCTCGGTCACCGGGCTTTTGGCATTTGGGCTGTCCACAGCCTTTTTGGTCGCGGTCATGTCGCGGGTGCTGCAGGAAGAGTCGATCCTTTAAAGGATTGGTGCGAACAACCGCGCCAGAGGCGAGCCGAACCGAATATAGGCCGGTTGTTCGGGCAAGGTTTTGTCCAGCTCATAGCTGGATTCAAAGTCCATCAGCAGCATGTTGTGAACCGCATGGGCCGCGTCCTTGTCAAAGAACAGGGCCATCGCCTCAAAATTCAGGCGGAAAGAGCGATTGTCCAGATTGGTTGTGCCAACAGCGGTCAGAGTGTCGTCCACCAGAAATACTTTTTGATGCATGAACCCATCAGTGTACCGGTAGACCCGTGCGCCGCATTCCCTGATCTCGTCGAAATAGGCAAAGGCCGCCAGCCAAGGCAAGCGGTGATCAATCACGTCGGGAACCAGAATGCGAACATCTACCCCGCGCATTGCGGCGTGGCGTAGTGCGGTCATGATGTCGATATCAGGAACGAAATAGGGGGATGCGATCCACAATCGTTCCTTTGCTTCCGTGATTGCAGAAAAGAACATCATGGCGCCGGTTTCGGTTTCGTCCCCCGGACCTGTGGCGACGAGAAGGGCGTTCATGTCCTGATCAGATTCCTGACCCGCCCAGGCCAGTTGATCTATCAGGTCTTCTTGATGCGCCCAGTACCAGTCCTCTGTAAAGATCAGTTGTAGTTGGCGCACGATATGTCCAGTCAGCCTTATGTGTGTGTCCCGCCAATGTCCGAACTTTGCGGACTGACCGAGATATTCGTCGCCGACATTGTGGCCGCCGATAAAGCCGATTTCACCGTCTATGATCACCGTTTTCCTGTGATTGCGATAGTTTAGCTGAAATCGCTGTCCTGGATGACGCTTTTCATGCTGACCGGCAACGTGAATTCCCGCCGCGCGCAGCGACGTGATGTAGCTTGTCGGTAAGCCATAACTGCCTACGGCGTCGGTCATAAAGCGAACTTGCACGCCGCGCTCTGCGGCGGCGATCAGTTTGCTTTGCAGTTGCCGCCCCAATCCGTCATCACGCACGATGTAGAATTGGACAAGCACATAGTCCTGAGCCGCGTCGATAGCCTGAAAGATAGCGTCAAAGGTTGCCTGCCCATCGACAAGCAAATCTGCACCGTTGCCACGTGATATGGGTAGATGCGCAAGCTCTTCGAAAGGGAGTGGGTTGATCGTAATCATGCCCGGATCTGGGCGCGAAAAATCCGCAAAGCTCTTTATCCCTTCGACAACAGTCTCAGCGTGCTTTCGGGCCATGCGATACCCGCGAAAACGATGATGTCCCAGAAACAAGTACAGCGGTACGCCAGCTATCGGCGCCGAGATCAAAAACACCACCCATCCCACGGCACCCTGCGGTGTGCGCGCTGTTTGAGCCGCGCGTATCGAAAAGACCGCGGCGGTCAGGTACAAACATAGGACAAAGAGGGAAACAAAGAGTGTCAGCATGGAGGATTCGATCCTGGCATTTTCCTTAGTGTTTCAAGTTGCTTTGGGGATTGACCTGTTCAGACTGTATTCCCCGATGGCGGCCCTTCGTCGCCGAGTTCACCATTCAGGGACATTAAAATTGCGATCGGGCGCAATGCGGGAATATGGCTGAAGATGATCAGGATGCAGACGGTCAGCGGAACGCTCAGGAAGGCTCCGATCAGACCCCAGACCGTGGTCCAGAACATAAGTGCCAGAATGACCAGAAATGTCGACATGTTCAGCGATCGGCCCAGCATGGCCGGGTCCAGAAAATTACCGATCATGAACTGAAGTGTGCCACAGCCGAAAACTATGATCAGAAACGGCCCGATACTTTCAAATTGAACCAGTGCAATCGCCGCTGGAAACAGAACCGCAATAATTGACCCAATCGAGGGTATGAAATTCAAGGCAAAGGTCAGCACGGCCCATGTCTCGGAATACTCAAGACCAAGGGTTTTGAAGACCACATAGCTGATTCCAGCCGTTATCAGGCTGATAAAGGTCTTCACTCCGACATAACGCTGCAGACTAAAGGAAATCGCGTCCAGAACCAAAGCGAACTCGGCACCGGTTTTAGGGTCACCGGCGGCCATACGGATCTTTTTGCGGAATGCCAGACGTTCGGCCATCAAGAAGGCAACGTAAAGGCTGATGAGGAAAAACTGGTTCAGCAAGGACGTTGCGCTGCCCAGCAGCATCCGGGCGACGAAAGACATATCGATATTGACCAGATTGTCCCTGATGAAGGCCGTGATATCGTTGCCCACAAGGTCGTTTATGCGGTTAACGGCCTCGTCGAACTGGCTTTCGTATGTATTGATCGAGCGTGCAAACTGCGTCGCCTGATTGCCCAGAATATACATGATCATGAACAACCCGACCAAAACCACGGTCACTCCAGCCAGGTTAGCCAACCAGACCGGAGCTTTGGTCAGCGCAATAACCCGGTCACTCAGCGCGATGATCAGGACGTTGATCAGCAAGGCCATGGTCAGCGGGATCAGAAAAGCGGAACCTGCATAAAGCCCCAATACGATCAGTGACACGACAATCGCGGTGTCGCGGACAACCGAAAGGCGCAACCTGTTCGGCATGCTTGGGTTCTGGTCGCTGGTTGGCATTTTTCGCCCGGCTTTGTGTAGGTTCCGTTTCGATCCTGCACGGGACAAAGGGATTATGCAATGCAACCAAACATTTGGAGTTGGTTAATTGCGTCCAGTCGGGTTTTGCCGGTTCTGGTTCGAATACAGTCAGGGTAGAGTTTTCGGATGACGACAAGTTTGATTCCCCTGACTGGAAGAGTAATTCGAGCCCTTTGGCTGGCCTTGGGGCGATTTGGAGCCAAAAACGGCATGGTCATGAGCAGCCACGTTGCCATGTCCCTGATGCTGGCCCTGTTTCCGTTTGTTCTGTTCACTGTGGCACTGGCTGGTACGCTGTCTCAGGATTATGTCACGGACGAGCTGATCGAACTGATCTTTGGCGCCTGGCCAAAAGATGTCGCCGGCCCGATTGTGGGAGAGTTGCGCTCGGTCCTGGCGGAATCAGGTTCGGGGGTAATTACCCTGGGCGGTCTGTTGGCCATTTTCTTTGCCTCAAACGGCGTCGTTGCGGTGCGGGCAGCCATGAATCAGGCCTATCATGATCATGATGCCTGGCCATTCTGGAAGACACGCTTGCTGTGCCTTGGATTGGTGATTGTTGGCGGGGCGGCCATTCTGGCCATCGCCGCCGTCGAAGTCGTTTTGCCAGTCTACACGCGACTCGTGTCCGAAAAGACGGATGTTAACGTGTCAGACTGGTTGTCTGTGGATCGATTGCGTTGGACTTTTACCGTGGCGGTTCCTGCGGGCACGGTTATCGTTGCACATCTTGTGCTGCCGACGCGCCGCCATCGGCTGTGGCAAATCCTTCCGGGCGTTGTTCTGACACTCGCTCTGTGGGCGATGGGCGGTTGGGGCTTTTCGATCTATATCGGACAGTTCGCCTCGTACAGCGCTACTTATGCTGGTCTTGCGGGGGCGATGGCTGCGTTGATTTTCCTGTATCTATGCGCGGCCATCCTGATTCTGGGCGCTGAATTCAACGGCGCGCTGATGGATTTGCAGGATCAAAGTAACGGACAAACCTGAAGGGCAGGGTGGCTGGGGTTGTGAAATAGCAATTCAAAGCCCGGTTTGCGTCATGAAATCGGCACGTTTCTTACCCAAACTGCATGGACTGTGACCCCGTACGCATCAAGGTGAGGCCTCATGACCAAACTGCCCGAAAGCGCGAAATCGCAAAATCCATCGTCGCTGACCCGGCGGATTGAAGAATTACGGGCCAAACCGGCGACGGATATCAGTCACGGTGAGGCATTGTTGTTGCAAGGAAACGCAATATCTTCGCTGCGTGAACAGCGCCTTGCGCGATCTCTGGCTGACTTCGCAGATTAACTTCAGCCGCGAAATCCTGTTGCCACAACGAATTTTTCCGAACTGTCGGCGCGGGATGCCGGTGGTTTGACATGCGCCACCTTGTCAAACTTCTGTTTCAGAATCTTCTGCAGATCCCCTTCGGCTCCTCCGGCCAAAACCTTGGCGACAAATGTGCCGCCCTGTTCCAGCACATCAAAGGCAAAATAGGCGGCGGTTTCGCACAGGGCCATGATCCGCAAATGGTCTGTCTGTTTATGCCCCGAGGACGCAGCGGCCATATCTGACATCACCACATCCGCTTTGCCACCCAACCAGTCTTTGACCTTCTGGTCGGCATCGTCCTCCATAAAGTCCAACTGATGAACCTCGGACCCTGCGACCGGCTCGACCTCTTGTATGTCGACACCCAGAACGGTGCCGATTTTCTTACCGCTTTTCTCACCCAATGCATTAACGCGCTGGACCGCAACCTGCAGCCAGCCTCCTGGGGCGCAACCCAGATCGACGATGCGCGCACCTGGAACCAGGAAGCGGAATTTATCGTCCAGTTCCAATATCTTGAACGCCGCCCGCCCTCGATAGCCTTCGACCTGCGCGCGCTTGACATAGGGGTCATTCAGCTGACGTTCCAACCACCGGGTCGAGCTGATTTTGCGCCCGCGGGCGGTTTTGACCTTAACCTTCAGGTCGCGCTGCCCGCGGCCTGAATTGTTTTTGCCAGTAGGTGTCTTCGCCATCAGAACGGTCCGTCTTCCAATACACCGTCCGCGCTCATCTGCGCATAAAGCAGGCCTTCGCGCAGCCCCCGGTCCGCCACTGAAAGACGGTCGGTTGGCCAACATCGTAACAAAGCCTGCAATATGGCCGAGCCGGACATGATCAGGGCCTGGCGGTCATCGCCGATACGCGGATCTCTCCGCCGCCCCAGTGGGCCGAGTTCTAGATACCCGCGTATCACTTTGTCAATCTGATCGCTTGTCATGCGCAAACCGTCTACCTTGGTCCGGTCATACCGCTTCAATCCCAGATGTGAGGCTGCGACTGTCGTAACCGTGCCACTGGTGCCGACGATCTGAAAACCTTCGCGGGCTTGCTCATCCTTATAAGGCGCAAAATCGGCTAGGTTTTCTTCGAAAAACCAGCTCATCAAAGCAAACCGCGCCGCATCATCTTCGACATCATGGAACTGATCGCGCAGCGTCGCAACGCCGAGGGGAACACTGATCCAATCCACAACCTTGGCTGCAGGAAACGGGCTGTCTGTTGTATGAAATCCATTATGCAGACGCATAATCGCCGCCGGGCGATCCCGACGCGGAAGCGAGGATATGTCGATCCAGACAAGCTCTGTCGAACCGCCGCCAATATCCACAACCAACAACTGTTCTGTCTTAGTGGACACCAGTGGGGCACAGGATATTACGGCCAGACGCGCTTCTTCCTCGGGCTGGATGATCTCAAGCGTCAACCCGGTTTCACCCTTTACCTGGCGAATGAAATCACGTGAATTTTTTGCACGGCGACAAGCCTCGGTTGCGACTAGGCGCATCCGCTTGACCTTGTTGCGTTTCAGCTTTTGCTGGCAAATGCGCAACGCCTGAATGGTGCGCGCCATCGACGACCGAGACAAACGCCCCGTCCGCTCTAAGCCCGCGCCCAACTGCACGGACTTAGAAAAACTGTCCACCACATGAAACCCGCTGCCCTTGGGCTGGGCAATTAACATGCGACAGCTATTTGTTCCCAAATCCAGCGCGGCATAAAGCGCATCAGGATCGGGTCTTGCCGGCGCGGGGCTTTCGACCGCCTTCGGGAACGCGCCCGCACCTTTGGGACGCTTGGGCGCCATCTTCAACGCCCTCCGATTTACGAGTTACCCCGACCATAGGTCGGCCTTTTGGTTCGTGCAAGATACTCATTAAAGTGATGAGAATTTTGAGGTGCGGTTTACAGGAACAATTCGTTACAAGCCGTGTATCCCGTTGTAGGTGAAAACGTCGTTTGAAATGCGCCTTGTGTCGAAAATCGACCGACCTGCGACCACATTGAAGTTTAGAACCGGTCCATCTGGTTAGGAGGAATCAAAGCAGATGCCTGACGTCACCATCGTATACTGGCGCGACATTCCCGCCCAAGTCATCGTCGGCAAGGGCCGCCGGGGCGCAAAACGGCAGTTGGAAGAACGGTTCGAGCAAGCCATTGACCGCGCCGCCATGAAGGTGAACGCCAAGGACAGCGATGCCTATCTGGCCGAATGGCGCAAGGCCGCGCCTTTTGCGGTTGAGGGCGATCCGTCCGAAATTGCCGAACAGCAGGCTGTGCGTTTGGAAACGGAATATGATCAGGACCGTATCAAGGCTCTGATCGCCAATGACGGTTGGGCATGAGCTCGAAATCTATATGGGAGGCCGCTATGGCTTTGCTGAACTTCAAAAAACGTGATGCCGCCGAAAACGGTCCGGTAAATCCAACCGTCGAAGCCTTCCTGCAGGGCTATTCGATTGAGGTGATGCCGCGCACCGCCGAGAAGGTCGAGGATTTTCGCGCTTTGTTGCCTGAAGGCACACGCGTCTATATTGCCCATATCGAAGGCACTCCGATCGAAGACATGGTCAAGACCGCCAAGCGCATCGCGGCGGACGGCTATCCTGTTATGCCGCATTTCCCGGCGCGGATCATTAAAGACACGGCGACGCTGGAAAACTGGATTTCCATGTACCAGGGTGAAGCAGGTGTGGATCAGGCGCTGTTGCTGGCCGGTGGTGTCGCGAATCCTCATGGTGATTTCGACAGCTCGATGCAGCTGCTGGAAACTGGTTTGTTTGACAAGGCCGGGTTCAAGCGTCTGCACGTCGCGGGCCACCCTGAAGGCAACAAGGACATCGACCCTGACGGATCGACCAAGAATGTTGACGACGCGCTGCGTTGGAAACAGAAGTTCTCTGAGACCACGGATGCCGAAATGGCGCTGGCCACTCAGTTCGCCTTTGACGCCAAACCGATCATCGCCTGGGCCGACAGCCTGAAAGAGGCGGGGATCGACATTCCGGTTCATATCGGTATCGCCGGTCCGGCAAAACTGCAAACACTGATCAAATTCGCCATCGCCTGCGGCGTTGGTCCATCGCTGAAGGTTCTGCAAAAGCGCGCTATGGATGTGTCCAAGCTGCTGCTGCCTTATGAGCCCACGGATGTGATCACCGAATTGGCCAACCACAAAGCAGCCAACCCTGATTTCAATATTACAAACGTACATTTCTTCCCGCTTGGCGGCATCAAGACCAACGCCAACTGGGCCATCAACAACGGCGGCGCCTCGGCAAAGCCTGTAAACTCCTAAGGATCGGACATGACCCGTACAGTCGTAGAATCAAAAACAAAAACCGCCGTCCTGGGCTTTGACGAACCGTTCTGCGTGATCGGTGAGCGGATTAACCCGACAGGCCGCAAGAAACTGGCGGCGGAACTGGAAGCAGGCGATTTTTCGACCGTCGAAAAGGACGCCATCGCGCAGGTTGCGGCCGGTGCGACCGTTCTGGATATCAATGCGGGCGTTGTCTATAACTCGAACCCCAATCCGAACGAGACCGAGCCGCCGCTGATGCGCAAGATCGTTGAAATGGTGCAGGGGCTGGTCGAAGTGCCGCTGTGTATCGATTCATCAGTTCCGGGAGCTCTGGAAGCGGGTCTTGAGGCGGCAGAGGGCCGTCCTCTGTTGAATTCGGTCACGGGTGAAGAAGATCGTCTGGAGCTGGTTCTGCCACTGGTCAAGAAATACAATGTCCCTGTGGTGGCGATCTCAAATGACGATACAGGGATTTCGGAAGACCCCGATGTGCGGTTCGAAGTGGCCAAAAAGATTGTCGAACGGGCCGCTGATTTCGGCATCCCGGCCCATGACATCGTGGTCGATCCGCTGGTGATGCCTATTGGCGCAATGGCAACTGCCGGTCAGCAGGTGTTTGCTCTGGTTCGTCGTTTGCGTGAGGAACTGGGCGTGAACACCACTTGCGGGGCGTCCAATGTCTCGTTCGGCCTGCCGAACCGCCATGGTATCAACAACGCCTTCCTGCCGATGGCGATGGGCGCTGGCATGACCTCAGCGATCATGAACCCGGTGGCTCTGCCGGTTGGTCCCAAGAAACTGGCCGAGAAGAAGGCTGAGGTTGAGGCCAAAGGCATCATCCTGCCTGCGGACATGGATGATGAGACCTTCTGCCAGCTGTTTGGTCTGGGTTCGACCCTTCCGCGCGCGGGCAAAGAGATGGAGGCCATCCGCGCCGCCAACTTGCTGACCAACAACGATCCGCATGGCGGGGCTTGGATCAAGTTCAACAAAGCCCCAAGCGAAGCCGGTGCCGAAGGAACTGGAGGTGGTCGTCGCGGCGGTGGTCGTCGTCGTCGCGCATAAGCGTTATAAAACAACATGCTGGCCGGGTCTTTTGATCCGGCCATTTTTGTCTTCGCCGTCGCAAATAGCCTGACGGTTTGGATCAAAACCGCTTGAACCTGATCTTGTACCGGTGATATTCAGCTAGCAGCGGCGGGTATGATGTAATGGTAGCCTGTCAGCTTCCCAAGCTGAACGCGCGGGTTCGATTCCCGCTACCCGCTCCATTCAGTTCGATCGACGCGCTTGGTACAGGTTTATCACCGCCGGGATGTGCAGGCCGGTTTCGGATGTGAACTGGGCGAATTCCTGACAGACCTCGTGCTGGATTGCTGCTGCGTCCTGTTCGGTGCCTTCGAAATGCGCGATGGTTCGCGCGGCGGGGCCGACGCGGGTGCACAAGGCGGCTATTTCCTCTGACCCGCCAGCGCCGGGCAGATTTACGGAGATGGCTTGGGCCTGAATGTCCGACAGCCCCGCCTGTTGCATCATGCCGGTGACGTGATCCAGATCGTGAAACGCCAGCGGACCCGGCGCGTAACGATCTACCCGAGGCGGCTGCCCAAGGCGTTTTACCGCAGCAATATGGGGTATTTTGAACCACGGGTTGCCATCCAATGGCCCCCAAGCTGCAAAGGTCATCTGCCCGCCGGGTTTAAGTGCGCGGGCGATATTGGCGAATGCAGCAACCGAATCGTCAAAGAACATCACGCCGAACCGTGAAATCGCTGCGTCCAACTGATTGGCAGGAAACCCGAATATCTGCGCGTCAGCATGTTGGAAGCTGATGTTGCTCAGCCCGTTTTCCGAGGCTCGGGCGCTGGCACGATCAAGAAACGCTTGCGATATATCGGCGGCCAGAACATCGCCATCCGGCCCGACCAATCGCGCGGCTGCAAGAGAGCTTTCGCCAGTGCCACAGCCGATGTCGAGCACATGCATTCCTAGTTTAAGCTGGGCATTCTCCAGCACAAGGTCCAGAACCGAAGCCATCAGTTGATCCAACTGATCCTGATATGTCAGCCATTTGGCTCCGGATTCGGATTTTCCCCAGTATTCTGCCTGTTCCTCATTCACCGACTGCATCGAACCCCTCCGTGGTTGCCGCGACTATGACCTCCGGCGACGGCGGCGGCCAGAGTTTTCCTGATCTCCACCACCGGTGTTGAACGAGGGCGCGGGCAGGGTGACCACCTGTGCCAATTCCGGGAATGGGTCGGTTTTGTGGGGTATCGCGTTTGCTGCCACGAAATGATCCTGAAACTTGGGCTCGATGGCGGTTTCAACCTTGGTTATTTCGCGCACTACGCGTTCAATTTCACTCCGCGACCCGATGTTGCAAAGGGCGATCCGGGCGCCCGTACCGGCGGCGTTGCCCGCGCTTGAGACCTTGTTCAAGGGCGCATCGGGGATCATTCCCAGAACCATGGCATGTTTGGTCGAGATATGCGCGCCGAAGGCACCAGCAAGAACAATGCGGTCGACAGTATCCACGTTCATTTCGTCCATTAAAAGCCGCGCGCCTGCATAAAGCGCGGATTTCGCCAGTTGAATCGCGCGAATATCGCCCTGAGTGACTGTGATACGTGGGCCGCCTTCGGCGCTTGCGTCGTGGATCAGATAGGAATGGGTGCGCCCCTCGGGGACGTTGCGTGATGTGCCCGTTTGTTCTGCGGATCCGATCAGGCCACTTTCATCCAGCAAACCCGCCATACGCATTTCCGCCACCGCTTCAATAATGCCTGATCCACAGATGCCGCTGATGCCAGTGGTTGCGATGTCTTGATCAAAACCCTCTTCATCCGACCATTTCTCGGACCCAATGACGCGAAAACGGGGTTCTTTAGTGACAGGATCAATCTCGATCCGCTCAATCGCACCGGGGGCGGCACGCTGACCAGAGCTAATCTGCGCGCCTTCAAAGGCCGGGCCGGTCGGTGAGGAGCACGCCAGAACCCGGCTGGTATTGCCCAGCAAAATCTCGGCATTGGTGCCGACATCTACGATCAGAACCAGATCTTCGGATTTGCCGGGCTCTTCCGACAAGGCAACCGCCGCACAATCCGCACCCACATGACCCGCAATGCAGGGCAGGATGTAGACCTGCGCGCGCGGGTTCATCTTGGTCAGGTCCATTTCGCGTGCAGGCAAGGACATGCTCTCAGACGTGGCCAAGGCAAAGGGCGCTTGGCCCAGCTCGACCGGATCCAGCCCAAGCAGCAGATGGTGCATGACCGGGTTACAGACGAACACCGTTTCGACAATCAGGTTGGCGTCAATCCCGGCCTCATCCGCGATCGATGTTGTCAGATCGTTTATCGCTTCGCGAACGGCTCGGGTCATCTCTTTGTCGCCGCCGGGGTTCATCATCGAATAGGACACGCGGCTCATCAGGTCTTCGCCAAAGCGGATTTGGGGGTTCATAAGGCCCGAAGATGCCTTGACCTCGCCTGTGTCCAGATCGGTCAGGTGAGCTGCAATCGTGGTAGAGCCGAGGTCGATGGCCAGACCGAAAAGTCCGTTCTCGTGCAATCCAGGCCAGATTTCCACGATCCGTGCGACCTCGTCCTTGTGGCCTTTATGCACCGCAACGGTGACCTCCCACTTACCCTTGCGCAATATGGGCTGCAGTTTGGACAACAAGGAAAGATCAGCCGTAACGGCCTCGACGTTCCATTGCTCGCGCAGCGCGCGTTCCAGACGTTCCAGATCGCCGGTTGGTGAATGCATGTCGGGTTCTTCTACCGCAACAAAATACAGCCGGGTGGCCGGATCCATTGTGATGGCGCGTGCTGTGGCGGCCTTGCGTACGACCTGACGGTGCACCTGGCTTTCTGGTGGCACGTCGATCACCACATCCCCCTGAACCGTGGCCTGACATCCAAGACGGCGGCCGGGTTTCAATCCGCGCTTGTCGTCATAGCGCTGTTCAACCGCGTTCCATTCGCTTAGTGCACCGTCGGCTACGGTCACGCCGTGCTTGGGAAACTCGCCATAGCTTGGTGTGATCTGGCATTTCGAACAAATCCCGCGTCCACCGCAAACGGAATCCAGATCCACACCCAGTTGCCGTGCCGCAGTCAGAACCGGAGTGCCTACGGGAAAGTGCCCGCGTTTGCCCGATGGGGTAAAGACAACAAGAGGGTCGGTGGTCATGATTGGCCTGCCTTTTATATTCGCGCCTATGTCGGGCAAGATATGGTTTTGTACGCAAAGGGAAAGGCCATTCAGCGGCACGTTTTGTGTGCGTTGCGTCGTTTTTTGCCGCAGCACCGACCAGCAGGTAAAAACTAGTTTATGTCGGGGGCTTTTCCTTAGATGCAATCCATGCAATAGGGTCACCGTCAAACGGGCTTTTGCATGGGGTTAACAAATGCAGATTCGTGAGGCACTCACCTTTGACGACGTTCTTCTGGTTCCGGGCGCATCTTCTGTGCTGCCGGCCACGGCGGATACGACCACGCGCGTGACGCGGGAAATCACCATGAACATCCCGCTGCTCAGCTCGGCGATGGACACGGTGACCGAGGCGCGCATGGCCATCGCCATGGCGCAGGCGGGCGGCATCGGCGTGGTGCACAAGAACCTGTCGATCGAAGAACAGGCCCGAGAGGTTCGGCGGGTCAAGAGATTTGAATCCGGTATTGTTTACAACCCGGTGACACTGCGGGTGGATCAGACGCTGGCGGACGCCAACGCGTTGGTGCAGCGTTATAACTTCACCGGCTTTCCCGTGGTGGACGAAGAAGGCCGCGTGGTCGGTATTCTGACCAACCGTGATATGCGTTTTGCGACTTCGGATGATACGCCGGTTCACGCGATGATGACCTCGGACAATCTGGCGATGCTTCAGGAACCCGCCGATCTGGAAGAGGCCAAAAGCCTGATGCGCGCGCGACGGATCGAAAAGCTTCTGGTTGTGGACGGGGCGGGCAAGCTGACGGGTCTTCTGACTTTGAAAGATACCGAACAGGCGGTGCTGAACCCAACGGCCTGCAAGGACCGGCTGGGGCGTCTGAGAGTCGCGGCAGCGACGTCGGTTGGTGACTCTGGTTTCGAACGATCCGAACAACTGGTGGATTCCGGTGTCGACATTATCGTTGTAGACACCGCTCATGGGCATTCTCAAGGGGTGCTGGACGCGGTGAAGCGGGTCAAGACCCTGTCGAACGAGGTGCAGATCATTGCCGGTAACGTCGCCACTGGGGACGCAACCAAGGCGCTGATCGACGCAGGCGCGGATGCCATCAAGGTGGGGATCGGGCCGGGTTCGATCTGTACTACGCGGATGGTGGCCGGTGTGGGCGTGCCGCAGCTGACTGCGATCATGGATTGCGCCGCGGCCGCCGGCGATGTGCCGGTTATCGCAGATGGTGGTATCAAATTCTCGGGCGATTTTGCCAAGGCGATTGCGGCGGGTGCGTCCTGTGCCATGGTTGGCTCGATGATCGCAGGAACAGATGAAAGCCCGGGCGAAGTGATCCTGTATCAGGGCCGGTCGTTCAAATCTTATCGCGGCATGGGCAGTCTAGGCGCGATGGCACGTGGCTCTGCGGATCGCTATTTCCAGAAGGATGCCGCCAGCGACAAGCTGGTGCCCGAAGGGATCGAAGGGCAGGTGCCTTACAAGGGCTCGGCCAGCGCGGTTGTGCATCAACTGGTCGGCGGCCTGCGCGCAGCCATGGGTTATACCGGCTGCGCCACGGTCGAAGAGATGCGAAAGAACTGCAACTTCGTCAGAATCACAGGGGCTGGCCTGAAGGAGAGCCATGTGCATGACGTGCAAATCACACGCGAAAGCCCGAATTATCGAGTGATGTAAATTGCCGGAACCTGAACTGCGGCGCCCCGGTGAGGGCGCCGCTTTGCGTTTTTGCCCTGCACTATAACGGAGAATGAAATGACCCCCGCCGCACGTGTTCAGGCCTCCATCGAAATTCTTGATCAGATTCTTTCGGGTGCCCCGGTCGAAAAGGCCCTGACCGGTTGGGCGCGGCGCAGCCGTTTCGCCGGTTCCAAAGACAGGGCTGCTATTCGCGACCACGTGTTTGGTGCTTTGCGGTGCAAAAGGTCATTTGCGGCGGCAGGTGGAGTGGAAACTGGTCGGGGGTTGATGATCGGCGCGATGCGCATGCAAGAAGTCGATCTGGATCAGATATTCAATGGCGTAGGGTACGCTCCGGCAAGTTTGGAAGAACACGAACAGGCTAAACCATGTGATTCCGACGCCCAGAAATACGACATACCGGAATGGCTTTGGCCAACCTTTCAAGAGTCTTTGGGTGATTTGACCCTTCCAGTGGCCGAGGCATTGCGAGCTCGGGCCCCGATTCATTTGCGGGTCAATCTGGTTAAGTCACGTGTCGATCAGGCGGTCTCGGTCTTGCTGGCGGACGGCATCCAAGCGAGGCCACATCCCGCTTGTTCGACCGCACTCGAAGTTGTCGAGGGCGAGCGGAAAATCTCAGGAAGCCGTGCCTATACTGATGGGTTGGTCGAACTGCAGGATGCGGCGAGCCAGGCCGTGGTTGAATCATTAGACTTAAACCCCGGAATGCGGGTTCTGGATTATTGTTCCGGCGGTGGCGGCAAAGCCTTGGCCTTGGCCGCGCATCGCGGTGTAGATGTGTTCGCGCATGACGTTAAGGCGGCGCGAATGCGTGATTTGCCCGCCCGGGCCGAGAGAGCGGGTGCACAGATAACACTTCTGACCACTGACGAGATCTCTGCGCAGGCACCATTCGACATTGTGCTGACGGATGCTCCCTGTTCTGGCAGCGGATCCTGGCGTCGCGCCCCGGCGGGAAAATGGTCTCTTACACAAGATGGACTGAACCGGCTTACGGAAACACAGCGGACGATCCTTGATGATGTCGCGCCTTTGGTGGGGCCAGCGGGTGTTCTTGCCTATGCAACCTGTTCCATGCTCGAGGTCGAAAACGGTGCAGTGGTCGATGCGTTCGTGGCCGCGCACTCCGAATGGACCGAGACGTTTCGCAAAACGTGGTATGTATCACACGGTACTGACGGGTTTTTCACGTCACACTTGACGCGGTAGTCGGCGGACAAATAGCAACCTAAAGGAGAATTGCTCACTTTGTTGGTTAAGTGGGCGTTAACCCTTTTGCGTTGGGTTACACCTAGCCCGGCAAGTTGAGTATTTAATGTCCGATACCGCAGATTTCTATTCTGACCCAAAGTTACGAAATACACCAAGTGGTTTGCGTCTAGCACCATTGGTTGCGCTAGGGGTGTTGCTCTCACTGCTGCCGCTGGCAGGAATCATCCCCCAAGCTTGGAATCTCGGCCTTGTGGTGGCAGGTGTGTCTTTGCTTGCTGCATCACTGTTGGTCGTGGTGAGGGCGCTGATTTCCGACGACTCGGTACGTCGAGAGCTTAGGGTTATGGAGGTTTTTGCCGAAGAAGAGCTGTACCCTTGCGCGATTGCCAATGCACAGGGTGATGTTCTGATTTGCAATTCTCATGCCCGGGCTCAGCTTCATGTTTTTCCCGGCAATCGGCTGGATGAAGGTCTAAAGTCTATTTTTGCCAATCCGTCGGCAATTCTGCTGCGCCTGCAGTCTTTGGCCGAGATCCATGGCCGTGCAAGAGAAGACGTTGTCACTTTAGAGACAACCGTACCGATTTCTGTTCTCGGTGTTGGGAATAACTTTTTCTTTTGGCGGTTTCATCTGGATGGAACAGGTCAGTGGGATGCTGTGCCTGTACCCATTTTGACCGAAGGCAGAAACGGAGCATTGCTGCGGATCAACGGGGCGGCGGAACAAATCCTAGGGCAACGACCCGACAACCTTGCACAGGTTCTGACTGGCGCTCAGCCCGAATTGGGTGAGGTTGTGCAGGTACAGACGGCACAGGGGCCAATTCCGGCTACGATGGCCGAACTGTCTCGGTCGGGAACCACGCGCGATTTGCTTGTTCTACCGCTTGATCGTGCACAGGAAAGTGGAATTGGCGCGTCATTTGTGGATCTTCCGGTCCCGGTAATGACCCTGTCTCCCGACGGGAGCATCCTTGAGGCCAACAGGCTGGCAACGCGTCTTGTCGGAAACATAGAGCCCGGAGAATCCAATGTTGTGCATATCATGCATGGTCTGGGGTATCCGGTTCTGGATTGGCTGACGCAGGCTTCAAATGAGGGCGCCGTTCCACGATCTGAATTCCTGAGGCTGACACGGGAAGACCGCGAGATATTCGTACAGGTCACATTGAAACGTGTGCTGAGCGAGGGAGAAGTCAGACTGATTGCGGTTCTGAATGATGCTACCGAACTCAAGACTTTAGAGGCGCAATTTGTGCAAGGACAAAAAATGCAGGCCGTTGGCCAACTGGCTGGGGGTGTAGCGCATGATTTCAACAATTTACTAACGGCGATTTCCGGACATTGCGATCTTCTGCTTTTGCGGCACGATCAGAATGACCCTGACTACGGGGATCTTGTACAAATCAATCAGAACGCAAACCGTGCTGCAGCTTTGGTGAGCCAACTGCTGGCCTTTTCGCGCAAACAGACTTTGCAGCCGGAAATTCTGGATCTCAGAGATACGATCTCAGACCTTATTCATCTGCTAAATCGTCTGGTCGGAGAAAAGGTTAAGCTGACACTCAGCCACGATCCCGTTCTGAAAGCGGTTCGTGCGGATAAACGCCAGCTAGAGCAGGTGTTGATGAACCTTGTCGTAAATGCCCGCGATGCAATGCCTGAAGGTGGTGAGGTCAGGATCGAAACCGAAGTGGTCGTGCTGACAGAACGCTTCACAAGGGATCGCGCTACGGTACAACCTGGTGAATACGTCACCGTCAAAGTCATTGATAGCGGTACGGGGATTGCCCCCGATAAGCTACAGAAAGTGTTCGAGCCTTTCTTTACAACCAAACGCACGGGTGAGGGGACAGGTTTGGGCCTGTCGACTGTCTACGGAATTGTAAAGCAAACCGGCGGTTTTATTTTTGTCGACAGCATTCAGGGGAGAGGGACCGAGTTTATTGTGTACCTGCCGGTTTCAACCGCCCCCAAAAAAACCGAGGCAGCGCCTGCGCAATCCCCTGAGAATCCAACGGTTCGCCAGGGTGAGGGTGTCGTGCTGCTGGTCGAAGACGAAGCCCCGGTTCGGGCCTTTGCTACCCGCGCACTGAGGTTGAAAGGCTACACTGTGCTCGAGGCCGATTCGGGAGAAGAGGCTCTGAGGCTTCTCGAAGATGGCACATTGAATGTTGACGCATTCGTCACCGATGTGGTCATGCCCGGATTGGATGGTCCGACCTGGGTTCGTATGGCTAAGCAGAGCAGGCCAGATGTCCGGGTCATATTCATGTCTGGATACACAGAGGGTGCGTTTGGCGATTCCGGACCAGAGATTTCCGATTCAACTTTCCTGCCCAAACCATTTTCACTAAACCAACTGACCGAAGCTGTTTTTCAGCAGATCAATTAGGGTTTCAAAGTGCCGAGGCGTGGCAATCGAATTCCGCGGAGTGTGTGTTGCGGAACTTGGTCAATGTCTCTGCGCCCAGTGTTAGGTCTCGTGTGGGTGACACGTTTTCGCGTTGCAGCCGGATATCCATATTCAAGCGGTTTTGCAGGAAATCGAGAATTTTGTCCTGGTTTTCATATTTGAAGACATGGGTGGCGCCACGCCCGTTGTTGCGGGTGCGAAAAAATTGGCTCTGACTGCCGACATCGGCAAATTCAGGTCGGGGTGTGCGCATATAGGCCTGGATGAAATCATCAAAGCTCAGGTCATGTGTTGAATGCGGGTGGTCAAGACGCTCTTGGCGGCCGCGAAACCTGTACCAACTGCCCAGCCAATCGACCGGTTCACGAACAACCGCCATGATTTCCATCTCAGTATCGTACATTTTACGGAAAATGTTCTGGAAAAACCGATCATACCGGCGGACAGGTGCGTGTTTCAGATCTGGCGGATCGGTGACAACCAGATCGGCACGGTCCCGCAAAGCCGTATGATAAGCGGTGCTGCCGGTTTTTGGGACAGCCAGAAACGCAAGGCGTTCTTCATAAAAAACAAGCATTTATTCGTCCATCGGCAGTAATTATCTCCAGCTCAGATTGGCGTAAACGACTCCTTAATACAATTGCAGAACAGTAAGTAATGTAAGTTTTAGTTGAAATGTTCTCTTTTTGGTCCCATAAGGAACAAGAGGCGAACAAAGCAGCGATTGCCGCCCGTTCAAGGGTGTGACAAAAGGGAAGGCGACAGGACAATGGCGGATCTTCTGACGATGAGCGACAAGAAAAACGCAGATAAGCAAAAGGCGCTCGACAGCGCGCTGGCACAGATCGAACGGCAGTTCGGCAAAGGCTCGATCATGAAGCTGGGCGAGGATTCCAAGCAGGACATCGACGCCAGTTCGACCGGATCGCTGGGTCTGGATATCGCTCTGGGAATCGGCGGCCTGCCGATGGGCCGGATCGTTGAAATCTATGGCCCGGAAAGTTCAGGCAAAACAACGCTGACACTGCACTGCATCGCAGAACAGCAGAAACATGGCGGTGTATGCGCATTTGTCGATGCGGAACATGCGTTGGACCCGCAATATGCGCGCAAACTGGGCGTCGATTTGGACGAGTTGCTGATTTCGCAACCCGACACCGGCGAACAGGCGCTTGAGATTACCGATACGCTGGTCCGTTCGGGCGCGGTGAACATGGTCGTGGTTGACTCGGTCGCGGCGCTGACGCCGAAATCTGAACTCGAAGGCGATATGGGCGACAGCAGCGTTGGTGTGCAGGCCCGGCTGATGAGCCAGGCAATGCGTAAACTGACGGGTTCGATCAGCCGCTCGAACTGTATGGTGATCTTCATCAACCAAATCCGGATGAAAATCGGCGTGATGTTCGGCAGCCCGGAAACCACCACCGGTGGTAACGCCCTGAAATTCTACAGCTCGGTCCGTTTGGATATTCGTCGGATCGGTGCGATCAAGGACCGGGATGAGGTTGTTGGCAACCAGACCCGTGTGAAGGTCGTTAAAAACAAAGTGGCACCGCCCTTCAAGCAAGTTGAATTCGACATCATGTATGGCGAAGGCATCAGTAAAATGGGCGAGCTGCTGGATCTGGGCGTCAAGGCCGGTGTGGTCGAGAAATCGGGTTCGTGGTTCAGTTATGGTGATGAGCGGATCGGGCAGGGGCGTGAGAATGCCAAGCAGTATCTGCGCGACAACAACCGCATCGCGTTTGAGATCGAGGACAAGATTCGCGCGGCACATGGGCTGGAATTCGATGTACCGCCCGGCGCGGAAGAGGATGATATCCTCGAGGCATAAGTGGTTCGGGAAGAAAGTGATTTTCGCAGCTCTTTCCTAAGAACGAACCATATTCCGATCAAGGCGGTCCGTCGGGGCCGCCTTGTTCCGTTCTGCGACGCTCGCCTGTGGACTATCCCGGGGGAGGCGGATAAACCCTTTTTGAAACAAACTGATTGCGCGCCGAGAGAGCCCTATGTCAACGTTGAACGAAATCCGATCGACCTTTTTGAACTACTTTGCCAAACAGGGGCACGAAGTAGTGGCATCCAGTCCCCTGGTGCCGCGCAACGACCCAACATTGATGTTCGTCAACTCGGGTATGGTGCAGTTCAAAAACCTGTTCACCGGTGTCGAAACCCGTGACTATCAGCGCGCGACGACAGCACAGAAATGTGTTCGGGCCGGTGGCAAGCACAACGACTTGGACAATGTCGGCTATACTGCGCGTCACCACACATTCTTTGAGATGTTGGGCAATTTTTCGTTCGGCGATTACTTCAAGCCCGAAGCAATTCCATTCGCATGGGAATTGATCACCAAAGAATTCGGGGTCGATAGAAACCGCCTTCTGACAACGGTTTACCACACCGATGACGAAGCGTTCGAGATGTGGAAGAAGGTGGGCGTCCCCGAAGATCGGATCATCCGTATCGCAACCAGTGACAATTTCTGGCAGATGGGACCGACCGGCCCGTGCGGTCCCTGCACCGAGATATTCTACGACCACGGGGATCATATCTGGGGCGGCCCTCCGGGTTCGCCTGAGGAAGATGGTGACCGGTTCATCGAAATCTGGAACATCGTTTTCATGCAGAACGAACAGTTCGAAGACGGTTCGATGGTCGAGCTCGACATGCAGTCTATCGACACCGGGATGGGGCTGGAGCGGATTGGTGCCCTCTTGCAAGGAAGCCATGACAATTATGACACCGATCTGTTCAAGACCCTAATCGAGGCCTCGGCGAGTGCCACCAATGTCGATCCCTATGGGGATCAAAACGTACATCACCGCGTGATTGCGGATCACCTGCGGTCGACCTCGTTCCTGATTGCAGACGGGGTAATGCCCAGCAATGACGGGCGCGGCTATGTGCTGCGGCGGATCATGCGTCGTGCGATGCGGCATGCGCATCTGTTGGGTGCGAAGGATCCGGTGATGTATCAGCTGGTGCCGACATTGGTCCAACTGATGGGTGCTCAGTACACCGAACTTGGCCAGGCTCAGTCGCTGATCGAAGAGACGCTGTTGCTGGAAGAAACCCGCTTTAAGCAAACATTGGATCGCGGCCTGAAGTTGTTGGATGACGAGGTCTCTGACCTGCCAGAGGGTGCGGCACTGTCTGGAGAGGCCGCTTTCAAGCTGTATGATACATACGGTTTTCCGCTTGATCTGACACAAGATGCACTGCGTGAAAAAGGCCGGACGGTTGATACCGACGGGTTTGATACGGCGATGGCCGAGCAAAAGGCCAAGGCACGCGCTGCCTGGGCTGGATCAGGGGAAGCAGCGGACCAAGCCGTTTGGTTTGACGTTCTGGATATCGCGGGCGCTACGGATTTTCTTGGATACGATACAGAAAAGGCTGAAGGACAGGTCGCGGCAATGGTCGTGGATGGCGCTTTGGTCGACAAGATCGAGACAGGTTGTTCCGGCTGGGTCGTTGTGAACCAAACCCCGTTTTATGGTGAATCCGGTGGTCAAATAGGAGACACCGGCGAAATTCGTCGTCTGGAAGAGCGTGATGATGTCGCGCGGGTCGAGGACACCCGGAAATTTGCGGATGGCAAAATCTATGCGCATCGGGTCACGGTCGATCACGGTACCTTGTCCAAGGGAGACGCAGTTGAGCTTGAGGTGGACCATGTTCGCCGCACCGCCATCCGGGCCAACCATTCGGCCACACATTTGCTGCACGAAGCATTGCGGGAAACACTGGGTGACCATGTTGCGCAGCGCGGTTCTTTGAATGCGGCTGACCGGCTGCGGTTCGACTTTAGCCACGCGAAGGCGATGAACCCCGAGGAAATTCGGCAAGTTGAACGCTCGGTCAACGCTTTCATCCGCCAGAACTCGACCGTCGAGACCCGGATCATGACACCGGATGATGCCCGGGAACTGGGTGCGCAGGCCCTTTTCGGTGAGAAATACGGCGACGAAGTTCGCGTGGTTTCGATGGGCAAAGCGCCAACTGGCAAAGGCCAGGATGGTGAGACCTGGTCGATCGAACTGTGTGGTGGAACGCATGTTCGCCAGACCGGTGATATTGGCGCGCTTGTTGTATTGGGGGATAGCGCCAGCAGTGCCGGTGTCCGGCGGATCGAAGCGCTTACCGGTGACGAAGCCATGGTTTACCTGACCGACCAGGACCAACGTTTGGGGCAGATCGCATCTGAACTGAAAACGCAACCGGATGACGTTGTATCTCGTGTCAAAGCTCTGTTGGATGAACGTAAATCCCTTCAAAATGAAGTTGCGCAGCTGCGCCGCGATCTCGCGATGGCTGGTGGTTCGGGGCAGGGCGGTAGCGCTGAGGCCAAAACGGTAAACGGTATCTCGTTCCTGGCTCAATCCCTTACTGGCGTATCTGGCAAGGACTTACCCGCGCTGATCGACGAACACAAAAGCCGACTTGGATCGGGTGCTGTGTTGCTGATAGCGGATACGGGCGGCAAAGCAGCCGTCGCCGCCGGTGTCACAGCTGATCTGACGGATGCAATCTCGGCCGTGGATCTGGTTCGGGCGGCGGTTGCTGAACTTGGTGGAAAAGGTGGCGGTGGACGCCCTGACATGGCGCAGGGTGGTGGCAAGGACGCTTCGAATGCTGATGCCGCGATCAAGGCTGCAGAGAATATTCTTGGAGGTTAACAAAATGTCCGCACTTTGGATTGCACATGTCAGTGTTACTGACGCCGAATCCTATGGAAAATATGCCGAGCTCGCCGGGCCTGCGATTGCCAAACACGGTGGTGCGTTTATCGCGCGTGCTGCGCGATACGTGCAGTTGGAAGGCAAAGAACGGCCGCGCAACGTTGTCGCCAAATTCCCCTCATTGGAAGCCGCTGTAGAGTGTTATAATTCGGTGGAATATCAGCAAGCACTGGATCACGCGCGTGGTGCAAGTGAGCGGGAATTGGTGGTCGTAGAGATCACAGATTAGAATCACCCCGTGCGATCAGGGATTTAATACCCCTGTCAGCTTATTCATTGGGCGGTTTTCAGCCAAAAGATGGCCGCCCAATTATGACGTTGCGGCAAGCGTCGACCTGAAGTCCCATAAATTTTTTATTTACAAGTAGTTAACAGGTCTTGATGTCGGGCCTGCCAAGGGGTTCGTGTTTCGAATGTGGCGAGCAGCGCCAGATTCTTATCCAAAAATGCCATTTTCAATGACGGAATTCCGCCTCTTTTAGTTGCAAGATTTGAGACAGATTGCACAATTAGGCGTGTTTACCGATAGTTTCGGAAAACGGAATATGGTCCTGTTTTGCGGCAATCGCAGGGAAAACACGGATCGAGGGACAGGCATGGCGACCATGGGTACGGAATTTAGGGCCGTTAATGCGCGGATCTGGACTGGTTTTGGTAGAACTTTAGGAATCCTCGCATTGGCGTTGGGGACCTCGGTTGTGGCACCAGATGCGCAAGCGCGGGAAGGCAACTTCATCCGCACAGTCGCATCTTCGCCCCCGCCGTCTGGAGCGCGGCAACTGTGCCGTCAATACTCTTGGGCATGTTCCAGCAAGGCTTCGAATTCAATGTCGAGCCAGCAAGAGATGCAGATCATCAAAAAGGTCAACCGGCAGGTAAACGCAACCACCCGCTCGGTTACAGATCAGGCCCAATATAGAACTCGTGAACGTTGGGCACTGCCGACTTCGCGCGGTGGAGATTGCGAAGACTTTGCTCTGTTGAAGAAAAGGGATCTTATCCGTGCGGGCGTCGATCCGAGCAAACTTTTGATCGCAACTGTACTGGATACGCAGCGAAATTCTCATGCGGTTTTGGTTTATCGCTCGGCCAGTGGCGATCTGGTTCTGGATAACTTGACCAACCGCATCAAACCCTGGTCGGCGACGCGATATCTGTTTCTGCGGATGCAGGACCCTCGGCGGCCCAGTAAATGGGTCGGGGTCTTCGGCAGAAGCTGAGGAAAGCTAATCTCAGCTGGTTAGAATGCAAAAATGGCGAAGCAGCAGCTTCGCCATTTTCTGTAGTACTAAATTAGCTTACTTGGGGTTGCCCGGATTGTTGGTACCGTTCGGGTTCTGAGATTGGCCGCCTGGATTGGTTCCGTCGCTATGGCCAGAACGGTTGCCCTTGGGTCCACCGTCACCACCTTCGCCGCCGTCACCACCTTCGCCGCCGTCGCCACCTTCGCCACCTTCGCCGCCGTCGCCGCCACCTTCGCCGCCGTCACCACCTTCGCCGCCGTCGCCACCTTCGCCGCCGTCACCACCGTCGCCGCCGTCGCCACCTTCGCCGCCGTCACCACCGTCGCCGCCGTCACCACCGTCGCCGCCGTCACCACCGTCGCCGCCGTCACCACCGTCGCCGTCGTCACCATCGTCGCCGTCGTCACCATCGCCGCCGCCGCCGCCGCCGGTACCACCGCCGCCGCCGCCGGTACCACCGCCGCCGCCGCCACCGCCTGAACCACCACCGCCATTTTCATCAGCAGGGCCGTCTCCTGATCGTTGCTCATTTCCGAGAATAGATGCGGTTGGAAAGTCAGTCAGAACTGCTGCAAAAGCTGGGCAACTCTCCAATGTACGGGACAAGATGTCCTCGAAATCTGAGCGTCGCTGCAAATAGCGCAGCATCCGGGCGTCTACAACAGAACATGCACAAAGCGTTTCAGTCGATACCGACTGTTTGGCTGTTCGTATTGTACACATGTCTGAAGCTGAAGCGGATACAGCTGAAATAACTGGGAATGTTGCTGAAACAAATACTATTGAAAGTAAGCGAGACTTAATGCGCATGGCGCTACTCCTTGATACTCATTACTCAAAACTTGGCAGGCAAACAGGTGCCATACTTTGGACACAAATACATCCCTTTTGAGCCAGAATTACAAGTTTCCTAAAATTGTGAATGTTAAAAGTGAAACAACTTAAAGAAGAAAGTGTTGGTAAAACAAAAAGAAGGCCCGCTTTGAGAGCGAGCCTTCCAGGATGGGCCTTAATACGCGTGTGCGCAAATATGTCACGATTGTGTTATTGTTTCCAATCTGTGAACTGCATCACTGCAATGATCAGGCGGATCTTGCCATACGCTTGCGCTCGTGCGGATCCAGAAAGCGTTTGCGCAGACGGATTGCGTTCGGGGTCACTTCGACAAGTTCGTCATCGTCGATATAGGCGATCGCCTCTTCCAACGAGAACTGAATATGGGGTGTCAGGCGCACAGCGTCATCCGATCCGCTGGCCCGGACGTTGGTCAGCTTTTTCCCCTTCAGCGGGTTAACCTCAAGATCGTTGTCGCGCGAATGCTCGCCGATAACCATACCCTGATATACATCGGTCTGAGGGCCAACAAACATGCGGCCACGCTCTTCGAGGTTCCAAAGGGCATAGGCAACTGCCTGTCCGTTCTCCATCGAGATCAGAACGCCTGCGCGGCGGCCCGGAATTTGCCCTTTATGCGGTGCCCAGTCGTGGAACACACGGTTCAAAACGCCAGTACCGCGTGTATCTGTCAGAAATTCACCGTGATAACCGATCAACCCGCGTGACGGCACATGGGCGATGATGCGGGTTTTGCCTGTACCAGCAGGCCGCATCTCGGCCAGTTCACCTTTGCGGACACCTGTTATCTTTTCAATGACCGAGCCGGAATACTCGTCATCCACGTCAATGGTGACTTCTTCGATGGGCTCTAGGCGCTGACCGTCTTCTTCGCGGAAAAGTACCTGTGGGCGAGAGATACTCAGCTCGAACCCTTCGCGGCGCATGTTTTCGATCAGAACACCCATCTGCAATTCGCCGCGTCCCGCAACTTCGAAGGCCTCACCGCCCGGCGTGTCGGTAATGCGAATGGCGACGTTTGATTCTGCTTCTTTCATCAAACGGTCGCGAATGACACGGGACTGAACCTTTTTACCGTCTCGGCCGGCAAGGGGCGAATCGTTGATACCAAAGGTCACTGTGATTGTCGGCGGGTCGATCGGCTGCGCGGGCAGAGCGTCTTCGACCTGTGGGGCAACAAGCGAATCTGCCACGGTCGCTTTGCTCATACCTGCGATGGTGACGATATCGCCCGCCTCGGCCACATCAATGGGTTGCTGCCCCAGACCGCGGAAAGCCAGGATTTTTGAGGCGCGAAAGTTCTCGATAAGTGTTCCGTCCCGGCTGAGCGCCTTGAGGGTGTCACCTGCCTTGAGCGTACCACTTTCGACACGGCCAGTCAGAATGCGGCCGATGAACGGGTCGCTGCCCAGTGTCGTGGCAAGCATCCGGAAGGGTTCGTCCTTGCGTTCGATCTGTTTGGGAGCTGGGACGTGGTCAACGATCAGGTCGAACAGTGCTGACAGATCCTTGCGGGGTCCTTCCAGCTCCATATCTGCCCAGCCCGACCGGCCTGAGGCGTACATTGAAGGGAAATCAAGCTGATCGTCATCCGCACCAAGGTTTGCGAACAGATCAAAGCATTCGTCCAGCGCGCGGTCTGGTTCGGCGTCGGGCTTGTCGACTTTGTTCAGCACCACAATCGGACGCAGACCCAGCGCCAGCGCCTTGGAGGTCACGAATTTGGTCTGCGGCATTGGACCTTCGGCAGCATCGACCAGCAGGACAACGCCGTCGACCATGCTGAGGATGCGTTCAACCTCGCCGCCGAAATCGGCGTGGCCCGGCGTGTCGACAATATTGATCCGCGTGCCTTTCCACTCCACCGAAGTGGCCTTTGCAAGGATGGTGATACCACGCTCACGCTCGAGGTCATTGCTGTCCATGGCGCGTTCTGCGACAGCCTGATTTTCCCGGAACGCACCGGATTGTTTTAGCAGCTCATCGACCAGCGTTGTTTTGCCGTGGTCCACGTGAGCGATGATTGCGATATTGCGCAGGTCCATGAGAGGTCAGCCTTTGAACGGGAAGTTGACGCGCGCATAACGCGGCTCGGCGAAATATGCCAGCCCTAACCGATCGTCAGTGTCCTGCTGTACCGGAAAAGAGGTGTATGATTAGTATTCCACCCAAAATCATGCTGAGTCCAGCAATCCCGGGTAAATCCAGCCTCTGACCAAAGACAATGAAACCGATGATGGCAATAAGCACGATTCCAAGACCGGACCAGATCGCATAGACGATACCAACCGGCATGTATTTGAGCGTGAGGGCCATCAGATAAAAGGCGATTCCATAGCCAACAACCACAAGCACTGACGGCCAGAACCGGCTGAATTGCTGGCTGGCCTGAAGTGCAGTTGTACCAATCGTTTCGGCAACAACTGCCAACAGCAGTAGAAGATATGCTTTGGGCACGGGGGTCTCGCATTCAATAAGGTTGCATTGGGTTGAGCACGAAATGACCGATACGCGCAAGCGATAGCAGGAGTTTACAGGCATCCGTCAGGGGTCAGGATTACCCGACTATGTGGATTTTCGGCAATGTGATACTTTGTCCGCGTTTTATCGTGTTTTTTTTATGAGTATCGCCATGACGAAATTTGCAAAATACGTCATCGCTCTTTCGGCACTTATTGTTGCGCTTGGGTGGCTTGCTGGCGGGGGGTCCGTCGAAACAAAAGCAGCCCGAAATGTTGAGCGATTGATTGGTACATCGGTTTAAGCGACTGCCGAATACAGGAAAAAGGGGTGTTATGCTCCTTTTTCCGCTGTGTTTTCAGCCTTCTGCAGTCTCAGAAAAGTAACCCCGAAGCAACGGATCCAGCCATGCCCACAGGGCTGGTGCACCGGGAATAATCACCGTGCCGACACGGCTGTGGATTTGTTCGTATGTGACGTTGTAATCAATCCAGGAACCGCCTCCGGTCTCGAGGTTGCCAACCGGGGTTTGGAAGCGATCAATCGCTTTGGCGAAACAGGCATCGGGGCTTTCGGCCTGTTCAAACTCATGCCAGATCGACATGAATTCTTGATTTTGGACCTCTGGGAGCATTCCAAACAACCTTTGCGCCGCAGCAAGTTCCTCGGCGGCTTGTGCCGCGTGGTCGACCTGCCCATGAATTGGGTGATCACCGGCGTCAATTTCAACAATGTCGTGCAGCAAAAGCATCCTGAGGGCGTGGTTTACAGAAACGGAAGGGGCTGCATATTCGGACAGGACCCAGGCAAAAAGCATGATGTGCCAGGAATGTTCGGCTGAATTCTCAAACCGGTTATCATAGAGCAGACGCGATGCGCGCTGAACCGATTTGAGTTGGTCAGTTTCGGACAAGAAACCCAAACGCAAAGAAAGCTCGGAGGTTTCGAGTTTGCCTCCATTCAGCAGTGCTTGGGCAAGATTATATGCGTCCGGGAAAGCTTGTTGCAGATAGGCAGCGCGACCTTGTTTCAGGTTGTCATTCACGACAGCTAAATGCTCTGGGTTTGGCCGTTCTGCACACAGCACCTGAAACATCGGTTGCGACCGATCCAGAATCTTGGCGAATTTCGCGTCCGGAGTGGTGTCGGCCTCGAATTCTTGCCAAAGAGCCAGAAACGTCGTGGCCTGATCCGTAGGCAGCATGCCAAACAGCTCTTCAGCAGCTGTTTGTTCCGCCAATTCCAGTGCTTTCCAATCTGTTTTCAGGTGAATCGGGTGATCGCCTACGATGATTTCGACCAGATCATGCAGCAGTAGCATTTTGATCACGCGGTCGATATTCACGTCTGGCCCGGCAACCGGTTCCAAAACCAGGGCCCAAAGCGCCAGTTGCCAACTATGCTCAGCCGCGTTCTCTGGGCGAGACTGATCCAACAAGGCGTTGGCACGATTGACAGATTTCAACCTGTCCGCGCGTTTAAGAAAGTCGATTTGCGCGGACAGTCTTTGCGTCATTGTTTTTCTATAGCTTTCAGTTTTGACCGATGTTCGGTCAATTTTTCGACGACAAACTTGCGGGCCTTACGTTCGGCCATCCGGACACGGATCTCGGTCAGGAATGCTTCTTCCAATGTTTGTGAGGACGCCCCGATCACTTCGCCAACTTCCATGAAGAAGCGGTCGTTACCGGTTTCGTCCATCACTTTCATTGTGTCTTCGGCCAGCTTGGAAGCAAGCCTGATGATCGTGTCGGACATTAGCGCGTGTTCTCTGTCAGCCGCCGTTTCACATAGTCACTTACATCAGTGATCAGCGTATCCATGTGGCGATCCTGAAAGAAGTGGTCAGCACCCTCAACTTCGTTATGGGTGATTGTGATGCCCTTCTGTTCATGCAGCTTGTTAACCAAAGCAGTGGTGTCTGCAGGCGGGGCCACCCGATCAGAGGATCCGTTGATAATCAGACCCGAAGAGGGGCAGGGCGCCAGGAACGAGAAATCATACATGTTGGCTGGCGGAGAAACGCTGATGAAACCGGTTATCTCAGGGCGGCGCATAAGCAGTTGCATCCCGATCCAGGCTCCGAACGAGAACCCTGCGACCCAGCAGTGTTTCGAATTGTTGTTCATCGACTGCAGGTAGTCCAGTGCCGATGCCGCATCACTCAGCTCGCCTACGCCCTGGTCATATTCGCCCTGGCTGCGGCCAACACCGCGAAAGTTGAACCGCAACACAGTGAAACCCATGTTGTAGAACGCATAGTGCAGATTATAGACCACCTTGTTGTTCATGGTCCCGCCAAATTGAGGATGCGGGTGCAACACGATGGCGATCGGTGCGTCTTTTTCCTTTTGCGGGTGGTAGCGGCCTTCCAGGCGGCCTTCGGGTCCGGGAAAAATCACCTCGGGCATGTGTGCATAGGTCCTGTCTTTTTCTTCTGGGTGTCCGGAAATACTTGACGATAATCGTCGGACACCTTAGAACGGTTCTAATTGTGATAGTCGGCGCAAGGGCGCTGTCAGTCGGAGATACGCACTGGCAGCGGCGGCGTCAATGATTTCGCGCGTTAACTGCCATAAGGGAATGAGAATGAAGCTTTCGACCAAGGGTCGTTACGCGATGGTGGCCTTGGCTGATATCGCTCTTCAGTCTTCTGACGGACTGGTAACGCTGAGCGAAATTTCCGAACGGCAGGACATCTCGTTGCCTTATCTTGAACAGCTGTTCGTAAAGCTGCGCCGGGCCGAGCTTGTCTCGTCAGTGCGCGGTCCGGGCGGAGGTTATCGGTTGGCGCGCCCTGCGTCGGAAATCCGTGTAGTCGAAATTCTGTCCGCCGTCGACGAAACTGTAGACGCGTTGAAAAAGGGGGCAGGGGCATCGGGGGCCTCATCGGGCAGTCGTGCGCAATCGCTGACCAACCGATTGTGGGAAGGGCTAAGTGCCCATGTTTATGTGTTTCTGCATCAAACGCGGCTTTCTGATGTGATTAGGAACGACTTGGCACCCTGTCCGGCTGTTCCCAATCTGTTCGCGGTCGTGGACGAGTAAGATGAATTTGCTTTGTCCAAGTCTCTTTGGTTGCCAAAAGGTGCATCCATGAATCGTGTTTACCTTGATCATAACGCCACAACGCCAATTCGCCCCGAAGCGCGCGATGCGATGATCACGGCAATGGATCAGATCGGTAACCCTTCCTCGGTTCACGCTGAAGGACGAGCGGCAAAGGCCATGGTCGAGCGTGCACGGGCGCAGGTGGCCGAAGCTGTCGGGTGCCGACCGCAGGAAGTTATTTTCACCTCAGGTGCGACCGAAGCGGCTCGGGTCCTGCAAAATAGACCGAATAATTGCGATGTGTTCGTCGATACAACGGCGCATGACGCGCTTTGGTCGCATCTTGATCTATCGAACTGCAACGAACGCCCGTTCGGACCTGGTCACATCTTAGCAATGGGGTTGGCGAATTCGGAAACAGGTATCGTTACCTTGCCACCGAAAAAGGTCGAAGGTCAGTGGCCCTATGGCGCACGGCGCGCCGATTGGTTGTTGCTGGATATTACGCAGGCTGTTGGCCGTATACCCTTTTCCTTCGCCTGGAGCGATGCGGATATGGCGGTTCTTTCGGCGCATAAAATCGGCGGTCCTAAGGGTGTTGGCGCTCTGATCCTAAAACAAGGGCTGGACATCAACCCGCTTGCTGTTGGTGGCGGGCAGGAAATGGGCCGGCGCTCCGGGACGGAAAACGTTGTTGGAATCGCGGGTTTTGGTGCCGCTGCCGAGGCCGCAGTGAAAGATCTGGCTAACGGTGTTTGGGAAAATGTTGCTAAATTTAGAAATATTCTAGAGAACGCTCTTGAGGCCGGATCGAAAGCGACTATTTTTGTCGGGAAAGATCAGGAGCGACTCCCCAACACTTTGTGTTTTGCAACTCCCGGATGGAAAGGGGAGACGCAGGTTATGCAGATGGATCTGGCTGGATTTGCGATCAGCGCAGGTTCGGCCTGTTCAAGTGGCAAGGTAAAGACCAGCCGAGTTCTGACGGCAATGGGATATGACGAGGTAACGGCAGCCAGCGCAATTCGCGTATCGCTCGGCCCTTGGACGACAGAAGATGATGTGCTGCGTTTCGCGGATACGTGGCTGGAAAAAGAGAAAAAGCATCGCGCGCGTGCCGCGTGATCTGACGGAGGATAAGTCATGGCCGCTTTGGACCAGACTCAGGTAAAAGAAGGTGTCGATCAGGAAACCGTTGATGCGGTGCGCGAGGCCGGAACCTATAAATACGGCTGGAACACCGATATTGAGATGGAATACGCCCCAAAAGGCGTGAACCCCGATATCGTCCGTCTGATCTCGGACAAGAATGAAGAACCGGAATGGATGACCGAATGGCGTCTGGCCGCGTTCGAACGCTGGACCAAGATGGAAGAGCCGAAATGGGCGATGGTCAGCTATCCCGAAATCGACTTCCAGAACCAGTATTACTATGCCCGTCCGAAATCGATGGAGGTAAAGCCGAAATCGCTGGATGAAGTGGATCCGAAGCTGCTGGCCACTTACGAAAAGCTTGGTATCCCACTGAAAGAACAGATGATTCTGGCTGGCGTCGAAGGTGCCGAGGATATGCCCGCCGAAGGGCGCAAAGTGGCCGTGGATGCGGTGTTCGACTCGGTGTCCGTTGGCACAACCTTTCAGGCGGAATTGAAAAAGGCAGGTGTGATCTTCTGCTCGATCTCTGAAGCGATCAGGGAACACCCCGAGCTGGTCAAGAAATACCTGGGCACCGTGGTTCCGGTATCCGATAATTTCTATGCCACTCTGAACTCGGCCGTGTTCTCGGACGGGTCATTTGTCTACATCCCGCCGGGCGTACGCTGCCCGATGGAGCTGAGCACCTATTTCCGCATCAATGCGGAGAACACCGGTCAGTTTGAACGTACCCTGATCATTGCCGATAAAGGCAGCTATGTCAGCTACTTGGAAGGCTGTACTGCGCCTCAGCGCGACACTGCGCAGCTGCATGCTGCCGTGGTCGAAATCATTATCGAGGAAGATGCCGAGGTAAAATACTCGACCGTTCAAAACTGGTACCCCGGGGATGAGAATGGCAAGGGTGGCATCTATAACTTTGTGACCAAGCGCGCGGATTGCCGCGGCGACCGGTCAAAGGTGATGTGGACGCAGGTGGAGACCGGCTCTGCCGTGACATGGAAATACCCGTCCTGCATCCTGCGCGGTAATGAAAGTCAGGGTGAGTTCTATTCGATCGCGATTGCCAATAATTATCAGCAGGCCGACACTGGCACCAAGATGATCCACCTCGGCAAGAACACCAAGTCTCGGATCGTTTCGAAAGGGATCAGCGCGGGCAAGGCGCAGAACACCTATCGCGGGTTGGTCTCGATGCATCCGAAAGCCAAGGACAGCCGCAATTACACCCAGTGTGACAGCTTGCTGATCGGTGACAAATGCGGGGCGCATACGGTGCCCTATATCGAGGTCAAGAACAACTCATCGCGCGTCGAGCATGAAGCGACGACGTCGAAGGTCGATGATGATCAGCTGTTCTATTGCCGTCAGCGCGGAATGGACGAGGAAGAGGCCGTGGCCCTTGTTGTCAACGGGTTCTGCAAGGACGTGCTACAGGCACTGCCAATGGAATTTGCGATGGAGGCCCAGCAGTTGGTGGCCATCAGTCTCGAAGGATCTGTGGGTTAATCCCGACTTTCCCTGAATTCAGAACATACAGGGGGCATGACCCTCTTGCGATACGCCAAAGGAAATAAACATGCTGGAAATCAAAAACCTGCACGTCAAACTTGAAGAAGAAGACAAGCAAATCCTCAAAGGTGTCGACCTGAAGGTTGAGGCTGGCAAGGTACATGCGATCATGGGGCCAAATGGCTCGGGCAAATCGACGCTCAGCTATGTGCTGTCCGGTCGGGATGGGTATGAAGTGACCGAAGGCTCGGCGACCCTTGGTGGTGAGAACCTGTTCGAGATGGAACCGGAAGAGCGCGCAGCAGCTGGTGTTTTCCTGGCGTTCCAATATCCAGTTGAAATCCCGGGCGTTGGCAACATGACCTTTCTGCGCACCGCTGTGAATTCACAGCGCAAGGCCCGTGGGGAAGAAGAGCTTTCGGCAGCCGATTTCCTGAAAGAGGTGCGCGCCAAGGCCAAATCGTTGAAGATCGATGCGGATATGCTGAAGCGCCCTGTGAATGTTGGCTTTTCTGGCGGTGAGAAAAAGCGCAACGAAATACTGCAAATGGCCATGCTCGAGCCCAAAATGTGCATTCTGGACGAGACAGATTCCGGTTTGGATGTAGACGCGATGAAATTGGTTGCAGAGGGCGTGAACGCGCTGCGCGACGAAGCGCGTGGCTTCCTTGTTATCACGCATTATCAGCGCCTTCTGGACCACATCAAACCTGATGTCGTACATATCATGGCCGATGGGCGGATTGTAAAAACTGGCGGTCCCGAGTTGGCACTTGAGGTCGAAAACAACGGTTATGCCGACATTTTGGCCGAGGTGAACTGATGGCGTTGCCCCAAGCAAAACAGACTGCGACGGAGGAGCGGCTGGCCGTCCTGTCGTTGCCCGATGCCGGATGTACTCGCGCTGCGCGCGAGGATGCGATTGCCCGTGTGCGCCAAATGGGCTTGCCCAGCCGGCGCGACGAGTACTGGAAATACACCCAACCCGATACGCTCGTATCGGCTGATGCAGCGCATGCGGCGCTGTTCGAGTCGGACGAGCCGCAAATGTTCGATGAATTCGACCGCTTGAAGATTGTCTTCGTTGACGGAGTGTTCAATCCCGAAGAGTCCGATGATCTGACGCTCGAAGGTGTTTCGATCGACCGGCTTGAAGATATTTGCTGCAAAGATATCCATTGGGCCAAAGACTTGTATGGCGTTCTTGAAGCGAATGGACAAGTTCCGGTTCAGCGCCCGCTGGCCGCATTGAACACCGCATTTGCATCAGACGGCGTGGCCATCCATGTGACCGGTAAGCCATCGAAACCGATCAGCCTGATCTATCGCCATGCGTCCGAGGATTCGGATGCGATCCTGCATCACGTAGTACGGGTCGAAACTGACGCCGAGGTTACCATTCTCGAAAACGGGCCGGCGGCATCGCGTTTCAACAAATGTATGGAAATTGACATTGCCGATGGTGGCTCGCTGCACCATGTGCGGGCCCAGGGTCGTGACCACGAGCGTCGTGCGGCGACGCATATGTTTACACGGTTGGGTGCCAATTCTGTCTACAAATCCTTCACCCTGACCATGAACGGTGTTCTGACCCGGAACGAACAGGTGATCGAATTGACCGGCGATGATGCGGTGGCGCATGTGGCCGGTGCCTGCGTCGGAGATGGTGATTTTCACCATGACGACACGGTATTCGTCACCCATGACGCGGTTGGTTGCGAAAGCCGCCAGGTGTTCAAGAAGGTGCTGCGGAACGGCGCGACCGGCGTGTTTCAGGGCAAGATCCTTGTGAAAGAGGGCGCTCAGAAAACAGATGGGTATCAGATCAGCCAGTCTTTGCTACTGGATGATGATAGTCAGTTCCTCGCCAAGCCCGAGCTTGAGATCTATGCCGATGACGTTGTCTGTTCGCACGGTTCGACATCAGGTGCGCTTGATGAAACGGCTCTGTTCTACCTGCGGTCTCGGGGTGTGCCCGTCAAAGAGGCAACAAATTTGCTGACCTTGTCGTTCCTGGCCGAGGCTGTGGAAGAGATCGAGGATGAAGGCCTTGCGGAGGCTATGGTTGACCGCCTTGAAGGCTGGCTTTCTCGGCGAAGCTGATGCCGGTAACGTCGGATATAGTGGCCACATACCGTGGACCAGGCCGGGTTGTAAGCCGGCTTTTGGATTTGGGCGAACGTGAGGACCGCGCTTTGGTCTTTGTAATGGCGTTCTGCGTGGTGGCATTCATTGCGCAACTGCCACGTTTGTCCCGACAGGCGCATCTCGAAGACCTCGAGCTTAACATGCTGTTGGGCGGTGCCTTGCTTGGAACGGTCATTATCTTGCCGCTGTTCTTCTACCTTCTGGCCTTCGTGTCCCACGGTGCGGCGCGTCTGTTCGGCGGAAAGGGGACTGCCTATGGCGCAAGGTTAGCTCTGTTCTGGGCGTTGCTATCCTCGACGCCGTTGATTTTGCTGAACGGGCTTGTCGCTGGTTTTATCGGTCCGGGGACAACCATGACCACTGTCGGGTTGGTCTGGTTCGTCGTATTCCTGTGGTTCTGGTTTTCGGGCCTTAGGCAAGCGCAAAGGTATGCGGAATGAATCCCGCCGTGCTGAGTCAGATTGCTGTTCTGACCCTGACCAACCCTGCCGAAGCGGCAAGACGGTTGCTGGATCTGCGTCCCGGGCGTGAAGTTGTCTGGCTGGCATTCTTTCTGGCTGTCGTTCTGAACGGTGCCATCCAAATTGGTATTGAACAGATGGTCCCTGTCCCGCAGGGTGAACCGCTTCCCGTTTCTGATCCTGTTATTCTGAACCTTCTGCGTTCGTCAGGCGCGATGCTGCTCAGCGTGGTGGCTCTTCTTTTTGTTGGTCGTACTATCGGGGGCGTTGCGACATTCAAAGATATCCTGATCCTGACGATCTGGCTGCAATTCCTTCAGATCGCAGCGATGTCGGTGACGCTGATCGTTTCGATGGTTGTTCCATTTATGATGGTCATGTTTTTGCTGGCGACCGCACTTGTCAGCCTTTACGTCTCAATGCATTTCCTGAATGAAGCTCATAAGTTCAACTCGATGCTGAAATCTTTTGGGGTCATTCTGTTATCCGCACTGATTTCAATCTCATTTGTCCTCATGTTCACACCCAACGGCCCGGTCTAGGGAAGAAAAATACGATGTTCGATCTGCAGAAAATTCGCGCTGACTTTCCGATCCTGTCCCGAGAGGTAAACGGCAAGCCGCTGACCTATCTGGACAATGGAGCATCAGCTCAGAAGCCACAGGTTGTCATTGACGCTGTGACGCGGGCTTATACCGAAGAATATGCAAATGTGCATCGCGGGCTGCACTATCTGTCCAATCTGGCGACCGAGAAATACGAATCCGTTCGTGGAACTATTGCCCGATTTCTGGGCGTAACGGATGAAGATGAAATTGTTCTGAACTCGGGCACGACCGAAGGCATCAATCTGGTCGCCTATGGCTGGGCGATGCCGCGTCTTCAGGCCGGGGACGAGATCGTTCTGAGTGTGATGGAGCATCATGCAAACATCGTACCCTGGCATTTCCTGCGCGAGCGTCAGGGAGTAGTGCTGAAATGGGTGGATGTGGATGCGGATGGCGGGCTTGATCCGCAAGCTGTCATTGATGCCATCGGTCCAAAAACCAAGCTGGTCGCGGTGACCCATTGTTCGAACGTGTTGGGCACGGTTGTGGATGTCAAAGCCATCACCGAAGGCGCCCATGCCAAAGGCGTCCCGGTGCTGGTGGATGGCAGTCAAGGCGCCGTGCATATGCCGGTCGATGTCCAGGATATCGGCTGCGATTTCTACGCCATCACCGGGCATAAGCTTTATGGCCCATCGGGATCGGGAGCGATTTACATCAAATCTGGCCGGATGGCCGAAATGCGCCCGTTTATCGGTGGCGGTGACATGATCAAAGAGGTCAGCAAGGATCAGGTGATCTACAATGATCCACCGATGAAATTCGAGGCGGGAACTCCTGGCATCGTGCAAACCATCGGACTGGGCGTCGCTCTGGACTATCTGATGGATTTGGGGATGGACAACGTTGCTGCTCATGAGGCCGGGATCCGAGACTATGCGATGCAGAGGTTTGCGGGGCTGAACTGGATTCAGCTTCAGGGGACACGGCCGGACAAAGCGGCGATCTTTAGCTTCACTTTGGACGGTGCAGGCCACGCGCATGACATTTCGACGATTTTGGATAAGAAGGGCGTCGCCGTTCGGGCCGGGCACCATTGTGCTGGACCATTGATGGATTTCCTCGGAGTCACCGCGACATGCCGCGCAAGTTTTGGTCTCTATAACTCGAAAGATGAGGTCGATACCCTGATCGAAGCGCTTGAACTTGCGCATGATCTGTTCGCGTGAAACCTGTTTGATCCGGGTCGATTTTCAGTTGCACCCGGACCGGAACAAGGTTAGCTAACGGCGCAGGCACCTGTAGCTCAGCTGGATAGAGCGCTGCCCTCCGAAGGCAGAGGCCAGAGGTTCGAATCCTCTCAGGTGCGCCATTCAACAAATATTATGAATACAAATCAAATGCTTATCCAGCTGGTTTCCACTTGGTTTTCAAGCGGTTTCCCAAATTCATTCTTTGTTCGTTCTCTTTTTCGGATTGTTTTTTGCGAGGCACTATCGCTTCCTTATGTCTAGGACTTTTCTTTCGCCAGAAACCAGCGCCCTTTTGTTCACATCCCTGGTGTAATCCTCGATCTCTTTCAGGCTGTCGTGGCCGGTCCAAGCCCCGATCTGGTGTGGTGTCCATCCTGCGTAGACAAGAGATATTGCGCGGGCCTTTCGCAGGCCGTGGGCAGTCCTGTCGTCGGGCAGCCCCGCGGATGATGCGGCCGCGCTGATGAACTGAGACAATGCCTTCTGACTTCGCGGCTTTCCATTGCGCGTGGTGATCCAAATCATGTCGCCGCTGATGCTATCGAGGAACATCTTCTGGTCGGTTTCAAGTAGGGGCGGTGGCGGGGTAGTGATCGGCACAACGGCAGTCCCGCCGGTCTTTTGCTGGACGAATTCCAGTATTCCGTCTTCAACTTTCTGCCATCCTAGGGTTCGTGCATCAACGCATCTCGCTCCGGTCCAAAACACGACTTCCATTGCCTGTCGCTCCGGTGTGCCGATTGCCCAATGCTTTCGGAACTTACTGATGTCGGCGGCTGTCCAGGGTTGATGTGGCTTCGGGTCGTATTTCGAGATTACAGCATCCCGCGCCGGGTTGGTGTCGATCGCACCTTGTTCTTTTGTGTACTCCAGAAGGGCGCGCCAGATCGTCCGACGGGGGCGGGCCGCTCCGGCTGATACCTTCGCGAGATCCTTGTTGATGTGATAGGTGCGCAGATCCGTGATTTTGCTGACGCCGTAGGCTTCGCTCAATTGATCGAGAATACGCCGCCAAACTAATTGCGTGCTGGGTGCGCGGCCCTCGAAAGATTTGGAGCCCTTGAAGGCTTCAATAGCTGCGGCAATCGTCCCCGCTTTTGCGCGCATTTTTTTTTCGGGTTCAGCACTTCCGGCGGCAAGATACGCCTCAAGAAAACGCGGGTCATTTTCGGGAAGATTCGGCAGGGGAACCAAAGACCCACCGACACGGCGATAGACATAAACGCTGCCATTTGGCTTGGTTATCCGTTTGATGCCCTTCAACCGAATACCCTGTCGCATGTGTTTTCTTGCCCCTGTTTGCCCTCATAAGGGAGATTGTCGGCATAGGCGTCAAGGTCGGCGATATCGTATAACTTGTTTCCACCGTCTTTTTTGCAGGGCAATTCGAGGCCGCGGAACTTGGATGTCGAGACACCCAAATAGTACGCGGCAGCCTTTGCCTGCATCAGTCGTGGTGGAAACTGGAAGCTCATATTCCCTCCTTTGGCTCGTCCTTCTGCTCAAGGGATAAGCGGGTCATGGGGTAGGGTCATTTTCTGACCAGCCGGCCCTCACCGCCGGTATCGGATTGCCGCTTGGGCGATCACAGCGCCGCTGATCGAATGTATCTCAGTAGTCACTCGCGAATGCTCCTGTATGCTTTTGGCCGTTCCCACGGTTGTCTCCTTTTCCCCTTCCCGCCACTCACCAACGGGAAGGGGCACCCGGCACCATGCAGGGTGTTCAATCTTCATCTCTGAGAACGACACCGCCGCCGATCTTGCGTTTGAATTTGGAATTGCGACCACCGGGCAGGGGTGTCTTGCTCTGGTGGATTCCGAGATGTTTTGAGCGAATACGACGGTCCCTGGCTTTCCGAGCGACGTCGTTTGCGGTTTTTGCCTTGTGAGCCTCTTTCAGCGCCGGTTGCAGGTTGCTTTCGCGGTTCTCGCCACCGTTGGCCAATGCCTGGACGTGGTCGATATCCCAAGCGTCACCGGGTTGGATCTTGCGCCCGGTGATGCCGCACATGCCGCCGTGCGCTTCAAACACCCTCAGGCGAACGCGAGGCGGAACGCGCGTGTCAGGCGTGGCGCCGATCCATTCTTTGGTCGCTCGGCCCGTCATGCCGCGTCTTTCTGGCGATAGCGGTTCTGGTACTTGGCAAGTTCCGGATCCGGCTCGGTCAGGTGTAGCCCCATTTGAAGGCTCTCGCGCTGAATGGTATCCATGTATCGGACCATCTGGCGAACCTTCATCAGGCGGGTCACACCGAAGTCGAGATCACGCATGACGCGCAGTTTGGTCTCATAGGGCAGGGGTTTGATCATCGAGTCATATGCTTCACGGAACTCTGCGCTGTCTTCACGCATGATTGGGACACCGTGGCGCAACTTCCAGTCGGCCTGCACATCAGCCGCATCCCTGTCGCCAAGCTGTTGGGCGACCTCAGCGGCCCAGAGCCACTGCAGAGAATTTTGGTCCTTGGTGCGATCCCGCCCCTGAACCCATTCCACAGTGATCGGCAGTTTCAAGTTGCCAAGGAACCGGGTGAATTCAGAAAGGTCGTCTTTGGTGTCGATCACGCGATGGGGCATCAGTTCGCGCCCATGACTTTGGCGGCAAAGATGGCCTCGGTTAGGACATCGGTTTCGATGCCTGTTTCAGCCGCGACCTGCTCGATAAGTTCGGAATGATCCGCACCTTGAGGCGTCGCCATCGCGGCGGACTCTCGCTTGAAATACACATCAACGGCATCAGTTACGGCTTGCATTTTCATCCTCCGTTCTGTTGGTGATGATGTCGCCTTTGATGGTGGAAACACTCACGCCAAGGCGCTCTGCCATTTCTGCAATGGTCGTGGAGTGCATCATCTGTCGAACCGCCAAGCGCCTTTGAATGACAGGTTTGGTTCTCCCCTGGCCTGCGCCGTAGTTGGGCTTTTGGCCAACGCCTGTCACCGCTCTAAGGCGCCTGTTGCACTGTTCGGCGTCCGCTTTCACTTTTTCGAGAGCTTCGAGGAACGTCATGCAGCCTCCTTAGATATTTTTGTGAGCGCGTCCGTCATGGCGCCGACGTTTGCGAGAAACTGTGTCACCGCCTTAGTGATTTCCTCGGATAGTTCGGCGTTAGGCTCAACGCGCTTGACGAAAAGCTGCAGGTCATGGGGAAGGGCAGGGCAGAAAGAAACAAAGTCACACCAGTCCCGACCTGTGCAGATCATCTGCCAGTGCATTTGCAGCAGATACTTGCGGTCGATGTTTTTGCCAGTGATCGTCTTGATGTGGGTTGCAGGCTGCGGGCATTTGATTTCCACAAGACCCACATCTCCTATGAGGCCATCAGGGCTCGCGCCGGTCATGGCAAGCGATGGGTGCGGGATGAAGCCGACCTCGACCACATCAACACCGCACGACAGTTCATACATTGCCCGCGCCTGCGGCTCGGTATCTGTGCCGTGCTGCATGGCTGTGCTGGTGAAGGTCTCGGTTGGCTGGCCGGTCAGACGTTCGCAAATAAGCTGAGCTTGGTAGTTCTGATAGCCCGCCGTTGTGGGCTTCATCATCACATCAGCTATTCGCGATGCCGTAACCTTTCCAAGCCGCTCCTGGTGCCACTCTGGGCTGCCTTGCTCAACCATTAGTTTTCGCCTCCACGTACTTGTTGAGGCGACCCATGGCGTCTTCAAACAAAGTCGCCGGAAATTGCTGTAGATCTGCGGTGTCTGGGCTTTTGTGCCCAAACGCAATGTGGAACTTGCGGGGCTCCATTCCGCTTTCTTCTAGCTTGTCGCGCAGCGCTATGTATTGTTCGGGGCTGACTGTCTCGACCGCGCTAACACCATTTCCGTCATTGTCATCGCCGATGGCAATATCGAACACGGCGCAAAACAAGTAGCGGCGACCGTAAGACGTAGTGCTGCCATAGGCGTGGGTCTGTGTTTTGTTCGCAGCACCCTTCATCCCGCGGTCATCAATAGGAATCTCGGACACGTCGCTGACGGAGTGACCAGCGCGGCTCAACGTCCAACGCATGTTGATGTATCCGTCGCGCCCGCCGATGACCGGAACAGCGCTAAAGCTGAACCCGTGCTTGGCAAGGACTGGCTTGCACTCGTCGTAAATGTCTTTGAGTTTTGCGAATTTGCTGCGTGTCTGGTCGTTGTCGTGCCGCGCGGCGATAGCTGGCATTTCAGCCTGAGCATCGGCCTTGGCCTCATTGAATGAGGTCTCAGCCGCTTTGTCTTCTAAGCGTTCTTTCATCGCAAGCATTCGTTCCAGCTTGTCGATGTCTGCGCCGGGGTCTAAGGCCACGCGCTCGATCATGGAAACCATTGGATCAGCCGGAAGTGTGGGTGTCTCATCGATCTTGGCAAGGGTACTCATAGCTCAGGTCTCCTTTCAGGGCTGAAACTGGAATGTGTTGTTGACCTCGGCAGGCGGGATAGAGGCGTGACACCCGCCGAGGTCGTACTCGCAATCCCGGGACAACGGTTGCGAGATCTGGTAGGCCCAAAAAACCGTGAGAAACGCCAGGGCAATGACCATCAGTATCAAGAGGTTGAGGATGTTCCCCACCGAGCGACGGTATTCCGCGTTCTCGATTTTCGCGTCCTCGTATTTGGGGTGAGACAGGTCGGGGATGAAGCGGAAGTCACTCATTGATCCGCTCCCAATTCATTTGCAGGGCATAGGTTCGGTGCGCATGGGCGGCTGAGACTGCCAGCAGGCCGCAGAACACTCCGATCAGCAGCTTGGCCCCGAAGGGCAGGCTCTCGCGGGCGTCACGGCGCATTTGCGCGGCGTTCATGCGCTCGAAGGCAGCTTGAATAGATGAAGGACCTTCCATCCTCTGGGGCCTGGGAGTGGCCTCTGACGCGAACTCGTCACCAACAACACTGGTGACTGCGCCTAAATTGCCCCGACAGGAACGTGCCTTGGTTCCGTGAGCAGGAGTGGCTTTGGTAGGTCCTGCCGGGTCTTGCGCCTGCTCGATAGGCGCGGGGGAAAGGGGGAGGTGGGTCATCGCCATCACTCCGCCAAAATCTGTTCAGACACCAATGCGTCATAAGCATCGTCACAAGCGCAGACCTCACGACCGCAATCGGGGCAGGGCTGTTCTGGGTCGAAATCATCCGCGCAACCAAAGCAGACGTTCGGGCCGTAACGGTTGGTGAGTTCTTCCTCATGTTCCGCGAGAAAGTGATCCTTCATGTGATCGTCACGATCCAGTTCAGAACCGCAGCAGGCACATACAAACGTCTGAGGAATGATCCCGCGCTGCACCTGTGCCGCTTCTATGATTTGGATGTGTCTCATGGCCGTCTCCTTCTCGTCACAAGAAGGAGAATAGTACATAAAAAATGTACACACAAGGACTAAAGTACAAAAAAAATGTACCACAACACAAAGTGCCCGTGTGTGTCTTGATAAACAAATTCACAAAAGAAGAATCAGTTGGGATCTATCCTTGGACAACTTCACCTAGGCTGGTGCTCATGAGAGTATGGATAGGCGGCTGAGGCAGCGGAACCATCAAGAACAGCTATCCTTGGGAATAGGGGATGGCTTATTCGATCTGAGAAGCACCCAAACATAACTCGCTCAGAAGAACTCTAACTAGACTTACTGCGCGCTCCCGATCTGAGTTTTGCAGTTGTAGTAGGGTGTCCGGGAATTTGCACCAAAGGCCGTCCATGAGGCATACTGGACGAATTAAATTTGCAAACAATCAATTAAGGAAAGACCGATGGCCCCAATCGCCGTGCCGCAGCCTACTTGGCAGCAAAGGCCACTAAGCTGCCGTTCGCTGCGAGCGCAGCATTAGGTCTATCGTGGCGTCAACATTCGGAAATTTAGTGATATTTACAGATACGTCTGGAGTTTCGCGACCAGTAATCCATAAGTGAAATAGTGGTGATCTACCATGGCGTGCATTTGATTTTGATCATTTCAAGCCGGTCAAAGAAAATGTTCATTCTACTTGCTGATCAGCGCCGGCGGCCCACAACCGGTGCTCTGATTTTTAGTACCGAAGGATTGAGATAGGAGACTGGAAAATGATGAATGATTTCAACAAGGATAGAGTAACTCTTGTGAAAAAAACTGGAAAGGTAGAAAAGGAGAACATTCCCGCCCTTGTTGTCCGAGATATGATCTATTCTGCAGACGAAACTTTGCGTGTGGAAGTTGGTGATCACATTTTGCGCAAACTACCTAATGGTTTAGTCGAAGACTACGAAGTTAAGGAACCAACCTTCTTCGATCTGGATATGGGGGTTAGTGCCCACTTTCAGATCAAAGTTGTAAGAGCCGGAAGTCCAGCTGAACAGACGACCGTGGTTCAGGGTATCACCAACAATTTCCATGGCTCAAACGCGAGAGTTAACATCAACTCGACTGATAACTCTACTAACGTTTCAGCCGATATCTCAGCAGATCAAATAAAGGGTTTCATTTCTCAAGTGCGCCCTGTCCTTGCTCATCTTCCTGAAGACGTCCGTGGCCTGCTAGAAGCGCCAATCTCCATATTGGAGGGCGAGAGTTCAAAACCCGCGCCCTCGCCGCTGGAGGTTCGCAGCGCTCTTCAATCAATCAAGTCGGTTGCTGAGGGTGCAAGTGGCAACCTTGTGGCAACAGGGATAATAGGTTTGCTGGCGTCCACCTTTGGCGCATAAAGCAGAGCGTTGAAGAAACAGCACTTTACAAAGAAATTAGCTAATCCGGGCTCGAGAACCAAATTCTTAAGATGCGGCGAGCCGAAATCGCTAAAGAAGCAATTTTAGCATTTGGAACAAAGGAAAGTTATGTTTTTTGGCCAAAACTTCGACGTGATCGACGAGCAAACTATGCAGCGACTAATCACGTCAGGCGCAACTGAGTCAGTGCATCTCGACTTTAAGAGAGAAACTTACGGAAAGGCAGATGCAGACAAGAAGGAACTTCTCAAGGATGTTTCATCCTTTGCCAATACCCTAGGCGGCTACCTAATTCTTGGTATGGATGAGGATGACGGAGCAGCGTCTGCTCTAACCCCTTTGTCTGAGCTCGATGTGGATGACGAACTGCAGCGGCTAGAAGGCATTGTGAGAACAGGAATCGAACCCACAATAGTTGGGCTACGGATGAAACGTATCGATGTCGCTGGTGGGAGCCTCATATTGGTCCACGTTCCGCCAAGTTATAATCCACCGCATCGCGTCATCTTCAGAAATAGCAATCGATATTACGCAAGAAACTCTGCCGGTACTCATGAATTATCGCTGGGAGAATTACGCGAACTCTTCGGCCTTCGGAGAAACATTGAAGAAAGAGCCAAGACTTTCGTCGGCGAACGGTTCTTGAAAATACTAAGCAATGATGGAGCCATGCCTATCCCGGTGTCAAATGGTGCCGTTGTCATGCACTTCATACCGCTCTCGGATTTTGGCGCCGCACGTCGAATCGAAATCCCAGCTATGAAAGCCCAGCACAGTTGTTTTAACCCGGTAGGTGAGACCGGAGGAGCGTGGCAAATCAATCTGGACGGCTTTTGCAAGTTCCAAGGCGGTACCCGCCGAAATGGCTACACTCAAGTATTTCGGGATGGGTCTCTTGAGGCCGTTAGTGTTGGGTTGTTTCAAGAAATTGACGGTCACAGAAAATTCGGAAGCCAAGTCTTCCCAGAGGAACTTCTCAAAGCAACAAACCTCTACATGAAAGGCCTACGCTCGCTTGATGCCTCACCCCCGGTCCTGCTGCAAATATCTGCAATGAATGTGAATGACGTACGCATGTCGGTCGATCCCTCCAAGTGTGAACCACCTCCCCCGTATAATCGTGACGAACTTCACTTGCCGCCGTCTGTAATAACCGAGTATCGGGACGATGATAACTATGAGGCTGTGATCGCCGAGCAGATGGATTTCGTCTGGAACGCTTTCGGGTTTGAAAGGTGCTTCGAATTTCATGCGGACGGAACATGGATTGGCAGATAGATATTGGCAGATAGATAGCGTGTAATGACTGTCTAGAGCGATGTCATTACAGATGGCGGAAATCGTCCACTTCTTTCGTTGCACGCAAGGCAAACCTCTGCAGGTTGAGCGCCTCAAGCTCTCTAAGGCTGAAAGACGATGCAATATTGTATCGTGCCCTGGTCAACTTGTTAGTTCGCTAAGCGTCGCTTTACCTATCTCTAGCACTGCTCCGAAATCCGCCAACATTTGGGGGTGGATAACATATGCGGTGCGTTCTCCGAGAAAGAGTGCGTGAACCACGGCCGGAAGAAGGTAAGAGCTGCCTGCTCCTCTTGCAGTTGGAGGTGCTTGTCCACATCACCATTCAATAGGGCCTCCAAACTTTCCCTTTCTAGGCGATGATAGTCGTCCTCACGGTCATGCTGAACTAAATGGGGTGGAACATAAAGCGGAATTCTATGAGCCAGAGAGTGCCGGAACTCCTCAACGTGCTTAAACCAGTCTTCAAGTCGATCCAGCACAGTGTTCATATCGTCTGACAATTCGGCTCGAACAGCCTTGTTCGTCTTTCGAAGCCCAATCCAGCTTGGCGGTAAATCCGAACCATCAGGTTTAGTGATCCGTTTCTCGTGAACTAAAATCCACGCAAGATCGTCGCATGCGCCGAAGATGTGAATCACAAAACAATGAAGCTGAATAGTGACGTTATAGATCGCATCCTGATGTGGAACAACGTTCAGTTCTGGGGGGATGGTTGCAAAAGCATTCTCCACACATTTCCAGAGTATGGTGCATCTGCGAAGGAAACCATGCTTCGCAAACTCATCGCCTTTTGAGGTAGTGAATGAACGACTTGCAACACTCAAAAGTTGCTCTTCATGCTGTTTTTTTAGTTCAAAGAACTTTTCCCGCATGTGCTGTAAATCTGCTTCGCCGTAGAATCCCAATTAAACTGTCCTTCTTAGGTGGAGTAGCAGGCAGATTTATTCTGCAGTTTAAAAAACTTATGGGTTATTGCGTCACGCGGTACCCTAGGCCAGGCAGCTGCGGGTCATCAAGCAGATGTTCAACCCAGATATGATATCCGGACGGTGCGGTTTAGGCGTTGCTGCAAGAGCAAAAGATGTAGACATGATCAACGGCGGCTATGGGCTCGCAGCCGACATTCTCTGCGGATCTCATCGATTGGGGTAAGAGCCCATAGCTGACATTGGCCACAAATTATGAAGCTGCTTCGTAGCTCCGCTAATACCGGTAATTTGGCAGGACATTTTTGCCCGCTAATGTGTCATTCTCGAACTACCAGATTTTGTTGTAAAGTACGAAAAAGCCAATGTCAGGTAGTTGATCAACTGTTGCCTATTTTTCCGGTGGGCTTGTCCGAGATTGCAATACTATCCCGTTACGGCCTGAGAAAATTTGTCCAGTGTCCAAATTTCAAATTCAATTCCCAGAAGAGCTTTAACTTCTGCACAAAGAACTGGGTGTGCCTCGCCTTCACGACACCAATCAATCTTTCCGTCATTAGTCACCAGTATCAGTCTGGAGGGTGTCACCCCATCTTTCATCATTTTGCTCAGGCCAAAGAGCACATCTACCCAGACATAGAAATCACCATCGCCATCATCGCGAAAACCGGGTGGGGTTTTGACTCTTTTCCGTTGCTCGGCAATTTGATGAAACACTTGACGCGGAGCGTATGGAACAACCGCCTTCTCAGACAAAGTTTCAAGAAAAGTAAGCGTTTTATGAACTGTGTCGGGATGGAACAATTCACTATTATCGTCTTTAAAGGCTTCGAGACCTTCGCTGATTTTCAAAAACGCATCGCCTTTAGTTTGGTTGTATCTTCCGACTTCTGTTTTAAAAGAATCATATTTCTTCTGCATGCCCTTGGAGACAGTGTCTACAGCGGCAAGCTGGTTGTTCCAGTACTCTTGAATGACTTGGCCCGGCAATATTGTTGGACCGGAGTGTTGTGTTGAAAGGTAGTCGACGATGTCTGTGCTTTTGCGATGTTGAGGTATCCTGAGTACTGCATTTGCGTCAATTGCGATTGCCGCATCTTCTAAACTGGCTGTAGCAGAAGAGACTCTGAGGGCAGAAACTAGTGCGCCAAGAGCAGGAATTTCAACCTGTCGGTCAAAAACTGCTATCATGCGCTCAACTATTTCATCGGCACTTTGTGAGGCACCGTTAGTCATACCAGATTTCCCCAGCAGCCTCCGCCAAATCTCCTCCAACCGCCTTAACAGCTTCGACATTCCATTCAGCGTATTCATTCAACACATCTGTCCATTCACCTTCTGCAGCGGTAGGCATCAACACTTGCTTGAACCCAGCCCAGGTCAATGCTCCCTCCAGTCTCCTACTTTCAATTGACAGGAAGGTATTGCCAATCCGCGGCGCCCATATTGAACGTTCGTCATCATCAAAACCGGGCCAACCAGTCACTGTTCGAGGGAGGATAAAGTGTAGCGTTTCATATTCACTGGGAACAATCGTATCGCCAATTATCGAGCTTCGCAGGAATGTTAGTGTGCCTTTATTGAAGGAGCGTTTCTTTAACTGATTTACAAAGTCGTCTTTGCTGGGATTCAGATCTGAAAACTCGGTCTTCAGGAATTCCCACGTTTTCTCGTCGGAGACCTTCCTAGCGGCATCGGAGAACCGTCTTTCAATGTTGCCAGTACCAAGTGTTCCGACAACCATCCGCCGAACAACCAGTTTCAATACATATTCAAGCCCCTCATGCGGATTCACCAGATCGCTGATTGCCATCATGAGCGGACGGACAGTAATCACATTCAGCTGATTAAGTGCAAGAAACACTCTTAGTGCAAAGTCATCAGCGGGTCCTGAAAGAGCTGGGTCCATCATCTGGGAGTACAGCGGGAAGCGCGCTTCTAATAAATCCAGCAAACCGTTGGCTGTCGGCGGCTCCTTAGAAACCGATTTGCTTCGCCCAGCAAGGAATGCGAATAGGTCGCGAGGTAACACATGACCACTGTTTACAGTAACAGTGTGCCGGATGAATTGAACAAAGCTCGTAGTGCCGGAAGCTGGAAAAGCGGTCGAAAGTGATTGCCAACGATTGTAGATCTCAAGTTTATTGGCTTCTGCGGTTTGGCTCAGAATGTAGTTCTTCAGCAGATCTGCAGTTGTCAAATCTCTACCTCTTGTATTGATAACCTCAAACAAGCTGTAAACTGTGGCAGGATCGGGGTGTGCAAACACGGCAAAGTATAGCTTGTGCGTTATGAACTCCGTCCATTTACCAAGTCGCTTGAAAGGGTCCGCAGCTAAATCGGTCGCCAAAGCTTTTGAAATCAAATCAAAGGAAGCGCGCATTTGAGCTGAAACTCCTTCTGCATCCTTAGCCTTTTTAGCCTTCGGGCCATTGTCAAGGATGTCTTGAAGCGTCTCGTTATCTCTGGGATCGGTTAAGACGACGCGAGGATCTGTTTGATCGGTAGAGTAGTTAATCGAACGCAGAAAATCCGCTTTGAGGCGATCTGCCAGTGCTTCTCGGCCACGTTTCTGTGCTTCGTGGTAGAGTGCTGCAGCAAGCAAACTCAGTGTAACAATCCGCTGTTGCCCATCCACAATTTGTCGACGGGCTTTCTCTTCTGTTATTATGATCAACCCCAAGAAATAGCTCTCTTGGTCAAGGGCGCCCTGAATATCTCCAAAGAACTCTCTGACCTCATCACTAGTCCAAGAATACTCTCGCTGAAACGGTGGTACTTCGAATTCCGAACTCGCGAAGAGCGATCCGGCTGTGCTGGCACTTGCATTTAGTTCAGTCTGCACGGGAACCTCATCGTCTTTCCATTGTCGTACTTTGTGTCAGGCAACAACCTGCAGCAAGCTGTAGAGGTATTCAACGAAATTTGCCAAGCAATTACATGCTTCTCAGTGCTGATGCTAAACCCTTGTTTTATACCGCCGAAAGATTGCAGGAAAACACTGTTAACAGGAATGCAAGTTTGGGTTTTCTAACTGCGGAGCAAGAAATGTCTGTCAACCTATGCAGCCACCGTACGTGACTTGCCCTACGCAGCATTCGTCCAGTTTCCACCATGCGGAATGATCATTTTGCGTATGCAGCGATAGGCAGCTGTGTGGCCTACTTGCTTGAGTCAACCAAACCAGGGATGTCCGCCTCCGCCATATCTCGGATATCTACGGAAGGTCTGCTGTTGCGCTTTCAGGCAAATCGGCCATTCGCGCATAGAAGATGAACATTAGTTTCGGGTTCGGTAGCTTCGCTGGGTGTTGATGTTTCGGAATTCTGTTTGCATTCGCGCCCATTCGTGGAGGCGCTTTTCACAATCCACACGCAGCTCTCGGTCTTCACGCACTCTCAGATCTTCAGTGATAACGTAGTATTCAAGGCCCACAGAGCCCCATTCCTTCGCAAGATCGACAATGATGCCTTGCCGAGCGGCCTCTTTCTCGTTGTGTGTACCATTGTGATGTTTGTCGGCCCACCTCATATGAGAGCGGTTACGCCCGCGCATCGAGTTTCCCGTTTCGCCAATCCGAATAGATCGGGTAGGCCAGTGAACCTCGGCGTAAATACCGCCGTGAGCCGGCATGTTCGCCACGTTACCTTCACCTTCAATGAAGGCCAGGTTGAATTGAACATCTCTGTAGATCATCAGACAGGCACCGTATCAACGAATTCTGGAATCCCGCAACAACAGAATCCTGCCAACGGCTCATTCCGACGAAGATTTAAGCGGTTTTGGAAATCACAATCACTGCCAGACAGCTGGTGTGTCAAAGCTGACTTTCATGCATCGGGCCGCATATGTCGTTCCGGACTCAATCTGCAAGCTTAGGCGTCCACCTGCATTGATTGCTTCGATCAGATACACAGTCCCTCAGGATTGGGCGCACAGCCAAATGGGATTCACGTGCTCGGTTTGTCGGGATTATTGCAAGGACACCCTTGAAGCAAAATACCCGGTATTTCGAGGGGTATTTAGTATTGCCTAAGGGGCGAATATCCTAAGCGGCATTTCCACTTCTGCATCAAACAAGGTTGAGTTCGGCAATCAAGTAAGGGCAGCGTCCCCAAATCTCACCCTGACACCGACTTCAGTGCAATCATATATTTATCAAATGCACACGTTAATGGTGGTGGTGGGGTTCAGTAGGGGGGATGACAGTCTGCATGGCAGATCACCCTAGCGATTCGCGGCGAGCAGAACTTTGATTGGCTGATTTTCCAGATCCACGCACCCTTTCACTACCAATTGGAGTATTTGCCATCACTAGTGATAGTATTTGGTTGTATTTCCAGGATTTCCTTGACTGGCCCATGTGGCAAGCGCAGCTTTCCAGGGCGCTGTAAATCAACATCTAGGAAACGAGGCCCAAAATGCCCAATGGTTACAACATCTGGTGTCCCAGGTGGCGGGATAGTCGTGCCCTAGGCGGACTCTCACCATATCTCGTGACTAGATGTTCACTAAATGTTCCAGTATGTTGTTTTCGCAATGTGAGAGATGGTCAGCTCGGATCTATCCTTGAGCGCCTTTCACTCCTCCCTTTCCGCGAGCGCGGGATTCTGCTGCGATATTTCGATGAATAGGGGGATTTTATGAAGTGGGATGCTAGGTTTCGAAGCGCGTCTGTTTTTATGATTGGCGCTGTGCTTTCAAAGTTTGGAGTAAATCTTAATTGGGTGTTTGACCCGGTTCACTACCTTCGTCTGAAAGTCGCGCGAAGAGGCGATCCTGAACGTCCTGAGGCAGCTGAACAAACTCACCAACGATCAGGAAATTGAAGTCTATCCTGTGTTCACGATGTAAGAACAGCATCATATCTCGGCTGGGAAACGATCTTGCCTTCTCTGCGTTGCTGATAGCGGCCTTTCCTTTACCAATCGCAGCCCCAAACTGCTCCAAGCTAAAATCAATAGCCTGTCTAGCAGCTCGCAGGCGTATTCCCGCGGCCTCCATAGACGAGTCTCGAGTTCGAGCAAGTCGTTCTTTTTCTTCGAAAGTCATGTTCTATTTCTAGTGGCAGTACACAAAATGTGAACGTATTGGATTTGTTTCCCTTGAAGGTACATAATTAATGTACTAACTTGCGTTCATGATGACGGTTGAACAAATATGTGAAGAGGTAGGGCGTAAGCCGCTGGCAGACTCTCTGAACGTATCGAAGGCTGCGATTACTAACGCTATCGCTGCGGGTAAGTTCTCTCCTCGTTGGTATCGGGTCGTTTCAAACCTGTGTGCCGAAAGGGGCATAGAGTGTCCGGATGAGGTCTTTGCTTTCATCCAGCCAGAAAGAGCCAGCGTGGAGACCGCGGAATGACGGCCTCCCGGATAATGTTCTCGTACTCAAATCACTTCCTGACATGTGCTGAACATGGCACCGGATCGGCGGCGTTCCAATGAGCAATGACCTTGTCGTTTCGCAAGATGCTGCGCAAAGATCGCTCAAATCAGCTCTGTGCCTGTTTGTTGGCCGCGGCCGTCGTTACTCCTGCGCCGAGCTTGCCGCAGCCAGTGGCGTCTCTCAGCGGACCATAGAGAGTTACCGGGCAGGGGAGGCAATGCCATCGGTTGAGCGGTATCAGTCGCTCTGCTCGGTTATGGGGCAGGCCTTCTTTGCCGCAACCATCAAGCATATGCCTTTCGAGGTGCGATCGACCGAACCAACGGACATCACGCCCCAACAGCTTTTGACGGAACTCCTGTCTACAGGTGGGTTACTGGCTGAGTGTCTGGAAGATGGTCGGGTAGATCATCAGGAAAAAGCGCGGCTGAAGCCGAGGCTTGCGGACCTTCGACAGCGGATCACAGAGCTGGAAAATGCCTTATCCGAGGTCGCACTATGACGCTACCAGTTGCAAGCTTCGCGCAAGGGCAGAATAGCCTCATCCAATCCAGTAGTGTCGAATTTGACGGTAGTTTTGGATTCATTGTACGGGGTGAAGCGCATCAAAAGTTTATCAGATCCGATCAGTTTCTTAATGAACGGAATAGAGCTGCCACCACGCCAGAGCCCAAGCGCTCTGTTGTCTGTGCTGGCTTCAAAGTTCCTGTCACCTGCAGGCTGGTCATCAATGCGGTAATCCACAACTCCGAAACCTCCGTGGCCAGATGCCACGTGGCACTCTGTGATCAGAAAAATGGCCGTCGTATTCTCCATACATCTGATCATCAAAGTAGCTTTTTCCGGAGACTTATACCTACCACACTGAGCGGGCTCATTGGACCTAACCGACAGGAAAACATCGGTAGTGTCCTTAAAGTCAGATCTGTCTTTACGAAGATGCCAGTCTCCTCCGGAAGGAGAAGTTTCAATTGTCTCGGGTGTGCGACCAGAAACTTTGTCGTAGCAGCTAAGGCGATCAAGATCGTTTTCTATCGTTGCGCACTCGCCCAAAGCCAGAGCTGTTTGGCCGGAAAATGTAAGTGCAAACGCTGTAGCGGAAATCAGTTTTTTCATAAGGAGGTCCTTGGTCGTATTTTGGCTTTATGCGCCGAATTTATGAGAATCTGCGTAGATAAAATCACTAGAACTATGGCTAATCAATGGCTCAATCTGAGAGTCCTGCATAATCTCCTTGCTGGAGACATTCGTGAACTTCCTTCCCTTTCAACTGCTTGGCCTTCGGGCCGGGCTTTTCTGGGGGAGGGGTGAATGGGCAAGGTCGACATCGTCAAAACAATCACAAGCCTAGCTGAATTGGATGGGTATGAGGCCCAAGCCAAGCAGCGCGGAATTACAGGCGATGAGCTGCGCGCCATACATGACATGCGCCAGAAGCTCACACCCAAACGCAAGCGAAAGGGTAAGGGATGAGAGTCGTGAATGTACTGGAGCGCATCAAGTCCGGTGAGAAGGTCATGGTTACTGTTGCCAGCGGTCGCATGAAATACAACCAGTACAGCCTAACCGATGGGACTGAGGTTGATCACGTTCAATTTGAGAAGATACGCGGCTTTTTGACACCGGAAGACTGCGGGCTGCTTCCTGAAGTGGAGCCGCAAAGCTACGTCTGGGCTGGATAGATGAGCTTCATTCTGACACTGCCTTTGCCGCCTTCCGTAAATGCACTGTACGAGGGCAGGGGGAAGAACAAGCGAAAGACCGTCAACTGCAAAGCCTGGTTCGATGAGGCAGGGTGGCGCATCAATGAAGCGCGCGCTGCCGATCGGTACAAGCCGCTTGTCGGTGAAAGCTGGTACTGGACCGACGTTCGCCTGCCCGCCAATCATCTGGGGGACAGCGACAACCGCCTTAAGGCCCTGCACGACCTTCTGCACCAAATGGGCGCTACCCCAGACGACAAGTGGCTTCTCGGCGGCACCTATATGCGCTGCCCGGATGTGGCGTCAGGAACGTGCGTGGTTTCCGCTGTGACGGTTCCAAACGGCGTAGAGACCCATGCTGATGAAATCCGGCTTTTGGCTGATCGATTGTCCTCTGACGGGTGCCTTTCAATAGAGTGTCGGGGGATCGTCACGTGAGTCACGCCGCCACAAATTGGGCGATCAAACAGCGTGGATTAAAGCCCGCCACCAAGATCGTTCTCTGGTATCTCGCTGACTGCCACAACGGCCACACAGGTCAATGCAATCCTAAGCAATCGACCCTTTCTCATCTTTGTGAGATGAGCCGATCCACCCTGAATAGCCACCTCGACAAGTTGGAGGCGTTGGGGCTGATCCAACGCGTACAAAGCGTCGATCCAGTGACGAAAAAACAGCGCCCCACAAGCTATGTTTTGACCTTGGATGACCCTCAAAATGCCGTGTCCGAAAATAAGACACGGACACAAAATGTAGTTAAGCAACCACAAGATGTAGCGGAGCCGTGTCCGGAAACAAGACACGGAGCCGTGTCCGGAAATGAACCAAAGCCGTGTCCGGATTTTGGCCATTCCCGTGTCCGGAATCCGGACACTAAGAACCTTGGAAAGGAACCAGGAATAGAACCAACAGGCGCGCAAGCGCGCGAGTGTGTGTTTGAAGATTTCATTGAGATTTGGCCAAACAAGGAAAACCTCCACAGGGCTCGGATGTCTTGGGCGAAGCTGAACGAAGCTGAACGTTTCTTTGCAACCGAGAAGGCAGAGGCGTTTTGGGCCACCTGGCGAAAAGCCCACCCATCCGCAGCGCCGATGCAGGCTGCGACCTATCTCAGGGACCGCCGCTGGCAAGATGACTTCCACCCGTCGGAAACTTGCGAAGATGATCCTGACAAACGCGCGGCACTTATCGCTGAAATGAAAGCCAGTCCGATACCAGCTGTTCGCCAACAAGGGGAACGAATGGAGAAGTCTGGATGACCGAGACCCTTGAGCAAATGGAAGCCCGCCATGCTTCCGAGCGCGCACAACTGATCAAGCGATTGACCCGCCGCGCCTACAAAGCCGGTTCGGAAAGCAAGGTTCCGAAAGAGGGTCCGCGCCTCAATTACATCAATCTAATCGTTGCGCAAAAACACGGCGTGAAGCCTAGCGATTTGTTTTCTCATACGAGGGTTCGGAAGATTGCCTATGCCCGTTTTGAAGCGTTCTCGAGGGCGAAGAAAGCGGGTTTTTCGTTGACCCAGATTGGCAGGTTTTGGGGAGACCGCGACCACACGACGGTCATGGCTGGAATTCGACGCCACGGTGAAATCATAGCTCAGAAAACCGTCGGGTTCGACCAATGATCTCCGAGCAACATAGAAGGCAGACAATGGCCAACACAACATGCGATGCAGGCATTTGGTATCTGCTCTACGCCAAAACGAACCGGGAGTTCGAAGCTGAGGAAGAAATCCGCGATCTTGGCCTGAATGTTTGGTGTGGTCGAAAGATCGAATTCAAGCGCAGGGGAAAGCAACGTCGTCCAGAGTCTGAGGAGGGGCCGTATTTGCAGAACTACATTTTCGCTCAGATACCCTCACAGCGACTTTTCAAGGTTTTGGGGGTCAGGTGTCTTTCGAACAGCATAACCGCACTTAGCAGTGCAGACGTTTGCTCGCTGGCTGCGTTTAGATCGATTGTGGATGCCGAATACGCAGATGCTCAACGGATATCCCAAAATCGGGAGGTAATTTGCGAATACACAGCAGGTCAGGCGTTGCGTTCAATAGATCCCAAGTTTGCCGAGACTCTGATGACCTTTCGGGGCATGGTTCAGCGCTCTCACGATCTTTATCCGCGTGTCGTGGCTGAGATGGAAATGTTCGGCAGGATTGTCCGGGCGGAATTCGACCCTCTTGACGTGCGAGACGCAACCTATTGATTGCCGCTCTAGATGTGGTATGTTTCTGCCAAAGCGTGAGTTGCACCAGCCCGGCGGCGGTCAGCTAATCGGACAGCGCTAAATGTCCAAATGGTGTGTTTACAGGCGATAGCCGATAACATGCTGCATAGCGTTGATGTGTCCAAAGCAATCTGAAATCCACCCTGACTTGCGTAGTCAGGATAGCCCGTCAGCAAAAGTTGACGGGTTTTCCCATTCAGAGCCTTTCCTTCGAAACCTTCCCCTTCGGGCTGGGTGGCTGGCTTTGGAAAAGAGGCGGAGGCATCAGGTGCTTCCGTCTCGCCACGCAAGAATCAAGGGAAAGCCAACAATCTGTGGCACTCAACTAGTTGAGCCAAACTGTTTCCCCTGCGCGCAGGAGAGATTTTTCGGTAAAAGTGATATTACCCTTCTTTCGAAATTTTACTTTGGCATACCCATCATCTAAGACTTCGCTTGAACACATCGGATATGTGAATGGAACCCCATCGGCGATACTCCATTCGAAGTTTTTGTCACATACGAGATCTATAACTTCAAATGTGTAGTCAGTGCCGGTGTTGTTTTCGAATGTTATTGATATACTTTGTGCTGATGATGGGTTTGCGAAACCAACCAATAGTAAACTTGAAAGAATAACCGTTCTCATATTTTCCCTCCGAATTTTGTTTAGGATCAATTTTTATTGCAACGTTTCCAATGTTGGGCGGATATACTCCAGCCATTGACTGCAATCTTGCCTTCCATTTGGGCATAGCAGGTTCCGCAAGTTGGAGTATGGTTGCCTATACCTGTCAATCCGTGGGTGACTGAAACGTTTTTGTATTGAGGCACCCTCTTACAATCTTTGTAAAAACCGACTTCCCAACAGGTTTCGTTATAAGCTTTCATCGAATACCTACCGCTACATCTCACAGATCCAGCTGCGGCGGCAGAGGAAAAAAAAATTGATATGGTAAAGAAGATGAAAGAAATTCGAAGCAATTTCATAATCAACACCCAGAAAAATATATAAGAAATTTTATTTCGGTTTTATACCACAATTTTTCAGCTTTTTAAAGAACTGTAAAAAATTGAGATGGAGAATTGAAATGACGCTCACGGCGAAACAGGAAGCGTTTGCGTTAGCGTATTTCGAAACGGGGAATGCCGCAGAAGCATATCGCAGGGCTTACGATACAGCCGAGAATGCGCGGGATTCATGGATCTATGTTGAAGCCTGCCAACTGCTGGATAACCCTAAGGTCGCCCTAAGGCTGCAAGAACTCAGGGATCAGGCCGAAAGGCTATCTCTTTTCAACGTTCAAAAGGCGGCCGATGAGTACGAAGAGGCCCGCCAACTTGCCATCAAGGCAGGCAACCCAAGCGCAGCAGTCAGCGCAGTGACGGGCAAGGTGAAGTTATTTGGATTGGAGCCTCCTGCAAAATCCAGACTCGAGCATGTTGGCAAGAACGGCGGGCCCATACAAACAGAAGAGGTGAGTGCGCGTGACACAGTCGCTAGCAAGCTCGCTCGCCTTGCAGCCGGAAGCACAGCAGCAAGCGATACTGAAGAGCCTGACGGATGAGCAGTTAGAAGAACTCCTTTGGGACTGGCGGTTCTGGGCAAGACCCGATCAGATAGCGCCGGACGGTGACTGGCTTACATGGGTCATCAATGCAGGCCGAGGGTTCGGAAAGACGCGAGCTGGAGCCGAGTGGGTCAGGGAACAAGTTGAGGACGGCAAGCAGCGTATTGCTCTGATCGGCGAGACCTACAAAGACTTGGTTGAAGTTATGTGTTTCGGAGATAGCGGCTTGGCTTCCGTTTTTCCGTCGCACCAGAAGCCTAAGATCGTTGCCAATCCAAATGTGCAGGTCATCTTTCACACAGGGGCGGTTGCTTTAGGTTACAATGCTACACAGCCCGGCCAGCTTCGCGGTCCGCAGTTTGATGCAGCATGGTGTGATGAGCTAGCGAAATGGAGATACGCCCGTGAGACCTGGGATATGCTTCAATTCGGCTTGAGGCTGGGGGAGCGTCCACAGGCTCTGGTGACAACCACCCCGCGTCCAATTCCGGTTCTAAAGGAAATCATTGCTGACAGCACAACGGTGGTCACCTCAGGTTCAACATTCGACAACGCTGGAAACCTAGCTGCCTCATTCCTCCAAAAAATCAGGGGCAGATACGAAGGCACTCGACTGGGCAGGCAAGAACTGAATGCTGAAATGCTCGATGACTTACCTGGTGCGCTATGGACGAGGGCCATGTTTGATGGCCACCGCCTCAAGGAAGCACCGGATCTACAACGGATCGTGGTGGCGGTTGACCCGAGCGGAACCGGTGGCAGTGATGACGACGGGGACAGCATCGGTATCGTAGTTGCCGGTCTTGGGATCGATGGGCGTGGATATGTTCTGGCTGATCGGACCTGCAAGCTGAGCCCAGATGGATGGGGGCGCCGCGCGGTCGCGGCCTATCACGAGTTCAATGCTGACCGGATCGTTGCAGAACGCAATTTTGGCGGCGCCATGGTCGAACACGTAATCCGAACCGTCGATAAGCTGGTCAGCTACAAGGAAGTCGTTGCCAGCCGGGGCAAGGTTGCCCGAGCAGAACCAGTTGCGGCGCTCTATGAGCAGGGCCGCGTGTCCCATGTTGGTAGCCATCCTGAACTTGAAGACCAATGCTGCCTGATTGGACCTGACGGGTTCATCGGCGAAGGCTCACCCGACCGGGCAGACGGATTGGTATGGGCGCTAACTGAACTGATGCTGGGTGAATCGTCTTACACCCTGAACTTTCTCTGAAGGTGACCATGTCCAAGAAACCGCACTATCGCATGACAGCAGACGGGCAGGTAATGCCCGCTATCCGTGCGTCGGATGGGTTTCGCAACGTGGTTGCCAATATCGGGACGGCGCGAGACAAGTCCTACCATTCGGAGTATGTTGCAACCGACTTGTCTGCCGAACAGGCGCGCAACGCTTATCGCGGATCGTGGATTCCGCGCAAAATTGTCAATATTCCCGCGCAGGATGCCACACGCCGTTGGCGGGCATGGGACACCGACAAGGACACAATTACTAAGCTGGAAAGGGAGGAAAAGCGCCTCGGACTTAAGCTGAAGGTCAAGCGCGCTATTCGAACCGCTCGGCTTTTTGGTGGTTCTGCCATCCTGATTGGCACAAGTGACGGCAATACGCACGAGCCACTAGACCCTTCCAAGATCGGTAGAAATGGCCTCTTGTTCCTCACTGTTCTTGATCGTCGCGATCTTGTCCCAGGGCAAATAGTCTACAATCCGGATTCAGAGTTTTTCGGACTGCCTGAAACTTACGAGCTATCAACGGCCAACGGTGAGAACATGCGCCTGCATGCCAGCCGCTTAGCCATCTTTACGGGTGCAGAACTGCCCGACACCGGCGCCGCTCGCACTCATCCCTGGGGTGACAGCGTACTACAGGCCCCATGGAAGGCCCTTATGGACACTGACGCCACCATGGCAAACATTGCGTCTTTGGTGTTCGAGGCCAAAGTAGATACCATCGGTATCCCCGGAATGACGCAAGCCCTCGCATCTGACCCTCGTGCAGAGCAGCAGATCATCGATCGGGTTTCATTGCTGCAAAAAGCCAAGTCGATCTCCAATGCCATTGTCCACGACAAAGAAGAGGAAATCGGGCAGAAGACCATTCAGTTCGGTAAAATGCCTGAAGTCATCGACAAGTTCTTCCAGATCGTATCCGGAGCATCTGACATCCCCGCAACCCGGTTTTTCGGGGTTTCGCCCTCCGGCATGAATTCAACTGGCGAAAGCGACATGCGCAACTACTACGATCTTGTACAGGAAATGCAGGAGTCGGATGTAGAGCCCGCGCTGAACGTTCTGGATGAGTGCCTAATCTGGTCTGCTTTGGGAAGTCGCCCCGAGGAAATCCACTACAACTGGCGCAGCCTCTGGCAAACGACAGAGAAAGAACGGGCAGAGATTGGCAAGACGATTTCGGACACCGCAACGGCGCTCAAAGGCGTTCTCCCTGTTGAAGTTGTGGCTGATGCGGTTGCGAATGCGTTGGTAGAGGCCGGCGCTATGCCGGGTCTCGAGGCCGCCATAGACGAACACGGGCTGGAACTCGAAGAAGGCGGTGACGACGAAATCGCCGCCAATTTGATCATTGGTGCCGAGACTGAATAGGTCAAGAGAGGCAATCACATCATGAACAAATTCACCGACGTGGCCAAATTGGCTGCGCCCCGTCTGCTGGCGGATGGAACGCTGGTAGCCAGCGTCCTGTGCGCCCGTACCGGCTGTTACGAATACGCAGGGTCTGAAATCGGCCTGGTCGATCGCGACGTGGTCAACGTCTACCGTCCAGAAGCGACGGTATTCTCGCGTGAGAGCATGGGAACTTTCCCCAGCGCACCAATCACAATCGACCACCCCACTGTCTCTGTCGATTCCGAGAACTGGAAGGATCTGGGTGTGGGTACAATCCTCGGCGTCGTTCGCGAAGGCGAATACATCCGGGCGGACATTCGCATCATGGACGCCAAGGCAGTTGAGGCGGTCAGGGACGGCAAGCGGGAATTGTCTGTCGGCTACACGGTCGGGCTAGAGTTCGAGGACGGCCTGGCGCCTGACGGAACTGCATACCAGGCCATCCAGACAGGCCAAATCAAAGTCAATCACCTGGCGATCGTAGACCGCGCGCGGGCTGGGTCTGAATGCCGCATCGGAGACGGTGCGGATCACTGGGGCGCGGCCCCGATCACCACGAGCGACATAAAGGAGACAAACATGTCAAACACGCTCAAATCCGTGGTGCTGGGAGACAAGGTCGCGCAGGTAGCGGCCTCGGATACCGGCATTATTGAACAGTTCAAGGCCGACCAGTCAAAAGCGCTGGCCGACCAAAAAGCTGAACATGACAAGGCAATCGCCGACAAGGATGCGGAGATCGCCAAAAAAGACGCCGAAACCGAAGAGCTGAAGAAAAAGCTGCTTTCCGACGAGGATATGGACAAGCGCGTTGCTGAGCGCGCTGATCTGGTAAGCAAGGCCCAGAAGGTCGCAAAAGACGTCAAAACGGAAGGCCTCTCTGATGCTGACATTCGCAAGGCCGCAGTTGTTGCCGCGTTGGGCGACGACGCGGTCAAAGACAAGTCAGATGCTTATATCGAAGCTCGCTTTGATGTTCTGACCGAAGACGCCGGCAAGTCGACAACCACCAGCTCGATCAGCCAGCCCCTGCGTCAGCGCACCGCGGACGCCGATGGAGATCCTTGGGCGAAATTCCACGACAAAAAGAAGGAGGCCTGATCATGGCACCTGTAACGATGGGCAAACTGGCCACTGAGTTTCTGGTCTCTGAGGCCAACAACTACCGCAGCCGCGAAGAAGTAACCGTGGACGCCACAGGCGGCGCGCTGGAACCGGGTACGATACTCGGCCGGGTAACCGCGTCCGGTAAATACGTTCGTCACGACGCAGCTGCAGGCGATGGCAGCCAGACCGAAGCCGGAATCCTGATGTTTGGGATTGGCGCGGCCGAAGATCAACGCACGATTATCGCGCGTGACGCCGAGGTCAGCGCCGCTGATCTCACTTATGAAGCCGGTGCCGATGCGGCCCAGATTACCGCGTCCAACGCGGCTCTGGCGTCGCTTGGCATCGCTGTCCGCTGAAAGGAGGCCTGAGCAATGGCTACTATGGACGTATTCAACAACTCTGCCTTCTCGACCACGTCGCTTACCGGCATGGTCAATAAAGTGGACTTCGTGCCTTCGCTGCTGGGCAGCCTGGGTATTTTTGAACCTATGCCCGTTCGCACTCGCAACGTGTTTGTGGATCGGCGCGATGGTCAACAGGTTTTGATCCCGACGTCGGCTGATGGTGCACCGCCGGAAGAACTGGCCAATGACGGCCGGGATGCGGTACCGCTGAAAACCACCCGTCTGGCAAAGAGCTTCACGCTCTACGCTCACGAAGTGGATGGACTGCGCGCGCATGGCTCTGAAACCGAATTGGAATCGGTTCAGTCTGAATTCCGATCCCGCACAGCTCGCCTGATGGGTGACATGGACCTAACGCATGAAAATCATCGCTTGGGCGCGCTGCAAGGCATCGTTCTGGATGCGGACGGCTCCACGGTGATCTACGACTACTTCACCGAGTTTGCTGAAGCACAGGCGGCAGCGGTGTCGTTCGAACTGGATGTGGCGTCCACGGACGTGAATGGTATTTGTAAGGATATCGTTCGGGCTATGTCTCGTGCGGCGCGCGGTTCGTTTGTGCCTGGGACGCAGGTGCACGCCCTGGCCGGCGACGGGTTCTATGACGCCCTGATCAGCCACGCGAACGTCGAAAAGTTCTACATGAACTGGTTGGCTGCGTCTCAGCTTCGTGAAACCAGTGCGTTCGAGGCGTTCCGCTTCGGCAACATCACTTTCCACAACTACCGTGGTAGTGACGACAACTCGACGGTCGCTATTGCTGACAGCGAGTGCAAGTTCTTCCCGGTGGGTGCGCGCGATGTGTTCAAGGTCGCCTATGCACCTTTGGAATCCATGGAATATGTCAATACTCCGGGCCGCGAGCGCTACATGATGAATGTGCTGGATCGTGACCGCAACATGTGGACCAAGGGCGAGATTTACAGCTACCCACTGTACATGTGCCAGCAGCCACGTGTTCTGCAGCGCGCAACCCTGACCTGACCCGGATTGCGGCGGGCTCAGGTTCGCCGCTTTCCTCCAACAAAGGAGAGCAGAGATGAAAAAATACAAAATCACAAATCCAGGTGTCAAGTCAGCGGCCGTGCGTGCCTATGGCGGTCTCGAAGGCATCGCAGCCAAGCGCTCGCGCGTCTGCAGGCTGTCAGACAAGGCAGCGGAGCAGGCCAAGAAAATCGGTTTGAAACTGGCCGTGGTCAAAGATGACACGCCGCTTGGTTATGTCGGTGATATCGAAGATGAGCCAAAGAAGCCGGCTACCAACGCGAAGAAAGAAGAGGTTTAACCTTTGGCCCTCGACTCGACCCTCAGCGGCGTTAACGCGGAAAGCTACGGCGATCTTGCGGCCATCAAGGCCCGCTGGGACGCCGTGGGCTACGACTACACGAGCAAGAGCGACAATGAGATTGAGCAAGCCGCTCGGCGCGGGACAGACTGGCTTGAGGGCCAATTTCGGCCCCGCTTCCCAGGTACACCTGTTATCGCCACTCAGCGTCTGCATTGGCCAGCCACGGGTGGGACTGACTATTATGGTAACGCGATTGATGGCGCATCTGTACCAGAGGCTGTGTTCTTTGCTCAGTGCGAGGCCGCCTTTCGTGAACTGAATGTCCCAAATAGTCTCACCCCTGACTATGTGCGAGCCAAGGTTTCAAACCTGAAAAGCGCCAAGGCTGGCCCAGCATCCGTGTCTTACGAAGTGGGGGCGCTCAAGGGCGATGCAAGCGACCTTCAACCGTTGTTGACCTCTGTTGAGAACATTCTCTCACGCATCATCACGCGCCCGGCTGTGCTGGGCGTGACGGTGGTTTAACAACTGATGCCCGATGACTTTCGAGATTTCCTGAATGAAGCTGAGCGATTGATCCGGGGCGCCTATCTAGACTCGGTTACAGTAATGCGCCGACAGATCGTGATCCGGCGTCTCGTTGCGGCAATCCAGGACCATGATGATGTTCTTGTGTTTGATCTGGCTGGGGCGCAGCAGTCGTTTCTCAGGCGTTTGGCGGATGAGGTGATCGACGCCTATGCTAAGGGTGGCAGGCGGGCGGTAGCCGATCTCCCCATCCTGAAACACCCGATTTCAGGGATCACGCTCAAGCCGGACTTTGATTTCACAGCACCACGAGCCGCGGATTGGCTGCGGAACTATTCCTCAAGCCTGGTGACAGGGATTACCGAAGATACTCGGGCAGGGCTGCGCGAAGTGCTGGCTACGACGCGCGCGCAGGGACGCACACCACAATCCACGGCTCTTGACATCGCCGGGCGGGTCAACCGGGTTACTCGGCGCCGGGAGGGTGGCCTGATAGGGCTGACACAGCGCCAGATAACCGCATCTGAGCGGGCACGGGCTGAGTTGCTGTCCGGCGACCCTCAAATGATGCGGAACTACCTGAAGCGCACTGTGCGTGATCGGCGCTATGACCGGACGATCCTCAAGGCCATCCGAGAAAACCGCCGCCTGACAAAAGACCGAGCAGAGCTGATTTTGGGGCGGTACAAGGACAGGCTACTTGCATCCCGCGCCAATTCCATTGCTCAGACCGAGGCCACTCGTGCGGGGCACGCTGGGGCCAATGAAGCGGTCCAGCAGATGATTGATAGCGGGCTCGTCAACCGTCAGCAGGTCCGCAAGGTCTGGCAGGCCAACCGGGATGGCAGAACGCGAGACCCCCATATTCGTCTGCACGGCGAAAGCCACCAATTCGATGAACCTTTTGTCAGCCCCACCACGAATGCCCATTTGATGCATCCCGGTGATTTCAGTCGCGGCGCACCCGGCGAAGACGTCATCGGTTGCCGCTGTTGGATGAACGTACGGATCGATGCAAATCCGAACAGGTGAGTTATGCCAACAATCTCTGAGATCGCCGCTCTGGCCTTTGATGGCGTGAGTAGCGCCATTCCTGACGCCGTGCTGGCCGCGGAGCTCTTTGAAACCGTCCAAGGCGCTTACGATACCGCAACAGGCGCTCACGCAACGACGGATGAGAGTCGCGGTACCTGCCGGGCGCTGATGGAAACGCAAAGGCCTATTGGTGATGTGTTTCCCGATTACGTGGCTGGGCCTGGCGAGATGCTGTTTTCCCTCGAAGGGATCAACAACGTGCCGAAAGAAAACTGGATATTGCGGATCACTGGGCAGCCGGATCGCGCTATCACCAAAGCGCAAGACATTCTTTTGTCCGGTGCGATTGCCTATGTGGTGGTTCGTTGATGGCTGATGCGCACGGATTTGCATTGGAAATAGACCGGGAATTCGATCACGTTCTTGATCAGTGGCGCGAGATCATTGAGCAGATCGCGCTCGGTGCGCTGAGTAAGGTGCTGGAGCGAACACCGGTAAAGTCAGGTCAGGCAAAGGCGAATTGGCTCGTTTCCATTGGTTCTGCCAAGGTCGAAATCACAACCGACACTGATCCGAGTGGGGCCGTCACCTTGGCACGCGGCGCGCAGGTGATCGCAACCTATTCTCAGCAGGTCGGGTTCCCTAGGATCGTGATCCACAACAGCTTGCCCTATATCCAGCGCCTTGAGGAGGGGTACTCGCAAAAGCAACCTGAAGGCATGGTCGCAGTCACCATCGCGGAGCTTCAGTCAGAGATATGAGCTACGATATCGAGCGCAAGGTTCTGAACAATCACGTTCAGGCCGCAAGTTTCTATGGCATGAGCCCGTTTGCCCTAGATGGTGAGGCGATCAACGTTGAGGATCTGCCTGAAGACGCCAAGGCGGGCTTTATGGCGATCCTCCCGGGGCAGGGGCGGCAGACCTCAACCGGGGCACCGGGATCGAACCTGCACGAATATGTAGGCGTCCTGTCGTTCACCATCATCACAGAAGGCGGCAAAGGTAGCAGTGAGGGCAAGGCAATAGCCGACACCATCATTGACGACCTGACGGGCCGGAAACTGGACGAGGCCGGCGCCGCGCCTTCAGGGTCGAGCACTGTAGTCATCGACTTCGCCCGCAACGGTCTTGCCCCATACATCTCTTCATCGCGGGGCGACGCCCCTCATCACCGCACTGTCGTCAGTGCCCCCTTCGTCAGAACCGAAAGGAAATAATCATGACTGGCGCAGCTAACGTCGATCTACAGGAAGCCTATGTGAACGAGGTCACCGCAGGCACCACGCCCGCCACTCCGGCCTTCACCAAAACCAGCTTTGACACCTTGTCCCTGACCGCCAACCCGCGGATCAGCGAGTCCTTTTCCCGTGCGGCCGGAGGGCAACGCAGCGGTGTCGGCCGCAACGGCATTGCTGTCTCGGGCAGTGCGCAGGGGAAATTGATCTATGGGGTTTACGATGATTTCTGGGCGTCCCTGTTCCAAGCGGACTGGGCTTCAGACGTTTTGATCAATGCGCAAGCGCAGAACGCGATGACGATCGAGCAAGCCATCCCGCAGGGCGCAGGCGGGGCGTTTGCCTATACCCGGTTCCTCGGTGTTGAGGCTGTCACCGGCCAGCTGGCCCTGACAGCCGCGCAAGACGCGACGGTTTCCATGGACCTGATCGGCTCAGGGTCCGAGGATGCCACTCCCACGGCCATAGCAGGCGCAACCTATGCCGACCCGAGCAACACTAATATTATCGGCTCCGGTTCCGACATCGGTACCATCACCATGTCGGGCCTGACGCCTCTGGACTGCATGGAAAGCTGTACAGTGGACTTCGGCGGAACTGACAAGACCGAACAACCGCGCCTGTCCTCGGACGACGCCTGCGGCATCAACCGCGGGGCTATGCGGCCCACGGTCACCGGGCGGTTCTACATCGAAGACAATTTCATTGCCGTCTATAACGCTTCCCGCAACGGTACTGCCTTTGCTCTGACCATCCCTATCGGTCAGGTAGCCAACGAGAAATACGAACTGTTCTTTCCGGCCTGTGAATTCAGTGAAAGTCCGCTGCAGACCGGCGAGACCGGCCCGGCCTTCCAGACCTTCACCATCCTGCCGAAATACGACTCTGGTATCGGTGGAACCTGCCGTCTGATGCGGAACATCGCTTAACCCAACATGGCCAAGGTCGTAATGTCGGAGACATCGGTCTCCGCTTCGGCCTTGGCCATCTCGTAGTTGGTTTGCAGATTCATCCAGAACTGCGGAGTTGTCCCGAAGAACTTGCCAAGACGCATGGCCGTATCCGGCGTAACAGACGTCTTTTCGTCAGCCAAACGCTCCATGCGGGTGCGCGGAACATTGACGAACTGGGCCAGCTTGTACGGGCTCATCGAAAGTGGATCGAGGAACTCGTGCTTGAGAATGGAGCCCGGATGTACCGGGTTTTTAAGAATGGACATATGGTAGCCTCTACTATCAGTGATAGTCGGTGATTTCGACGTTTTCGGGGCCTTTCTTCCCCCATTTAAAACAGATGCGCCATTGGTCGTTGATCCTGATTGAGTACTGACCCTTCCTATTGCCGGTAAGCTTCTCAAGTCGATTGGCCGGGGGTGAACGCAAGTCATCCAAGATGACAGCGGCTTCGACAATTGCCACCTTCCGGAGCGCGACGTTGAAAACATCTGCAGGAAACCCTTTTCCCGGGCGACCGGAAAGTACCTGCTCGATCATCTTCCCTTTGGTGCTCTGTATCATGCCAATCATGTATCACCTCATGATACGAGTATCAAGTCGTGATACTAAAAAAGGAGTAAAAAACCATGAAGAGCAAAGGGTTCAACGTCCACATTGATGGGCGTGAGAAACGCTTTCCCAAGGGCAAATCTGTCCCGGCGAAAGTTGTTAAAGAATTCGACCTGGTCGCCAAGCGCCTGGTTGAAGGTGATCCGGAGGCGCCAGGCGGTCCTGCCTCCGGATCACGCAAGCGCAAACCAAAAACCGCCGAATAACTCTGATAAGGACCGCCACACATGCTAAATCTCGACGGTGCCGCTCTGCAAATGGACGGCAAGGAATTCACCTACGACATTCCCGCTCCATTTGGGCCAAAGCGAGGCCCGGCCACACTCATGATCATCGCCAAGCCTGCTGCTTCGGTTAATATAGAGTTTCGCGCAGGGCTGGAAGCAATCATGCACGAAGCCAAAGTCCAGGACTTGAAGTCGGAAAAGGCTTACAAAGCAAACGGCGACGAAGACGCGTTTGTCAAAGCGCGGACAGAAGGCGCCAAATGGGTGCAGAAATCCATCGCGAGTCTAAACTTCGATCACTGCATTCTGTCTTGGGAAACCACTATTCAGAATGCGGGGTCTGATCTTCAACCAACCCGGGAAAACTTCGTGGGTTTGGCGGAATTTGAACACCCCGTTATTGCAGACCTCTTTGCCGAGATTCAGGCCGACCTGACCGACCATGAAAAGTTCAGTCTCGATGCCGCCAAGGACGCACAGGAGCAAGAGGTGGGAAACTCGTAAAAGCCCTGCAATCTCATCTGAGATTCAGCAAGGGCAACGCAGATTACGAATACCTCAAGCGCAAAGCGGAGGCGGGCAGTGCGGCTGCCCTCGCAGACTTGTCTAAAATAACCCAGCCGGAAAACCAGCTGTTCTGGGAGGCATTCTCCTACCTGAGCCGAACGCGATCGACCGGGTTTGGTGGGGCAGAACCGATCCAGCCCGGCGCGATACGCGACTATTGCGATCTATTTTGCATCACCAGCCAGGCACAGCGACTTAGATTGGCTCTTGCAATCGAGAAGATGGACGCAGCACTCCTGGAATGGGCAAGGGAGGATGGTTAGGGAGGTGAAAGGAGTTACCTAACTCAGTATGGGAGAACGAGTGCTAAGCTCGATCGAGAAAGCAAATACCTTGCTCTTCGTCCGGGCCCTCGACTTTCTCGTAAATAAGTACCCAACCTTCTTCCTGTCCGTTCTTGCCCCAATAGCGGACTTTCCCGAACTCTCCCACTTGAGCAAGCAATGTCGCAGTATCACCGGCCATCAGGCTGCTAATTTGTGTTCCACCGCGTTCCGGATCTGGCAGGACCTTGAGCCCACTGGTTGTGCCCACAATTTTGACCTGAACAGGAGCCGGGTCCACTTGCTGGAAAGCATCAATACCCTGACAAACTGAAGATTCTATTGCCGGGGGCGGAGTTGAATAGCCAGGATTGTAGCGTTCGTAGAGTTCAACCCCTCCATTTACGGCCGTTACACTTGCAGCCAAATAAATGGAAATTTTGCCTAACAATCGGCAAAGAGCCAAAACTACTTTCTTAGGCGGCTTACGTTGTTTTTTGGTTTGGTCGCTCTTTTCTATTGGCGCAAGATGTTGGTCGGTAAACGCAACCGTGCGATCATAGGCTTGGCGGGGCCCTGTTGCTGGTGCGCGTCTGAGTTCTTCAGTCAAAAAATGTTGCATCACCGGGCTAAGCGAGAGCATGTCCCGGACAGTTTTTGCATCTTCAGAGATTTCGAGGGAGAACCTGTGGGTAGCCGAATAGGGATCGTCGTTTGTAACTGAACGCACTGTTAGTTCAGGGGGAGTGCCTGAACTAGCGCTTGATCCAACAGCAGTTCCAGGGCCAACAACAGCTGGAACTGCTCTGTCAGAAAATGCCAAAGCTATCTTCGCGGCTACACGCTGAGCGGCTTTAGCTGGGCGCGCAGCAGGATCAAGAAACTTTCTTCGCGCCATGACCAGAAAGGGTAGGGGGTGACTCTTGGGGACGCTGGAGGCGTCCCACGCTTGCGCAACAGCGGCCAGAAGTAAGGCTTCATTTGCTTCTGATAGAATTGGAAGTCTCGCGAGAGCAGGAACATCCGGGAATGCGCGGATCATATCCGCGCGAAAAGATTCTAAAGAAATATCCACGCTAATCACCCAACAAAAATACAGTGTTGGTAGTATAGCACAGCTGGGTTGAGTGAACCAAAAGTGGCCGGAATTTGCATTCCGGCCTTCAATACCAATACATGCTTCCGGAGGAACAGGCCCTACTTTAAGTCTTCGCCTACTGACAAGTCAGTCGTCAGGTTTGGGCAGCTTCTTCTGCTCTTCTGCTCTTCGGGTGCTTCGATCTGAATTATATGTACGTCTTGCATAGAAGCGTGGTTTCAGGGAGTCGAGATTCGTTTGGGTTTTGTAAAAGAAGATCAGGGAATTGGGTGGCAACCCGCCTGCTTGGTAGCAAGGTGAACCATTCCAGTGGGCAGAAAATCACCTCAATGGTTGGTACATATTTCCGCCCCAAATCAGAACATCGAATTTGGCCTGAAATTTTGATTCCAAATCAAGGGATCGCTGGTAGATTTCTTGGTTGGCCACGCCTTTTGCGCGTGGATCAGATATCTTGTCAACTGAACCAACCATTTCGACTAGCTCAACGGCATCGCGTATGGCCGTTCTGGCGCAAACCCACGCGCTTGCAGAATTGTCGTTAAGAGAAGCGCAGGCATCAGCGATTTCCGCTCCTGCAGCCCCAAACAGATCGTCTGAACCAATAGCGGCTAACATTCTGATGCCAACATCAGTTTCAGGAAGGCAATCTTTCACCTTCGGGAAATCGCTGAATCTGGCCTGACACTCGGCTAAGGCTTCATCGCTAACCGTCTGAGCCGCGACGGCACCCGCGCAGAACGCGAACAATACCAAAAATCGAAACATCTGTCCTCCAATCGGTTCAAAGCAATGAGCCGATAAAGACGGATGTTCTCTTCGTGAGTCAACAGGAGGCTAGATGGCCTTACTTGAACTGAACATGAAGCCTGTTGGTCAGCGGGATGTTGACCAGGCAACTACATCACTTGATCGCATGAAGCGTTCGGCAGGCGGAACCGAGAAGGCGCTTGGCAGCTATGTCGATGCGTCTGGTAGGGTGCGTACTGCCAATGGTCGTCTTGTGAGCGCTCAGGATCAGGTAACGCAATCTCTGGGTCGGAGTTTAAAAGGATACACTGCGGTGTCGCGGGCGGCGGCTGTGGCTACGGCTGCAGTTCTGGCGACAGCAAGTGCTTTCGGCGCCAGAAGCGTTGGGGCATATCGTGAGCACAGCAAGGCTTTGTCCGAAGTATCGACGCTGATTACTGGTACTGCTGAAGAACTGGATGCGATCGACAAAGCTGCAAAAAGGTTTTCAGCCACGTTCGGCGGGTCGGCTACTCAACAGGTAAATGCCTTTTATCAAGCGATAAGTTCTGGCGCTGGTAGCGTTCAGGAGGCAACTGAATTCCTGGATGCGGCCAACCTGTTGGCGGTGGGTGGTGTCACCGATATTCGCACAGCTGTTGATGGTTTGACCACGGTTACAAATGCCTATCAGGCATCAGGTTTGAAGGCGGCTCAAGCCGCGGATATTCTCTTCACCGGCGTGAAAGCAGGTAAGACAACCGTTGATGAATTGTCTGGGGCGCTTGGCAGAATTGTTCCCATCACGTCTTCGGTCGGAATCTCCTTCGAAGAAACTGTTGCTGGCGTCGCTGCGCTCACCACACAGGGGCAGTCGACGGCTGAGGCAGTCACTGGTCTTAGGGCTGCCATCGCCGCGACCTTGAAGCCAAGCACAGAAGCTCAAAAACTGGCCAAATCTCTGGGGATCGAATTCACCACCAGCGCGCTGGCTTCTAAAGGGTTCGCCGAGTTTATCGGAGGCATAGAGGAAAAAACCGGCGGGTCTCAGGAGGCCCTGACCACACTCTTTGGATCGATCGAGTCCATGCCGGCGGTAATGGCACTGGCTGGTGCTGCAGGTGACAAGTACACCGCTACAATGTCACAGATGGCAACCGCCTCCGGTGCGGCTCAGCAGGCGGCTGACAAGGTTGGTGCTAGTCTAGAAAACCGTCTCTCCAAACAGCTCGCCATTCTCAGCAATATTGGCCTCAAGGTGGGAGAGGCGCTTTTGACTGTGATTGTACCGGCCATGGAGTTCGCAACCTCCCGAACAGAAGAGTTCGGTATTGCGCTGGCCGGAATAGGGGCAGCAGTTTCCTTTGTCTTTCCGGTCATCGGCGCGGTTACTGCGCTTGCGGGTGCCGTGGTCTACGTATCGTCGCGTTGGGAACATTTTCAAGCTGTGGGAGAAGTTGCACTTGATAAAATATCTCGCGCAACCGGCATCACAACACAGGATATTTCTAAGGCGTGGGATGTGGCTACCAGTGTGATCTCAGGCGCCTGGGAAGTTCTGCAAGAGTCCGTCAGCTTTGTCATCAACAAGCTGATCGGTTCGGCCAAGGCGGCGCACACAGTCTTTACCGAGCTATTCCCACAGTTGCCTAAGGTCGTGGGATCGGCGGTCATTGAGGCTGTTAATTCAGTAATTGAGGGCGTTGAACGTATGATCAATGCCGCTGTCGAAGGTCTCAATAAAATTGTCACAGGAATAAATTCGGCAGGTGATTTCTTCGGAATTGAAAACCCGCTGACCCCCATTCCACCCGCTGATCTCGGAGGTATTCCAAACCCGCTTCAAGGCGCCGTGGAGGACTCCAAAAGCGTAATTGACACAGCTGTTGCTCAACTTGGTGAGGACTATGTTGGCGAGTTCTTCGAAGGGTTCGACAGGGCCGTACAGCGACGCAAGGGTCAAAACGCAGATTTACTGGACCCGCGAAACGGTCAGTTTGTACCCTCTGGTGCATCCGGTTCGACCGGCAGTGTTGATGTAGAAGTTCCTAGCGTCTCATCGGACATACAGAAAGTCCTAGAAAGCCTTGGAAACTCCGCAGCCGGTGGTAGCAATGGCGCCGCAAAGAAGGTCGATAAGCTCCGCGGTGCCTTTGACAGCCTCGTTGCCAGCATGGACCCGGCCTATGAGCGGTCCCTGCGTCTGAAGAACGGTTTGGAGACCATCAAAGAGGCATTGGACGCTGGCGTTATCAGCACGGAAGAGGCTGCCAGGGCGACAGACCTTTTGCGCGAGAAGGTTGGTGCGATTGATCTGTCCGAGGCACAGAGTGGGTTTACAGGGTTCTTCAAGAGCATCCTGAATGGCTCGAAATCCGCCATCGGGGCTCTTGGCGATCTGGCTGCGACTATAGCTGACCGGAGGCTCACAGAAGGCCTTGATCAGCTTTTCGCGCAGCTGTCGAGCTCGGGTTCGGCTGGCGGTGGTGGAGTTATATCCAGCCTTCTCGGGTTCGTTTTCTCGGCCAACGGTAACGTCTTCAACAATGGGTCGCTGGTTCCTTCCGCCAACGGCAACGTTTTTGACTCAGGTAATGTTGTGCCTTTCGCAACCGGCGCAGTAGTCAGCAGCCCGACCTTTTTTCCTTTGCGTGACGGTCGTACCGGCCTGATGGGTGAGGCTGGGCCAGAAGCAATCATGCCGCTCAAGCGCGGATCTGATGGCAAGTTGGGCGTGGAGTCTGGCGGTCAACAGCAATCTCCGCCGGCATTGGGTGTGTTTCTTGACGAGGGGTTGTTTGAAACATGGATCAGGCGCAATCGCGCGCAGTCCATGATTATTCGGACTATGGAAGAGGCGGGGTTCCGTCGTGCCTGACCTGTGGCCTTTCATGCCTGAGCATCAGATCACTGAAGAACTGGTTTGGGCGACAAATATCCAGCAAACGCAAACAGGTGAATACCGGAATTCACTTTCCGAGGGGCGGCAATATCTGAACAAGAGCTATCGGATGAACGCCAATGAATTGACTATTGCAGAGGGGTTGATCGAGGCAAACCCGACGTCAGATTGGTATGTGCCGCTTTGGTTCGAGGAAAGTCTGGGTGAGGTCATTTCGTCAACAGACACGAACGTAATCTGTGACACGAATGGTTCCTATAGGGCCGGTGGAAAAGCTGTTATCTATCAGAACCGTGAAACCTTCACTGTGGTAGAAATCGACACTGTCAATGTGGGGTCGATTGATTTGGCAACCCAGGTCGGCGCCAATTACACAAATCCGGTGATTGCGCCCATTGTAACGGCATTCACTCTGACCGGGCTTGAGTTTGACCGCTTGTTCCATGACGCGGTGGCAAATTCGGTGCGGTGGCAGGTTCGGGATAGAGACCAGACAGCTAACAGCCCATTCAGTCAATTCAACGGGCTGGACGTGGTGACCGATGTTTCTCTGGCGATACAGTCGGTAAAGGGCGGCGTTCGCTTTGAGGTTGATGTTCTGGATAACGGCTTCGGTGTGGTCGAATTCGAGCCAATCCGGGATATTCCCGAAAAGACTTACGAGATGAATTTCCAAGATGAAGGGCTGGCAGCCAAAATGCGTCGCCGCGAATGGCTGAATGCAGTCCGGGGCCGCGACCAGGCTTTTTACATGTCGACCAGATCACGGGAAATCATTGCCGCAAACCCAATCGGCGCCGCAGATGGCGTAATCTCGGTAAAGCCTGTGCTGCCAAATATTGCCGACTATGTCGGTCGGTCGATATCCATAGGGGGCGCGATCTATCGAACAATCACAGGCGCGGCCGTCAACGGCACCAATCATGATTTAACGATTACCGCCACAGGCGAAGCCTTCAGTAACCCGGAGATATCTTTCCTGCGCAAGTTTCGCTTTGATCAGGATGACATTTCAATAGAGCACACGGGCACCCGTTCCTTTGGCCAGATAGCGCTTAAAGAGGTTCCCGCATGAGTTTCCCCGAACTTCTCGCATGGATCAGCGGCAAGCAGCCAATATTCCTCTATCGCATCAGGCTAGGCACTAAAGAGGAATTCCTGGTCTCGCGCGCAAGCGACTTCAGCACTGTTCCGGATTTCTTTGATCGTGCGGATTTCTTCGGTGAAGAAGAATTCTTTTCGCGGACATGGAAAGGCTCGCCTACGCGGCACACGCTGATCCGGGAAACGGCTGCGACAGAGCGCGCAGAAACGCGGCTGATCGTGAGCAGAAACAGCGACATTGCTCAGGCTATTTCAGCGGACGCGGGGTTTTCGGAAACCGAAGTGACCATCTATCGCGCCTTTGCCAACGATCCGGATGAAGAACTTGTGCGTGTGTTTGTCGGACGCGTTTCCGGTGTCGAACACAAGTGGATCAGATATGAGTTGATCTGTGAGAATGAGTTCACGGCTTTCAACGCCAAGGCGCAAAATCAGGTGGCGCAAAGACCGTGCCGATGGGCGCACTATCACAAGGGGTGCGGCTTGAACCTGGCTGAGTGGCAGGTTGCTGGTACCGCTACCGAATTCGCCGACAATGTGCTGACTGTAACCGAGGCAGCAGCAGAAGTGGATGGCCACTATTCTGGTGGGATCGTTCAATACGGTTCTGCCATGGCAATGATCAGATCCCACACAGGCGACCAGCTTCTGATTTCCGGGCTGTTGCCAGGATTGGCGACACAGATCGTTAGCAGTGGGTCCGAAGCCGTTCTGATAGCACCCGGCTGCGATCTTTCCTCGTCAGATTGCGCGGGCAAGTTCAGTAATCTGTTGAATTACGGGGGCTTTGAACGCCTCAACGAAAACCCATTTGATGGCCGGAGAATAGACTGATGCCGATACTGATTAACTTGGCTATTGGCCTGATCTTTTCGGTAATTGCGTCTTACTTCGTGTCCAAACCAGAAGGTCCAAAGCCGCAGGACTTCGATAAAAACAGCGTCCGAAAGGAAGAGGGCGCGGATATTCCTTACATAGTAGGCACGGCATGGCACTCTGTGCAGCCACATTGGGATGGTCACCGCCGTAGCTCGGAAATCAAATCCAAAACAGGCAAGAAATGACTCTGATCAGGTTCTGTGATTTCCGAACCGTGGGTATCTGCAAGGATGCGCGCGTGATGTTTTTTGAGCGCCATGCTGACAAGCTGGGGATCACCTGGCGTGAATTCGTACTGCATGGGGCGACGGCGGAAGATCTACGCAAGGCGGGCGACCAACTCGACCAAATAGATGAGTTGGAGCGGGCAGCAAAGAAACGGGGGGCTGAACGTGGGCGGTAAAGATTCCGAACAGACGATTGGCTTTAAGCACTACCGTGGGTTTCACTTCATCGGCCCGACTGATTGCGATGCACTGCTTGCAATTCGTATGGATGACAAGATGGTCTGGCAAGGTGTGCAGGGGCAGGGGCGTCTAAGGATAAATCGTCCCTACATATTTGGCGGAGACGATAAGGAAGGCGGCTTTTCCGGTAACATCGACGTTCTTCTGGGCGGTGACACGCAAATGGAAAACGGTTACCTTCAGCGGGTCTGGAAGACGGACTCGATCCCCGCATTTCGGGGCGTTGTGTCTTATGTCTGGCGGCGGGTGTATATCGGAAACAGGCCCATCCTGAAGCCATTGCGCCACAAGTCGGTCGCGATCAACTCGAAATACGACAACTGGTATCCGGAAAAGGCGCGTCTGAACGCCGAAGGGCGCATCCGTAATACCGCGATCTATATTGCCATGGATGGGTCGTTCTCGATGAACGGCACGCGGATGCAGACGCAAAAAGCCGCCGTCCAGAACTTTCTGGAGTCGCTCAAAGGGTATCGGAACGATGTCCGTATTGTTCTTTGGTCAGGTTCGGTGATGAGTTCCATCCAGCGACTTGATGCAGGGAATGCCGACTATAACGATCTGAAGGATTGGGTTGCTGCTCTGTCAGATGAGCCAAGCGGCAACGGCACGGATTTTGACGCTGCGGTTTCGCAAGCCGCCTCTTTCTTTAATGTTGCGGATGGTTCAGATCAGTATGTTCCAAACTCCTTTAGCGGCTTGGTTACGCAGCTTGGAGTGGGTTCCGCCACGGTGGGTAAAGACCGGGTTTTGATCTTTGTCACGGATGGTGAGCCTGCGCCTATTTCATCGGCGACTGATGCTGCGGCGACCCTGGCGGCTATTTCAGACGTTTCTGTCTACTGTTTCAACATTGACCTCGATGATACGACCTACACGGATCTGCTCGACAACACGTCGATTGACGGAATACCCATTGTTTCAGGATCAAATCCCAACGACCTGAGCGCAGCCATGGCCAACGCGTTTGCATATTGGGCCGATATCAATCCCGCGCATGCATTCCGCGCGCTTGTGGTTGACCCAAAGATTGGCGGGAACGACGATCCAGAATCCATCGGGGACAGCTTCAAAACAGCGGCAGACATGTTCGTTTCCGAAGGGATGGGCCTAAACTTCGACTGGAGCGGTGGTACTCGGGCTGATTACAGGCGCCAACTGGAAGAGCATACAAACACGATCCTCTATCGCAGCCGTCAAACCGGAAAGTGGGAACTTTACCCAATTCGCGCTAACTATGTGAAGTCGGAATTGCCGGTCTTTGATAGGTCGATCATCGCCAAAGGGGATTGGCTGGATGGTCCAGTCAAACCGTGGCAGAGGGAATTGCCCAACCAGGTGACATTGCAATATACGCGGCGCAGCAATGGCGAATTGGATTCCATAACAAAGCACAACATTGCGGGCATCCAGATGACCGGCAAAGTGGTTCCGGTGACAGTTGAAATGAAAGGCTTCAGCTATCCACCGCTGGCAACCCAGATTTGTGAGCGGGAACTGAACGCAAGGACCGTTCCGGGCATCCGCGGTGCGTTCAGAGTGGCCTATCTTGATCCCAGCCTGCATCGTGGATCTCCGATTGTTGTCCACGAACCGCAACTCGGCATCGATAATGTCGTGTTTCGGATTAAGGAGATCGAAGGGGACCAACTGGATGATTATTCCGTCGTGCTTCGCGTGGAGCAAGACAGGTTCGACCAACTCACGGATGTTCCGGTTCCTGACCTGCCAGATACGCCTGATGCGGAATATGCTGAAGCATCGGAAACACGTCTCGTCGAGGAAATCCCGTACTATGTTTTGGTTCAAGATCAGGGGCAGGGAGCGGTAGACGATGAGCTGACGCGTGAACCTGATCTTGGCCTGTTTCATGCCACCGGAAGTCAACCGACCGACGATCACACGGATATCGATATAGCTGTCGACAGCGGGGCGGGATGGGTTCAGGGGGGCAACGCCTTCTATTCACCCGTTTGCAAGACCCTGACGCCTCTAAAGCGTGATGCTGATGATATTGTTCTGGATATTGAATGGTCCGATGGGCTTGAAGACGTTGCCCCGGGATCTCTGGCTTATATCGGCGGGGAATACATCCGGATTGACGATATGACGCGTGTCGATGATGTCGTGACCGTCACTGTTGGGCGGGCATGTCTGGACACTGTGCCAGCAGAGCACCCGGCGGGCACGCAGATGATCTTCTGGCATTCCAACGCCGGGTCGGACGAAATCCAGTACCTTGTTGCCGAAGAAATTGACATCCGGTTGCTGGGCAAGATTTCGAGTGATGTCTTGAATCTGAGTTCTGCGCCAACTGATGAGATCACCTTTGCCAGTCGCGCGGTGCGACCTTATCCCGTCGGCCAGTTGAAGGTTGAGGGGAGTTACGCGCCCTCGGCGATCATCCCGGCGATTTCAACCATCACCTGGGCACATCGGGACCGGCGGCAGCAAACCACCGGAAACATTGAGGATCACACGCACGGTTCAATCGGTCCTGAAGCTGGTGTGACCTATGATGTTGAGGTGCGGGCGGTTCTGCCGAAAGACGATTTCTTTGCAGCGCCCGACTTCTGTGCCGAAAAAGACTTCTTCTTGCAGGACGGGCCAGGGGTTCTGGTCCACACGGAAAACGTGGGGGCCGTCGACACCTGGGCATATGACGAAACAGCACCGGACTTTTTCAGCTTTGAAGATTTCTTTGCACGGCCGGATTTCTTCGGGGTCGTGGGTGGTCGTGCTGCACGGGTAGAATTTGGGGTCAAGGCCACAAGGGATGGCTATGAAAACTGGCAGACGCCAAGTGTCCGTGCCCGATATCTGGCCGCGCCTGGCAATTTGACGGGGGAGGGCTTCTAATGGGGGTTCGGTTGAAATGGTCGCCTCGTGTCATCGGTGATAGACAGAAAATCTATCGCGACACGGCTCCGTTTTCGGCTTCGAACTTGCCATCCGTTCTTGCGACAGTGGCGGCGGATGCGGGGCGCTACGAAGACGAAACCACAACAGAAGATGTCGATTACCACTATGCCGTCAGTGTCGTCTCTGGCGGGCGCGAAGCTTTGTCGGAAGTGATCAGGGTAAAAGCCGGGGCAACAGTCGTTCAGCCAGCTTACCCACCGCTTGATATTTTTGCTGGTGGCGAAAATGGGTTCCTTCTGGATTTCAGCGACACAGCAACGTTGTGGCAGGATACCGGCAAGACAACGCCTGTCGTGTCGGACGGCCAAACCATTGCGTCGGCAGTCGACAAAACGGATAACGGATATACGTTCGATGGTAACCAGGCGGGAACGTGGGGATCGCCGGACAAGTTGATTGTTGACGGCGTGAATGATGCCTATGACGCCACGGGCGGTGGTGTTTTGATGCCAGCAGGCGCGGGAACCTATGCTGCCCGCGTCCGCGCCCCTCTCAGCTCTTCCGGAACAAATACAATAGTTGGTGCAACGCTGTCGGGCAGCGCAACGGCGCGAAACTGGATGAGTTTTACCAACGGCAAGCTGTCGATGGGGATTGGCACTCTGGGCAGTAACAGCTTCCAGGATTCAATAGATCGCAGGTCGGCCACAGATTTTGTCAATGTCGCCGCTGTCTATGACAATGGGGATTGCGAGCTTTTCGTAAACGGTGCCTCTGTCGCCACATCGACCTATGGTGGAACACCAGTTTCTACCACCCCGGTTGCAGTCGGTTGTCGTTTGATCTCGGGAACCAGCAGAGATTTGTTTTGGCAGGGCGATATCAAGCACGTTCTTGCGATTGATCGTGCCCTGACTCCAACGGAAATTGCCGACCTTCATAGTTTCTGGGCCAGCTAAGCGGCCAGCTTCCACTGAAAGGAGAATAAGATGTCTCAACCCACCACGTGGGGTGTGCCGCGCATTGCGGATGCCCCGGTAGATCCAGAGGCTTATGCTGATCGGGATGACGCCAGCCTTGATGCGCTGCTGGACAGCCACTCAGGGGCTGCACGTCCCGCTTATGCCGTCGCCGGTACTGTCTGGCGCGACACTGATACCAACCGTTGGTACATGTATGACGGCACCGATGATCACGAAATCCCGGTCCTTTCGCGGTCGCCTGCTGTCCTTGGTTCGGTTTCCGGTGCGGACACCATTACCGCAGCGCTAACCCCCGCTCTGACAGCCTATACCGAATTAGTTGAGGTGCTGTTGGTTACTGCTGGGGCCAATACGGGCGCTGTGACCCTCAATATCGACAGCCTCGGTGCAAAGTTTGTGGTGAAGGCAGCAGGCACCGCCCTGGCGGCGTCTGATCTTGCGTCGGGTGAAGCCGTCAAGCTCTGGTACGACGCCGGGAACGATCGGTTCCAGGTCATAGGAAAATAACGGCGTCTCTGCGCCCTGCATTTGCCCCCGCTTTCAAGGTGCAGGGCGCAAATGCGCTGAAAGCAACGACCATAAGCTGGTGAGTTGAGGCCAAACAGCGGCCTGTTCTTGATCGGGAATACGATGACAAAGCAACAATTAAAGAGCCAGGCGCAGCGCTTTGGTGAGTGGATGGAGTATGCCCGGAAGGTGCTGCAAGCCACTCTCCTGATTGGCGGTCTCTTCATATCTCTCTGGGCTCAGTTTCTCGGGCCGGGCATTAAAACCGGGGTGCAGAACTTCGTTGGCATCACGGAAATTGTGGATCGGCTGGAATATGTTGAGCAGAACATGCCGCCGCCAGATGTGGTCGAGTGGAATGAGCGCATTGCCCGACAAGTGGGGGCCTGCAGCTCGTCCGGCTGTCTGTATGTCCTGAGCGGTGCCAAAACACGATATGGCGAGAACTGCGGTGCGTCGGCTTCGATGGTCCCTTTTGTGCGCACTTCAGCGGGCCAGAACATACAGGCTTCCTTTGACCTCAACCAAATGACGCCTGTGGAGCTGACCAGATCCCCAACCAATTTCACGGTCTACCTGCGCATCCCAAGTTATCTGCCCGATGGCGACCATAGCTGGCGGGCCAAAGTGATCTATCCGGGCTGCCCGGGGATCGGTGAGCCCGTGCCACGCTGGACGCCCTGGTTCCCGCTCAAGGTCACAACACCAAGCGATTGAAAGGTTTAATCAAGGGTGAAGCTGATGAATTTCAAAGGTGAAGCTAAGCGGCTGGATGATATTGATCTGTCTCGCATCGGTGCCGTAATCGGCGTTGGTGAAGACGAGATTCACGCGGTTCTGGATGTGGAAACCCGAGGTGGTGGCTTCTTTAAGGACGGGCGTCTAAAGATGCTTCCAGAGCGCCACATCTTCTATCGCGAACTTGGGCCGGGTGCAGAGCGCGACGCGGCAGTGCGCCGTGGTTTGGCCTATCGCAGGTGGGGAACCAAGCCTTACCCGAAATCGACCGAGGCGCGCTATCAGCTTCTCGCGGAGATGATGAGTATCAATAAAGACGCGGCACTGCGCAGCGTTTCATGGGGTCTGGGCCAAATCATGGGTTTCAACCACCGACTGGCCGGATATCCAAGCGCCCGGGCCATGGTTGAGGCCTTTGTCGATGATGAAGAAACTCACCTGCGCGCCATGGTGAAATTCATCGTTTCAGCGGGGCTGGATGATGAACTTCGGAACCACGATTGGCCGGGGTTCGCCAGAGGATACAACGGCTCAGGCTACGCCAAGCATGGATATCACACCAAGTTGGCCGCAGCGTTTCGCAAATGGAAGGCAATCCCGGACACGCCTTTCGACATCGATCGCACGGAGCCCGAACAGGTCACCGACACAAAGGCGGTCAAACGCAAGGACCAAGTCAGGGATGGCGCGGCAGCAGGGGTCGGTCTGGCCGTCGTTGCAGCAATCAAGTGGTGGGAACAGATTCAGTCGGCAGTCTCGTCCAAGGCCTGTTCCATCAGTTTCATAAACGATCTGTTTTGTGGGGGAGTGAACCTATGAATATTCTCAAGGGGTGGCGCACCATACTCGCTAATATTGCTTTGGCTGGCCCGATTGTCTGGGACCTGTTTTGGCAGATTTTGCAGACGCCCGAGTTTCACGCGGTGATCCCAGCCGAATATCTTCCGTTCTATTCTCTCGGCATGGTCATCGTGAACATGTGGCTGCGCAAGATCACCACAACGCCTGTGGGGCAGCGCTTCTGATGTTTGCCGCAATCGCTTCTTGGTTCATAGGTGGTGGCGCGAACGGTCTGGCCTCTCAGCTCCGCGGCGCCTATGCGGATCGACTGGCGGCGAAAAACGATGAGCAGCGGATTGCGTTGGACGAGAAGATTGCAACCCTGACCGCCCGCGTTGAGGCTCAGACACGAGGGGCGGGGTCGTTCTGGCCAAAGGTGGTTCGGGCAGCCTTTGCGCTTCCATTCATCATCTACAACGCCAAGCTGATTGTCTGGGATAAGGTCTTGGGGTGGGGAGCAACCGACCCGCTCAGCCCTTATCTGGAAGGGATCGCGTGGACGATCATCACCTTCTATTTCTTGGATAACACCATCCGATATCTGCGCTCTTAGGTCGGGCGTAAATCGACTGACGAACCGTCGGTGACCCATTGCAATCCCTGCGCCGGGGTGCGGCGCGTATCTTAACTGAAAAGGAGTTCGATCAACTTGTCTGGGCTCCCTCGCCCTAAGGCTTACTCAGCCCGGCCCCTGTGGTCGGGCTTTTTTGTTTCTGGGCTGTCGCTGTTTGGGGAGTAAAAAAGGGGCCCCGCTATGCGATGGGGCCCTTCTTTGTTGCGAACTAGTTAACGTCTTAAGGCTCGTGAGAATGCAGCAACTGCGAAACGCGGGGCCATAGGTGGGCGTAAACGTACATCAAGGCAAGTACCAACGGTACGAGCAGTGACATCATTACGAATACCAGGCCCGCCTTGGAGAGTAGAACTCCAATGATCTCCATCGACATTTCCTCTTTTCTGCTACTGTAAAGAACGGCTCGGGTCTCTCTTGTAGATAAGAGCTCGAAAGAAAGCTCCAACCATCAATGGTATGGTAAAGTGTGGGTCATTTGCGATCTCAAACCAGTTCTTAACCATCGACATGATTATTTTACTACCGACTTCACCATTTTGACCAGAGAACTTTAGGCTTTCGTTAAGCGCAAACAAGTCAGGGGCGCGTGAGATTAGAAAAATATATGCCCCGATAACAAGCACTTGCGCGAACACGATACGCCATGCTCGGCCGAACCTGAAATCCTGGTTGTCGCCTTTTGCATTTGGATTCAATGGCTTGGACATAATAGCTATTGTCTGAGTGTTTTCCATCCACCGGATCAAAGACTCCGCGGCTACACCTATCCAAAAAGTGACAATGAACAACAGGGGAGTTGTCTCAACATCCATCACCCATGTCACCATAAAGAAAGTAAAAAACCAAATTCCTACCCAGAATAAGCTCAGTATAAGAGCTGCAAACCACGTAGAAAGCCTGGGAAAGTTACATGAGATAGAATGTACAAAGCCATGAAAAGGTGTCATTTTTAACTTTTTAATAAGATTGTTCTGAACTCGCAATTTCTGAAAAGTTAGTTTGAAAATCAATGCTTTGTCAACTTTTTACCACCCACAAGTGTCAGGGTGATCCTTCAAAAGTTGTCGGCAATAAACCGCTTGCTGGGGTGCATTCAAGGACTCTACAACGCAGGCGCATTCTACATTGTTGGTCGAACCGCTGGTTGCGTTATGATCAAGGGTATGACAGCCGGTGCACTGATGGCCGAGGCCAACGCCGCCGATCCTGACGCCAAGCCGGTGAAGAACACCGAAAGCGTTCGTCGGTGGCTAAGGGCGGGGGCTAAGGGCTTGGAGTATTCGATTGGCGAGCAGGAGTAATTTCGTTTGTGTTGGATTGCAGAAGGCATTGCGTGGGTTAACAGCTTAGAAGGTTTTTGGGCTGATTTGGTCAAGTCATTGCTGTCAATTTTTGTGGGTGTGTGGATATCAATTCGGGTTGCTCTGAGGAAATTCGTTACCGAAAAATGGTGGGAACGCCGCGCAGACGTCTATGAGGATGTCATCACTGCCACCTATCATGCATTTCGAAAAGTCGATGAAACGCTTCACGCTGAAACTGTTGGACACACCATCTCAGAGGACTTGCAGCGCGAATTGGAGCAGATGAGTAAGCGAGCCCATGAGAAAATTGTAGAGGCGAAAACCATTGGCTCTCTCAAGCTTTCAAGTGATTTCTTGGACAGGTTACACCAGCTTGACAGGGATCTTGAGGAGGCGGGCAACATTCCCGGTGAGACATTTAGTTGGAACGTACGCCTCGCGGAATCACATGACGCTTACAGAAAATGCCTGGATGATTTGAAGACTATCGCCAGAAAAGATTTGAAGATTGTGTAGACGACGAATTGGAGAACCGAAGTGGACGATTGCCAGTATTTTGAGGTCTTTAGAAAGACCATTCAGCGTAAGCCAATTAGTGCTAACCGTCAACGACGCGCGCCGCAACACATTAGGGCGCCGTGGTGCAGCCACCCGAATTCGCCGGTGGACCGCGATATCGCCTTGTCGGCGGGCGGCGGCAGTGCATTGAAATGCGAGGGTGACTTGGATAAGTGCCCCTTAATTGAAGCCGGAAACTTTTTCGTAGACGACAAATAGGAGCCCGGCTTGAGGACCTTTATCCAGTACTTAACGGGGTACGACTACGCAAAGCCCGACGAAAGACGGGAAGTAAACAAGTTGTTCCGGTCTCTTGGATTAGCTGTTCTGTGCCTGATCATATTGATCGTTTTCAAAGATCAGTTTCTGTACCTTGCGAGATTTGAGTATTAACAAATAGGAGCGGCGCATGGGCAAGAATACCAGCAAGGCTGAACGAGTCGCGGCAGTCAAAAAACTAGAAGAAAAATGGCTTTCTCCAGGGGACCTCAAGCTTGTTCGGAAGGGTAAGAAGCCAAAGAAAAAGAAGCCACTTAACAACTCAGCGCCAGGTCAAACTGCAACGTTTGTTCAAGGCGGGAAAGTAAGTCCACGATAAGGAGTGCTTGTGGCCAAGAGTTTCGAACATACCAACCCGAGGGCCCGCAAGCCGGATGAGTTCAGGGGTACGTGGAAAGGGCGGAACTACCGCCGTGGTATATTCAGGGTCTTGGCCGTGAACTTGCTGATTTTCTGCGCGATCCTTGGTTGTGCAATCTATGTTGTTCACCTCAAGGATGAGGCGAGACAGAACCCTAGAGTTTGGACACTGGGTTTACAATAGGAATTTCGATGACCGACGAACTCAAATTTCCGATCAATTTCTTGCGGAACAATGACGTTTTGACGAAGGATGGTGAATTCATCGGAACATGGGATACCGATGAGACCGACGCCTTTTACGAGTTCACGCCGGATGGTGCCTCCGAGCCGCTGTTCAGTGATCCGTTCATGGGCTCACTTGCTGAATCGATCCTGGAGTGGCTCGATTCAGATAGTTCACAATAGGGAGAGAGCATTGAGCAATTCTGGATTTTCACTGAGCGAAGGCGCAAAAAACTTAGTTCTTAGCCGCTCGGACGAAATATTGAAACGAGCGCGTGAACTAATGCAGCGCCATGGCATAAACCCCATTGAGCCGAAGAATGGATTTTCTTTAGATGATTTCGATACAGCGATGGAGGTCATCACCTCTTTGGAAGAAGGTACAGAGGTAGAAGTAACTGAAGAAAACGCTGCGGCAGTTGAAAACTGCCTAACGACTTTGGTTGCCGTTTGCGTATCGGACGTCGATTAGAGTTTCACAATAAGGAGCGGAGAATGACCGAAGAACAGAAGCGTATCTTGGAAATCTATGACGATGTTGAGGACAGGATGCCTGACAAGAGCTTGCTGATGCTTGTGGAATTCACCGCAAACGAAGCAGAAGTCGATTCTGGTGACGTTTGGGTTGCGCTTGAAGCCCGCAGTGGAGCGCAAAACTGAAGTACACAGTATGGAGCATGGCAGATGCCAAAATTACAGATCGATGAGGTTGCGATTGTTGAGTTGGACGCCCAGCAGGCAGCGACCTTGAAGCGTCAATTTGCCAATGCAACGAGGACTTGGGTAAATCGGATCGTGCTAGAACTCAAAGAGCCAGCGGTGGATGTTTCAGGTACGATGGAAGCGCCCAAAGAGTTGTCCTACGAAAACGGCATTGCCACCATTGAAGTGCGCTGGGAATCGATAACCGGTAGTTCACAATAGGGAGGCGCCATGAAGCACCTACTAGCCATCGCCGCCCTTGTTCTCGCCACCGCTGCCCAAGCGGGCGGCACCTATGTTCGGGACGCTGACACCATCGTTGTTGACGGAACACCTGTCCGGCTGAACGGCGTCGATGCACCTGAACTCGGCACTCGATCTGGTCAGAACGCGAAACGGTGGATGGTGAACTATCTGCGCGGCAAGTCCATCGCCTGCGACCTGAACGGCGAACGTACTCACGACCGCTGGGTGGGTGTCTGCTATGCTGACGGACAGGACATAGGCGCGGCAGTCATTGCCGCCGGTCATGCTCTGGACTGCGCCCGATATTCGGGTGGGCGGTACAGGCACTTAGAGACGCGCGCGGCCAGGTCACGGCTCAAGCGGGCAGGGTATTGTAGATCACGATAAGGAGAAGGCATGGGTAACTGGAAGGGTTTCAGGCTGTGGTTAGTGGTTGCGGCCAACTTGGGATACGCAGGTTGGTCGGTAAACACGGGTGATGCCCTGAGTGCAGCTGTTTTTTCTGCTATTGGAGCGTTCTTGGCAGCTATCCTTTTGTCTCGATGGATTTGGGCCATTAGTGACGAAGAAGCGGAGATGCGTTTCGATAGGCTTTGGAGCAATGTCAACAAATAGGAGCCAAGGCCGAATGACGTATGAAGAGTGCTTTCAATCCACGTTCTTTGATTGGCAAGGCTGGACGATAGCATTCGCTGGCTTACTCGGGTCTCTAGCCTTGGCGAAATACGGAAAAAGGCGTCTCGCATTCGCAGCTGTTTGTACTGGCCTAATAGTAGGTGTTGTGTGGGGGTATTTGTACTACGAGATGAACTGCGTTGAAAAGATCCGCCCGTATGGTTTGAGTTTCGCAGCAATTTTTTGATAGTCCACAATAAGGAGGGCGAGCAAATGGGTCGCTACAGGGGAAAGTGCGTGGATTGTGGTTGGACAGCACATCCCAACGCTAGGGCTATCAATACTAAACGCTGCCCAATGTGCGGAGGGGGAGTTTACATCCCCGATGAAGACCGACCCTTGGTTGTTAAGTTTACCCTGTTTGTGGTTTTGTTTTTGCTACTTATCGCGGCTTGGACTTTCAGTCGATAGTTGCAGTACAGCCTGTAGTTCACAAAAAGGAGTGCCTGATGTCGGCTTGGCGGGACAAAGCCCGCTTTCGCTGCGGCTGCGCCAATGACGGCTATAGGAACCGGCGTTGGTCAAGAACAATCGCGTTCCCAAGCGACAGTGGCGCATGAATTTCGGCCTGCTGTCATAGTTGAAAGTGAATATGATCGTCGTGCCGTGCCGCTCTGCACCCTTGAAACCTAATACGCGGGTGGGCGACACGCAGCGACTGAACAAGGTGCGGTTCTATGAAGGTTTTTCCGACGCGTTCGTCGTTTGATAGAATTCGCAAGACTGTAGCTGTGCGTGCTCCATCGAGCTCATAATCGCGCCAAAGTGGTTGAATAAGACCAAAGTCCCATCTGAGAGTTGGCCATCTTGGGGTGCAATCGGTCGGGCCGGGTTCGAACGCAAAATACCCTATCGGTGATCGAGTTGCACCGGGCAGATAACCTGTTTCGTCGCGGTAAAATAACGCAAGATCAACCTTGTCGCCATCGTCATGAGATAGATGCGGCAGCAAAGGAAACCCATTGAGAAATGGGAAATTAGCGTCGAGCACCAGCGTTTCTGTGCCGGGATACTGTCGATCCAGTTCTTCGGCGGCCTCAATAAGTACGTCTCTCAGTTCCGGGGCCACGTAGTTACGATTGAGCGCACAATACATCCAGCTTTGCACCTGAAGCGAGCCGTTATCGAAGCAATTCAATGCTACTCGGCCAAAGTTCGGTGCAATCCAGATCGCCGCTGTCGTCAAAGCTGCGTAGGCCAGAAGGAACGAGATTATTCTATTGCGGAAGAGAAGCGCGATTAGCCACGCTAGCCCTCCAATTTGGGTAAAAATGGTGAGAAACAGAACTACACAAAAATTGGCAATGAAACGCAGCATGCGACGAATATGCCACCTCGCTCAAGTCACAACAACCGCATGAAAAACCCGCGACACTAATCCCTTGCCAAGGCCCCCTTTTTCTTACTCACGATTTTCGCGCCATTCTGACCGAGCGGACGTTCGTGCGCAACGCAGCATCCGGTACATTGGGCTCAGACCGGTCATCCGACATTTTCAGTAGGACATTGAGCCGGTTCTGAGGGTTTCAAGGTCTGCTATGCGGGACGAAGCAGTCATTGATCTTCGGCTAGCCTCTCCGCTGCAAACTCGGCAACACCCTCAGCGGTCCCATCTGTAAACGAGGCCACAGTGATTGGATCAGTAACGTCAGGAAAATGATAGACTGCGTTTACGCTAAACGGTCCACCACCGGAATGCCCTACCGCCTTACCCACACTATTCAAAGCACCAGACATCAGGCCAAGAGCATATCCACATTCTGTCCATGGACGGTTGGGAATAGCACCGCCAAGGATTTTTGCATCTAACATTTGGCGCATGGTAACTGGCTGCAACAGATGACCAGACATAAGCGCGTGCAGTAGCCGCGCGGCATCTGGCGCGTTTCCGATCAAACACCCATGGTAGACCCATTTTGGGTCGTAGTCAGTCGCGGCCTCCCAATGTACCCTCCGAAATTGTTCGCATGTTTCTGCAAGCACAATACTGTTCAGGCCCAACGGCTTGCACACCATATCGGCAATAACCTCACGAAGCGGCGTCTCCAGCGTCGCTTCGATTAGCTCGACTACAAACATGTAGCCTATGTTGGAATAAGACCAACCTTGTACCGGCTCAAACAACATTCCTTTTGCAAGCGCCACATCAAGTAGTTTGTTGCGTGTCCAAGGTGTTTCCTTGGCCGCAACGGCTGAGTGATATTCAGAAAACTGCCCGTAATCTGGGAGACCAGAGGTGTGCTTTAGAAGTTGGCGAAGGGTGTAACGTTCGCCCTTCAGCGTGGCGTCCAGGTCGAGTTTCCCGCGTTCAACTAGTTTCAAAGCACAGATTGAAATTACAGTTTTGGTGAAGCTCCAATAGGGAAAGCAGGCCTCAACCGAACCAGAGAATCCTTCTCGGCCAGAGGCTGTTATCCAATAAGAGTGAACTGTTTGAACGGTCATTTTGCATATGTCTGGCATTGCTTTGCCGGTGTCAATTTGGGCTCTCAGCGGACATTCGAGAGTTCACAAATAGGAGGCCTAGTGGAAGCCAAAAACCTTTGTTAAAGCCGCAACAGCGGTCGCCAAGAAAATAAGTAGCCAGAGCCTACTTGGCCGATAGTCTGTCGAGAAGTACCGAACTCTTCTTTGGCTTGCTGCAAATCGCTCTTGCTCCCAACCACCTGCTTTTGGACCGATAACAGGTTCGATATTCGCTCGGATGTATTCACTGATACTTTCTATGAAAACGCGATGCAGAAAGGTTCTACGCAGCGAGAATAGCGAGACAAAAGGTGGCGCAAACCATACCCATGTTTCGAACTCGTTGCTAATCAGGAAGCTATCGCTGAAAATCAATCCGTAGATGACCACTAGCGCTGCGAAGGCCCCTCGTTCGAGACGAAAGTTTCTTTCAGTGTCTGCCTCGATTGAAGCCCTTAGCGCTTTGTACTCTTCGAGAAGGTAGTTTGCTTCGCGGTCACTCAACGAAGCCTCTGCCTCAGACTTTTCAACATCCAATATATTCCCCCCCAATCGCAATCCAAAATTCCCAACGCGACTTCGTTATTGAAAATACCAACTGCTATGTCTAGCAAACTTGAAACAAATCCGAAAATCTTAGCACCAGTTGCCTGTGCAAAGCCCGTAGCACGCCTTCAACCACAAAAGGCTCACCAGATCGCGGCCAGTATGAGTGCCAGAAGAAGGAGACATAGTTCATCGTATTTGCGATCTCCAATAGTGATAGCGTAGTCTTAGATTGGATCGCGTGACACTTCGAGACCGGACATTCAATCCCTCCGCAGAATTTGTCAGAAAGGGCTCTCAGCAGACATTCGAGAGTCAACAATAAGGAGCGCCTGATGTCGGCTCTGCGGACGAAACGGACATTGAGGTCATGTCAAGTTTTGAATAGCTTTGAGTAACTGGCGACCTAAAGGAGGAATCTGCATTGCGCGAAGCAATCACAATCTCGCTTTTGCTCCCGCTGCTCGGTTGTACCTCACCATCATCTGAAAACGATGTCGCTGAAACATTCTTTCCGTTTGACGACAGACCAACGGAACAGGTCACGTTGCAGCACGATATTCAGATTGTGAAGGGATCCGTTTTTCACTTCGAGCAAGACGGTTCTAGAGTTATTCATCATTTCGCTCCAGTCGCCACTACTTTAGACAGCAATACCTATGTTGTTTCAGTATCTTCTGTTCTGGACATCGCTGACTTTATGAGTGTCGATTTCGATGCGGAAAGCGATGTTCGCGCCGTGATAGCCGCAGCGCAAGCCTATTGCGAACAAACGGGCTATATACGCCAAGGTAGTGACGCCATCATTTGGGTCGGTGAAAAATCATCATCTCTTGTTGAATTCTGTATTCCGAAAGGCATTGAGTTACCCCCCTTCTACAAAGCAGGTGATCGTGTACCAAGAGGGCAATAAGTAACAGACCGTTGCTTTATTGAGCCAAAATCTAGCAATTCGGTGCGATACTCCCGACTAACTATGGGCTCTCAGCAGACATTCGAGAGTTCACAATTAAGAGCGGCAAAAATCGGTTTGGATAAGTTGAAAATGTTCTCTACATGTTCTCATCATGCCCGCCGCGAATCCGCCGATACGAGAACACCCAGCAAAGCCGTCTCGAAAGATGGTCGACGCGGCCCGCGCTCATCAGTTAATCACGCTGCGCTGTAACCTCTGCCACAAGCGGATGAACTACCTGGCTTCTGATCTGGTTGAGATAGTGGGGCCGGAGTGGCCGCTGAATCACGCACCTTTTCCCTGCCATAAGCACGGGCGCGAATATCTCGACGTCAAGGTCTGGTCGCCAACGGCTGAGGATCTTGGCCGCGTGGCAATCAGGCGACCGGCCCGGGTTATCCAGACTTGGAAGACTGTGATGTTGGGGGATTGAAAAGATCGAAACAGTTTCCAAAGTCCCTTGTAAGCTATTGATACTTGGTGGCCACCACCAAACTTGGTTTCCAATGCAGGCCTTTGAAAAACAACAATATGCGCATACCTCTCAGGTGCGCCACTTCTTGAATATTTGGGCTCGTATTGAAAATCACCTGCAACAGCCGGTTTGCGCAGGGTTTATGAGGCTGCCTGAGTAGAATAGGCACCTCCACAATGGCAGATAAATCTGCTCATTCAAACGGTTACGTGAGTGACAAAGTTCTCTTGACGACGGGCGGGGCGGATCAACCGCCCCAGCTTCTTACTACACCGCAATCCATATGCACGAAGTTCGAGCGGTGGTATTTGCCAACACCACCAGCACGGCAAGACATCGCCGCTTTGGCCATTTGCGAGACCGAACGAGATGACAGGCGGAGGTCGGCTGCCTGGCCTTTCATGTGCAACGAATTCTTGGCAACACGGCGCGACCGTGACCGCAGCATCGCGTTGGTCTGCGGCGAGCGATAGCCCGACAGCAGCATATAGGGTTCGTTGACATCCAACAGATTATGCGACGCCGCCATGATGTCGATCGTGCGGAGGTCCATATCTTTGGCCTGGTCGGTGCGCCAATCGCGCATGAAGTGGTTCACTTCTTTGACCGCGTCTTTGATGTATTTACCGTCAACCCAATAGATCATATCGATCCGCTCGCCAGTGCGTCCGGAATACATGCGAATACGGCGAATATCACCACCGCCACGAAGGAATCCTGCTGCATTGGAGTAGGTTGGAGTTGCTACAACTGCTGTAGCTGCGAATGCGCCCAATAAAGCACGCCGGGTCAAACCCGAGGAACTGCTCGTCGTCATTTTGTGTTTCGTCCCGTACTGTTCCTGCCTGCACACGATGTTACGCGCGCTGTATTAATTTATTCCCATCCCAGATGAGGGATTTATGACACACTCGTGAAGGGCGGCCAAGAAGTCTTTCAAATTCATCTTTTCAAGGGGGAATTTTCGGCAGTTTTTTGCGCAGGTGGTGCAAAATGGCAAAGATCCAACGTCTTAGGCCGTCGCCGAAATCTGTCCGATGCAAACAAGCATCACGCTTGGGTATAAGCACGAAATTGATGCATTTGTGAATAGACAATGGGTTTCAAGCAAAACCATAATTGTTCGGCATTGCCTGAAACGGCGTATTATATTGAAAATTCAAGGGCTCCAAATGTTCTCTGTTCTTCGTGCAAGCACCGGTATTGCTTTGGCCGCATGTTTTCTAACGTCTTCGGCGATGGCGAACACTGAGGCCAAGCCTGACACCGCATTCCAGATGGCGGTTGCCGAATTTGCACCTTCCGGGTCTGAGATTGCCGATTTCTACCGTGAAAGAGGATTCGTGCCTGTTTGGGTTGGCGACACGGCTGCACATGCTGAACGTCGTCAACGGTTGATTGAGGGGCTTTCTGCGGTCGAATTACACGGGCTACCCGCGAACGCCTATGATGCGCAGGGCTTGGTTGACCGACTTCAATCAGCAAAATCAGCGCGTGAGCTTGGGGCCGTCGAGGTCGAGTTGACACGCGTTTTTGCAGCCTATGCTCAGGACATGAGGACAGGCCTTTTACGACCATCCGATATAGACGATGGATTAGTCAGGAAGGTCGAGCCGACCTCGACAGCAGGGCATCTGCGTGGACTGACGACCTCGGAGGATGCAGCCTATTTCGATCAGTTGGCGCCAAGCTCGACCCAGTACCGGGCTTTGATGAAGCAGAAACTTGCGCTGGAAGAATTGGTTCGCCAAGGCGGTTGGGGAACTACTGTTCCACAAGCAAAGCTAGAGCTGGGAGATACGGGACCCGCCGTAATAGCGATGCGTAACAGATTGGTTGAAATGGGTTTTATGAACCCAACAGCCAGCCCTGTTTTTGACGATGCCTTGCTGGCAGGTGTTCAACGGTTTCAAATCGCACATGGTCTTGCCGCAGATGGCGTCGCGGGTCCGGGCACAATTACTGAATTGAACCGCACTGCTTCGGATCGTCTGAAGGCCGTCTATGTCGCGCTGGAGCGTGAGCGCTGGTTGCCGCGCGAGCGCGGTGAACGCCACATTCTGGTCAATCAGGCTGATTTCTCAGCCAAGATTGTTGATGACGGCTTTATTACCTTTGAAACCCGCGCTGTGATCGGCAAGAACACCCATGATCGTCGGAGCCCCGAGTTTTCCGACAAGATGGAACATATGGTCATTAACCCCAGCTGGTATGTCCCACGCTCGATCATCACCAAGGAATACCTGCCGCAGCTGCAGTCCAACCCAAATGCCGTTGGGCATATTCAGATTACCGATCGCAGTGGTCGCCAGGTCAATCGCGGGGCAGTAGATTTCACTCAGTTCACCGCAAGCAACTTTCCTTTTGCGATGCGCCAACCGCCCAGCAAAAGCAATGCCCTGGGGCTGGTGAAGTTCATGTTCCCCAACAAGCACAACATCTATCTGCATGATACACCGCAGAAAAGTTTGTTTGCTCGGGAATCTCGTGCCTTCTCGCATGGTTGTATCAGATTGGCTCAGCCTTTCGAATTCGCTTACGCACTGTTGGCGAAGCAAGAAGAAAACCCAAAGGCATTTTTCCATCGGATTCTCGCGACTGGAAAAGAGACCACTGTGAAACTTGAGCAGCATGTTCCTGTCCACTTGATTTACCGCACTGCCTTTATTGGCCCGAAAGGTGAGGTACAGTACCGACGCGACGTCTATGGCCGTGATCAGAAAATCTGGAATGCTCTGCAGAAAGCAGGGGTGGCCCTGCCGGACGTTCAGGGGTAATCACCGGGGGCAGGTCCTAGTTCCGGGAAGCCCCACATGAAATATACAGTTCAACAAATCGCAGATGCCCTTGACGCTGAGTTCCAGGGCGATGCCAGCTTGGTCGTACATGCTGCTGCTGAACCGTCGGATGCAACTGCTACTGATCTGGCGATGGCGATGTCGCCAAAATATGCCGAGGATCTGGGATCGGGTTCGGCGCAGGTCGCCATCCTTTGGGAAGGTGCTGACTGGCAGGCGTTGGGGCTTAAGGCAGCAATATTCGTTCGACGACCGCGCATGGCGATGGCCGGGATCACCTCCATGCTGGATAAAGGGCAGGGCTTTGGGTCCGGGGTTCACCCTTCGGCAGTCATCGACCCAACTGCGGATGTGGCAGATGGGGTCTCAATCGGCCCTCTCGCAGTCATTGGTGCACGGGCCCGGGTCGGCAGAGGGGCGAATATCGGACCGCATTGCGTCATAGGCATGGATGCTGTGTTGGGCGAAGACGCCGTTCTGCGCGAAATGGTCAGCATTGGTGCCCGGGTGCAGATCGGGGATCGTTTTATCGCGCAACCAGGGGCAAGGATCGGTAGCGACGGGTTCAGTTTTGTTACGCCCGAAGTATCGGGGGTAGAGAACGCGCGCAAGACCTTGGGGGATGCAGGAGACGCCAGCGCGCAAAGCTGGCTGCGCATTCATTCGCTTGGTTCTGTGGAAATTGGCGACGATGTCGAGATCGGTGCGAATTGCACGATCGATAACGGGACCATTCGTAATACTCGCATCGGGAATGGCACAAAACTGGATAATCAGGTCCATATCGGCCACAACACGCGCGTTGGTAATGACTGTCTGCTGTGTGGTCAGTCTGGTATTTCCGGTTCGGTTGAGCTTGGCAATAACGTGGTTCTGGGTGGGCAATCAGGCGTCTCGGACAATATTTTCGTTGGCGACCGGGTGATTGTCGGCGGTGGTACCAAAATCCTGTCAAACGTACCTGCCGGTCGTGTGTTGATGGGCTACCCGGCTGTGAAGATGGAAACCTTTACTGATGTCTATAAGGCGCAGCGCAGATTGCCGCGGATGCTTCGTGACGTGGAGGCGTTGAAAAAGGCTGTTTCCAAACAGCCTCCGAGCGATTAAATCACATTCAACGTGATAATCAGAGGATCGATATGAGCATCACCGACCGCGTCATTGCCATCATTGCCGAACAAGCCGTGTTGGAGCCTTCGGATGTGACGCCCGAAAGTACGCTCGAAGATCTGGGGATCGACAGCCTGGGGCTGGTCGAGAGTATCTTTGCCATCGAAGAAGAGTTCGACATTACCGTTCCGTTCAATGCCAATGAACCAACGGCCAGTGACTTTGACATCTCAAATGTCGCCGCGATCATTGCTGGGATCGAAAAGCTTGTGGCAGAAAAGGTCTGACCCAAGCAAATGAAACGGGTAGTAATAACCGGGGCAGGCACGATCAATTCGCTTGGTCATTCAGTTCCAGATACGCTTGAGGCGATGCGGGAAGGCCGTTGTGGCATTTCGGAACTTGAATTTCGAGACGTCGACAGGTTGGCGATCAAGATCGGTGGGCAGGTCCGGGGGTTCGAAGCCGAGGGTCGGTTCAACCGCCAACAGATGACTCTGTATGACAGGTTTACACAGTTTACCCTGACCGCGGCCAAAGAGGCCATAGATCAGTCCGGGATCGAATTCCACGGTGAGTTGGCTGCACGATCTGGCGTGGTTCTGGGAACAGCAGGTGGTGGCGTTTCGACCTGGGACGACAATTACCGTTCAGTCTATGAGGACGGGAAGAACAGGGTTCATCCATTTGTTGTTCCTAAACTTATGAACAACGCGGCGGCAAGCCACGTATCGATGGAACATAACCTCAAAGGTCCCAGCTTTACCGTATCGACTGCTTGTGCCTCATCGAACCATGCGATGGCGCAAGCCTTTCAGATGGTGCGCAGCGGGGCGGCCCCTGCGATGATCACCGGCGGCTCAGAATCCATGTTGTGCTTTGGTGGCGTCAAGGCCTGGGAAGGGCTGCGGGTGATGTCCAAGGATGCCTGTCGTCCCTTTAGCGCCAACCGAAACGGTATGGTGCAAGGAGAGGGAGCGGGCATCTTCGTGTTCGAGGAATACGAACACGCGAAGGCGCGTAGGGCAGAAATTTTGTGCGAAGTTGTTGGTTTCGCGATGACCTCGGATGCATCAGACATTGTGATGCCCAGCAAGCAGGGCGCAGCCCGTGCGATGTCAGGGGCGTTGTCTGATGCTGGCCTGAATGCCAATCAGGTGGGTTATATCAACGCCCATGGCACAGGTACTGCGGCCAATGACAAAACGGAATGTGCCGCTGTAGCTGGCGTTTTCGGCCCGCATGCGGACGAACTTTTGATCTCATCCACCAAGTCGATGCATGGTCACTTGATTGGCGGAACCGGCGCGGTAGAGCTTTTGGCCTGTATCATGGCCCTGCGAGATGGGGTGATTGCACCGACGATTGGCTACGAAGAACCAGATCCGGAATGTGCTTTGGACGTTGTGCCCAACGAGGCACGCGATGCGAAAGTCGAGGTTGCGCTAAGCAACGCTTTCGCTTTCGGAGGTCTGAACGCAGTACTTGCCTTGAAGCGGGTTTGAGAAAGCCGCTGGGTTAAACGGCTTTCTCGAAAATGTAGTCTTCAGTTGGTTGCGACATCAACAATGTCGTAACCTGCAGTAAACCCGGACAAAGATAGGTCAAGTTCGATCACCTGATCCGGCGCGGGCGCTGGAACGATGGTCAAAGTCGCCTTGCTACCCTGCTTCATTGCGTCGATATCCCCTTGGGTCAGGCCGATTTGGGCAACACAGCCAACAGGGTTACAAAACGAATAGTTGTAGCGTTTGGCAGGCGCCCCGTCGATTGAGAGGGTCAGCTGCGCTTGCAACAGGGTTTCAAGCGGAACCAAGATATTTGCTCCGGCTACAGCCGAACCGCCTTCGGGTAGGCGGAACATGGAAAACTCAGCCATAGGCACATCTTGCGGGCCATTTATGACTTGCAGCAGCGAACACAGATCTTTGCCCGCGTTCATCTTCAAACAGTTCAGGCTCCAGTCGCCGAATTTTTCTTTGTCATAGCGCTGTCCGACCTTGACGGTTTCATCGACCGGCTGCCCCAGGTCGAGACCATTGTCCACCTGCTCGGTCGTAGGGGATTCGGTGGCAGGTTCTGTCGTGTCGGTGGTCTCTTGCGCCAGGGCGGCGCCGTTGAAAAGAAAAGCTGCCGCAACAAGCTTTATCGGTGTCCTGAACATAATTGCCTCGTGATTGTTGATGTGGCTTTTCGCCGGGTCTAGCACCACTGGCGCGCAGTGTCAGGCATTATGCAGCGTAAAAAGACAGAAGTGATCGGAATCTCGCCTGAGGCCCCGTGGGCAACACGTGTGGCCAAGATAAAAGGGAGCCGGTGGAGCGGCTCCCTTTCATGAATTTTTCTCCCCGTCGGACCGGCCGACTTAATTATGAGCAGACGTTACGAGAGGGCGGCGCGGTGGTCAACTGCTAACCTGAAAATTTAATTATGAAGCTATGGTGGAAAAAGGGCCACGCGTGAACGCGCGGCCAGTCGACAGGGAGGAAGTTTGTTGACCGCGCAATTCTCATACACGAACAACCAGAAAACTATCGCAGCCAAAGGTTAACTTTGTATGCTGGGCGGAGATCGGTAGGAAACAGGGCCTTAAGCATATGAGTGAGAACATATTTCTTGGCGGTGGTGGCGCAGATTACAGCCAACCGCAGACGTTGTCGTTGAAATACGCCAACCGCCACGGCCTGATTGCCGGTGCGACCGGTACTGGCAAGACCGTGACGCTTCAGATCCTGGCCGAGGGGTTTTCCAAGGCCGGGGTGCCGGTGTTTCTGTCTGACGTCAAAGGTGATCTGTCTGGTTTGGCGTTGGCGGGCAGTGAAAGTCACAAGCTACATGGGGCATTTCAGAAGCGTGCCGAAACCATCGGATTCACGGATTACGAATATGCCGCTTGCCCGGTCACTTTCTGGGATCTGTTCGGTCAGCAAGGCCATCCGGTTCGAACCACAGTATCCGAGATGGGACCTTTGTTGTTGTCCAGGCTGATGGACCTGAGCGAAGCACAAGAAGGCATTGTAAACATTGCATTTCGGGTTGCCGATGAAGAAGGTATGCCCCTGTTGGATATGAAAGATCTGCAAGCCCTGTTGGTCTGGATTGGAGAGAACAGAGCAAATCTTTCGCTGCGCTATGGGAATGTCTCAACCGCCTCGATCGGTGCCATCCAGCGACGGTTATTGGTTCTTGAAAATCAAGGGGGCACCAATCTGTTTGGCGAACCTGCCCTGGAACTGGCCGATCTTATGCGCACCGATGCCAACGGGAATGGCATGGTGAACATCCTGGCCTCTGACAAGCTGATGGGATCACCTCGTCTGTATGCGACGTTCTTGTTATGGCTGCTGAGCGAACTGTTTGAAGAGTTGCCCGAAGTCGGCGATCCGGACAAACCCAAGCTGGTATTTTTCTTTGACGAAGCGCATCTGTTGTTCGAAGACGCGCCCAAAGTGCTTGTGGACAAGGTCGAGCAGGTCGCCCGCCTTATCCGATCAAAGGGCGTAGGGGTCTATTTCATCTCGCAAAACCCGGCAGACATCCCAGAAGACATTCTGGGTCAGTTGGGTAACCGGGTACAGCATTCTTTGCGAGCCTTCACCGCCCGAGACAGGAAAAACCTTCGCCTTGCGGCTGAAACCTACCGCGAGAATCCAACCTTTGATACTGAGGCCGCCATCCGTGAGGTTGGCGTGGGCGAGGCGGTTACATCCATGCTGCAAAAGAAAGGGGTTCCGGGCATCGTCGAACGCACTTTGATCCGTCCCCCTGGGTCACAGTTGGGGCCGATTACCGCTGCCGAACGGCAAACGGTAATGAATGTGTCTCCGATGAAAGGCAAATACGAAACCCGCATAGATCGCAGATCAGCCTTTGAGATGCTCCAGGCGCGGACTGATGCCGCAGCACAGGCCGCAGCCGAGGCAGAAGAACAGCTTGAGTCTCAATCGATTGCAGAACGCGAATTTGCCACGGCTCGCCGATACTCAGGTAGCAAAGTATCGCGGTCTTCTTCGCGGATCGTGCGAAAGAAGGACACCTTTGCCACCGCCATGAGCGAGGCCGTCATAAAAGAGCTTAAGGGAACAACCGGGCGCAGGATCGTCCGAGGCATTCTGGGCGGGTTATTTCGTAATCGTTGAATGGCGGGCCGGGCTGATTGCCCGGCCACACAACGGTCACTTCAGGCGGCGTTGGCCTTCTTGTCTGCAATATGCATCAGCCTCGGGGACGGACATTTTTGTTGCCGGAAAGTCGATTGCCCGGTCCCAGTCCACGCGGTTCTGCCGGTAGAGCTGGCATGTTACCACGCCCTTGGGGGTCTGGACCTTGACCGGAGTGGTTTCCAGATCTTTTGGTGACGGAATACATGCGGTCAAAGAGGCAAGAACCGGCAGCAGAATGAGTGTCTTTGTAAGAGTGGTTTTCATCGGTGTTTTCTATTCCCTGCGGGCAAATGGTAGTAGTCTGCACAAAGGCAAATATTTGGTGAACACGACTGTGAAACTTGTCAGGCCGATGAGTTGCTCTAGTAAGTTCCTCACTCAAAAGCAAGAAACCGCACCAATTTCTTGACGCGGTTCCATATATTGGAGGTTCTGTGGCCCTATTTCTCGGGGATCAGCCCTCTTGGACTGAATCTAAGAACAATCAGCAGAATCAACCCCATCGTGAACAGTCGCATATGGGCCGCGCTGTCGATCAGATGCGTCTTGAGCGCACTGCCATCGGGCATTCCGGACGTGATCAGGTTCATAATCCACAACCCAATCGGTTCGACCTGGACCCACAGGAACCAGATGAGGAATGCGCCCAGCACAGCACCAAAGTTATTGCCCGATCCGCCCACGATCACCATGACCCAGACCAGAAATGTAAAGCGCAGAGGGTTGTAGGTACCCGGCGTCAACTGCCCGTCCAGCGTTGTCATCATCGCGCCCGCGATACCGCAGATGGCAGAGCCCAGAACGAAGATTTGCAAATGGCGGCGGGTGACATCTTTACCCATCGCCTCGGCTGCAACCTCGTTGTCACGGATGGCGCGCATCATGCGGCCCCAGGGGCTGCGCAGCGCCATCTGGGCCATCCACAGCAGGATCAGAAGAACAACCATGAACAGCAGGGAATAGCCCAGCTTGACCGACAGGGTCGAGGCGATGACAGGGTCCAGCCCAAACCAATCGGCACGGGCAATGAAGGATGGATCCTGCTGCAGCTCAACCTCATAGCCGACCACGGGCGAGGGGCGTGGGATGCCGTAGACATTCTTGACACCTCGGGCCAGCCAGTCCTCGTTTTTCATGATTGCGATGATGATTTCGGCAATCCCAAGCGTCGCAATCGCCAGATAGTCCGAGCGCAGGCCAAGGGCTGTTTTGCCGATCAACCAAGCAGCACCGGCGGCCAACACACCGCCCGCGGGCCAGGCCAGCAGAACCGGCAGATTCAACCCGCCAAGGTTGCCCGCAACGGCTGGGTCAATGGCTTCGACACCAGCAACGCTGGGGTCAAACACCGCACGGTAAATGAAAAACCCGGCGATCAGAATGGCTACGATGGCAATCGTCTGTACACGGCCCCTCGGCATTTTTGTTGCCACCAGAACCGCCGCAACGACGGTCGCAGCCCCCAACAGCAACGCAAGGACGATCCCGTATCCTCCGGATGACCACGCGCCGGGTGTCGGCGGGGTTGAGACCAGCACAACTGCCAGCCCGCCCAGCGCAACAAAGCCCATAACACCAACGTTAAACAGGCCCGCAAAGCCCCATTGCAAGTTCACCCCAAGCGCCATGATGGCCGAGATCAACCCCATGTTCAGGATCAGGATTGCCGAATTCCAGCTTTGCGTGAATCCGGTCAACAGGATCAGGCCGCCAACAACCACGAAAAGCAGCGTATTTTTGACAGTCTCGGTCATACTGCTTTCCCCTTAAACAGACCTGTGGGCTTAAACAGAAGCACGATAAGCAAGATAACAAAGCTGACCGCGAATTTGTAATCGGTGGATAGGAATTGGACCAACCCCGAGGGCTCCAGATGTTCCGGTGCCAGATAGGTCAGCACCTTTTTCCACGCATAGGTGATCGTCACCTCGGAAAACGCGATGATGAACCCGCCCGCGATAGCGCCCAGCGGGTTGCCGAGGCCGCCGACGATGGCTGAAGCGAAGATTGGCAGCAGAAGCTGGAAATAGACAAAGGGCTTAAAGCTCTTGTCCAACCCGTAAAGCACACCCGCAGTCGTCGCCAGCGCCGCGACAAGGATCCAAGTGATCATCACCACACGTTCAGGGTTGATGCCAGACAGCAGCGCCAGATCCTCGTTATCCGAATACGCGCGCATCGACTTGCCGGTGCGGGTTTTGTTCAAAAACCAGAACAAAAGTGCCACGGCGACTACGGCCACAACCACGGTGATGCCCTGAGAGGTCTTGATCGCCAACCCCTCACGCAGCCCGGTCATTGCCTTGAATTCCCGCGCTGAAACGATGAACCGCTCACCGTCCGAGAACCTTTGATCATCCGGCCCGATTATGAACCGCACCAGCCCGTTCATGATGAACATCACGCCCATCGAGACGATCACCAGAATGACCGGTTTGGCCTTTTGTTCCCGGTAGAAACGGTAAACCAGCCGATCCGTGATCAGAACCAGAACGATACAGCCCAGAATGGCAAAGGGCAGGGCCAGCAGAGCAGTCGGTAACGGCCCGAAACTGACCCCGGCGGCCTGCAGGCCCCATGTGACCAGCACGGCGATCATCGCGCCAAAGGCCATCGTGTCGCCATGGGCAAAGTTCGAGAACCGCAGGATGCCATAAATCAGCGTCACCCCCAACGCGCCCAGCGCCAACTGGCTGCCATAGGCGATTGCGGGAACAAGAACGAAGTTGGAGAGCGCCACAAGAGCGTTGAGGAAGTCCATTAGTTTGCTCCTCCAAATGTCGAGCACTTTCCGTGCCATTGGGAGTTTACAAACTCGCCTGCTATCGCCGTGTGCCGAGAATGAACGGCAGTTCCGTTCTTAAGAACCGACGTCGATTGCACAATGCCGAATCCTGCTGGTTCTACGAAAGAATAAGCCAGATCACCTGCCAAGGTAATAACCTGAACTAGGTTTGCATTACCCTGCACATAAGCTTGGCCCTGCTCATCCAAAAAGAAAGTTAGGTCCATCTTCTTTTCTTCGCATCCATAGTCACGAGTGCACTCGACATCGAAATTGCACACAAACGAAGTTGCTTGCGCCGACAAAACCTGCGGCGTCAGCAAAAACAAAGTGAGCAACGTCGCAGCATATGGTTGTCGCATCCTCACCCCCCCAAGAAACTCTTACGAACCTCTGGATCGGCCAGCAGTTCCTTGCCCGTGCCGGTATAGGCATTCCGCCCCTGAACCAGCACATATCCCTTGTCGGCGATCTCCAACGCCTGACGAGCGTTCTGCTCAACCATCAGGATCGGCAACCCGGTGCGCGAGACCTCGATGATCCGGTCGAACAGCTCATCCATCACGATGGGTGAGACACCAGCGGTTGGCTCGTCCAACATCAGCACTTTGGGCTGGGTCATCAATGCGCGGCCCACGGCGACCTGTTGGCGTTGACCCCCCGACAGCTCTCCGGCGGCTTGATTGCGTTTGTCTCGGAGAATGGGGAAGAGGTCATAAACCTGTTCCATCGTGTCTGAAAAGTCGTCACGACGGATGAACGCGCCCATCTCAAGGTTTTCTTCGACCGTCATCGAAGTGAAGATGTTCGAGGTCTGCGGAACAAAGCCCATCCCCTTGATCACCCGATCCTGGGGCGACAGGTTGGTGATGTCTTCTCCGTCCAGTCGCACAGATCCCGCGCGGACATCCAGCATCCCAAACACGGCCTTCATTGCAGTGGATTTACCGGCGCCGTTGGGGCCAACGATTACAGCGATTTCACCGGCATCGACTGAAATCGTGCAATCATGCAGGATATCCGGGCCCTTGCCATAGCCGCCGGTCATGGTGTCGCCGATCAGGAATGGGCCACCTTCGACGCGGTGCGTCTTTCCGCTTTTGCGATGTGCGGGCGTCATCGTGCCCATGCCTTGGGTGTTGGTGATCGAGGCATCCTTGTTGCCGTGGTCATCCTGATAAGGATTATCGCTCATGCCCCGGCCTCCAGCTTGTCTTTGTTCTTCAGGCCGGTGCCCAGATAGGCTTCGATCACATGCTCATTGGCTTTGATCTCGTCCAGAGTGCCCTGGGCCAGAACCTTGCCCTCGGCCATACAAATGACCGGGTCGCAGATTTTGCCGATGAAATCCATGTCGTGTTCAATGACCACAAACGTATAGCCGCGTTCCTTGTTCAGGCGCAGGATTGTGTCGGCGATGGTCATCAGCAGGGTGCGGTTCACACCCGCGCCGACCTCGTCCAGAAACACGATCTTGGCGTCGACCATCATGGTGCGGCCAAGTTCCAGCAGCTTTTTCTGCCCGCCCGAGACCTGACCGGCCTTGTGATCGGCCAGATGTTCGATGGTCAGAAACTCCAACACCTCATCAGCCTTAGCCATTAACGCGCGCTCTTCATTAGCGATGCGTTTGCGGCCGAACCAGGTGTTCCACAGCGATTCCCCCGATTGCGCGCCGGGCACCATCATCAGGTTCTCGCGACAGCTCATCGAGGAGAACTCATGCGCGATCTGAAAAGTGCGCAGCAGACCTTTGTGAAACAGATCATGCGGTGGCAAGCCGGTTATGTCCTCGCCATCCATGAACACGCGTCCAGAGGTGGGCGAGAGCACACCCGCGATCACGTTGAACAGAGTTGTCTTTCCGGCCCCGTTCGGCCCAATCAGGCCGGTGATCGAACCCTTCTGGATTTCCAGCGATGCCCCATCCACCGCATGAAACCCGCCGAAATGCTTATGCACGTCCTCGACGACGATCATCTTTTCCCCTAGCCGCCGTTTTCGGCGTTCTTGTTTTCACACCCTCATTGAAGAGGTGCGGTCTTTTTTCACTGAAGCAGCCCGGACACAAGGTCCGGGCTGCATATTTTCAGGTCTTCTTAGGCCAAAATCAACGGAAGTTGACGGTCTTGTTTTCGCCGTCGGTGACTTCGATCTCGCGATACGAACCTGCGCTTTCGCCGGGGCCGATCAGCTCAACGCCGGACGCGCCGACATAGTCGATGTCTTGACCTGCGGCCAACAGTTCCAAACCTTTGGCCAGCTCACCCGGATAGATCTTCTCTCCTGGAGCGTTGGCAACATCTAGGATCTTGCTGCCGTAGTCGGCCGGGTTGGTCGAACCAGCGGCCTGCATCGCCAGCATGAACAGCGCTGCGGCGTCATAGCTTTCAGGCGAATAGGGCGACGATCCGTCAAAACCGGCGGCTTCGGCCATGGCAAAGTACTTTTCAGCACCTTCACCACCTGAACCGGCGATCTGACCGAACGAGCCGTTCAGGTCGGGGCCGACATTTGCGGGCAGCGAGTCACCGATCATGCCGCCGGGCAAGCCGAACGTGTCGAATGCACCGCTGTCCAGCGCCGACTGAATGATGCCCAATCCGCCCTGATCGAGATACCCGGCTACAACCAGAATGTCGCCACCGGCCGAGGCCAGCGCGCCAACTTCGGCCGAGTAGTCCGCTTTGCCATCCTCATGCGCTGCCACGATTGTGACTTCGCCGCCCGATGCCTCGAACGAGGACTGGATCGCGTCTGCCAGACCCTTGCCATAGTCGTTGTTGGTGTAGGTCAGTGCGATTGAAGTGATCCCGCGATCATTCAGGATATCTGCCATCACCTGACCTTCACGTGCATCCGACGGGGCGGTGCGGAAGAACAGGCCGTTATCCTCCATGGTCGACAGACCGGGCGAGGTGGCCGAGGGCGAGATCATGACCATCCCGTTCGGGATCGCGACATTCTGCAGGATCGCTCCGGTCACGCCAGAGCAGTCACCGCCAATGATGCCGGCAACGCCGTCGGCAATCATGCGTTCACCGTTCGAGGTGGACAGGCCGTTGTCGATACAGCCGGTATCAGCGCGCGATGCAGTGACGGTAGAGCCATCCAGCAATTTGCCGGATTCGGTGACTTCGGCCATCGCCATCTCGGCGCCTGAACCCATAGCGGGTGCCAGCGATTCAATCGGTCCGGTAAAGCCGAACAGAACACCCAATGTGACGTCTTCGGCCATAGCTGCGCCCGAAAGAAGGGCGGTTGCTGCAGTTGCTGTAAGCAGCTTTTTCATATGGTTACTCCCAGTTGTGAACGTATTCGTTCTGGGCACGACCCTAGGCAAGCTGTTCGAAAAAGAAAAGTCCTAACGCAAACGTGTTTTTGTGGCGCACAGTTCTAGTTGTTCAGATGTGCCCGGCGCGGTGTTTTCGGTAAGGAGAACGAGATGTTTAGACTAGCTTTGATCTTCATCTTATCTGTTGTTTCAGGGTTGGCAGGGGCAGAATCGCTAACTACCAACTCCGGATCGGCGCGTGTGACGGCGATGGTGAAGGGGCTCGATACGCCCTGGGCAGTCGGCATCCTGCCTGACATGTCCTTTCTGGTAACTGAGCGCGACGGTGATCTTCTGTTCGTGTCGGAGGGAAACATAGTTCGCGTCAAAGGCACTCCCAATGTGGTTGCAAAGGGGCAGGGCGGTTTGCTGGACGTAACCGTTGCCAGGGATTTTTCGCAAAGCCGTGAGGTTTTCCTGACCTATTCCAAGCCTCAACCAAAGGGGGCAGGCACTGCACTTGCGATTGCGCGCCTGTCCGAAGACGGATCAAAGCTGACCGATCTGCGCACGATTTTCGAAGCTGAAAATGGTGGGGATTCTGGGCGTCATTTTGGCTCTCGTATTGTCGAGGCAAAGGACGGGACATTACTTGTCACTATCGGCGATCGTGGTGATCGCCCGACCGCACAGGATCAATCGAGTCACAACGGCTCGGTGATCCGTGTGAACCGGGACGGCTCGGTGCCGGCTGATAATCCATTTGTCGGACAACCGGGAATTCAGCCAGAGATATGGTCTTATGGCCACCGGAATCCCCAAGGTGCAGGGCTGGATGCACGGGGGCATCTATGGGTATCGGAACATGGAGCCAAGGGCGGTGATGAAGTGAACCTAATCCGGCCGGGGCGGAACTATGGCTGGCCGGTGATTTCCTATGGCAAGCACTATTCCGGACAAACAATCGGCGAGGGGACGGCGAAACCGGGGATGGTGCAGCCTGAATTCTATTGGGACCCTTCCATCGCCCCATCCGGCCTTTTGATTTATTCAGGCAAGCTTTGGCCCGAATGGAAGGGTGATCTATTCGTCGGGTCGCTCAAATTCGACTACATTGCTCGGCTTGAAGGCACTCCATTGACTGAGGTCGAGCAGATCAAGGGCCCTCAGACGGAACGCGTCCGCGACATTGTCGAGGCACCGGATGGATCAATCTGGTTTATTTCCGTCGGGCAGGGCGCTGTCTTTCGCATGACTCCCAGCGATTAAACAGACAAGCGCCCGCTTTGCGCACCGCGCTCACGATAGGGCGTGGTGTTGTAGTGCGCCCGGTAGCATTTCGAGAAATGGCTAGGCGAGGCAAACCCGCATGCTAGCGCCACGTTGATCACGCTCATGTCGGTCTGCATCAGCAGGTTCCGGGCCTTATGCAGGCGCAGCTCCATATAATAGCGTTTAGGCGACCGGCTGAGGTAACGGCGAAACAGACGCTCTAGCTGCCGCGTGGACATGCCGACCTCTTTGGCCAGAATCGAAGGCGAGATCGGCTCTTCGATGTTTTTCTCCATCATCAGGATGACCTGGCTCAGCTTGGGATGGCGCACCCCAATCCGTGTTGGGGTCGACAAACGCTGTGTGTCCTGATCGGTGCGGATCGAGGAATAGATCAACTGATCGGCCACCGCGTTGGCAAGGTCTTCCCCGAAATCCTCGGCGATGATTTTCAGCATCAGGTCGATAGAGGAAGTGCCACCGGCTGTTGTCATCCGGTTTCCGTCAATCTGGAATACGGATTTGGTCAGCTCGACCTCATCGAATTCTTCGGTGAAACTGTCTGAGTTTTCCCAGTGAATTGTCGCACGCTTGCCATCCAGTAAACCGGCCTTGGCCAAGGTATAAGCTGCCGTACACAGCCCACCAATGCGCAATCCCCGGCGTGCTTCGCGGCGGACCCAGTTCAGAATTTTCTTGGTGGTAGCGGCTTGAACATCGACACCGCCGCAGATCAGCACGACGTCATCGCGCTGCAGCTCGGCTAGATCAGCGTCCAGTTTGAACTCGGTCCCGGCGGAGCATTTGATCGTCTCGCCGCCTTCGCCAGACAGGCTCCAACTGTAAAGCTCTTTGTCGGCCATGCGGTTTGCGATGCGCAGGCTATCCAGCGCGGATGCGAAACACAGCAGCGAGAATTTGTCCAACAGGACAAACACGAAATGACGAGGGCTGGCCGCAGTGGTTTCCACCGTGACAACTTGGCGTTGCTCTTGCATGGCGAGGTGTCCTTGATTCGGCGCCGTTTGACCCTACGTCCGGCGACAGATTTGACCGCCACCATGATCAAAGCTTGTTTGCGACGTCAAGAGGTCCAAATCGTATATGGCCTCTCATCAAACGTTTTTGTATAGAGGCGACTTGAATACTTCAGCGGAGATCAAAGCTATGACCGAATGGCAAAAAACGAACTGGCGCAACAAGCCCCGGGTTCAGATGCCAGACTATACAGACGCAGCCGCGCTGGCAAAAGTCGAGGCTCAGCTTTCGCAGTATCCGCCGCTGGTGTTTGCAGGTGAGGCACGTCGGCTCAAGCAACATCTTGGTGCTGCGGGGCGGGGTGAGGCCTTCCTGCTGCAGGGCGGCGACTGTGCTGAAAGCTTTGAACAATTCAGCGCGGATGCGATCCGCGACACCTTTAAGGTGATGCTGCAGATGGCCATGGTTCTGACCTATGGCGCAAAGGTGCCGGTGGTCAAAGTGGGCCGTATGGCTGGACAGTTCGCCAAACCGCGCAGCGCACCGACAGAGGTGGTGGATGGCATTGAGCTGCCCAGCTATCGCGGCGATATCATCAACGAGCTGGATTTCACGCCCGAGGCGCGGATTCCGAATCCGTCCAAGATGTTGCAAGCCTATACGCAGGCAGCGGCAACATTGAACTTATTGCGCGCCTTTTCGACCGGTGGTTTCGCCGATATGAGCCATGTGCATTCGTGGACACTCGGCTTTGCCGATGGCCAGGATGTTCAGAAATACTCTGAAATTGCTGACCGAATTCAGGATTCGATTGATTTCATGGGGGCTGCGGGCATCACCGCGGACACAACGCATGAATTCTCGTCGGTTGAATTCTATACCAGCCACGAAGGTCTGCTGCTTGAATACGAAGAGGCGCTAACCCGTCTTGATTCTACATCGGGCAACTGGTTGGCCGGGTCCGGCCACATGATCTGGATTGGCGACCGCACCCGTCAGCCTGATGGCGCGCATGTTGAATTCTGTTCCGGCGTTCTGAACCCGATCGGTTTGAAATGCGGTCCGACGACATCTGCCGAAGACCTCAAAGTTCTGATTGCCAAACTGAACCCGGAAAACGAAGAAGGGCGTCTGACCCTAATCGCGCGGTTTGGTGCAGGCAAGGCAGGAGAGCATCTGCCGCGTCTGGTCAAAGCCGTCAAGGAAGAGGGCGCCAAGGTGACCTGGGTCTGTGACCCAATGCACGGCAATACGATCAAATCGGCCACCGGCTATAAGACCCGGCCCTTTGATTCCGTGCTGCGCGAAGTTCGCGACTTCTTTGGTGTGCATCAGGCCGAGGGCACGATCCCCGGCGGTGTGCATTTTGAGATGACGGGGCTAGACGTGACCGAATGCACTGGAGGTGTACGCGCTGTAACAGAAGAAGATCTGTCAGACCGTTACCACACTGCCTGCGATCCACGTTTGAACGCGTCACAGTCGTTGGAACTGGCCTTCCTTGTTGCGGAAGAACTGACAGATCTGCGCCGGAACCGCGGCAAACGCGCAGCCTCCTAACCACTTGGTCAGACGATTTTAAAAAGGCGGGTCTAATAGGCCCGCCTTCTTTACATTTAACACGCGTTACTCGTTACTTATCCCGTGATACGACCAATCGAAGATGAGATCCGGGACGTTTGAACTCTTGTTGTTCTTCGGCAAATCCTTCGACAACAGGCTGAACCGGTTGTTGCGGTGCCGGTATTTCTGACACAGCACGCAGTTTATGATGGCATACATCAAAGCGCCGAGGGGTTGCCCCAATCGCCCCGTCACTGACCATGACGCCAAGAACACGGCTGACATCGCCCAAATCGCTTTTCAGCGGCAAAAGGATCATTCGCGCCTGAAGATTCGTGCGCCCAAACCCACCGGTCGAGGCCAATTCAAGTTCAGCGATGGCAGGACCGGCAAAAACCTGTTCAAGGATTTCGGTAACCTGAGTTCGCGCGCTGGGTTCGAAAAAAGCGGTCAGCGGCATTCCCCGGATCTCCATACCTGCCAGTGTGTTCAAGTGACTGCCGGCCAGACGAAACCGGGCCAGACCGGGTGCAATGCGTTCAAGGATGAAGGTGTTAGGCAGGATATTCTCAAGCCCGCGCGGGTCGATCTGAGATCGCATAGGAACACCATCGCCGGACAGCAAGGCTGTCCAGTACGCTTCGGCCTGTCGTATGGGCGATAGACTGCGCCCACTGTCAAAACGATCCATTGCGACGATCTTTCCAAATTTAGTCCCGGAACCGTTACCGAAAAAGATCTTCATTTTCATCACCCTAACTGCAATCGACCGTCATTTTCATAAAATGCAAGATACCGGGAGCTTTTGCGCCTTGTCGGTACTTGCCTAGACGAGATTGGCATGGGTTGAGTCAATTTTGGAGTAATTCTTTAATGAATGGTTAACCTCTGTCCGACGCTGTCATTCTCAGCAAACTCTTGCCCTGCACACGAGGATGGCATTAGGTGCGGACAAGAACATTAGGCGGGCAAAGCGGAGAAGACAGGCATGATCAGATCCATGACCGGATTTGCCTCGGGCAAGGGAACACATGGTCCACATAGCTGGACCTGGGAGTTGCGCAGCGTAAACGGCAAAGGGCTGGATATGCGTCTGCGGGTGCCTGAATGGCTCACCGGGCTCGAAGCCGCGCTTCGTTCGCGGATTTCGAAAAGCCTGGGCCGGGGGAATGTGACGCTTTCGCTCAAGCTGAGCCGCGTGGAAACGACAGCCGATCTCGTGCTGAATCCAGTTGCGATGGCCGCTGCTCTGGATGCTCTGGCGCGAACGCAGACGATGGCAGAAGAACGGGGACTAGCGTTGGCCCCGTCGACGGCGGCCGAGCTTATTGCTGTCAAAGGCATGTTGGAAACCGGTGGGGATGCGGATGATCCGGCCCCCTTGGTCAAACATCTAACCGGCGCGTTTGATGATTTGCTGAGCGATTTCATTAAGATGCGTGAATCCGAAGGCCGGGCCCTGGCCGATGTGCTGGAGGCGCAGCTATCGCAGGTTTCAAGCCTTACGGAGCAAGCCGCCAAGCTCGCTGAAGAGCGCCGGGATACAATCGCTGAAAACTTACAAGAAAACCTGCAGCGCGTGATGGAGAATGCGCAAGGCGCGGATCCGGACCGGGTTGCACAGGAGCTGGCTCTGATCGCAGTCAAGTCGGATATAACGGAAGAAATTGACAGGCTGAAAGCCCATGTCACAGCCGCGCGCGATCTGTTTGCGCAGGATGTCGCCGTGGGGCGCAAGCTTGATTTCCTGATGCAAGAGTTCAACCGCGAGGCCAATACGCTGTGTTCCAAGGCACAAAGCGCTGATCTGACAACAGTGGGGCTTGAGTTGAAGGCGGTAATAGATCAGATGCGCGAGCAAGTGCAGAACGTAGAATAATGACAGGAGCGCCCTGATGGCGGATCGACGCGGCCTATTAATCATTCTGTCCTCGCCTTCGGGCGCAGGGAAATCCACGTTGGCCAAGCGTCTGATGCAATGGGACACGGATCTGGAGTTCTCGGTTTCGGCCACAACACGCGCGCCCCGGCCTGGGGAAGAACATGGGCGTGAGTATTATTTCCTGACAGAAGATACCTTTCGACAGCAGGTGTCCGAGGGACAGATGCTGGAACATGCCCATGTGTTTGGCAATTTCTACGGCTCTCCGGCTGGGCCAGTTCGCGAGTCCATCAATGACGGCAAGGACGTTCTGTTCGATGTCGACTGGCAGGGCGAGGTGCAGATTAGGAACTCGGATCTGGGCAAACACGCCCTGTCGATTTTCATCCTGCCACCGTCGATCCCCGAATTGCGCCGCCGACTGGAAAGCCGCGGTCAGGACAGTGAAGAGGTTATTTCCAAGCGGATGCTTAAAAGCTGGGATGAGATCAGTCATTGGGGATATTACGACTATGTGCTGGTCAATGACGATCTGGACGAGACCGAAGAAAAGCTGAAAACCATCGTCAGTGCCGAGCGAATGCGGCGTATCCAGCAACCCAAGCTTCAGGATCATGTCCGTACGCTGCAAAATGAATTCGAGGATCAGTCATGACCATCTATGCCCTTGGCTCTGATGTACCGGAAATCCACGAGGACACCTGGGTCGCCCCAGACGCCAATCTGATCGGCAAAGTCGTGCTTGAACAGGGGGCCTCGGTCTGGTTCGGCTGCACGATCCGCGCTGATCACGAAGAAATCCGGGTTGGTGAGGGTAGCAATGTTCAGGAAAACTGCGTCATGCATATTGATGCGGGGTATCCTCTGACCATCGGGAAGAACTGCACGATTGGGCATAAGGTCATGCTGCATGGCTGTACGATCGGGGATAATACCCTGATCGGAATGGGGGCCATCGTGTTGAACGGTGCCAAGATCGGCAAAAACTGTCTGATCGGGGCAGGGGCTTTGGTGACCGAAGGAAAAGAGATACCGGATAACTCTCTGGTCATGGGCTCACCGGGTAAAGTCGTGCGCGAGATCGACAATGCGACCGCCCAGAAACTGACCTTCAGCGCCTTGCATTATCAAGAAAACATGCGTCATTTTCGCGATACAATGCGAGAGCTATCCTAGCGTCCAACTGCGTTGCTAAGAGAACTGCCCCTTTATGACCAACGACCAACTTGAAGAAATTGTAACCGCCATCCCGATGCCCGCGCTGATGGTTGACCAGACGGAACGGATTATTGCGGTCAATACCGAAGCAAAGACGTTGTTGGGCCAGAATATCCTGCAGCGGCATTTCGCGACCATCCTCAGACAGCCGCAGGTTATCGAAGCGATTGAACAAAGCCTGCGCACGAAGGGAACGTCCAACACTCGGCACCTGTCCAATGACGGAGCCCAGGATACAACATTCGAAGTTCAGTGCCGGTACATGAATGGGGTCGGTGCAGTATCCGGCGGTGCGTTGCTTGCTGTATTTCAGGACGTTACGCATGTTGAGCACGCAAATCAGATGCGACGTGATTTCGTCGCGAATGTCAGCCATGAATTGCGGACCCCGCTGACGGCATTAATGGGCTTTATTGAAACCTTGCGCGGTCCGGCCCGAGATGACGAGGTTGCCCGGGATCGTTTTCTTCAGATCATGAACGACGAGGCAAATCGCATGAACCGGCTTGTCGGCGATCTTCTGTCTTTGAACCGCGTCGAAAGCGAAGAGCGGGTTCGCCCGAAAGAACAACTTGAGCTGACAGCACTTCTTAGATCGACCCTCAATTCTCTGCGCCCATTGGCAGATGGCGCGGATGTAGTGCTGAGCCTAGATGCGCCCGACGACAAAATAATGCTAGTTGGCGACAGCGACCAGTTGCTCCAAGTATTTACCAACCTGATCGAGAACGGAATTAAATACGGCGGCAGCGGTGGTCGGGTAGAAGTTCGCGTCAAATCTTCGGATCACGACACCGCCATGCGCGGTCCCGGTGTTCGCGTTCAGATCGTGGATAGGGGACCTGGAATCGACCCGAAGCATGTATCGCGTTTGACCGAACGATTCTATCGCGCGGACAGTCATAGGTCACGGCAACTGGGTGGAACCGGGTTGGGCCTGGCGATTGTAAAACATATTCTAAACCGCCATCGCGGCAGATTGCGGGTGGAAAGCGATCTTGGAAAAGGCTCTGTTTTTACAGTGATTTTGCCGCGCTGATCGCTCGGATCAAACCAGTTGTCGGATCTGTTTTGTTTCTTTCACAGCATATGTCCCGTGGCGTATCGGCTGAAAATCCAAACGTGTCATGAAACCGTTACACACTTGTCACAAAAGGCTTACGCACGACTTTTAGAGGTTCGGCCAAGATCATCATGAGGATGATCCAGAAACATATTTCTCAAGGAGACTGAAATGTCCTTTGTAAAACTGTCGGCTTCGGTTCTGGCTATCGCTGCTGTTTCGGCCACTGCGGCCACCGCGCGTGATCAAGTTCAGGTTGCTGGTTCTTCCACCGTTCTGCCCTATGCTTCGATCGTTGCAGAAGCTTTTGGTGAAAACTTTGACTTCCAGACCCCGGTTGTTGAATCGGGCGGATCTTCGGCCGGCCTCAAGCGGTTCTGTGAAGGTGTTGGTGAAAACACCATCGACGTAGCGAACGCTTCGCGCCAGATCCGTGAAAAAGAGATCAAAGCCTGTGCCGAAAACGGTGTTACCGACATCATCGAAGTTCAGATCGGCTATGACGGCATCGTTTTCGCATCCGACATCAACGGTAACTCTTTCGAGTTCACGCCGGAAGATTGGTACAAAGCGCTGTCCGCTCAGATCGTGGTTGATGGCCAGCTGGTCGACAATCCCAACAAGACCTGGGCCGACGTGAACCCTGCATTCCCAGCGCAGCCGATTGCAGCCTTCATCCCCGGCACCAAGCACGGCACGCGTGAAGTGTTCGAAGACAAGGTGATCCTGGCCGGTTGTGAGCATCTGGGTGACTTTGATGTCTACAAAGCCGCAAATGGCGACGACAAAAAAGCCGCTGAAAAAGCCTGTATCGCTCTGCGTACCGATGGCGTTTCGGTCGACATCGACGGCGACTATACCGAGACCCTGGCTCGTATCGACAGCAACAAAGACGGCATCGGCGTCTTTGGTCTGGCGTTCTACGAGAACAACACCGACAAACTGCAGGTTGCGACCATGGCAGGCATCGTGCCTTCGACCGAATCCATCGCAACTGGCGAATACCCGGTATCGCGCCCGCTGTTTTTCTATGTGAAAAAAGCACATATCGGCGTTATCCCCGGGCTGAAAGAATATGCAGAGTTCTTCGTCGCTGATGAGGTTGCAGGCCCCGATGGCCCTCTGGCTGCATACGGTCTGGTATCAGACCCAGAACTGGTCAAGGTTCAGGAAATCGTAGCCAGCGAAACCACTTTGGGCGGCGGTTCCTAAGCTTTCACACGACTGAACCGGGGCGGTGTCTACGCCCCGGTTTTCTTAAATCCACTCCTGCCGCTTGACGGAGTTCTCATGGCACTAACCTGGCTGCTGCTCATTTTGCTGGCGATTGCTGTTCTTGGCTATTTTGCGGGCCGGTCCCGCGCGATGGCCAGCGCGGACGGAAACCTGCGCAATCTGCACTCACTTCCATCCTATTACGGCTATAACGTTGCTTTGACGGCGCTGATACCGGGGTTCGTTTTGCTGGTCATCTGGTTGCTGGCGCAGCCCTTGATCGTCAGCAATTCTGCCTCTGGGTTGCTGCCGGACTCGGCAATCCCCGAGGGGTCGACCCGCGGCTTGCTGATGAGCGAAGTGCGCCGGGTCGCCAACGGCCTGGACGGCGCGGTTGCCGCAGGCACCATGACCGAAGACTTTGCCCGCAGCGCGCATGAGGATTTTGCCGATGTGACCGCGCGACTGAAAGAGGCTGGCCAGATCATTACGCAAGAGGTAACCGCACCCATTCTGCTGGCGGCGCAGAAATATCGCTCGATGAGCGCAAGCGGAACCATTGCGATGCAGATCGCGGTTTTGGTTGTGACGCTGATCGGGGCCTCATTTGCCTATATCCGCACTCATAAAGAATTTCGCGCCCGAAATGTTGTCGAACAAGGCATTCTGGCGCTGCTGCTGCTGGCCGCTTCGATCGCAGTTCTGACCACAGTCGGCATCGTCCTGTCCATGTTTTTTGAAACGATGAATTTCTTCGAACTTCATTCGTGGAAAGACTTTTTCTTTGGAAGCACCTGGGCCCCGAACTTCCGGGGCGGAAGTGAACTGTCGATCCTCCCACTGCTGTGGGGGACTTTGTATATTTCTCTGATCGCGTTGCTGGTTGCGGTTCCGATTGGGCTGTACGCTGCGATCTATCTTTCCGAATATGCCTCGACCGTGGCAAGGTCTGTGGCCAAGCCTTTGCTGGAAATCCTCGCCGGTATCCCAACCATCGTTTACGGTCTTTTCGCGCTGCTGACGGTCGGTCCGGCACTGGTATCTGTGTTCGGGCAGGGGGGAGCTTTGGGCGTTGGTTGGATGGCCAGTTCGAACGCTGTACTCACGGCGGGTCTGGTCATGGGCATCATGCTCATCCCGTTCGTGTCGTCACTTTCTGACGACATCATCAACGCGGTGCCCCAGTCGATGCGAGACGGATCGCTAGGCCTAGGCGCAACGCATTCCGAAACTGTCAGGCAAGTCGTCCTGCCGGCAGCTTTGCCCGGGATCGTGGGGGCAATCTTGTTGGCCGCCAGCCGCGCAATCGGTGAGACCATGATTGTCGTGATGGCCGCCGGTGCGATTGCCAAATTCTCGGGAAACCCTTTCGAAGCCATGACCACAATCACCACTAGGATCGTCAGCCAGCTGACCGGGGATACTGATTTCGCAAGCCCGGAGACTCTTGTGGCCTTTGCCCTGGGTCTGACCCTTTTCATCATCACGCTGGGGCTGAACATCTTCGCCCTCTATATCGTGCGCAAATACCGGGAGCAGTATGAATGACTGACATGTCCCAAAAACAAGACGCAGCACCTGCCGCTAAACACAAAGGGGCTTCGCTGTTCAATCAGGACACGCGAACCAAACGTCGCAATGCGGCCGAATCCCGGTTCAAAATGTACGGTATCGCGGCCATTGGTATCGGTCTTGTGATGTTGATTGTGTTGGTGACTAATATCGTCACCGCCGGTACGGGCGCTTTTCAGCAAAGCTTCCTAGAGCTGACGGTAGAGCTGAAGGCAGACAAGCTCGACAAAAAGGGCAACCGCGACATCGCAGATATTAGTAAAGTCTCGACCTTTGGATACGCGCCTTTGATCGCCTCAGCGCTGGAGGTTGAGGTGCAGAAACTGGGCATCCAGTCCGATCTGTCGCCCAAAGAGATGGGGCAAATCCTGTCCAAATCCGCACAGGCGGACCTGCGCAACTACGTCATTTCGAACCCGGATGAGATAGGTACGTCGGTCAGCTTCCGCTTTTTGGTGAACAGCCGCGTTGATGGCTATCTGAAGGGCCGTGTGACACGCCAGTCCATCGCAAATGACAAAAGCATCTCTGTCGCACAGCTGGACTTCGTGGATCAGTTGCGTGCTGCTGGTGTGCTGTACAAGGCGTTCAACCCTGACTTTATCTTCGGGGCGGACGCCTCCGATCAGCGGCCCGAGGCTGCCGGGATCGGAGTATCCATGCTGGGTTCTCTGTTCATGATGCTGGTCGTGTTGGCGCTGGCCCTGCCGATCGGGGTTGCCGCCTCGATCTATCTGGAAGAATTCGCGCCTCAGAACCGGTTTACCGATATCATCGAGGTGAACATCTCGAATCTGGCGGCCGTTCCTTCGATTGTATTTGGTATTCTGGGCTTGGCCGTGTTCATCAATTATATGCATTTACCGACCTCTGCGCCGCTGGTTGGTGGTCTGGTTCTGACGCTGATGACGCTGCCAACAATTATCATTTCGACCCGAGCATCACTCAAGGCGGTGCCGCCGTCGATCCGGGACGCTGCGTTGGGGGTAGGGGCCTCGAAAATGCAGGCGGTGTTCCACCATGTGCTGCCGCTTGCGGCACCCGGCATCCTGACGGGCACCATCATTGGTCTGGCACAGGCGCTTGGCGAAACCGCTCCGCTGCTGCTGATCGGGATGGTGGGCTTTATCGCCTCGAACCCGCCCGACGGGATTGTCGAGGGCTTTCTGTCACCAAACTCGGCCATGCCCGCACAGATTTACGAGTGGTCCAAGCGCGCGGACCCGGCCTTTTACGAGCGCGCATGGGGGGGCATCATCATCCTGCTGCTTTTCCTTGTCACTATGAATGCAATCGCAGTTATCCTGCGCCGCCGCTTTGAACGCCGCTGGTAAATGGGGGCCATTATGAACGATATGACACGAGTGGAGAGAACCGTGGACGCCAAAGACATCAAGATCGCCGCGAACAAGGTTCAGGTTTATTACGGTGAAAATCACGCCATCAAAGACGTCGACGTCAGGATCGAAGACAAGACCGTCACCGCCTTTATCGGCCCCTCGGGTTGCGGAAAATCCACCTTCTTGCGCTGCCTGAACCGGATGAACGACACGATCGACATCTGCCGTGTCGAGGGCGATATCCTGCTGGATGGCGAAGATATCTATGACAAACGCGTCGACCCGGTTCAGCTGCGTGCCAAGGTTGGTATGGTGTTTCAGAAACCGAACCCGTTTCCCAAGTCGATCTATGACAATGTGGCCTACGGCCCGCGTATCCACGGGTTGGCCAGAAACAAAGCTGAACTGGACGAGATTGTTGAGAAATCACTGCGCCGCGGCGCCATCTGGGATGAGGTCAAAGACCGTCTTGATGCGCCTGGAACCGGCCTGTCCGGCGGTCAGCAACAGCGCTTGTGCATCGCCCGTGCGGTGGCTACGGAACCTGAGGTCCTGCTGATGGACGAGCCGTGCTCGGCCCTTGATCCGATTGCGACTGCGCAGGTCGAGGAACTGATCGACGAATTGCGGTCGCGATACTCGGTGGTGATCGTTACCCACTCGATGCAGCAGGCCGCTCGCGTCAGCCAGAAGACCGCGTTTTTCCATTTGGGCAACCTTGTCGAGTTTGGTGAAACCGGACAGATTTTCACCAACCCCGAAGATCCCCGCACCGAAAGCTACATCACCGGCCGTATCGGCTGAACATAGGTATTCAGAGATGACAGAACAACATATCGCATCCGCCTTCGACCGGGATCTGGAAGCCATTCAGGCGCATATCATGAAAATGGGAGGCCTCGTCGAAGCCGCAATCATGAGCGCGGCACGGTCGCTTGAATCGCGCGATGTCGAGCTCGCGCAAGAGGTGCGTCAGGGCGACAAGGCCATTGATGCGTTGGAAGAGCTGATCAACGAAGAAACGGCGCGTTTGATCGCGCTGCGTGCGCCAACAGCAAGCGATCTTCGTCTGGTCCTATCGGTATTGAAGGTTTCCGCCAACCTGGAACGCATCGGCGACTATTCAAAGAACATAGCCAAACGCACGACCGTTCTGGTCAATACCAGTGAGATCAATGGCAGTGCCGCCGCCTTGCGACGTATGGCACGTGAAGTCGAGCGGATGCTCAGGGACGCTTTGGACGCCTATGTCCAGCGCGACGCTGAGCTGGCGGCGGATGTCATCGAACGTGATGAGGAAGTCGACCAGATGTATAATGGTCTGTTCCGAGAATTCCTGACTTTCATGGCAGAAGACCCGCGCAACATCTCATCCTGTATGCACCTGCATTTCATCGCCAAGAATATAGAACGTATGGGCGATCATGTGACGGCCATTGCCGAGCAGGTCGTCTATCTGGTGACCGGAGAGCGCCCGACAGAAGCGCGTCCCAAAGCCGATTTTACATCGCAATCCGTCTAGGAGATTTGAGAATGTCCGCTGATCAACCGACCGTTCTGGTTGTCGAGGATGAGCCGGCTCAGCGCGAAGTCCTGGCCTATAATCTCGAGGCAGAAGGCTTTCGCGTATCCAAAGCAGCCAATGGTGAAGAGGCCATGTTGCTGGTCGATGAAGACAGTCCGGACATTATCGTACTAGACTGGATGATGCCCAATCTTAGCGGGATCGAGGTTTGCCGCCGGCTGAAAACCCGCTCCGACACCCGGTCGATCCCAATTATCATGCTGTCGGCCCGGTCGGAAGAAATCGACAAAGTACGAGGTCTGGAAACCGGGGCTGATGACTATGTGGTCAAACCCTATTCGATTGTCGAGCTTATGGCCCGGGTACGCACCCAGTTGCGGCGTGTCCGGCCTGCGACTGTAGGAATTAGGCTGGAATTCGCAGACATCGTTTTGGATTCTGAAACTCATAAGGTCAGCCGCGACAGCAAACCACTAAAGCTTGGCCCAACCGAATTTCGCTTGCTGAGCACATTCATGGAAAAGCCGGGCCGCGTCTGGAGCCGAGAACAGCTATTGGATCGCGTCTGGGGGCGGGATATTTATGTCGATACACGAACGGTCGACGTTCATATCGGCCGCTTACGCAAAGCACTAACGCAGTATGGTGGAGATGATCCGGTTCGCACTGTTCGCGGTGCGGGATACGCGCTGGGTTGAACGCGTGGGGTAGGCGGCTGCAAGCTATGAGTTTTACTCAAGGGTGGATGCGAAACTCTTACTGTTTTTTGGCGGGCCGACGGGTTAGTTTGCCGCGAAGCTGACAAAGCGGAGACGCACCATGAATGCCCCTGACACCAAGCCGACATTACGCGCCAAAGATGCGCCTGACATGGGCCAGTTCGCCTGGGATGATCCGTTCCGCCTGTCAGACCAGCTAGACGAAGACGAACGTATGATTGCGGCCAGTGCGCAAGCCTATGCGCAGGAAAAGCTTCAGCCGCGGGTGACAGAAGCATTTCAGAACGAAGAAACTGACCCCGAGATTTTTCGTGAAATGGGTGAAATGGGTCTGCTGGGCACTACGATCCCGGAAGAATACGGCGGGCTAGGGGGCGGATATGTCTCTTACGGCCTTGTCGCCCGAGAAGTGGAACGCGTGGATTCGGGCTATCGCTCGATGATGTCTGTACAAAGCTCGTTGGTGATGTATCCGATCTATGCCTATGGCAGCGAGGAGCAGCGCCGGAAATACCTTCCGAAACTGGCCAGCGGCGAATGGATCGGGTGTTTTGGTCTGACCGAACCTGATGCGGGCTCTGATCCGGCAGGTATGAAAACGCGTGCGGAAAAGATCGACGGTGGATATCGTCTATCTGGCAGCAAGATGTGGATATCGAACGCCCCGATTGCGGATGTGTTTGTTGTTTGGGCCAAATCTGATGCACATGACGGAAAGATCCGTGGCTTTGTCCTTGAAAAAGGCCTCAAAGGTCTGAGCGCGCCGAAAATCCAGAACAAGCTGAGCCTACGCGCCTCGATCACCGGTGAAATTGTGCTGGAGGGTGTCGAAGTCACCGAGGATGCTTTGCTGCCTCATGTTCAGGGACTGAAAGGCCCGTTTGGATGTCTTAACCGCGCACGCTACGGAATCAGCTGGGGTGTTATGGGCGCTGCCGAAAGCTGCTGGCATGCGGCGCGCCAATATGGGTTGGACCGGAAACAATTTGACAAGCCATTGGCGCAGACGCAGCTTTTCCAGCGCAAATTGGCGGATATGCAGACAGAAATTGCTCTGGGTCTTCAGGCAAGCCTGCGTGTCGGGCGACTGATGGACAAGGCCGAAGCCGCGCCCGAGATGATTTCGATCATTAAGCGCAACAATTGCGGCAAAGCCCTGGATATTTCACGTCATGCGCGAGACATGCACGGCGGCAACGGCATTTCGTTAGAGTTTCAGGTCATCCGACATATGGTGAACCTAGAAACGGTCAACACGTACGAGGGGACGCATGATGTTCACGCGTTGATCCTGGGGCGTGCACAGACGGGATTGCAGGCATTTTACTAAGTTTCCAGAATTCGTGTAATTGGTATTATGTTAAAATAATGTCAATGCGCTTGGGGAACTTTTCAAATCCTCACAATACCTTACGATCTGTTCCTGACACCTACCACATCATGAGGATCGAATGGAATTGAACGGAAAGATCGTTGTTGTGACCGGTGCCGCTGATGGCATCGGAAAAGGTTTGGCACAGCGATTTGCTCGTGAAGGTGCCACGGTTGTCTGCGCTGATATCAACAAAACCGGCGCAGACGCTGTCGCAGAAGAGATTGGCGGCCATTCATTCCATTGTGATGTTTCGCTTGAGGCTAATACAGCCGAGTTGATCGAAGCTGTAGAAAGCTCGGTTGGCCCTATCGATCTGTATTGTGCAAATGCCGGGATATTGACGATTGGTGGTTTGGAGGTTCCGGATGAAGACTGGGATCGCATCTGGAAAATCAACGTGATGTCACATGTTTGGACCGCGCGGCATCTGGTGCCCAGAATGCTCGATCGTGGCGGCGGCTATATCATGACAACGGCCTCAGCCGCTGGATTGCTGAACCAGCCAGGTGCAGCTCCATATGGTGTCACAAAGCACGCAGCCGTTGGGTTTGCTGAATGGTTGTCGCTTACATATGGGCATAAAGGTTTGCGGGTCTCGGTACTTTGCCCACAAGCCGTACGGTCCGATATGACGCGCGGGCACGAAACTTCCGTGGCTTCGATTGACGGAATGTTGGAACCTGAAGATGTTGCCGAGGCTTGCGTAAAGGCAATATCTTCTGAGCAATTTCTGGTACTGCCGCATCCAAAGGTTCTGGACTACATTCGCCATAAATCCGGAGATTATGACAGGTGGATTTCAGGAATGCAGAAGTTAAATCAAATGTTTATTGAAGAGACTTAACTTTTGTTCTGAGGGCGCCTCATCAGGCCTTCCTGGGCAACTGATGCGACCAGAACGCCATCTTCGGAATAGATTGATCCACGGTTGAAGTTGCGCCCTCGCCCGCCCCATGGCGAATCCATGGAATACAGATGCCAATTCTCGAACTTGAGCGGCGCGTGAAACCAAATCGCATGGTCCAGGCTGGCGCCGTTCACTTCACCAGTAAACCAACTTAGGCCGTGCGGGCGCATGCCCGAGCTCATGAGATACATATCTGAAGCATAGGCCAGCAACAGATGCTGCGTGACCGCATCGGCATTGGCCGCGGCGCCCATTCGGAACCAAATCTGGTTGCGGTCATCCGATTTCTCTGGGTTGAAAGGATCCAGATGGCCGACCTCGCGGACTTCGATCGGGCGCTCGCGTGTTAGTTCTCCGCGAAAGCTGGGCGGTACTTTGTCCAGATATTTCTTCTTGAGCTCTGATCGCGATGGGTAGGATTCGGGCGCTTCCATCTCAGGCATGTCGTGTTGATGATCCCAACCTTCGTCCTGAATGTGGAATGAGGCGGACATGTTTAAAATCTGCTTACCATGCTGAATTGCAACCACACGGCGCGTCGTGAACGAACCTCCGTCACGGGCCCTATCAACTTGATAAATTACGGGAATGCTTGGGTCGCCCGGGCGGATGAAATAGGCGTGCAGGGAATGACACAGGCGGTTGTCGACGGTGCGATATGCTGCGGCTAGTGCTTGTGCGATGACCTGACCGCCGAAAATTCGCATAGGTGTTTCGCCGCCCGACCCTGTTCCCCGAAACAGGTCTACTTCCAGTCTTTCAACGTCCAGAAGATCCAGAAGAACTTTCTCTGCTTCGGTCATATGCGGTACTCCGATTAATCTTGGCGAATGGGTATCAGCGCGCCGAATGTCATTCAATGATTGACCCGAGGGTGAGCGCCTTCAATTCTGCGCGGGAGGGATAAGAGCTGGATGGTGACAGTTGGGTGTAAAAGATCGCTGTAAAATCGTTCTGACGATCAACCCAAAAGAAGGTCGATGCCATACCACCCCAGCTGAAATCCCCCATGCTGCCCGGAACACAGGTTCTGCCGGGGTTAATGACGACAGCGCCACCAAGGCCAAAGCCCATGCCCTCCATGGGTTGTTCCGCAAAACTCTGCGGTCCCATCGAGGCAATATCGCCGGGTAAGTGGTTGTGAAGCATGAATTCTACAGTTTTTGGTGCAAGAACCTGTTGATCACCGAACCTTCCGCGATTTCGGAGCATCTCTGAAAATCTAGCAAAGTCATCAATGGTTGAAACCAACCCTCCGCCCCCAGAATACATTGTTGCCGATTCAAAGGGCGATGCGTCGGCATTGTCGACCAGACGCAATGTCTGCTCACCCGTACGGGCTTCGTTTAGCGCCATCGCATTGCCCGCCAAAGGCGTATAGAGCGAGGCAAACCGATCCCCTGCTCCCGCCGGAACCCTGAACCCGGTCTGGGACATGCCAAGAGGTCTGAAAATCTCTTCCGCAAGGAATTGCTCCAGAGATTGGCCAGAAATAACTTCTATCACGCGACCAATAACGTCTATCCCTACCGAATATTCCCATCGCGTTCCCGGCTGAAAGGCGAAAGGCAAAGTGGACAGCAGAGATACTCTTTCGGCCAAAGACCCTTCTTTAGGGCCGAAAACAAGATCAAGTTCGTCCATTGCCGCAGCCAGGATGCCGGGGTTGAAAGGATAGCTCAGGCCACTTGTATGGGTCAGCAGCTGATGAAGCGTTGGTGCAGGTGCAGGTTCGGTTTGATCCAACCTTGTGGCGCCGGGGACCAGCGCCTGTGTTGCGGTGAAATCAGATATATATTCAGACACTTGAGCGCCGAGGTGAACCTCACCGCGTTCAACAAGGATCATCAGGGCCGCAGTGGTTATCGGCTTGGTCATCGAATAGATGCGAACGAGGGTATCCCGCTCGAATGGCAGATTGTTCTCAACGCTTCTAAGCCCGCAGGAATGAAACAGAACCTCCCTGCCCTGATGCATCATCAAGAATGAGCTTCCGGCATATTTGCGATCATCCACATAGGATTGCATCCAATCGCAAATACGATCTAGCCGGGCTTGTTCGAACTTCATCTGTGTGTGCTCAACTTTGAGAAATTAACGTATCTTTCCCGGATATTGCGGGGTTAAGCGGAAAAAGGACAGCTAAATCACCTCAATCCAACGATGTCCCTGTACGCCAAAAGGGTTTTGCCTGCTAATGTGGTCGCAGATAGATTCGTGTCCGGTTCGACTCTCGCCTGATGGAGGAGAAATATGCCGCAAGATATAGAATTTGTTTATGATTTTTGCAGTCCGAACGCCTTCCTCGCGCAGAAGATGATATCTGATATCGCTGCAAAGCACGAAGTCGGTGTTACATATGTTCCGGTTCTGCTGGCCACTGTTTTCAAAGCCACCAATAACCAAAGCCCGTTTAAGGCTTTTTCAGAGAACCGGCAGAAGACGGCCTATTTGACCCGCGATCTCCATCGCTTTGCGCGTCACCGTGGGTTGAGCTTTCATATGAGCCCACATTTCCCGATGAACACCAAATTCGCCATGCGCGGGGCTTTGTTAGCATCCGGTAAATCATGGGAAAACAGATATATAGCGTCCATATTTGATGCTATTTGGGTGCACGGCCAAAAAGTGGATGATCTGGGTGTCCTTTGCGACATTCTTCAGGATAACGGCTTGCCTATACGAAAACTGCGCGAGGCCATGACCAATCTGAACGTAAAGCAAAACCTGAAAAACCAAACCAAGGCTATGGTCAAGCGGGGTGTTTTCGGTGTCCCCAGCATGTTTGTAGACACTGAGATGTTCTTTGGCAAAAACAGCCTGGCCAACCTTGAGCTTGAATTGTCGAGATTTCATGCGCCCTAGGCGGTTTCATCCTCAGCCCAATGCAGTCAGCCCTCGTTGTGCAAACTTAGGAACGTAACTACCAAAAATCTGAGCTCTTTTCGGATCAGAGGCGTTTCCGTCAAGCGCCCGCTTATAAACACCCTGCAAGATCGCGGCCATTCGGAAGAAATTGAACGCCAGATAGAACCCAAAGTTATCAATTCCGGGCAGGTCGCGGCGCTCGCAGTATTGATCAATGAAAGCCTGATCGGATGGCAGGCCGAGCGAGGACCGGTCTATGCCAGCCAGACCCCGCCCCTCTTTTCCAGGTGGCATCTGCCATTGCATGATAACGGCTGCGAGATCGGCAAAGGGATGCCCGATTGTCGACAATTCCCAATCCAGTACGCCCAGACAGCGGGTGCCCTGCTTTTCGAACATCAGATTGTCGATGCGGTAATCGCCGTGAACCAGCGTTCTCTGACCATCATCCTTGGGGGTTGCGTTGGTCAAAGCCTCGATCAAGGCATCCATATCCGGAATCTGAATGGTTTCGGACGCCCGAAATTGTTTCGTCCACCGCCCGATCTGACGCTCAAAATAGCTTCCCGGCGGGCCATAGTCGGACAGGCCATTAGAATCGATATCGACCTTATGCAGCGCCGCTAGAACGCGGTTCATCTCGTCGATAATTGCCGTGCGGGTTTCGGTTCCTTCGCCAAGCATCGTGGGTTCAAGAAACGTCCTGCCGTCGAGATGCTCCATCACATAAAACGCCGACCCGATGACGTCATCATCCTCGCAAAGCAGCAGCATTTTGGGTACAGGCACATCGCTTTCGGCCAGAGCACTTTGAACCCTGAACTCGCGGTCAACGGCATGGGCGGATTTCAGCAACACTCCCGGCGGCTTGCGGCGCAGGACATAGGAATTCTCAGGCGTTTTTAACTCAAAAGTTGGGTTTGATTGGCCAACCTCGAATTTTTTCGCCTCCAACGGACCCCGATACCCTTTGAGATGCGTGTCGAGATAGGCATCGACGCGTTTCAGATCCAGAATTGCGTTGTCCATTTCGTGGCTCCCCTTGGCCGATGCTTCAGAGTGCTTCAGCAAAGATGTTGCCGGCGGTGACAACATTGATCCCGCCCGAAACCGGGATCACCGCGCCGGTGACATAGCTGCCACCCAGACCGCACAGGAACAGCATACAGCCTGCGATATCCTCGTCACGTCCAACGCGACCCAAGGGCACGGATTTGCCGACTTTCTTGCGCGTCCCTTCGTCAGATGTGGCAAATGCCGTCATCCGAGAGACAAAGGGTCCAGGCGCCAGCGCATTGACGGTGATGTGATGCGGAGCAAGTTCTTTGGCCATGATTTTGGTCAGATGCAGCACAGCCGCCTTTGAGGCAGAGTAGCTATACGCACCGTCGCCCATAGGAACTTCGCCCATAACCGATCCAACATTGACGATACGGGATGGATCTTCGGCAGTCCCGGAAGACATCAGAATCGGCAACAGTTTTTGGGTCAGTTCGAATATTCCTGTCACATTGATCGACATGACTTTTTCCCAGGCTTCGTAGGGAAACTGACCCATCGGTGCGCCCCAGGAAACACCGGCATTGTTCATGAGGATATCCAGCCGGTCCGTGCGCTTGAGCACTTCGGCCACCAGATTGCCGACACCCTCTTTTGATCCGACATCACCGGCAAACCCTTCGGCGGTTCCTGTGGCGCCCAGTGCGTTCAATTCGGCCGCGACCGCCTCGCACGCGTCACCTTTACGAGATGCCAACAGTACACGTGCACCCGCCCGGACCAGCGCCTCGGCCGCCATTCGGCCAATTCCGGTGGCCCCACCCGTGACCAGAGCGGTTTTGCCCTGCAATGAGAAAAGAGTTTCGGGGGTCATGACCTGCTCCTCGGTTTTTGATTTTGGCAAACTGTCTCATTTGTCGGTCAAGAGTAACGCCTAACCCGGTTGTGCCGGGTGGTTTCTTGACAACTCAGAACAGTAGGCCAAAAGTTCCTCCTTACCGAATAACAGGGACATTAGCGTAAACATGCAAGCCTTACTCAGCGTCGCTCCGGGCGGGCCGGAGACATTGGAACTGACCACCCTGCCCGATCCGTCGCCGGGCAAGGGCGAATTGCTTGTTCGCGTGCGGGCCGCAGGCGTTAATTTCCCGGATACACTGATGATACGCGACCTGTATCAGATAAAGCCACCAAGACCGTTTGCCCCCGGAGGTGAGATCGCTGGCGAGGTTATCGGGTTGGGCGAAGGTGTTTCGGGCTTTAACGTTGGCGACCGTGTGCTGGCCCTGACCGGACACGGAGGTTTTGCCACACATCTGGCGGTCAAAGCGGCGACAGCTGTTAAATTCCCGAGCTCAATGCCATTTGAGGACGCGGCGAGCTTTATCTTCACCTATGGCACCTCATATCACGCACTGAAGGACCGCGCTGCGCTGCAACAAAGGGAAACGGTCCTGATTCTGGGTGCCGCAGGCGGAGTTGGTACGGCTGCGATTGAGCTAGCCAATGCCATGGGGGCTAGGGTTATTGCGGCAGTCTCATCGCAGGACAAAGCAGATTTCTGTCGTCAGATCGGGGCGGACGAAACGATCATTTACGCGCGCGACATGGACAAACAGGCGCAAAAGGCCTTTGGATCGGACATCAAGGCCTTAGCCGGTAGTCAGGGCATTGATGTCGTCTACGATGCCGTTGGCGGTGCCTATTCAGAGCCAGCGCTGCGCAGCTTGGGGTGGAAGGGGCGATTCCTGGTCGTCGGTTTCCCAGCCGGAATCCCTCAGATACCATTGAACCTCCCTCTGCTTAAGGGTTGTCAAATTGTTGGTGTTTTCTGGGGCGCCTCGGTGTTTCGCGACCCGAAGGGACATGGCAAAAACATGAAAGATTTGTTCGGGTTATATGCCAAAGGTCAGATCAAACCACAGATCAGCGCGCAGTTCCCTCTGGACCAAGCGCAAGAAGCGCTAGAGCTTTTGGCCAGCCGAAAGGCCCTTGGGAAGATTGTCGTGACCATGGCATAGCCTCGTGTCCTAATGGCCGCGGTTCTGACGCATGATCCAGGTTCGGTGGACATCTCTACCTGTTCACGTTTAAGAACCTTGTTATGGGGACAGTATAACAATGCATAAAGCTCTTATTCTGAATGGTCCGAACCTCAATCTGCTGGGCACGCGACAGCCCGAGGTTTACGGAAGCACAACGCTGCAAATGGTCGAGGATATGTGCCTCGAACACGGTAAGTCTATCGGGATGGAAGTGATTCATTTCCAATCCAACCACGAAGGCGCGTTGATTGATGCCATTCATGCCGCCAAAGGTGTGCAGGACGGCATTGTTTTGAACGCAGGTGCCTATACGCACAGCTCGATTGCCCTGATGGACGCAATCGCCTCGGTTGAGCTGCCGGTCATCGAGGTTCATTTGTCCAATATCCACGCGCGTGAGGAGTTTCGACACCGATCCTATATCTCACGTGTGGCTGTAGGCATGATTTGCGGATTGGGTCCGCAGGGATATGTGCTGGCGCTGGATGCGTTGCGGTTCCATTTACAGGGTGAATGATCGCTATGAAGCTTTCTGAGTATCTGAATTTCCTCAGCTATACCAAAACCCTGGAAGAGCTCTGGGATGCCCATTGCCGGCAAATGGCAGAATATGGGTTCGATCGTTTGCTGTACGGATATACGCGATATCGCACCGAAACGTCGCTGGGGGATCCCGAGGATTTTGTAATCCTGACCAATCACAGCAAAGATTACCTGGATGGGTTTCTGGGAGGCGGGTTGTATTTCCATGCTCCAATGCTGAAATGGGCTTTGCATAATGAAGGGGCCGCAAGCTGGAGGATCGCCCAGGATCTGATGACTGATGGCACCCTGACCGCAAAAGAGCGAGACGTCATCGAGTTCAACAAAACCAAAGGTGTCGTCGCCGGCTATACGGTCAGTTTCGACTCGGTTTCGGTTCGGTCAAAAGGGGCAATTTCGCTTTCAGCGCATGGATCGCGTACACAAGACGATGTGGATGCTGTCTGGGAGGAATTTGGCCAGGATATTCTTCTGATGAACAACGTTGCTCATCTGAAAATCCTCACCCTGCCCTATAACGCACCAAATCGTGCCCTGACAAAACGTCAGCGTGAGGCGCTTGAGTGGGTCGGCGACGGCAAAACAACTCAGGACATTGCGATTCTGATGGGGCTGACTTCGGCCACTGTCGAAAAGCATCTGCGTCTGGCGCGCGAGGCCCTCGTGGTCGAGACAACGGCGCAGGCAGTTTTGAAAGCATCTCTTCAAAATCAGATGTTCATCGTTGGGGTTTGACTCAGGGAGTGACGCGAATATGCGTCAATTTACCTAGGGTAAGGAAAACATGACTTTCCGAATCTAACGCTAAAGTTGCAAAGTGGTATTGTTCCGTGAGTGGTGGCTTTAGCCTGGGAACATTTGGTCGGATCTTTGCAATAACAAAGCTCTCCGATCGCTCTGACAATAGGGCGCCTATTTGTCCGCGTCTCTTTGTCGGAATTTTGGGGGGCCTCGTCCATCCCCATCTTTGCGGGGCCCCTCATTTAAACTAGGTTTAACTTGTGGACGCTTTCGGCGTCCTTTTTCGTTTCTTGGCATCATTTCTACACTAAGGGCAAAGAAAAACCGGATACGCATGGCGTACCCGGTTTCTCAGATTGATACACAGGCCCTGTTCAGGGCCTGTGATGCTTAGCCCTGAACTGCTTTTGCAACTTCAGCGGCAAAGTCTTCTTTTTCGACAACGATGCCTTCGCCAACTTCCAGACGCACGAATCCGGTGACGGTCGCGCCTGCTTCTTTGGCGGCGGCCTCAACGGTCAGGTCAGGGTTTACAACGAACTGCTGGTTCAACAGGGTCGATTCAGCGACGAACTTCTTCATGCGACCAACGATCATCTTTTCGATGACCTGCTCCGGCTTGCCGGATTCGCGCGCGATGTCCATCTGGACCTGCTTTTCTTTCTCGACGATCGCCGGGTCCATGTCTGCCTCGGACAGAGCTGCTGGGTTCACAGCTGCGATATGCATCGCAATCTGCTTGCCGATGGCTTCGTCACCGCCGGTCAGAGCGACCAGAACGCCGATCTTGCCCATGCCGTTAGTGGCTGCGTTATGGACGTAAGATACAACAGTGTCGCCCGACAGTTTGGACATACGGCGCACCGACATGTTCTCACCGATGGTGGCGATCTTGTCGGTCAGCGTTTCCGCAACGGTTTTGCCACCCAGATCAGCTGCCAGCAGAGATTCGACATTGTCGACGCCTTCTGCGGCATATGCGATCTTACCAACCATTTCCTGGAATTCGGCGTTTTTCCCGACGAAGTCGGTTTCCGAGTTCACTTCAACTGCAACACCATTGTTGCCGTTTACGTGAACGGCAACCAGACCTTCCGCCGCGGTACGACCCGATTTCTTGGCCGCTTTGGCCAAGCCTTTGGTGCGCAGCCAATCAACGGCTTCGTCCATGTTGCCGCCGGTTTCGGTCAGCGCTTTTTTCGCGTCCATCATGCCTGCGCCAGTGGTGTCGCGCAGTTCTTTTACCATTGCTGCTGTGATTGCCATCTTTTGGCCCTCCTCAATTCAAACGGAATTGGGGCAGGTCATACCCTGCCCCAGATGTCATTTACGTGACGGGCAGCTTACGCTTCGGCAGGTGTCTCTGCTGCTGCGGGTGCTTCTTCCGCAACGACTTCTTCAACCGGTGCTTCTTCGAATGCGCCAAGATCAACGCCTGCTGCACCCATCTGAGCGGTCATGCCGTCCAGAGCGGCACGTGCTGCCAGATCGCAGTACAGCGAGATCGCGCGGGCTGCGTCATCGTTGCCAGGGATGATGTAATCGACACCATCGGGCGAGCAGTTGGTGTCGACAACTGCCACGACCGGGATACCCAGCTTGTTGGCTTCGGCGATGGCCAGTGCTTCTTTTTTGACGTCGATGACGAACAGCAGGTCCGGGACGCCGCCCATTTCGCGGATACCGCCCAACGAAGCCTGCAGTTTGCCCTGGTCACGTTCCATGCCCAGACGCTCTTTCTTGGTCAGGCCTTCGGCGCCCGATTCCATGGCTTCGTCAATCTGGTTCAGACGGTTGATCGACTGGGAAACGGTTTTCCAGTTGGTCAGCGTGCCGCCCAGCCAACGGTGGTTCATGTAGTACTGGGCTGACTTTTCAGCTGCTTCGGCGATTGGGCCTGCGGCCTGACGCTTGGTGCCTACGAACAGAATGCGGCCGCCCTTGGCAACAGTGTCACGAACAGCCTGCAGAGCCTGGTCCAGCATCGGAACGGTCTGGGTCAGGTCCATGATGTGGATGCCATTGCGCGAGCCGTAGATAAACGGGCCCATGCGGGGATTCCAACGCTGTGTCTGGTGACCAAAGTGAACGCCAGCTTCCAACAGCTGACGCATGGAGAACTCGGGAAGAGCCATGCTTTATTTCCTTTTTCCGGTTTACGCCTCGGCGGGGGTGAAAGAAGCGGATGCTCCAACCGGCGGGCCAGATAAGGATGTCTCCCCTATAAAGCCCAAACCCCGCCTGCGGGTTTGAATGGCGCGCGTATACGGCAGGTTTTCAGGCAGTGCAAGGGCCAATCGCCCTATTTTTCAAGCCGCGCAAGGCTGTGCGCCTGACGCACGGTATCTTCGCAATAGGCGGCCAGGGCCTTTCGGTTCTCAAAGTCGCTGACCTTGGCTGGCGAATGATAAATTAGCTCTACGCCACCTTGGCGACGTGCTCCCAAAGTCTTTAACAGATGCGGTGCAAAATCCATGTCACCCCACCAGCCATAAAACCGGTCAGGCTCACCCTTAGGTGCATGGTAAACGACCGACACCGGTTGAACATACATGAAATCGCGTAGATCTTCGGTGAAGAATGCCGCAAAAAGTGTTGTTTTAAATGGTAAAATCCGTAGACCGTCGGTCGACGTACCCTCTGGAAAAAACAGCAGCTTGTGACCGGCTGTCAGGCGCTCCTGAAACAGAAGTGTCTGTTCGCGTGCCTTCTTGCGGTCGCGCTCGATGAAAACAGTACCTGTCGCTCGCGCCAGCCAGCCTATACCGGGCCATTTGGCTACCTCGGCCTTCGAGACAAAATAGATTCTTTTACGGGCATTCAGCGCAAAAATATCAAGCCACGAGGAATGGTTCGCAACAACCGCACCACGCTGGGTCATAAGCTCGCCGGTTGTACGGTAGCTAATCCCGAGAATCCGGAACGCATTACGGCATACGAACTGCGTGATGAAGGGCGTGACCGGACGGTGAACCCCATAGAGCGGGCGCTCGATCATGCGAAGGATCAGCAGGACAATCAGCCCGCTGAATACAAATACAGCAAGTGGTAAACCCCGAAGGAAGACCAATAGCCATCCGCAGACCCCCAGATTGATTGGGTCAGGTGCGTCTTCACTGTGCCATGAGGCGTCACTCATCACGTTACGCTCCACCATAGATGCGCCGTTGTCGCTCATTCATCCGCGCCGTGTCGAGGATAAGGCAAACATCGGTGGTATTGAACATATGGTCGATAAAGGCACCCTCGCCCACAAACCCGCCGAGACGCAGGTATGCTTTTATCAGTGCTGGAACCTGCACCATCGCTGCGCGCCGATCCAGTTTATCGCTATCCAGCATATCCATGGGCTGGAACACTTCGGGCTGAGCCCGAACCCGAAGGTCCGGAGGCGCAAGGTGATTGTGATGTAACATGGACAAAGGCTGAGCCAGAGCTTGAGGATCGGTGCCGTGGAAACTGGCGACGCCGAACAAGACCTCGATCTCGCGCTCGGCAACATAGGCGGCCAACCCGTTCCACAGGTGATACATTGCTGTGCCGCCGCGATAATCGGGATGTAGACATGAACGTCCCAACTCCAACAGCTTGCGTCCGCCTTGTTTCAAGATGGAAAGATCGTATTCATCTTCGGAATAGAACTGTCCGATTTCAGAAGCACGATCACCTGGTAACAGCCTGTAAACGCCAACAACTTTGCCAGATTGATCGTCAACCGCCAACATGTGATCGAAATAGGGATCGAACCTGTCACGCTCCAGCCCGGCATCGTGGTCGACCATTTCCCCACCGCCGCCCAGTTCACGTATGAACACGTCATAGCGTAACCGCTGTGCAGCCCGCAATTCGGTGTCATTTTCGGCGAGTTTGACGGTGAAAGAAGGGCCTGCGTCCGGCATCAGAGGTTCCGTATTGTTTCCGCGCTGATACCGCAGGTTTCAGGGGAATGGCAACATAGAGCGCTTCGATCAAACGTTAACCTTTCTTAAACCAGTTTCACGGATCAAAGACCGGCATCAGGGCGATGCGTGTCCCGTCGATTACCACTTTTCCCTGCTCGCGGAAGTTTACGGTGATCTTACCTGCGATGTTGGATTGTACCTGTCCAATGCCCCAATCGGGGAAATCGGGGTGGCGGACATACATGCCCGGTGCGAGAATGGCATTCAGATCTGTCATCAAGGGGCTCCGGTCCGGCGGCAGATACAGCAGGAGGTACGCATGAGCGACTTGGACGTCAACCTGGCCGAACTGATCGGCTCGCGGATCTGCCACGATCTGATCAGCCCGATCGGGGCGATCACCAACGGCTTGGAGCTGCTTGAAATGGTTGGCGCGGTGCAAGGCCCCGAGATGGAACTGATCGCGGGAAGTGTCGGCAGCGCCGGCGCACGCATCCGCTTTTTCAGGGTCGCTTTTGGGTCGGCCAGCGATCATCCCCTTGGGCGGGCCGAGGTTTTAGAGCTGTTGAATGATGTCGAACGCGCAGGTCGTGTTCGCGTCAACTGGAACCTGACCGAAGCGGTACCGCGTAATCAGGTGAAACTGGCCTTTCTGGCGTTGATGTGCTGCGAAAGCGCGATGCCATTTGGCGGGGATGTAACGATCGTAAACGATGGGAAGAACTGGTCTGTGACAGGGACCGCGGACAAAATGAAGCTGGAAGCCGAGCTATGGAAGAACCTGCCCAGCGGACGGTTTACCAACAAGGTCACCCCGGCGCAGGTTCAATTTGCGCTGCTGCCTGAATCCGCATCGTCGATGGGACGGCGGGTCGCGACCGATACGGCCTCAACTCGCGTCGAAATCCGGTTCTAAGACCGAACAGTCCCTGAACCGCGCACCAGATACTGAAAACTGGTCAGTTGAGCCGCACCTACGGGGCCGCGCGCGTGCATCTTTCCGGTGGCGATGCCAATCTCGGCCCCCATGCCAAACTCACCGCCATCGGCGAATTGGGTTGAGGCGTTATGCATCAGGATCGCGCTATCAAGCCGTTCAAAGAACCGGGCAGCTGCAGCGGGATCCTCGGTCATGATGCAATCGGTATGGTTCGACCCAAACCTGCGGATATGAGCAATGGCGGCGTCGATATCAGTCACCGGCTTGGCCGCGATGATACTATCCAGAAACTCTTTGCCCCAATCATCAGAAGTGGCCGCAATAGTGCCATCAACGGCCAAAGTACCTTCGGCGTGCACTTCGACACCTGCGGCCATCAGCGCCGATATGACATCCCGTCCCAGCGTTTCAGCGATATCCTGATGGATCAGCAGACATTCGGCAGCACCGCAGATTCCGGTACGACGGGTTTTGGCGTTCAAAACCACCTCCAGCGTCTTTTGGGGGTCAGCGGCCTTGTCGATATAGATATGCACAATGCCTTCCAGATGGGCAAATACCGGGACCCGGGCCTCGCGCTGGACTAGCCCGACCAGCCCTTTGCCCCCACGGGGAACGATTACGTCGACATAATCGGTCATGGTCAGCAGTTCCTGAACCGCCGCCCGGTCGCGGGTTGGGATAAGCTGAACGGCATCCTCGGGCAGGTTCGCCGATTTCAAGCCCTGAACCAAACACGCGTGGATGGCTGACGAGGAATGAAAGCCTTCTGATCCACCGCGCAGGATGACCGCGTTCCCGGACTTCAGGCACAACGCTCCCGCATCCGCCGTAACATTTGGGCGGCTCTCATAAATCACGCCGATAACCCCCAAAGGTGTCCGCACACGCTGGATGTTCAACCCCGAGGGCATGTCCCATTCGGTCAGAACCTCACCAACAGGATCGGCCTGCTCTGCAACGGCGCGCAGCCCGTCGACCATGCCCTGAATGCGGGTCTCATCCAGCATCAGGCGATCCATCATCGCCGGGCTCAACCCTTTGTCGCGCCCGAATTCCATATCTTTCTTATTGGCCGCAATGATCTGTTCACGATTGGCCCAAACAGCCTCGGCGGCCCCAATCAGGGCAGCATGTTTACGCTCGGCGCTTGCAAATGCCAGCTCGGCAGCGGCGGCCTTGGCGCGTTTCCCAAGATCGGTCATCAGGTCGGGGATGCTGTCGAAATCCTTCATCTCAGGTGCCTTTCAGTCAATTTGTCAAACAGCCAGATCATCGCGGTGGATCAACACCGCGCGGCCAGGATAGCCTAGAGTGGCTTCGATTTCGGTCGATTTGCGCCCCTTGATAGCGTCTGCTTCTTGTGCGGTATAGCGGCTGAGCCCCTGCGCAAGCCGTCGCGCCTGTTGGTCCATGATCGAAACAGGATCACCGCGCCCGAAATCTCCGGATACTTCGACTATTCCTGCTGGCAAAAGGCTTTTGCCATTGCTCAGCGCCCGCGCGGCCCCCGCGTCCACAACGATCTCACCTCGGGGTTTCATCGCGGAAATCCAGCGTTTGCGGGCGGCATGCGGGTCAACTGTCGCTGTGAACCATGTGCAGTTCGCGCCGTTTTCAAGCGTTTTCAACGGGTTCAGAGGGGATCCTTCGGTGATCGCCATATCGCAACCAGCAGCCGTGGCCATTTTTCCCGCCAACAGTTTGGTCTTCATCCCGCCCTTTGATAGGCCGGAACCGGCATCACCCGCCATCGCCTCAATCTCGGGCGTGATGTTTTCGATGACGTCATACCGCCTGGCAGAGGCATCCTCATTTGGATTGGCCGAGTAGAAGCCATCAACATCCGACAGCAGGATCAGCTGATCAGCGCCAACAGTGACGGCGATCTGAGCGGCCAGACGATCATTGTCGCCATATCGGATCTCATCTGTGGCGACTGTATCGTTCTCGTTGACAATCGGAACGACTCCAAGCCCCAGCAGCGTTTCCAAGGTGGCGCGTGAATTCAGATAGCGGCGACGATCCGCGCTATCCTCCAGCGTGACGAGCACTTGTGCAGTGGTAATGTTGTGAGGCGTCAGGGCTTCTTCATAGGCGCGGGCCAGCCGGATTTGCCCGACAGCGGCGGCGGCTTGCGACTGTTCCAACGGAAGCGTGGCCAGGGGCAGACCCAAAACGCCACGCCCCAATGCGATTGACCCCGATGAGACCAGAATGACGTCGGTCCCCTGCCCCTTTAGCCATGCGACGTCCTGAGCAAGCGAATGTAACCAATCAGATCGCAGCAACCCTGTGTTCCGATCCACCAGCAAGGCGGATCCGATCTTGACCACGAGGCGTTTGGCTGCGGTCAGGGTTGCCAAGGCAGTTCCTCCTCGGCGGGTTTCTGGCGCACGCGGTCATCGTCTATCCGACCGCGCAAAGCCCGCAGGACGTCGGTTACACCCAGATGCGCCACACCAGACATTGCCATTACGGAGCCTCCGACGGCCTCTTCAAGCTCGGTCTTGGCCAGTTCGCGTTCCTCGTCATCCAGGGCGTCGACCTTGTTCAAGACGGTGATGCGAGGCTTATCGGCCAACTCACCACCATAGGCTTCAAGCTCGTGAATGATCGTGCGATAGTCTTCGGCCACACTTTCCGAGGTGCCATCAACTAAATGCAGCAATACCGCGCAGCGTTCGACATGGCCCAGAAAGCGGTCTCCGATCCCGCGTCCTTCATGTGCGCCCTCGATCAGACCGGGGATGTCGGCCACCACGAATTCCACATTGTCGACACCCACCACGCCCAAATTGGGGTGCAAGGTGGTAAAGGGGTAATCGGCAATTTTGGGGCGTGCGTTCGATGTCGCAGCAAGAAAGGTCGATTTCCCGGCATTAGGCATCCCCAACAGGCCGACATCGGCAATCAGTTTCAAGCGCAGCCAGATCGTGCGGTCGATACCTGCCTGACCCGGATTAGCCCGACGAGGAGCCTGGTTGGTGGCCGATTTGAAGTGCAGGTTGCCAAAACCGCCATTGCCGCCCTTGGCCAGCAGGACCCTTTGGCCCACCTCTGTCAGATCGCAGATGACGGTTTCTTCGTCTTCATCCAGGATCTCAGTGCCGACCGGGACGCGCAGAATGATGTCATCACCATCTTTTCCGGTGCGCTGCTGCCCTCGGCCAGGCTGACCGTTCTTGGCAAAGAAATGCTGCTGGTAGCGAAAGTCGATCAGGGTATTCAACCCATCCACAACTTCGACCCAGACAGAGCCACCTTTACCGCCGTCCCCGCCATCGGGACCGCCGTATTCAATGTACTTTTCGCGCCGAAAACTGACGCAGCCGCCACCGCCGGCCCCGGACCGGATGTAGACCTTTGCAAGATCGAGAAATTTCATGACTGTCCCCTACTGCAAAGGCCCCACCGGCCACAAGTCAGAGTTTTTTACTGTATGTCCAAGTGGGCACGTTCGCATCACGCGCCACCGAATAGATTTCGGCATCACCCAGGTATTCGAAACCACAATGCGTCAGCACCCTGGCTGAGGCTGGATTGTCCTGAAATACGCTTGCGAACATCGACGTGTTTTCAAGCGGATTGGCGACAACCAGTGTTTCGACCGCCAGAGATGCGATCCCGGTGTTCCAATAGACAGGAGCCACCCAATAGCCGACCTCGGATTGGTTGCGATCCAGGCGTTCCAAAGAGATCAGGCCTATCAGCTCCGGACCGCCATCCTTGGTCGCGTCCATCGCCCAGACATCCTCGCTGCGGTCTTCGGCCATGGACCGGGTCACAAAGGCCTCAACCGCGCCGGGCGGCAAAGGGTGCGCAATCCTTGTCGTCATACGCGCAACCCGCTCATCTCCGGCATAATGTTCGATGAGACCCAGATCCGACCGGCGCAACGGACGCAGATCGAACCGCTCGGTTTCTATGACCGGCTGGTTTATGATCGTCTCAAGTTTCATAGGTGCGTTCCTCCTCCGAACAACACAAAAAGTACAGACGCAACAGTGAGACCTGCTAACGTCCACATCAGATATTTTTCCATCGGCCGACCTTCAACCGCGTGGGCAATTCTATCTCCGGCAAATGTCCAGATTGGATGAAGAATCACCTGACAAATCAACAAACAAGCCGCGATTGCGAGCGTTGCCTCAAAAGTTGGTGTTCCGACGGCGACAAACCCCGTGAACCCCGCAACGATCATGGCCCAGGCCTTGGGATTGAGCGGATGAACAATCAATCCAGCCAGAAACCCTGGCGCTGCGCCATCAGCCTCTTGCCGGGACAGCCGCGTGTTGGCGATCTTCCAGGCCAGCCACATGATATAGGCCGCCGAGGCGTATTTCAGAACAGCAAACACCGCCGGCGCCTGATCCGCCAATTGCAGCAACCCAAAGCCCACCGGCCAGATGATTAGCTGCTTGCCCAGAATGACGCCGCCCACAAAAGGCAGCGCTGCCCGAAACCCGTAACGCGCACCGGTTCCCAGCAGGACCATATTGGCCGGTCCCGGCGTGCCGACCTGACTGGCGGCAAAGATCAGGAAACTGGTGGTTGCGACTGTCATCGGACTGTTTGATCGAACCTGCGTTAAAACGAGAAAAGGGACCGGCATTTTCTGCCGGTCCCCCAAGAATTTTCAAACCTTATGGGTTTCGGCTTACTCTGCGGCCTCCGCCACTGGCAGGACCGAAATAAAGGTGCGGTTTTTGAGGCCTTTGTGGAACTTCACAGCGCCATCAACAGTTGCAAAGATGGTGTGATCTTTGCCAATGCCTACGCCTTCGCCCGGCCAGAACTTGGTGCCGCGCTGACGCACGATGATGTTGCCTGAAATGGCGGCCTGGCCACCATACAGTTTCACGCCAAGGCGGCGACCAGCTGAGTCGCGACCGTTACGGGAGGAACCGCCAGCTTTTTTATGTGCCATTCTCTCTCTCCTTAGCCTTTAGCAAGCTCTTTGGCCTGCTCAACCCATTCGGGTTTCACTTTGACCGTTTCGATAGCAGCAATCTGCTCGTCCGACAAGGCGGCCAGAGCGGCAAAGCTCTCGATACCGGCCTCGTTCAGCTTTTTGGCAGCGGCTGGGCCGACACCGTTCAGCGCGGTCAGATCGTCTGCAGCAGCAACAGCGGCGGGTGCCTCTGCTTTGGCTTCTGCTTTCTTGGCGGGCTTTTTCGCTGCGGGTGCAGCTTCGCCTGCCGGTGCAGAACCGGTTGCAGCTTTGATGCCCGACTTGTCAGCGCCCGACGACAGGATGTCGGTGATCTTGACCAGGGTCAGCTTCTGACGGTGGCCAACGGTACGCTTCGAGCTGTGCTTACGACGGCGCTTGACGAAGTTGATGACCTTGTCACCCTTGATCTGTTCGATCACGTCGGCCTGAACGGCTGCACCATCTACAAACGGTGCACCAACAACCGGAGCGTCACCGCCCAGCATCAGAACATCGTTGAATTGAACTTTTTCACCTGCGTCGGCAGCCAATTTTTCAACGCGGAGGATATCACCCGCCTGAACCTTGTACTGCTTGCCGCCAGTCTTGAGGACCGCAAACATGCGTCTTTCCTTTGTCTAACCCGCGTTCTGTGGTCCCCTTGCGGGTGTTTTCGGCCTCAGCCACCTCGAACAGCGCGCCCTTTTTCGGGCTGTGTGAATGACCCATGGATCAGCCCCTTGGGTCAATAATAACGATACCCGGCGCGGAGAATCCGGCCGGGATGGGCGCTTATCCAAAGATTGCAGAGGAAAGTCAACATGAAATGGCGACTAAAGATCAGAGCCCTGTAAGACAGCCGCTACCGCCTTTCCCAGATCGTAATAGATCTGATCATACATACTGTCGAAGCTTTCGAACAGTGAGCTGTTCAGCGCTTGCCCTGTATCCGTTCGAGAAAACGCGATGTTCTTGCGCATTTGGGCGTTGCTCAAAGGGTTATAGGCCATCAACAGAAAGGAATACAGCCAGGTTTCTGTCTCTTGCTCGATCCCGTCCTTTTGCAGCAGAAGGTTGTCCAGAAGGTCGCTGTCATCGAGAACCTGGCCGTCATTTATCCCCCTGAAAAAGTTGTAATCCGCGCTCAAAGCGCTCCGCACGTTCTGTTTGATCAGGTCGTTGGCCAGTATGTACTCTTCGACCAGTTTGAACTGCATGCTGTCTTTGGTGTTTTCGAAATAGGCCTGTTTTGCCAAGTCTTCGATTGCCGGATCAACAAAAGCAAGCCGTGCGGAATTCTCAAGGGAAACGATGGTCTGGCCAAGATCGCTTTCAAAAAAGGCGATGGCGCGTTCCAAATGCACTTCATCCAGGCTTTGCTGGAATCCCTGGACCAACTGATCATACATCCAATCGGGATCATAAATCGCCTCGACCCGAGTTTCGAACAGAGCGCCACCGTTGCCATCCAACAAAGTGGCGTCCATCTCTTGGCTCATCTTTCCGCCTTCGGACAGGAGGATTTCGATCAGGTTCTCCAGACGCATTGCTTGCGCCAGCCGATCTGCTTTTTCCACGGCGCCGGATGATGTGGCCCAGAAGATCAGGGCAAAAACGATCAGAATGCGCATCAGATGTCCTGTGCGGGGTGAAGCTCGGCCATTTTGGTTGCCAGGACTTCGAATTTCATAGCCATTATCTCATACTGAATGGCGTTCAAAAGTTCGTAGACTTCCTGCATTAAAGGCTGTTCCAACGCCTCGACATAGGTGATGACATCCGCATCCGAGAAATCCTGATAGGTATAAGCAGCACCGGCAAGTGCAGAAAGCTGTAAGGCCTGTCGCATCCCGGTTTCGTTCTGTTTCATCATTGCGCGCAATTCATCTGCATCCAACTGCAGTTCGATCACACCTGAAGCGCTGGCGGCGAGGAGGAACCGGATTTGTATTTCCTGAAGGGCGCGCAAAGAAGTACCGCTTGAGTCGATGGCAGTGTTCATCCTTTTTAGACTCTCAACACGTTGAGAGCCTTCGCGGACAAGTTGAGCGACTATCTCTTGCCCCTGCTGTTGTTTCGCTTCGTCATCCTCGATCAGATGGGAAGCGTTTTCAGCAGAGACCAGTCGTTGACCCAGATCTGATGCATAGAATTCTACCGCGTGATTTAGCGCCTGATCGCTGAGCGTCTGCTCTAAAATCGAAACTGCAGTTTCATGCATGTCTTTGGTATCGAAAACTTCTTCGGTCAGCCGCGCCCAGTCCGACCCGAATCCATCGGGGTCAAAGCCCAGCATCTGAGGTGCCGAGGCCGAGGCCAGAGCAATACTTTCAAGGGCAACGTCGAAACCGGTCGTGGTCAAGAATGCCTCGATCCTATCGCGCCCGGCAGCGGATGCCGGGATTGGCAGCATGAATACTGTGAAAAGAAACAGCGAAAGGGCGGTGGTGATGTGGTGCGTAAAATGTCTCATGTACAGAAGCCTAGGGGTTTTGCGGCATCTGGCAACGGAAAATCCTGGGATTGATAAATTATGAAACTTTCTGCTTGCACCCCCGGGTGTTCATCACTAAATCCCCCCCTCACAGACCCCCGCGGAGAGGTGCCGGAGTGGTCGAACGGGGCGGTCTCGAAAACCGTTGTGGGTGCAAGCCCACCCAGGGTTCGAATCCCTGTCTCTCCGCCATCAGCCATTCAGCGCATGATTGGCAACCAGCTTTCCGGAATTTAGCTCAAGCACCTGAAATGCAGGCCTTTGTCGCCTTATTCGCTTTGCGCGCGTTCCTACGAGAATTCTTAGTTTCTGTGCTTCCCTGCTGAACAGGCATTTGTGCGACCCTGTGGGTCGGTTGACAAGAATGGCATCTCGGCCACTGGTTGTTCAACGTTGGCGTGTTATTGCCATGGGATCGGCCCAGATCGGCGTACACTGGCTCAATCCCTTGTTCTGAGAGGATGTTCCACGAATTCCCCTTTCCAGTCCGCTAGTTTCCCCCCATCTCGGCGACACATATTTCAAAGGAGAATCCCATGTCGCGTATAATCTTGCTAGGGGTCGTCGTCGCCGGCGTTGGCGCCGCAATCTATTACTATCTGAATCAACCTGCCGCTCCGGTCGAACAGCCGCAAGCCGCCGCTGAAGAAACCGGAAACGCCGTGTCTGAAGCCGTAGAATCGGTTACCGAACAGGCTGGTGAAGCTGCGTCTTCCGTTACGGAACAGGCGGCTGAAATCGTCGAACAGTCCAGCGAAGCCGCGTCTGACCTAGCCACTCAAGCCGGTGAAACAGCGACTGAGCTGGCCGATCAGGCTGGAGAAGAGGTCGCTGCCCTCACCAACCAGGGGCAAGAGCTGCTGAATTCCTGGGTTGAGAGCGGCGCTATGAGTGTTGATAACTTTGACTATGACGCCATGGTGGCCTCAGTTCAGGAAAGCACACTGGCAGAAGAACTGAAGGTAAAAGCGGTTGGTATTCTCGATGATATCAAAGCCTCACCTGCAACAATCGCGCTGAAAATTCAGGAACTTCAGGCCCTGTTGACTGGTCAGTAAGAATTAGAAAGACCGCCGAAACAGGCGGTCTTTCCCTACGTCAAAGAATAGTTCGATTGACGCGCCTTTGGCCATTTGCTTGGCTGATCTGAACACATATGCCACGGTTGATGTCGATCATGGCCATCATTTTCGAAATTGTTGGTTTGATGCAGTCAAGCAGGACCCGACAGTTTCCTATCGTTCAGAAAAGGTACGCTCATGACCCCCCTTCCCTCTTCCATGTTTGCGATCGTTCAAACACATCATGGGTATTCGGGCAAAGCCACTGGTCCCAACATCCAAAATGCGTCTGATTGGCTGGCCGAAACGGAAATGCCTGTGCCCGAGCCGGGCGCAGGTCAGGTTCTGATCCGCCTGAGGGCATCATCGGTTAATCCGTCCGACCTCCATTTTATCAAGGGTGAATACGGGCAGCCTAGGGTAAAGGGATCTCCGGCCGGGTTTGAGGGATGTGGAGACGTCGTCGCCACCGGTGCCGGAGCCGAGGGTTTGCAGGGACAGCGCGTGGCATTCATGGCCACTCTTTCCGGTGCCTGGGCCGAGTACGCTCTGACCGATGCACAAATGTGTATTCCACTGCGCCCGGATATCTCGGATGACGACGGGTCAGCACAGATTGTGAACCCGATGACGGCCATGGCGATGGTCGATCTGGCGCGTCAGGCCGGAGATGCTTTTATCGTATCTGCCGCAACCAGTCAGTTGGGCAAGCTTATGTGCAGCCTCGGTCGCGATCTTGGGCTCAAGCCGATTGCGATCGTGAGACGCGCTGAGACCGTTGCTGCATTGAAAGAGCTGGGCGCTCATGACGTGCTGGTAACATCAGACCCCGACATGCTGCAGAAATTCGCAGCGCTTAGCAAAGAGCTTAAACCTCGGGTCTTTCTGGATGCCGTCGCCGACCAGATTTCCGAACAGATTTTCTGTGCGATGCCGAAAGGTGCGCGCTGGGTGTGTTATGGCAAGCTCAGCCCTGAACTGCCCAAACTAACGCAGACGGGACAGCTCATCTTTATGGGTAAGAAAATCGAAGGGTTTTGGCTGACACAATGGATGACAGCGACGCCTCGCGAAGATGTGGTACGTGTCGTTGCCGAGGTTCAGGCCCGCTTTGCGGACGGGCGTTGGAAAACAGATGTTTCAGAAAAGCTTACATTAAAAAATGTTATGTCCGGGCTGGTTGATGCACTGCAAAAGAGTGACGGAAAGGTAATTATCACGCCATAGTAGTACAAACCCCGGGCTAAGGAGGAGGCCCGGGATCTAAATGAACCCGGAGCAACCGGTATAGGGAGGTGAGTTTGGATAATGCGCAGCTGCTGATTAGCGGGCTGGCGAATGGCTGTGTCTATGGGCTGATCGCGCTCGGATTTGTTCTGATTTACAAGGCGACCGAGGCAGTGAACTTCGCACAGGGTGACCTCATGATGCTGGGCGCCTTTGTTACCATCGGGCTTACAAATGCCGAATATATGGGGCTGCCTTTTTGGCTGGCCTTGCCGATCTCGTTGGGGATCATGGGCGCGCTGGGGTACTTGCTGGACCGGTTGATCATTCGGCGACTTTTCGGGGAAAGCCAGACGGCTGTGGTCATTCTGACCATCGCCCTGGGCTTTGTAATCCGATTTGTCGCTGGTCTGATTTGGGGGCACGAACCGCAGACGCTGCAGAATCCACTGGCCGGAAAAGAAGTGCGTTTTGGTGGCCTTGTACTGGGGATGGAGGACGTGGCGGTTATTGTCGTTACCGTTCTGCTGACCTGGGGGCTGTACCAGTTCTTCAGTCGTACCAAGCTTGGGCTTGCAATGCAGGGTGCCTCACAAAATCAGTTGGCGGCCTATTATATGGGAATCCCGGTAAAACGTGTGCAGGGTTTCATCTGGGCGTTGGCCGGCGTGGTTGCGGGTATCGCAGGCATTTTGTTTGCCGCCAAAGGATCCGTGGACCCGGCAACCGGACTTCTGGGCATTAAGGCCTTCGCCGCTGCGGTCATTGGCGGATTCGGAAGTTTACCTGGAGCATTGGCCGGAGGTTTGATCGTTGGCGTAATCGAACCGTTTGCCAGTCGCTATATCGCTGCTGGGTACAGTCAGATTGCACCTTATGCACTGTTGTTGGCTGTCCTGATCTTTCGCCCCAATGGGCTGTTCAGCCAAGTTAGGGTCAAAAAGGTTTAAGCCATGCGGATCATTTTCAAGACCAGTTACATGCAAGATATCCGGCCTTGGAAAGACCGGTATCAACTGAGCCTATACCTGATCCTTCTAGGCGTTGTGATCGCCGCTCCGTGGTGGTTGGACGCATTCTATCTGGGTGAGCTGACAAATGTTCTGATCTGGGCGATTGCAGGTCTTGGGTTGATGATACTGACCGGCCATACCGGACAGGTCAGCCTTGGGCATGCGGCTTTTCTGGCCTTTGGGTGCTATGCGAATATCATCTTGATTGAGGCAGGCTTGCCATTCCTGCTGGCCTTCCCGATCGCCGGTATCCTGACCGGGATAGCAGGGGTGACCGTTGCTATCCCGGCCCTGCGCCTTCACGGTATCTACCTGGCAATCTTTACCATGGCCCTGTCGATCCTGATGGATGACGTGATTGTCCTGGCCGAGCCGATCACCGGCGGGGTCGCCGGTAAATATATCGGCGGGGTCGAGATATTTGGATTCATGGTCGATCGCTGGGCTACGCCGGTCCAATTCTTCTGGCTGGTGCTTGCAGTCGCGGTTCTGGTCACTCTGGGCTATATTAACCTGCTGCGCGCACCGCTTGGGCGCAGTTTCATCGCCGTGCGAGATTCTGAGGTCTCGGCCCAGGCGATGGGTGTTGATATTGCGCAGACCAAGATGATTTCATTTGCCCTGTCCTGCGCCGTGACCGGCTGGGCAGGTGCTCTGATGGGGATGTTCTCGGGCGCGTTCAATAACGAGACATTCAGTGTCCTAATCTCAATTCAGTTGCTGATGATGATCGTGATCGGTGGTCTGGGCTCAATCCACGGGGCATTCCTGGGCGCTGTCGTCATAGGGTTTCTGCCGCAATTTTTGTCGATCGCAAAAGAGTATGTCGGCGCAGTTTTCGGGGGCAGCACCGTCGCAATTCCGGGATTGGAATTTGGTATCTTCGGCATGATCCTGATCGCCTTTATCCTGTTTGAACCCATGGGGATGTATGGACGTTGGCTGAAGATCCGGACATGGTTCGAACTGTTTCCCTTCTATCGCAAGGACATGTTCAAACGTCAGAAATCCTATCTCAAGACGGAGCGTCTGAGATGAGCCTGCTTGAATTTAAGAATGTCACCTTGAAATTTGGTGGCGTGACGGCTGTGAACGACCTGTCCTTTTCGGTCGAAGACGGCGAGGTTTTTGCCATAGTCGGCCCCAACGGCGCGGGTAAATCGACCGTTTTCAATCTGATCTCGCGCTTTTATGAACCAATAGAGGGTTCAATCCGGTATGACGGGCATAACTTGCTGCAGGTGAAACCGTCCGGCGTTGCAGCTTTTGGTGTTGCGCGGACGTTTCAGAATATCGAACTGTTCGAACACGCCACTGTTCTGCAGAACCTGCTGGTCGGGCGTCATCGGCACCGCAAGACAAAACTTTTATCCGAGGTGCTGTTCCTGCCGTCGGCCCGGCGGCAAGAGATCGAAAACCGTGAAAAGGTAGAAGAGATCATAGATTTTCTTGATCTGCAGGCCTATCGCGACAAGATGATATCCGGCCTGCCTTACGGTGTGCGCAAAGTGGTTGAAGTTGCCCGCGCCCTGGCCACCGATCCCAAGTTGTTACTGCTGGATGAACCGGCCTCGGGGCTGTCGGTCGAGGAAACGACCGATATGCGCTGGTGGATAGACGATATCCGGCGGCAGATGGGGATTACGGTGCTGATGGTCGAACATGACATGGCTTTGGTTTCGGGCGTCTCGGATCGGGTCCTTGCAATGGCGGATGGGGCAATGCTCGCACTGGGAACCCCTGCGCAGGTACAGTCACACCCGGCAGTGGTTGAGGCCTATCTAGGGAAAGTGTCATGAGCGATCCGATCCTGACCATTCGCAATGTCGAAAGTTTTTACGGGCCAATCATGGCAATCCGGGGCGTGTCGCTGGATGTGCCTCCGGGTAAAATCGTGTCGATCCTTGGGGCCAATGGGGCCGGCAAGACCACATTGATGAAAACCGTGTCCGGCGTAATGGACCCGGAAAAGGGCAAGATCAGCCTTGACGGGGTCGAAATTCAAGGGGCTGAGCCACATAAAGTTGTGCAGAAAGGCGTCGTCCACGTACCCGAAGGGCGCGAAGTATTCCCCCTTTTGACCGTGGATGAGAACCTGAGTCTCGGGGCCTATACCTCGTCGGACCGGGGACAAATTGATCATGATCGCGATCTGGTTTTTTCATACTTCCCGATCCTGAAAGAACGCCGCAATCAAGAGGCGGGGACCTTATCCGGAGGCCAACAACAGATGTTGGCAATCGGGAGGGGGTTGATGGCAAATCCAAGGATTATGTTGCTGGACGAGCCGTCTCTGGGCCTGTCCCCTTTGCTTGTGCAAGAGATTTTCGGCATCCTGAAGCGCCTGAATGATGAGCAGAACATGACGATGATGCTGGTTGAACAGAATGCCAATGCTGCGCTGGAACTGGCGCATCACGGCTATGTCATGGAGGTCGGGCGCATCGTCATGGATGGCCCCGCGGATGAGCTGATGCAGTCTGAAGACATCCAGAACTTCTATCTGGGCGTGCAGGAAGAAGGTGCGCGTGAAAACCGCCGCTGGAAACGCAAGAAGACGTGGAGGTGAGCGCATGAATATAAGCACCCTGCCCTCTCAGATCATGATTAATGGTGTTCAGTACAACGCAAACCCCGGTCAGCGACCGGTCTATGTGGATGAATGCACAACCATCGGCCAGCTGTTTCAAAAGCGTTGTGCCGATTTGGGCGCGCGTACGGCGCATCGTGAAAAGGATTTCGGTATCTGGAAATCCTATTCCTGGGCGGATTACTGGCAGCACGCGAAATGGATTGGCCTCGCCTTGCAAAAGCTGGGGTTGAAACGGGGCGAAGTTGTTTCGATCCTGTCCGAGGACCGAAAAGAATGGGCCTGGTTCGATATGGGCATTCAGGGCGTCGGGGGGATCGCCTCGGGCATCTATACGACGGATTCGGCCGCGCAACTGAAATATCTGATCAATGACAGTGGCAGCCGTTTTCTGGTGGTCGAAAATGAAGAGCAGTTGGACAAGTTCCTTAAGGTCGAAGGTGATCTTCCCAATCTTTTGAAGGTTATCATCCTTGAGGATGAAGGTCTGCATGACCTGGACCATGACCGCTGCATGTTGATCGGCGATCTTTATGAGCTAGGTCAGCAAACCGAGCGTGAAGAGCCGAACCGCTTTGACGCCGAAATCGCGCTTGCATCCCCGCAGGATACCGCTCTTCTGGTTTATACATCGGGCACGACCGGCATGCCAAAAGGCGCAATGCTGAGCCACGAGAACATCCTGGCCGCAATCGAAGCCGGCGCCCATTCCTTGCCCGCATTGGAAACAGATGAACAGCTGTGCTTTTTGCCGCTCTGCCACATCCTCGAGCGTGATGTTTCCATATATTTCCCGCTGGCAACGAAATCTGTCGTCAACTTTGCCGAAAGCCCCGAGACTGTTTTCGCAAATCTGCAAGAGGTTTCTCCTTCGACGTTTACGGCGGTCCCGCGTGTCTGGGAAAAGATCTATTCTCAGGTTCAGATCATGGCCCAGGATGCAACCTCGACCGGGCGCGCGGCCTTTGGAATGGCGGTAAAGGCGGGTCTGGCACGTGCCGAATATATCCTGGCGGGCAAGCCGGTCCCGGCCAGTGTTGCCGCGCAGTACTGGTTTTGGGATCGTTTGGTTCTGCGTAACCTGCGCCGGATGCTGGGGCTGGACAATATGCGGCGCGGTGGAAGCGGCGCCGCCCCGATTTCGGCGGATTTGCTGAAATGGTACTGGGCCATTGGTGTACCTCTGGTCGAAGGTTTTGGTATGACCGAAACATCGGGCCTGGCAACATTGAATACACTTGGAAACAACAGGATCGGAACCATTGGAAAGGCTGTGCCCGTTAATGACGTCCGTATTTCCGAAGGCGGAGAGATTCAGCTTAAAGGGCTGAACATCTTTCAGGGTTACTGGCGAAACAACGCCAAAACAGCCGAGACTTTCACTGCGGATGGTTGGTTGCGTACTGGTGATATGGGCCAGATCGACCAAGACGGTTTCGTGACCATTACGGGTCGCCTCAAAGATCTTATCATCACGGCGGGCGGCAAAAATATCGCCCCGGCCGAGATTGAAAGCCGTCTCAAGTTCAGCCCCTTTATCTCGGACGCAGTTGTAATTGGCGATAAGCGCAAGTTCCTGACTGCACTAATCATGATTGATCAGGAAAACGTGGAGAAATTTGCGCAGGATCGAAAGGTCCCCTTCTCGAATTTTGCCTCTCTTTGTGCCTCCGCCGAGGTTCGGGACCAGATCAAAGACGAAGTGGGTGCCGCAAACAAGGATTTCGCACGGGTTGAACAGATCAAGGATTTCCGCCTGATAGATGTTCTGCTGACGGCAGATGATGACGAACTGACGGCCACAATGAAGCTCAAGCGCAGCTTTGTGGAAAAGAAGCACGAACATCTTATTGAAGACATGTACAATTAGACAAAACGTTATCCAAAGGGAGGATTATAATGAGGAATCTGATTAAACGGCTGTCCGCTGCCACAGTTTTGACGGCTGTAGCGACACTCTCCAGCGCTCAGACACAGGGTGTTACGGATGATGAGATCGTAATCGGCTCGGTCAATGATCTGAGCGGTATCTTCGCCGCCGTTGGTGTCCCAGCCACCAAAGGCGCCAATGTGGTGTTCGACCGCGTGAACGCCGCAGGTGGTGTGCACGGTCGGACCATCCGTTTTGTGGTTGAGGATAATGGCTATCAGATGCCGCGCGCGATGCAGGGCTACAACAAGTTGCTGAACCGCGACAAGGTGTTTGCGATGTTGCAATCTCTGGGTACGCCGATGAACCTGGCCGGGTTCAAACTGCTCGATCCCAAGGGCATTCCGAATGTCGCGCCTTTGACGTCGTCGCAGAAAATGCTGCAAGAACCAGTGCGCAACAAATTCACGTCCTTTTCCACCTATTTCGATCAGGCGCGTGTCGGCGTGAACTATCTGGCCAGCGAATTCGGATCGCAAACAGTCTGCACCATGTATCTGCCCACCGATTTCGGCGAGGAGATTCTGGAAGGCAGCAAGGCGGGTGCCGAAGAGGCTGGGATCGGTTTTGGCACAGAAACCACCCACAAGCCCGATGAGACGGATTTCGTGGGCTCTCTGAGCAAGCTCAGAGATGAAGGCTGCGACATCGTCACCATGGCCCTTGGGGTTCGGCAGGCGATCACTGTGGTTGGCACCGCCAAAAAGATGGGTCTAACGGATATGAAATTCTTGGGAACATCAGCCAGCTTCCTGACCGTCGTTGCCCAGGTGCCGGGTGGCGTGACGGATGGTTTTTATGCCGCCGCCTCATGGCTGGACTTGTGGGCCCGCGCGGATCAACCGGCCCCTGCAGCCTTCATCGAAGAGTATAAGGCTGCAACAGGCGAAGACCCCGTTGGATTTGCGATGTTGGGCTATTCTGCGGCTGAAATGATGGTTAAGGCGCTGGACGCCGCCGGCCCCGATCTGACTCATGACAGCTTTATCGCTGCGATGGAGACACTCGACTACAACGACGAACTGGTTGGAAATCACATCTCGTTTTCTCCGGACGACCACCAAGGTGCTGACACGGTGTTTGTGAGCGTTGTTGAAAACGGTGCTTGGAAGCTGGTCCACGAAGAGTAACGTCTGAAGAACAGAGTTTGATCAGCATTCAGGCGTTAGAAACCACGAGCCGTCCGTTCCAATACGGACGGCTTTTTCATTTTGTTTTGGGCTATCCACCTGCGGATAATTGGTTCCAATGCAAAACCGCTATAGTTAGGCGAAATGGAAAAAACTCGAATCGAAAATCTGTTGTCGTTGAAAGATCGTAAGATCATCGCGCAGGGTAATCGGCAATTTGTCTATCAACACCCTGATCTGCCGGACACTCTGCTGAAGATCCCGCAACCTCAGACGATAGATGACGAAGCTCATCTTGTGACGGATACCTGGTTTGATCGGATGTTTCGACGCTCGACGGCGTTCAAAGGATTTCTGCGCGAGTTTCACGAGTCGTTTGATCTTATGGTGCGTCACCAGAAATCCGCTGCTCCTATCCCCGTATGTGAGGTGCGAGGTGTGGTTCAGACGGACCTGGGTCTGGCGCTCATGTACGAGCGGATTTCCGAGCCTGACGGACAGCTATCGCCCAGCCTTATTGGTTTGGTCCAAAGCCGTCGCCTTAAGCCGCATCACTTGGATTCTTTGAACGCGCATTTTGACATTTTGGTCAAAGAGAACGTTTTGGTCAGTAACCAGAACCCCGGCAACATCGTCTATCAGACGTTGGCCGACGGCTCAGGACGATGGGTCTGGATAGACAGTTTCGGAAATAAGCAGGCGATCCCAGTTCGCAGGTGGTTCCCAAGCCTGAACAAACGAAAGATCGACCAGACTCGGCAGAAATTCCTTGCTTTGGCTCAACAGGCTTTAGGACGTGAAGCGGACTGACAAATCCGTGTTGGAGTAACTTTCTTTTCGTCTCACGCTTGACGTGTGCGGGCTGTTAATCTCAACATTCAGAAATGTTTTTTGTGCGTCCTCGTCATTACAACGATAACGGGACCAATTCGGTAAATGGTATTCTAGGTAGTTAGATAAAAAATGCGGTCAAAAATTCTGAACTTTCTGATCATCGTGATGATCTCTGCAACGCTTCTTGCTGGTGTGGAGCTGGGCATCCGTTGGCTGTCACCACAAGGCGTTCTGACAACATATCCAGAGGGTGGTCCACTTGGATTGAAGGACCCGGTCGTCGGGCATACGAACAGGCCAAACACTGTCGTCGCCATCAATGCACCAGAGTTCACGGTCGAGTATAAAGTCGACGAAAACGGGTTTCGTGAAACCCGCTTTCCAGCCAGTGCATTAGACGATGGAAAAACCATCAAGATCCTGTTGCTGGGAGATTCCTTTACCTTCGGCGCATCAAATGAGCTGGGCGATATCTGGCCAGAACTCTTGGCCCAGAAGTTCCTGGATCAAGGCATGCCTGTTCAGCTGATCAACGCAGGTGTTCCGGGATATAACACATCTCAACAGGCGCTGTATCTCGAGCGGTTAAGCGAAAAATATGACCCTGATATCGTGCTGGTTACCTTTCTTCCCAATGATATGTTCGCAAATGAGCCCATTCGGACCGTTGATGGCGTTGATGTCGCCTTTAGCGATGTCAGTTCGGTTGTAGGCTCGGGGAATATCAAGAAATCCTCGCTACACTCGGTTACGCTGTTAAAGCGAATGCTGATGGCGAACGATCAGACCTATACCCAACTGTACCTGATGACGCCGCGAAAGGCCTTTTTCACCACCCCGATGAGCGATCTGTTTCAAGCCAAAGTCGAGACGACAAAGCAGGTGTTTTCCCGCATGGCAGCCTTCACTCAGTCGCAGGGATCCGAGCTTGTGGTCGTGTCTGTCCCACAGTTGTTTCAGGTTCTTCAGGCCGCGAAAACATCTTCCGATCCCGAGGTCGATCCCGGCCTACCCGACCGCCTAATGGAGGGTGTGGTGGCCGAGCAAGGATTTCAGTGGCACGAAGCGCTGCCCTACCTCGCCGAGGAATACGGCACCAAGGGTGAAGACCTGTATTTCCGATACGATGGCCATCTGAATGCGGACGGCAACAGGGTTCTGTCCGAATTCATGTTCCAGATTCTGGCCCCGCTGATCGAAACCAAAACAGCCGGCTGAGTTCGACAACAGATTCGGCACCCCAAATCCTTATCAACAAAAGAAAAACGGCCGCAACATTGTGCGGCCGTTTGAAACAGTCTTGAAAGTTCGTACGAGCGATTAACGCTTGGAGAACTGGAACGAACGACGCGCTTTGCGCTTACCGTATTTCTTACGTTCCACAACGCGGCTGTCGCGGGTCAGGAAGCCAGCGGCTTTCAGTGCGCCACGCAGGCTGGGATCGTACAGTTGCAGCGCTTTCGAGATGCCGTGCTTGACCGCACCGGCCTGACCGGTCAGGCCACCGCCTTTGACGGTTGCGACAACGTCGAATTCACCTTCAACACCGGCAACCTGGAACGGCTGGCGCAGGATCAGCTGCAGAACGGGACGCGCAAAATACTTGTCCTGATCCTTGCCGTTTACGGTGACCTTGCCGGAACCCGGCTTGATCCAAACGCGGGCAACAGCGTCTTTACGCTTGCCGGTGGCATAAGAGCGACCCAGTTCGTCACGTACGGGTTCGCGCACGATGACTTCTTCGGCCACAACCTCAACGCCTGCAACGGCGCTCAGCTCTTCGAGAGTATTGATCTGATCAGCCATGGTCATTAGCTCCGGGTGTTTTTCTTGTTCATGGATGCAACATCCAGAACTTCGGGCGACTGGGCTTCATGCGGGTGCTCAGCACCGGCATAAACACGCAGGTTGGTCATAACCTGACGCGACAGGCGGTTGCCAGGCAGCATGCGCTTGACCGCTTGGGTCACAACACGCTCGGGGTGCTTGCCCTCAAGGATCTGCTGCTTGGTGCGCGACTTGATGCCGCCCGGGTGGCCAGTGTGCCAGTAGAAGTTCTCTTCGCGCTTCTTGCCGGTCATCTGGATTTTGTCAGCGTTAATCACGATGACATTGTCGCCCATGTCCATGTTCGGGGTGAACGACGCTTTGTGCTTGCCACGCAGACGCATGGCGACGATCGAGGCAAGACGGCCCAGAACAACGCCCTCGGCGTCGATCAGGATCCATTTCTTGTCGATGTCTGCAGGTGTTGCAGAAAAGGTTTTCATGGCAGGATAGTCCTGTTTGATGTGAAAGACCGCCCCCATACGGAGCGGTCCGAATTCGATGGATGGGGTTTAAACCCACGCGAAAGGCGGGTCAATACACGCAAATCAGTTTTAACTTAGCAAAAACAATGTATTACAAAATAGGTATTATTTTACCCCATGTTTTTGCCAATCTTTTTCCGTCAATACCCAACGCATCCACTGCCCAGCCCCGGTACCAAGAACAAGTTGCTGGGTATCAACGTACCGCGCCCCAAGTTTCGCGGTCCCTTTTTGTGAACGCAAGTTGGTTGGGTCGATATGAAACCAGACCTCATCCAGTTCGCCGAACACCTGATTTACCATCAGCGATTTGATCGCCCGATTGCTGGCTCCGCCCCAGTGATCACGGGTGATAAAGCTGTATCCGATGCCGATGCCTCTGGGAACTTCGGGAGGCTCATAATAGCGAGAGCACCCGATGACCCGGCCTGTCGCCTCTTCGCGTACTGTCACTGACCCACCTGCGCTCAACAGAAAATCGAAATAAGGGGCGAAAACTTCTTTCTGATGGCGGGATTTGGCGGGATGCCCGGCCCAAATCAACGGATCGCTGGCTGCAAGGTGCAGGTCTTCGAAGTCACTTTCGAGCATAGGTGTGACGACAAATCCCCTGCCCCGCATTTCCCGAATATCCATTAAGCGTCCCCTTACACCGAAATTTGTTCGGGTGGATTATCCAGCAGACGCCTGAGACGCTGCATTGCGTCCTCGAATTGATCCAACGATACATGCCCGTTCATGGCAATGCGCACCGCATTGGGCGCGCGCCCGTCACGCAAAGCAAACTCATCGGCAGACCGCAGTTGAATTCCCTCTCGCTCCGCTGCGCGGCTGAACGCAGCTGCTCGCCAACCAGAAGGCAAGTTCAGCCAGACAAAAGGTACATCTGAGGCCCAGTTCAGGTCGAACCCACCCAGGGCGTTTACGGCCACGCGCACATATTCCCCCATCCGGGTCCGGACATCTTTTGCGATTTGGCGCGTCCGCGGATCAGACAACATCAGCCGCGCCAGTTCGGCAAGCGGCTGAGCAAGGCCAAAATAGCCATATTCCGCTGAACGGCGCAGATCAACGCTGCGCTCGCGCGGCGCTATGGCAAACCCGACACGCAGTGCGGGCGTCAAGATCTTCGAGATCGACGACACATGCCATCCCCTTTCCGGCGCCAAGGCGCGATAGCTGGGCGCTCTTGCATCACCCATGCGGTAGCAGTCGTCCTCGATTATCTGGACGCCGAACCGCCGCGCGATTTCCACAACTTCTTTGCGGCGTTCCAGTGGTGTATGTGAGCCGGTCGGATTTTGAACCTCGGGTGAGACACATATGGCCTGCGCCGCCGACTGGCGAAGGGCATGCTCCATAGCGTTTGGATCCACGCCCCATTTGTCCATCTTTACGCCAACGACCTCTGCACGCATCAACTCACCGGCCCGTCGGAACCCCGCATATGACAGATCCTCAACCAGAACGATCGGCTTTGGTCCGCGTAATATTGTCTGAAATACAAGGCAAAGGCCGTTTTGTCCGCCGTGGGTCAGAACGATATCGTCCTGCGAAATTGGTCCCAATGGCAAATCGGAAAGCCAATCTACAACAGCCTGTCGCATAGGTTTATACGCATCGCGGGTTGGATAGTTCATAAACAGGCGTGGATCGGATTGTGCCACTTTCTGCATACATTCGCGGATCAGGGCCACCTGCCCCATATCGGCGAGCCTTGGGCTGAACAGGCTGACATTGGCTTCATATTTGTCATCTCTGAGATGAAGTTGCCGAGCCCAGACATCATCGAGCAGAGGCGCCTTGGGCGGGGCCACAAATGTACCACGTCCTACTTCGGCGCTGAGCAGACCTTCGTCTGTGAGTATCGTATAGGCGCGCGCAACGGTGCCCGGTGTGATTTGTAACCTATAGGCAAGTTCCCGCACCGGCGGCAGCTTTGTACCAACTTCCAAAAGATTGTTATCTATAGCTTTTCGAATTGTATCGGCGACAAGTGTATATTTTGGCCCTTTGGATTTAGGCAGTGACTCTGGCCAAATTGTATCCATTACAATTCTTCCTTTGATTGCAGCACAATTCTGAATGTATCAAGTGTTCATACCGAACATATTACGTTTGTGTCAATACAATTTGAAAGGAACCCCAAGATGACACGCGCAATGCACAACCCCGCCCTGATAGCGCTTAACGACAGCCCCCGGCTGCCGCTGATTGCCGCACTGGCCGTGCGGTTTGCGGCGACGGTCACAAAATGGGAGCGGCAACGCCGCAGCCGAATTAACTTGTCCAATCTCGATGACAGGCTGCTGAAGGATGTGGGCCTGACTAATTATCAGGCCAGACGAGAGATCGAACGCCCTTTTTGGCAGGGCTAGGTAATCCCCAGTCCCTATATGGGACCTCTTCCTTGGCCGGGTTTATCCCGGCCATTTTTTCACCCAAAAGCTGCCGCAGCTGACCCCTCTGGTGGCAAAGAATAGGTCATCGTTGCGCGTGCGACGGGTTTGTCTGACCCTTCCGAAAATATTAGAACGTCACCTACGGCAAGGGTTTTTCCTAGCTTCAGCAAGGTGCAGCGCGCAATCAAATCTGCATTTCCATCCGGTTTACGCATGAAGTCCATTGAACAACCGGTTGTCACGGCCAGAGACTGCTGGCCCCTGCGCGCCAGGATCAGTGCGTAAACGCTTACATCAGCTAATCCAAACATAGACGGCCCCGAGACGGTCCCACCGGGGCGCAAATGACGATCGCCAACGGCAAGTCTCATGACGATGGACTCTTCGGTCAGATCCTGGACCGAATAATCCTGACTGACCTGGGGGAAGATTTGGCTCATATAATCCTCCAGTTCCTCCCGATTCATTGCCAATGACATACTTCCCCTCCTGGATTTGCCGACCTAGAGTTGGCCTCACATCAGATCGGAGGGCAAGATGGGAATTCTGGAACGAAATGACGCAGACGCCGTGGCTAGGCTTACAATGAATGCGCCAGACCGACTCAACGCCCTAAGTGACGAAATGCTGGCTGCGCTACAGACTGAACTTGATGCCCTGCGCGAAGACAGTTCCATCCGGGCGGTGATCCTTTCTGGTAAAGGCAAAGCTTTTTGTGCGGGTCATGATCTGAAACAGATGACAGCAGGGCGCCAATCTGAAGACGGCGGTAAAGCCTATTTCCAGGACCTATTCAATCGCTGTGCGAAAATGATGCTTTCAATTCAGTCGCTTCCGCAGCCGGTTATTGCCCAGGTGCACGGCATTGCTACGGCGGCCGGATGCCAGTTGGTTGCAACCTGCGATCTTGCTGTAGCTGCTGAAGGGACGCGGTTTGGCGTAAACGGTGTGAATATCGGGCTGTTCTGTTCGACTCCAATGGTTGCTCTTAGCCGAAACATTCCACGCAAACACGCCTTCGAGATGTTGACGACCGGGGATTTCATTCCGGCGTCACGAGCTGCTGAGCTGGGTCTTGTCAATCGCGTGGTGCCAGAAATGCTGTTGGAGCATGAGGCTGTTTCACTGGCCGAGCAGCTTGCCTCAAAACTGGGATCTGCCGTGAAAGTCGGAAAACAGGCCTTCTACCGCCAGTTGGATATGCCGTTGGATCAGGCCTATTCCTATACCGGCGAGGTAATGGCTCAGAATATGATGCATCGGGATACCGAAGAAGGAATATCTGCATTTATCGGAAAAAGAGATCCAAATTGGAGCCAATAAGGAATTTGTCATGCATATTTTTCCGCAATGTCGCCATTTTTGGACTTTTCAAATGGGCGTTACTGTGGCAATGCTGAGACGAGGCTAAGGCCTTGAACACTTTTTGGGTCGCCGTGGGCGGAAGGTCCCTCCGAGCTGGTTTCTCTCACTAGCGCAGACATTCCCGCATCGGCGACCCCAAAAATCCCTTGAAAACATGATTTCCCGTGCGCCATCGCTGCTGTGTTGCGTTGCGATCTTCTGTGCCCTATGTGGCAGCTTATGACACAGAAATTGCATATCGTGGGCGGCGGCATGGCCGGGTCCGAGGCCGCATGGCAGGCGGCGGAAATGGGCGTCGAGGTCGTGATTCACGAAATGCGCCCAAAAGTCGGAACTTTTGCGCATCAGACCGGCAACTTGGCCGAGATGGTCTGCTCGAACTCATTCCGGTCGGATGATGACGAACAGAACGCCGTTGGACTGCTGCATTGGGAAATGCGCGAGGCCGAAGGGTTGATCTTGAAAACGGCAGATGCGCACCGACTGCCGGCCGGGGGCGCATTGGCTGTGGATCGCGATCCGTTTGCTGAATCTGTGACGGCCAGGTTAAAGGCTCACCCCCTTGTCGAAATCACTGGAGAAGAAGTGACCGCCCTGCCCGATGACGGCCAATGGATTTTCGCCACCGGCCCACTGACCTCTGCCGCTTTGGGTGACGCAATCCGCGCGGAAACCGGCGCCGAGTCGTTAGCATTCTTTGATGCCATTGCACCGATCGTCTACGCAGACAGCATCGACATGAGCAAAGCGTGGATGCAATCGCGGTATGACAAGGGCGAAACCGAAGAAGAGCGGACCGCTTATCTGAATTGCCCGATGGACAAAGACCAGTACGACGCCTTCATCGACGCCCTGCTGGCCGCCGATAAGACCGAGTTCCATGAGGGCGAAACCGCAGGCTATTTCGATGGCTGTCTTCCGATAGAGGTTATGTCCGAGCGGGGTCGTGAAACGTTGCGCCACGGACCGATGAAGCCGGTCGGCCTGACGAACCCGCATCAGCCCGAGGTAAAGCCTCACGCGGTGGTTCAACTGCGCCGAGATAACGCGCTAGGAACATTGTTCAATATCGTCGGCTTTCAGACCAAGATGAAATACGGAGCGCAAACCGACGTGTTCCGCATGATACCCGGGCTAGAGAATGCCAGTTTCGCGCGGCTGGGCGGTATTCATCGCAATACGTTCATCAACTCTCCGACATTGCTGGATTCCCAGATGCGGCTGAAATCAAAGCCCAATATCAGGTTCGCTGGTCAGATTACCGGTGTCGAAGGTTATGTGGAAAGCGCCGCGATGGGTCTTTTGGCCGGACGCCTGGCTGCTGCCGAGTTGTTGGGCCGTACCGTTCCCGAAATTCCACAGGACAGTGCCATGGGCGCTTTGATCCACCACATCACAGGCGGTGCCGAGGCGAAGACATTCCAGCCTATGAACGTTAATTTCGGTCTGTTCCGCCCTGTCGATGGGTTGAAAGGCGGTCGGCGTGGCCGAAAAGACCGCTACAAGGCCTATACTGACCGGGCCAAGGAAGAATGGACCAAGTGGTTGGCGCATTGGTGACTGGACGGGTCCGGCCCCGACGTCCTAACATATCGGTATGAGCGATAAATTCCTAAAGGATGTCTATGGGCTGGATTCGCCTCAGGCGACCAAAGCACATTATCAAAAATGGGCCTCGTCTTATGATGATGAGGTTGGGTCAAACGGTTATGCGACCCCGGGACGTATCGCCCGGGCACTCTGGTCGCAACTGCCCGAGCCCAAAACCCCAATTCTGGACTATGGCTGCGGTACCGGCCTGTCAGGTGTCGCGCTGAACGCGGTCGGGTTTGAGGTCGTCGATGGAATAGACCCCACCCCGCAGATGTTAGAGGGCGCTCTGGCAAAGGGGGTTTATCGCAACCTGATCAGCTTTGACATCGCAGATCCCAGCCCGCTGCAGTCTGGCGCGTATAAGGTCATCACCGCAATCGGGGTCATCGGCGTGGGTGCCGCACCACCTGAGACTTTGGATATGCTCATCAACGCGTTACCGTCAGGCGGCCTTATTGCTTTTTCTTTTAATGATCATACGCTTGAAGATCACAGCTATACCGTTCGCCTAAGTGAGTGGCTGGATATGGGCGCAGCACGATTGCTGTTCCGGGAATATGGCCCGCACCTTCCTGGAATGGACATGAAGTCTGACATCTATATTGTTGAAAAAGTGTGACTTTAGTAACAAGATTTGCCCCTTCGCCGACAGGACCACTGCATCTGGGCCACGCGTATTCGGCGATTTTGGCTCATGATTTTGCAAAGTCGAAGGATGGCCAGTTTTTGCTGAGGATCGAGGATATCGACCGCTCACGCTCGCGTCCAGAATGGGAAACTCAGATTTACGATGATTTGCGCTGGCTTCGCCTGTCGTGGCCGGAACCGGTGCTCCGCCAATCCACGCGAGCTGCCGCCTATGATGCCGTGCTGGATAATCTGTGGTCGCGAGGGTTGCTGTACCCCTGCACCTGCAATCGAAAAGACATCGCCAACGCGGCCAGCGCTCCCCAGGAAGGAGCCCCACTTCTTGGTCCGGACGGGATTATCTATCCGGGGACGTGTCGCACACGTTGGAGACAACAGGGTTCATCGGGTCAACCACGCCCGCTGAATATTCCGTTGCGATTGGATATGGCGGCAGCTGTAGAACAAGCTAAAAGTCTGTTTCAGAACGATAATAACACCGCATCGTTTCAAGAGATTGGAGAAGATCCAGGCGCTGAGTTCGGCTGTGTCCGGTTCACACAGGCAGAGATGTTGGACACGATCGGGGATGTTGTTCTGTCGCGCCGCGATATGGGCACGTCGTATCACTTGTCGGTCGTTCTGGATGACGCTGCACAAAAAGTTACGCATGTGGTTCGCGGTCAGGATCTGTTCGAAGCCACACGTATCCACGTTCTGCTGCAGACGCTGTTGAGTTTGCCGACACCGATCTACCTGCATCACCGCCTGATACGCGATCAGGCCGGCAAACGGCTGGCTAAACGCGACGATGCGCGTGCCATTGCCAAGTTTCGCGACGAAGAGGCGACGCCCGAAGATATTCGGGCGATGGTGGGGCTTTGACCAATCAGGTCATGGGGGTCATGATTTCGACCTCGTCCCCGTCTCTGACCGCTGTGTAGAAACAAGATCGACGGTTGGTGTGGCAGGCCGGGCCGGTCTGGCGCACAAGGACAAGCAGGCAATCCCGGTCGCAATCCACGCGGAGATCAACCAATTCCTGCACATGGCCCGAGCTTTCGCCCTTGATCCAGAATGACTGGCGCGAGCGGGACCAATAGGTAACGCGTCTGGTTTCAAGTGTCTTTTCAATGGCGCTCTGGTTCATCCAGGCCATCATCAATACCTCGCCCGTATTTTCGTCCTGAGTGATGGCTGGAATCAGCCCGGCCTCGTTGAATTTCAAACTCGATGCATCGAACGCGACTGAGGAAGACATGACAAAAACCTTTTGCATCCCGGTGGATGGCCACTATGTATTGGGAACATTCAACGAGGGAAAGCCATGTCCGGCGAGAATGACCTGATAAAGCTATACTCTGGCCGAATTCTGGCCCTTGCTGCTGACATCCCACACCTATGCCGGCTTGATGATGCTGACGCTACGGTGAAAAAACGCTCGCCCCTATGCGGGTCGACCATCACGGTTGATGTCAAAGTTCAGGATGGCAGAATTTCAGAGTTCGGTCAGGACGTGAAAGCCTGCGCCCTGGGACAGGCCTCTGCTTCGGTCGTTGGCGGGGCGATCGTCGGCACAACGCGTGCTCAGGTCGAAAAGGCGCGCGAGCAACTATCCGCGATGCTGAAAAAGGATGGATCGACACCAGAGGCCCCATTTGATGGGCTAGAGGTTTTGATGCCCGCACGGGAATATAAGAACCGCCATGCCTCGATCCTGCTGGTTCTTGATGCAACCGCAGAGGCGTTTGAACAGGCGGAACGCGCAAATTGCGCCTAAACATGGTTTTGACGGGCGAAACGTTATAGCCTTTCGGAATAAACGAAGGGAATTCTAGTTTTGAACGGTTTACTTGAGCATTTTGTCACGCTTTGGGTTGTTATTGATCCTATTGGAACAATCCCGGTCTTCATCGCCGTTACCGCAGGGCTTGGGGCCGCCGCACGCCGTAAGATGGCGCTTGTGGCCTCGCTTATAAGCGCCGGGATTCTGTTGTTTTTCTTGATCTTCGGGCAACTGCTGATCGAGGCACTGGATATCGGCCTGAACTCTTTTCAAGTCGCTGGCGGCATTATCCTTTTCCTGTTCGCGCTGACCATGATTTTTGGCGAGCCCAAACAGGAAGTCGAGCAGCGCGCTGCCGAGGACGACATCAAAGACGAACTCCACAAACACAACCCAGCGATCTTTCCTCTTGCCGTCCCCTCGCTTGCCTCACCAGGTGCGATGCTGGCCATCGTCATCTTGACCGATAACAACAGGTACAGTGTTGCTGATCAGGGGATCACGGCTTTGGTCATGCTGTCGGTTGTTGCGATTGCCTTTGTCCTGATGTTGCTGGCCGAACCGATCATTCGGCTGATCGGCCATTCAGGTGCCGCCATCATCAGCCGTGTCATGGGAATGATCCTGGCATCGGTCGCAGTGAACTCGGTTCTGTCGGCGTTGTTGGAAATTATGAAAACCGGTCAGCTCTAAAAAAAACCGCCGCACCTTTCGGGCGGAAAGGGCGGCGGCAGGTAATGCGTTTCTCATGTGGGGTCCGGATATCCGCGCGGGGCCGAGGCATGGCCCTTCAAGGGTATTGGGACAGGCAGGTCACCCTTGATTGAAATGGGGATGACAAGCGCGGCGTGATCGGCATGAGATCGCAGGCAGAAAGACTTAATACGTTCCGGGAAGATGAAGTGCGACCATAAGTATGACCACCAGTGCAACCGCACCTGCTGCGTCCTGCAGCAGCGTCGACTGGGAACGATTTAGGGTGGTCTTGATCTGGGTCAGCATATGGGTTCCTCCGGTCAGGGTTTTAATCCTTTGTTGACCTTTTGTTCTCATATTTTGCTGTCTTGGTAAAGAACTTTTTGAGAACATTTGTGAACTAATGTTCCTGTTTTCGTCTAACCAACTGATATCAAACGAATTGCCTGATCCTGTTTCATCAGCCACAAAAGAACACGAGCCGCCTTGCCCCTTTGCGTTTCAAGTTTGGCGTCCACGCCCAGCAGAGCCCTTGCGTCAGACTGCGCAACTGCCATCAAACCGGCCTGCCTTTCCAAATCGGCGATACGGAACTTCGGCAGACCTGACTGCGCGGTACCGATCAGATCGCCCGCTCCACGCATTTGCAGATCCGTCTCTGAGATTCTGAACCCGTCTTCTGTTTCGCGCAGAACTTCCAGCCTTTTGCGCCCCCCTTCGCCGAGGGGTGGCTGATACATCAGCAGACATGTCGATTCTGCCTCGCCTCGCCCAACACGACCGCGAAGCTGATGCAGCTGCGCCAGGCCAAAAATCTCGGCCCTTTCGATGACCATGATCGAGGCATTTGGAACATTCACGCCAACCTCGATTACCGTGGTCGCCACCAGAACTTTGGTTTGCCCCTGCTGAAATGCCTTCATCGCTGCGTCTTTGTCGGCGGGCGGCATTTGGCCGTGAACCAGCCCCACTATCCCGTCCCCCAAAATGGCACGCAGCCTTTTGAACCGTTCCTCGGCAGCGGTCAGATCCGATACTTCGGATTCATCGACAAGCGGGCAGACCCAATAGCATTGGCGGCCCTCAGCAATAGCTTTTTGCAGATGCGAGACAACTTCTTGAATCCGTTCAGTGCTCACAACCGCTGTTTTGACAGGTTTTCGCCCCGGCGGCTTTTCATCAAGCACGGACACGTCCATGTCACCGTATTGAGTCAGGGCAAGACTGCGTGGAATAGGCGTTGCTGTCATGACCAAAACGTCCGCCCCCCTGCCTTTTTCCGACAGCTCCATGCGTTGACGGACCCCAAATCGGTGCTGTTCGTCGACGATTGCCAGCCGTAATTCCTGAAACGCGACATCGCTTTGAAATACGGCGTGAGTGCCCACCAGAATGTGAATATCACCCCGTTGAAGCGCCAACAGCTTGGCACGCCGATCCGCCCCCTTGTCGCGACCGGTCAGGATTTCCAGAACCACGCCCGCCTCTTCGGCGAGGGGGCGCAACCCTTCCAGATGCTGCTGAGCGAGTATCTCGGTAGGGGCCATCATGACGCCCTGCCCGCCCGCCTCGACCGCGACCAGCAGAGCCATGAACGCAACCAGAGTCTTGCCGGACCCAACATCCCCCTGAAGCAATCTGTTCATGCGCGTATCGGAGGCCATATCCCCGGCGATCTCTTGAATAGCGCGCTGTTGGGCGTTGGTGGGCTTGTATGGCAGGTTCGACAACACACGGGATTGCAGCTTGCCCGTACCAGCGCTGGCGATCCCCTTGACCCTGCGCTCTCGTTGGCGGGCCAATGCCAAGGTCAGTTGATGCGCGAACAGCTCATCATAGGCCAAACGCTCATGCGCTGGAGAAAAAGACGCTACATCATCCGCACCCTGCGGATTATGCGCTGCATGTACAGCGCTCAGCCAGTCTGGCCAGTTCTCTTTTGCGACCTGCGCGGGATCAATCCATTCCGTCAATTCCGGCGAGAGTGCAACCGCGCTACGCGCCGCCTTGAAGGCAGTTTTCTGGGTCAGCCCCTGGGTCAAATGATAGACAGGTTCAAACTCAGGGATATCCTTCGCATCCGCTGGCGGCAGCATGTGATCCGGGTGGACCATCTGAGCGATCCCGTCGAACAGCTCTAACTTGCCAGAAATCACCCTGCGCGCGCCCTGAGGGAGCACTTTTTGCAAGTAATCGCCGCGGGCATGAAAGAACACCAACTGAAATTCAGTCTGGCTGTCTTCAACATGGACACGATACGCACCTCCCTTGTTTCTAGGGGGGCGATGGATGCCAACGGTGACTTCTACGGTCAGCGTCGAGGGCAAATCGACGCCTTGAATGGTATCGCGCCTGCGCCGATCAATCACCGCATAAGGCAGCCCGAACAAGACGTCGCGCGGGGTCTCGACACCTGACTGCGCCAAGACCTGAGCCGTTTTCGGCCCCACGCCGTCAAGCGTTTCCAGCCGCGAAAACAGCGGGAACAGAGATTCGGGCCGACCACTCATTTGCCGTCGATCAGCTGCAACCAGCCATCTTCGTCGAGCGTCTCGATCCCAAGCTCAGCCGCCTTTTTCGCCTTTGATCCAGCGCCCGGTCCTGCAACCAAAAGATCGGTCTTTTTGCTCACTGACCCCGACACTTTAGCGCCCAGTGCCTCGGCACGTGCTTTGGCTTCGGCGCGGGTCATCTTTTCAAGCGTTCCCGTAAAAACCACTGTCTTTCCTGCAACAGGGCTGCCCGAGGTATCGGGCCGTTTCGCGTCTTGGACATCAAGCTGAGCCACAAGATCGTCGATGCTCTGCCGTTCGGCAGGTTGGGCGAAGGCTGAAACCAATGCGCGGGCCATAACCTCACCAACACCGTCAACGTTCAGCAGCTCATCCCATTCTGACCCGGTCTGACTATGCGCTATGGTAACCGCTTTTTCCAGCTCATCCCATGATCCGTAATGCGTTGCGATTAGGTTCGACGCTGCCTCGCCGACATGTCGAATGCCCAGTGCAAACAGCAACCGACCCAGTGGAATAACTCGTTTTTCATCAATCGCTTGCCACAGATTGGTGGCGCTCTGCGCCCCCCATCCCTTGCGATTAGCCAGCCTGTTCAGGTTTGCACTATCTCGTTGTTTCAGAGTAAAAATGTCAGCCGGGGTCCGAACTGGCAGATCGGGATCGTCATAGAACATCTCAATCTGCTTTGCTCCAAACCCTTCGATATCAAAGGCCTTGCGTGAGACGAAATGCTTCAATTTCTCAACGGCTTGTGCAGGGCAGATAACGCCGCCGGTACAGCGACGGACCGCGTCACCTTCCTCGCGGATCGCATCGCTGTGACATTCAGGGCATTTTTCCGGGAAGATGAACTTTTCGGCATCATCCGGACGTTTCGAAATGTCGACATCGGCAACCTTCGGGATCACATCGCCGGCGCGATAAACCTGAACCCAGTCGCCGATCCGAATGTCTTTGCCTTCGCGTATCTCGCCGCCTTTTGCGTCTTTACCAGAAATGTAATCTTCGTTGTGCAACGTTGCGTTCGACACGACCACACCGCCGACAGTAACCGGGTGCAGCCTGGCCACCGGGCTCAGCGCGCCGGTGCGGCCAACCTGAATGTCGATCGCTTCAAGACGGGTCCAGGCAAGCTCGGCCGGAAATTTATGCGCAATTGCCCAGCGGGGTGTGCTGGACCGGAACCCAAGCCGTGATTGCAGCGCAAGATCGTTTACCTTGTAGACCACACCATCAATGTCATATCCAAGCGTCGCACGCTGCAGCTCGATGCTGCGATAGTGATCCAGAATCTGCTTTGTATCCGCGCATAAACGGGTTAGCGGGTTGGTTGAAAATCCGAATTCCTTCAGGCGCTGTATGGCTTCGTATTGGGTGCTTGCCAAAGGCTCAGACAGCTCCCCCCAGGCATAAGCAAAAAACTTGAGGGGACGAGAACGGGTAATTGCGGAATCCAACTGACGAAGGGATCCTGCGGCGGCATTTCGCGGGTTGGCGAAGGTTTTTTCGCCTTTCTTGGACTGGCTCTCATTTAGACGATCAAAGTCGTCGTGAGACATATAGACCTCGCCGCGAACCTCAAGGATGTCTGGTGCGCCGGTGATTACCTGTGGAATATCCGAAATAGTCAGCGCATTTGCGGTAACATTTTCCCCGACTTCTCCGTCTCCCCGCGTGGCCGCCTGGACAAGCCTACCCCTCTCATACCGAAGCGAAAGGGAGAGACCGTCGATCTTGGGCTCAGCCGTATAGCTCAAACTCGTCTCGTCATCCAACCCTAGGTATTTTCGGACGGACCGATCGAAATCAGAGACGTCTTCGTCTTGAAAAGCGTTGCCCAAAGACAGCATGCGCACGGCATGTGAAATCTTGGAGAACCCATCGGCGGGGCGGGCACCAACGATATCCGATGGGCTGTCAGATCGCTTGAGTTGCGGAAATCGCGACTCGATTTCTGAGTTTCTGAGTTTCAGCGCATCATAGTCGGCATCAGAAATCTCGGGGGCGTCTTTCTGGTGATACAATGCGTTCGCATGATGTAAAAGCCCAGCCAGCCGCGCCAGTTCATTGCGTGCCTGATCTTCCGTCAGGTCTGATACAGAAATGGAATTGCTCATGCCCTCGCCCCGTCAACTGTTCTTGGAGTTCAGTGATAGGGCGAGGGCATGGCTAGGTCCAGACGTGCTGTTCAGTGAGCGAGGGTGTCGCCCCGGACCCTTGGCGACGTAAAACTTGCGCGCCTAGGCGCCAACCGCAATGCGAGGTTCGTCGACGCTGTTTTTCTGAGGATCTCGCAACACATATCCCCTGCCCCAGACGGTCTCGATATAATTTTCGCCGTCGGTGGCATTGCTAAGTTTTTTGCGCAATTTGCAGATAAAGACGTCAATGATTTTCAATTCGGGCTCATCCATTCCCCCATAGAGATGGTTAAGGAACATCTCTTTAGTCAGGGTTGTTCCCTTTCGAAGGCTCAGAAGTTCGAGCATTTGATATTCTTTGCCGGTCAGGTGAACAGCCTTGCCTTCCACTTCGACGGTTTTCGCATCCAGATTCACTGCAACGCGCCCGGTGTGGATTATGGATTGAGAATGCCCTTTTGAGCGGCGAATAATGGCGTGAATACGTGCAACCAATTCTTCTCTATGGAATGGTTTGGTCAGATAATCGTCAGCACCAAATCCGAAGCCTTTAATTTTACTTTCTGTATCGTCGGCCCCCGACAGGATCAGGATCGGCGTTTCCACCCGCGCAACCCGCAACTGGCGCAGCACTTCATGCCCGTTCATATCCGGAAGGTTGAGATCAAGGAGGATCAGGTCGTAATCGTAAAGTTTTGCGAGGTCGATCCCTTCTTCGCCTAAATCTGTCGCATATACGTTCAGATTGGCATGTGTCAGCATCAGTTCGATGCTTTTGGACGTGGTTGGATCATCCTCGACAAGAAGTATACGCATTTACTGCTCCAATTCAGCTCAATTTACCGATTAAAATCGAGCCTGCTCAAAAATGGTTAATCTGACGTTACCGTTGAATCATTTATTCACACTCTCCTTTAGGTTGTCGATATTTTTTTATCGTGGTGACCTTTAAAGCGTCCGTTCCGTGTTCTGCGACCGCAGAAACCCAGGAATTAAATTCTTCATCGCTGAGGCCATATTGGTTTTTGGCTTCTGAAAGCGTAATCAATCCGTAAAGAACGCCACGGACTACAATCGCTTTACGGGATGCCACCCAGCGGGTTGTCTCTTTTGGCGGCAGATCAGCCCGGGATAAAACCGTTCCATCCGGCAGGGTTACCGACCTGGGCCCCTCTACTTTGTGCAAATACATCTTTCGGTCCTCTTCGTGCTGCGACAAAGCTGACACCATGCTACTTAATGTGTTGTGAAACCGCCCCTTGAGAGTATCTAGAATTTTCCTATATTCTGCCGGTCTTTCTTAACCCGTACTGGAACCGTCATGGCCCTCGACACCGAGACACCGCTGAACTCTCTTGGCTTTGCCAAGCCCCCGTCTGAAACGCGGGTGGTAGTTGCCATGTCCGGAGGCGTGGACAGCTCGGTCGTGGCCGCGCATTTGGCGGATCAGGGGTATGACGTCATCGGCGTCACCCTGCAGCTGTATGACCACGGTGCTGCGCTGGCCAAAAAGGGGGCCTGCTGTGCAGGTATCGACATTCACGATGCGCGCCGCGTGGCCGAGGAACGCGGGTTTCCGCATTACGTTCTGGATTATGAGAACATCTTCAAGGACGCCGTGATCGACGAATTCGCCGACAGCTATCTGGCCGGTGCGACGCCGGTTCCCTGCATTCGCTGTAACGAACGGGTGAAATTCAAGGACCTGCTGGAAACCGCCAAGGATCTTGAGGCTGATTGCATGGCCACCGGCCATTATATTCAGCGCAAGACAGGCCCCAACGGGCCAGAGTTGCACAGCGCCGAGGATGCCAACCGCGACCAATCCTATTTCCTGTTCTCGACCACCCCGGAACAGCTGGATTTCCTGCGCTTTCCGCTGGGCCACCTGCCGTCCAAGGACGCGACGCGCGAAATGGCGGCGCAATATGGGTTGGCTGTTGCCGACAAGCCCGACAGTCAGGACATCTGTTTCGTGCCCAACGGCAACTATGCCAGCGTCATCGAAAAGCTGCGCCCCGGCGCGGCGGAACCGGGTGAGATCGTTCATGCGGATGGTCGTGTGCTGGCCCAGCATAACGGGGTAATCCACTATACCATTGGTCAGCGCCGCGGGCTTGGTATCGGAGGCCTCAGCGACCCGCTTTACGTGGTGAAGCTGGATGTCGACAAGAAACAGGTTGTGGTTGGCCCCAAAGAGATGTTGGCCACCCGCACTATTCCGGTGCGTGAGATCAACTGGCTGGGCGATGAGCCGTTTACGTCACGCGATGAATGGCACGTCCTGGTCAAGGTTCGCTCGACCCGACCCCCGCGTGAGGCCATCATCCGCCCGCTTTCGGAAACCACGGCCGAGGTCGAGTTGCTGACCCCGGAAGAAGGTGTGTCGCCCGGTCAGGCCTGTGTCTTCTATGCGTCCGAAGGCAGCCGCATCTTTGGCGGCGGCTGGATTTGGCGCGGATACTAAACTGCGTCGGTCCACGAGTTGCTGAGAATATAAAGACCAGCGCAGATCATCACGTAAGGAACAAGCATCTCAAGCTTGCGCGCGATGCGACCACTGATGAGCGGAGATTTGGCGCCCAGCAGCGCCAGCGTGGCCAATCCTACCACGGCAAGCCCTGCGCCGAAGGCTCCGGCGATCCGAAAGCCTGGCGTTGAATCCGCCAATAACGGCGCCAGAACGGCCAAAGTGTCCATCGACAGGCTGGTAAACAGTAAGGTTGTCACCAAAATTGATGCTCCGGCTTCGAGATGCGCAGGAGTGTCGACGCCCTGCCCGCGCCATTGGCGGATGGCGGCCAGACAGCCCAGTGTCAGCGGGATCATCCCCAGATACCCGGCCCAGCCCGGTATTACGCCCTCGATCCCCATGGCGAACAGCAAGGACGCCGAAATCACCAAGGCCTGTGCGAACAGAAAGCCAAAGACGGCCCGTATATCCCCTGACACCAAGATCAGCGCCACCAAGGCGGCAAGATTATCCAGATTGGTCAGTATCAATGCCAGAAAGGCCGAAAAACCAAAGAGGATGAACTCGGCCATCAGGACGGCATTCTGGCCAACACGGCCTTTGCGGCTCTGAAACCAGGGGCGTCGCCGCCACGGCCCAGGCGCTCCATTGTCAGATCCATCGCGTTGCGCTGCGCGTCAGGTTTCAGGGCGACCTCTCGTAGCGCTACGGCAATCTTGTCCGGCAGGCAGTCATCCAGCAGGCATTCCGGGATGGAACGCGTTTCCGAGACAAGATTGACCAATGTAACCGTGTCCAGATTGACCATACGTACTGCCAGTTTCTGGGTCAGCCAGCTGAGGCGGTAGGCAATCACCATGGGTGTTGCTTGAGCTGCAAGTTCAAGCGACACGGTACCCGATGCCGCCAGAGCAAGGTCCGCTGCGGCAAAGGCTGCGCGTTTCTTCTGAACCGCCTCTTCGGTCGGAACATTGCGCGGGTCGATCACGACGGGATTGCCTGGCCATGTCTGCAGATGTTCGGTTACGGCCTCGACCATATGCGCAACCGCCGGAACAATAACCCGCGTACCCGGCCGGTCGGCTAGGAACTGCCCCAAGGCCTGACCGAATACAGGGGCCAGACGGTCAACCTCACCCTTGCGCGACCCCGGCAAGGCAAGAACCAGCGGAGCTTCCCCAAGTTCATAGGCGGCGCGAAACTCCTGGATATCGCGATCAGACGCGATGGGTTCGCTTGCAACCGGATGGCCAACAAAATCACATTCCATCCCGGCGCGTTCCATATAGGGCGGCTCAAACGGAAGCAACGCCAGCACATGGTCGATGACCTTGGCCATCTTATCCGCACGCCCCGGTCGCCAGGCCCAAACGCTGGGGGCCACATAGTGGACGGTTCGAGTATCGCTTGCTGCTTTGACCAACTTGGCAACGCGCAACGAGAAGTCCGGACTGTCGATGGTGATCAATACGTCAGGTTTGGTGTCCAGAACGGCCTGCGCTGTCTCAGATATCCGGCGCTTGAGGTGAAAGAATTTTGGCAATACCTCGATCAGGCCCATCACTGACAATTCGGACATCGGAAAGCGGCTGTTCAGACCCTGGGCCTGCATCAATGGTCCGCCGACCCCGTCGAATGTAACATCTGGGACAAGGGCACGTAGCCCTTCCATCAACGCGCCGCCCAATCGATCGCCCGAAGGTTCGCCGGCGACCAGAAACACCCGCATCAGTTGGTTCGCTCACGCACATAAAGGAACAAACCCAGGCGATCGCACTCAGCAATTACACGTTGTCGCTGCAATACAAGCACCCCGCCCTTTTCGATCACGATCCCGGACAAACCAGCTGCGACGGCGCTGGAAATGGTTTCAGGTCCAATAGCTGGCAGATCCGCGCGAAAGTCCTGATCAGGCTTTGGACCCTTGAAAAGCACCCCACCCCCCGCATCGGGCCGTTGAGTCAGAGACTCGAGCATCCATGCGGTGCCAAAAATCCCTTCGATCGCCAAAGCCTGCCCTTTGGAAACTGCACAGGCCTGGCCGATATCAGCTGCCCCCATGGCACGCAGGATACCGGATGCCCGATCCGCATCTGCCCGATCCGCGTCTGAGGGCTGTGCCTCTGTCAAACAACCAAGCGGAGGCAGCAGTTCAGGCGCAATCTCATGCGCGGCACGGACATTCAGGCCTGAGTTTTCGAATATCCCAATGACAGCCCGTAATGCGCCGTCATCGCCGGACTGAATCGCCTGCACCAGAATAGGCACCAACGGCATCGTCGCGGCATCAATGCGCGACGGGTCAACGGCGGGACGTTGAACCGCTCCGGCCATACAGATTTCAGTTACGCCACGGGTTTTGAGATCCGCGATGAATGATCCAAGCTGTTCCAGCGGGAAAACGATGTCAGCAGACAGAGTATCCGGGGCAAAGCCTTCCATCGCGCAGATCAAGGGCCGTTCAGCCAGACAGGAAACCACTTCGTCCGGCAACACACCTGTTCCCGCGATCAGTGCCAACATGATGTTACTTCCTCGGTGTCAGAAAGGACCGATCCGAATCGCCGGTTACGAAATTGACGATTTCGCGGACATATTCGCTTTCGGCATCTTCACCCAAGCGCTTGGCGCGGTCCATAAAAGTTCCGTCACCATCGGACAATTCGCGAAACGCTGCGCGTAAAGCTGAAATATCAGCTCGTGCGACACCACGCCGTTTGAGGCCAACAAGATTCAGGCCGTCCAGCTCGCCGCGAGGCGCTTGAACAAGCCCATAGGGAATCACGTCGTTGGGCACCATCGTCAGCGCGCCGATAATCGCCCCTCGGCCCACACGAACCCATTGATGCAAACCCGAAATCCCACCGACGATAACATCGTCTTCGATAATGCAATGTCCCGCGGCACCAGAATGGTTCACCATGATCACGCGATTGCCAATCTGAACGTCGTGAGCCACGTGAACACCAGCCATCAGCAAACAGTCATCGCCAATCCGGGTTACACCGCCACCGCCGTCTGTTCCAGAATTCACTGTTACATGTTCACGGATACGGTTTCGTTTGCCAATTTCCAACCGCGTATCTTCACCGCCGAACTTAAGGTCTTGCGGGATTTCACCGATGACCGAAAAATTGAAGATTATGGTGTCTTCATCCACCTCGGTGTCACCGGTAACAACAACATGCGACTTCAGTTCTACCCGGTCTTTCAACCGCACCCTTGAACCAACAAAACAAAAAGGGCCGATGACACAGCCCTCTCCGATCTGAGCACCGTCTTCGATGATTGCGCTAGGGTGAATGCCACTCATGTTGTCTTTTCCATGTCCCAATCAACATAGGCTGAGAACTCAGCTTCGGCTGCGACCTCTCCATCAACCGTGGCCCTGCCAGAGAACTTGAAAATCTTGCCACCCTTCTTGCCGCGCACAGTTTCAACATGCATCTCGAGCACGTCACCGGGCACGACTTTGCGGCGGAACTTGCACTTGTCGATATTCATGAAATAGATCAACAAGTCGCTGTCGATGACATCCATCCCAACGCCAAGCATAACACCTGCGGTCTGCGCCATTGCTTCAACAATGGTCACACCAGGCATGATCGGCGTACCAGGAAAATGGCCCTGGAAATGCGGCTCGTTCATAGTGACGTTCTTGATGCCGACCGCTGACTGATAGCCTGAAATCTCGACCACCTTGTCGACCAGCAGAAACGGATAGCGGTGCGGCAATATCCGTTGAATCAGCTGAATGTCGGCGCTTTTGGTGTCCGTGCTCATAGTTCTGATATCCTGTTCTGGATTTCTCTTTTCAATGTGGTTAGCAACACCGCGACCCGAGGGCAAGCAAACCTATTCGCCTGTACCTTCGTCAAGTGTTGTTCCATCACCAATGGCTGTATCAATTCGGGTGATGGCGGCATCTGTCACATCGGACAGATCCGAACTGAGAAACACGCTGGAGCGTTGAATAATGACCGAGGCGCCAGATTCGCGCAAAAGATCGATCAAAACTGGGCGGGCGAGTTCAAAAAACATCTGTTGTGCATCTTCACTGCGACGCGCAAGGGCATCAAGCTTGGCGCGCTGCCCTTCTCGGTGGTTCTGAACCTTTCTGTCGAACGCCTCTGCGAGGGGACGAAATTCTTCAGCAGACAGAGAGGCGCGCTTTTCGGTGAGGTCCTTCTCCTCCGCGCTGAGCTCTGCAACGATCCGCTCGTTCTCAGCAGCCAACAGAGCCCCTTCTGCTTCGATCTCACTGAGAATGCGACGTCCAAACGCCGAGTCAGAAAACAGCCGTTCGCTGGAGATTGTCAGGACGCTGGCTTGTGTTACGCCAAGCTGCTGTCCGGTAACCGGTCCTGCCAGGGTTAAGGTCAGAAAAAGACACAGGGCCCGAATGGGGCCCTGCATATAGGTTTGAAGACTACCTCGCATCCGAGATCAGAACCTCGCCTGAATGGTCAGGTCGAAATTCTGTTCCTTGTCAAAGTCCTCTTTCTTGAGCGCTTGCGAAAAGTTAAAGCGCAGCGGGCCAAACGGTGTTTCCCATAGGACTGCAACACCCAGAACATGGCGGATAGACCCATCCGCACCGACAATGTTGGCACCCGAAGTGTTTACATCGTCGATATTGTACAGGTTACCGAAATCATAGAACACGCCTCCACGCAGGCCCAATTCTTCGGGCAAGCCCAGAGGAAAGTCCGATTCCAGACGCGCGACCCAATAGTAATTCCCGCCGATAGCGTCATCCTGACCATTTGACAGATCCCGTGGCCCCAAACCCGCTGGCTCGAACCCGCGGAATTTATTGGGGCCCAACACAAAGCGATCCAACGTCCGGCTGAAATCGTTGCCAGTCCAGTGCATTGCACCCATTTCAAGCGATGCACGAAGAACGACTTCTTCACTCAGAACGCGTGTTTGGGCAATCCCGCGTGCGCTGGTTTTGTAGAACTTGTTGTCCCCACCCAGCCCAGCGGCATCCAGGCCAACCTCAAACAAAACACCGGCATTGGGGTTAAGCCCACCAAGGCGGCTGTCATATACATAGGACACACCCAGAGAACTGGTCGTGCGTTCACCCTGATCAATCTCAGAGGCGATGACCGCGCCGTTTGCCTCGTTGTCCTGCTGCTTCATCTCGCTGTTTTCCCAGGCATAGCGTACGCGCAACGAAGACAGCTCTCCGATCGCATAGCTCAACTGAGGGTTAAAGAACACACGCTCGGTGTTATAGCTGGCAAAACTGGAGTCGGTCGACGCCAAACCCAGACCAAGATCAAAGCGAAGCTTGCGGCCCAAAAGATAGGGTTCGGTGAAATTCAGGGAGTACTCTTCTGAATCCTGTGCGGTCGAAATCGTAACCCCGACGGTCTGTCCACGGCCTAGAAAGTTTGACTCACTTAGGCCGATCGCAATGCCGAAACCGTCAGAGATCGAGTAGCTACCACCGAGGCTGAGCGAGCCTGTTGGCTGTTCTTCGACGTCGACATCCACGATCACTTGGCTGGGCGTCGAACCCTCGCGCGGTTCAACATCAGCGACGGCGAAATAGCCCAATGCCCGGATACGTTCAGCCGCCTGCCGGATTTCACGCGGGTTGAAAGGATCACCCTCAACGGTGTCGAATTGACGACGGATCACGCGGTCAAGCGTGGTGGTGTTGCCCTCGATGTCGATACGCTCGACAAAGATACGCGGTCCTTTGGTCAGAACGAATTCAACATCCAGCGTCAGATCACGTGCATTGCGCGTGACGCGCGGCTCAACCCGCAGAAAGTCCACCCCTTGCCGAATGCCCAAACGCTCTTGCCTGGCGATAGAGTTTTCGACCAGTGAAGGAGAATAGGTGACACCCGGCTTGACCTTGAGTGCGGCCTGATATTCGGCCGCATCCACACCGGGTATTTCGCTTACGGTGGTGATCTTGCCGAATGAGAATTTCTGACCTTCGGTTACATTCATCACCAGGAAAAACGCGTCGCGCTCACGTGTGAATTCAACATTGGCGCTGTTGACGCGGAAATCGACATAGCCACGCGACAAGTAGAAATCACGGATGACTTGTTTGTCGAACTCGATCCGGTCAGCGATAAAAGTATCGCCCCGCAGGAATGTACGCAGGAAATTGGCTTGCTTGGTTTCAAGCACACGGCGCAGACGCCGGTCGGAATAGGCCCGGTTGCCAACAAAGCTTACGCGCTCAACCTCGATCGTCGTACCTTCGGAGATTTCAAAAACGAGGTCTACCCGATTGTCGCTGCGGCGGATGATTCTGGGGATGACGGTTGCTGCAACACGTCCTTGAGCCAAATAGATTTCGGCAATCATGTCTGCGTCAGCTTCAGCGACCTGAGGCGTAAAGACCCGGCGGGGTTGAGACGAAACGGCATTGAGCAACAGCTCATCCTTGAGCCTCTTGTTACCCTCGATGCTGATCTGGTTGATCGTCGGATATTCCTGAACTTTGATGACCAAAGTGCTGCCACGAGGGGTCAAATCGACTGTTTCAAAAACACCACTGTCAAGCAGCCGTTGGAAGGCATCGTTGAGTTGTCCAGCTGTCACCGTCTGCCCAGGTTCGATTCCCGAACGTGCAATGATTGTCGATGTCTCGATGCGCCTGTTCCCCTCAACTTCGAACGAGTTGATGGTGTAGCTTTGCGCCTGAGCAGCCTGCGGCAGTGACAGCAAACTAACTGTGGCAAATAAGAAAAAGAATGTTAGGGCCTGCCACAAAATCTTGTTTACCGGCTTTTGCCCCCCGCAGGATGTGCCTGCGCCTCGCCTGTCGGTCATATTTTTCTCTACCCAGAATTTTAAGACTTTAAAGCTGAGTAACGGGATTGTCTGGCCTTGTCAAAAGCCGAAAAACAGAAAGCGGCCCATTGGGCCGCTGTTCAGCAAATAAAAAGAAAGGAACAGAATCACATGGTGATCAGATAAGCGCATCCACCCATAGCCAACGCAGTCGCGCCGAAAAACAAGATCGAGTCCCAGTTCAGCGCAAGCAGGAAGCTAAAGCTGCGATATGATTTTTTGATAGCATTCGCCATGATCGCCTCTGACAGACAAAATTATGAAACGAACACATCCTATGAGGGAATTGGGGCGGAATTGCGACTAGATTGTGCAAGCTCCGCCCAAATCAACAGAACAGGTCATTTGAGACGGAAAACAGCATCAGAGCCAGAATGATTGACACTCCGATGCCCATCAGAATCCGCAGCGCTTTGTCGCTGGGTGGTTTCCCAGAGATGGCCTCATATGCGTAAAATACCAAGTGTCCCCCATCCAAAGCCGGAATCGGAAACAGGTTTAGCAAACCGACAGCAGTTGACAGAACAGCGATAAAGAAGATGAAGTTCTGCGCACCCTGGCTGGCCATCGCACCCGAGGTTTCGGCGATTCCGATTGGGCCGGACATGTTGCAGGTGCTGATCGCTCCGGTCACCATGTGCCAGATACCTGAAAGAGACCCGTCAATAATTCGCAATGTTTGTCGCACACCGCCGCCAAGAGATGTCAGGATGCCCGCCCTTTCGGTTGCAGGTTCTAGCATCATGCCGCCGACGATCCCGATCCTCCAATGCGTTACAAAACCACCATCAGACTGCGGCTCATCCGTGCGGCGTGGAGCCAGGGCAAACTCCAGTTCCGCTCCGTCACGCCAGACATTCAACAGCAGTGGCCGCCCATCAGAGCTTTCCACATGGTCCTTGAGCTGTTCAAAGGCATAAACCGGGTCGCCATTAACCGCTGTTATGACATCCCCCTGTGCCAAGCTGATATCCATTGCTGCGCTGCGCGGAACAACCTGTTGAATCAGGGGGGGGAACAGCCAAGGTGCGGAAACGTCTAATGTGTCACCGTCACGAAGAACTGTGTAATCAAGAACGGGGTCAACGGGCAAAGAGTCTACGAACTCGCTCCACGATCCTTCTTGTTCGAAATCTGGCAGGTCAATACCTGAAATCGCGAGGATTTCATCACCTTCACGCAGCTCTTGAACTGTCCCCGGCAGAGGATGCAGAGACCCAACGGTCAGAGGGTCTCTGGTTGCGCCTTGCGTAAAGAAAATTAGGGCAAAGACCAGTATCGACATTGCGAAATTAAAGATTGGCCCTGCCGCAACAGTTGCCGTCCTGGCCCAAAGTGGCGCGCCATGCATTGTGCGGCGCAGCTCCTCCGGGCTTTGCTCAGAAATTTCGGACATTGCCGCTTCGTCTTTGCCGGATGCTGCATTGGCATCACCCAGAAACTTGACATACCCGCCGAATGGAAGCGCTGCGATCTGCCAGCGCGTTCCTCTTTTGTCGATACGGCTCCAGAGTACGGGACCGAAACCGATTGAGAACACTTCGGCGTAGATGCCGGACCAACGGCCAACGATGTAATGCCCGTATTCATGTACGGCTACGATGGCGGATAACGCGATCACAAAGGCGAATATGGTGTAAATCAAATTGCCGAACTGTGGGATCAGTGAGAGTACGTCCAATTTATTTTCCTGCTCGTTGCGCAACGGCGTTATCGACCCATATACGTGCCAGATGGTCGGTTTGCAGCACGTTATCAAGGGTCATTGGGGCGTCAATATGGTTGTCTTGTGCATCGAAACGATCCAAGACGGCGGCCACGATGTCTGCCATATCAAGAAAACCAATGCGACCTGCAATGAAATGGTCGAGTGCACATTCTTTGGCTCCGTTGAAAACCGCTCCGGACAGCCCGCCCCGCTCCATGACGTCGCGCGCTAACCGCAAAGCCGGATATCGGTTTTCGTCTGGTTCCTGAAATCGCAACTGTCCCAGCTTTGCAAGGTTCAGCCTTTCGACCGGAAGGGTCTGACGTTTTGGCCAATTCAGGGCATATCCGATCGCGTGGCGCATATCTGGCGCGCCCATATGGGCCATAACCGCTCCATCGTTAAACCCGACCATCGCATGAACGATGGATTCCGGATGCACAATCACTTCGATCATATCCGGGGATATTCCGAAGAATTCGCGTGTTTCGATCACCTCGAGCGCCTTGTTAAACATCGAAGCGCTATCAATCGTGATCCGCTGCCCCATATTCCAGTTCGGGTGGCTCGATGCCTGCTCAACCGTGGCCGAGGCCAATTTGCTCAGTGGCCAATCCCGGAAGGCGCCGCCGCTGGCAGTGATGATGATACGCTCGACCGATGCCATATCTTCACCGACCAGAGCCTGAAAAACGGCAGAATGTTCGCTGTCCACCGGTAGCAATCGGGCATTGTGCTTTCGGGCAGTATCCAGAACCAAAGAACCCGCGCAGACAAGCGTTTCTTTATTCGCCAAAGCCAGCGTCGCGCCCTGTTCAAGCGCCGTCAGCCCTGGTTGCAACCCCGCAGCCCCAACGATGGCAGACATGACCCAGTCAGCCGGTCGCGCCGCAGCTTCGGCCAGAGCATTCGCCCCGGCGGCGACCTCGACATCAGAACCGGCCAAGGCCACTCGCAGGTCCTCAAGCCGGTCTGGATGGGCTGTAATCGCGATATCCGCCTTCAAACGTTTGGCGTCACGCGCAAGTTGTTCGATATTGGCTCCACCGGTCAGGGCGACAACATCATACGCTGATGGATTTCGGTCAATCAGATCTATCGTGTTTTGCCCGATAGAACCCGTCGCGCCAAAAACAGAGATTTTGCGCATCACATGGCTCCGGGGGAATAAATCAACCCCACAAGCAGAACGAACAGAGCGGCCCCCATCATCCCATCGAATCGATCTAGGAAGCCGCCATGGCCGGGAATCAGGTTCGAACTGTCCTTGACGCCGAATTTTCGTTTGGCCGCGCTTTCGACAATATCGCCGGCCTGACTGGCCATTGACGCCAGAACCGAGATTACGATGAACCAAGTTCCGAAGCCGCCGTAAGCCGCAAAGGCTAAGCCAACAATGGCAGCCGCTACCCAGCCTCCCGCTGTTCCCGACCACGTCTTTTTCGGGCTGAATCGTGGCCAGAATTTTGGCCCACCCAATGCCTTTCCAACAAAATATCCGGCGACATCCGTAGCAACGACGACCGATATCAGCCAGACCATCCAGACAAATCCCATATTCGTCCGGATTGAGATAAAGCCCAGCCCCGCGGCCGCGATCCACAGCGCAAATAGGGTATAGATACCCCGGTACCGGCTGACCTGCCCTGCCCCGACCAGCGCCGGAGCAAGCAAGAAGGGAAGTTTATAGAGTGCCGGAAGATGGTAACTCAGCACCACCGCAAAACCGGTCAATATGGCAAGCTGGACCGCAACAGCTTTCCTGCCCGGGTCAATCATACGGACCAGTTCCCAGGTCATCAGCCCGCAAGCAATGGAAATGAAGGCTTCGAACCACAGACCGCCCAGCCAGACCTCGACAGCGCCAACGGCAACAAGGACACCCGCCGACAATACGCGGGCAGTCAGGTCGGACCAGCGTCCGTCACTCATGCCGGTACAGCTCCGAACCGTCGGTCTCGGCTGCCATAGCTCAGGCACAGGCGCTCAAGCTCTGCCGCAGTGAAGTCTGGCCAGAGCGTGTCGATGAATTCGTATTCCGAATAGGCGGATTGCCATAGCAGAAAATTGGAAATACGCGCCTCGCCGCTGGTTCGGATCACCAGATCAGGATCGGGAAGAACATGTGTGTCCAGATATTTCGGCAGCGTTTCTTCGTCTACATCATCAGGATGCAATCGCCCGTCAGCGACATCCTGTGCCAGACGTTTGGTAGCCCGCGCGACTTCATCCCGACCGCCATAGTTCAACGCAATGGTCAGGTGAACCAGATCATTTCCCTCGGTCTCGGCCTCAAGCGTATCCATCAATTCGATCAGTTTGGCATCCAACCTGACTCTGTCACCGATGAAACGCACCCGAACACCCGAGTCTCGGAGCGTCCGGGTTTCCTTTATAATATAGCGCCGAAACAAGCTCATCAGACCGGCAACTTCGACCTGAGTGCGTTTCCAGTTCTCGGTCGAAAACGCAAAAACAGTCAGATACTTAATACCAAGCCTTGGGCAGGCCTCGACCACATCGCGCACACGTCTTGCCCCGGCGTGGTGGCCAAACAGGCGAGGTCGCCCGCGGGCCTGCGCCCAGCGACCATTGCCATCCATGATGATCGCGACATGCTGGGGCCCTCTTTCGGGCATGGTATGCGAGGAAGAGGGCATCACCCGGTCTCAGACCTGCATGATTTCTGCCTGCTTGGTCTCAAGCGCGGCATCTACTACCTTGATCATCTGGTCGGTTAGATCCTGCACTTCGCTTTCCCAAAACTTCTGGTCATCTTCGGACATACCGTCGGCCTTGGCCTTCTTGATCTGATCCATCCCGTCTCGGCGCACATTGCGGATCGAAACGCGCGCGTGTTCGGCATATTGCCCGGCGACTTTGCCCAACTCGCGACGGCGTTCTTCGTTCAGTTCCGGGATCGGTAGCATGATGATCGTTCCGTTGAGCTGAGGGTTGATGCCCAGCCCACTTTCGCGGATCGCTTTTTCCACTTTGCCGACCAGCCCTTTATCCCAGACATTGACCGTAACCATACGCGGCTCGGGCACATTGACCGTTCCCACCTGGTTGATGGGCGTCATCGAACCATAGGCATCGACCATCACCGGCTCGAGCATCGAGGCCGAGGCGCGCCCGGTGCGCAGCGATGCAAATTCGGTTCTGAGGTTTGACATTGCGCCGTCCATACGGCGCTTCAGGTCGTCTGTGTCCAGTTCGAAATCGTCAGACATTCTGCTCACTCCCCGTCTTCAGGTACTGTTTGCATGGCTCATAAGCCATTCAATTTGGGATGTATAGCAATGATGATCCGTATTTACGCCATTGACCAGAGGTGTTTGCCGGATTTTCGCGAACCTGCAGCTACAAAATTAACCGACCGCAAATCAATGCGGTCGGTCAGACATATTCATTCCGGATCAGGCGTTTACGTCTACGACAACACGACCTTTAACCTGACCTTGCAGGATATCCGCCCCTAATTGGGGCAGATCGCTCAGCTTTGCGGGATGGATCATCGCCTCAAGCTTGTCCATCGGAAGGTCGGTTGCTATCCGCTGCCAGGCCCGCAGCCGATTTTCATAAGGCTGCATCACGCTGTCGATCCCCAACAGGTTCACACCGCGTAAAAGGAACGGGATAACAGTTGCCGGAAGGCCCGCGCCGCCAGCCAACCCCACGGCCGAGACCGAGGCACCGTATTTCATCTGCCCCAGAACGCGTGCCAGCATTGCGCCGCCAACTGCGTCCACACAGCCAGACCATGCCTCGCTTTCCAGGGGGCGCTTAGTTGTCTCGTTCAACTCTTCGCGTGGCACAATGGTCGTGGCGCCCAAAGACTTCAGGTAATCGCTGGTTTCCGGTCGTCCGGTGACGGCTGCCACTTCGTATCCCAAATTGGCAAGAATCGCCGTCGCGACCGAACCAACACCACCTGCTGCCCCTGTGACCAAAACCGGACCCTGCCCCGGTTTCAGCCCATGATCCTCAAGTGCCATAACTGCCAGCATCGCGGTGAACCCAGCGGTTCCGACGGCCATGGCCTGGCGGGGCTCCAACCCATCGGGCAGCGGAACCAACCAATCGGCACGGGCATTAGCTTTTTGTGAGTACCCACCCCAATGCGCCTCACCGACACGCCAACCGGTCAGGACCACTTTGTCACCCGGTTTATATCGCTCATCCGAAGACGATTCGACCGTCCCCGCATAGTCGATGCCAGGAACATGCGGATAGCTGCGTACCAGCCCCCCGCCTTTGGGCGACAGGCAAAGACCATCCTTATAATTTACCGTTGAATACTGAACCGCCACGGTAACCTCACCCTGCGGCAGATCCCCTTCCGAAAGCTGTTGAACCGAGGGGCTGGCCAGCCCGCTTTCCTCGTCTTTTTCCATCACCAGTGCGTTGAACATCAAAATGTCCTCCTGTTTTGGACGTCAGAGTACAGCCCCGACCCCGTGTAATAACCTGTTTCTGAACCCGATACGCCGCTTGCGATCATATCCAGAATTTTTCCCTTACAGTCGCCTCACGCATACCGTCGGGCGTTTCGACCTCTATCTTCGTGCCTTCGTCCCAATGGCTGAGCTTGAGCATCCCAATGGAAACATTGGTGTTGAAATCCGGAGACCAAGCGGCAGAAGTGATTTGACCAACCCGTTTCCCCTGAGCGTATACCGACCATGGAGCAACGCAGGCACCCACCGCCGGCCCAGCGATTTCAATCGGACGGATTTGCTGGATCGGCCCTTCTTTTGCGACCCGCAACAACGCGTCCCGGCCAATGCACCCAATCGCCGTGTGTGTGTTACAGAACTTGCCCAGGCCACATTCATGTGGGGTGTTGTCGTCGGTCATATCGTTTCCGTAGGACAGCAACCCAGCCTCAATGCGTTCGATCAGGTTGGGACAACCTGCGCGTATGTTCAAATCCTCGCCTGCCGAAAACAGCGCATTCCACAGCGTCATTCCGATATCGCTGCCCTCGACATAAATCTCGAACCCGCCCTGCTTTGAATACCCCGACCTGGCGATGGCCAGATCGCGGCCCGCAAACTCGAACATGTCGAACTTGAAAAACCGAATGTCTTTGACGCGCTCGCCAAATACGCGAGACATCAGTTCATCCGCCATGGGCCCCTGTACCGCCAAGGGTGAGACGTCTGGCTCATCCACCAGAACATCCAGCCGATAGCCGTTCGCGATTCCTTTGACCCATAACAACAAATCGCTATCCGCGATGGAGATCCACCAGCGGTCCTCGGACAGTTTCACCGCAACCGGATCATTCAACATTCCACCGGTCTCATCAACGATAGGGACGTAATAGCATTGGCCGGGCAACATGCCTCTCAAATCGCGTGGCGTCAGCATTTGCATAAGGCGTGCCGCGTCGGGACCTCTGAGTTCGACCTGTCGCTCACACGAGACATCCCAGACCTGCACATGCTTTTTTAAGTGCCGGTAATCAGCCTCGACGCTGTCGAATACAGTTGGCAATAGCATCCGGTTATAAACCGTGAATGCCTTTACGCCTGCGGCTTCGACCCCTTCAGAAAAAGGTGTGCGCCGCAACCGGCGAGAGAAGGAAATATTGGCCACTCAAGCCTCCTCGGGCATAATGCCAGATCACAATTCGAAGCCTGCGGTCCCGTCAGCATCTGGTGCAACAGGCCGCGATGGCGTGTCTGGCGATTGAAAATTTGGATCACGTATTGCACGTAATCCTTTGTGATTTTGTATTATTTCGGCCCCTGCCAGTCGATTGGACAAATTTCTGCGGATTTTCCACCGAAATCCCAGACCCGACCGTAATCGCGGACCTTGGATTTGGTGCCGCGCGCCACGATAATGTCCGGTCCCATCCAGTATTTCGAGTTTGAGACCATCACCGGATGCTCGGGGTCTTTGCCCGCCAACATCTCGATTTCGCCCTGGATTTTCCGACCAATCATGATGCGGCGCTTGGTCCCGTCGCGTTCGATCTGAACCGGGGCACGTTCGGCCCCGATAATTTCGCTGACCAGCATGGTAAACAAGCCGGTCGTGCCCCCGGCCTGACCGCTGAATATCTGGAGCAACCCGTTATAGGCCTTACCGCTGGCCCGTTCGTCGACATAGGCGGCAACTTTCCACTGCCCCTCACCCATGCGACCCGGAATATCGACCAGAAGGCCAACATTGAGGCCCGACAGATCTTCGCCCTCGTAATGGCCCTCATCGATGACAATCCCCATCCAGGCATGACAATGACCCTCGGTCGGAGGATGCGCGCCAAGCGATACGACACAGGGGCAGAACAGATCGCACGAGCAGTTAAGGATCAGCTCTCCCTTGATCGCCCAATTCGTCGGGCTCATCTCACGCCGCTTGGGGTTGGGCATGCGGCTGTCGATGCGTTGGCTGATCGGCAGGCGATCTGCCTCTGGTTTTTTGTTCTTAGCCAATAGCTTATCCTCCATAGATAAAGGGGTACACGAGCAAGGCACAGCCGCCCGCGATAAGAGCAAATCCCAGCGGTCGTGTAATCACGTGACCGATCTGGGGTAGTTTTTCGAGAACCATAAAAAAGGTCGCCAGACCCATCCACAGCAGGCTCATGACGCCACCCACAAAGCCGAGCGCCATAAAGCCCCAGCAGCATCCGACGCAGAACGCGCCAAGGCCCAGCCCCATGCGAAAACCGCCTGAAAACCCGGTTTTCCAGTGGCCAAGGAAATAGGTCATTGGCGCATGGCAGACCCCATGGCACAGCTCTTTGGCGCGGGTGAACTGAAAGGCGCCGACGGCGATCATCAACCCGCCCGCAACAAGCCCGGATTTCGCAATGCCCAGCATGTCGACAACGCCGCCAAACAGCAGAACCAGTTGCACCCCGGTAATGAGCGCGGCAAACCCGACCCAGACCACGAAGTAGCCAATCAAGACACCAATCCAGCCGGAGCGTGTGCCATTTGCACTGCGGATTAGATCGTCGTAGCTGCGCAGAGTTGGAATAATGGTCGGCAACATCATTGCGGCCATCATGATGGCCCACATCCAAAACAGCGGGCCGAACTCTGCCATGGGCATATACATGTCCATCCTGGGGTCCATGGCGCGCATCGCCTGCCCCATCGCTCCGGGACGGCCGATCCAATCCAGATCCATGGCGCGGTTCATCACGAACATCATCCACCACGCCCACAGGATCAGAGCGTAGAATCCCAGCCAAAACCCATTACGTAGAACTGCGCGACTCACTTGTCCCTCCCGACTCAGTCCTTGCAATTCAAATGTCAGACTTTTAAATGTCAGACAAATGAAATTTTGCCTGCGGCCCTGCTCAAAATGAAAATCGACCCCAAGAAACCTGCTGATCTTTCGGTTCAGATCGCCCAATCAATCCGCGATGCGATCATATCGGGTCGGTTGATTGTAGATGAACGCCTGCCTTCTGAGGCGGAGCTGTCCGACCAGTTTCAGGTGTCCCGACCAACCGTGCGTGAGGCCCTTAAACGCCTTGCGGCACAGTCCCTGATCCGCACCCAACGTGGCGCGACCGGTGGCGCATTTGTCAACCGGCTGAGCTATCAGGATGCGTATTCCCAACAGATCACCACATCCACGTTGCTGCTGTCCATGAATGCGGTCAGTTTTGAAACGGCTTGCGAGGCTCGGTATTCGCTGGAACGCGCCTGCGCTACTTTGTCAGCCGAACGCAGGACGGCGGATCATCTGGCGACGATGCGTGCCGAGATATTTCGGCAGGCTCAACCCGGGCTGACAGACGAAGCCTTTTGCGCCTCGGATGTGACCTTTCACCGGGCATTGGTCGATGGGGCCGGCAATCCGGTGTTGTCCTATCAACTGGCCGGCGCCGTCGAGGCGATGCAGCCTTTGATGAACATGATCACGTTTACGGCGCGGTCCCGAGAAGAGATCATCGTGCTGCACAACCAGATTGCCGATGCTTTGGATCGGCGGGACGCTGCTGCGGTAGATTCAGCACTGGTGGATCTCGAAGCTTATACCCGTAAGCTTGCCCTGGACGTCGCCAAACAGCGGCGCAAACCAACCGAATGAGGGTACAATGACGTCGATTTTGAATATTGCCGCGGCGGTTCTGACAATCGGTTTCGGCCTCTTTGGGTTTCTAGCACCCGCTTGGACCGCGGCCTCGCTGGACCTGGCGCCGACGAACAGCACCATGGGGTTAAGCGAATTGCGCGCCTCGGTCGGTGGGCTTTTTGTTGTCACCGGAATTGCGGTCATTTGGCTGAACACTCCCATGGCCTATGCTATGTTGGGCGTTGTTTATGCCGGCGCAGCCCTGGGCCGGTTTGTTTCCGTCATTCTGGATCACCCCCCTTTGATCAAAGCGATGACATTTGGGGGAATCGAGCTGATATTGGCGCTGTGGCTGATCCTGGCAAACATTAACCGACCAAGCTAAGGCGTTATTATATAATCCGTCTTTTCGTTGAAGTATGGGGTTTGCTTTCCCCTTGTGGCTCACCTATATAGGGGATGTCCTTCGGGACTATGGACATAAACGCGCTCGTAATAAGCGGATCGGACCCGGGGGCGGTACCCGGCGGCTCCACCAACATCCTTCATTTGAGGATCGCGGGGCCGAAATAGGATCGACGAACGTCTAAAGGGGTTAGCTTTGTCTCGGCGGGGTGCCACCGTACCGGCCCAAACAGTACAATTGCAAATGACAATCGTGCTCCGGTTGCAGTTGCTGCGTAAGCAGTAGCAAGACCGAAACTTAAGCCCTTGCGCCTAGCAGCGTAAGGCGGGGTTCGCAGGTACCTGGCAACAGAAACCTGCATTTTCCCTTAAATGTCTGCTGTTTAACCCTGTCTGTGTTCACGTTCAGAGTTTGTTCACTCATTCGCGTCATGCTCGGCCCGTGAGGAAAAGGAGAGCTGGGATGTCACACGCAGATATACTCAGAGAATGGTATTCAGAGGTTTGGGAAAACGGAAATACCGATGCGATTGATCGGTATTTCGCGCCGGAAACGACAGCCGAAGGACTGATTCCGGAAATGCAGGTGGGGGCCGATGATTTTCGGGATCTGGTCATGGCGTTTCGCCACATTCTGGGCGATATCCATGTTGAGCTGCCCAAAATCATCGAAAATGGCGATTGGGTATCGGCGATATTGCAGGTCAGCACAACACGCGCCGATAACGGCGCACCACTGCAGGCCTCTGGCAGTATGATTGGCCGCATTAAAGAAGGTCGTATTGTCGAGGCGTATAACCAGTTTGACTTCATTTCCTTATTTGAACAGCTTGGTCAGTTTCCCAAGGACACCCTGCCCGTATGCATGACTGGTCAACGGCTGGACTGGGCCTAGGAAATGAGCTCGCAATCTTGACCCCGACCGGCCTGTCGCGGTAGCAAAGCCTATGGGGTAAGATTGCGAACGCCCCGTGAGGCGACAGCCCAAGTTTCGCATGTATCCGTCGATCACAGGAGACATGCCATGCCTGCGCCTAATGCAATCACACCGAAACAACTGTTACGTCTGATCGGAACGCCTCGGGCGCCGGTTCTGGTGGATATCTGCACCGATGCCGATTTTGAACAGGACCCCTATCTGATACCGGGCTCGGTTCGTCACCCGGCGCAGGATCTGGATGGGTTGAAGGGGCTCATCGCTAACCGCCCCTGCATCATCATCTGCCAAAAGGGCAAAAAACTGAGTCAGGCCGTTGTTTCCTGGCTGAGGAGCGAAGGCATTGCCGCTGAGTATTTGGAAGGCGGCATATACGCATGGCGCGACACGCCCGATGCACCACGCATTCCATTTGCTGAAATACCGGCTACCCCGTCGCTCTGGGTCACGCGCCATCGGCCCAAGATTGATCGCATCGCCTGCCCCTGGTTGATCCGCCGTTTCATCGACCCCAACGCACGTTTTCTGTTTGTTGCCCCATCCGAAGTGGCAAAGGTATCCGAAGTCTTTAACGCCACCCCGTTCGATGTTGAGGGCGTCCGCTGGAGCCATCGTGGGGATAACTGCACATTTGATGCTTTGGTAAAAGATTTCCAGCTTGCTACGCCCGCAATGAACAGGCTTGCGACAGTTGTTCGGGCCGCGGATACGAACAGGCATGATCTGGCGCCCGAAGCAGCCGGGCTTCTTGCGGTCTCGGTGGGGCTATCGCGCCTATATAAAGACGACCATCAGGCCATCGAGGCCGGGATGCATCTGTACGATGCCTTGTATCTCTGGGCCCGCGACGGGTTTGACGAGAAACACGATTGGCCGGCAGTCGAAAAATGACCACACCAACATTCCCTGAACTCATCCAAGTGTTCGGCCGCATTGGATTGCTGTCCTTCGGCGGACCCGCAGCTCAGATTTCATTGATGCATCAGGAACTCGTCGAAAAGCGCCCCTGGCTGGATGAGGAAACCTATCTTCGGGCGCTGTCGCTGTGCATGTTGCTGCCCGGCCCCGAGGCGATGCAGCTTGCAACCTATTCCGGCTGGCGTCTGCGCGGCGTCTCGGGCGGTATGATCGCAGGCAGCCTGTTTGTTCTGCCCGGTGCGATCATTATCTCAGCATTGGTGGCACTATACGCGGCCTATGGCGCGCTTCCTCTGGTGCAGGCCGCGTTTCTGGGCGTGAAAGCTACGGTGATCATCATCGTGCTACAGGCCCTGCGAAACCTGTCCCGCAAAGCGCTGTCGGACGTCTCACATCGTGCGATCTCGGGCCTCGCGTTTCTGGCAATCTTTCTGTTCGACCTCCCCTTCCCCGCGATCATCGCGGCGGCAGCCCTTTGGGGGTATCTGAGCTTCAACGGCGTCGCCGCCCGACCGGTCGACACTCCCACCCCGCGCCTAAGCGAAGTGCTGCGGAACGCGTCGATCTGGTTGGTTCTGTGGCTTGGCCCGTTGTGGCTGTTAAGTCTTTCTGGTCAGAAACTTCTCAGCGATCTTGGCTGGTTCTTTGCCCGCCTCGCAGTTGTGACATTTGGCGGAGCCTACGCTGTTCTAGCTTACATGACGCAGACCGTTGTAGATCAATATAACTGGATATCCACAGATCAGATGATCGACGCGCTTGGTCTGGCGGAAACGACACCGGGGCCTTTGATTTTGGTAACACAATTTGTCGCTATGCTGACCGGTCAGATCTCGGGCGGATCGATGCTGGCCATCGCCGCAGGTATCGTTGCACTTTGGGCAACATTCGTTCCCTGCTTTCTGTGGATATTCCTCACAGCCCCCTATCTTGACCACATCGCTGCGCGGCCCCGGTTATCGGCGGCCCTGCAAGGTATTACCTCTGCTGTAGTTGGGGTGATTCTCAACCTATCCGTGTGGTTTGCCCTGAATGTGCTGTTTTCAGAACTGCCAAATAAAACCTTTGGACCAATCAGCCTGCCCTGGCCTGAATTGACCTCATTGGATGTGAAAGCCGCTGTGCTGACTGTCTTCGCCGGAGCGTTGATTTTTAAACTTAAATTCGGCATGGCGCTTACGCTAATGGTTATGTTAGCTGCTGGCACCGGCCTGTTTTTTCTCTGAACAGTCAGCGTGTAACCGGCCTTTCGTTTCCAAAGGAATCCCTTATGCTGAGGGAAGCCACTTTTGAGGATGACACATGTCGCAAGACATCGACTATGGGAACCTGATGCACACCGCCATGCGCGGGCTGATCAAGACGGTTCTGACCAGCGTTTCAGAAACTGGCCTGCCGGGTGCGCACCACTTTTTCATTACGTTTGACACCAGGTGTGACGGCGTGGAAATTGCCGACTGGCTGCATGATCGTTATCCGGAAGAGATGACTGTTGTGATGCAGCATTGGTTCGAAAATCTTGAGGTCGGCGAAAGCGGATTTGCCATCACGCTCAACTTTGGCGACGCGCCGGAACCATTGTACATCCCCTATGCCTCGATCAAAACATTCGTCGACCCCTCTGTGGAATTTGGCCTGCGTTTTGAAAGCCCGGATGAAGAGGATGACTTTGATCCGATGGACGATGAGATAATCGAGGTCGAAGAAGAACCGCAACAGCATGACGCTGATGTCGTGTCGCTGGACAGCTTCAGAAAATAGTATATGCGCTGGAAAGCCTCGCGGTTTGCGGGGCTTACTCTTTCGTCAGGAACGTCTCTACGGAACGTGATTTGGTACCGTTGCGGAAACGGGAAAATGACAGGTTCAGACCGCCTTCTGCCAGCGTTCTGTCATATTGCTGCAGCTCATAGCCGCCATTTTCTGCAATGAACAACGAAAACACGGTCAGAGTTTGACCCTCAATCCGGCCCCAGACGAACGGTTCCCCCTGCATCGGGTCAAGCGGAACTTCATGGCCGAATACATTGCGCTTCATGGCCGCGGAAAAGATGTCCGATCTGTCCGAGGTCTGAAAATCAATCGAGAACGCCTGTTCCTTGACGCGGCCATTCAGTTTGTAAGTTGTCGTCTTCCAACTAACATTGAACCCGTTCTTCAATTCCTGGATTGACACACTCATATCACGAGGTGTTTCGGTCCCGTTTGCATCGACAACATTGGCAGACCCAACGTAGCTGCCAACAAAGGGCTCAATATCTGCCGCATGAAGCGGATTTACCGCCAAGGAGGCCCACAGAACGGTGGCAAAAGAATAGATAATGAATTTCAGGCAAGTGGTCGGGTGATTCAGACGCATTGCGGCCTCCGGCGTGCTCTGACTCTATAGTAGCTCACCCACCGGCGCGTACAATGGCGGTGATGGCGATTGCGACGAGAAAAATGACGCAGCTCTGCGCCTATACCTTTGTCAGGCATAAGTTTATGGTGCGCGCAACTGGCCGATTGCACCGCGACGCTGCTGACTGTAATTGGCATGCAATGGTATACATGACGGAGTGACCGATGTCTCAAACCCGCACCGAATCCGACAGCTTTGGCCCGTTGGAAGTTCCCGCAGACAAATATTGGGGTGCACAGACCCAGCGTTCGATTATGAACTTCCCGATCGGATGGGAAAAACAGCCTGTGGCCATCGTGCGGGCATTGGGTGTGATCAAAAAAGCCTGCGCCATGCGGAACAAATCCACCGGAAAACTGGACGCGCGGATTGCGGATGCGGTCATTCAGGCCGCTGGTGAGGTTTTCGAAGGCAAGTTTGACGACAACTTTCCGCTGGTCGTTTGGCAAACCGGATCCGGCACCCAGTCGAACATGAACTCTAACGAGGTTATTGCGAACCGGGCTATCGAAATCCTGGGTGGTACAATCGGCACAAAAGACCCGGTTCATCCGAACGATCATTGCAACATGGGCCAGTCCTCGAACGACACGTTCCCGACAGCCATGCATATCGCCACAGGTATGAGCGTTCGGGACGTTCTGCTGCCGGGTCTGGAAAAGCTGGCCTCGGGGCTGGAGCAGAAGGCCGAAGAATTCAAAGACATCATCAAGATCGGCCGGACCCATACGCAGGATGCCACGCCGCTGACACTGGGTCAGGAATTTGGCGGCTACGCCCATCAAATTCGTCAGGGTATCGCACGGGTCAACGCCGCGATGCCTGGAATTTACGAGCTTGCCCAGGGCGGAACTGCTGTTGGTACTGGCCTAAACACTCAATCCGGGTGGAGCGAAGCGGTCGCTGCGAATATGGCAGATATCACCGGCCTGCCCTTTGTTACCGCTCCGAATAAGTTCGAGGCGCTCGCCGCCCATGATGCGATGGTTTTCCTATCGGGTGCTTTGGCGACCATTGCTGGCAGCTGTTATAAAATTGCAAATGATATCAGACTTTTGGGATCTGGACCGCGTTCCGGTCTGGGCGAATTGATCCTGCCTGAGAATGAGCCCGGATCGTCCATCATGCCAGGCAAGGTAAACCCAACACAAGCCGAAGCACTGACACAGGTCGCAGCACACGTCATGGGCAACGATGCCGCCATAAAATTCGCCGGCAGCCAGGGGCATTTCGAACTGAACGTCTATAACCCTATGATGTCCTACAATCTTTTGCAGTCGATCCAGTTGCTTGGTGATGCCACAGACAGCTTTACCGAGCGGATGTTGCTAGGCATTCAGGCCAACGAACCACGCATCGAAAAACTGATGAAGGAATCGCTGATGCTGGTCACCGCGCTGGCGCCAACCATTGGGTACGACAACGCAACGACTGTTGCCAAGACCGCGCATAAAAACGGCACCACCCTTAAGGAAGAGGCCATCGCGCTTGGCTTTGTCGACGCCGAAACCTTTGACGCGGTTGTGCGCCCCGAACAAATGATTGGACCCAAGGACTGATGGCAAAGCCGGTCAATCTGAACCGGTACAGAAAAGACAAGGCGCGGGCCGAGAAAAAGGCCCGCGCGGACCAAAACGCCGTGTCATTCGGGCGCAACAAAGCCGAGAAAGACGCCAGCAAAAAGCATCTGGATAAGTCGCGGCGCGATCTGGACGGACATGAGATCGACAAATGAGCGGACGTCCCATCAAACGCTCATTGACGCTTAAGGGCCATCGAACCTCGGTATCTCTTGAGGACGAGTTTTGGAAAGCCTTTCGTGCCATTGCAGCTGATAAGGATATGGCAATCAATGCCTTAGCTGCGGAAATTGATTTTAACCGTGACCCTGAGGTCGGATTGGCTTCGGCAATACGCGTTTATATTCTGAACTGGTATCGCGGCTGACTTTCCGTTCTTGATTTGGCCTCTGGAAAATGCCTATGCTCATACCAGAACAAAAAGGGAACTTAGTGATGAGCGAAACAGTTACCGGCCCAGACGGTCAACCGCGTTGTGCATGGTGTCAGTCTGCGCCAGAGTTTTTCGACTATCACGACAATGAATGGGGCTATCCGGTCAGCGACGATCAGCGTTTGTTTGAGAAGCTGTGCCTTGAAAGCTTTCAATCCGGCCTGAGCTGGCGGACTATTCTGTCCAAACGCGAGAACTTTCGGAATGCGTTTAAACGGTTTGATTACAATGCAATCGCGAAATTCGATGAGTCCGATGTCACCCGCCTTTTGCTGGATGCAGGCATCGTCAGGCATCGCGGAAAGATCGAAGCTGTCATCAACAATGCCCGGCGCGCGCAAGAACTGGTGGCGGCTCAGGGCTCGATTGCGGCCTATGTCTGGCGTTACGAGGCCAGCTCGCCTCCAGCGCCACAAACGGCCTCAACTTCGGCTGAATCCATCGCCATGTCCAAAGACCTGAAAAAGCGCGGCTGGAAATTTGTGGGCCCGACCACGGTTTTTGCCTTCATGCAGGCCATGGGCTTGGTTAACGATCATGCGATCGGATGTTCCATGCGTGAAAAAGCGGCGCAGATGCGCCGCGATTTCATTAAGCCGGAATAGTGTTGCTTAGGCCGAAGCGCCAAAAATCTTATCGATATTGCTGCCCAGAGCCGTATTGAACTCGGCATCTGACTGCTTTTTCGACAGCCCTTCGGTCAGCGCACGCGAGAATGACGCGATCATCTTGCCATTCTGCGCCAGCAGATCGCAGGCTTGCTCGGTCGAATATCCGCCCGACAGGGCCACGACCCGCAGGACTCTGGGGTGGTCAGCCAGATCGTCATACAGATTAGCCTGATTGGGGATGGTCAGCTTAAGCATGACATCCTGCCCATCATCCAACTGATCCAGATTCTGCAGGATTTCCGCTTTCAGAATGGCTTCGGCCTCGGCTTTGGTGGCCGAGTTGATGTTCACCTCAGGCTCGACAATCGGGACCATACCGGCGGCAACAACTTCACGCGCCACGTCGAACTGTTGCGCCACAACGTTTGCGATGCCTTTCGCGTTGGCCTCATGGATCACAGAACGTTCCTTGGTACCGAAAACGCCCTCGGCCTTTGCCAAAGTGTCGGCCAGACCGGGGATCGGTTTCATGACCTGAACGCCGTCTGCCTCATCCTCGAGGCCCTTGTCGATTTTCAGAAACGGAACGATGCCTTTTACGTTCCAAAGGAAATCAGCGACTTTACGGCCATCAATCTCTTCGCCGAGCGTGCGTTCGAACAGGATCGCGCCGATGACTTTGTCGTTTGTGAAGCCATCCGCCAGAATGATACGCGCGCGCATCTTCTGGATTTCGCCGAACATCTCTGCGTCCGAGCCGTATTCTGACGCGTCTACCCCATAAAGCGCCAGCGCCTTTGGGGTCGAGCCGCCACTTTGGTCCAGAGCAGCAATAAAACCGGCACCGTTGGACATCTGCTCGCGCTGTTGTGTTTTGGACATATGACTTTCCCGTTCGAAATGATTCCGCGTTTTTCAACCGCATACAGCATGGAGCATGCCGATGGTAGTTTGTTAGCGCTCAACCAGGCGCAACCAAATTCCATCTTTGGATCTGACGGTCAGATGAGCCACCGGAACCGGCTCTGGCGTGTCCGAGATTTCGAACCTGAACTTCCGCAGTAGTGACGACAGCAATAAGGGACCTTCGACCATTGCAAAACCGGCACCGATGCAAATGCGCGACCCGGCCGAGAATGGGATGAATGCCTCTCTGGGACAACTTTCCTCATTGCCCTTGGCCCAGCGGGACGGGTCGAACCCGTCGGGGTCTGCCCACAGACGTTCGTGCCGATGCAGGTGCCATGGGCTGATGACTATCTGCGAGCCCGGTTTAATAGCCCGGCCCCTGAAGTATTCGCGGCATGTGGCCTCTCGCACCATCATCGGGACCGGAGGGTACAGGCGCAGCGTTTCCCGAAACACATCGCGGCTGAGCTTCAGCAGCGATACGGAGGTAAAATCGGATAGGTCCAGCCCTTGCGCCTCGGCCGCCAGCTTGTCCTGCCAATCCGGGTGGGTCGCCAAAAGGTACAATGCCCAAGCCAACGCAGAAGCGCTGGTCTCGTGGCCTGCCAGAAAGAAGATCGCCACCTGATCAGCCATCTCCTGCGTGTCAAAACACTTGCCGGTCTTGGGATCAGCCGTTGTCATGATCTTTGTCGCCAGATCATGCGGCGCCTGCCCGGCCTCAATCATCCTCGCGCGTTGAGCGGTCATTTCGGTGATCAGCATCCTGATTTCACGCGCGGTCTTGCGAGTTTTTCTGGAATGTAGCCGCGGCATCCATTTGGGCAGAGGCAGAAACGCCGCCAAGTTCAACAGCGGTTGCTCTCTTTGATAGGTTCGGAATTTCTCAAAAACCTGAGACGCAACGCGGTCTTCAATCGGTACAGAAAAAAGCGTTCGAAAGATCACATCCGCGGCGACGTGACTGGTGACCTCTTCGCACTCGATGACAGAACCGGCCTGCCCGCGCAGACGCGCGACGCAGGCCTCTGCCGCCTGGACCATGGCCGGATAGGTATCTTTCAGGCGCCCGCCCTCAAACGCCGGGTCGATAACCCGGCGCTGGCGTTTCCAGTTTTCACCATTGGTCAGAAAGACCGAATTCCCCAGCAACGGCCGCAGACCCTCGCCAATACGGTCTGATTTCGGAAAATCATCGGGGCGTTTTTTCAGAACGGTTTCAACAAGTTCTGGTTGGTTCGTCAGATATGATCGAAAGAACGGCGTCTTAAACTCGGCCATCCATGCGCGGTACAATCGCTGCGGCTGTGCCGAGAGGATGTCCTTGCGAAACAACCTGAAATAGCGCCACAGCGAAACCCTGTCTGGCCGCGATGTGGGCTTTGGCGGGGTCATGCTTGCACCGAAACATACTTGGATACAGATCGCACAATCCGTGATCCCGAGGGTTTACGCCCTGCGAACCGATGCCCAAGCGACAGAGACCCGGCAGTCACGCGGAAATAATCATACCTGTCCGGGTGATCAAAGGCGCAGAGATATTGGAAATGCAGTCTGAAAAACCGCCACCTCAGGGCGCGCCACCGTTCTGCTGACAGCGTTTGCGTAAACGCAGCAGATAGCACCAAAGGCCAGCGCTGATCGGCATCCGCGACCCCGCTTACAGCGACAGGATCACACAGAGCGAATGCGCAGCCGTCCCCGGGTGCAGAAATGTCGACCCAAGCCAAGTCTTCGCGTTTCGAAAGAAACCTCAGGTCCGCGCGCAGATCATATGCGTTGGGCAGGAACGAGACCATGGGAACCACCTGCCCCAATGTCAGAAAGGACAGCTCAGGCCCGTCTGTGCCCACCCGTCCGGATCGGATCAGATCGGCCAGAACCGTGACACCCAGATGAGCGCCGGAACTGTGGCCGACGATCAGAACCTCATCCGTCTCATCGGTAAGAGCTGCGGCAATCGCATTTGTGAACTCCGATAGGCGTCCGGCCAATTCAGGAGGTGTTTTACCGCCTGAAGCCGCTGAATAGGCGTAATCGTGCATCAGGTAATAGACGAACAGCCTGTTGTCGATTTTCCGGAACCACAGCATCAGCACATAGGCAACACCAATAGACAGAACCAACGCCACCAAAGACAGGACCGGCGCAAGCAGAACCGTCAATCCGATGACCACAGCCATTGCGACCAAAAGCTGTGCGATCAGCATCACGATCGGGTAAAGCGCGGCTATCACCGGACCTTTGCGCAATCGCATCAGGCGCCATAACACGCCCGTCGAGATATAGATCCATGCCGTACGCAGCATCTGCAGATAGGTGGCCGCAATCGAGTTCGACATGCTGGAGCGTACGATGTCGGACCAGACCAGCACCTCGACATCTGTGTGAACTTCAGCCCCGTCCTGAACCGAATGGACGTGCCATCCATACAAGCCCTCTCCGGTTTTGGGCGAGACCGAGATTTCATACCCTGAAATAGCCGCCTGTCTTGCGCTTTCACTGCGGTAAAGCTCGCGATAGCGCCGTGGGGGGATCGGGTCATATCCGGGAATATAGAATACCCTACGCCGTTTCACCCGAGGCTGATTTGTCTGACTGCTCATGGTCTTACCTTCTGCGACGCAGGTTAGCGCAGCATTACAGCCAAAGTAAGTCAGATAAGAGGGTTACCCAAAGTTTGCCAGCGCGGGGAAGGCTTCCAACAGCCACCAGCTGAACTCAGTGAACAGGCCGGTGATCAGCATGATACCAACAAACAGCAACAGTCCACCCATGATCCTCTCGATCAGTGCCATATGGGGCTTTATTCGGTTCATCACCGACATGGATCGGTTCAGGAACATCGCGGCGAGCAGGAAAGGTATGCCAAGACCCGCTGCATAGACGCCCAACAACAATGTCCCACGTGCGACGGATGCCTCGGAGGCAGCCAGCGACAGGATCGCACCCAGTTGCGGGCCGATACAGGGTGTCCAGCCAAAGGCGAAGGCCAGACCCAGAATATAGGCCCCAAAGACAGACCCGCCGCTGTCGCCGGCTTCGATCCGGGCCTCACGGTCAAGGAATGGGATGCGGAAAACGTTCAGGAAATGCAGGCCAAAGACTATGACAACCGCGCCCGAGATCTTGGCGAACAGCACCTGGTTCTGCAGCACGAACGCCCCAAACGCAGAGGCTGTGAAGCCAAGCAACAGAAACACCGTGGACAGCCCCATAACAAAGAACAGCGCCGAAAGTGTCGCCTTTCTGCGTGCACGGGCCTCATCCTGCATCTCGTTGATCGTGACGCCACTCATATAGGCGAGATAGGGCGGCACAATCGGTAGCACGCAGGGCGATAAAAAGCTGATCAACCCACCGAGCAATGCGATGAACATGGCGGGCAACAGCCCTGCGTCAATGATATCAATTCCGAACATGTTTCAGCACATATGTCATGAAGTCGCCCGCGTCACGGGGCCATTCGGTCACATCCTCGTGGTTGCACGCTGGACACCGTCTGAAAGTGGAAATATCTCAGGTACATGTCAAACCAAACCGAGACACTGGACGCGTTGGGGCTGCTGTGCCCTCTGCCCGTCCTGAAGGCCCGTAAACGGCTCAAGTCAATGCCCGCGGGAGCGGTCTTGAAAGTGCTAGCGGATGATCCCGCTGCAGTCATTGATGTTCCACATTTCTGCATGGAAAGTGGACATCGATTGCTGTCACAGGAAGAATCTGACGGGCATCAGGTCTACACCATCCAGAAGTCCGTTTGAGGCCTATCAAAGAAAAAGGCGGGCTCTGAGGCCCGCCTTTTCAAGTTACTGGCCCAACGACCACCAACCGCGCCGTTTTGGCTTGGCAGGCTCCGATGGCGTTTCCGGTTCATCCGCAACCACTTCCAGCACAGGCTCTGTGACTTCTACTGCTGGTTCCTCAGTGGCTTCAACCGCAACAACCTCTTGAACAGGCTCTGCCGCTTCCGGCGTTTCTTCTGTCGGCACGGCAGTTTCCGAAACCGTTTCCTGTTTCGGTGCTGCTTCGGCTTCGACAGTTTCGATTTCTGCCGGAGCTTCCGTTTCAGATTCGACCTTGGCCTCTGGTTCAGCTTTGACGACCTGTTCGGTTATCGTCTCGGCATCTCCGGCGTCCTTCTTCTTGCGACGCGGAGCCCGGCGGCGTTTAGGCTTGGCAGGCGCTTCTTCCTGCGCCTCTTCCACCGCTACTACGGTATCTGTTGCAGGTTCTTCCACAGCTTCCTCGGACGCTTCAGCTGTATCTTCATCAGCCTCCTGCCCGTTAGAATCCTGCCCCTCGGCACCACCATTGCCCTTCTTGCGACGACGCCGACGGCGCTTGCGCTTGGGTTTGGTTTCATCTTCAGCCTGCGGCGTTTCTTCTTCGACGGTCTCTTCTTCAGAGGCGTCGACCATTTCCATCAGCGTGGCATCAACCGATACAACCGGCGCACTGGCTTCTGGAACAATCCGGCTGGCGGTCTTGAACTTCTCCATCGAGAAATCAGGGCTTACCAGATGCACATCCCCTTCGATGCGAACCGACAGACCATAGCGCGCTTCAATCTGTGCGATATGCTCGCGCTTTTGGTTCATCAGGAAGTTGGCGATGCTGACCGGGCAGCGCACCAGCACCTCGCGTGAGCGACGGCGCGTGCCTTCTTCCTCGATCTGGCGCAGAATGCTCAGCGCCATGTTGTCATCCGAACGGATCAGGCCGGTGCCATGGCATGCCGGACAAGGCTGTGTCGTTGCCTCCAACATACCGGGACGCAGGCGCTGTCGGCTCATTTCCATCAGACCAAAACCAGATATACGACCAACCTGGATGCGCGCACGATCTGTTTTCAGCTTTTCTTTCAGGCGTTTTTCGACAGCGGCGTTGTTCTTCCGCTCGTCCATATCGATAAAGTCGATGACGATCAGACCGGCCAGATCACGCAGGCGCAACTGGCGAGCCACCTCTTCGGCGGCCTCAAGGTTGGTCTTCAGTGCCGTTTCCTCGATCGAACCTTCTTTGGTTGCCCGACCCGAGTTCACATCGACCGCGACAAGCGCTTCGGTTACGCCGATCACGATATAGCCACCCGATCTCAGCTGTACCGTCGGGTTGAACATCCCCGCCAGATAGCTTTCCACCTGATAGCGCGCGAACAATGGCAGCGCGTCTTCGTACCGCTGCACATTCTTGGCGTGCGACGGCATGATCATTTTCATGAAGTCCTTGGCGATGCGATATCCGCCCTCGCCTTCGACAAGTACCTCGTCGATGTCACGATTATAGAGATCACGGATCGACCGTTTGATCAGGTCGCCTTCTTCATAGATCTTCGCAGGCGCGATGGATTTCAACGTCAGCTCGCGGATCTGCTCCCACATACGTTGCAGATATTCGTAATCGCGCTTGATTTCGGATTTGGTGCGTTTCGCCCCGGCGGTCCGAATGATAAGACCCGCCCCTGTCGGGACGTCAATCTCAGCCGCAATTTCCTTAAGCTTTTTGCGATCAGGCGCGTTGGTAATCTTTCGGCTGATGCCGCCGCCCCGCGCGGTGTTCGGCATCAAAACACAATATCGGCCAGCAAGTGACAAATAAGTGGTCAGAGCTGCTCCTTTGTTGCCACGCTCTTCCTTGACGACCTGCACAAGCAGAACCTGGCGTACTTTGACGACTTCTTGAATCTTGTACCGGCGCGCGCGCGGTTTGCGCGGAGGACGGATGTCTTCGCTGTCATCTTCGTCGGCAACCGACTCAATAGTCTCGTCTTTTGCGGTGGCGTCCGTACGGGTGTTTTCTTCTTCGTCGTCGCCAACCTCGTCAGAGGCGTCCTCGGCGTTGGCTTCAGCGCTTGTCGCGTCATCCGCGTCCGTCTCAGTCGCGGCGCTTTCCTGCGCCCCGGCCTCTTCGTCCGTGCCGACTTGATCAGCGCTAGCATCTGATTGGTCGACTTCTTCCGCAGGCGCGTCTTCAGTCTCTGCGGTTGCTTCTTCCGCCTCCGGTTCGTCCGTCGGCTCTTCTACCGGAGTTTCTGCCACATGATCGGCCGGAGATGTTCCTTCTTCTACAGAAGGATCATTGGCCTCATCGCTCTCATCCAGGTCAATCGTTTCCATGCCTGTGGGTTCGGACGAGACCTCGACCGATTCCACTGCATCATCCGATTTGATATCGGCGGCCTTGGCCCGCGAGCGCGAACGGCGTCTTTTGGGCTTGGTTTCCTCAGCCTCATCACGCGCACGCATTGCCTCGGCATAGGCGCGCTCTTCTTCCATCAGAGCTTCGCGATCAGCGACGGGAATCTGATAATAGTCGGGATGAATTTCGGAGAACGCCAGGAATCCGTGGCGATTTCCGCCATAGTCAACAAAAGCTGCCTGCAGCGAGGGTTCGACCCGTGTAACTTTTGCTAGATATATGTTGCCAGCAAGCTGACGTTTGTTTTCGGATTCAAAATCAAATTCCTCGACCTTGTTTCCATCAACCACCACGACGCGGGTTTCTTCCGCGTGGGTGGCATCGATAAGCATTTTCTTAGCCATGTTTCCTTGGTGCACCGCGCCAAACGCGTTGTCCTAACCCGTCCAGGAGGACAGGTGCTTTTGGGGTGGTGTCTTGTCAGGGCGATTTCAGACGGCGCGCTGCAGGGTCTGGCACTGTGGCCCCCTGCCCGTACACTCAGTCGTTGCGCGCGCGTCATCGCGGTTCTTCTCCGACAGGCGCGAACGACCGCTGCCTGCCCATTATTCCTTTCGCCCGCTTTTCTGCGGGCTCAGGCGTTCAATCACCCCGTTAAGGGGCACAATCGGTCTGCTTGGCCAGTGTGGGACCTGGTCTCCACCAGTGGCGTTGCAGCGAATCTCAAAGATCGGGACTTTTCGGCGTCAAATCCGCCCGGCCCGTCTGGTTACAATAAAAGCAGTCCTGTGGAAAAGACAATGGGCAAACTGCATTGAAGACCCCGACCACCGGTCGGGATCTCGTTATCCAGCTAAAAACATTACTTGGTATCACCCAAAGGGCGACAAAGGCATCGCCTCAAGCCCGTCACAGGTAATCGGAACGTTGCAGGCCATATTTGGCCATCTTCTCATTCAATGTCCGACGCGGCAGGCATAGTTCATCCATAACCGAGGCAATCGACCCCTTATGCCGCCGCATGGTATTGTCGATCAGCATCCGCTCGAATGCCTCGACATATTCCTTGAGCGGCTTGCCTTCGGTCGTCATCACGGGCTGCATTTCTTCGTGATCAGACATCAACAGGGACGCGATCGTCCCCGATCCGCGACGAGATTGCAGCACGGCACGTTCCGCGATGTTTATCAGCTGCCGTACGTTTCCGGGCCACGGCGCTTGCAAAAGCTGAGCCGCCTCTTGCGCACTGACCTGAGGTGCATCGCAGCCGTATTCTTCGGCGAATTGCTCGCTCAGCCGTGTGAACAGGGTCAGAATGTCTTCGCCGCGCTGACGCAGCGGCGGCATTGTGATCCGCAACGCTGCAAGCCGGTAGAAAAGATCGGGGCGCAGAACGTCCTCGCTGGTTTTCCCAGCTTCCTGAAGGTTGGAAATGGCGACGATGCGGGTTTCAGCAGGCGTGCCCTGATCGTTCATGACACTCAGCAGTTTCGCCTGAAGCGTATCGCTGAGCGCCTCGACATCCTCCAGAACCAGGGTTCCACCCCGGGCTTCTTCAATCGCGGGCAGTTGGCTGTCTTCGGGCATCATCGGGCCGAACAGACGCTTCCCCAACGCCTCTTCCTCAAGCGCGGCACAGGAAACCAGGACAAATTTCTTGCCGGCGCGGCTGCCAACGGCATGCAACGCATGTGCGACCAGAGTTTTGCCGGTGCCGGTCTCTCCGTCGATCAGAACATGACCGTCGGCCTGCCCCAGATCCAGAATATCCTCACGCAGGCGCTCCATCACGGGGCTGGCACCGATAAGCTTGTTCATGATCTGAGTGCCACCGGACAGCTCGCGGCGCAGGGCCCGGTTGTCCAGCGTCAACCGGCGGGCGTTGCTGGCACGTTTGGCCAGTTCGGACATCCGATCAGGGTTAAACGGCTTTTCCAGGAAATCAAACGCGCCAACGCGCATGGCCTCAACCGCCATTGGCACGTCACCGTGGCCTGTGATCATGATCACCGGCAAGGTGCTGTCCGCGCCCATCAGCTTTTTCAACAGCTGGATACCGTCCATACCAGGCATCTTGATGTCCGATATGACGATACCCGGATAATCCGGACCCAGAACTTTCAGTGCATCCTCGGCACTGGAAAAGGTTTCAGTGTCATAACCCGACAGTGCCAGCCATTGGCTGATCGACTGGCGCATGTCCTGTTCGTCATCAACAATGGCGATTTTCATGGCCTGTGCCATATTCATTCCTCGTTATTCAGCGGCCTCAAGGCCATCGCTTCCAAGTATCGGCAGTTGCATCTCAAACACCGCGCCACCGTGCTGGCTGTTGCGCGCGGTCAGCCGTCCCCCATGGTCGTTCACGATACCGGATGAGATGGCAAGCCCCAGACCGACTCCATCGCCGGGTTGTTTGGTCGTGTAGAACGGCTCAAACAGGTTTTCGATGTCTTCAATCCCATAGCCATTATCGCGTACAGTCAGCACCGCCTGGTCACCCGCGGCCAGTATGATTTCAACATCCGGTTCCGATACAGACTTGGTGGCGTCCAAGGCATTACGCAAGAGGTTCACCATCACCTGTTCGATCCGCATGCGGTCGCCCATGACCAGTACGGTTTCTTCCGGTAGTATCTGCGTAATCTTGACGTGCCTCTGACGCAGTTGCGGCTCCATCATTGAGAGGGATGAAGCGAGCGCTTCGCTAAGGTTAACTGGTGAAAACGCATCCGCACCCTTGCGGGCATAGGACTTGAGCTGGCGTGTTATTGCGCCCATCCGTTCAATCAGGCCGTCGATGCGGCCAAAGCTGGCCAGCGCCTCTTCGGGGCGGTTCCGCCGCAGCAGCAATCGCGCGCCGGCAAGATAGGTCTTCATTGCAGCCAAAGGTTGATTCAGCTCGTGGCTGACGGCCGCAGACATCTCGCCCAGGGCCGCGAGTTTCGAGCTTTGGGCCAGCGTCTGCTCGGCTACTTCCAGCGTCTTTTCAACCCGTTCCCTCTCAGCGATTTCCCGCTGTAGCCTTGCGTTCAATGCGCGAAGCTCTGCCGACTCGCGCTGGAACAAGGCCATTCTGAACGTGGCCCTACGGCTGAGCGCATAGAAGGCAAGCGCCAACAGAATCGCAAAACCCATGATTTCCAATGCAAGAACGCTGTTTACCTTCTCACGGATCGAGGCGTAGGTCGTGAACGAGGTCATGGTCCAGCCGCGGAATGGAATGCGTGTCTCCATGCGGATCACCGCCTCGCCCTGTAAATAGGCGTCAGGGGGCAGAGCCGTCCAATCGGTCGTGGCCCTGATAGCGCGCTGGATGGCACTTTGCGGCGGCTGCCGCAGCATGGCGGCCCCCTCCTCTACTCCGCGCCATTGCGGTTCAGTCGACAGAATAATGGTGCCCGTACTGTCAGCGACCAGAACAGCATCGGAGATCCCTGCCCAGGCGCGTTCGAATTTCTGCAGATCAACCTCGACAACGATGACACCAAGGATGTCCGACGAGGCCTCCATCCGGCGCGAATAGATAAAGCTGTAACCACCGGATTCCTTTTCAATCACGGTGAAGATGGTCGAGTTTGACCGAATGGAATCTACAAAATACGGCGCGTTTCTGTGCGTCTCGCCCAACCGGTTGCGATCAGTTGCGGCAACAGATCGGCCATCCCGATCCAAAAGCATCAAGGATGCGGCGCCTATCTCTTCGACAAAAGAAATAAGTCGCTGCGTAGACAGTGTAAAATCGCTGGATTGCAACGCCGAGATCAGCGTCGGATCCCGCGCCAGCAGCTGCGGTACAATCGCATTTCTGCGCAGCTCGCTCAGCAGGTTTCCGGAATACAGCGCAAGGCGCAGCTCGGCCCGGTTTCGCGTGGATTCAGTAAACCGATCCGTCAGCAGACTGTTGGTTATCCATATCGTCGCAACCGTTGCCAGCAAAAGCACCAGAACAGCCGCGCGCAAAGGCCAGCCAAGAGGCGCAGCGCGGAGCGGTTTGAACAGTGCAGACCAGGTAGAGCGTGTGTCGGAACTCATCCCCGAAAGTTACGCGGGCTAAGATGCAAGCTCAAGTCACGCAGGTGCGACAATGCCCGACAATGCGCGAAACAATGCCGTTCCATCGGTGCCACCATGCCCTTCGTCTGCCGCTCGTTCGGGATGCGGCATCATACCAAGAACACGGCGGTTTTCAGACAGAATGCCCGCAATGTCGCCAACCGAGCCGTTCGGATTCTCGGTATAGGTGAATGCGATCCGGTCGTGATCCCTGAGCGCGGACAATGTAGCCTCATCCGCGAAATAGTTTCCATCATGATGCGCAATCGGAATGCCGATCACATCGCCAGCGTTATAGCCTTGGGTAAAGGCGCTGTCGCTGGTTGCGACCTTCAGGCCTACGGTACGACAGATATATTTCAGGTTCGCATTGCGCAGCAGAGCGCCGGGCAGAATGCCCGTTTCGGTCAGGATCTGAAAACCGTTACAGATACCAACCGCATACCCACCCCGTTCGGTGTGGTCCACCACGGCCTTGCAGATCGGGGATTGTGCGGCAATCGCTCCGCAGCGCAGGTAGTCTCCATAAGAAAACCCGCCGGGGACACCGACAATGTCCAAGCCCTTGGGCAGAGCGGCATCTTTATGCCAGACCATGTCTACCTGGAATCCGGCCTGTTCAAAGGCAACGGCAAGATCCCGATCACAGTTGGAACCGGGGAAAACGATGACAGCTGCGCGCATGGCTAGCCCTCCTGCAAGCGGTTCAGACCAGTTCGATCTCGTAGCGTTCGATGACCGTGTTAGCCAACAGTTTTTCGCACATCTCGGTGACGTCCGATTCCGTCGCACCCTCGGCGAGTTCAAGATCAATCACCTTGCCCTGACGGACGCCTTCGACCTGATCAAAACCCATGGCACCCAATGCGTGGCGCACCGCTTCACCCTGCGGGTCAAGTACCCCGGTTTTCAGCATCACATGCACACGTGCTTTCATTTACTGCAACTCCAGCTGAGGGCCGGTAATTGAGGCCCGTTCCGTTGTGCGCGGGGATAGCGCGACTGTCGGCGTTCGACAACCCTTGTCAGCACCTACCCGGAACCCTTTAGCGCGGGATAATGCGTATCTATTGCGTTGAAGGTCCCTGTCAGAACCATTTCAACCGCTACGGCAACCAAAATGATGGCCATAACACGGGTGATCACATTGATCATTGTCGGCCCAAAGAACCTGGAAATAGGGTCAGCGAATAACAATCCCAGCCCGACAATAGCGCAGGCAATCAAAACGGCCGCCCCCAACGTTACTACCTCGGCGCCGTCGGGCAAACTATGCGCGAACACAATGGTTGTCGCGATAGTGCCGGGCCCAATCGTCAACGGGATAGCCAGGGGAACAACCGCAATGTTCTTCTTCTGCGCGCCATATTTAACGGCTTTCTGATCGCTTTCTGACCGGTCAGACGCGTTCAGCATCGACATGCCAACCCCAAGAATGATCAACCCACCAGCGATGCGAAAAGACGGAATGTCGATACCGAAAAGCGCCAGAATTTCTTCGCCGATCAGTACCGAAATCAGTGATACAATCACCACCGTGGCTGTCACAACCATTGCAACGCGTTTACGTTCTGGCGGGCTGTACCCCTCGGTCATGCTGAGGAAGATCGGGATGCCGTATAGCGGGTTGAAGATCGCCAGCAGCGCAGCGAGGAACTTTAAAAATACTGCCTGATCAAATAGCTCGGCCATTTTTTTTCACCCGATTACGCTTGTTCAACAGACAATGCCGGACAAGCTGCGGCCCTGTCAAATACCCGATCTCAATTAAAAAACGCCGCCCGGTATTGGCGGCGTTTTTGCATTGTTCTTCGGCTTTCGATCAGTTGATCAGGGTCGGTTTGGTCACATTGCTTTTCGGCAGAACACCTAGGCGACGCGCAACTTCCGAGTAGGCGTCGGTCAGGCTGCCCAGGTCGCGGCGGAACACGTCCTTGTCCAGCTTCTGGCCGGTTTCGATATCCCAAAGACGGCAGCTGTCTGGGCTGATTTCATCCGCTATGATCAGGCGCTGGAAGTCACCTTCATAGACGCGACCGATTTCAATTTTGAAATCGACCAGACGAATGCCAACCGCCAGCATCACACCGCTCATGAAATCATTCACCCGCAATGCTAGGCTAAGAATGTCTTCCATGTCCTGCTGGCTGGCCCAGCCAAAGGCGGCGATATGTTCTTCGGTGACAAGAGGATCACCCAACGCATCGTCCTTGTAGCAGTATTCTACTATCGGGCGCGGCAGCTGTGTCCCCTCGGCAATGCCAAGGCGTTTGGACATCGTGCCAGCCGCGAAATTGCGAACAATAACTTCAAGCGGTACGATTTCGCAGTTGCGGACCAACTGTTCGCGCATGTTCAGGCGACGGATGAAATGGGTCGGCACACCGATTTGATTCAACCCGTTCATGAAGTATTCGCTCAGGCGGTTGTTCAGCACACCTTTCCCGTCGATTACGTCCTTCTTTTCAGCGTTGAAGGCGGTGGCGTCATCCTTGAAATACTGCACGATTGTACCCGGTTCAGGGCCTTCATACAAAATCTTGGCCTTACCTTCGTAAATTTTCTTGCGACGCGCCATGAGCGACCTTTCCAGACTGTCGCGAGGGAAAAAGTTCCTTCGCCTTGGCGCTCTCTTAGTCCAACCCCCACCTTCCCGCAAGTTCCGAGGACCGAGAGGCTTTGACGCAGCGCAAATACCTTGCACCCGGATCGTCGTATCGTCATATCATTAAGGAAAGAACTACCAACCCAAGGGGTCCAACTGATGACTACGTTTGACGAGCGCGAAAATGCATTCGAAGCAAAATTCGCCCATGATGAAGAAATGCAGTTCAAAGCACAGGCGCGTTGCAACAAACTGCTTGGCCTTTGGGCGGCCGAAAAACTGGGCAAAACCGGTAATGAAGCCGATGAATACGCAAAATCCGTTGTGATTTCAGACCTGGAAGAAACCGGGCACGAGGATGTCGTGCGCAAAGTTTCCGGCGATCTCGGGGATCTGTCTTCGGATGACGATATCCGCGCAAAAATGGCCGAGTTTCTGGTCGAGGCCAAAGCACAGGTTCTCAACGAAACCAACTAAGGTCTCCCCGCAATATTCATGATCTTCATGAGATTTATGAATTTGATTTGACGCCCCGGTCATGAGACACGGGGCGTCTCGCATTTTTAGCGCGGCTCGCCAGTTTCGGAATATTCTTATGACAAATGCGCTCAGCAAACTTCTGGACTCCAACACGACTCTTTTGGCGGATGGAGCAACAGGTACAAACCTATTCAACATGGGCCTGCAGTCGGGCGATGCTCCCGAGCTTTGGAACGTGGATGCGCCGGAAAAAATCCGCGCGCTTTATCAGGGTTCGGTGGACGCAGGCAGCGACCTTTTCCTGACCAACACATTCGGCGGGACATCTGCGCGTCTCAAACTGCACGAGGCTCAGAACCGGGTCGCTGAACTGAACCGCGCAGGCGCAGAACTTGGCCGTGAGGTTGCTGACAAAGCCAACCGTCCGGTTATCGTCGCGGGATCGGTCGGACCAACCGGCGAGATCATGCAGCCTGTTGGCGCCCTGTCCCATGCCGATGCCGTGGAAATGTTCCACGAACAGGCGCAGGCATTGAAGGACGGCGGTGTCGATGTTCTTTGGGTCGAAACCATCAGCGCCCCAGAAGAGTTCAGGGCCGCGGCAGAAGCCTTTGCGCTGGTTGATATGCCTTGGTGTGGCACGATGAGCTTTGACACGGCTGGCCGCACCATGATGGGTGTCACATCCGCCGACTTTGCTCAGTTGGTTGAAACGCTCCCTAACCCGCCGGTTGCCTTTGGCGCAAATTGCGGGACTGGCGCGTCTGATATTCTGCGCACTGTCCTTGGATTTGTCGCACAAGGTACGGAACGGCCGCTGATATCAAAAGGTAATGCCGGTATTCCGAAATATGTGGATGGACATATTCATTATGACGGCACGCCGGAACTGATGGCTCATTATGCGACCATGGCGCGAGAGGCCGGCGCAAGCATTATCGGCGGATGTTGCGGCACAATGCCCGAGCATCTGCGGCACATGAGAGCTGCGCTTGACGCTGCCCCCTCCGGTATACGCCCAACCCTTGATCAGATCACGGACGCGCTGGGCCCGTTCTCATCCGCAACTGACGGGACTGGCGAGTCTGCCCTTCCGGAACGCCGCGTGCGTAAACGCCGCCGCGCCTGACAACCTCAACGCCCTTCGAATTTCGGGGGGCGTTTTTGCATGAAGGCAACGACGCCTTCGGAAAAGTCTCGGCTGCGGCCACATTCACCTTGCAGATGCGCCTCTGCCTCGAGCTGTTGCGGCAGAGTGTTTTCATAGGTGCCGCGAATAGCCTTTTTGATGGCGCCAAACCCTGAGGTTGGACCTTTGGCCAGATACATGGCCCGCTTGCGCCAATGCGCTTCGAACTCCGCGTCGGGAACGGCTTCCCAGATCAGGCCCCAGTCGTCGGCCTGACGAGCACTGATCTTATCGGCAAAAAGAGCAGCGCCCATGGCTTTGGCGAACCCCATCTGGCGCGGCATAAACCAGGTGCCTCCAGCGTCGGGCAACAGGCCGATACGGGCAAAAGCCTGCAGGAAATAAGCACTCTCCGTCGCGATCACGATATCCGCGCATAGCGCCAGATTGGCCCCTGCCCCCGCAGCAGCGCCATTTACTGCGGCGATTGTTGGAACCGGGCAATTATAGATTGCTTCAAGCATGGGCTCGTATTCGTCGCGCAGCGTGCGCTCAAGATCAATCTTCCCGGTGCTTGAGGCATCACCTAAATCCTGACCCGAGCAAAAAGCGTTTCCCTTACCGGTCAAAACAATCGCGCGGGCATGGGTGGCAGCGTGTTTCATCGCGTGCGTGACTTCGGCCCGCAACTGAGCGGTCATTGCGTTCAACTTCTCTGGGCGGTTCAGAGTTACCACTGCTAGATCATCCGCAATGTCCAACAGGATCGCTTCGTATTCCATCCACCCCTCCAAGGTTCGCTGCGCCTGCGACCCTGCCTCAATTTCCAATGAAGGAAAAGGTGAACCGAAGGTCAATCTTTGAGGATTTCGCGTAATCGTTCTTTCTCGGCGTCGCTAAGGAGGCCGTCACCTTCCCTTCGGTCCTGTTCCGCCGATCTTTTGCGTAAAAAGCTGAAACCAGTCGCCACAGCGATCAAAAGCATGATCGGACCGGCCAGCCACAAAAGGATGTTCGATCCTGACGTTGTTGGCCTTAGCAAAACATATTCGCCGTAGCGATCAACGATAAAGTCAATCGCCTCTCCATCTGTGTCGCCGGCCACCAGGCGTTCGCGCAATAACAGGCGCAAGTCACGGGCCAATCCTGCATTGCTTTCGTCTATGCTTTCGTTGCGGCAAACCAGACAGCGCAAGCCGGAACTCAGATCCCGCGCCCTCTGTTCCAGGATCGGATCATCAAGCACCTCGTCAGGTTGGACAGCCATGCTTGGCGTTGCCAGTAAAAGCAGTATCAGTAGAAACCGTTTCATTCCGCCGGAACCCCCTGCGTCGGCGTCTTGCGCGCGCCTGCCGCAACGCGAAAACGCCTGTCGCACAGGCTAAGAACGCCTCCGAGCGCCATCAGTAGGCACCCGCCCCAAATCCAATTCGCTAAAGGCTTGATATAAGTCCGCACGACCCAGCCACCATTTGTCTGCTGATCTCCAATGACGACGTAAAGATCCCTGAGAAACCGATAGTCGATCGCAGCCTCAGTCGTTGGCATCCTTGAAACTGGGTAGTCGCGTTTTTCCGGATGCAGTGTTGCGATTGTTCGACCGGCCTGTTCGACCTTTATATCGGCTGTAGTTGAGAAATAGTTGGGCCCCTCGACATTCCGAACCTGTTCAAGTGTCAGGGTGAACTGGCCAACCTCGAAAGGCTGCCCCGTCTGCGCAACGCGGATATCCTCGACCTCCCATGCGGTCAGCCCGGCGATGGCAAAGATCGTAACCCCCAGTCCGGTATGGGCTGCAGCCTTGCCCCAATCGGCACCGGGCAGTCTGAACAGACGCTGCAGGTTGTTTTTTCTTCCAGTACGGCTCCAAAGGTCCACAATAGCGCCAAATGTGATCCAGGCCCCCAGAAACAGCCCCACGGGTCCCAATGCGCTGCGACCGGTCTGCATGACCCAAACGAGCAAGCCAAGCGCAACCGCCAGAAGGAATGCGAACCGCAACGAATGCGCCGCCTTGCCAAGCTTTCCACGTTTCCACGGAAGCATTGCACCAAGCGGTAATACAATCCCCAGCGCAACCATGAACGGTGTGAACGCCGCATTAAAGAACGGCGCACCGACCGAGAGTTTGCGATCAAATGCCATCTCGGCCACCATCGGCCACAAGGTTCCGAAGAACACCACGAAACAGCTGACCGCCAGTAGAATATTGTTCAACACCAGGGCGCTTTCGCGGCTGACCATACCAAACACGCCCTTGGCCTCCATCGCTTGCGCGCGTGCCGCATAGAGTGTCAACGCACCGCCAATGAAGACCACAAGAATGATCAGGATAAACACGCCGCGTTCAGGATCATTGGCAAAGGCATGTACCGAAGTCAAAAGCCCCGATCGCACAATGAACGTCCCGATCAGCGAAAAGCCAAAGGCGATGATCGCCAGAAGGATGGTCCAGCTCTTCAGCGCTTCACGCTTTTCGACCACGATAGCAGAATGCAACAGGGCTGCCGCCAATAGCCACGGCATGAAAGAAGCGTTTTCGACCGGATCCCAGAACCAGAACCCGCCCCAGCCCAGCTCGTAGTAGGCCCACCAGGATCCAAGCGCGATCCCAATGGTCAGAAAAATCCATGCGGCCAGCGTCCAGGGACGCACCCACCTCCCCCAAGAGGCATCCACGCGCCCTTCGATCAGCGCGGCCACTGCAAAGCTGAATGCCATGCTCAGGCCGACATAGCCCAGATACAGAAACGGCGGGTGGAATGCCAAGCCTGGATCTTGCAACAATGGGTTGAGATCCCGCCCATCGAACGGCGCGATAATCAGACGGTCAAATGGGTTCGAGGTGAGCAGGATAAAAGCGTAAAACGCCACCCCTACGGCCGCCTGAACCGCCAGCACGCGCGCTTTGAGCGTCGGAGGTAACCCTGCGCCAAAAAAAGCGGCCATGGCCCCGAAAACTGCAACGATCAGGACCCACAGCAACATTGACCCTTCGTGGTTGCCCCACGTGCCGCTGATTTTATACAGCATCGGTTTGGCGGAATGGCTGTTTTCAACTACTATCCGCAATGAGAAATCAGAGGTGGTAAAAGCCCAGACCAACGCCGCGAAAGAGAAGGCGACTAACAGAAACTGTGCAATAGCGGCGGTTTCTGCAAAGGACATCCAGCCAGTCCACCGTTTCGCAGCCCCTATCAGCGGAATGACCGTCTGAACGATGGCGACGAGAAAGGCGAGTATCAGCGCGAAGTGACCAAGTTCTGTAATCATGGTCCCGCATATATTCCTGTTGAGGGACAATCACCAATCACTTTCGCCTCTGCAGGACGCACATAGTGTCGCGGGTCAGGCGGACCGACCCCGCCGCCAATCCTCGAGCGCAGGGTTGAAATCGGGTTTTAGGACCTCATCGGCCAAGCCTGCATCTGTCCCAGTATCAGCGACCCCGACCAAACGTTCCCGCATCTCTGCCAGTGTTTCGATGTTTTCCATAACTTTCGGAGTACGTGTCATCGTTGCCGAAATTTCACGCTGCAGATCCTGCACTTTGGTCTGGTGTCTTGCGCCGAAATAGAACGAGACGACCACGCCCAACAACCACCACAAGGGCTCAGGCACCAACGCAATCCCCTGCATCCGAACGGCAAACCAAAGCGGATCTACCATAGCGGCGATAAACAGCCCCAATGTTCCCAAGGCCATGGCGGGGCGCGGCAGCCGATTGAGCCCGTCCATAAAACGGTCAAATGCACCTTTTTGAGCCCGCTCGAACTCAGCCCTATACTGTTCCAGTACTCCCTGTTGTCGCGTCAGGTCGCGTTTAGCGCCATGCTCAGCATTTTCACGAAAGACTTCCGCTGTTTCACGCACGACATTTCGACCCTCGCCAAACAAGAACGCAAATATTCCCGAGATCAGCCCCATTCGGAAACCCTCCTTTGAAACTCTGCGTCGCTAAGATGATAGGTCGGTGACAGGAATTCCTCAGCGCGTCGTATCCAGCCACCTTTTGCCCCAGACCGGGACCGAGCATATTTGCGAGAGGCTGGAAGCCGTTCCGCTATCCGGAAATAATAGTTTCTCCTGGCAACGCCATAGGCATCCCGCAGCGCGACAGGGTCCGGTTCAGACGCAGCACTACATGCCTGCGCCGTCTGCGGGCCTACAACGCCATCTACGACGACATGATACCCCATTTCACGCAGCAAATGTTGCATAATTTTAACAGCTTGAGCGCCTGAATTCACGTACATGTCGAAAACAGATGGCTGCAGAATGTTAGGCAGTAGGTGTAATCGTGGTTTTGAGAAATAGTGGCGGATAAAGATTTCAACGGCCTGCGGCCGGCTCAGCCGCCTTACATCGGATACATCAACGTTCCCGTCCTGCGTCAGGTCCAGTTGCAATCTGCGCATGGTATGGATTGTTACGCCGAATTTTGTCGCTCCACCCGGATCGTCGGGGTCATCGACAAAACCACCTTCACGCGTAACTATCTGTTCCGCGATCTGCCGAACCGTCTGCATGTACTGTTCTCCAACTTGGGACAGACAGACGCTCGGACAATTCTGTTAATACAGCGAAAATAGAAAGGGCGTTGCATGTCGATCCACGCAACGCCCGAATTCCGATCTCAAAGCCTATGGCTCAGCTCTCGCCGGCCTCCTTGTAAATACCTTGTTCTTTCAACGCGTCCACAACCTCTTTTGGCATATAGGTCTCATCGTGTTTCGCAAGAATTTCTGAGGCTTCAAAGACTCCGTTTACGTAGCTTCCGGTGCCAATCATACCCTGGTTTTCCGAGAACAAATCAGGCAAAACCCCAGTAAACGTGACCGGCACACTTTCGCCTCCGTCCGTCACCACAAAACGCACGGTTTCCCCTTGCCCCCGCACGATCGAACCCTCTTCGACCAGACCACCGATCCGGAATACTTCAGTCGGTTTTGGCGGCTCTGCCATTACTTCACTGGGCGAGCGGAAGAAATTGATGCCGTCCTGCATAGCGTATCCGATCAACGCCGTAGACACTGCCAAAGCAACGATTGACAGAAGGATGATCTGAACGCGACGACGTTTCTTGAGCGTTTTCATTTGTTCCTCATGGGAAAAGTGGGGCCATCATCAGACCCGCAGTTTCAGCTTCACCTAACATTAGGTTAGCGTTCTGCAAGGCTTGGCCACTGCTACCTTTTGTCAGGTTATCCAGTGCTCCGATCACAATGGCGCGCCTCTCGATCCGGTCGCTGACCACGCCGATATGGCAGAAATTCGAGCCGCGCACATGGTGGGTCGAGGGTGTTTCGCCAAATGGCAGAATCTGGATAAATGGTTCGCTTTCATAGGTTTTCACGAGCGCTTCATAAACGCTCGTGGGGTCACCTTTGACATATGTAGTGGCTAGGATACCCCGGTTTGCTGGAACCAGATGCGGAGTGAACTGAACATTGACCGGGCGCCCTGCAAGGGCAGAAAATTCTTGATCGAATTCCCCCAAATGCCGATGCGTACCGCCAACAGCATATGCGTTATACCCTTCGCTAAGTTCGGCATGCAGCAGGTTTTCTTTCAGCGACCGCCCGGCACCAGACACCGCGCATTTGAGGTCCAGAATGATGTCATCCAGATCAATGACACCAGCCGAAATCAAGGGGCGCAAAACATATTGTCCGGTGGCGGCGTTGCAGCCTGTTCCGGCAACCAAGCGGGCCGTGCGAATTTGATTGCGATAAAACTCGGTCAGGCCGTAAACGGCCTCCTCCTGCTGCTCCAAAGCCGCATGAGGGTTGCCATACCATTTTTCATATTCCTCAGGGTCGCGTAGCCGGAAATCGGCGGACAGGTCGATGATTTTAAGGTCCTTCGGCAGATCGCGGATAACTTCCTGGCTGGTTTTATGTGGCAGCGCGCAAAAGCACAGGTCGATCCCTGAAAAGTCGATTTCCGAAATCTTGCAAAGAACCGGTAATTCCAGGTGCCGCAAATGTGGAAATACCTGCGCCATCGGCTGTCCGGCTTTCCGCTCGGCAGAAAGTGCAGCGATTTCCATATTCGGATGCTCGGCGATCAACCGAACCAGTTCAGCGCCGGTATAACCCGAAGCGCCCAGAATTGCGATTTTGTGGGTCATCTTGGACCTCTTGAAACTGTATGCCACTGTTCATGCCCGCCACTGTGACGGTCATGGGATTACGGGTTCTTTCAGGCCGCGTCTTTGACCAAAGTCAGACAGCCTCGAAAGTAATTTGTCGTCGGAGGAACTGGGTGGCGCGATCACTGACAACGCCTGGCTTACCAGTGGTCAGATAACCGCCCTTTGCCGCACCCTGCATGTTCGGGTGCCGCTGCAAATAGTCTGCCAGACTTTCTGCAACCAGATCACCCTGGCTGAACACCTCAACGTCGGGTCCTAAGGCCTTCTGAAACGCCTCAGCCATTAAGGGATAGTGCGTACAGCCCAGAATTGCGGCCTGAGGCTCTGGCATCTTGCGTTTCAGGGCGTCCACATGGCTTCGCACCAGCGCTTCGGCCAGGATCATGTCGCCTTCCTCGATTGCATCAACGACCCCACCGCAGGCCTGCGCCTCAACATCTACGCCAATCGCACGAAAGGCCAATTCGCGTTGAAACGCGCGACTGGATACGGTGGCCGGGGTCGCAAACAAAGCGACATGTTTGACCGCGACTTCACGCGGCGGACTGTTGTCGCCCCATTGCCGCTCAGTCAGCGCTTCAATCAATGGAACAAAAACGCCCAAGACGCGCTTGCCTTGAGGCACGCCCTCTTCTTGCATCCGCCGCAAAGCAGCAGCGCTGGCCGTATTGCAGGCCAGAATCACTAGATCACATCCCCGGTTCCAGAGGTCGTTCACCGCACCCCGGGTCAGCTCATAGATATTCTCTACATCACGCACCCCGTATGGCGCATGTGCGCTGTCCGCGTAATACAGGAAATCAACGTCGGGAAGACGTTTCTGCGCGGCGTTCAGAACGGTCAGACCGCCCAAACCAGAATCAAAAATGCCTACTGCCATTTGCCCCTTTAGGCGCGATGCCGTTCCTCAAATTCATAGCCATAGTCATAAGATTTTAGTGGCTTTGGAGACAGCTCATACGTTGCTTTGCGCAAGAAATCCATCATCTTGCGCGTATCCTTGGCCAACGGGTCCAGAACGTCGCGGCCGATGGGCTCTCCGATCACCACTTGGACCGGGGTATCAACGCGTTTTTTGAATTCCTTGATCAGCAATCCCATGCGCAATGTATTGTGCAGATGGCTGGCGATCTGAAACAGGCGTGAGGTATGACCGTCAAAAAAGACCGGCACAACTGTCGCGTCTGATTTGGCAACCATCCGCGCCGTGAAGCCACGCCAGCCCGGGTCCATCGGGTACGAGAAAGGCTTTGCCCCTGTGCTGACGGTACCGCCGGGAAATATGCCAATCGCACCGCCCTCGCCCAGATAGTTCAAAGCTTTCTTGCGGGTCTCCAGGTTCTGCTTCATCGCAGCTTTTGTATCGTCGAATGAAATCGGCAGAACGACCCGATTCAGATCCTCTGCCTTACGAAACACATGGTTGGCCAGAATGCGAAAATCCCCACGCGTACTGGACAACATGTGCCCCATCATCAACCCATCCAGAATTCCATATGGGTGATTGGCAATCAGAATCAGAGGGCCATCACGGGGAATATTAGACAATGACCCGCCAACCACATCCAGAGACAAACCGTATCTCTCAACCATGACCGACCAGAAATCTCGCCCGTTGGCCACGTCTTTTTCGTACCCATCAGCACGCCTGATAAGGCGCAGGCGGCCTGTGGTGTTCTCCATAAGCTTGATGACCATCCGTCCGCTTTTGGTTTCAGCGGAATAGGCATAAGAAATGTCACGTGCAACATGGCGTCGCGAGGGCATGGAAGTCTCCGGTTTTGTACCTGCATTTTAAATGCAAGTAACAATTTTGCCTAGCTGTCGTGACACGGTTGTGACGAATTACTCGGCGGCGGCCTGTAATTCAGGTCCTCCGTTCCGTATCGTGGTCAACAATTCCTCTCTGCGTTTGGCGGCGCTCGCCTCATTCGCCTTAAGGACGGGTCCAAAACCTTTGATATCCAAGGGCAACTTAGCGAGCGAAATTACGGCATCCTTTGTTTGGATGGAAATCAGCGGATTGATCTCTCTGAGATCACGCTCATATTGCTTGATCAGCTCACGCTCCATTCGACGTTCGACACTATAGCCAAAGATATCCAGCGGAGTACCTCGAAGAACTTTTAGCCGAGACATGAATTTCAGCGGCTTCAGCATCCATTCGCCGAAACTCCGTTTGCGGGGTCGGCCATCTGGTCCTTTGCCACCAAGCAGCGGTGGGGCAAGGTGGAATGTCATTTTGAATTCGCCATCAAATTCAGCGGCGGCTTTCTCCCGACTGGACAGTAACAACCGGGCCACTTCGTATTCGTCTTTGTAAGACAACAGCTTATGATACCCTTTTGCGACAGCATCACGAATTTCTGCATCCTCAAACGAGTCAACGATTTTGCGGTAGCGTTTCGCCAAACGAGCGCTTTGATACTGGGTCAGATGATCTGCGCGGAACGCGATGACCTGCTCTGGTGATTTCGGGAGGTCGGAAACACTTGGCCGTAGAATCTCATCGACTTTTTCCGGGTGTAAAACCGCCCAACGACCGATCTCAAAGGCTCTTTTATTGCGTTCTACCGCCGTTCCGTTCAGATCAATGGCTGCAATCACCGCATCGAGGCTGACGGGTATCAGCCCGCGCTGCCATGCGGCCCCAAAAACCATCATGTTCGAATAGATTGAATCTCCCATCACTGCGCGCGCAAGCTCAGTGGCATCAAACAGGGAAACATCTTCTTTCAATCGTGCTTGCAGCGCCAGTTCCAGCCTCTCACCAGGAATCCTAAACTTAGTGTCGCGCGTGAAATCGCCGGTAACGGTTTCGTGGCTGTTGACCACCGCTCCGGTCTGACCCAAGCGTGTCAGGCCAAGTGTTTTGGCCCCGGCGGAAACAACCAAATCACCACCGATCAATGTGTCGGCTTCACCCGTTGCCACACGTATTGCACTGATATCATCTGGCCGGTTGGCTATACGGCAATGAATATGAACCGCACCGCCTTTCTGAGCCAAGCCTGCCATCTCCATCATTCCGGCGCCTTTGCCGTCAATCTGGGCCGCCTGTGCCAGAATCGCCCCGAGCGTGACAACTCCGGTCCCACCGATGCCGGTAATGACAACATTATGTGTGCCCATGATTTCAGGCAGCTCGGGCATCGGAAGATCGGGCAGATCAAGTTCGGTCGTCGCTTCTTTGCGAATCTTCGCGCCTTCCAGCGTTACAAAGGAGGGGCAGAACCCACTCAGACACGAAAAATCCTTGTTACAGCTCGATTGGTCAATCGCGCGCTTCCGGCCAAGTTCGGTTTCCTTGGGAACAATCGAAACACAGTTCGATTGGATGCCGCAGTCACCGCAGCCCTCACAGACATCCGTATTGATAAAGACCCTTTTGTCCGGGTCGGGAAAGGTTCCGCGTTTACGGCGACGGCGTTTCTCAGCGGCACAGGTCTGGACATAGACGATGACCGAGACGCCCTCATAGGTGCGGAATTTCTCTTGCACAGTCATCAGTTCGGCACGCTCAAAGCTCTCTACTCCTGCGGGTAAGGCTTTGAAGTTTACATCTTCTTTTTCGTCATAGACCAGCGCGACATGTGTGACGCCCATAGCCTTGACCTCGGCCGCGATCCTTTCGGCGGTCAGATCACCCTCATTGCCCTGCCCGCCCGTCATTGCGACTGCATCGTTGAACAGAATCTTGAAGGTGATGTTCGTACCCGCCGACAAAGCTGCCCGGATCGCCTGAACACCGGAATGGTTATAGGTGCCGTCTCCGAGGTTCTGGAACACATGATTGGTGGTCGAGAACGGCTCTTCCCCGATCCAGTTTGCCCCTTCGCCACCCATCTGAGTAAAGCCAAATGTGCTTCGATCCATCCACTGAACCATGTAATGGCATCCGATGCCCGCATAGGCCCGGCTTCCGTCTGGTACCTTGGTCGAACTGTTATGCGGGCATCCAGAACAGAAATACGGAAGGCGCGAGGCTATTTCCTCGGCATTGTCCGCCCGGCGCGCTTCGGTCAGCTTGGTCAAACCTGCGCGGACCCCGTCGGTATCACGGCCTTCTTCAATCAGGATACCGCCCAGCTTTTCTGCGATCATGTTCGGATCAAGGGCACCGCGGGTGGGAAACAGCTCTTCCCGATGCAGCGTCCCAGCACCGCCCTTGTACCAGCCATAGACTCGTCGACCACGGCGGTCGTCGAAGATCGCTTCTTTGACCTGAACCTCGATCAGCTTGCGTTTTTCCTCAACGATTACGATCAGGTCCAGACCCTCTGCCCAGTCGTGAAATCCGGCCATGTCCAGTGGGAACGTCTGTCCGACCTTATAGGTCGTGATGCCAAGGCGCTCGGCTTCGGCCTCATTAATATTCAGCAGGGAAAGCGCATGGGCGAGGTCCAGCCAGTTCTTGCCAGCGGCCACCAGTCCGATCTTTGCACCGGGTTTGCCCCAGACACGTTTGTCCATCCGGTTGGCCCGTGAAAACGTTTCAGCCGCAAAACGCTTGTAATCAATAATGCGCTCTTCCTGCAGATGAGGCGTATCGCCAAGCCGGATGTTCAGCCCTCCTTCGGGCATATCAAACTCGGGCACCACGACATTCATGCGATCGGGGTTGCCATCAACAACCGAAGTCACCTCTATCGTGTCCTTCATGGTCTTGAGGCCGACCCAGACACCGGCGAACCGGCTGAGCGCGAATCCGTAAACGCCGTAGTCGAGTATCTCCTGTACTCCGGCCGGGCTGACCACTGGCATGTACATATCAACCAACGACCACTCGGACTGATGCAGAACGGTCGAACTTTCGCCCGTGTGATCATCCCCCATGGCCATCAGAACGCCACCATGCGCCGCCGTCCCTGCCATATTGGCATGGCGCATCACGTCGCCTGACCGATCTACACCAGGTCCTTTTCCATACCACAGGCCAAAGACGCCATCGAACTTGCCGTCTCCCCTTAACCCTGCCTGCTGACTGCCCCAAAGCGCGGTTGCCGCAAGATCCTCATTCAGACCGTATTGAAAAGTGACATCGCTTTCTGTCAGCTGTTTCTGCGCGCGCATCATCTGCTGGTCGACCGCTCCAAGAGGCGATCCGCGGTATCCCGTCACCAATCCTGCAGTGTTCAGACCCGATTTCGTATCGCGCGCCTTTTGCATCAGCATAAGGCGCACAAGCGCCTGAGTGCCGTTCAATAAAACCGTGTTTTTGCTTAAGTCGAAACGGTCGTTCAAAGAAATTTGTGGCTTACTCATCAAACGCCTCCCCTCGTCAGATCAGTGTGCTTCATCTGCTTCCATATTAGGTCATAATAACTGACCTGCCTAGAGCTTATCCTCTGAAACGCAAGGATTTCGCCGTTTGAATGTGGAAGTTGTCACCTATTTCATATAGGCGTTCGGCAGGATAACGAAAGTTGCGGCGATGGATTGGGACAAGCTTAGGATATTTCACGCGGTTGCAGATGCGGGCAGCCTGACACATGCAGGCGATAAGCTGAACCTATCTCAATCGGCAGTCAGCAGACAAATTCGGGCATTGGAAGAGTCACTTGATTCGACGTTGTTCCATCGTCACGCCCGCGGTCTGATTCTGACCGAACAGGGTGAGCTGCTGTTCGACGCCACCTCGGCAATGTCCAAGCGACTGGACGCGGCAGCGGCGCGCATACGAGACAGCGAAGAAGAAGTCTTTGGTGTGCTCCGGGTCACAACCACATTTGGCTTTGGGACCCTATGGCTCGCTCCGAGGTTGCCAAAGCTGTATGAACAATACCCGGACCTAAATATCGACCTCATGCTTGAGGAACGCGTTCTTGACCTGCCAATGCGCGAGGCCGATGTCGCCATCCGTATGAAAGAGCCTAGCCAGGCTGATCTGGTGCGCAAGCGCCTGATGACAGTACAGATGCTGCTTTATGCTACCCCGGAATATCTAAAGGAAAGCGGTCAACCTGCCTCCCTCGAAGAAATCTCGAGCCATCGACTTATCTGTCAGACCCCCTCAGCCCCCCAAGTAGGGGCCAGTGCGGCAATGGTACGGCATCTGATGACCTATAACCCGGCGTCGTTGCTGACAGTGAACAACTATTTCGGTGTCTTGCAGGGCGTACTGCACAATCTGGGAATTGGCTTGCTGCCCGATTATGTCACGCATGATTTCCCACATCTGCTGCCGGTACTTTCAGACATCGAAACGGCTGACGTTCCTGTTTATCTCGCCTACCCCGAAGAGTTACGCCATTCCAAACGCGTGGCAGCCTTCCGCGATTTTGTGCAGGACGAGATCATCGCGCAGCGTAAACACCTGAAGAAAATGGGGAAACTATAGCTATGCGTCAACGTCATAGCGGACATGACGGACTATCACACTGAAACGCCTTGATCGTTATCAAACCGATGCCTAAATGAGCACTCGAAGGCGGTGATGCTGTAACGCTCATCATCTTCATACCTCCCTGTTGGACTACGGCCGAGCTTAGTGCTCGGCCTTTTTTTTGGTCCTGGCTTAATCGGTGACACCGAACAGCCGAAAACTGCTGGGAAATTTCCACCTCCGCGCCTATGATCCCGTAAAAGATCAAAAATTCGTGTTCGAGGGAAAATTCATGCACCATCCACTCCGCCTATTACTGGCGTTGATTTCCGCCATTCTTCTTGCGGTACCAGTACACGCACAAGACAGTGGGACCGCGTCGTCTACGGTCACAATTCCAGAGGACCTGACGCCCGATCAGGTTGATGGCTTGGTGGCACGTATGTCCGACGATCAGGTTCGCGCCATTTTGCTGGAACGGCTCGACGCGGTTGCAGAAAAGCAGGCGGCAGCAAACGAAAACCATGAAGATCCGCTTACCGAAATCAGTGAAATCTGGGCCGAGATGGTTACCTCTTGGACGCAGGTTTTGACCACATTGCCAAATATCGTCAGCGCCCAGGTTGAGGCGTTCAGCAATTTCTCAGCGAAATTCGGATCTACCGGGGTGTTTGGCCTGTTTGGGCTGATTCTAGCAGTTCTGGTGGCCGGATACGCTGCTGAAAAATTGTTTGGGTTTCTCACCCGCAAATGGCACGAAGAGCCCGATGGGAATTCCGATGCCGATCTTTGGAGCGCGGTACGTTACTTGTTCCGCCGTTTCTGCCGGGAAATCGCAGGACTTGTTGTGTTCTATGTTGTTATCCGGGCGATTGGACGGGGCTTGCTGACGACGGAACAGCTTACCTATGCCGCCCCATTCGTTTTCTACCTGATTTGGATTCCGCGTCTGGGCGCAGCCGCCTCACGCTTTGTGCTGGCGCCCAAAAAGCCACATTACCGGTTGGTTAACATAGACGATCATTGGGCCAAATATCTGCATCGCAACCTGATTGGCCTTCTTCTATTGATCGGCCTCACGCTCTTTATCGTACGGTTCAACTTGCTTAACGGTATCACCCCGGCCGATACGCGTATCGGTTTCTGGCTGAACGCTGGCATCCATATATACATTGGGATCATCGCCTGGACCGCGCGCGAAGGGTTGTCTCAGATGATGTTGGGCACGGACCCGGATCACACCAAATTCGATGAAAAGGTCGCTCATTACTATCCCTACTTCGCTATCGGCGTTTCGGTGGTGATATGGTTCCTGGTCGAATTCCTGATCGCACAGCGTGATCCCAGAACACTTGCCCTGCTTGGCAAAGGGCCACATTTCACGACGATGTTCTGGCTGCTGATCGCTCCAGCGCTTGATACGCTGATCCGTGGCCTCGTGCGCCATCTTCAACCCCCAATGTTGGGCGACGGACCATTGGCCGAACGCGCCTATAAATCAGCCAAGCGCAGCTATATCCGGATCGGTCGCGTGCTGGCGGGCCTGTTTGTGGTCTTTATGATCGCGCGGGTCTGGCAGCTTGATCTTCGACATGTCGCCTCTGCCGGGATCGGAACCGACGTTGGCGGTACGGTTATCGAATTCCTGATGATCATCGCTGTCGGATACATCTTGAACGAGGTCGTCTCACTATGGATCAACCGTCGTCTTGCCAAAGAACAGACAACGGCAGAAGAGCTGGATGAAGAGGCCGGTGGCGAGGGTGGCGGCGCAGGCGGCTCACGTCTGGCGACGGTTCTTCCCCTGCTGCGGATCACGGCGCAAGTCACGATTGCGGTCATCTTCGGCCTGCTCGCATTGGGCGCGCTGGGCATCAACATCACCCCACTTCTGGCAGGTGCCGGTGTCCTTGGTCTTGCGATCGGTTTCGGCGCTCAGAAGCTGGTGGCTGATATCGTCGGTGGTGTCTTCTTCCTTATCGACGATGCGTTTCGCGTAGGTGAATATGTCGATGTCGGCGGCACCATGGGCACCGTCGAGAAAATCTCGATCCGTTCGATGCAGCTCCGCCATCACCGTGGGCCCGTTCACACGATCCCCTATGGCGAGATTCAAAAGCTGACCAATTTCAGCCGTGACTGGGTGATCATGAAGCTAAAGTTCACCGTGCCGTTTGACACTGATCCCAACAAGGTGAAAAAGATCTTCAAGAAGATCGGCGCCGAGATGATGGCGGACGAAACCCACAAAGAAGGCTTCTTGCAACCCTTCAAATCGCAAGGTGTGTTCGACTTTGATGATGTTGGCATGATCATCCGCGGTAAGTTCATGGCCAAGCCGGGCAAGCAGTTCACGCTGCGCAAGGAAATCTTCAACCGGGTGAAGGCCGAGTTCAATGCCAATGGCATCGACTTTGCCCGCCGCGAAGTTCGCGTAGCAATTCCTGGTCTGGAAGAGGCCGAGAACCTTACCGAACAGCAAAAAGCTGCTGTTGGGGCCGCTGCGGCGGACTCGATCAACAAGGGAGAAACCCCAGCTTAAAGACCAGATACAGACGCCAAGCGGCTTTTGGGCCGCCTGGCAGGAAATACTATAGACGGAACCGGCCACTGGCGCGGTTCCGTTTCTTTTTCTGGGTACACAAAGCGCAGAAAAGCTCGAAATTGGCATATGCCGGTTACGTTATTCGACCCTGCGCTGACTTGGCCCTTCCCACAGACGCGCCCTTGCCCTACAAGGCCCGCAATCTCGGCCACCATGGATACAGGACAAACGATGCAAGAGCCCGCCATCACACCGGATCTGATTGCCGCGCACGGGTTGAAACCCGAAGAATACGAGATGATCCTGGAGATTATCGGGCGCGAGCCAACCTTTACCGAGTTGGGCATTTTCTCGGCCATGTGGAACGAGCATTGTTCCTACAAATCCTCCAAGAAATGGCTGCGCACCCTGCCCACCTCTGGACCCCAGGTGATCTGCGGACCGGGTGAAAATGCAGGTGTGGTCGATATCGGCGATGGTCAGGCCGTGGTCTTCAAGATGGAAAGCCACAACCATCCGTCTTACATCGAACCCTATCAAGGTGCAGCCACAGGTGTTGGAGGTATCCTGCGCGATGTTTTCACCATGGGTGCGCGCCCAATCGCCTCGATGAACGCGCTGTCTTTTGGTGAACCCGGCCACCACAAGACCCGTCAGCTGGTCAATGGCGTGGTCGAAGGTATCGGCGGCTATGGCAACTGTTTCGGCGTGCCTTGCGTTGGCGGCGAAGTCCGCTTTCACCCGGCCTATAACGGCAACTGCCTTGTGAATGCCTTTGCCGCTGGTCTGGCTGACAGTGATAAGATCTTTTACTCGGCGGCCTCTGGCGTCGGCATGCCCGTGGTCTATCTCGGTGCGAAAACCGGACGCGACGGCGTGGGCGGAGCCACCATGGCCAGCGCCGAATTTGACGACACGATCGAGGAAAAGCGCCCCACCGTTCAGGTTGGCGACCCGTTCACCGAAAAACGCCTGATGGAAGCGACGCTGGAGCTGATGCAGACCGGCGCGGTGATCTCGATCCAGGATATGGGCGCGGCGGGTCTGACCTGCTCGGCCGTGGAAATGGGCGACAAAGGCGGTCTGGGCGTGCGGCTTGATCTGGAAAACGTCCCCCAGCGCGAAGAGAACATGACAGCCTATGAGATGATGCTGTCGGAATCCCAAGAACGCATGTTGATGGTTCTCAAACCCGAGCTTGAGGCCGAAGCTCGCGCCGTTTTCGATAAATGGGACCTGGATTTCGCCATCGTCGGTGAAACCCTCGCCGAAGATCGCTTTCTGATCATGCATAATGGTGAGGTCAAAGCTGATCTGGTTCTGTCCAAGCTCTCGTCCACTGCGCCCGAATATGACCGCCCGTGGGAGGCTACTCCGCAGGCAGAAGACCTGGCCGACGTGCCTCAGATCGACCCGATCGACGGTCTGCGCGCCCTGCTCGCTTCGCCAAACTATGCGGGCAAGCAATGGGTTTACGAGCAGTATGACACCATGGTTATGGCTGATTCCGTGCGTACGCCTGGTCTGGGCGCCGGCATGGTTCGTGTACACGGCACCGACAAAGTTCTTGCTTTCACCAGTGACGTTACCCCGCGCTATGTGCGAGCCAACCCTGTAGAAGGCGGCAAGCAAGCTGTTGCCGAAGCTTATCGCAACCTGACCGCCGTCGGGGCATTGCCGCTGGCGACCACTGACAACCTGAATTTTGGCAACCCGGAAAAGCCCGAGATCATGGGCCAGTTCGTCGGTGCCATCCAAGGCATTGGTAAGGCCGTCGCAGCGTTGGATATGCCCATCGTGTCCGGCAACGTGTCACTTTACAACGAAACCGACGGTCAGGCGATCCTGCCGACCCCGACAATTGGAGCGGTCGGCCTTCTGGCGCACACGGACGAGATCATAGGTAATGAGGTCCGCGACGGCCACGTGGCTCTGGTCATCGGCGATACGCAGGGGCATCTGGGCCAATCCGCCCTTCTGGCCGAAGTGTTCAACCGCGAAGATGGCGACGCACCGCATGTCGATCTGGATGCCGAAAAGCGCAACGGAGAGTTCATCCGCGCAAACCGAGAGATGATCAAAGCCTGCACCGATCTTGGCGATGGTGGTCTGGCATTGGCGGCCTTCGAACTGGCCGAGGCAACCGGTGTCGGCATAACGCTTGACGACGCCTCGACCGAATTCCTGTTTGGCGAGGATCAGGCCCGTTATCTGGTCGCCTGCAACTTTGACCAGGCCGAAGCCCTGATGATTGCCGCAGGTCAGGCTGGCGTTCCACTGGTATCGGTCGGGCGGTTCACGGGCGACAGCGTCCGCATCGGCTCTTCTGAGGCCTTGCTTGATGAACTGACTGCCACTTTCCGCAACAGCTTCGCCGAAGCCGTCGCCTGATTTTGGGGCCTGCGCTTCTGAAAACCTGCACTTTGACAAGTGCAGGTTTTTGTCATTTCGGGGCGTCTATCTGACCCTTGCGCGCCCCGCCCCGGCGCACTACATCTTGAGAAAGACTTTCAGGAGAAACCTACATGCCGATGAGCGCCCACGAGATTGAGAACCTGCTGCGCGACGCGTTTCCCGATGCGGACATTCAGGTCGGCGGCAGCGACGGCGTACATATGTCGGCCATGGTCGTGGATGAGAGCTTTCGTGGCAAAAACCGGGTGCAACAACAGCGAGCAGTTTATGCAGCCCTCAAAGGCAAGATGGACGGCCCGGATGGCGACTTGCACGCGCTGGCTCTGACGACGAAAGTGCCTGAGTGAGCACGACTTTCTGGATTTACGGGATTTGCTCTTTGGTGGCGCTGGTTGGGTGCATATTGGTTGTTCGATCAGCTTTTTTGCCCGGCACCAATAAGAAAGCTCGCGGAAGCGAACCCGGCCAAGGAGATCAACTAATAACTCATGGCGTGCATACGGGCGGCCCAGGCGGTGGACACCCGACTGTGGCGAGGGTGACCCGAGATCCGCAGCAATACGCTAAAGCCATGGCTCCAAAAAAATGAGTACATGGCTGGCTTGGATATCAGCAATCGCGGCTTTGATAGTTGCCGCCGCGCTGATCGAGGCCTATGTGAAGCGAAACAGAAAGCGTAAACTGGTCGACATGCGTCCAAACCCGGACAAAATCAGCAAGGTTGACGGCATCGAGAGATACGGGCTGAATCCGCTGGCCCTGGCGCAGGCCGAACACCGACGGCTGGAAAAGGAAGGATGGGTCGCCGCCCCATCACAGGATGAAACGACCGCCCCGGATGCGGATGACAAGGAAAAGTAACATGACCGACGTGAAAACCCAGATCGACGAGACCGTCAAAGCCAATGATGTGGTGCTATATATGAAAGGCACCAAGGAAATGCCGCAATGCGGATTCTCCTCGCGCGTGGCAGGCGTGCTGAACTACATGGGCGTAGAATTTGCTGACGTGAATGTACTGGCCGACGAAGGCTTGCGTCAGGGGATCAAGGACTATTCTGACTGGCCGACTGTTCCGCAACTCTATGTCAAAGGCGAGTTCGTAGGCGGATGCGACATCATCACCGAGATGACCCTGTCAGGTGAGCTGGACACCTTGTTTGATGACAACGGTGTCGGCTACAACAAGGAAGCCGCTGATAAAATCAGGGAAGCAAACGCCTGATCAGCGACTGACGCAATTTCCCAATAAGACCTGCTCGCTGGCGGCATCTGCACCTGTCGCCAGAAAGCTCACCGTGGCGTCCCAGCCTTTGGAGCGCAGGATGTAAGTGCCAGTTGTTCCGTCGGATTCATAGCGGATACCAGAGCCGCTCTGAGCTTGGTGCAAAGTCACCAGCTTATTGTCGACCATCATGGCTGCCGCGCTGGATCCATCCTCGGCATTGAAATAGGCAACCTCAAGTGGCACGCCGTTATCACAAGTAAATGTGACGGGCAGAATATCGATCCCAGCCCAGGAAACCTGCGCTGACACAGACATGAAAGTTGCAATAGCAATAGTACGCATATTTATCATTTCGTTGACTTTTCTTCTATGAATGCCGCCATTGCCTCGGCCCGAGCAGCCAACTCTGCCAAGGTGTCAGTGACCGAAGGTGGAACCACGGCAACTTCAATTCTTTCCGGCTCGGGCTGTGGCATGCTACGCAGGTTCCGAAGCTCGGCTTCGGCCTCCGCCAGCTTATTTTCCAGCGAGTTGATTTTGTCACCTGTGGCGGCGGCTTTGTCTGCCAACATCAATCCAGCCATCAAAAGCATCCGGGATTCAGGCATCCGACCGATCTGATCCGACAATACCTGCGCTTCATCATCCAGCAATTTTGCAGCAGCTTGCAGGAAAACCTCTTCGCCTTCTTGGCACGAAACCTCAAAGCCGCGCCCCCCGATTTGAATGGTCAATTCAGGCATTATTCCACCTCTCCTTCGGCCAATTTCGCCTGAGACAGCAACGGTTCCAACCGGGCCAGCACGGCATGTGCTTCGGCCGCATCGGTGGCCTGTGCTGCGCGCGTTGCCTCAAGCTCGGCAGCTGTGGCACGGTTCAACAGATCCGCATCGGTCATTCCGTCTTCTGCAGCTGCGCGCAGCTCTTCGACCGACATTCGTAGTTGTTCGTTGGCTTTGCGCATGCGCTGTAGATCATCATCCAGACGCGACATCGCCGAGCCATGGCTACTGCGTTCGGCGCGCAGCATCTCTAACTCAGCGCTGAGTTCCGCCACGCGTTCACTATCCGCCAATTCCGAACGAAGACGGGCATTTTCGGCTTTCAGTTCTTCGACAACATCCTGATCTTCCAATGCTGCCTTTGCGCTTGCCAACTCGGCCCGTGCGGCTTCGACCGAGGCAAGCTGTGCCCTGGCATCGTCGAGTTGCTCGCGCAGCGCTGCACTTTCCTGATTATCGGACGGGGTATTACGCAAGCCTTCGATTTCTAGGCGCATGGCATCGACTTCGGAATCGTGTCTTTCTTTTAATGATCTGAGACGCTCTTCAAGTTGAGCATTCGCAACCCTCTCATCATCCAGAGCTACACGCAGAGTGTTATCTTCTCCACCGCTGCCTGCGCCAACTTCCGCCATTGTCGCAATGCCGGATCCAATCCGATCCATCGCGGCCACAATACGGCGTTGTAGTTCTTCGATCTGGCTCATGCCCCTGCCACCTTTTTATCAAGGTTCCTTGTTTCGCGAGGTTATCCGAATCAACCTTGTACGCGTCTTGGCCTAGTCTAACCCAATGGCATCGAAAATACCCACTGTTTGCTTTCAACGACTTGGGTCACATTCTTGATCCAGCAAAACCCTGCAGCACCCAGTTCTACTTGCACTTTGAGGGCTGAATGGTATTGAGCGGCCATCTGCCTGTAATCCAAAGGAACAACACCCGTGGACCTGACTGCGCTGCGCAATGCCAACCCCGAACACTGGGACAAAGCTGCGGCCATCCGCACATTGACCCTCGACGCCGTCGCCGCCGCCAATTCCGGCCATTCCGGTATGCCAATGGGCATGGCCGATGTCGCGACTGTACTGTTCGAAAAGCACCTGAAATTCGACGCCTCGGCCCCAAACTGGCCCGACCGCGACCGGTTTATCCTGTCCGCCGGTCACGGCTCGATGCTGATCTATTCGCTGTTGTATCTCACTGGGAACGCTGACGTTACGCTGGAACAGATCAAGAATTTCCGTCAGCTGGGCGCAAAAACTGCAGGTCACCCCGAGAACTTCCTTGTCAACGGGATCGAAACCACAACCGGCCCGCTGGGTCAGGGGATCTCGAACGCCGTTGGTTTTGCCATGGCCGAGGAAATTCAGCGCGCTCATTACGGCAAGAAGATCGTAGATCACTATACCTATGTCATCGCGGGCGACGGCTGCCTTATGGAAGGCGTTAGCCAAGAGGCCATCACGCTGGCCGGCCGTCACGAGCTGGGTAAGCTGATCGTGTTCTGGGACAACAACAACATCACCATCGACGGCACGGTCGACATAGCTGACCGGACCGATCAGGTGAAACGTTTTGCCGCCTCGGGCTGGCAGGTCATCGAGATTGATGGTCATGATCCGCAGGCCATCGACGAGGCCATCACCAAGGCGAAATCGTCAAACAAGCCGACCATGATCGCCTGTGAAAGCCATATTGCTTTGGGTCACGCGGCGCAGGATACCTCAAAAGGCCACGGCGCCCTGACCGATCAGGAACAGCTGAAAGCGGCCAAAGAGGCCTATGCCGCCCCGCATGGCGCGTTCGAAATTCCGGCAAATGTCAAAACTGCCTGGGAAGCAATCGGTTCCCGCGGCGCGGCCGAGCGGTCTGCGTGGGAGGAGCGTTTCGCGCAGATCTCTGAACGCAAACAGGCCGAGTTCAACCGCTCTTATGCGTTCGAGGCACCCAAAAAGCTGGCCGGTGCCATCCGCTCGTTCAAAAAGCAGATGTCGGAAGATCAGCCCAAACTGGCCACCCGCGCCTCGTCCGAGAAAGTTCTGAACGCGGTCAACCCGATCATGCCGGAAACTATTGGCGGCTCTGCTGACCTGACCGGTTCGAACAACACGAAATCGGCCGATATGGGCGTGTTCCTGCCGGAAAACCGCAAGGGTCGCTATATCCACTACGGAATCCGCGAACATGGCATGGCCGCCGCGATGAACGGTATGGCGCTGCATGGCGGCATCCGCCCCTATGGCGGTACCTTCATGGCGTTCACCGACTATGCGCGGCCCTCGATGCGGCTTGCAGCGCTGATGAAGATACCTACGGTCTTTGTGATGACCCATGACTCGATCGGTCTGGGCGAAGACGGCCCGACCCACCAGCCGGTCGAGCATCTGGCGATCTCACGCGCGACACCGAATACCTATGTTTTCCGCCCGGCGGATGCCGTTGAAACAGCTGAATCCTGGGAATTGGCGCTGACCTTCAAGGACAGCCCTTCGGTCCTGTCTCTGACCCGCCAGGGCGTGCCGACCGTACGCAAGGATCACAAAACCAAAAACCTGACTGCACAAGGCGGCTATGTTCTTGCCGAAGCCGAAGGCAAGCGTCAGGCAATCCTGATCGCAACCGGTTCGGAAGTGTCGCTGGCGATGGAAGCCAAGGCGATGCTCGAGGCCGAAGGCATTGGCACGCGCGTCGTGTCGATGCCATGCATGGAACTGTTCGCCGAGCAGGATGAAGCGTATCGCAAGCGGGTTCTGCCCGGTGGAGCCGTCCGTGTCGGCATCGAGGCCGCCGTCCGCGCCGGAGGCTGGGACCGCTGGCTGCTGGGTGAACGCGGCCGTGACGCCAAGGCGGGCTTCATCGGCATGTCGGGCTTTGGCGCGTCTGCGCCCGCTGATGAACTGTATAAACATTTCGACATCACTGCAGAGGCCACAGTTGCAAAGGTCAAGGAATTGCTGGAGCTATAATTCCCAATTTCAAACATCAAGCGAAGGGCGGCCATGCGCCGCCCTTTTCGTTTTCTGATTAATGCGTTTCAGATTTCCGAGACAAAATCGGCGCGACCACTTTGGTTGCAATCGGGATCAGCACGAACCCCCAGGCCAGTCCGAATATGCCATCCATCGTGGCTTTGGAAATCCACTCCACGGCACCTTCCCATTGCGCCGAAACCGCATGCCCGGCTGCATAGGCCATGTCATGGATCTGATGCCCCAACCAGCCAAAACCCAGAACCTCAAGCCCGTGAATGATGATCGAGCCGCCAACCCACAGCATCGCAGCTGTGCCGACAATCGACAGCACTTTCATGACAACCGGCATCGCCTTGACCAATCCACGCCCCAATCCGCGTCCGATCGGCGTTGGTGCGTTCCGCGCCAGGAAAAGGCCCACATCGTCCATCTTCACGATCAAGGCGACCGAGCCATAAACGGCCAGAGTCACACCTAGTCCAACAACGGCCAGCGTTGCCGCCTGCATCCAGATATTCGGCGCCTCGATGGCGGCAAGGGCGATTGTCATGATCTCGGCGGACAGGATGAAATCGGTTTTGATCGCACCCTTGACCTTCTGCTCTTCCAGATGGCCCGGGTCTTTGACCTTCATATCTTCGTCTATAACGTGGCTGCCATGAGGGAAAAGCAGGTGAAATATCTTTTCTGCCCCTTCGAAGCACAAATAGGACCCGCCAAGCATCAACAAGGGCGTTATCAACCAGGGTGCAAAATTGGCCAGCAACAAGGCGACTGGCAACAGCAGGATAATCTTGTTGAAAATCGAGCCGCGCGCTATGCGCCAGATGATCGGCAATTCCCGCGCCGGGGCAAAGCCCTGCACATATTTCGGAGTAACTGCTGCATCGTCGATGATCACGCCCGCAGTCTTGGCCCCGGCCTTGCCGGCGGCAGCGACCACATCGTCCACTGACGCCGCAGCAACCTTCGCTATGCCAGCAACATCATCCAACAGTGCCAACAAACCACTCATGCGTGTTTCCTCTTATCTCACCTGTCGCCAGGGGACCCTACCCGATCCGACGGCTAGCGCAAGCGTTAGCGCAACCGGCGAAGGTTTGCGCTAACACGTTAAGAATATGTCACTTTTGCCCTTTTGAGAAAGCGTCTGTGCCGCTATATGCCCCGCAGAGCAAGCGCATTTTTGGAGACGTCAGATGACCATCAAGGTCGGCATCAATGGATTTGGCCGTATCGGCCGCTGCACCCTGTCGCATATTGCGGCATCGGCCCGCAACGACATCGAAGTGATCAAGGTCAACGCGACCGGCCCATTGGAAACTACCGCCCACCTGCTGAAATACGACAGCATCCACGGCCGCTTTCCCCGCGATGTTTCGATCGAAGGCAACACCATGGATTTGGGCCGCGGCCCAATGGAGGTGTTCTCGACTTACGATATGAACGAGCTTGACTGGGAAGGTTGTGACGTCGTTTTGGAATGCACCGGAAAATTCAACGATGGCCTGAAAGCCAAAACGCATCTGGAACGCGGTGCTCAGAAGGTTCTTTTGTCTGCGCCAGGTAAGAATGTTGATAAAACCATTGTCTATGGCGTGAACCACAACAGCCTGGTTACTGAAGATAGAATGGTTTCGAATGGCTCTTGCACTACGAACTGCCTTGCTCCGCTTGCCAAGGTGCTGGACGAAGGTATCGGGATCGAACACGGTATCATGACTACGATCCATGCCTATACCGGCGACCAGCCGACACTGGATCGCCGTCATAGTGACCTGTATCGCGCGCGCGCTGCGGCAATGTCCATGATCCCAACTTCAACAGGTGCAGCCAAAGCTCTGGGCGAAGTTCTGCCGAACCTGAAGGGTCGTTTGGACGGCTCGGCTATCCGTGTACCAACACCAAACGTTTCTGCTGTCGACCTGACTTTCCATGCGGCGCGTGACGTCACTGTTGAAGATGTTAATGCCATCGTTCGTGAAGCATCACGGGGATCAATGCAGCGCGTCGTGGGCTATGAGCCCGCGCCGCTGGTCTCGACCGATTTCAATCATACCGAAGAAAGCTCGATTTTCGCACCAGACCAGACACGGGTTGTTAACAACCGCATGGTTCGTGTTCTGGCTTGGTATGACAACGAATGGGCCTTCTCGGTCCGTATGGCAGACGTCGCCGTTGCCATGGGACGGCTTAACTAAAACGCCGTAGAAATGTTGTACCTTTACACCCGCTCAGTTTATCTGGGCGGGTGTTTTCATTCGGGGCCAACATGACCAATCAAATTGCTATCTGGCTTGGCCTTCTAATACTTGGCTGTCTGCTAGTCGATTACGCAATGTTCGACTCTGAGAACCTGATCTTCCTGGGAAAGAAACTTTACACCTTCCTGGACTGGCTCGCCTTCTGGCGCTGACAGAGGTTTTTCTTGACTTTTTCCTTGATCTAGCTTTGTTAGCGCTAACTTTGCAATAACAGACACCCAGACGGAGCAGACCATGACACTCAAGTTGGCAATCAATGGATTTGGACGGATCGGGCGCGGTGTTTTGCGGGCCTTGATGGAATCTGGGCGGACCGACGTTCAGATCGTGGCCATAAACGATTTGGCCAAGCCCGAAATTAACGCGCATCTCTTTGAATTCGACAGTGTGCATGGACGTTATACAAAGCCCGTTTCCCTGACCGACGCCGGTTTGGATGTCGGTGCAGGCCCGATCCGCCTAACCAGCGAACGTGAGCCTGAGAAACTCGATTGGTCCGATATTGACGTTGTTCTCGAATGCACAGGCGTGTTCCGCACGCGCGAAGCCGCGGCGCGCCATTTTGACAACGGCGCCAAAAAAGTTTTGATTTCTGCTCCTGCCCGCGGGGATGGTGCGGTCAAAACCATCGTCTTCGGGGTAAATGACCATGAGCTGACCGTCGAGGATACGATCGTTTCGAACGCATCCTGCACGACCAACTGTTTGTCGCCCGTTGCTGCGGCGCTGGACGAGGGTTTGGGCATTGTCCACGGAAACATGACAACCGTTCATGCCTATACAGCCAGCCAACCAGTTCACGATACCGCCGGAAAAGACCCGTATCTGTCACGCGCGGCTGCGTTGTCGATGATTCCCACCACTACGGGGGCAGCCTCAGCCGTAGGTCTCGTATTGCCCCAGTTGGCAGGTAAATTGACTGGACAGGCAATCCGTGTTCCCACTCCGAACGTCTCGGTTGTGGATCTGGTGACCGAAGTGTCGCGCCCAACAACCGAAGAAGAGGTCAACCAGTTGTTCATTGATGCCGCGGCCAATATTCCTGGTGTCCTGGCTGCGGAAAACCGCCCACTAGTGTCGATCGACTTCAATCACGACGCACACAGTTCGACCGTCTCTTTGGCTGAAACCAAGGTGACAGACGGCACGTTGGTCCGGGTGCTGGCCTGGTACGACAATGAATGGGGCTTTTCGAACCGGATGCTGGACACGGCGGCCGCGATGGGCGCGCTATCCTAAGCGCGCACGCAGCGCGTCATTTACGCGGGGCGTGACGAAATTCGACACGTCCCCGTTCAATCGCGCGATCTCTTTCACCAGTTTCGAGGCAATCGCCTGATGGCGGGCCTCAGCCATAAGGAACACCGTCTCGATCGAGTCGTCCAATGCGCGGTTCATACCGACCATCTGGAACTCATACTCGAAATCCGCAACAGCACGCAGGCCTCTGACAATGACCTGAGCACCTACGTCGCGGGCACAGTTGATAAGCAGGTTTTCAAAAGGATGGGCAACAATTTCAGTTCCGGTCTGTTCGGAAAGAAAGGAACATTCGGCTTCGATCATCTCGACCCGTTCTTCCAACGAAAATAACGGCCCCTTTTCCCGATTGATCGCCACCCCAATCACGAGCTTGTCAACCAGAGCGGCCGCGCGACGGATGATATCAATATGACCCAGGGTGATCGGATCAAATGTTCCGGGATACAATCCAACCCTCATTGCCGCCTCCTGCGCAACGAAATTTCTGCGCAAGCAAACATAACTTGGCTATGGGTGCAAGTAGTTGCGTCGCGTTTCTATGGGCTTAATGGCCCATGATCATGCCTTCCAATGCGTCTTTTTCCATTGCCAGTTCGGAAAGTTGTGCTTTGACAACGTCGCCTAGGGTGACAATGCCAACGAGGTTACCGTCCTCAACAACCGGCATATGGCGAAAGCGCCCTTCGGTCATCCGCGACATTATATCCTGGACAGTATCCTGTTGCGTCGCTGTCACCAGCTCGCGGGTCATATACGCGCTTACGGGTTTTGATAGGCATCCGCTGCCGCTTGCGGCCAGTTCGCGAACAATGTCACGTTCTGATAAGATGCCTGATGCGGTCTTACCGCCATCTTCTGATACAACCACCGTTCCGATGCGCTTTTCTGCAAGGATTCCTGCAACCTCTGAAATTGTGCGCGAAGGAGCAACTGTCACCACGCCTCCGGTGGCTTTGGATTTCAGAATGGCCTGAACAAGCATTGACGTAACCTCCGAAATAACTTCGTGTTTTCCAAAGCGTTGCCGGAATGAAATAGCCTGTCAAGGTGAAGCTTCAGCCTCAAGCCGCTCAACTTCATCGCGAATCCCTTGGGACAGGGCCTGCGCGAACCGATTCAGCCGCTCGTTTCGTTGGTCACCTTGATGTCGGACCAGATGAAAACTGCGTGTCAAACTCACTTGATCAACCAATATTTTCTTCAACTTCGGGTGAAATGGCAGTGTGAAATCATGCGCAATGCAGATCCCTGATCCCTGCGAAACCTGCCGCAGTTGGACAGAGACCGAATTCGAGGCCAGCGCGACACGGTCAACACCCAGATCGACCAGATAGTCCAGTTCGCGGTCGAATATCATATCAGGTATGTATCCGATCATACGATGCCCCCCTAACGTGCTGATGGAATAAACCGCAGGGTGATCGGCAAGGTATTCCTGCGTTGCGACAAGATGAAGTTTGTAATCGGTAATTTTCTGTACAAACAGTTTTCCAGCGGTCGGTGCGCTGACGGTCACGGCCATATCGGCTTCACGGCGGGAAAGGTTGATGACGCGCGGCAAGGCCAGAATTTGTATGTCCAGATTGGGATTGGTGTCACAAATCTTGCCACACACCTGCGGCAACAAGTAATTCGCACAACCGTCCGGTGCGCCGATCCGGATTTGCCCGCTCAGCCTCTCAGATGGTTCTGCCATGGCGCCTGCTGCAGCGCGCATCGCCTCTTCGGCTTTCAGACCGTGGTCCATCAAACGCTCACCAGCTGAGGTCAGCACATATCCCTGCTGCGATTTGGTGAACAGCGGCGCATCCAGAGACGCTTCCAACCGCGCTACACGGCGTCCGACCGTAGCCGGGTCAATCCGAAGTAATCGTCCCGCCGCCGAAAGGCTTTCTTCGCGGGCTACGGCCAGAAAGACCCTCATATCATCCCAATTAGGTGTCACGCTTCACCTTTGCAATTTTGCAAAACACCTTTGGGACATTGCCTCTGTTCAAGCCATTTATGCAAGCCTATTCTGCGCGCAGACCTTCGGAGGAATTCGCAATGAACGAACTGTCCCATTTCATCAACGGTGAGAATGTCGCCGGCACGTCCGGCCGATATGATGACGTGTTCAACCCCGCTACCGGCGAGGTACAGTACAAATGCCCGATGGCAAGTGCTGCCGAGACCACAGCAGCCATTGCTAGCGCCGCAGCCGCACAACCGGCCTGGGGTGCAACGAACCCGCAAAAACGCGGGCGCGTGATGATGGCGATGGTTCACCTGATGAACCGCGACATGGACAAGCTGGCCGAAGCGCTCAGCCGCGAGCACGGCAAGACGATCCCTGACGCGAAAGGCGATCTGCAGCGCGGTCTGGAAGTGATCGAATACTGCATCGGTGCTCCGCAGATGTTGAAAGGCGAATTCACCGACAGTGCGGGCCCAGGCATCGACATGTATTCTATGCGCCAGCCTTTAGGGGTTGTGGCCTCGATCATGCCGTTCAACTTCCCGGCCATGATGCCTCTGTGGCATGTGGGCCCTGCCCTGGCCTGTGGCAACGCTGTTGTTCTGAAACCGTCCGAGCGCGATCCTTCAGTACCATTGATGCTGGCGGAACTTTTCGTTGAGGCAGGTTTGCCCAAAGGTGTGTTCCAGGTGGTCAATGGCGACAAAGAGGCCGTGGACACGCTGTTGGACAGCGAGATCATTCAGGGCGTTTCCTTTGTGGGCTCGACCCCAATCGCGCAGTACATCTATTCGCGCGCCACGGCCAACGGCAAACGCGCGCAGTGTTTCGGCGGTGCCAAGAACCACATGATCGTCATGCCCGACGCCGATCTTGACCAGGCAGCAGATGCCCTGGTTGGCGCCGGTTTCGGCGCGGCTGGCGAACGCTGCATGGCCGTATCGGTTGCGGTCCCGGTCGGAGAGGATACCGCCGACGCGCTGATCGAAAAGCTTATTCCGCGTATCGAGAAACTGAAGGTCGGCCCCTACACTGCCGGCGATGATGTTGACATGGGACCGGTCGTGACCGGTGCTGCCAAAGAGCGCATTTTGGGACTGATCAGCTCGGGCGTTGAACAAGGTGCCAAACTGGTTGTCGATAATCGCGACTTTAGCCTGCAGGGCTATGAGGACGGCTTCTTCGTCGGCCCTCACCTGTTTGACCACGTGACGCCCGACATGGACATCTATAAGCAAGAGATCTTTGGTCCGGTTTTGTCGACCGTCCGCGCAGGATCGTACGAAGAAGCGATTGGCTTGGCTATGGATCACGAATACGGCAATGGCACGGCGATTTTCACCCGCGATGGAGATACCGCGCGTGACTTTGCCAGCCGGATCAATATTGGCATGGTCGGTATCAACGTTCCGATCCCGGTTCCGTTGGCCTATCACACCTTTGGCGGCTGGAAGAAATCCATGTTCGGTGACCTGAACCAGCATGGTGCGGATAGCTTCAAATTCTATACACGCACAAAAACGGTCACCGCGCGTTGGCCGTCAGGCATCAAAGAAGGCGGCGAGTTCAACTTCAAAGCCATGGACTGATTCAAACGAAAGCGGCGGATCCACACAGCCCGGCCACCACTGGCCGGGCTTTTTTCAATACACGGCCAAGTTTCGCTTGTGATGTTCGCTTCACAATAAATTCACTCAACACTCCCTAGGAAATCTGATCAGCAAAACATAAGTTACACGCAGTTTCGCGCGAGCAGTTCCTGAACCGGAGGCCAATTTGTCAGATCCCCGCATGACCCGTCGCTCTGCATTGTTAGGTGCAGCGTCTCTGTTGATGACACCTGCACTGGTGCGCGCACAAAGCAGCGCCGATGCTTTCCCGCTTGACGAAGAGGCGATCAGCACACAGCTAGCTGTGCGGCGGAATGTCTCTTCATTCTCGCACCAGAATTGGCAGGATCACTTCGATGAGTTAGGTGTCGGCTGCCTGCTGGCAGATATCACAAGCCGCGCTGTACACTATTGGGGGGCTGACGGGACGTACAAACTGTACCCCAGCTCAGTCCCTATGAGCGAAGAACTCACAAGGCGTGGTTATACCGAAGTAGTACGCAAGCGCGAAAACCCAAGCTGGACCCCGACCGCCTCAATGCGCGAGCGCGACCCGAACCTGCCCATCCGAATAGAAGGTGGCGAGTCCGGAAATCCGCTGGGTACGCGGGCGATGTATCTGGGCTGGCCAGCATATCTGGTGCACGGCACGCATGATACACGCAAGATTGGACGCCAAAGTTCTTCTGGATGTATTGGCCTTTATAATCAACATGTTGAAGAGTTATATCCGCTGGTTCAGGTGGGCACCAAGGTCAGATTGGTCTGACAGAATTCCCCGGCCATAACGGCCGGGGTTTTTGCTTGATCACGGTGGTTGCCAATTATTCCGGCAGGATCACCGCATCGACGACGTGGATCACGCCATTGCTGGCCTCGATATCGGCCTGCACAACCTTGGCGCCATTCACTTTGACGCCGTTTTTACCATTCACACTCAGGCGATCACCCTGCACGGTCAGCACTTTGGCGCGCTTGCCAGCGATGTCACCTGACATGACCTTTGCAGGAACCACGTGATAGGTCAGGATTGCGACCAGTTGGTCTTTGTTCTCGGGCAGTAGCAGCGTTTCCACCGTCCCTTCGGGCAGTGCGGCAAAGGCCTCATCCGTGGGGGCAAAAACGGTGAACGGACCCTCCCCTTTCAGCGTATCGACCAGACCCGCCGCTTGAACCGCCGCGACCAGAGTGGTGAATGATCCGGCAGATACGGCGGTATCCACGATATCGGCGGCCTTCGCTTGAACCGGCAAGGTAAGTGCGATTGCGGCGGCGGCGCTCAGGAAAGTACGGCGAAACATATTTGAGATCTCCTATCCAGGTTGTTATGGAAAGGGGTACGGGCGTTTCGCTGCACCGGATCAATTTGGTGTCAGATTTATTTGACCTGAACCCAAATACTTTGCGCGCGCCCATCTTTCAAAAACGGTAGCGCCTCGACCGCATCTTGGCGATCCTGTTGCAAGAAGTATCCAGGCCAAAGCATTGAATATGCACTAGATTGCAACAATGCATGCAACATATATTGCTCGCCCCATCCCGGGCAGTCATAGAAGAACCGCTTGGGGTATTCGTAGGGTAGAAAAACATCGTGCACATGGATCACAACGCCTGGTTTTAAGGCCGGTATGATGCGACAGAACAGATGCGCGACATCATTGCTCATCCGGACAACATGGCTGGAATCGATGAACAGGATGTCACCCGCTTCAAGCTGTTCGAAGAGGGCTGGATCGACCTCTTCCAACCGTTTCTGTTCGAATTGATCGACTACATGCGCGATGTCCGCGCGCGGATAAGGATCAATCGCGGTGATTTGCGTCTGCAGCCCGCCATCCAATACAGCCTGCCGTGTCACGCGCGTTGAATTACCGCAGCCAACCTCAATCACCCGCTTGGGTTTGAAACGACGGACCATAAGATACAACGCATCCGCATCTGGGCTGTCATAATACCCGTTGCCGATCCTATACCCGGTTTGATTGCGGGACGGATCTTTCAATGCAGCCAAAGCGGCGGCATGTTCATCATATTCGGCTACCAGCTGCGAGATGTCGAAATCGGCCATTCCCGGTGACAACGCATAAGCCGGACGGGTCAGCCCGCCTGCCCTTTCGAACGCCTCCAGCCGGGCGCGCTCGTCCCGTTCCGTGACTTTGTCAATCAGCCTGACACCAAATCGGTCGAGAACGGCATTCAGCCGGGGGAATTTCCTGGGTTTCACACAAAGGCTCCGGGGTTCTTCTGAACTTTGACCCGTTCCTTACCGTTGCTAGCCCGATGACCGCAAGGACTCTACCGGTAAACACTTGGCAAAAAGCGTATTTCCGTATTCACTGTTTCGCATAAAGCTAGAAAGAGGGCCGCCATGCAGCAGGAATACACGCTGGGCATTGAGGAAGAGTATCTTCTGGTCGACCGCGACAGCCTTGAACTTGCCCAAGCACCCGCTGCCCTGATGGAAGCCTGCCAGGCCGATTTTCAGGGCCAGGTCAGCCCTGAGTTTCTGCAGTGCCAGATCGAGGTTGGCACCCGCCCCCATGCGACGATCCGCACGGCCCGAGAAGATTTGAAACGCCTGAGGGCGGGTGTGGCGGATCGGTCCGCCGAATACAATCTGGCCCCGATTGCTGTGTCCTGCCACCCCTTTGCGGACTGGAAGAAACAGCACCACACGCGCCGAGAGCGCTATGACGCCTTGCAGCATGCCCTGGGCGGTGTCGCGCGACGGATGCTGATCTGCGGGATGCATGTGCATGTCGGTGTTGAAGAACCATCCTTGCGGGCCGACCTGATGCCGCAGCTTTCCTATTTCCTGCCGCATCTGTTGGCGCTCTCCACATCCTCGCCCTATTGGAACGGAGAGGATACCGGCCTGTCTTCCTATCGTCTGACCGTGTTCGACAACCTGCCCCGCACCGGATTACCACCGGTCCTGGCAAGTTGGTCGGAATATGAACGTACGACAGGCATTCTGGTCGAACTTGGCGTGATAGAGGATACCTCGAAAATCTGGTGGGATTTGCGACCTTCTCATCGCTTTCCAACGCTCGAAACACGCATAATGGACGTGCAGCCGAGGTTGGAGCACACATTGTCGCTGGCCGCCATGGTGCAGGCGCTGGTTCGAATGTTGTGCCGTCTGAAAGACCGCAATTTGCGTTGGCGGCAATATGACAGGTTCCTGATTGGTGAAAACCGGTGGCGTGCGCAGCGTTACGGAGTCGGCGAAGGCATGATTGATTTCGGGGATCGATCCATCAAGCCCATGCCGGAACTTATGGGTGAACTGATGGGTATGCTGGCCGAAGATGCCGAAGCACTGGGCACCATGACTGAACTTGCCCGGCTACAGCAAATCGCACAAAACGGCACATCTGCCACGCGGCAACGACGTGTTCACGCTGAAGCGACGGCCAAAGGTGCGGATGCAGGCAGGGCTGTGGTTCAGCATCTGATCGAAGAATTCCATCAGGATTTATGACCTGCCTCGAAGTATGATCTAATCGTTTTCGCAATATCCCTGTCAGGAATTGCTGGGCGTGCAAAATTTCTGTAAGAATCAGGAAATAAACACTCGTTCAATTCATCCGGCGACGTGGGAGGAAACCAATGGATTTTGCACCAACCGAAGAGCAAACTGCTATCTTCGATATGGCCTATGAGTTCGGGCAGGAGCATATCGCACCCTTCGCCCGTCAATGGGAAGCAGATGGCACTATTCCCAAAGACCTTTGGCCCCGTGTAGGAGAGCTTGGTTTTGGCGGTCTCTATGTGTCCGAAGATAGTGGCGGTTCCGGTCTTAGTAGGCTGGATGCGACGATGGTGTTCGAGGCCCTTTCGATGGCTTGCCCTTCAGTCGCGGCCTTCCTGACGATCCACAACATGTGCGCCAAGATGTTGGACACATTTGCCGCGGATGAGCTGAAATCGCGGATCATGCCGGATATTCTTAACCTGAACACAGTCCTCAGCTACTGCCTGACCGAACCCGGATCAGGCTCGGACGCCGCCGCGCTGAAAACTCGCGCCGAACGCACGAACGAAGGTTATACGCTGAACGGAACAAAGGCCTTCATCTCGGGCGGCGGATACTCAGATGCTTATGTCTGTATGGTGCGCACCGGACAGGATGGTCCCAAAGGGATTTCAACCCTGTATGTCGAAGATGGCACTCCAGGTCTTAGCTTTGGCGCGCTTGAACAAAAGATGGGCTGGAAAAGCCAACCAACGGCGCAGGTTCAGTTTGACGACTGCAAAGTTCCGGCGGGCAATCTGGTGGGTACAGAAGGTGACGGATTCAAATATGCGATGATGGGCCTGGATGGCGGTCGCTTGAATATTGCCTCATGTTCTTTGGGGGCGGCACAAGCAGGTCTGAACATGACGCTTCAGTATATGTCCGAGCGTCAGGCATTCGGGAAGTCGATTGATCAGTTTCAAGCGCTGCAGTTCAGGCTTGCGGATATGGAAATAGAATTGCAGGCGGCCCGGACGTTCTTGCGTCAGGCAGCCTGGAAACTGGACACGGGCGCACCGGACGCCACCAAGTTTTGTGCAATGGCCAAGAAATTCGTGACTGAAACCGGATCAAAAGTGGTCGACCAATGCCTGCAACTGCACGGCGGTTATGGGTATCTCGCCGATTACGGTATCGAAAAGCTTGTCCGCGACTTGCGCGTTCATCAAATTCTGGAAGGCACAAACGAGATCATGCGCGTCATTGTTTCTCGTCAGATGCTTGCCCAACGCTGAGACCCCGATGTCAGATATTGAAATTCACACTACCGGCCGCGCTGGACGCATCACTCTGACACGCCCCAAGTCTTTGAACGCGCTGAGTTATGACATGTGCATGGCGATAGATACGGTCATGCGCAACTGGCGCGAGGACGAGTCAGTTGACCTGATCATACTGGACGCCGTTGGCGATAAAGCATTTTGCGCCGGGGGAGATATCGCAGAGCTTTATGATACCGGGTGCAAAGGCGACTTTGCCTATGGGCAGACTTTCTGGCGCGATGAATACAGGCTGAATGCACTGATTTTCGAATACCCCAAGCCCGTGGTCAGTTTCCTACAAGGGTTTACTATGGGTGGCGGCGTCGGAATTGGGTGCCATGGAAGCCACCGCATAGTCGGTGAAACATCTCAGATTGCCCTGCCCGAGTGCTCTATCGGTTTGGTGCCGGATGTTGGTGGCTCTCTGATGCTCGCGCTGGCTCCGGGTCGACTGGGAGAATACTTGGGCACAACAGGTCACCGAATGGGCCCTGCGGACGCCATTTATGCGGGCTTTGCCGACCATTTTATCCCCATTGAAGAATGGCCCGGCCTGATCGAACTGCTCGAAGCTTCCGGGAACACAGACCTGTTGGTCGAGCATTCCCAGATGCCACCCACAGGTAACCTTGAAAAGGTCCAGGCGGAAATCGACGTGCTTTTCAATGGCGAGGGGTTGAACGACATCCTCAACGCGTTGCGCTTCTCCGAAACCCCGTTCTCTGACGCGGCGCAAAAGTTGATGGGCCGCAACTCTCCACTATCGGTGGCTTGTACCATTGAAATGATTCATCGGCTTAAGGCGCTGGATCTGTCGATCCGAAAAGCCCTGGAGATGGAGTACCGTTTTACGGCGCGCGCCATGGAACACGGAGATTTTCTGGAAGGTATCCGCGCACAGATCATAGACAAGGATCGCTCTCCTAATTGGCGTCACCATGGCAAACCTGTTCCCGCCGTGGATATTTCCGCAATGCTGCGGCCCCTGGGCAGCGTCGCCCTGACATTCGAGGAGGATTAAAGAATGAAAATCGGGTTTATCGGCCTTGGAAACATGGGCAATCCAATGGCAGTCAATCTTGCCAATGCCGGGCATGAAGTCGCTGGGTTTGATATGGCCGAGGTGTCGGTTTCCGGTGTTACTTTGACTGGGTCAGGGGCCGACGCTGCAAAAGACGCAGACATCGTCATCACCATGCTTCCGAATGGCCAGATACTTCGATCCGTCGCAAATGAGATCATTCCAGCGATGAATGAAGGGGCCGTCTGGGTCGATTGTTCGACAGTGGATGTCGACAGCGCCCGAGCTGTTGCCGATATGGCATTGGCTGCGGGAGTTTTGGCCGTCGACGCGCCCGTCTCGGGCGGTATCGGAGGCGCCTCGGCTGGGACGCTGACATTCATGGCAGGTGGAAGCGCCGAGGCATTCGAAAAAGCCCGGCCCTTGTTCGACATCATGGGGCAAAAGGCAGTACATTGCGGAGACGCGGGCGCGGGTCAGGCGGCCAAGATCTGCAACAACATGATTTTGGGCGTCACCATGATTGCAACCTGCGAGGCCTTCGCGCTGGCCGACAAGTTGGGGCTGGACCGGCAGAAAATGTTCGACGTTGTCAGCACCTCCTCGGGCTATAGCTGGACGATGAACGCATACTGCCCTGCCCCCGGTATCGGCCCGCAAAGCCCGGCCGACAATGGTTATCAACCCGGCTTTGCCGCCGAACTGATGTTGAAAGACCTGCGCCTCAGTCAGCAGGCGGCGGAAAGCTCGGATGCCGACACCCCAATGGGGATGATGGCGACCGAGCTGTATCAGCAATTCGTCGAAAGCGAAGATGGGCTGGGGCTGGACTTCTCGGCCATGCTTCCGCGATTTGAAAAGCGCGGTCGGAACTAGGATGCCCTTGGGCGGCTTCCTGCCCATAGGGTTGACCCCTTTCCTGCCGATGTCCATCTAATGGAGAGGTTCAGCATCGATTCTTGGGGCTACGATGACGCATAATTTGGTCAAAGCGCTTACTGTTCTTGCTCTGGTCGTGACCCCGGTGGCGGCCATGGCCGGTAACGGGAAGGGAAACGGCAAGAACAAGAATAGCAATAAGGTCATCCGCATTGCGCCTCAGGGCGGTATTGTTGCAACTGGAAACGCCGTCCACTGCCCGCCGGGTCTGGCCAAGAAAAACGTACCCTGTGTCCCTCCGGGACAGGCCAAAAAGCTGTACAGAAATGGCGAGTTTATCAATGGCGATTATCGCTGGATTGATGATCCGTTTCGGTATGGGCTGAATAGGGGAAGCTATGTCCGCGCAGGCGACTACGTGTATCGGGTCGACCCAGATACACGCAAAGTTCTGAACCTGATCGGCGCGGTTGCAGACATCCTGAACTGACAAGCGCGGCCTGAATTCAAGCGGGCGAAAACCAACCTCAGTCGATTTGAGAAAGTAAGCAGGCTCGGGCGTTTTCCGGCCTGTTTTCAAAATATTGACGCGATCTAACATCATCATAAACCTCACTATTTCGAGGTTTTATTATGAATACTGAAAACGTGCTATTTGAGCCCCGCGGCCGATGGAACGTACCGATACATTTCAGCCAAAGCCTTATTTTTCTGGTTTTGATCGTTGTCGGATTTAACGCCGCTCCGGTCAACCTGCCCTATGCGCTCGCCTTCGTGGCGATTTAGTTGATTTCGATTCTCCTGCAGGAGTTGGGCCACGCATGGGGCTGTCTTGTGCAGGGCGTGCCCGTCAATCGAGTCGTCCTTTATGGGGGCGGCGGATTCTGCGAACATCGCCGGTCAACCTCGGCATATGAAGACGAATTGATTGTGGCCATGGGGCCGATTGTGAACCTGACCCTGTGGACCGTGTGTTCATTGCTGGAACCGTTTCCAACTCGCCCGAAATTGGCTGGGTTCTGGTGGTGAGGGTAGAGCTAAACCTATGGCTGGCGCTGTTTAACATGCTGCCCCTGATGCCGCTGGATGGGGGGCGTCTGCTCTTTGCTTTGCTCACGCGCATTATGTCGGCGAACTCAGCCGCGCGTGTTTCCGGGATTATTGGGCTGGTTGGCGTTCTGCTATGGATCCCGATGATGATTTTTGCCCATGTCAGCTTCGGCTTCGGCTTCGTGTTACTGTTCTTTCCGCCAATACTGCGCCACTGGCAGACGCTGCGATACGCCAGATACTGAAGTTGCCGCGACGGAGGTTATTCCGCCGCGACCCGCTCGGGGTTCAGCAACTGTTTCAAATACCTGCCCGTATGGCTGCGTTCCACAGCAACAACATCTTCGGGCGTTCCCGTGGCGACAATTTCACCACCACCGTCACCGCCTTCTGGCCCGATATCAATGATGTGGTCGGCCGTTTTGACAACATCCAGATTGTGTTCAATCACAACAACCGTGTTACCCTGATCAACCAATTCATGCAGCACTTCCAACAGCTTGCGGACGTCTTCGAAATGAAGACCGGTCGTCGGCTCATCCAGAATGTAAAGCGTCCGACCAGTTGAGCGTTTGGAGAGTTCCTTTGACAGCTTCACCCGCTGCGCTTCACCGCCCGACAGGGTTGTCGCCTGTTGCCCGACCTTGATATACCCCAGACCGACCCGCGCCAGCGCGTCCATCTTATCGCGGATCGACGGCACGGCTTTGAAGAACTCTTGTGCATCTTCCACTGTCATATCAAGGACATCCGCGATGGACTTGCCTTTGAACTTGATCTCGAGCGTTTCCCGATTGTACCGCGCGCCTTTGCAGGTTTCGCAGGTTACATAGACATCGGGCAGAAAGTGCATTTCGATCTTGATGACGCCGTCGCCCTGACAAGCCTCGCACCGACCGCCTTTGACGTTAAAGCTGAACCGGCCAGGCTTGTACCCGCGCGCCTTGGACTCGGGCAGACCGGCGAACCAGTCACGGATCGGCGTGAACGCCCCCGTATACGTGGCCGGGTTGGAGCGTGGTGTACGCCCGATGGGCCGCTGGTCGATGTCGATCACCTTATCCAGATGCTCGAGCCCCTTGATCGTCTCGCACGGCGCGGGTGTCTGCCGCGCGCCGTTCAGCCGCATCGAGGCTGTCTTGAATAGGGTTTCAATCGTCAGGGTCGATTTGCCACCGCCGGATACGCCGGTCACACAGACGAACTTGCCCAGAGGAAAATCAGCGGTCACCTTCTTCAGATTGTTCCCGGTGGCCTTGACCACAGTAACTTTCTTTTTGTTCCCCTTCCGCCGCTCGGACGGCACCGGGATTTCGCGGGTGCCTGACAGGTATTGGCCGGTGATTGAGGCTGCATCGGTCGCGATCTCGGACGGGGTACCATGGCTAACCACCTGCCCACCATGCACACCCGCACCCGGACCGATGTCAAAGACATAGTCGGCTTCGCGGATGGCTTCCTCGTCATGTTCTACGACGATGACCGTGTTCCCCTGATCCCTCAGGTTTTTGAGCGTACCCAGCAAGCGGTCATTGTCGCGCTGATGCAACCCGATCGAAGGTTCGTCCAGTACATACAACACCCCGGTCAGACCCGAACCGATCTGGCTGGCCAGACGGATACGCTGACTTTCCCCGCCCGAAAGCGTTCCACTTGAACGTGACAACGTAAGATATTCCAGACCAACGTTATTCAAGAACCCAAGCCGCTCACGAATCTCCTTGAGTATCACCCGCGCGATTTCATTTTTCTGAGCGCTCAGATGGTTTGGCGCATCCTCAACCCACGCCAGCGCCTCGCGGATCGACATCTGCACGACCTGCCCGACATGCAATCCGGCGATCTTGACGGCCAACGCCTCGGCCCGCAGTCGATAGCCTTCGCAACTGCCGCAGGACCGGTTGTTTTGATAGCGTTCGAATTCTTCGCGTATCCAGGCGCTGTCAGTCTCGCGATAGCGGCGCTCCATATTCGGGATAACGCCTTCGAAACTGCGGGTTACCTGATATACCCGGCCACCCTCGTCATAGCGGAACTGGATTTCTTCCTCACCCGACCCGCGCAGGAAAACCTGCTGCACCTTTTCGGGCAAATCTTTCCACGGCGTGTTTTTGTCGAACTCATAATGTCGCGCGATGGCTTCGATGGTCTGCAGAAAATACGGCGACTTACCTTTGCGCCAGGGTGCCAAGGCGCCGTCATACAGTTTCAGTGTCTGATCCGGAACGACAAGGCGTTCATCAAAGAACAGCTCGACACCCAGCCCGTCGCAATCCTGACAGGCCCCAAAGGGTGCATTGAAGGAAAACAGGCGTGGTTCAATCTCGGGGATGGTGAAGCCACTGACAGGACAGGCAAAATTCTCGCTGAACGTAATCCGCTCCGGGTCGCCTTCACGCGGTGCGGTTTCCAAAATCGCAATGCCATCGGCCAAATCAAGCGCCGTGCGCAAGCTGTCCGCCAACCGCGTTTCCATACCTTCGCGCACGACCAACCGGTCGACCACAACGTCGATGTCATGGCGGAATTTCTTGTCCAGTGTCGGCGGCTCGTCCAGCTCATGAAACGCGCCATCAACCTTGACGCGTTGAAACCCCTGCTTGCGCAGCTCCAGAAACTCTTTCTTATACTCGCCCTTTCGGTCCCGAACGATCGGGGCCAGGAGATACCCTCGCGTGCCCTCCTCCATCGTCATGATCCGGTCGACCATATCCTGCACCTGCTGGGCTTCGATCGGCTTGCCCGTGGCAGGGCTGAACGGTGTACCAGCGCGGGCAAACAGCAGGCGCAGATAGTCGTAAATCTCGGTCACGGTTCCCACGGTAGACCGTGGGTTCTTTGAGGTCGTCTTCTGTTCGATGGAAATAGCCGGAGATAGACCACTGATATGGTCCACATCTGGCTTTTCCATCATATCCAGAAATTGCCGGGCATAGGCCGACAGGCTTTCGACATACCGGCGCTGCCCTTCCGCATAGATCGTGTCAAAGGCAAGCGACGACTTGCCCGAGCCTGACAGACCAGTGATGACCACAAGCTGGTCACGCGGAATATCCACGTCAATGCCTTTGAGGTTATGTTCGCGCGCGCCGCGCACCTCGATATTCTTCAGCTCAGCCATGTTTGGCCCCCAACACATAAGTGTCCTAGAGATAAGCGAGCCACACTGAGTCTCCAACAGAAAAGTTAGAACAAAATGTGAACGAGAGAGATGTTGCCGCCACCTACTGACAACAAAACCAATAGAGTCACCCGGTAAACGGCATGATTTCTGAAAACTAGTGGAAAATGGCGCGGTTGACGGGGCTCGAACCCGCGACCCCCGGCGTGACAGGCCGGTACTCTAACCAGCTGAGCTACAACCGCGCATCTATTTCGTGGCCTTTACCCTGGACCAAGGATGGCAGCGATGGCGCGGTTGACGGGGCTCGAACCCGCGACCCCCGGCGTGACAGGCCGGTACTCTAACCAACTGAGCTACAACCGCCCGCTGCCCGTTCGTTGCTGAACGTTGGGGTGTATTATGGCCACGCCCGGACATCGTCAAGCGGCGAATTGAAGTTTTTTCTCAGAACGTAATTTTTGTTAGAGATGTTTTCTCGTCACACGACGAATGGCCAAACAGAAACCAGCCGATAATTCACGACCCGCTGCCTTTGGCCAGACAAAAATATTCTGAAACCTTGCGCAGCACATCACCTGGCACGGGTCCGCTAGATCCAGATCTCAGGACAGCCCCCAAACTCTTCCCCAAGCTTATTCTGGCATAAACCCAAAGCGAACAGTCATATCACCTTACTGGCAGAGAGTTACCCAAAGCTTGCCGCGTTCTGCCTCATTTCAACCACAAATGGTCTGCAAGACGATTACAAACACCTCTGCCAAAAGAGACTTCATACGCTCGGTTGGTCCTCGGGCCAAAACGTTGGAAATTTCTGATGCCAAAGGAAGAATTACCGATTCTAGAACCGGTCAAAATATACGGCGCCAATTTTGTATTCCGGAAAAACCGGGAACAAACGGCGTGTTAGACAAGGAAGAAATTTAAGATGTCAGTTGCCAGCACAACTTCTCCGGGTGCAAATGTTACCGGTCATGTTTATGTAGACAGCCTGATTTGGGGCACATCTTGGGACACCAGCGCCGGAGGCGTCAGTGCTCCGGGCACAATCACGTACTCCTTCGATGATGGATCGTTAGGTCGCCGTGGCTTTGCCTCCTACATGAAGGAAGCAATCCGCAAAGCATTTGCAATTATCGAAACGATCATTCCGATCGAGTTCAACGAAGTCGGCTTTCTGACACCAGCAGGCGAGATTAATGACGTTAACATCACCTACGCTTTGCTGACCCAAAACGATCTTGGCGGACCCGGATCTCTTGGTGTCCATCAAGTTCCGGGTGACGACCCTCTGCTGCAGGATTCTGGCATCGACGCCCTGTTCGGCATCTTTGCCTATGATACGCCTCTGTTTAGCAAAGAGGCCTTACGCAAAGGCGGTGAAGGCTTCGCGACAATCATTCATGAGATTCTTCACGGCCTTGGTCTAGCCCACCCACATGATGAAGGCGGCAGCTCGACTATTTTTCCGGGGGTTACGCAGCCCTTCGACGATTACGGGACAGATGGGCAGAACCAGGGTGTTTACACGATCATGTCCTACAACTCGGGCTATCCCGAAGTTGTTCCACTGAAGACATATAAGGCTGGCGGCACGGCCTCGCCCATGGCCCTTGATATAGCTGCACTGCAGGCGATCTACGGAACGACGGACCACAACACCGACGACAACGTCTATAAAATCAAAGGCAAAAATGGCGCCGGGACCTTCTGGACATCCATCTGGGACACCGATGGGGTCGATACGATTTCAGCAAATGGTGTTAAGCGCAGCGTCACGATCAACCTCAATGACGCGGATCTTGATGGCAGCGATGCAGGCGGCACTCCATCCCATGCCAAAGGCATAACCGGCGGATTTACGATCGCAAATGGAGTCGTCATTGAGAATGCTGTGGGCGGCAAAAAGGGCGATCTCATCGTCGGGAATGAAGCTGATAACCTATTGGTGGGTGTCGGCGGTAGCGATGTTATTTCTGCTGGCGAGGGTAATGACATTGTTCTTGGGGGTGGCGGCAATGACACCCTGACCGGAGGTCTTGGAAACGACGAACTGTACGGCCACAAGGGCACGGACAACTTTGTAGCCGAGGACAGCGACGGCGACGATATCATTAACGGCGGAGAGGGCCTGGATTGGTTGCGTTATATCGGCACAAGCGCCGTAACCGTTGATTTGTCTGACACCAATGCACAGGCAACCGGTTACGGAACCGATACCATTACGGGTGTCGAAAACGTCGATGGGTCCGAGCAAAATGACGACATTACAGGTACGGACGGTCGAAACATCCTGCAGGGTAATGGAGGGTCTGACCGCCTGGACGGGGGCCTTGGCAAAGATACACTGAATGGTGGCGCAGGCAGCGACACTTTGATCGGTGGTGCCGGAAGGGACATCATGACCGGCGGTGAAGGTGCCGATGACTTTGTGTTTACGTCAACAGATGAAAGTTCACGCAAAGCGAAATATGCCGACCGGATTACCGATTTCACTCAGGGTGAAGACAAGATCGACCTAAGTGCGATCGACGCAAGCACCGTAATTGACGGCGATGATTCATTTGTCTTCAACGGTACAACACCGGCCCAGACGTCGGACGAAGGCGAAATCTATTACGTCAAGAAAAACAACGCAGGCACCAAGAACGACTTCACACTTGTTCTTGTGGATACTGACGGCGACAAAAATCCTGAGATGGTTATCAAGATCTCTGGCTTGCACGATCTGACCCAGGACGATTTCATTCTTTGACATCAAAAAAGTGAAAGGGCGGCCCCACAAGGCCGCCCGTTTATGGGCACCTCGACTGGGCATTTGCGGGGTAATCCCCGGGGCCCAAAAGGCGCAAAGACCTCTTGCGGCTTTGCTGAACTCCTTATAAGACCCCTGCTCACGGGTGATTAGCTCAGTGGTAGAGCGCTTCGTTCACATCGAAGATGTCAGGAGTTCAAATCTCTTATCACCCACCATTTCACAATCTGCGATCCGACATGCAAAGCCAGTAATTGGCTGACTATTTGGTCTGACCAAAGAAAAAGGGCGAGGTGCTAACCCCGCCCCTAATTGCCATATTCTGACCTTTAGTGCGCCCTGGCGGACGGGGACGTGTTCTCAGCCGTTTTGGCCGCAGCCGCGGCGGCCTCTTCTGCGGCTTCGTCCCATTCGACAGGTTCAGGATCCCGAACCAGAGCGTGTTTCAGAACTTCCGAAACATGCGTGACCGGGATGATTTTCAGCCCCTCCTTCACGTTGTCAGGAATTTCGGCCAGGTCTTTCTCATTCTCTTCTGGAATCAGAACAGTCTTGATCCCGCCGCGCAGAGCCGCCAGCAGCTTTTCCTTCAAACCACCGATGGGCATCGCATTGCCGCGCAGGGAAACCTCTCCTGTCATGGCAATATCCTTGTGCACCGGGATACCCGTCAGAACCGATACGATTGAGGTCACCATCGCCAGGCCGGCCGAAGGACCATCCTTGGGCGTTGCCCCGTCCGGTACGTGGACGTGGATGTCCAGGTTGTCGAATTTGGGCGGCTTAACCCCGATCTTAGGTGAGATTGACCGCACATAAGATGAGGCCGCATCGATGGATTCCTTCATCACATCGCCCAGCTTACCCGTGGTCTTCATCCGCCCCTTACCGGGCAGTTTCAGCGCCTCAATATGCAGCAGATCGCCGCCAACGGAGGTCCAGGCCAGACCGGTTACAACCCCAACCTGATCGTCCTGTTCGGCCAGACCATAGCGGAACTTGGGCACGCCCAAGAATTCATCCAGATTGTCCGGCGTCACCGTGACCGACTCCGCCTCTTTCTTGATGATCTTGGTCAGCGACTTCCGCGCCACCTTGGCGATTTCGCGTTCAAGGTTCCGCACGCCAGCTTCTCGGGTGTAGGTGCGGATAATCGATTGCAGCGCCTCATCGGATAGTTCGAACTCTTTGGCTTTCAGACCGTGGTTCTTGATCTGCTTACTGATCAGGTGCTGCTTGGCGATCTCGCTCTTTTCATCTTCGGTGTAGCCCGCCAGAGGAATGATCTCCATCCGGTCGAGCAAAGGCCCGGGCATGTTATAGCTGTTGGAGGTGGTCAGGAACATCACGTTGGACAGGTCATATTCAACCTCAAGGTAGTGATCCATGAACGTGCTGTTCTGTTCCGGGTCCAACACTTCCAGCATGGCCGAGGCCGGATCACCGCGGAAATCCTGCCCCATCTTGTCGATTTCATCCAACAAGATCAGCGGGTTCGTAGTTTTGGCCTTTTTCAGCGCCTGGATAATCTTGCCGGGCATTGAGCCGATATAGGTCCGGCGGTGGCCGCGAATCTCGGATTCGTCGCGCACGCCGCCGAGGCTGATGCGAATGAACTCGCGCCCAGTGGCTTTGGCAACGGATTTACCCAGCGACGTTTTACCAACGCCCGGAGGGCCAACAAGACACAGGATCGGGCCTTTCAGCTTCTTCGAACGCTGTTGAACCGCCAGATATTCGACGATCCGTTCCTTGACCTTCTCAAGCCCATAGTGATCGTCATCCAGAATTTCCTGTGCGCGGCCCAGATCCTTTTTAACGCGGGACTTGGTGCCCCAAGGCAGAGCCAAAATCCAGTCGAGGTAATTGCGCACAACAGTAGCTTCAGCCGACATCGGGCTCATATTGCGCAGCTTCTTCAGCTCACCTTCGGCCTTTTCACGCGCCTCTTTCGACAGCTTGGTTTCGGCGATTTTCTCTTCCAGCTCGGCCACTTCGTTCGAGCCGTCATCGCCATCGCCAAGTTCCTTCTGAATGGCCTTCATCTGCTCATTCAGATAATATTCACGTTGTGTCTTCTCCATCTGAGTTTTGACACGGGTCTTGATCTTTTTCTCGACCTGCAGAACCGACATCTCGCCCTGCATCAGGCCATAGACCTTTTCAAGCCGTTCGCTGACCGACAGTGTTTCCAGCAGTTCCTGCTTTTGCTCGACCTCGATACCTAGATGCCCCGACACAAGGTCGGCCAACTTGGCGGGTTCGGCGGTTTCGCCAACAGCGGTCAGTGCTTCTTCGGGAATGTTCTTGCGGACTTTGGCATAGCGCTCGAACTCGTCGGCAACGGTGCGAAGCAACGCTTGTGTAGTGGTCACATCACCCGGAATCTCGGTCAGATATTCTGCACGAGCCTCAAAAAACTCTTCGTTATCAAGGTATTCTGTAATCTGTACGCGCGCTTGCCCCTCGACCAGAACTTTCACGGTTCCATCTGGAAGCTTCAGCAGCTGCAGCACATTCGCCAGCACGCCCGAGCGATAGATTCCGTCGATTTCCGGATCGTCATCACCTGGATCAATCTGGCTAGACAGCAGAATTTGCTTATCGTCCTGCATCACTTCCTCAAGTGCGCGGACAGACCTTTCCCGACCCACGAACAAAGGCACGATCATATGAGGAAAAACCACAATGTCGCGTAGCGGAAGTACTGGGTATGAGGAATTCAGGGGCTCTTGCATGCTCAATCCTTATCTTTGGCAAGACGGCACTGGTCCCTCATCTAGGCAACCCCCGGCCGTCTCCTGTCTGGAAGGTAAAGGTGGTGCGCCAAGCGTCCTATTTCAACCTTACCTGTAGTGGACCTAACAATGACCGGAAGGTTGCGCCTCCGCAAGACGATAACATGATCGGTCTTGTCAAATTCTCAATTTGACCCCGCTTGGTTTCTTCGGCGAATGTCTGCCTGGAAATTCAGAAACCAACAGCAAAAGTACAACACTATCTAACAGGCAGCTGCCCAAAGCCTGCCATCATTGCAAACAATATGATTGCATACCCCAACTTCTGATCGATTACTGTGAGTCGTAGAGATGACAAATCCAAAAAATATCAATGCTGCGGAATCCGACCATCAACGGTACCTATCTGCCCGCGACTCCGATCATGCGACTCTTTTAGCGCATGCCGCCAAAAGCTCTGGGCGCTCAGTTTTACAAGTCCAACGGAGCTTCAATCAAATGGCAAAGCCTCCCAGCCGTTTGAATATGGTCGAGTATGTGCGCAATGGCCTTCATCACGAAGACCGCTTTACCGACGCCGAACGCGCGGCATACATCTCCAATGATCTCCATTGGCCCATCGCCCACAAGTGTAACCATCATGGTTGGAACAGTGCCGCAGAAGACAAGATACTGGCTTCTACTTTGCTTGAAACAGCGGGTGTACCTGTCCCGGAAACCGTTGGCGTCATCGACCGTTCGAACCGACACTACCCCGGGGTTACGAAAATCAACACTCCTGAGGCGTTGCGCGATCTCGTTTGCAACCATCTGGAAGGTGGTCTTTTTGGAAAGATCGTCGAGGGGATGGTAAGCTTTGGGGCCTTTTTGATCGAGGACGCGGATCAATCCACTATCACTTGTGCAGGCCAACCGCCGATCACCTATGAGGCATTCCTAGACGAGTTCATTGGGCAGAATTCATATGTCGTGCAACCTTTGCTCAAAAATCACTCTGCAATCCAAGACTACGCTTCAGCCCTTGCAACGGTGCGAATGGTTACTCTGGTAAGAGAAAACGACGTCTTTTGCCCAGTTGCCGTTATTAAACTTCCGCAGGGCCCCAATATTGCGGACGCCTTCTGGAGACCGGGGAACCTTGCTTGTTCGATCAATATCGAAACCGGTGTTATCGAAACCGTCGCGCGCCGCGCCAAGATGGAAACAGAATTCCTGGATGACCATCCTGACAACCCCGGTTTAATGGGCTTGAAACTGCCTTTTTGGGACGAATTGATCGAAATAAATGACCGTGCTGCAAGAACCTTTCAGCCAATTCGATATCAGTCGACCGACATTGCTATAACCGAGTCTGGTCCGGTCGTTGTCGAGCTGAACTATGGCGGTGGCTTCGACCTGCCTCAATATGCAAGTGGCCGTGGGATGTTGACACCAGAAGTTCGTAGCTTTTTCGAAGGGTTTGGCTACGACCTTGATGCAAAACCACAAAAGAAGCGCTGGCTGTTCGGTAAACGCAGGTAAAGCGCCCTCAATCTGGTGTCTTGTTAGGTCGACTGAAAAAGCGCTGAACCTAAATCTGTTCAATATCCCCTTGCGCGCGCTGCGCATGGAAGGTCTCCTGCCAGACATCGAATGTGCCAGCAGCAATGGCATCGCGCATACCCTGCATGATTTCCTGAAAATAGTGCAGATTATGCCAGGTCAGCAGCATGCCCGAGATCATCTCGTTCGAGCGGAACACGTGGTGTAGATAGGCGCGAGAGTAGTTCGAACAAGCCGGGCATGAGCAGGCCTCATCCAGCGGGCGCGGGTCATCTGCGTGGCGGGCATTCTTTATGTTGACCACGCCGTAACGAGTGAACACCTGTCCTGTGCGACCGGACCGTGAGGGTAAGACACAATCCATCATGTCGATCCCGCGGGCGACAGCTCCGACAATGTCGTCAGGCTTTCCAACGCCCATCAAATAGCGCGGTCTGTCGGCTGGCAGAAAGTCAGGAGCGTAGTCGAGGCAACCAAACATTGCCTCCTGACCTTCGCCCACGGCCAGACCGCCAACCGCGTAACCCTCAAATCCGATCGCTTTCAGCGCCTCGGCACTTTCTTCGCGTAAATCCTGTTCCAGCCCGCCTTGCATGATCCCAAACAACGCATGTCCAGGACGGTCGCCGAAAGCCTGTCGCGATCGATCGGCCCATCGCATCGACAGGCGCATTGATTCAGCAATTCGATCCCGATCTGCGGGTAGGGCCGGACATTCGTCAAAACACATCACGATGTCCGACCCCAACAGGCGCTGTATCTCCATCGAGCGTTCCGGGGTCAGCTCGTGCTTGGACCCATCCACGTGAGATTTGAAGGTCACGCCCTTTTCGGTCAGTTTGCGCAGACCAGCCAGGGACATGACCTGAAATCCACCAGAATCGGTCAGGATCGGGCGATCCCAGTTCATAAATTTATGCAACCCACCCAAACGGTCAATGCGTTCAGCCGTAGGGCGCAGCATCAGGTGATAGGTGTTCCCCAACAAGATATCGGCACCGGTTGCGCGGACACTCTCCGGCATCATCGCCTTGACCGTCGCAGCAGTGCCTACGGGCATGAACGCCGGAGTACGCACTTCACCGCGCGGCGTGTGGATCACTCCGGCGCGGGCCTTGCCGTCGGTGGCCTTCAGGTCAAATGAGAAACGGTCTGTCATTGGGCATCCTTGGTTCGCTGAACCGGGCAGGATTTGCCCGATCTGTTCAGCCATTGCAAGTTGTCAGGGTAAAGAGGCAACCTGCCGGGTAAACAGATCAACAACCCCCGCCCCGTCAACATCCCGGCATACCAGCACAGCCGGTCGCGTCGAGACCGGACGCGTAGCGCCGGATTCCGTACCGCCTACAATTACCTCAACCCCGGTTTCGACCATCTCGAACATCGTGCCATGGGTGCAGGCGATCACAGCAGTCGAGTCATGCAGGCCGCAGCCCTCCAACCCGCCGATATCCTTGTAGAATTTCAGGTAAAATACCGAGATGTCGCGCAGGAAAGCCCCCATATCGGGCGAGCGTTGGGCCAGACCGTCAAAATCCGCACTTTTGTACAGCGTTTTCAAGGTGACATCCAAACCAACCACAACGGTCGCCGGCGGTGCTGCAAACACTTCATTTGCGGCAAGGGCATCGTGATAGATGTTTGCTTCGGCATGTTCCGTGATGTTGCCTGGGCAGAAAACCGCCCCACCCATGATCACCAACTGTTTGATGTTTTGCGAAAACTCAGGATCCAGACGCATCGCCGCAGCAATATTAGTCAAGGGGCCGATTGCACAAACCGTCAGCTCTCCCTTGTTGCGGCGCGCCATTTCAACCAGGAATTCCGTGGCATTCAATTCATGGTTCGCCCCGATTTCCGGGATATCGGTAATATCCCCAAAACCTTCGGGACCGTGAACATGTTCGGACGGTGCGTGGTGCCCTGTTCCCTGTGGATAGGCCGCGCCTTGGGCGACGGGAATGTCCAACCCAAGTTTATCCACCAAAAACCGTGCATTGCGGCTGGATTGATGAACGTGGGTGTTGCCAAAAACGGTCGTCAGGCCGATCAAGTCAATCTCGGGGGCTGCAGCGGCATATGCAATGGCCATCGCATCGTCGATGCCGGGGTCTGTATCAATAATCAGTTTCATCCCAGCCCGATAGCGCAAACGCGAGGGGATGCAAAGCGGTCACAATAGCAAAAACTAACCAAAATCCATGGATCAGCGTTTTGAATCCAAGCACAATCCCTCCATACCAGAGTTGAAAAAGGGCGATTCAACCCCCAAATGTATACTATCGTACACAATAAAAGAGGACAGATATGACCGAAGACCAAATCATTGGATTGCTTTCTTCGAACATAATTTACCTGCTCGCGGCGGCATTGATCGTCATCATCACGCTAAAAGGCATTAAAATCGTGCCGCAATCAGAAAAGTATGTGGTCGAACGGTTCGGGCGCTTGCATTCGGTGCTTGGCCCTGGCATCAACTTTATCGTTCCTTTACTGGATGTTGCGCGGCACAAGATATCCATTCTGGAACGCCAACTTCCCAATGCAACGCAGGACGCAATCACCAAAGATAACGTTCTGGTCCAAATCGACACTTCGGTCTTTTACCGCATCCTAGAGCCGGAAAAGACAGTCTACCGCATCCGCGATGTAGATGGTGCTATCGCGACGACCGTTGCCGGTATCGTCCGGGCGGAAATCGGCAAGATGGACCTGGACGAAGTTCAGTCGAACCGTGCTCAACTGATCACTCAGATTCAAGGAAGCGTCGAAACCGCAGTGGATGACTGGGGGATCGAAGTGACGCGCGCCGAGATTTTGGACGTTAACCTCGATCAGGCGACCCGTGACGCGATGCTGCAACAGTTGAATGCTGAGCGCGCGCGCCGCGCGCAGGTGACCGAGGCTGAGGGCAAGAAACGTTCTGTTGAGCTTCAGGCCGACGCCGAACTCTATGCGGCAGAACAAACGGCCAAAGCGCGCCGCATTCAAGCCGAAGCCGAAGCCTATGCAACCAGTGTTGTTGCCCAGGCGATTAAGGAAAACGGTATCGAAGCGGCTCAGTACCAGGTTGCATTGAAACAGGTTGAGGCATTGAACACGCTGGGCACCGGCAATGGCTCGCAGACTATCGTTGTACCTGCCAATGCGCTTGAAGCTTTCGGAAACGCCTTCAACATGCTGAAAGGACGTACATAATGGTTGATCCCTTTTGGTTAACATGGTGGCTATGGCTGGCTGGCGCGTTGGCTTTGGGCATCCTCGAATTAGTCCTACCTGGGTTCATCTTTCTGGGTTTCGCCATCGGGGCCGGGCTGACGGGTATTCTGCTGGCAATCCCTGGCATAGTACCGTCGCTGCCGATCCTGCTTATGATCTTTGCGACTTTGTCGCTGATTGCCTGGCTGATCCTGCGCCGCGTCTTTGCTCTGCCCCATGGCCAGGTGAAGAAGTTCAGACATGACATAAACGACTAAACTCTTATGGCACCCCTTAAGGGGGTGTCATTGTGCCTCTGGACGCTGCCCGAGGCTTTCCCTATATAATTCGTCAGGTAACAAACCCGAGGCACGAATGACTCACCCGAGCGAACAGTTTGAAGGCACACCTCTTATTGCCCCTTCAACGATTGAACACCCTCTTTATGAGCCGGTGGTCGACGCCTGCCGAACGGTTTATGACCCCGAAATCCCTGTAAACATCTATGATCTGGGTCTGATCTATACGATCGACATCACCCAGGAAAACGCGGTCAAGGTCATCATGACACTGACCGCGCCCGGCTGCCCGGTTGCCGGCGAAATGCCTGGGTGGATCGTCGAGGCAATCGAACCCGTGGCCGGCGTAAAAGAAGTTGACGTGGAACTGACCTGGGAGCCCCCCTGGGGCATGGAAATGATGTCAGACGAAGCGCGCCTGGAACTTGGATTTATGTAAGGCCAAGTGCGATGGCCTGCTGTTATTGAATTCCGCAGGTCGATTTGATTTCGTCCGACCTCTGGTTAAGCTTCTCTATGTAATCTCCTGATAACATAGTTAGTCTTTTCTTTTCGGTTCCAGTCACAAGGCCTAGAAGCGCCCCAGCAGGTGTAATGGCAATTACACTTTTGGCCTGCTCTTCCTCTGCATGTTTTCGTTCGGTTGCAATCGCGCGCAAATCACCTTCAGCCGTTGCACAGTTTACCGGATGTTGCTTTTCTTCTGCGATCGCCGTCTGAGCCAAAAACACAGACAGCATCAGAGAAGGAATTGTAAGAATTTCTTTTTTTCTAAACCAAAGTCTTTTCATGCTATTCAACCTCAAATATTTTCCAAAAGTGGATCATGGGTCAGGCTATGACGAGTGTAATTTGCAAAGCAAGCCTTGCTTACCGACTCAGGCGGGAAATCTAATCCGACAGTAAAAGTTAGGTAAGAAAACCTGCTATGTCTTGAGCCTGATGCCTCGCGGCACTACATTAGCAACAACGAACAACGACGGAGATCATGATGTTCGGCATCCCCGGCAAACAGGCCGTAACAATGACACCAAAGGCTGCAGAGCAGATTGCCCGCCTGATGACTTCGGGCGGCCATGCTGGTTTGCGTATTGGCGTCAAGAAAGGCGGCTGTGCCGGGATGGAATACACCATGGACTATGTCGACCAGCCTGACACCAATGATGAAGTGGTCGAGCAGGACGGCGCGCGGATCATGATCGCCCCGATGGCACAGATGTTCCTGTTTGGAACAGAGATCGACTATGAGGTCTCGCTGCTTGAATCCGGTTTCAAGTTCCGCAACCCGAATGTTGTAGATGCCTGCGGTTGCGGAGAATCCATCAAGTTCGACGAAAGCATTGCAACTCAGCCTTAAGACGCTGCCTGCAAGTGCACATAGGTCTCGTTGAAACGACGCGTCAAGTGCTCTCCTGCCTGGATGACATTCTCTGAATGTGGCGGGGCAACATTGGTGTCATAAGACGGGTTGAAGAACAAAGGAACCGACAGCCTTTCAGCAGATCCACCGATCACACGGTGCAGAGTTGCCTTGACCGCCCCTGCCGTCCAGAATTCCAGCATCTCCCCAAAATTGATAATGAATGTTCCGGGCTGCGCTTGGACCTGAGCCCAACTCTGGTCCGGCATCTGTACCTCTAACCCTGCTCGACCATCGGTGGCCAGCAGGGTCAGACAGCCATAATCAGTGTGCGCTCCGATACCGAAATCCTTTTCGCCTGCCCAGACTGGACGTTGCGGGTAATAATTGCCGCGCAAAAGGGCCATGGGCGTGTCGAAGGCAGTGTCAAAGCTGTTGGCATCCTTGCCCAATGCCACCGAAATGGCGCGCAACACCCGCATGGCAACCGAACAGGCGTCACCATAATAGGCCTCGATGATTGATCGAAACTCGGGCACAGTCTCCGGCCATTGGTTCGGGGCATAAACCGAGAGGTTCTTGCCAAAGTACCTATTGGTCTCAGCTAGCTCGTATCCGCAATCGAACACCTCTTTGAAGTCAGGATTTGCAGCTGGATCTACCTGTTCCGAGCGCGAGGCGCCCCACCCACGGTTGGACCCGGTCACAGCCATATCAACACGCCGTTTCTCGGCCTCTGGCAGCCGGAAGAATGCGTGATATGCCGAGATGACCCGTTCTACCCGACAGGCGGAGATACCAGTATTGGACACGGTCAGAAACCCAACTTCACCGACGGCGCGGGTCAATTTGGCCAATTCCGCCGTGTCGCACCGATCCAGTTTTTCAAGATCAAGATGTTCGATCATATTGCTCATTCCTCATCGCGGCGGAAACTGCCGTTTTGCAACGGGCTCTGCAACCGGAATTGTCAGACCTGACTGGCAATGATATCCGGTCACCAGAAAACCGATTTATTTCAAGGGGACGCGATATGCGGCGCAAACTGGCGGCTGGAAACTGGAAGATGAATGGTAATGCTGCCGACTTGAGAGAGCTTCAGGCCCTTTCTCACATGCATGCTGCCCCGGCAGTTGATATTCTGATCTGCCCACCTGCCAGCTTGATCCATCGGGCCAAAGAGAAGGTCCCGGGCGGAAACATCCAGATAGGCGGTCAGGATTGCCACGCGGCAAACTCGGGCGCGCATACAGGTGACATTAGCGCCCAGATGCTGGCCGACGCCGGAGCGTCAGCCGTCATTCTTGGCCATTCTGAACGCCGCGAAGATCATGGTGAACAGAATGAAGATGTTCGTGCTAAGTCTATTGCCGCTATGAATGGTGGGCTAAAGGCAATCATCTGCGTCGGTGAAAGCCTGGAACAGCGCGAGGCCGCCAATACCCTGGATATAATCGGCGGTCAGATGTCCGGCTCGATCCCGGATCAGGCAACGGGCGAAAACCTAATAGTCGCCTACGAACCGATCTGGGCCATTGGCACGGGCAAAGTGCCCACTCTGGATGAAATCGGTCAGGTGCATGACTTTATCCGCGCGCGGCTGGAACGGCGCTTTGGCGAAGGCGTTGGACGTTCGGTCCGGCTGCTTTATGGCGGCTCGGTCAAGCCATCAAACGCCGCCGAGATTTTCGCCGTATCGAACGTGGATGGCGCATTGGTGGGCGGGGCGAGCCTGAAGGCTGACGATTTTTCGGGCATCATTCAGGCTCTGGAAAAGGCCTGATCAGGCCATTTTCATCGTCACCATCCCGGCTATGATCAAGACTGCCGCGCAGATCCGCGTGGCGGTCAGGGCTTCGCCCAGAAAAAGAATACCAAAGGTAAACGCGCCAACCGCTCCTATTCCCGTCCAGATGACATAGGCTGTTCCCAAAGGCAGCGTCCGCATGGCCAGCGCCAGCAAGGTGAACGAACCCAGCATCGAAACCGCCATCAGGGCGGTCGGCCAGAACCGGGTGAACCCGGCAGATTGTTTCATCGCCACGGCCCAGACAATTTCAAGCAGGCCAGCAAACAACAGGATAATCCAGGGCATAGAAGAGACCTCTGATCAGTCCGGGTCGTCCCGGATACTGTCCCGTGATGGAGAGGTCGTCCTCTGCCTTTAGATAATCCCCATGGCGCCCCGTTCAAGACGCAGTGACCGGGCAGAGATCCCCTGCCCGGTCTTTTTCTCAGCGGTTGGACCCGCTAGTTTGTTATGATCTCCGGCCCCATGAAGGTGTTGGGCAGGAAGGTGGATATCCACGGGATATAGGTCACCATGATCAGGAAGACGAACAGGACCGCCAGGAATGGCAGGGCCGCCCGGACAACGCCCATCATCGGCATGCCCGCCACGCCCGAGGTCACGAACAGGTTCAAGCCGACCGGCGGTGTAATCATCCCGATCTCCATGTTCACAACCATGATGATGCCTAGGTGAATCGGGTCGATGCCCAGCTCGATTGCAATCGGGAACACCAGTGGTGCTACGATAACCAGCAGGCCCGAAGGCTCCATGAACTGGCCGCCGATCAGCAAGATCACATTGACCACGATCAGGAAAGTCACCGGTCCCAGACCTGCCGACAGCATGGCAGTTGCTATGTGCTGCGGTACCTGTTCATCCGTTAGAACATGTTTCAGGATCAGGGCGTTGGCGATAACGAACAGCAGGGTAACGGTCAGTTTCCCAGCTTCGAACAACGTCTGCTTGGTGTCGGGGTGAAAAATCGCCGTGATCAGCGCATAAGGCTTTCTGAGCAAAGAGATATTCTTTTCCTCACCCTCGGTGCTGAGGGGACCCATGTCCTTGTAGACGAAGCTGGCAATCAAAAATGCATAGACTGCGGCCACCGCAGCGGCCTCGGTCGGGGTAAAGATACCCCCATAGATGCCACCCAGAATGATCACGATCAGGAACAGACCCCAACCTGCTTCGCGTGCCGAGACAAGGATTTCGCCCCAGCCTTTCCATTCACCCTTGGGTAGGTTCTTGACCTTGGCCATCACATAGATGGTAATCATCAGCATCAGCCCAGCCAACAGACCGGGGATCACACCGGCGAGGAACATGCGCCCGACAGAAACTTCGACAGCGGCGGCATAGACCACCATCACGATCGACGGCGGAATCAGAATACCCAGCGTCCCTGCGTTACAGATAACGCCAGCGGCGAATTCCTTGGAATAGCCAACCTGCCGCATACCAGCGATCACAATCGAACCAATGGCCACCACCGTAGCCGGAGACGACCCCGACAGGGCCGCAAACAGCATACAGGCGAACACGCCCGCAATCGCCAGACCTCCGGGCAAGTGCCCCACGCAGGCAATCGAGAAACGGATGATGCGCCGAGCCACGCCGCCCGTGGTCATGAAGGACGAGGCCAGAATGAAGAAAGGGATCGCCAGCAGGGTAAAATGCCCTTCGAAAGCCTCAAACAAGGTACCTGCGACCGAAGCGAGCGAACTGTCGGAATAGATCAGCAGAAACAGGGTCGAACTGAGCCCCAGAGCCACCGCAATCGGTACACCGATCAACAGCAAGCCTACGACCATCGAGAACAGAAGAATGACATCCATCAGTTGTGCTCTCCTTGCTGAGCGCGGACTTCTTCAATCTCGTCCTCGACTTCGTGGCTAGCGACCATCCGATCGGCTTCGCCGCGCCAAATCTGTACCGCAACCTGCGCAAAGCGGATCACCAAAAGCAGCATCGACACGGGCAGAACCAGATACGGCACCACCTTGGGCAGTTTTTCATAGCCCTCGCCATAGTTGATCAGATCCTCAAGAAACCGCAGCGGGGCAACCATCGGAATGTCGTCGACCTCATAAAAGCTCTGACTGCGTGCATCGAAGTTGAACCCGGTAGGGAACCATCGCCCCGATGTGGGCGGCAGATCCGCGAACACGGCCCAATAGTCATATGCGCCTTTTAGCATCAGCAGAGAAAACACCAGACAGCAGGCTACAGCGATCAGAGCCAAAATCCGTCGAGGCGCCGGGCTGAGCATGTTCAGGATGGCGTCCACTCCCAGATGAGCGTGTTTCTTGACGGCATAAGACGCCCCAAGCAGCACCAACCAGCCGAAGGCGAATACCGTCAGCTCCAGTGCCCATAGGATATTGGAATTAAAGAAATACCTTGCGATCACATTGGCAAATGTCACAGCCGTCATCAGGCCCAGCAACGATGCGATCAAGGTTTCTTCGATATGGTCGACCAGCCCGCCTTGGCCGGATTGCGCACCAGACATCTATCTGTCCCCACATTTTTTTGAGATAAGTGCTGTTTGGGCGGGCCAAATCGGCCCACCCTGCCTGCGCGTCGAATACTCCCCAGTCCCCGGACGCGCGGCGTATACCAGGATCAGAACCCGGCGTTGATAGCCTGTGCGGCGTCGATCTTTTCTTGACCCACGTCACCGGCGAACTGTTCCCAGACAGGTTTCATGGCGTCGATCCAGGCCTGACGCTGTTCAGGGTTAAGTTCACGGATGATACCGCCCGCATTTGTGATCGAGACCTTGGCTTCCTCGTTCACCGAGAAGGATTCTTTGTTCCGCTGTTCTGTCACTTCGCCCAGAATGGTCAGGAACTGTTCGCGCACCGCAGGATCCAGGCTGTCCAGCCAGTCAACCGATGTCACGACCAGATAGTCGATGACACCGTGGTTGGTTTCAGTGATACCGTCCTGAACCTCAAAGAACTTCTTGCCGTAGATGTTGGACCAAGTGTTTTCCTGTCCGTCGACGACACCTTGCTGCAACGCACCATAAACCTCTGAGAAAGCCATTTTCTGCGGGCTTCCGCCAATCGCCTCCATCTGCGCGACCAGCACGTCAGAAGATTGGACGCGGAATTTCAGGCCATTGGCATCCGACGGATCGACCAGCGGTTTGTTGGCCGACATCTGTTTCATGCCATTGTGCCAGAATGCCAGCCCCTGCAGGCCACGGCGCTGCATGCTGTCTTTCATCGCCTGACCATCAGCCGAAGCCTGAAATGCGTCTACCGCGTCAATGTTCTTGAACATGAACGGCAGGTCGAACAGGCGGAATTGCTTGGTGAACTTCTCGAACTTGGACAATGACGGGGCCGCCAGTTGCACATCGCCCTGCAACATCGCCTCAAGGACTTTATCGTCGTTATAGAGCGTGGAGTTCGGGTAGACCTCCATGCACATCACGCCGTTCATCTCATCATTAACGCGCTGTTCCAGCAACGAGGCTGCAATACCCTTGGGATGTTTATCGGTATTGGTCACATGCGCGAATTTCACGACGATTTCGCCGTCTTCACAAGCGGCCATGCCTGCGGTTGCTGTTACGGTTAGAGCGACGGCGGTCGCTGCCGTTGTCAGAAATTTCATCAGTCGAGTTCTCCCAGATACTTCACTACGTCTCCGGACGTGCCGAAGTCGTCCCATGGCGGCGAGTGAACCGAATCGGGCTCACGCTCTCAACTTTTTGTGGGAATCGCCGCCGGTTGACATTTTGTCATTTATTTACTTGATGTTACACGCATTCAACCAAGTCTCTGTTTGAGCCTGCAAGAAAGCCGTGCGAGAATCCGCACATATATCTGCGCCATTGTGTGGATTTCCGCACAAATAACGATTCGCCGAATCCGAATCGATTGCCGGGCATTTGGTTCGCCCCGCAGTCCGCGTCAGCGGACTGCCACGCCCAACAGCTTAACCGCATGACAATGCGGGAAAAGCTGGCGGGAGCCTTTACCTCCGGTAGTCTTCAGGACGAATGTGGTATCGCGCCAGCTTGTCGTAGAAGGTTTTGCGAGGCAGCTTTAGCGCCTTTGCGGCTTCTGATGCCTTGCCGTTATGCCGGCCAAGGGCAGCAATCAGCAGAGATCTTTCGACCCGTGCCATCTGCTCGCTCAACCCCAGTTCTGCGGCCTGCGAGACATCTTCAGGCATTCCCAGCACAAACCTCATTGCGGCTGACATCAGCGACCGTGCGTTGCCCGGCCAGTCTCTGGTCATCAGCGATGCCAGATGGTCCGACGTGATTTCCGGTTCCTTTATCCCGGCCTGTTCGGCTGCCTGTGCTACATAGTGGCGGAAGATTACAGGTATATCCTCGGGGCGCTCGGCAAGCGACGGTATGCGAACGCGCATCACATCCAAACGATAGAACAAATCCGCAAGAAACCGTCCATCCGAAGACAATTCGGCCAGGTCAGTGGTCGTGCCCGCCAGAATTCGGGCGCCTACACCCTGTTCAACCATCTCCAGTGCTGCATATTGCGTGGCCTCGGGCATGGCCGAGATTTCGTCCAGAAAAAGGGAACCACCGGCTGCATCTTCGCAGACATGAACCAGATCGCTGGTCGACAGGCCGGCGGATGGACGTTTGACAAATGGGCCCTGACTTTGCGGCGACATTAGGTGAACGACCTCGGCAACTTTGGACACTCCGCTGCCAGCCGGTCCGGTGACCAAAACTTCGGCCCCTGTCTGGGCTACTGTACGAACCCTTTCCCTCAGTTCTTCGGCCTTTGATGAGAGACCGAACAGCAGGCGTGCCGCTGGATCGCCGCGTTCGAGTTCGCTTTTCATTGCGCGTTGTTGCAGGACATGTTTTCGCGCTTCGGATGCCTTGCCCAACACCTTTAGCAGATCTGCCGCGGCGCAGGGCTTTTCCAAAAAGTCGAATGCACCCTGCCCCATGGCCTGCACTGCCATTGGTATGTCGCCTTCTCCAGTCAACAGGATGACAGGCAGATCAGCATCCATATCGCGGGTGTAGGTCAACAGGTGAAACCCGTCCCGACCAGGCATCCGGATATCCGACACGATCACTCCCGCGAAATCCGCCCGGATATGATCCTTCGCCGCCACGAAGGACCCTGCTGTCACAGGTTCGTAATCGGCAAGCTCTAACGTTTGGGCCAGCGCTTCGCGCACTGCCGAGTCGTCATCGACCAAAAGCACTTTGCGGGTCATGCTGCCCCTACGTCCTTGAAATGTTCCAGTTCCACAGTGAATACCGCACCTGTCGGAGCGTTGGTGCCCCGAATATTACCACCAAAGCTTTGAACCAGACCATAAGAGATCGACAACCCCAGCCCCATGCCCTCAGACGAACCGACAGCTTTGGTGGTATAGAACGGCTCGAACAGCTTCTCCGAGTTCTCGATCCCCGGACCTGTGTCGCTGACCGTGACCGTCAGGGTCTTGTCACTGTTTATCGCGATCTTGATCATGCGTTGTTGTTGCTCACTCATGGCATCGGCGGCGTTGTTAATCAGATTTACGAACACCTGCACCAATCTCACTTCGCCACCCCAAGCATAGATAGGGACATCTGGAGCCTGCCATTCCATACGAACGTTTTCCGAATTCAGCCGGGCCTCGGTCAATTCCAACGCCGTTTCTATTACCTGAACCAGATCAACTCTGCCCATGGGCTCGTTTTCATTGCGGGCAAAAGCCCTGAGGTTCTTGATAATTCGCGCCATTCGCGCGGCCAAATCGGAAATTCTGGTGAGGTTCTCGGCGGCTTTTGACTCGTCACCTCTGGTCAGAAAAGCCGTTCCATTCTCGGCGAATTGGCGAATGGCCATCAGCGGCTGGTTCAACTCATGGCTAATGCCCGCCGACATCTGCCCGAGCGCACTCAACTTCCCGGCCTGTATAAGCTCTTCCTGCGCATGTTTCAGCGCCACCTCTGCCTCTTCCCGTTCATGGACCTCGCGCCGCAGGGCGGAGTTCGCGGCGGTAAGTGCATGGGTTCTGCGCGTCACGCGGCTTTCCAGCACCGCATTGGCCTCAGCAAGCGCGCGCCGGCGTTCGGTTGCCATAAACAAAAGCGCCCCGAAGGCCAGACAGATCGCAGCTACCGCCGCTGCTTGCAAATTCGCCAGACGGCGCGCCGGGGCCACATCCACCAGCACCTCGGCTGTCATGTCTATCACCGGTAGATCAAGTGTAAGGTGTAACGCACGCTGTGGCAGATACCGGCCCCAATTCAAGGTCCAAAGCTCGTGTCGTCCGATCAGATTCGACGAGAAATCGACCGTCTGCCCCTCGGGCGGCACCAGCCCCGGTTGACCTTCGGTCCGACGCCAGAACAACAGGTCGGATCGGTTCGAGATGAACACCACACCTTCCCCATCAATAAAGAAAATGGCCTCGGTACTGCCCCGCCAAGTCTGTTCGACATCCTGCACATCGGCTATAACCATCAATGCGCCTTCGACTATACCGGTGGGACCAAAGGCAGGAGCTGCATAGGAATAGGTTCGATCGCCGCTTGTGGACTCGACCCCGTGGGCACTGCCCATAGCACCCTGCATGGCGCGCCTGAATGCGGGATGGTCTGCCATCGTCAATTCAGGCACCGGGTGGGCGGCTGCAAGTACCCTGCCCAGACGGTCCAGATAGACAATGTTAACGGCGGCAGTTTTGTCTGCCACGTCCAGCAACACAGCCTGCGCGATGGCGCGATCGCTCGGCGTGACAAGCGTTCGAACAGCCGGGTGGCTGGCCATCAAGACAGCCAGTTCCTGATAGACCTGCATTTGTGTGCTAAGGCGGTCGGCGGCCAATTCCAGATCGGCCTCAGCCTTATCGCTCAGCGGCGACAAAGCCTGACGAAAGCCGTATGACCACACTCCAACAGAGAGCAGCCCAACAGCAATCAGAAATGTCGAAATTAACCATACCCTTTGCATGACATTGGGTCTTGCATTCAACGCGCCTCATGGCAAGTGTGCCCGCCATGAAGACTTTGCATCAATCCCCTGTTGACCCGAATTTTGTCCAGAACCCTTATCCGTTTTATGATGCGGCCCGCGCGCATGGCGACCTTGTGTATTGGGCCGACTACCGGATGCACGCTGCTGTATCCCACCGGGCGGTTCAGGCCTTGCTGAAGGACCGTCGTTTCGGTCGCGAAGTACCGGCGGAAATGCAACGTCCAGGTCCTGCGCATCTAGCCCCCTGGCTGATGGTCGAATCTCATTCGTTGTTAGAAGCAGAGCCGCCGCGCCACACCCGGCTTCGACGCCTGGTCATGCGCGCCTTTACGTCACGTGCCATTGCGGCACTGGAACCAACGATCCAAGACCTCAGCCACAAGCTGATCGACGCCTTTCCCAAAGCGCCCTTCGATCTGCTGGGTACCTATTGCACGCAAGTTCCGGTCGTCACGATCTGCCGCCTTCTTGGCGTTCCCGAAGAGATGTCTCCGCAGCTTTTGCGCTGGTCCCATGACATGGTGGCGATGTATCAGGCCAGCCGCACACGCCAGACCGAGGATGCGGCGGCGGCCTCGGCAAAAGAGTTCACCGACTTTCTCTCGTCTTACGTCGAAAAGCGCCGGTCTGACCCACAGGATGACCTGATTACCCGGTTGATTGCCGCTGAAGAAGATGGTGAAAAACTGTCACGTGACGAGTTGGTGGCAACTTGCATTCTGCTCTTAAATGCCGGTCATGAAGCCACGGTTCATTCGCTAGGAAATGGGCTCAGGACCGTATTGCACCAAGGTGTAAAAGCCGATGCCTTTCAGCCTGAAACCATTGACGCCACCGTCGAAGAAATCCTGCGCTTTGACCCGCCGCTGCATATGTTCACGCGCTATGCCTATGAAGAGATCGACCTGTTCGGGCACAGTTTTAAACGCGGTGACGAAGTCGCTTTGTTGCTTGGAGCCGCGAACCGTGATCCACAAGTCTGGGCCGAACCTCATAAGTTCGATCCAACCCGCCCCATCCTGACCAACAGCAGCTTTGGCGCGGGTCTGCATTTCTGCGTCGGAGCACCGTTGGCCCGACTCGAAATGCTAATAGCGCTGGCGGCACTGTTCGAACGCTGTCCCAACCTAGCGCTCAGCGCGGAACCGGAATATTCCAACAGCTACCATTTTCACGGGCTAAAGCGGTTGATGGTTCAGGTCTGACCGCTAGTTCTCGATCAGGGCATTCAGCGGCAGCATGGTCGTCGACTTGATCTCTTCCATCGACAGCAGAGCCGTCACATTGTGGACGCGCACCTCGGAAATCAGAGTCTGATAGAACACGTCATAGGCGCGCGCGTTCTTAACCCGCACCTTGAGGATATAGTCGATATCCCCAGCCAGCCGGTGCGCCTCTTGTACTTCGGGGCGGTCCCGCAGGGCTTTGAGGAACTTTCGCTGCCAATCCGCCTCGTGTTCAGAGGTGCGGATCAGCACGAAGAACGTCGCCTCAAAACCAAGCGCCTCGGCATCCAATAATACCGTCTGCTGACCGATCACCCCGGCCCCTTTCAGCTTGCGGATGCGATTCCAGACAGGCGTCTTGGAACTGCCGACCCGGGCTGCTATTTCGTCCAGCGATTGGCTGGCGTCGCGCTGCAGCTCAACCAGAATTTTCCGATCCGTGTCATCAATCCGCACTGACATTCCAATTTCTTCCTCGTTTCGAAACTTTCGTATCGCTTGACCAACACAGCGAAACGCTTGTTCTTTTTTATGCGCACATATGGCGCAATACCGGGAATATTTCCTATATTGAGGGTCAAGTCAAACCAACCCGGACCGAAACATGCAAGTGACGCAAACATATCAGGACGCAGGCCATGTCGACTTTGTCGGCGCAGGCCCTGGTGATCCCGAATTGCTGACGCTCAAAGCTCTGCGCGCGTTCGAGTGCGCGGATGTGGTCCTGCATGACCGGCTGATCAGCGCCGAGGTGCTGACCCTAGCCGGGCAAACGGCCGTTCTGGTCGATGTTGGCAAAGCCGGGTTCGGCCCCTCGTGGAAACAAGAAGACATCGACGCGCTGCTGGTAGAGTACGCTCTGAAGGGTCTACGCGTTGTACGCCTGAAATCCGGTGACCCCACCGTATTTGGTCGTTTGGACGAAGAAATCGACGCCGTCGAAGCAGCTGGCATCTCGTGGCAGATTATCCCCGGCATCACCGCAGCCTCGGCCGCAGTTGCAGGCATCGGGCAAAGCCAGACGCGCCGCGGGCGCAATTCTTCGATCCGTTTCCTGACCGGGCACGACATGAAGGGGTTCGCCGATCACGATTGGAGCGCCCTGGCGCAGCCCGGTTCGGTGGCGGCGATCTATATGGGCAAAAAGTCTGCCCGGTTTATTCAGGGCCGCCTGATCATGCACGGCGCCGACCGGGCCACACCTGTGACGCTGATCGAAAACGCGTCGCGTCCCGATCAGCGCATATTGACCACGACGCTGGATCACATGTCCGCCGATCTGAGCGCCTCGGACATGGACGGCCCCACCCTTACTTTTTACGGCCTTGCCCCCCGCCAGGCAGCCAAGGCCCTGACTGAATTCAAAAAGGAGCACGCCTGATGGCCCGCGCTTTTACCCCCAAAGTGGTAACCGCCAACGATCTGTTGGAAGGTGACGTCATCTATCTGACCGAGGACGACCGCTGGTCGCGTGAGTTATCCGAGGCAGAGCTGATCACAGACGAAGCCCACGCACAGATCCGCCTTCTGGATGCCGAACGTCAGGCAGGCAAGATTGTCGGTGCCTATCTGGCGGATGCCATAGCTGGCGACGAAGGCCCAGAACCAACTCATTTTCGGGAAGACTTCCGCCGGACTGGTCCGTCCAACTATGCCCACGGCAAACAGGAAACTTCCCCGCAGCCCCGGGCCTGATCCCTGGCCCTCTCTCTCCCCTACATTGGCCCCAGGATCGGGGCTGCACTTAAGGACAGCTAATCATGTATCGCTACTCCGAGTTCGACACAGCATTTTTGGCAGAACGCAACAGGCAGTTCCGCGCCCAGGTCGAGCGCCGCATTGACGGATCGCTGACCGAGGATGAGTTCAAGCCGCTGCGGCTGATGAACGGCCTGTATCTGCAGCTGCACGCCTATATGCTGCGGGTCGCCATTCCTTACGGCACGCTGAACAGTGCGCAGATGCGCCAACTGGCCCTGCTGGCTGAAAAGTGGGACAAGGGCTATGGCCATTTCACTACCCGTCAGAACATCCAGTACAACTGGCCCAAGCTGAATGACGTGCCGGATATGCTGGACGCGCTGGCCGAGGTTGGCATGCACGCCATCCAGACCAGCGGCAACACCATCCGCAACGTGACCGCCGACCATTTCGCCGGTGCCGCCGCGGATGAGGTCGCCGACCCGCGCCCCTATGCGGAATTGCTGCGCCAGTGGTCGACCGACCACCCGGAATTCCAGTTCATGCCGCGCAAGTTCAAGATCGCCATCACCGGGTCTGAAAATGACCGCGCCGTGATCAAGGCACATGACATCGGCCTGCAACTGGTCGAGCGTGACGGCGTTCTGGGTGCTCGTGTCATCGTTGGTGGCGGCCTGGGCCGTACGCCCATGATCGGCAAAGAACTGTCTGACTTCGTCGCCTTTGACGATCTGCTGGCCTACCTTGAGGCCACCGTGTCCGTGTGGAACCAGATCGGCCGCCGTGACAACAAGTACAAGGCGCGCATCAAGATCACCGTGCATGAACACGGCATCGACGCCATCCGCGCCAAGGTGAACGAGCGTTTCCTGCAGGTCCGCCCGCAGTTCAAAGGCGCGGATCTGAACCTGCTGGAAGAGATCAAGGGCCACTTCGCTGCACCCACCTTCCGCGAAGCGTCGGTTGCGTCGTTTGAAGGTGCATACACCAACGATCCGGTCTTCCGCTCGTGGGTCGATACCAACATCGCGCCGCACAAGAATGCGGACCACGCGATTGTCACCATCTCGATCAAGAAGCACGGCGCAACGCCGGGTGATGCAACTGCCGAACAGATGCGCGTGATGGCCGATCTGGCAGAAGAGTTCGCCTATGACGAGCTGCGCATCAGCCATGAGCAGAACGTGATCCTGCCGCATGTCCACAAATCGGACCTGCCCGCGATCCATGCCAAGCTGAAGGAATACGAACTGGCGACCGCCAATATCGGTCTGATCAGCGACATCATCGCCTGCCCCGGCATGGACTATTGCGCTCTGGCAACGGCGCGTTCGATCCCGGTTGCACAGGAAATCGCCACTCGGTTCGAAGACCTCAAACTGGAGCATGATATCGGCCACCTGAAGATCAAGATCTCGGGCTGCATCAACGCCTGTGGTCACCACCATGTCGGCCATATCGGCATTCTGGGTCTGGATCGTGCGGGCGTCGAAAACTACCAGATCACTCTGGGTGGCGACGGCACGGAAAACGCCACAATCGGCGATCGTACGGGTCCGGGCTTTGCCTATGATGAGATCGTTCCGGCCGTTGAGCGCATAGTCGAAACCTTTCTGGAGCAGCGTGAGGGCGCCGAAGAAACCTTCCTCGAGACCTATCGCCGTGTCGGAATGACTCCGTTCAAGGCGGCTCTCTACCCCGAGGCGCGAGCGAATGCCGCTTGATCTGATCCAGACTGAACTGGGCCGGGATAGACGTGAACTGACCGAACGGGTCAGTGAGTTGAACGCCCGGTTCCGCCACCACAGTGCGCATGACGTGATGCACGGAGCAATGGAAGAGATCGATGATCTCGCTCTGGTCTCAAGTTTTGGTGCGGAATCGGTGGTGTTGCTGCATATGGCGGCCGTGGTCGACAAGATGATCCCGGTGCTGTTCATCGACACGCAGATGCTGTTCACCGAAACGCTGGAGTATCAGCAGGAAGTGAGCGAGCGGTTGGGGTTGCGAAACGTCAAGATCATCCGCGCGGATGAAGAGGATGTTCAACGCGACGACCCCTATGGCGCGCTGCGTCTGCGGGACATGGATGCGTGCTGTAACCTGCGCAAGACCTTCCCGCTGCAACAGGCGTTGCTGGGATATGATGGCTGGATCACCGGGCGCAAACGGTTTCAGGCCGGGTCCCGCGCCACGCTTGATTTCTTTGAGGTCGAGGACGGCACAGGCCGGATCAAGGTCAACCCGCTGGCCCATTGGGCGCCCGAAGATGTGCGCGCCTATATGGAAGAGAACAACTTGCCCAGGCACCCGCTGGTGGCCAAAGGATACCCTTCGATCGGCTGTGCGCCCTGTACTTCGCCGGTCAAACAGGGCGAAGACCCCCGCGCCGGACGCTGGCGCGATCAGAACAAGGAAGAATGCGGCATTCATTTTGTAGATGGCAAGATGATGCGCGCCGGAGAGAACACATGAACGTTATCGTAACCGATGAGGGGTTCGCCCCCGATGATTGGACTGATGGCTATGTCACGCTGGAAGACGCGGCCAATGATGTGGTCGCGCTGGATGTCAGCTCAGACACGGATCCCGATGAGCTTGCCGAACGGCTGGGCTGCGCCAAGATGGTGCGTGTCGATTTCCCGTCCTTTGCGGATGGGCGCGGCTTTACCATCGCGCGGACCCTGCGCCTGAAAGGCTATACCGGTCGCTTGCGCGCCAAAGGTCATGTCCTTGCCGACCAGTATGCCATGGCGCGGCGCAGCGGCTTTGATGAGGTCGAGATTGAAGACACTCTGGCCGATCGTCAGCCCGAAGATCAATGGGTGGCTCGCGCCAACTGGCAGGACAACAACTATCAGGCCCGCCTGCGCGGCTAAAATCGCCTTTCGCAGCCTCAAATAGGAACGTAGGGGCAAGAGCCCCCTTTTCCTGACTTGGATCAAAGATTAAACGGAGATGTCGGTTTACTCCACCGGCAGTGAAACGATGACAGAGATGAAACCCGTGACCGAAGCAACCGCCGTGAAGGCACCCGTTCTGCCGGACGCCCAGACTGTGACAGACGTCAAGCATTGGACTGACAGCCTGTTCTCATTCAAAGTGTCGCGCCCCGCGTCCTTGCGGTTCCGCTCGGGCGAGTTTGTGATGATCGGCCTGCTGGGCGACAACGGCAAACCCCTGCTGCGCGCCTATTCCATCGCCTCGCCGTCCTGGGATGAGGAATTGGAGTTCTACTCGATCAAGGTACAAGACGGTCCTCTGACCTCGAAACTACAGCACATCAAACCCGGCGATCAGATCATCCTGCGGCCCAAACCCGTTGGCACGCTGGTCCATGACGCTCTGCTGCCCGGCAAGCGCCTGTGGTTCTTTGCCACCGGCACCGGCTTTGCACCCTTCGCCTCTCTGCTGCGCGAACCGCAGACCTATGAGGATTATGACGAGATCATCATCACTCATACCTGCCGCGAAGTGGCCGAGCTGGAATATGGTCGTCAACTGATTGAAGACATTCGTCAGGACGAATTGCTGGCCGAACTGATGGGCGAAGGTTTTGCGGACAAGATTCGTTACTACCCGACCACCACACGCGAACAGAGCCCCAAGATGGGCCGCATTACCGAGCTGTTGAAAGACGGCACAGTATTTGCCGATCTGGCGATTGAGGGCGGCATCCAGCCGGATACGGACCGCGCGATGGTTTGCGGATCATTGGCTTTCAACCTGGATATCAAAAAAATCCTCGAGGATTTCGGACTGCGCGAAGGCGCAAATTCCGACCCCAAGGAATTCGTCATTGAAAAGGCCTTTGTTGGCTAATCCGGTTTGCCGGTCTGATATGCGACATCAGATCGGCAAAAACGCGGGAATATCATGGGAAATTCACGCTGGTGGTCACTTATGCCGCTTGAAACGTCCCGCAGCCCAGTCTAAATTCCGGGCTTGAAATTCTGCAATCATCAAAGGAATGAACCCATAGCTCGCAGACCTCACAACGCGCCGCCTCAGAGAGACACCGGCCCGCGCGTCAATGATAAGATCCGTGCCCCCGAAATTCGCCTTATCGGCGCCGAAGGTGAAAATGTCGGGGTGGTTCATCCCGCCAAAGCCATGCAACTCGCGGACGAAGCCGGCCTGGATCTGGTCGAGATTTCGCCGAATGCAAACCCTCCGGTTTGCAAAATCATGGACTTTGGTAAATTCAAATACGAAACACAGAAACGCGAGGCCGAAGCGCGCAAAAAGCAAAAAGTCATTGAGGTGAAAGAGGTCAAGTTCCGGCCCAACACCGATACTCATGACTATGAAGTCAAAATGCGCAACGTGTTCAAATTCCTTGAAAACGGCGACAAGGTAAAAGTGACTCTGCGCTTCCGTGGTCGTGAGATGGCACACCAGAATCTGGGCCGTGAGCTGCTGGAACGTGTTGCCGTGGACACCAAGGAAATCGGCAAGGTCGAGAACATGCCCAAGATGGAAGGTCGTCAGATGATCATGATGATAGGCCCGCTGCCGCAGAAGTAAGCCCTGCGACAACTGCGTTATTCGAAACCCCCTCGGATTGAGGGGGTTTTATTTTGCGCTTCGGCTTTTGAGCCAGACCCTTGCGTCATTCACATCAAATGCCAGCGAAATCAGGTCAATAACCAGTAGAAACACTAGAAATTTCGCATATCCGGTCGCCAGTTCAGCTTCGCTTGCAAATGCTGCAATCACGACGAAAACCATTGGCACCCAACATATTAGATGCGGAAATGCCATCGCTTTGCTCATCCCTCGTGTCGCCAGCATGATCGGAAGATTCAATGCCATCCCACCGATTGAGAGTGCTGCGATTAGAATACCATTTGGCTGATCCAGATACGCCAGAGGTGCCAGATTGGTCGGGATGAGCAGCACCACCAACCAGATCTGTACCCAGGCGGGCAAGTCCCGAAAACTCTTCCAGATGTCGACAATCATCATCGCTCCTTCAGGAATTGACCTTTTGTCGATACCCTATTGAGTAAAAAGAGAAAGTCAGATCAAAAGAGCGTCAGATCGCGGCTTTGAGTGCAACCTCCAGCTTATCAACCAATTCCTCAATCTGTGCGTCTTCGATAATGAAAGGCGGCGCCAACAGAATATGGTCGCCACTTCGACCATCGCGCGTGCCAGACATGGGGTAACAGATCAGACCAGCGTTTAACGCCGCCTTCTTGATCTTGCCCGCGAGACCAAGTGAGGGATCAAACGGTGTTTTTCCGGCCCGATCCGAGACCAGCTCGATACCGCGGAACAGCCCGCGGCCCCGAATATCGCCGACATTAGGGTGCTCGCTGAACGCAGTTTCCAGCGCATATTGCAGTCTATGCCCCATAAAATCGGCGCGCTGGGGCAGTTGTTGGCTCGTCAATTCCTTCAGCACCGCCAATGCCGCCGCAGTTGCCACCGGATGGCCGACATAGGTATGCCCGTGCTGGAAAAACCCTGACCCATTTTGGATCGCCTTATATATCCGGCTCGTACACAACATTGAGCCGATGGGTTGATAACCCGCACCCAAACCCTTGGCGATGCACAGAATATCCGGGGCAATTCCATCGTGATCGCAGGCAAACAAATGCCCGGTGCGCCCCATACCGCACATGACCTCATCGAGGATCAGCAAAACGCCATATTGATCACAGATTTCACGTATGCGCCTAAAATACCCTTCGACCGCCGGGACCGCCCCCAGCGTTGCCCCCACGACTGGCTCGGCCATAAACGCCATGACGGTTTCAGGGCCAAGACGCAAAATTTCGGCCTCCAACTCGTCGGCCACCCGTTGACCATAGGCGTGGCTGCTCTCACCATCTTGCTTTTCGGCATATTCGTAGCAGGGCGCGATATGGGTCATTTCGATCAGCATCGGTGCGAATTGCGCACGGCGCCAGGCATTTCCCCCCGCTGACAAGGCCCCCAAAGTGTTTCCATGATAGCTTTGGCGGCGCGCGATGACGTGGCGGCGCTCGGGCTGACCGATCTCAAGAAAATACTGCCGCGCCAGTTTGATGGCGGCCTCTGTTGCTTCGGACCCTCCGGATACGAAGTAAACGCGATCCAAATCCCCGGGCGCATGATCAATCAGAAGGTCCGCAAGGGCTTCGGCAGGTTCGGACGTCATAAACCCGGTATGCGCAAAGGCGATCTTTTCAACCTGGCTTTGAACCGCCTCGATCACCGCCCGGTTTGAGTGGCCAAGACAGGACACAGCAGCATCACCGCAATCCAGATACCGCTTACCTTCAGCATCGATCAGATAGCAGCCTTCGCCGCCAACCGCGACTGGCAGCTGAGATTTCGTATGGCGTGGGAAAACGTGGCTCATGATCTATCCTCTTTCAATCTGGCGACAAGGGCCGCGACTGAGGCGGCGTTATTGTCCCAAGTGTCTCCGTTCCGATCTGCGATGCTGTTTTCAAATCCGACCCGAACATCACCGCCCAAGGACGCCGCATGTACCAGACAGTCATGCTCTTGTTTTCCAAAGGCACAGATCATCCAGGGCGAATCCCCGTCCGGAAACGCATCCAGATCCGAGGGCTTAGATTCCTGATCAGTCCGATAGCGCCCCAGAACAAGCAAACGGTCGGATTGCTGTTCGCGCACAACACCACGCTTTTGCCACCGTGTTAATAGGGCCGCATCTTCAGCGTCGTAAAGAATATGCTGAACCCGCGTCCCCTGATCCGCGCAAATACCATAGATCCGGTCAGCCAGATCGTTATCGCGCGCGATCTCGCGGACCGAGATCGACGCCCAAGCCGGTCTAACCTTCCTCAGACATTCGAACTGGCTGCTTACATCAAAAATCCCTGCCGCCTCGGTTGTGATCTGGATGTCCAGGGCCGGAACCCGCCGCCGAAGTTCAGCAAGTGTTTCCAGATACTGTCCCGCATCCAAAGAGTGACGGCCTTCTGTGTCCCGAATGTGCAGATGAAGACCGGCCGCACCGGCCTCATGGCATGCTCTGGCCGCTTCAAGAATTTGCGAGGTTGTGACAGGCAGGGCTGGGTGATCTGCCGCACCTCGGCGCGCACCATTGGGCGCCGCCAGAATGTAGGGTTCAGATTTCGACCGATGCTGTGACATTCCCTGCCCCCGATTACCTGTTGCCGCATCTATGCAAGCGGCCTATGTTTTACACCTCCTTCTTTCATAACATATGTTTTTTCATGATAGAGACCCAACGCCAGCTGACAGATAACCTGAGGAAAAACATCGACCAGATGCCGCCCAGACTTCAGGCGGCAGCCAAATACATCATAGATCACCCCGCGGATTTTGGCCTCGACCCGATACGGGTAACTGCCGAGAAGATCGGTGTCAGCGCAAATGTCCTTGTCCGACTGGCCCAGCATATGGGCTATGGTGGGTTTCAGGCCTTTCGCTCTCCGTTCCGTCAAAATCTGGCGACGGATAACGAAGAATTCCTTGGCCCTGCCTGGCAAACCCACATGCACGCCGAAGGAGCCCATGGTCAACTTCAAGCCAAGCTTGCCCGCAACGAACAGAATGTCGTTGTCAGGTCGCTGCGATTGATGAGGCCCGACACAGCGCATCTGGCCATTGAACATATACTCGGGTCCCGCCGATGCTTCGTAACAGCCACTCGTGCGAGTTACGCGCTGGCCTATTATTTCTCCTATAACGGGCGCATGGCGCACCCGGGCATTCAGTTGATCCCCCGCCACATTGGCTCGGCCACTGATGATCTGCTGGACGCGGATGACAAGGATTGCCTGCTGGCAATCACCGTAAGCCCCTATTCGGCCGAAACGATAAAATCCGTGAGGTACGCCCGGGAAAAAGGACTTCGGGTCATCCTGATCTCGGATAGCGAAGTAATTGCGCCGGGTGTCGAGCCGGATGTCGTCTTTACCGTCAGCACAAGGTCACAACATCACACCTCAAGTTTTACCGGGGTCATGGCCGTGCTCGAATGCCTCATCGGCCATCTATTTGAGGCAGGCGGCGAAACCGCAGCCCACCGCGTCGAGGCCTATCAAAAAGCGCGCGAAGATACCGGAGCTTATTGGCAACCAAACAAACTTCCGAAAATACACCGAAAATAGAAAAAGCCCCGAGGGACACACCCCGGGGCTTTGCGACTAAAAGCCGATTTAATTACATGCAGGCCAGCACAGCCCGCTTGGTCATCACACTGACCAGATGCGCGCGATACGCTTTGCTGCCATGAAGATCGCCAATCATGTTGGCCGGGTTGATGTTCAGCCCCATCAACGCGTCCGGTCGGAATTCAGTATTCAGCGCCTGTTCTGCTTCGGACCAGCGGAACACACCATCCTCGCTGGCGCCCGTGACCGCCACACGCACACCGTCGGCGAACCGGGCCAGATAGACGCCCACCAGCGCAAAGCGCGAGGCTGGCTGCAAGAACTTCTGATAGCTCGCGGCCTGTGGCACCGGAAAGCGGATGGAAGTGATGATCTCACCCTCATCCAGTGCGGTCGAGAACATGCCATCAAAAAACGCATCCGCCGCAATCTGACGGGCGTTGGTCACGATTGTGGCCCCCGATCCCAGAACGCCCGCAGGGTAACACGCCGCCGGATCGTTATTCGCAACCGAGCCGCCAATCGTGCCGCGGTTGCGCACCGCCGGATCACCGATCTGACCGGCTAATGCGGCCAGCGCCGGGTATGATCCCGCTGCCTCTTGCGCAACAACTGCATGCGGCGTTGCGCCACCGATAGAAACCGACCCGTCATCCCCAACACAGACTCCCTGCATTTCGGGAATTCCGCTGAGCGAGACGAGTGCCGATGGCGCCGCCAATCGTTGTTTCAGCGTCGGGATCAGGGTTTGCCCACCACCCAACGCCTGTGCATCCTCAGCCCCTAAAGCGGCAACCGCGTCGGCTATGGTCGAGGGTTTCTCAAATTCGAAATTGTACATTTCGTCTTCCTTTCCGAAAGGCGCTGATCCGCCCTTCATCTGGCTATAAATATCTCGGGGAGCGCGAGGGGTTGACCCCTCGCACCCCAACCTCTCACCCGTGCATCGCGGTCCAGACACGCGATGGACTCACCGGCATATCGATATGATCGATGGCTTTGCCGCCTGAATTCAACGCATCCAGCACCGCGTTGACCACCGCAGGTGGTGAACCGATTGCCCCGGCCTCACCACAGCCCTTCACACCCAACGGGTTATGCGTACAGGGCGTCTGGCTCGAGTGGTCCACCGCATAGAACGGCACATCATCGGCACGCGGCATGGCGTAATCCATAAAGGACGCGCTCAGCAGCTGACCGTTTTCGTCATAGGCACAGTTTTCAAGCAATGCCTGACCGATGCCCTGACCGATGCCGCCATGCACCTGACCATCCACGATCATCGGGTTGACGATATTGCCAAAGTCATCAGCGGCGGTGAAGGCTTCGATGGTGACCCGACCGGTTTCGGGGTCAACCTCGACCTCACAGGCATAGGCGCCAGCCGGGAAGGTAAAGTTGGCCGGGTCATAAAAGGCGGTCTCCTCCAGCCCGGGCTCGACCTCCAGCGGAAAGTTATGCGGCACATAGGCCGTCAGGGTGACATCACCCCAGGCCACCGACTTGTCGGTCCCTGCCACGCTGAACTGACCGTCCTTCAGCTCGATATCAGCCTCGGACGCCTCCAACAGATGCGCCGCGATCTTCTTGGCCTTGTCGATCACTTTCTCAGTTGCCTTTACCATCGCCGATCCACAGACCGCCAAAGACCGCGAGCCATAGGTGCCCATGCCAAACGGAATCTTCGACGTGTCGCCATGTACGATCTCGATCATCGACTCGTCGATACCGATCATGTCCGCCACAACCTGCGGGAAGGCCGTTTCATGCCCCTGCCCGTGGCTATGGGCACCTACCATGACGCTGATCGAGCCGGTGGCATTCACCCGCACAGTCGCCGCATCATACAGACCCGCACGGGCCCCCAGCATACCAACGATGTTCGAGGGCGCGATGCCGCAAGCCTCGATATAGCAGTTGACGCCCAGACCCCGCAGCTTGCCCTTGGCCTCGCTTTCAGCGCGACGCGCGGCAAAGCCTGCCAGATCAGCAGCGGCTTCAAGCTTGTCCATCGTCCCATTATAATCGCCTGTGTCATAGGTCAGCGCCACCGGTGTGTCATAGGGGAACTGGGTGATGAAGTTCTGCCGTCGAAGGGCGATAGGATCGACACCCAGTTCACGCGCTGCCTTGTCCACGACCCGCTCCAACTGGAACGTCGCCTCAGGACGGCCCGCGCCGCGATAGGCATCCACCGGGACGGTATTGGTGAACATCGCCTTGACGTTGACCTGAATGACCGGCGTCTTGTAGTTGCCCGCCATCAGCGTCCCGTGCAGCCATGTCGGAACCGAGCTGGAGAAGGTCGACAGATACGCACCCATATTTGCATAGGTGTTGGTGCGCAGACCGATAAAGTTATTGTCCGCATCCAGCGCCAGTTCGATCTGTCCGACATGGTCGCGCCCATGCGCGTCAGACATGAACGCCTCGGACCGGCTCGAGGTCCATTTGACCGGGCGGTTACAAGCCTTGGCGGCGAAGGTGCAGAACGCCTCTTCGGCATAGTGGAAGATCTTGGTGCCAAAGCCGCCACCCACATCCGGCGCGACCACGCGAACCTTGTGTTCGGGCAGGCCCAGAACGAAGGCACACATCAACAGGCGGATCACATGCGGGTTCTGCGACGTGGTATAAAGTGTGTATTCTTCGGTGCCGCGGCTGTACTCGCCAACCGCCACACGCGGCTCCATCGGATTGGCAACCAGACGGTTGTTCACCAGATCCAGCGTGGTGACATGGGCCGCATTGGCAAAGACCTCATTGACCTTGGCATCATCGGTTTCGCCCAGCTGCCAATCATAGCAGATGTTGTTTTTCAGATCGTCATGGACCAGCGTCGCGCCTTCTTGCGCGGCGGCCTTCATGTCGATCACGGCGGGCAGCTCCTCGATATCAAGCTCGATCGCCTCAGCCGCGTCGCGGGCCTGTTCCAGGCTGTCGGCGACCACAGCAGCAATCGGATCGCCCACATGGCGCACTTTGCCCTGTGCCAAAATGGGATGCGGAGGTTCCTGCATCGGTGCGCCGTGCTTGTCGGTCACTTCCCAGCCACAGGGCATGCCGCCCACGCCTTCGAAATCCTTGCCGGTAAACACTTTGACCACGCCCGGCATGGCCTCGGCAGCAGAGGTGTCGATGCTTTTGATCCGGCCATGCGCGATGTCGGACCGCAGAAAATGCACATAGGCCTGGCCATGCACGTTGATATCGTCGGTGTAATTGCCTGCTCCGGTTAAAAAGCGCACGTCCTCGCGCCGTTTGGAACTGGCTCCGATGCCACTGTCTTTGGGCATTGCTTGTTCTCCTCCCTGAAAAAGAATTTTCGTCGAAAATTCTTTACGTCGGTATTACTCGGCAGCGATGCCGCTTACGTCCTGACCCGATGCGGCCATGATCGCTTTGACAATGTTGTGATAGCCTGTGCAGCGGCACAGGTTGCCTTCCAGATACTTTCGAATCTCGGCTTCGCTCGGGCGCGGGTTCTCTTTGAGCAAGGCGGCGGCGCTCATCACCATGCCCGGCGTACAAAATCCGCATTGCAACCCGTGATGATCCTGAAACGCCTGCTGAATCACGTTCAAAGACCCATCCTCAGCGGCCTGGCCCTCAATCGTGGCGACCTCAGACCCGTCCGCTTCCAGCGCAAGCATGTTGCACGACTTCACCGCCGCGCCATTCACATGAACAACACACGCCCCACATTGCGCAGTGTCACATCCAACATGCGTTCCGGTCAGCGACAGATGATCACGTAAAAATCCAGACAACAACGTCCGACCCTCAACCTCTCCGCTAACAGACCTCCCGTTCACGGTCATGGTGACCTGTGTCATAAGTTCCTCCCATGTCATATTTTTCTCTGTCGAGTTAAACACGGGACTTATTGTTTGAGAACAAAAAATTCGCAGGGCGCCGTTTAGGACAGATCACAATGCCGAACAAAGCGGCCCGATCTGGGTCTTAAATTGATGTCAAACGCCTTACCGCTTGATAGATGCGCGTGGCTGTGGCCGGGTCGGGATTTCCTTGAGCAATCCACCGACCCCCATGCCTGCAATATGCGCCGCTGTCGTTTCAATCCCGCAAGCCACGCGCGACAAAACCCAATCCGCACCGTTCAGTGCGGGAGAACGCGCACACCCCGGCAAACCGATTACAGGTCTGGCGTCCAGCAGACCGGTGAACAACAGGTTGCCCGGATCTACCGGCATTCCAAACCGATCCACCTGACCGCCTGCAACACGAACGGCCTGCGGCGCGACATCATGTGCATCCGAAGTTGCTGAGCCCGTCAAGATCAGGACAATATCCCCTTTAACGCCCGTCAATGCAGCAGACAGCGCCTGAATCTCATGTGGCACCACCCGAATGTCATCCAAACCCATACCCAGGGCTTCGACTCGCCCTCGGATTGCGGCAATACCCTTGTCGTTCGAAACACCTCCGGGGATGTCTGTGACGATCAGGCCAGCACTGCGAAACACCGGGCCAGACAGGCGCACCGCCCCTTGTGCCAGCGCCGAGGCACGCACCACATCTTCGCCGGGGACGGCATAAGAAATGACTTTAATTGTCGCCACCATCCCGCCTGATCCCATCTGTTGATATTGGGGAACTGTGGCCACGGTAATCATCGGGTTAACCAAGTTGAACGCTTCCAGCGCCTGTACGTCCAGAACAGCGACTCCGGGGCCTCTCGCCAAGAGGTTAACGCGCCCTGTGAACGGCTCGGTGACGCGCAATCCCACGGTTGCCGGGTCCGGGGCCAAAGCCTCTGCCAAACTCCGGGCAGCGTCGTTTTCGTGACAATCACCGGGTTCCAGCTGCGCAACAGTGACCGAGGTCAACCCGGCGGCGGCCATTTCATCCAGATGAGTTTGCGTGAGCAAAAGGCCCTTACGCAGCTTTGTGTCTTGGGCTTTCACTGAATGCGCCAGAATTGCACCGGCGGCCTCGCGCAGAGGAACCGAGCCAAACTTCATGCTTTGCCCCGCAACACCGCGGTCATTTCGGCCAATATGGAAACCGCAATTTCCGCAGGATCGGCGGCACCGATATCCAAGCCTACGGGACCGTGAATCTGTGAAATCTGCCCTTCAGTAAATCCGGCTTCTTTCATCCGGGTGACGCGTTTCGCATGCGTTCGATTAGACCCCAGCGCCCCAATATAGAACACACCGGCTCTCAGGGCGGCCTCTAACGCGGGATCATCCAGTTTTGGATCATGGGTCAGCAAGACAACAGCCGTTCGCGCATCCATTCCAAGCTTTGCAACGGCCTCATCCGGCCAATCCGTCAGCACGGTTTCCTGAGGGAATCTTGCGGCGGTTGCAAACGCGTCTCGCGGATCCACAATCGCAGGGTCGTACCCCGCAATTCGCGCCATCGGGACCAGGGCCTGAGCAATATGAACGGCCCCGACCACTATCAACCGCAAGGGCGGATTGTGGACCGAAACAAATGTCTTCGCATCCTCTTCGAAACCGGACCGGTCCATGCGCATGCGTTCGGGATAACGATCGCGCTGCAACGCACGATGACCGGATTCGATATTCACTTCATAAGCCACAGGCTCGCGCTGCGCGCGTGCAGCGACCAGATCGCGCAATATGCTTTCAGGAAGGACCGATCCGATAGGTTCGACCAGTACCCGAATTGTTCCGCCACAGGCCAGCCCGACCGCAAAAGCATCTTCGTCACTGACCCCGAATTCAAGTAGGCGCGCTTCACCCTCTTCGATCGCTTCCAACGCCTCGACAACAACCGCACCTTCGACACAGCCACCCGATACTGACCCCTCAAAGCGGCCATCACCTGCTATCACAAGCTGAGCACCAACACGTCTGGGGGCACTGCCCCAGGTCTGAACAACCGTAGCCAGCGCAACTGGCTTTCCCGTTTCATACCAATCCAGAGCAGTCTCGGGGCTGTTGTCGAATCTGTCCATATCGCCCTCCTGGCGTTTCCCGCACCAACATAGGCAGGTTTGGCAGGATGAAAAGTAAACCATCAGGCTAACTCATGGGCCTTGAAAGAAATTCCAAATGCTATGCAAAGCCCCGCGGGTTTCAGCCGAACATCCCAAGCATTGATTGCCAGCCCTCCCGATTCTGACCTAAACGCGGATCATGCGCAGCTGTGACGCAGATTATTTTCAAAAGGAGACAGAGACTTGAAACACATTATTACACTCGGATCAGTATTGGGAATGCTAGCGGCGACAGTGGCCAGCGCAGATACCTTCCTGCGCTATGGCGAAGTGGACGGATGGAAAATCTTCATCGACGAAGACAAGAAATCCTGCCTGATCGAAGCTGTCGATGACGCGGAAAACGTGGTTCAAATGGGCCTGACCGAAGACCGCGGCGTGGGATATGTTGGCGTATTCACCAAAGCTGAAACCAACATCAAGCGTGGCGAAACCGAGGCTGTGGCGATCCTGCTGGGCGAAAACCTGTATCTTGGAGAAGCCACCGGCATGAAGGGCAACATCACCAAAGGCTATTCGGGTGGCTATGTGCTGTCGGATGACCCCAAGTTTGCCGAAGACCTTGCCAAACAGAAAGTTATGGTTGTGTTCCCCGAAAAGGAATTCGCCTTCACCGTTGATCTGACCGGTACGTACAAAGCGATGGAAATGGCGCGTAAGTGCAACGAAGAACAGCTTGGTTGAGACCTACTTCGAAAGCGCGGCCATCAACCGCGCTTTCTCACCCATGTCATCCGGTTTTGAGATGACTTTGGCCAGATCTTCCAGCGACGCAATGGAATGACCGGCCCGAAAGCTGTCAACATGGGGAAGCATCGCCGCCACCCCCTGCGCTTTTGGCGCAAAGCCATCCCAACGCAACAAAGGGTTCAGCCAGATCAAACGGCGGGCTGACAGATGCAGGCGCTGGATTTCTTTTCCAAGCACCTCGGGTTCGCCCCGATCCAGACCATCCGTAATCAACAACACCACCGCACCCTGCCCCAGAACCCGACGCGACCAGTCACGGTTAAAAGCGTGCAGGCATTCCCCGATCCGCGTGCCACCCTCCCAATCTTGCGCCTCGGCCCCTGCCGCCGACAGGGCAGCATCTACATCGCGTTGGCGCAGGTGCCGGGTGATATTCGTCAACCTCGTGCCGAAGGTAAACGCATGAACCTTGGCCCACCCCGCGCCTTTGACGTTTGAAACCGCATGCAGGAAATGCAGGATGATACGAGAGTACTGGCTCATAGATCCTGAAATATCGCAGAGAACGACAAGGTTCGGCCACCGTTGTTTCGGCTTCAAATACGCGATGTCCCGCAGTTCACCACCCTGCCGCATGGATGCGCGCAGCGTGCGGGCGCGGTCGACCCGATGCCCAAGGTGGCTGGCTTGGCCTCGGCGCGACTCGATTGGTTTTACCGGCAATTTGAGCTGTGCCAGAATGCGCTTGGCCAAGGCAATTTCTTCGGTGCTCATTTGCTCAAAGTCTAGATTGCGCAACCGTTCTTCCGAGGACGCGGTCCGCGACGCATCTATCTCCAGCTCAGTTTCTTCCTCGATGTCAGAGCTGTCAGGCAAGTCCCGTTCGACGCCGTCCAGCAGAGCCTCGGCCGCGCGTTTCTCTGCAGCTTCGGCCTTGCGCTCTTCCTGAACGCCGCGGATCGCGGGCAGCATCATGGACATCATGTGTTCCATGTAACGTGGGTCGCGCCAATACATGCGGAAAATCTGCGCAAATACTGCCCGATGCTCGGGTCGGGTCACGAAACAAGCGTGCAACGTCCAGTAAAAATCCCGCTTTTCCGAGAAGCCCGCAACCTGAACCGCCCGGATCGCATCCACAACCCGCCCGGTGCCAATCGGCAGCCCTGCCTTGCGCAAAGCCCGCGCGAAATGAGTGATATTCTGCGCCAGTTTTGGGTTGTCGGGGATTTCGAGAGGGAGCTGTTCAGCCATCAGGCAGGTTCCAGCGACGCCTTGGCTTCATCCAGAATGCGTTTCGCCTCGGACCCTTGCAGTTGCTGGATATCGTCCTGATATTTCAGGATCGCCCCCAGCGTGTCGCCGATCACTTCGGGGCTAAGGTTGATGACGTCCAGCGCCAGCAGGCATTTGGCCCAGTCGATGGTCTCGGCCACGCCTGGTTTCTTGAACAGATCCTCTGTGCGCAGGTGTTGGACAAAGGCGACGACCTCTCGGCTTAGCGCCTCGGCGACCTCGGGTGCGCGGGCGTTCAGAATTTCAATTTCACGGTCAAAATCCGGGTAATCGACCCAATGGTACAAGCAACGGCGTTTCAGGGCGTCATGCACCTCTCGCGTTCGGTTCGATGTAACGATGACAATCGGTGGCTCCGGCGCTTTGACAGTGCCCAATTCGGGGATGGTGACCTGAAAATCGCTGAGCGCTTCCAGCAGGAAGGCCTCAAACGGTTCATCCGTGCGGTCAAGTTCATCAATCAACAGGACGGGTGCCCCGTTTTCATCCGGACGCATGGCCTGCAACAACGGACGCTCGATCAGGTAGTCGTCAGAAAACAATTCGGTCTGCAACGAACCCCGGTCAGCGCCGCCCGAGGCTTCGGCGGTTCGGATCGCAACCATTTGCGCCGGGAAATTCCATTCGTAAACCGCCGAGGAGGCGTCCAGCCCTTCATAACACTGCAGGCGGATCAGGCGACGGTTCAGACCAGCGGCCAGCGCTTTGGCAATCTCGGTTTTCCCGACACCTGCCTCACCCTCAAGAAATAGCGGGCGGCCCAGTTTAAGCGACAAAAACACCACTGTCGCCAAGGCTCGACCGCATACGTAACCTTGCGAGCCCAGCATTTGCTGCACGGTATCAATGGAATCTTGCTGCGTCATGGAACCCTCTTTCTTTCGTTGCTTAACAGGTCATGCAAGCGCAGGGGCGTCAAGGCCCCGGCCCCGCCACCCAGACGCCATCGCCGCAAATAGGTGAAGTTTTTGCACCAGATCCTCACGGTTTGGTTGGTCTTTGGCCGAGGCTGTGCTAGCGGGTGCGCATGACTGATACGCTGACCATTCGCCGCCCCGATGACTGGCATCTGCATTTGCGCGATGGCGCCATGTTGCAGGCCGTTCTGCCCGAAACCGCACGCCATTTTGCCCGAGCGATCATTATGCCAAACCTCGATCCGCCAGTTGTGCGCGGCGATCAGGCCGCCGCATATCGCGACCGCATTCTGGCCGCCCTGCCCGAAGGCATGCCGTTCGAGCCACTGATGACCTTGTACCTGACCGAAGACACCGACGCCGAGGATGTCGCCGCAGCCCATGCAAGTGGGCTGATCAAGGCCGTAAAGCTGTATCCCGCAGGCGCAACCACCAATTCCGCCTCGGGCGTGCGTGATTTCGACAAGGTCCGCCCGGTGCTTGAGAGAATGGCTGAGATCGGTCTGCCGATGTGTGTCCATGGTGAAGTCACCGATGCCGAGGTCGACATTTTCGACCGCGAAGAGGTTTTCATCGATACGATACTTGATCCACTGCGCCAGGCGACTCCTGGTTTGCGGGTGGTGATGGAACACATCACGACGGCTCAGGGTGCGATTTATGCGCAATCCGGTGGAGATGATCTTGCTGCAACAATCACGGCCCATCACCTGATCATCAACCGCAATCACATCCTGGTGGGCGGGATCAAACCGCATTACTACTGCCTACCCGTGGCCAAGCGCGAGACCCATCGCCAGGCTTTGATGAGCGCCGCAACTTCTGGGATGTCTTGCTACTTCCTTGGCACCGACAGCGCGCCGCACACAGACGCGAACAAGGAAATGGCCTGTGGCTGTGCGGGATGCTTCACCGCTACAAACACAATGTCCCTTGTGGCTGAGATGTTTGACAAAGCCAGTGCGCTGGACACGCTGGAAGGGTTCACATCATTGAACGGACCTGCGTTTTATGACCTGCCGGTGAATAAAGAAACCATCACCCTTACCAAGGGCGACCCCGTTGAATATCCCGACAAGATCGAAACTGACGACGGCCCGGTAACAGTATTCGAACCCGGGTTCCCCTTGCACTGGCGCGTCGTCTAACGCGCCAGCATTTTCGCCAGATCACGGGTGCGGCCACCGGTACGTAGCATCGACCAGATCGCGTCTGCGTCCTCGGCACCGATCAGCTTGGCCGCCTTGCTTCTGACCCGATCTTCCCGGTCGGCCAATGTCATAGGGCCAAGCAAATCGTGGCTGGCCTGTTTTCGTGCCCCATCGCGGCGCAGCAAAGACAGATCCGCTTGAGTTTCAGACAGCGACTCATCGGCTTCGACTGAAATCCGGTCCCGCAGCGATTGCAGGCGCCTATCCGCACATACCTTATCCGAAAAATTGTCTGGCAAGGCTGTGTCATATCCCAACGCTTGCATAGCAATAACCGTCCGGTAGGAAAACTTGGCCCCCAACCCGGTGGTCGGAGAGGTTTGATTACACACTGTCATCCAGCGCGGGTGGGTCCTGATCCTGATCTCGGCTACTTCGGGTTCAGCAATATCCAGGTCACGTGCGGCCTCTAATGCGGCGTGCAACCCATGACAGCAGGCATGAAACTTATGGCTTACATCTTTGAACAGCCACGTCTCTCCGATTCCATCCAGAGCAGCGGCCTGTTCGGACTGACCCATATGGGTTGCACCAAAACCATAGGGCCCCTCAAGCGCATCCGAGTTGGGATCAAACCCCTTGGACACCAACAGCGCAGCCTCAACCCCTGCAGCGGCAGCTAGCCCGGCATTATAGGGCTTCCCCATCGTGCCGAAATGAGCTTTCAGCCCTGCGGCGCGGGTGGCAGCCAGACCAAGAACCCGGCGCATCTTTTCCGTATCGAACCGCAGCACCCGGCCAGCGGCGACCGCCGCACCAAAGGCACCTGACGTCGCGGTCTGATGGAACCCGCCCTGGTAATGCGCACGCCCCAGCCAAAGCCCTACGCGGATCGAAACCTCCATCCCGACAAGAGCGGCCTCAAGGACATCGACAAGAATCCGGTCGTCCCAATCACAAAGGGCAAAGGCCGCAGGCATAACCGCGACCGAAGGGTGCCCGATATGCGCAAAATGCGTGTCATCATAATCCAAAGCGTGGGAAATGGTTCCGTTAACCAAACCAGCTGCCCTGACGGGAGCCAGCCCCCCGCCAAATAGATGGGCCTGCGGGTTGCCCCCTTCATCCAGAACCAGCGCGCGCACGGTCTGAGATACGGGTTCGCTAACACCGACGCGGCCAACAGCTACCCAATCCAGCGCAGACAGAGAGGTTACGAGACGGGCCTCTGACGAGGTCGCAACAGGCCCCGAGGCAAAATCGGCCAATGCTGTGGTAAAATCAGTCATGTGGCGCAGTCTAGCAAGCGCCGCTTTCGGGTAAAGACTTAGCTGTACAATTCCTCTGCCCGGCCCTCGAACGCCCTCACGATCCTGTGCATCGCCTCATTGAAGACCACTCCGATGATACCCTGAAGAATGGCATTCTTGAATTCGAAATCAACATGGAACGAAACGTTGCACCCGCCTTCTGCCGCGTCCTCGAAATGCCAGTCCGACTTCATGTATTTGAAGGGCCCATCCAGATATTCCGTGTCGATCCTGCGTTGTTCGGCAAACAGGGTAACCCGGCTGCCAAAGCGTTCGCGGAACACTTTGAACGAAATGATCAGGTCAGCTTCCATCACCTGTGCCTCTCCTGCTGCATATGAGCGTCGGATACGTGCAGCCGCACACCAGGGCAAAAACTCGGGATACTTTGCTACATCGGCAACCAGATCGTACATCTGTTGCGCAGTGTAAGGCAGGTGTCGCGTTTCCGAATGTATAGGCATGGCGTCCGGTTTTTGCAGGTGACAATGGCGCGTCATGTCGTATGTTGCGCGCCAAAGATCAAGGGGGCAGTGATGAGCCAGCGCGGATATGTGATTGATGAGATGATCTCGGCAAAGGCCATTGCCGCCAGGATCGAAGAACTTTGCCGCGAAATCACTGCCGAATTCGACGGAACCGACAAGCTGGTTGTTGTCGGCCTGCTGCGTGGTAGCTTTGTCTTTATCGCCGATCTGGTGCGCGAATTGGACTTGCCCATTGAAGTGGATTTCCTTGAGGCGTCATCCTACGGGGATGCGATGGAAAGCAGCCGGGAAGTCCGCATTCTAAAAGACCTGCGCGGCGCTATTGAGGGTCGCGACGTTCTGGTAGTCGAGGATATCGTCGACACCGGGCACACGCTTAACCATGTTACTCATCTGCTGCAAAGCCGCGATCCTGGAAAACTTCGCTCGATCGCACTACTGGACAAGCCCAGCCGGCGCGAAGTCGATTTCCGTTCGGACTGGATCGGGTTTGAAATTCCTGATGAGTTTGTTGTGGGTTACGGGATCGACTACGCACAGCGCAATCGCAACTTGCCATTTATTGGTAAGGTTCGTTTTATCGAAGACTGAGAAGGGTAAAAATAGACCCAGATTCCAATAGTCAAAGTTGCTGCGCACCTTTGCATTCACTTAATTGAATACCATTGGACAACGCCCTCAACAACAGATTACCCTCCAATCATCTTGGGAGGATTCTGCTTATGAAAGTAATGTCTATTGGGCTTCTGGCGACTTGCGCAGTCGCCGCAACGGTTGGTCTTGCGGACGCAAAAGACAACAAGGGCAAAGGGAAAGGTCCAGACAAGTCGAAAATCGAAAAGTCGATAAAGACCAATAATGGCGTTGGTGTACCGCCCGGACAGATCAAGCGTTATACGCGAGGTCAGAAACTCCCTAACGATCTGAATTTTGACTATCTTGATGACCTAGACGGCTGGAAGTTGAAGCCCCTACCCGCCGGTCAGCGATATATCCGCGTGGATGACGAAATCCTGTCGATATCTGATGACACTAAGACAGTCATTGATGCCGTTGGAATAGTGAGCGATCTCGTAAACTGAAGTTTCAGCCATTAAGTGATCGAATTGCGGCAACAAATACGTCTACTCCTACCGGGATAAGTGCGTCTGGGAAATCATAGTCAGGGTTATGCAATTGCGGATGATCCTGCCCCGACCCCAGCCAGAACATGGCCGTTTTCGCGCCTTTCCCAAATTGCCCGAAATCTTCTGAGAACTTTTGCGGCGTCTTTGTTGAATGGCACGGTACTCCACGCTCGGCGCAGGCCGTTGCGATGATGCTCACCGCGTCGCTGTGATTGACGCAGGCCTCGAAGACATCGTCATAGGTGATCTCAACCTCCAGACTGTCAGCGGATGCGGCGCGGCGCGCCAGTGCCTCGGCCTCGGTCATCAGCGTCTGCATCCGGGCATCTGAAACGGTGCGCAAGGTTACCCAGATCTCGGCCTGTCCCGGAGCGACGCCGAAAGTCGGCTCTCCCAAACGGGCATGCGTCACAGTTGTCAGCGCAAAATCGGCATCCAACGCGCCGCCTGCGCCCAAACCCGCCAGTTGCAACATCAATTCAGACATTGCCCGAGCCGGAGAAACCCCATCCTGAGGCGCAGCCGCATGGGACGTCTTGCCGGTCAGGATGATTTTCATCCCGCGCGAGGCGCAGTTAGCCGAACTCTGACACAACTCAACAGCACCAAGTTCCAACCCCGGCAGGTTGTGCAAAGAGAACACGTAATCCGGCGCGATCTTCGCGAATTGAGGGTCCGCGCGAAAGGCGATGGCGCCCTGCCCGGTTTCTTCAGCCGGTTGAAAGATCAAAACCACCCGACCCTTTTGGGGTCGGTGACGCGCCAGGTCTTCGGCAACGCCAAGCACCATCGCCATGTGCCCATCATGGCCACACAGATGCCCTTTGCCCGAAACCTTCGACACATATAGGTGCGTGCCAAGTTCTTGAATCGGCAGCCCATCCAATTCGCACCGGATACCAACGGTTGGCCCAGCCTGCCCACTGTCAAAAACCGCGGCAACGCCATGCCCTCCCAGTCCGGTAAGCACATGGTCCGCACCGAACCCCCGCAAAAGATCTGTTATGCGGGCAGCGGTCTCACGCTCGTGCCCGGATAGTTCGGGATATTGATGCAGGTCGTGGCGCAGGCGTGTCAGCCGCGCGTACGTTTCGGGTGTCACCCCTGTTCCAGCTTTTTCTGGCGAGCCTCACGCAACCGGGCAAAGTCATCCCCCGCGTGGTAAGACGACCGGGTCAGTGGTGTCGCGGACACCATCAGGAACCCTTTGCCATAAGCTGCCTTTTCATAGGATGCGAATTCTTCCGGCGTTACGAACCGATCGACTCCGTGGTGTTTGGGCGTGGGCTGCAGATACTGACCGATGGTCAGGAAATCAATTTCAGCGGCGCGCATATCATCCATGACCTGCCGGACCTGCTGACCATCCTCACCCAAACCAACCATGATCCCGGATTTGGTAAAGACCGACGGATCCAGCTCTTTGACGCGCTGCAACAGCCGCAGCGAGTGGAAATAGCGCGCACCGGGACGCACTTCGAGGTACAGGCCAGGTACGGTTTCCAGGTTGTGGTTGAACACGTCCGGCTTGGCCTCGACGACAGTTTCAAGAACGGAAGAGTCACATTTCAGGAAATCAGGTGTCAGGATTTCAATGGTCGTCTTCGGCGACCGGTGCCGCACCGCGCGTATCGTCTGCGCGAAATGATCGGCACCGCCGTCTTTCAGATCGTCGCGGTCAACGGATGTAATCACGACGTGGTTCAAACCCAGCTTTTCGACCGCATGTGCCACGCGCCCTGGTTCAAACGCATCCAACGAGTCCGGACGTCCCGTTGCAATGTTACAGAAGGTACAGCCGCGCGTGCAGATCTCGCCCATGATCATCATGGTGGCGTGGCCCTGGCTCCAGCATTCGCCAACATTTGGGCATCCGGCCTCTTCACAGACAGTGACCAGATTATTCTCGCGCATGATCTTGTGCGTCTCGGCATAACCCTGACCACCGGGCGCTTTGACGCGTATCCAACTGGGCTTTTTCGGCTGCGAATTGTCGGGCCGATGAGCCTTTTCTGGGTGTCTTTGTTCGGGAATGTTCAGATCGCGCACGGCCTGTCTTTCTGACTTTGGGTCAATTCGGTTTACCCATAACATAAACTGACCTCTGCTATTACACCACCCATGCATAGCCGCTATGCATCAGGGTGAAAGACTTTGACGTCTCAGGGCCAAAATTCTAAATAATTTCCTATGATTAACTGCAACTTACGCGTTCATGGGTCGATTCTGACGCAGCTGGAACATCGGCCATTGAAGCCGATTTAGAATCCTTTTAAGTCCACGAAAACCGCATGTGATTCACAGGAGTTCGATCATGAAATCTGGCGCCAAACTGCCCGAAGTGACCTTTCACACCCGCGTCCGCGACGCCGCAATCGAGGGACCAAACCCGTTCCGCTGGGAAGACAAAACCACGGCGGATTACTTCTCGGGCAAGCGCGTAATTCTGTTCTCGCTGCCGGGCGCATTCACCCCGACATGCTCGACCTATCAGCTGCCTGGTTTCGAAAACAGATACGCAGATTTCCAGGCCGCTGGGGTCGATGAGATTTACTGCATGTCCGTGAACGACAGCTTTGTCATGAACAAATGGGCACAGGATCAGGGCCTGAAAAACGTCAAAGTCATCCCTGATGGCTCGGGCGAGTTCACACGCAAAATGGGTATGTTGGTCGACAAGGACAATCTGGGTTTTGGTATGCGGTCCTGGCGCTATGCGGCCATCATCAATGACGGCGTCGTCGAAGCCTGGTTCGAAGAGCCCGGACTGATGGATAACTGCCCCGAGGACCCCTATGGCGTTTCGTCACCGGAAAACCTGATGAAACATCTAAACGAAGTCAAAGAGCCGGAACTGGCTTGAGTTCGTCCTCAACAGAAAAGCCCGCTTCAGGCGGGCTTTTTTGTGACTAGCGCGTTTGCGTGACAATGCTCTCGCCGACGGTGCGAATGGTATCCGCCAGGCTTTCGAACCAATCTTCCTGCGAGGTAGAAGATCGACGAACTAGCCCCACTGTCCTTGCCGGCTGCGGCGAGGCAAATCGCATCAGCTCAAGACCCGGTACCGCGTCGGATTCGGAACGGGCGGCAAGCTCTGGCATGAGCGTCAATCCAAACCCTTCGGCAACCAAACGGGATAATGTCGCCAAAGACGAGGCACCCATGTTAATCAGACCGCTGCTGCGGTCCTGACCACAAACCTCCAGGGCCTGATCCGTCAGGCAGTGCCCATCATCCAGTAGCATAAGCTGTGCATTTTGAAGGTCCAAAGGGCGCAAACGCTCTGTATCGCTGGAAAAATTGCGCAACCGTGCCGAACTTCCAGCCAATAAGAACCGATCCTCGAACAAGGGAAGTTCGAACAATTCGCTTCCCCCGGAGGGCAGCGCGACCACACCTGCGTCGATCTCACCAGCGCGCAGCATCGTCAACAGGCGCTCTGTCCGCGCTTCGCGTATCTGCACTCTCAAAGAAACATCGGCCGCCCTTAACCCCGCCAGAACACCTGGCAGAACATAGGGCGCAATCGTCGGGATTATTCCGATCGACAAAGACCGATGCCCGCTTGAGTGATCCTTGGCAAATTGGTCGAGCCTGTCCGAGGCACCAAGTATCTGACGTGCATATTCAAGCACATCCCGCCCCAAAGGGGTAAGCAATATGTCACGGGCCTTACGCTCGAACAGGGCAGCACCGAGGGTCTCTTCTAACGCCTTGATCTGAACCGATAATGCCGGTTGCGAAACGTTACACATCTGCGCCGCCCGCCCAAAGTTGCGCTGCTGCGCAACGGCGTTAAAGTATAGGAGCTGTCGAAGGGTAAAGTTCATAACCCCTAGCTATCACTCCACCCTGAAACCGCAACCAAAACCGATCAAAGTGTTATCCGATCATACGGCTTCGCTCTTCCTGATCCTGGTAGTGACGTTTCAGGCGCTGTAATGCGATACGCAAAACGATTTTGCCGGACCGCGCTGACCACCCCATTCGCTTTTCCGCCAATTCCAACCCCTCCAGATAGCAACAGCAGCGCAAAGCCACGTCGCTCAGCCCCGGTCCAAGGTCAGACAATGCACGCTCTACGCGGTCGCGCGCTTCTGAAGAACCCCGGTTGCCAGTGTCGTCGCTTCCAAAACTTCCGCGCCCACCGGCAGTCAGGAAATGGTCCCAGTTCTGTGCAACCTGAGGTCCGATCTGAGCCAGTTCAAAATCCTCACGTAGGCGCTCTCCTGCCCCGACAAGTGCTTCATCTAAAAACGGCTTTCCATCCCGGTCCCGGCGTCTGGCCAGCGCGATAAGCGGGCTTTCCGCGGCGCTATAGCGCATTCTTCTGGAACGTTCTGGATAGGCGCGATTTGTCGTCGCGTGAGAGGGCGCCCCATGAAACGAAGCAGGCGCGTCTGCCATTCCATGTTCGTTTCGAGACCTTGCCTGGTTCTCGAAGTCGGCCATTAACTGGCTCAGTGCCGTACGGCCCGCGCTGGTAATCCGGTAGCGCGATATCCGGCCTGGGTTGTCGCAGGAAATCCAATCCTTCAACGCCAATGCCTGTGCGATCCTGCAATCAACCACTGCAGTCCTGGTCGCGGCGGCGTCGCCGGTATCGCGCACCACCACTGCTTTGTTCATTTCTTCAGCGACAGCCAGGACCGAACCGGTCTCACACAGTCTGCGCAGTACCCTTAGGGCCTCGTGGTTGAATTCCTCTTCTTTTTCGACGTGTGAATCATGACTGAACGCTGAAACCGTGCGATCAGAAACATCATTGACCGAAAAATGTTCTTCGGCCAACGACTGCAAAGCCGCATCCACCAATGGATCGTCACGGCGCATCTCAATTCGGCGGATTTGTCTAAGAATGGTCGAAGCATGGCACCCCGCAGATCGCGCAATATCGCGGATCGACTGGCCGGTTTCTGTGTGGGCCAGGTATCGTTGTGCCCCCTCAGGTACCCAAGCCGGAATGGTGAAAGCCATGTTGTTTTCCATAGTTCTGTGCCCTCATCGACGAAACAATCTGTTCTCTATCGCCCCCGGTGACTTTGTTAACCAATTCTAACTAGAGTCGCTTTCGTTACTCGTTCGTTAACTGCCGGAGGTGAAGACCAGATTTCATTCAAATTCATAAACACTCATGAAGCGTGAGTTCGGGGAGAACCCGATTAAGGCAACACCCGCTTAGGTTGTGAAACAAATGGGCCAACGTTAATCCGACAAGTGGAGCCCAAATATGCAGGACCTGATGACCATGATTTCCGCCCTCCGCCGCCCCCGCCTATTGGCACGGGCAGCCAAGCACGGGGCGCAGGACTATGATCGGGACCGCCACCTGCAACGCATACTTGGGTACGGATCGCTGCCTGGGTCGGGCGCGGCGCTGATGCGTTTGATGGATATTGAACGAGAGGTTAACGCGCAGAGACTGGCAGAAGATGCAGGCTATTCGCTGGTCCGTCATTTGGACCTTCTGATCGCGCTATTGGGTGAGGCGCAGCTGTACAAAGCCAGCCGCGCCTCACAGTTTTCAGTTATCAGCTGAAAGCGTCCGGCATAGAGGCCTTTTTCTTTTCAACATATTCGGTCAAAGCGCTGTGAATTCCCGGGTCGAGTTCCGGTTGCTTGTAGTTGGCAATCAAATGCTCGACCCGAGACGAGGCCAACTGCCGCGTATCGCGCGCGCCCTCGTCTTCCCAGGTTTCGTAAGGTTTGTAGTCCAGCAGGTCGGACTTCCAGAACGCCTCTTTGAAGTTTGCCTGCGTATGGGCACATCCCAGATAGTGGCCACCCGGGCCGACCTCGCGGATTGCGTCCATGGCCTGAGCGTTCTCATCATAGGCCACACCCTTGGCCAGACCGTGCAGAACGCCAAGTTGATCTGCGTCCATGACGAACTTTTCAAAGTCCGCAACCAGGCCGCCTTCAAGCCAGCCGCAGGAATGCAGCATGAAGTTCACACCCGCCATCAGCCCCATGTTCAGCGAGTTCGCGGTCTCATAAGCGGCCTGCGCATCGGGCAGTTTCGAGCCACAGAACGACCCGGCTGAGCGGAACGGCAGACCCAGACGCCGCGCCAGCTGTCCCGCGCCATAGGTAACCATTGACGCCTCGGGTGTGCCAAAGGTTGGCGCGCCTGAGTTCATGTCGATCGACGAAACGAAAGCACCAAAGATAGCAGGCGCTCCCGGGCGGATGATCTGACTGTACGCGACACCGGCCAAAACTTCGGCCAGAACCTGTGTCAATGTCCCCGCTATCGAAACCGGCGCCATCGCACCACCGACGATGAACGGCGAGATGATGCAGGCCTGATTATTCCTGGCGTAGACTTCCAGCGACCCCATCATCACATCGTCGAAGGTCATCGGCGAGTTGATGTTGGTCAGCGAAGTCATGACCGTGTTTTCCTGAACAAACTCTTTGCCGAACAGGATCTCACACATTTCCACTGAATCCTGAGCGCGGCTGGGATCGGTGACCGAGCCCATGAATGGCTTGTCCGATAAGGTCATATGCGCCATCAGCATGTCCAGGTGACGCTTGTTCACCGGAACGTCTGTGGGTTCGCACACAGTACCGCCCGAGTGGTGCAGCCACTTTGACATGTAAGCCAGTTTCACGAACTTGTTGAAATCGTCCATGGTCGCATAGCGACGGCCACCTTGCGCATCACGCACGAACGGAGGGCCATAGACCGGCGCCAGAACCAGATTGCGACCGCCGATGACCACGGACTTTTCAGGGTTTCTTGCGTGCTGCGTGAACTCGCTTGGCGCAGTTTTGATCAACTCGCGCGCAAGGCCGCGTGGGATGCGCACCCGTTCGCCATCCACATCGGCGCCCGCGTCTTTCCAACGTTCCAGCGCCGCAGGGTTGTCGACAAAATTGACGCCGACTTCGGCCAGAAGCGTTTCCGCATTTGTTTCGATGATCTGCAACGCTTCTTCGTTGAGAACCTCGAAATTCGGAATATTGCGTTCGATGTACTTTGCGGTCTCGATACGAACCGCTGTACGTTCGGCCCGGCGGGCAGCGCCACCGCCACCTCTCGCCCTGCGCCGGGTGTTTGCCTCTGTCATGAGAAAATCCCGTATCAGTTGTTGAATTTACATGTGTGTTACAGGAACCCGCCGCAATGGCAGTCGTGGATAACGGCGCTATAGGGGAAAAAGCGACAAAATGTCGGGGACAACCGCCACAAAATGACCCAGCACATGTTTTTGAAGTCGCGCGGCTCTTCGTCATTCGCTTCGGGACCGTCCACCAGACAAGCTGGCCCTAACCGCGACCAACTGGCGTGTCTATACCACTTGAAATCCCTTGCGCTTATCATCTTCGCAACCTAGTAGCAGACCCATGACCCAAGACACCCATGACCGCCTTCTGATCATCGACTTCGGCAGCCAGGTAACGCAACTGATTGCGCGCCGCCTGCGTGAGCTGAATGTTTATTGTGAAATCCATCCTTATCAGAATGTTACGACGGACTTTGTTCGGAAAATGGCCCCAAAGGCCGTTATTTTCTCGGGCGGTCCCGATAGCGTGACACGAGAAGGGTCTCCGCGGGTCCCGCAGGAAATCTTTGACATTGGCGTTCCTATCCTTGGTATCTGCTATGGGCAGCAAGTGATGATGCACCAGTTGGGCGGCAAGGTCGAAAGCGGCCATGGCACCGCAGAGTTCGGCCGCGCCTTTGTGACCCCTAAAGGCCAACTGGATATTCTCGATGGTTGGTTCACCGACGGAGATGAACAGGTCTGGATGAGTCACGGCGACCATGTCAGTGAAATCGCGCCGGGGTTTCAGGTTTATGGCACCTCGCCCAACGCACCGTTTGCGATCACCGCAGACACGTCCCGCCATTTTTATGCAGTTCAGTTCCATCCCGAGGTGCACCACACACCAAAGGGCGCCAAGCTTTATGAGAATTTTGTAAAGCTCGCCGGATTCAGCGGCGATTGGACCATGGGTGCCTATCGCGAGCAGATGATCGCGACGATCCGCGAACAAGTGGGCGATAAACAAGTGATCTGCGGTCTGTCCGGAGGTGTCGATAGTTCAGTCGCGGCGATCCTGATCCACGAGGCGATTGGCGACCAGCTGACCTGTGTGTTCGTTGATCACGGCCTGTTGCGCAAGAACGAGGCTGACGAAGTCGTCGGCATGTTCCGCGACAACTATAATATTCGGCTGATCCACGCCGATGAAAGCGATCTGTTCCTAGGTGAGCTTGAGGGGCAAAGCGACCCGGAAACCAAGCGCAAGATAATTGGCAAGCTATTCATCGACGTGTTCCAGAAACATGCCGACACGATCGACGGGGCCGAATTCCTGGCCCAAGGTACCCTCTACCCTGATGTGATTGAATCCGTTTCGTTCTCGGGCGGGCCTTCGGTCACGATCAAAAGCCACCACAATGTTGGTGGTCTGCCAGAGAAAATGGGCCTGAAACTGGTCGAGCCGCTGCGCGAACTGTTCAAAGACGAGGTCCGCGCATTGGGACGCGAGCTGGGTCTGCCCCAAAGCTTTATCGGCCGCCACCCCTTCCCCGGCCCTGGTCTGGCAATCCGTTGCCCCGGTGAAATCACCCGCGAAAAACTAGATATCCTGCGCGAAGCCGATGCGATCTATATCGACCAGATTCGCAGACACGGGCTTTATGATGATATCTGGCAGGCCTTCGTGGCGATCCTGCCGGTTCGAACCGTCGGTGTCATGGGCGATGGCCGCACGTACGACTATGCCTGCGCCCTGCGGGCAGTTACCTCAGTCGACGGAATGACCGCCGACTATTACCCGTTCAGTCATGAATTCCTGGGCGAAACCGCCACCCGGATCATCAATGAGGTCAAAGGCATCAACCGATGCACCTATGACATCACGTCGAAGCCTCCGGGCACAATCGAGTGGGAATGAAAACAAGCCGGGCCAGTGCCCGGCTTTTTTGTTTCTGCGACACAAATATTTAGTTACCAATCAACATCGTAGAACTCCTAATGCGCGGGCAACTCAATGGAAAGCAGCAAACCCCAAATCGGCAAAGCCGCGCTGTGGATGATCGGGGCAATCGCATCTTTTACGTCTATGGCCGTGGCCGGACGTGAGCTGAGCGTCACCCATGACACCTTTGAAATCATGTTTTATCGCAGCCTGGTCGGCATGTGCGTGGTCAGCCTTGTCCTGACGGTTACCGGAAAGTGGCATCAGGTATCGACCGAACGGATTGGCCTTCACGGGGTACGAAATACCCTGCATTTCACCGGTCAGAATCTCTGGTTCTACGCTGTTTCCGTGGCACCACTGGCACAGGTCTTTGCACTTGAGTTTACGCAACCGATCTGGGTGATCCTGCTGTCCCCGATGCTTCTCGCCGAGCGGTTGACAGTCGTGCGGGTCCTTTCAGCACTTATCGGTTTTGCTGGTATCCTTATAGTCGCACGACCGGGGGCTGTTCCGTTAAGCGCAGGAATTGTCGCCGCCGCGATGTCGGCGGTGTTCTTCGCTTTGACTACAATTTCCACCAAAAAACTCACGCGTTCTGCAAGCATCGGGTGCATCATGTTCTGGCTGACCGTTATACAGGCTGGTCTTGGGCTGGCAGCCTCTGCGATCGACGGAGAACTTGCGTTACCAACGATGGCAACCGCGCCTTGGCTTTTGCTTGTAGGGCTTGCAGGCCTATTAGCGCATTTCTGCATTACGAATGCACTCTCAATCGCACCGGCTACGGTTGTGATCCCATTCGATTTTGCGCGCCTTCCTACAATCGCGATTGTCGGTATGCTTTTCTATCATGAGGCTCTCGATCAGTGGACGCTCGTGGGGGCTGCTGTCATTTTTGTGGGTATCTTCCTTAACGTTCAGTCGGAAAACCGTAACAGTTTAGCAACAGATTCTCGCAACACTCACTAAGGGTAACGTTCAGTCACCCGTTGACCAGCTATTGTTGAGAGAGTGAAATCCACCTGTAAGAATAACTCGGTTGTGCGCAGACACCACAAATTCGCGCAACTTAGCGATATAATTGGGAGGAATGGATGAAGAAGACGCTTCTACAGGCGTGTGCTTTGTGCGTGGGCGCAACAAGCATTCAAGCCGGTGGTCTGGACCGTAGTGGACAGGGAATCAATATCATTTTCGAAGAGGGATCCGTGGTCCAACTTCGTCTTGGATATGCGTCACCTGACGTAAGCGGTGAACAAAATGGCGTAGAATCAGGTGATGTGTCGAATGCTTTCTTCTCACCGGGCCTGGCTTACAAACGTTCATTTACTGACAAACTGGACTTTGCGCTGATCTATGACGAACCATTCGGTGCGGATATTGGGTATTCCGCCGACTATCCCCTGTCGCAGAATCCAACTGCAGCGTTTGGAGGACGCAGCGGGATTCTGAGAGCCAGCGCTGATGTCGACTCCCTCACCGCATTGCTGCGCTACAAGCTTGACGGTGGCTTCAGCGCCATTGGCGGGATTCGCGCGCAGCGTGCTAGCGCAAAAGTCGTTGTACCGGCAGCAGCCGGATACGAATTTGACGCGGATGCCGATACTGACTTTGGTTATCTCGTCGGGGTTTCCTGGGAAAAACCTGAAATCGCAGCTCGGGTTTCGCTGGTCTACAACTCCAAGATCACTCACGATCTGTCGTCGACCGAATCGTTCAACGTAGTGCCGCCCGTCCCCGCCGGGTTGCAAACAATCGATGACACGACCAGGGTCGAGACACCGCAATCCATCAACCTGGATTTCCAGACCGGGGTTGCCCCAAAAACGCTGGTGTTCGGATCGATCCGCTGGGTTGACTGGCCTCAGACAGTAGTGGCACCTGCCGCCTATGTCGGGATCGTTGGGGACAACCTCGTCGACTTTGACGACGACACATTCACCTATACTCTTGGAATGGGATATCAGTTCTCAGAGGCTTTTTCTGGCGCGATATCCACATCTTACGAAAAGTCGAATGGTACCGAAGTATCAAACTTGGGGCCGACTGACGGTTTCTGGAGCATTGGCGTAGGCGGTACTTACACCGTGGAAAATGCTCAGATCTCGGGCGGTGTCCGTTATACGGACATTGGCGATGCGACAACCACCACGGGTGGTGAATTCAGCGGCAACTCTGCCTGGAGCGTCGGCCTTCAGTTGACCTACTCTCTGAACTGATCAGCGGCAAAACTGTTCACAAGGCTCCGCCCTCCGGCGGAGCCTTTTTTGCATAGATCCGCATGATCACGAATTGAGATGATGCGGTCCTGCGTGGCAAGGAACAGATATCTACTCCCATTCTGGCATAACGAAACCTGTGCCCAAGACTGTTGGTTCTAAACAACCGCTGCACGCGCGATTGACGCCGCCCCCCGCCCGTTTTAGCAAGGTTGGAAAAGGGATAGTGGACAATGATCTACAACTCGGCAAATGACTGGCGGGAAGCCGCGCGCAAAAAGGTGCTGTTTTTTGGCATGTCAGGCCTGGGAAAGACCTATGTGTCCAACGTTCTGCGCGATTCCGGGGACTGGTTCCACTATTCGGTCGATTACCGGATCGGCACGCGATACATGGGCGAGTATATCATCGACAACGCCAAAGCCGAGGCCATGAAGGTCCCTTTCCTGCGTGACCTGCTGTTGTCTGATTCCATTTACATCGGATCAAATATCTCGTTCGAGAACTTGACCCCTGTCGCCGCTTATCTGGGAAAACCGGGCAACCCGGCACAGGGCGGCATGGAGCTGACAGAGTATAAACGCCGTCAGGAACAATTCCGTTTGGCAGAAATTCACGCTCTGCTGGATACCGAGTATTTCGTGGATCGGGCGCAGAGATTGTACCAATACCCGCATTTCATTTGCGATACTGGCGGTTCGATATGCGAATGGGTTGACCCCAATGATCCGCGGGATCAGGTCCTGACTGAGCTGTCGCGCCACACGCTGATGATTTGGATCAAAGGTGATGACGACCACACGTCCGAGCTGGTCAGGCGCTTTGACCGTGCGCCCAAGCCCATGTCCTATCAGCCCGAATTCCTGACACGTGTCTGGGACGAATATCTGACCCAACAGGGCTGTTCCGCCGAACAGGTCGATCCCAACGCCTTCATTCGTTGGACCTATGCCAAAGCTCTTGCGCACCGGCAACCGAGATACAGGGCGATGGCCGACAACTGGGGTCTGACGATCGCTGCCAGCGACATGCACAGTATTCGCGACGACGGTGATTTCGATGAGTTGATCGAACGTGCACTTGAGACCCGGCCAAAGCGCGATTAACTACGGCACTTACACACTCAAACCAAAGGCTTGCATCCGATGCCGATCAAGATTCCCTCTGACCTGCCCGCATATGACGTTCTCACCAATGAGGGCGTCATGGTCATGTCCGAGGATCAGGCAATGCGTCAGGATATTCGCCCCCTTCGGATTGGGTTGCTGAATCTGATGCCCAAGAAGATTCAGACCGAAAACCAGTTCGCGCGACTCATCGGTGCAACCCCTCTGCAGATCGACCTGTCGCTGATCCGTATGACCGAACATCGGACCAAGAACACCGCAGCCGAGCATATGGCCGAGTTCTACCGCCCGTTTCAGGAGGTAAGGGACCGAAAATTTGACGGCCTGATCATCACCGGCGCCCCGATCGAACATCTTGAATTCGAGGATGTCACCTATTGGGAAGAGATCAGCGAAGTATTTGACTGGACCCAGACAAATGTCCATTCGACCTTTGGCGTGTGCTGGGGCGGAATGGCGATGATCAACCATTTCCATGGGGTGCGTAAGCATATGTTGGACGCCAAGGCTTTCGGATGTTTCCGGCACCGCAATCTGGCTCCCTCCTCACCGTTTCTGCGCGGGTTTTCCGATGATTGCGTAATCCCGGTCAGCCGGTGGACCGAGATGAAGCAGGCCGAAATCGACAGCGCTACGGGCCTGACCACCTTGCTGGGTAGTGATGAGGCAGGCCCCTGCTTAGTCGAAGATAAGGACCATCGTGCGATTTATATCTTTAACCACTTTGAATATGACAGTGATACGCTCAAGCAGGAATATGATCGCGATATCGACAACGGCACACCGATAAACGTGCCGATGAACTACTATCCAGACGACGACCCCTCGCGCCAGCCTCAGAACAGATGGCGCAGCCATGCGCACCTGCTCTATGGCAACTGGATTAACGAAATCTATCAGACAACACCGTTCGATATGGATCAAATTGGTTCTTAAAACCATCATAGCTCTTGCCCTGCTGATTGCTGGCCTAGCCACCGTAACAACTTGGCGCGTGTCACGGAACGAAGCTGTAGCCGAGGCCAGTTTCCCACCCGAGGGTCAGCTGATCGACGTCGATGGAGTCAGCGTTCATGCCGTAGTCATGGGGCACGGGCCCGATGTCGTGCTGATCCACGGGTCCAGTGGCAACACTCGGGACATGACTTTTGCCCTCGCACCAATTCTGGCAGAAGATTTCCGTGTCATTGTTTTTGACCGGCCCGGACTGGGGTATTCCGACAGCTTCAATCCGGACGGAGAAACCCTTGAAGAACAAGCCGAAATCCTACGCCGTGCAGCTGTCAAGCTGGGCGCGGACAAACCCATTGTTGCAGGGCAAAGCTATGGCGGGTCGGTGTCGCTGGCCTGGGCGGTTACACAGCCCGAACACATCTCGGCGCTGGTGTTGATTGCCCCCGCCGCGATCCCTTGGGAAACGCCGCTGGATGGTTTCAACCGAATGGCCGCGACCAAGCCCGGAAACGCGCTTGTGCTGCCGTTGATCAACGCCTTTGTCCCCGATTGGTATGTCGAGCAGGCCCTAGACGGTGTCTTTTCCCCCCAAACTGCACCCGAAGGCTATGCCGAACATTTCGGCCCCGGGCTGACCATGCGCCCGGCTTCGATGCATGCCAACGCAATGCAACGCGCCAATCTGTTGGACGAAGTTCGTGCGCTGCAGCCGCGCTATAAGAATATTTCGGTCCCGACCGAAGTTGTGCATGGCACCGCCGACACAACGGTCGGGTTGGAATGGCATGCGGAACCCCTGATCGACCAAATCCCCGGCGCTGAACTGATCGAATTGCCGGGAATTGGCCATATGCCACAGATCGTTGCCGCACCCGAAGTAGCGGCCGCAATCATCCGGGCTGCTCAGCGGGCGGGTTTGCGTTAATTCCGAGGCTAATCCATAGTAAGATATGGATTTTATCGCGAGGTGACTCATGACACGAACTGGCAAAGGCACCATCGAGGAATATTACAAAAAACGTGCACCAGAAGAAGTCCGGAACGAGATCAAAGAGGCCGATAAGGATGACATTCTGAACCCTACATACCCCTATGACGAACGCATGAAGCGTAAGGCGTATGAGAAACAAATGCAGTCCCTGCAGATCGAGCTTGTGAAAATGCAGCTTTGGGTGAAGGAAACCGGCCAGCGTGTCGCTGTTATCTTCGAAGGCCGTGATGCCGCTGGAAAAGGCGGGACAATCAAGCGGTTCCGTGAGAACCTGAACCCGCGTGGGGCCCGGAACGTTGCGCTCAGCAAGCCATCGGATCAAGAGCGCAGCCAATGGTATTTTCAGCGCTATATCCCACATCTGCCCGCAGCCGGAGAAATCGTGTTCTTTGACCGCAGCTGGTATAACCGCGGCGTGGTGGAAAATGTGTTTGGGTTCTGCAACACAGAACAGCGTGAACGCTTCTTCCGACAGGTTCTGCCGTTAGAGACCGGCCTGTGTGACGATGGTATCCGCTTGTTCAAGTTCTGGTTGAACGTCGGACGGGCCGAGCAGTTGAACCGGTTTCTTGCGCGCGAAACGGACCCATTGAAACACTGGAAACTAAGCCCAATCGATATCGCTGGTTTGGACAAATGGGATGAATACTCTGCTTCGATTTCCGAAACCCTTACACGCAGTCACAGCGAAGCCTGCCCCTGGACCATAGTTCGTTCCGACGACAAGAAACGGGCAAGGCTGGCAGCAATCCGAACCGTGCTTCATGCGCTGGACTATGATGAAAAGGACAAAAATGCGATTGGCGATATCGACACCAAGATATGTGGCGGGCCAGATATCTGGGATGCCTGATCTTTCTTGCCGGCCAATATCATCACAAAGATTGGACGAATACGTGCTACCGGTTTATGTCTTAGTTCCTCAAGAATTGTACAAAAAAGGCGTCTGAATCAGGGATGACAAAACGCGGGTATCACCACGGCAACCTGAAACAGGCTCTGATCGACGCAGCTCTGTCCCTGATCGAGGAAAAGGGTCCGACCGGGTTCACCCTGTCAGAGGCTGCAAAAGCGGCAGGCGTCACGCCTGCAGCTGTTTATCGCCACTATCACGGGCGCGAGGACCTGATCGCCGAGGCGGCGCGTCAGGGGTTCGAGATGTTCGCCGATCTAATTCAATTCGCTTATGACAAAGGCCAGCCTTCGGCGCTGGCTGCATTCGAAGCAACCGGGCGAGCCTATCTGGCCTTTGCTCGCAAGAATCCTGGCCACTATATCGCGATGTTCGAAAGTGGGATTTCCGTCAACCGCACCCCAGAACTTGCCCTGGCTGCAAACCGGGCCAGAGATGTTCTAGAAAAAGCTGCAGCCGATCTGTCGCAACATATTCCGCCGGAAAAACGTCCGCCGGCTTCAATGTTCAGCGCACATATCTGGGCGCTGAGTCACGGTGTAGTCGAATTGTTTGCCCGTAACACCGGCGCCACCGCACCCTTCCCGCCCGAAGATCTTTTGGAAACGGGGATCGGTATTTATCTGCGGGGACTAGGGCTGGTGCCTCCGGACGAATAAGGCCGTCAGAACACCGGTTTCCGTTGCGGAATGCTGAGACCGGATGTGACATTAATCAGATCCATCTCACCCATACCCTTGATGTCCACACGCCCGATATCAGAGACCTGAAACTCGTCAATCAGGGCGTATTTCATTTCTTCAGGCGCAACAATATTCATTGGGTTTGCAAAGACTTGTAACCGGGAAGCGATGTTCACGGCGGGCCCGAAAACATCATAGACATATTTCTGAATACCAACCACAGATCCTACCGCTGGCCCCATACCCAGCCCCACACGTGCCTGCCACTTGTGCGGATGGCTTTCATTTCTCCGCTCAAGATAGCGAAGGAACCTGACTGCACAATGGGCAGCAGCAGTCGCATGATCTGGCGTAGCATCCGGCATGCCTGACACCGCAAGATAAGCATCGCCAATAGTCTTGATCCGCTCACATCCGAACTGTTCGACGATCCGGTCAAAGGCCGTAAAGATGTCATTCAACTCGCTTAGGGTAACCGTCGGGTCCGTCTTGGCGGCAAAATCCGTGAACCCCACAAAGTCCAGCATCACAACTGACACCTGATCGTAAAGCTGCGGCGTGACCACACCGAATGTCTTGAATTCTTCATAAACAGCGCGCGGCATCAGGTTCAGCAACAGCCTTTCAACCCGCTCCTTCTCACGCTCCAACTCGCGCGTGTTGCGTTCGACCATAGTCGAGTAGCTGTCAATCATGCTTTCAAGTTCGCGGATTTTGGTGATGTTCTGAAACTCGATGACCAGAACCTGTTCCGAAAGACCGTTTGCCAGAGAAACTGCCGTTGCGAAAACCAGTGTCCTGCGTTTCGGCTTGATCTGCAATTCGACCGAGTATCTGAGCCCAGATTGCTTTACGTCTTCAAGTTCACGCGCATCAAGGTCAGGAAAAAAATCCAACAATGTCTGTCCATCAGCCGGAGGGCCAAACCATTCCTGAAAAGGGCCGTTGCAGAATACGAATGTAAGATCCGAAGCCCGAACCACTGCGACACCAACACCGATCGCGCGCAGCAGTTGTTCATTGATCGCAAGAATGCTCATGCCGCATCGCGCGTAACAATAATTGCACGTTTGGATTCGATCGCTCCCAAGGCAATCTTTACGTGCCGATCTTCCATTCCATGTAACGCCAGCGCTTCACCAAACAGATCTGCCATTTCGTCGAAATCTGCGTGCGAGATGTTCAGATTTCTGTGAACCGCTTCAATTCGATCATCACTAAAAGATGTCGGGCCACCGATCAGAGACGATACGAACTTGGTCTGGTGATCAATTAGCCTTGGCATGTCGATATCTTCGAAATGGTCACCGATCTGATCAGACTCCAGTGCCATTTCGTAAAAGGTCATAACGATCCGGCTGATCGTTTTGAAACCGCCATAATGCTCATAGATTGTCTGACCCACACCAACCCCAAACCGGAAAAACACCAACAACACTGGAAGATTATATCAATTTGACAGTTTTGTTAACGCTTATCGAGAATTACTATTTTTGCTTGGTTGGAAAGCCGTGATCAGCCTATGATATAAACTAAACCCTCAGGTCTTCGGCACAGGGGATAAATCCGACATACCCCCCGCTTTCAAGCAATCGGGCTTCGCCTCTCTGGCGCCAATACAACTTGCGTTTCGCGGCCTGCAATTCGCGACGAATGCGAAACCACAGGGGTCCCTTATCCAGACCGCTATTGGTCTTTCTGTTTTGTGAACGTTCACTGACTTTCACGGAATCTTCAGCCTGATCCTGCTGTTTCGACCAGATCATTTGAACGCCGACTGCTGGAAAACACTGATACATTTGCCAATCCGGGCGGGGGATAGATACGAAATCATCCAGGTGATCCGAGTATTTCTCGGACCACTTCAGCAATTTACGGCAGGCCGCCTGCGACAGGATATATGCGGCCGCGCTGGGTGCCATTTCCAGCATCGGGCGAGCCGGTACGCCGGATATCTGCTGTTCCGGGCCAAACCTCAGCGACCGAGGGGAATAGTCCAGCTTTAGGAAGTCGAACCCTGACCCTGCTTCGAGCAATCTGGCAATCACACCGCCAGCTTGGGTCGACATTTCAACATCGTCTTCAAAGATCGCAACAGCCTTCAGGTCTTGCTGAACGGCACGCTTCCAAACGGCGCGATGGCTTTCGAAACAAGCGACTTCACTTTGTTTCAGACCCCAGCGGCTGCCAGAACCGGGAACATAACCATTTCCAACCAGAGCGCCCTCTTGTTGTGCATCGGTCGCACTAAAGCGTTTGGCCCCAATCAATCCAGTATGCGCAAACTGCGCCTCCATAAAGTTACGCCGTTCGGGTACCCGATCCAGATTGATATAGTAGACGCCCGTTCCCGGTGGCAGTTCATGATGGCCCACGGCTGTTCCTTTTTAATGCCTGCACCAGATACACATCGCACAATCGGACAATCAAGCCCACAGCCCCCACCTATCGCAGCTTTGAATTCCTGTCTAAGCTGCCGTTGAACAGCAAGAAACGGGAAACTCGCCATGTCATCACATGGGTATAGCGGTGGGCGGCTTAATCTGCCTTTTGTCGGCATTTCGACCTTCGGCAAAGCGCCGTATGTCGAGGATTGGGACAATATCGACGCGGATGTCGCAGTCATAGGGGCGCCTTTCGACTTTGGCACTCAATGGAGGTCCGGCGCGCGCTTTGGGCCGCGTGCGGTGCGCGAGGCCTCGACCCTGTTCAGCTTTGGCCATGCCGGGGCCTATGACCATGAGGATGACGCTACCTATCTGGATGGATCGGTGCGGATGGTCGATATTGGGGATGCCGATATTATCCACACCAAGACAGATGAGAGCCACGCCAATATTCAATACGGCGTCGAACGTATTCTGTCCGCAGGCGCCCTGCCCGTCACCATCGGCGGCGATCATTCGGTGAATATCCCCTGCATCAACGCCTTTGCCACAGATTGCGCGCAGAACGGTCCGATCCATGTGGTCCAGATCGACGCGCATCTAGATTTCGTTGACGAACGTCATGGCGTCACTATTGGCCACGGCAATCCGATGCGGCGGGCGATTGAAAAGCCGTACGTCTCGGGCATGACCCAGCTGGGCATTCGCAACGTGTCGTCGACCGCTAAGGAAGGGTATGAGGATGCCCGCGCCCGCGGATCAGACATCCTGTCAGTGCGGCAGGTGCGCAAACTGGGCACCGAGGGCGTGGTTGAACGCATTCCCGAAGGCGCGCGGTATTACGTTACGATTGATATCGACGCGTTCTGCCCCTCGATCGCGCCAGGCACCGGGACGCCCAGCCATGGCGGGTTTTTGTATTACGATGTGCTGGAAATTCTTCAGGGGCTGGCGAAACGCGGTGACGTGGTCGGGATCGACCTTGTTGAAGTCGCCCCAAGTTACGACCCAACCGAAAGCACGCAGATTCTGGCGGCACAGGTGCTGCTGAACTTTATCGGGTTTATCTTTCACGAACGGGGCAAGAAGGGCTGAACGCCCTTCCCGCCCATACGATCAGGCGCTGATCGTGTTGTGTTCAGGCCCATAGGGGAAGCCGGTGATGTTTTCAGCTCCGGCCTCTTCGACCACTAGAATGTCATGCTCACGATAGCCACCGGCACCGGGCTGTCCTTCGGGAATCCACAGCATCGGCTCGATGGACACGACCATGCCCGGCTCCAGCACCGTGTCGATATCCTCGCGCAGTTCAAGACCCGCCTCACGACCGTAATAGTGGCTGAGGATGCCGAATGAGTGCCCATAGCCGAATGAGCGGTACTGCAGCAGGCCCTCATCAGCAAAGAATCGATTGATCTCAGCCGTGATCCCAGAGCAGGTCGCGCCCGGTTTGATCAGGCTCAGCCCCAACTCATGCGCGGCGACGTTTGCCTTCCAGATGCGCAGGCTATCGGCGTCGGGTTCGCCCAGAAACAAGGTGCGTTCCAGCGCAGTGTAATAGCCCGAGATCATCGGGAATGTGTTCAGCGACAGGATATCGCCCTTTTGCAGCGCCCGCTTGGTGACCGGGTTATGTGCGCCATCAGTGTTCAGGCCGGATTGGAACCAGACCCAGGTGTCGCGGTACTCGGCTTCTGGATAAGCACGAGCAATCTCGGCCTCCATCGCGTCACGGCCCGCCATGGCGATTTCGATCTCGGTTGCGCCTTCGCGGATCGCCGCGTGAATGGCTGCGCCGCCCACATCTGCAGTGTGTGCGCCGCCTTTGATAAGCGCGATCTCTTCGGCGGATTTCACCATGCGTGCGGCCATTGTGTCAGGTGCGATATCAACCAGTTCAGGCTGGCCCAGCATATCCAGTGCGGTGTCGCGCATTGCCAGGGTCATGTGATCGCCTTCGATCCCGACCCGACCGGCTGATCCAATCAGATCAGCCACCGCGCGCCAGTAATTGTTCCGCTTCCAGTCGGTATAGATCACGTTGTCTTCAACCGAGCGACGCCAAGGCTGGCCGGCGTCGATATTGGCCGACACGGTGGTGCATTTGTCCTGAGTGACAACGCAACCGTAGGGACGCCCGAACGAGCAATACAAGAAGCCCGAGTAATAGGCGATGTTTTGCATGGAAGTCAGCAGAACTGCTGGAATATCGCGGGCGGCCATCGTGGCGCGCAAACTGGCCAGACGGCGTGCATATTCCGCCTTACTAAAGGGCAAAGGCGCCTTGTCACCGTTGTGGCAGGTAAAGAATTCGGGGCGATTGTTTAGATCATTCATCTTGGTCTCTCCTCGATGCCGGACAGGCAAAGCCCGGCCACAAGTCCCGGCGTTCAGGACAAGCGGCCTCGGGAACCGAGAGCCATGCACCCGCCTAGATGTCACGACGCCATCGTGACCGGGGTGCATGGTGAAATCGCTAAATCACCTTGTGAGTCGCGTCAAGCGGGACTGAGCCCCCGCAGGCGTTCAGACCGCCGCCGCAGCAGCTCTACCGTGGTCAACAGCGCAATCGAGATCACCACAAGGATGGTCGCTACTGCCAGAATGGTCGGGCTGATCTGTTCGCGCAGGCCGGTGAACATCTGCCATGGCAGTGTCTTCTGGCTGGCAGAGCCAACGAACAGCACCACAACCACCTCATCGAACGAGGTGATAAAGGCGAAGAGGCCGCCCGAGATCACGCCCGGCAGGATCAGGGGCATCTGAATCTTGAAAAACGTCCGCACCGGGCCCGCGCCCATATTCGCCGCCGCCCGCGTCAGAGAGCGATCAAAGCCCACCAGCGTCGCAGTCACGGTGATGATGACGAAAGGGATGCCCAGAACGGCGTGGGCAAGGACAACTTTCACATAGCCCACGAAGTTCTTGTTCATGCCCAGCGTGCCTTCCATGAAGCGACCGATATCGCTGTAGAAGAAGAACATGCCGGTGGCCGAGATGATCAACGGCACGATCATCGGCGAGATCAGGACGCCCATGATGACGCGGCGGCCGGGTACGTGGCTCTGGCTGAGGCCGATGGCCGCCAACGTGCCCAGCGAGACCGAGATGATCGTCGCAATCGGCGCGATGATCAGCGAGTTCTTGAAGCTGCGCTGCCATTCATTGTTGGTGAAAAAATCGCGGTAATGCTTTAGCGAATACCCTTCGGGGTCCAGACTCAGCATCTCAGGGGTGAAGGTAAAGAAGTCCTGCGCGTTGAACGACAGCGGCAGAACCACAAGGATCGGGGTGATCAGGAACACGAAGATCGCACCGCAGATAACCCGAAACAGATAGTGATAGAACACCTGTTTTGGCGTCAGATAGCTGAGCAGTTTGCGGCGATACCGGCCTTCATAGAGCCAATAGATAAAGAAGATAAAAAACCAACCGCCCAACAGGCCCAGAATGCCACCCATCGGACCTGACAACAGGAAACCGATGACGCCGAAACCCAGGATATTGATCCAGCGCGCCAGTTTTTCGTTCTTCAGAACGTTGATGTAGACCCAGGCCAGCGCGGCGATCAGAGCTGCGCCACCCAGAATGCCCAAAAGGATCGAGCCGTTGCCCGCGCCGACAAAGACGCCGGCGAAGGCACCCGCCAAGGCGACACTGGGCAGAACCATGGAGAGCGGTTTGCGGGATATCGGTGTAAGTGCAGCCATGTCGATTATCCCAACTTCACGTTATCAATGCCCACGATCTTGTCGTAGACCCAGTAGAGCAGCATGACGACACCCAGCAGGATCGTACCCAAGGCCGCAGCCAGTCCCCAGTTCAGCGAGGACGAGATGTGATAGGCGATCCGGTTCGAGATGAAGACACCCTTTGTGCCGCCAACGATTTCAGGCGTGATGTAGTATCCGATCGACAGAATGAATACGAGGATCGAGCCCGCTCCGATACCCGGAATGGATTGTGGGAAGTAGATGCGCCAGAACGTCGTCCAGTTGGTCGCGCCCATTGATTTCGCCGCGCGCGTGTAAGTCACCGGGATCGTCTGCATCACTGAATACATCGGCAGGATCATGAACGGCAGCAGGATATGCGTCATCGCAATGATCGTGCCGATCTGGTTATTGATGATCACCAGTCGTGCATCATCGGCCACAAGTCCAAGCCAGACCAATGTTTCATTAATCACGCCCTGCTGTTGCAACATCACTTTCCACGCCGAGGTCCGCACCAGAAGTGAGGTCCAGAAAGGCAAGAGGACAAGGATCATCAGCAGGTTCGACACCCGCATCGGTAGGGTCGCCAGCAGGTAGCTAACCGGATAGGCCAGCAGGATACAGGACACTGTAATCACCAGTGACATGAACAATGTGCGGCCAAACAGCTTGATCAGAATCTGCTTGTCTTCAGGCTGCGACTGCGCGCCTTCGGGCGTGCGGCGCATATCGACCGCGTTCAGGAAATAACCATTGGTAACCGTTGGCGAATGGGTCTTGATCACGGCCCACGTCTTAGGATCGCCCCAGCCCTCGTGAATCTCGATGATCTGGTCCTTGAATGGTCCATCGGTTTCAGGGTCAAGCTTGCCCATTTTCCGGCCAGAGCGGCGGAACAAAGAAGACATGCCAGTCTCTTCGTAGTTCAGACGCGAGCCAAGGCGGGTGTGGGTTTTGCTATCAACGGCAACGACCATGTCGCGAACGAATGCATCGTATACTGCTTCGTCCGGAAGCTCACCGCTTTGGGCGTCCCAGCTTTGCAGGGCTTCCACAGTAAGCGGGAGGGTCTCTGAAACCATGCTGTTTTCAACCGAGCGGAACAGCATTGAAGCAATCGGCACGATAAAGGAAAACATGACAAATAGCAGAAGCGGAGCGACGAGCATCAATGCTCGTAACTTTTGCCGCCGCAGTGAACGTGCCAGCGATTGCTTGAGCGGCGTTCCGTCCGCTGCCAGCATCGGCCCCGCATTTTGGCTTGCGTCAGTCATCTGTGCCCCTTGACTCTGCTTGGGTCTGGGGGCGGCGCACCGCCCCCGACTGTTTCATGAAATCAAACGATTATTTCGCAAGCCAAGCCTGGAATTTCGCTTCGATGTCATCGCGGTAATCCGCCCAGAACTCGTAGTTATACAGGAACGTGTTCTTGGCGTTTTCCGGATCGGTCGGCATGTGCGGCGCCATATCGATGCCAAGCTCGGCATGCTGACCAACCAGCGGAGCCGACGAGGCACGGGCCGGACCGTACGAGATGTACTTGGCCTGATCCGCCAGACGCTGCGTGTCCGTTGCGAACATGATGTAGTCCAGCGCACGCTGCTGACGCTCTTCGCTCAGACCGGCGGGGATAATCCAGCCGTCCAGGTCAAAGATCTGCGCGTCCCACAGCATGGCAACGGGTTGCTTCTGCTCTTCGATCACGCTGAACAGACGGCCGTTATAGGTCGAGCCCATGATGATCTCGCCATCGGCCAGAAGCTGCGGCGTGTCGGCACCCGCGGACCACCAGACGACGTTGTCCTTGATGGTTCCCAGTTTCGCCAACGCCTGATCCTGACCTTCTGGAGTCGCCAGAACGTCATAAACGTCATCTTTGGCGACGCCGTCACAGATCAGCGCCCATTCCATGTTGTTGATGGCGCGCTTTTCCAGTGAACGCTTGCCCGGATAGGCCTCCAGATCAAATACGGCGCAGACATCAGTCGGAGGTGTGTCACCTACCAGGTCCGTACGATAGCCGAATGTAGTCGAATACACGATCTGCGGGATAAAGCATTCGCTGACCAGCAGGTCACCGAAATCATCGGCAGCCGAGGTGCCGTCGGGCGCCGGGGCCAGCATGGTGTCGGGGTCGATCTCCATCGCCAGACCTTCGTCACACAGACGAATTGCGTCCGCAGCAACAACATCCACTACGTCCCAGGTGATGTTGCCCGCTTCGTTCATTGCCCTCAGCTTGGCGACCGCTTCAGCCGAGCTGTCGTCATTCAGGATAGTGACACCGCTCTTTTCCGAATAGGGCTCGTGATAAGCCTTCAACTGCGACTTGGAATAGGCGCCGCCCCAAGACACGATAGTCATTTCTTCGGCCATGGCGCCGCCGGCCACAGCAACAATGGCGCTTGCCATCAAAGTGGTCTTAACTTTCATTGTTAACTCCCTGTTATACCCGTAAATTTCTGAACAGACCGGATCACGGGGCAACCCGGCCGCCATTTACCCCCCAGCGATCCACCAGGGGACGTTCTTCATCAGGCGTCAAGTGCCCGGCAATCATGGGCCAACCAGCCAATCTCGACTTCTTGGCCGGGCGACAACCGAACCGCATCGGGAGCGTTTCGGGTCTTGATGATAAAGTCTTCATTGCCCGCCACAGATAGGCGGAACCGGAAGACATCACCCATATAGATGAATTCTTTGACAGTCGCCTTTAGCGTATGCGCATCGGCATGCAGGCGATCTTTGTTGAACTCCACCCGTTCGGGGCGGATTGAAACTTTGGTCCGTTCACCAGCAGCGCTGACATTGACCGGTTTGGCGTCAATTTCTGATCCATCATCCAGTGCAACCACGCACGAGTCGCCGTCGATTGACTTAACAACGCCTTCCAAGGTGTTGTTTTCACCAATGAACTGGGCAACAAAGCTATTTTCGGGCTCTTCATAGAGCAGATCCGGCGGCGCAAGCTGCTGGATGCGTCCGTCGTCGAACACGGCCACGCGATCCGACATCGTCAGCGCCTCTGTCTGGTCGTGGGTCACGTAAACTGTCGTAATCCCCAGCTCATGCGCCAGACGGGTAATCTCGAACTGCATATGTTCGCGCAATTGCTTGTCCAGCGCGCCCAGCGGTTCGTCCATCAAAACTAGCTCAGGCTCGAACACCAAAGCACGGGCCAAGGCGATCCGCTGCTGCTGACCGCCGGACAGTTGCGCCGGACGACGGCTGCCAAAGGCGCCCATCTGGACCATATCCAGCGCACGCTTCACTTTTTCTTCCCGATCGCTTTTGCCGATGTTGCGCACTTCAAGCGGGAACGAAAGGTTTTCAGCCACAGTCATATGCGGGAACAATGCATAGTTTTGGAACACCATGCCAATCCCGCGCTTATGTGGTGGAATGTTGTTGATCGGGCGTCCGTCCAACATGATTTCGCCATGAGTAGCGGTTTCAAATCCGGCCAACATCATTAGGCAAGTTGTCTTGCCTGACCCCGAGGGGCCGAGCATAGTTAGAAACTCACCCTTTGGCATCGAGAGATTAAGGTCTTTTACGACGAGTATCTCGCCGTCATAAGATTTTTGAACACGCTGAAATTCGACGAACGCTGCGTCATTTGACATTACCAACTTGGCTCCCCTGTGCGGTCTTTGCTTGCCCGGTTCATCCGGATCTCAAAGACCAGTCCACCCTATTTAAGGACATGGGGTACCAACCACGCAACCATAAATGTGACAGCTAGGCGACAAAGAATCCTGAAATTCACTTCTGCTCAACTGATACTTCGATATCTCGCCCGCAACGCAAGGCCTTGAATCGCGTAATTAACCTGCTTCATTCGCCTCTATTCAACTTCCTAACCCACAACATTAATATAATATTTTGAATGGGTTATAATCACAACCTAAACCACCACATCTCACAGCCCAGACCTCGAGATCGATACTGAGTTGCTGAGAGATTTGCATGTCGAAATTCCTCGACCGATTGGAAAACGCTAAAATTATCTGGTGCAATCCAATCTAAAAACCGCGCTTTGGGGGGCAATTAATCTCATTTTGATAGGGCGGAGGTGCGGATTTGCGCACCTCCCGTTTTCAGGCGCAATCGGATTCTGCCTTTGGGGGCAGTTGCACCCTCTTAACTTGCGGCTTCCTGCGCTTATTCCGGGGCAAGATTCAGATGTTTCTTGACCTTCTTCAATCCGGCACTTCGGATAAAATGCACAGAACTTGGGCATCGCTCCCAATGTTCAGGGCCTCGCAGACATCTGCATTCATCGCTGCTGCGACGCCCGCCCCGCCCGAAGCAGTTGTCGCCAACCCAGCCTCTGCCATAGCCGGTAAATACCGCACCACGTCGTCATCCGAGAGCGTCAGAAAACAGTCTGCATCCCGCGCCAGACCATTCAGCGCGATCAGCGAGGGTTCTTTACAGTCCAGCCGTCCCATGATGCTGTCAGGCCCATCCGCAAAGACGCAGGTACCTGCTTCGATACTGGCTTGCAACGCAGGGGCCGCTTCGGGTTCCACGACAATGATCTTGGGTCCATCACCCCAGGCATGGCGCGCATAAGCTGCAACCGCCCCTGCCAGCCCACCTACCCCGGCCTGCAAAATGATATGCGTGGGCGCATTTGGGCATTGGCGCACCGCTTCTGCAGCCATCTGCAGATATCCCTCCATCAGGGTGTGCGGCAGCTCGTAATACCCGTCCCACGAACTGTCAGATAGCAATGTCCAACCGTTAGCCTGCGCCGCTTTGCCAGCAGCCTCCATACTGGCGGCATAATCCGTGCCTTGACGAACGACCCTGGCTTTTTGCGCACGAAGGCGTTCCGCGAAACTTTCAGGTACGGTTTCGGCGATATAGACCACTGCATCAGCCCCAAATATCCGTGCACCTGCTGCTACACTCATCCCGTGGTTACCCGCGCTAGCGGTGACATAGGTTTTCCCGCGTAAAGTAGACTTATCCGGTGTCTGCGCCAGATCAGCAGCGTGACGGGCGATGACATAGGCAGCCCCCAAAGCCTTGAATGACCCGAGGTTCATGCGCCCACGCTCATCTTTGACCCATAGATCGGCGACATTGGCCAAATCCTTGGCTTCAACCAGATTGGTTTCTGCTGCTGCAGGGCATACTGTTAACAAATCAGCTACGCGAGCCGCGTTTATCGAAGGAAATGGAGCATCAGGAATCAATTTTTCCTTGCCGCGGTGTGGGTTTGAACTGAGTTTCAACAGTATTTCCTTCCTGAGTTGTCCATTGACGTGATCGGATTCGTAAAGTTCTGTCAACACGTCTCTAATCACGACACGAGGATCCGATGAGCCAAGTGAATCCGGCATTCATGCGGGGGGAATTTGACCGTCGGCTGTCCAAAACACGAAAAGCCGTGACCGAGGTCGGGCTGGACGCGCTGTTCTTCGAAGATCCTTCGAACATGACGTGGCTAACCGGATACGAGGGGTGGTCGTTCTACGTCCATCAAGGCGTTTTGGTCTTTCATGACGCAGACCCGATCTAGTGGGGACGCAATCAGGATACGAATGGGGAACGACGTACAGTGTGGATGCCTGATTGTCAGATACGTCCACATTGAAAGCCGCGCGTGCTGCGGCTATCCAGTAGGTCTGAGCTATCTCCCGGACTGGGGTGAGCGCACGGTATCTCTGCGTCCCGAGGATGAGACAATCCTGGAACCTGGCAAGACGTTTCACTTTATGCCTGGCCTCTGGTTGAATGACTGGGGGTTAGAGATCACCGTGTCGATCCTGATCACCGATACCGGTCCTGCCGAATGTTTCTGTAACCGCCCAAGAAAGCTGTTTGTAAAGCCATGACCCTGCAAAGAACCCAAGATATCCTCGCCGATCTGATCGCGTTTGAAACGGTATCTGCAGACAGCAATCTTCAGATCATCAGCTATCTAAGGGACAGGTTGCAAGCCTTGGGTGCACGCTGCATCGAAACCCGGGATGATACTGGCACCAAGGCCAATGTATTTGCTTCCATAGGCGCAGACATTCCCGGCGGCATCCTGTTATCCGGCCACACGGACGTGGTTCCCGTCGCGGATCAGAACTGGACATCAGACCCGTTTTTGATGACCGAGAAAGATGGCAGACTTTACGGACGTGGCACCTGTGACATGAAGGGCTTCATCGCCGCCGCACTTGCACTTGCCGAAACGCTGGATGCCAGAAAACTGACCCACCCGCTGCACTTTGCCTTCACCTATGATGAAGAAACCGGATGTTTGGGCGCGCAGAACATGGTGAACGATCTTTCCGAACGAGGAATTGTGCCAGATATCGCAATAATCGGAGAGCCCACCGAAATGTGCCTGATCGAAGGGCATAAGGGGTGCTATGAATACACGACACGATTTGTCGGGCTCGAAGGACACAGCTCGGCCCCCGATGATGGGGTTAATGCGGCGGAATACGCGGCACGCTATGTAGGAAAACTTCTGGAACTGCGCCAGATATTGAAATCCCGCGCGCCAACAAACAGCCCCTTCGAGCCACCCTGGACCACTATAAACGTGGGGTTCTTCAATAGCGGCGTCGCCCATAACGTCATTGCCAGCAAAGCCGATGTCGGGTGGGAAATGCGCCCGGTTCAAGCCAGCGATGCGGATTTCGTTAAGCAAGCCCTGTCAGACTATGTGACCCACAGCCTGCTGCCCGAAATGCAGGCCGTCCATAGTGAAGCCAGCATCACGCAGGATATCACGGCCGAGGTTGCAGGCCTTGAGCCCATGGAAGAAAACGCCGCCCGCAAACTGGTTGCCGAGCTGACCGGGGCGAACGGAACAGGTGTTGTGTCATTCGCCACTGAAGCTGGCCTGTTTCAGCAGCTTGGCACCCACGCGATTGTCTGCGGTCCCGGCTCGATCACACAGGCCCATAAAGCAGATGAGTACGTCGAGATCGAACAGCTCGACCTATGCTGTCGGATGCTGGACCGGCTTGGGCAACGCCTGACCTCTTAACCTGCCCCATGGGTGCGATCATAAGCAGATCGCTTGGGCTGAATATGCGCGTTTCGGATGTCTTCACCGGGGTCATAGGCTTCCATAACCAATGGATAACAGGCGGCTGCGTCCGAGGAATGCTCGGACGAGCAATCGCCCCCGGGACAAGCTGAAAGGCCGACGATCAGGTCAATCTCGGCGTAGAATTCCAGATAATCACCCGGACGCACCGGGCTTGCCTTCATGAAGTATTGGCCTGTGTCCTGCGTAAATCCGGTGCACATGAAGACGTTCAACACGTCGTGGACGTGCATTTCGGCCTCATGCAGCGGCAGGCCACAATGGCTGGCCAATGCCCGTGTCAGGTTGGAATGGCAGCAATAATGGTAGTCATCGCCAAACAGCAGTCGCCCGGTATAGGGGTCACAGCGGGTCCCGATTACGTCATGCACGGATCCGCCGTATGAATCGAACCCATACCAATCCAGAGTATCCGTAACGATGGTCGCCATGGGCCGCATATTCGGAAAACTTGACCACATCCGATCCCCGGTCGACAGATGCGTGCCATGCAGCGCGCGGGTTTTGCCGGAATAGAACCGTTCGGTCAGGTCGTGCTTGTACCACATGTTCAGATCACCGACCTGCGCGCCATCGACCGACACCACCCGAATAAAGGCCCCCGCGGGCACTTCAATACAGGCCGCATCACGCGGGGCTGCTATGACTTCGGCGGTTTTCACCGCGCGCTGCCTCAGGTCAGTCAACGCAGCCAGATCAGGTTGCGGTATCGTTTCGGGCGGATAGCAAATGACCGGCGGGATCGCCCTCCGGTCATTTGCGTCTGCCGGAGGTTCAAAATTCGGATGTTTCAACTTCATGACCGCGCTCCGATATCTGTCTGACAACAGACCTAGCGCATCACAAACGGGTTCGCCATCGGCTCTTGCGAGGTGCTGATCCAGGTGGTCTTGGTCCGGGTGTAATCCAGGATCGCCTCAACCCCGGCTTCACGGCCATACCCTGATTGATTGAATCCGCCAAACGGCGCGATAGGAGAGATCGCGCGATAGGTATTAACCCAACAAATCCCGGACTTGATCCGCTTGGACACCCGATGCGCCCGCGCCAGGTTCTGCGTGAACACACCTGAACCCAACCCAAAGACTGTGCTATTGGCCAATGCGATGGCCTCTTCTTCGGTATCGAAGGGCAGCAGAGACATAACCGGGCCAAACATCTCAACTTTCAACGTCTCGGTCTCGGGCGATATGCACTCGACCAGTGTTGGGTTCATGTAATTGCCGGGCCGATCCGCAGGTTGCCCGCCGAAATGGACCACGGCCCCCTGCTCCGCTGACTTGGCCAGGGTCTCTTCGATCTTGTTCACTTGCGCCATGGTACATAGCGGTCCGACATGGGTACCGGCATCCAGCGGGTCACCCAGAACGATTGCACCCGCCTTTTCTTTGATGCGGCCGATCAGGCCTTGCAGAACGGATCGCTGCACAAGCCCGCGCGTGCCCGCAACGCAACTTTGCCCCGACGCGCCAAAGTTTCCGGCGATCAGGCCATTTGCGGCCCCATCCAGATCCGCGTCTTCAAAAACAAGTATCGGCGACTTGCCACCAAGCTCCAGCGAGGTGACGGCGAAGTTTTCGGCAGAATTCCTGACCACATGGCGCGCTGTCTCGGGGCCACCGGTAAAGGCGATGCGATCCAGATCGGGATGGCGGGTCAGTGGAATTGCACAGTTTTCCGCATCCCCGGTGATGACCGAGACAACGCCCGCGGGGAATCCGGCCTGTTCAATCAAACGCGCGAACTCCAGCATCGGGGCCGGCGCAATTTCGGATGCCTTCAGCACGACGGTACACCCAGCCGCAAGCGCCGGGCCCAACTTAGTCGCCGTCAGGAACATTTGTGCATTCCAGGGCACAATAGCCGCGACAACACCAATGGGTTCGCGCGTGGTAAACACATGCATATCCGGCTTGTCGATGGGCAGAACCGTCCCTTCAACCTTATCCGCAAGCCCTGCGAAATAGCGGTAGTAATCCGCGACATACCCAGTTTGCGCCGAGGTTTCTGCCAGCAGTTTACCGCTGTCTGTTGTCTCAAATTCTCCAAGCCGTGCAGCGTTTTCGGCAACTAGGTCGGCCAGGCGATAAAGAAGCTTGCCGCGCGCGGTGGCCGTCATGTCGCGCCATTGCGGATCATCAAGCGCACGTTTGGCGGCGGCGACTGCCCTGTCGACATCCTCAGGTGCCGCACAGGAAAACGTAGCCCACCCCTGCCCAGTTGCGGGATTTGCAGATGTCATAACCTGAGACGTCGCCCCCTCAGACCAGGCGCCATCAATGAAAAGCTGAAAATGCGGTAGATTTCCCATAGTGTTCCTCACTGAAAGGCTGGCATGACATCGTCGATGAACCGCGCCAAAGAGGCACGTTTTCGCTCGTTCGTCATCCCGCTGTCGACCCAGAACGAAAACTCATCATAGCCCAAATCTTCATAACGTTTGATCCGGTCGATAACCTGCTGCGCTGTACCAACCGTCAGGTCGCGCGCCAGCTTATCACTTGTGTACATCTGGTTGGCATCCATCTCGTCCGGGGTGATCCGTTGGATCAACCCTTGCTCGACCGGGCGTTTGTTCATGAACCAGGCACCGAAATAGTTGTAATACCGGCGCAATTCCTGAACGCCTTGCGCAACATCGTCTGTGTCCTTGCCAACATATGTATGATGCAACAGCATGATTTTGGGGCGCGGTCCGGTATGGCTGTCGCAGGCTGCATTGAAGCGGTCCATCAGCGTTTCAATCTCTTCCATGCCCTGCCACAGGGGAGTGACCTGGATGTTAAACCCGTTGTGGACACCGAATTCATGACTATTGGGGTCCCGCGCCGCGATCCAGATCGGCGGACCGTTTTTCTGAAACGGTTTCGGCGCAGATGTGGTCGCCGGAAAGGAATAAAACTCACCCTCATGCGCGCAATCGCCCTGCCAGATTTGCGGAAGCAGAGGGGTGGTTTCTCGCATCCGCTGGCCCGCCTCCCAGGCATCCATCCCCGGCATCAGGCGCTCATACTCGTACGAATATGCGCCGCGTGCGATCCCCAGTTCGATCCGGCCTTTGGTAATCTGATCTGCCGCGGCGGCCTCTCCGGCCAATTTGATCGGATGCCAGAACGGGGCGACTACCGTACCCGTCCCCAGCCGTACATTCCGGGTGTGATGAGCCAGATCGACTAGCGAGATAAAGGGGTTGGGCGCGATGGTGAACTCCATCCCGTGATGCTCACCCGTCCAGACGGCGCGCATCCCGCCCTCGTCCGCCATTTTCACAAGGCTGACGAATTCGTCATACAGAACGTCATGCGGCTGATCTGGCGACAAACGTTCCATATGGGCAAACAGGGAAAATTCCATTGACCTGCTCCTTTATCGTATGCTGTGAATGTCGCCTTGCGAGGCGTCACCAAGGTAGAGAGAAAAATCCCCCTCTTTGGCTTCCATCGCATAGCGGGTCATCATGTGGCGGACACCGCCGGACACGTATTTCAGGTTCGGAAGGACATCCGTTCTGATCCATTCGGCGCCCTCAAGCGGCGTTGGTCGGGAACAGCTGGCCAGAAAATAGGTGTAATGCTGCTTTGTTTCCGCATCGTCGAATGAGGAATAGACCTGTTCGACCTCTACCTTCAGTCCACGTTCTGACAAGCCCTGGGTCAATCGGTTTCGCTGCCCACCCCGCTCGACCCCGGCGATTTGAACGGGACGATAGGCACCGTTGCTCTGCTCCAGCAAAACACTGTCATCTTTGCGGATGATCGCGCCGCATATCGTCGGTACCATGGCGTCGATTTCACGTTCGAGCCCCAGGCTGAAATACGACCCTCCGACATATCCAAGACCCTGCCCGACCGAGTGCGAGAACTCTGCCACTTCACCGATCAATAAGGTATGATCACCGGCGGGAAGGACCTGATGGGTCTTGCAGCAAAACTGCGCCAGCGCCCCGTCGATTAGGGGTAGATCAAAAAGGCCATTGCTGTGCGCGACCTTTGCAAACCGGTCCCCTTTATACCCAGCGAAAGTGTTCGATATCTCTTGCTGTCCATCTGCAAGCACATTCACTGCAAACCGGGTGCAGTTGGCGAAAATATCGTGACTGGACAGAAACTTCCCCGGACACACCAGCAGCAATGGCGGGTCAAGCGATACGGACGAAAACGAGTTTGCGGTGAACCCAACTGGCGCGCCCTGCGGATCCCGTGCCGTCACCACTGTCACCCCGGTCATAAAGCTGCCAAAGGCGTCACGCAAAGCTCGGGGGTCCATACTTGTCATGGCTGGCACCCCCCCACAAATTCCAACAGCTGTGCGTTTACTTCGGCGGGATGAGTCATCGGCAACATATGTGCGGCACCTGCGATGATTGCCGCTTGTCCCGAGGGAACCAAACGCGCCATGTCCCGAGACATTTCAGGCGTCGAATTCGGCTCATCCGCGCCGGTCATGAACAAGGCGGGACAAGCGATACGGGCCAGTTCATCATCGGAAGGACCGTCCGTTTCAGCAAAAGCGGTATATGCGGATTTGTAGGCCGCCGGATCAACCTCAGTCAGCCAGCGCCTGCAGGCCTGTCGCTCGGCGGACGAGGCTTCGCCAAACCAACGTTGCAACGTGACCGTGGGATCATTTGGCCCCGACACGTCCAAGGCCGAGGCACGTGCGACGACGGCCTTGTGCGCGGCAACCGGACGCCGATGGATCGCATTCAATGCCGCAACGCCAAGAACGCTATCTGGCACATCCGCCGCCAGTCGGAGCGCAATCAGGGCGCCCATTGAATGGCCGATCAAGACAGCGGGCTCTGTCAGCACGGACGCAGTGCGGTGCACGTATGCCTCCAAACCAGTCGGATGATCAAAGCTCGACTGACCATGTCCTGGCATATCCGGGCACAAGACACGATACCCCGCCGCGACCAGAGCGTCGATCTGCGCACCCCACGCCTCGGCCCGCAGGCCAACCCCGTGCAGCAGAATAACCAGCGGCCCTTGGCCCTGATCAATCACCGCCAGGGTGCTGAGTTCAGACCGAGGCCGGGTTGTCCACGTCATGGCCCAAATCCTTGAGGTCCTGATAACGGTCGCCGATCCGATGATGGGGACGGCCCGAGGTTGCGCCACCCAGCACGACCACAATTTCATCCGCGCGCGGTGCGTCGGGGATTGCAAACTGCAGCGTCAGATAATGCGATCTACGCCCGGCATCATTCTTGTCCATCATGGGCACCACGATCGGAGTGTTCGCCGGACCGCGGGTATTGGTGAAGGACAGATAGGACTTGGCCCCAACCGCTTGACGATAGTAATTCCCGAAATGCAGCGTGTGGATCAGGCCCGAGGCATGTTCGACCTCGCCATCCAGCCCAACAACCGCCGCTTTGCCATAGGCTTCGATCACCTCGCCGCCACCTGCAAGCGTGACCATTCGGTCAGTCAACATTTGCCCCAGCACAGGCCCATAGGCCAGAATTTCCGGTCTCAGATCCTCGACATACCGACCAGCCCAGGGGTTCGACACAACCGCCGCAACGGCAAACATGCGCCACGGGCGTTCCGCTGCCCGAAATCCTTCTACCAGAACCTCTTCGTCGAAAGTCACTATTTTTCTGATATTTGGTTGCACAAGCGCCTCCCCAAAACTGCTTGAGGAAATATCACCGTTAGAAACATCTTTTGACAAACGAAAGAACTTGAGCCTTAGGTATTAACAACACTAATAGGCCGGTTACCGATGGCAAAAACACTCCCTCCCCTGACGTGGTTCCGGTCGTTCGAAGCAGCGGCGCGGCGGCTTAGTTCAACTGCTGCAGCGGATGAGATCGGGCTGACGCAATCCGCCGTCAGCCAACAAATCAGAGCACTGGAAACCCGGCTGGGCGTTGTCCTGTTCCACCGCCATGCGCGCGGCCTGTCTTTGACCGATGAGGGGCGGAAGCTGTTGCCGCAGGTCGAGACGGCCTTGGACATGCTGCACTCCGCCGCCTCACCCTATTTGGCCGAGGAAAAGGCACGCCATATCACGGTCGCAGCCTCCATCAGTATTATCGAATGGGTCATCTCGCCGGCATTACCCGAATTTCAGGCCCAGCACCCGGAAACCTCACTCCGATTTGTCAGCACGATCTGGCCTGACGAATACGCAGCATCGCGCGCCGATATTGAGGTACGCTTTGGTTCAGAAAAACAAGTCGGGAAAAATGCGAAACCGTTGAATCCCAATCGCCTTGTCCCGGTGGTGTCGCCGAATCTAAGCGGCAATTGGCTTGATCTGCCTCTGATCGAATCCGTTGGCACATCGGACAGTTGGGCGTCATGGGGTGAAATCACCGGCCAGAAACTGCGCAAGCCATCATATTTTGTGGATTCCTATGGCCTCGCCCTGCAACTTTCTGTTTCAGGCAGCGGTGTTGCGCTGGTGAACTCTATCATCGCAGAGCACGCCCTGAAATCAGGCAAAGTCCGCCTTGCCAGCAAAGATTCCGCACCCGCCAGTGAGGGCTATTTTTTATCCGTCCTTCGCAACTCAGCCGAGGTATCGGATTTCACCGATTGGTTTTCCGGCCTTATTTCTTGTGCCTGAGGGTCTGATTCAGACACACCCATGTCGCATATGGGGATATCGCCGCGCCCGAAAATAATGAAGTTTGGAAGAAAAGGTCCGATTCATGAGATATTCCGGCTTTCGAGTTTTCAAAGAGGCGCTAACCGGCCACAAAGGGTGGAAACCGGTTTGGCGTGAACCTGAACCTAAGGCCCATTACGACATCATCGTAATCGGCGGCGGCGGGCATGGTCTGGCAACCGCGCATTACCTTTCCAAAATCTACGGCCAACGAAATGTTGCCGTAATCGAGAAAGGCTGGATCGGTGGCGGAAATGTGGGCCGAAACACCACGATCATTCGCTCGAACTACCTGCTGGATGGGAATGAGCCGTTCTATGAGTTCTCGCTGAAGCTGTGGGAAGGGCTCGAGCAGGACCTGAACTATAACGCAATGGTCAGTCAGCGCGGTATCGTCAATCTGTTCCATACAGACGGACAGCGTGACGCCTATACGCGACGTGGCAATGCGATGATCCTGAACGGGGCCGATGCCGAATTGCTGGACGCAGATCAGGTGCGGCGCGAACACCCTTATCTGAATTTCGACGACGCTCGCTTTCCGATCAAGGGCGGCCTTGTTCAACGGCGCGGCGGCACCGTGCGCCATGATGCAGTGGCCTGGGGCTATGCCCGGTCAGCCGACCTGCATGGCGTCGATATTATCCAGAACTGTGAAGTTACCGGGCTGCGGATCGAAGATGGCAAATGTCTTGGGGTCGAAACGACTAAGGGCTTTATCGGCGCCTCCAAAGTCGGATGCGCAGTTGCGGGCAGTTCGGGGCGCGTTATGGGGATGGCCGGACTGCGCCTGCCTATCGAAAGCCACGTTCTACAAGCCTTTGTATCTGAGGGGCTAAAGCCTGTCCTGCCCAGTGTCATCACCTATGGCGCGGGGCATTTTTATGTCAGTCAGTCCGACAAGGGCGGGCTGGTGTTTGGTGGCGATCTTGACGGCTATAACACCTATGCCCAACGCGGCAACTTGCCCGTGGTCGAGGATGTTTGCGAAGGTGGCATGGCATTGATGCCGATGATCGGACGCGCCCGGTTGCTGCGGATGTGGGGTGGCGTGATGGACATGTCGATGGATGGCTCTCCGATCATTGACCAAACGCCGGTCGAGGGCCTCTATTTCAACGGGGGCTGGTGCTATGGCGGGTTCAAGGCAACTCCGGCTTCGGGCTATTGCTTTGCACATCTGCTTGCGAAGGACGAACCGCACCCTGTCGCAACGGCCTATCGGTTGGACCGGTTCCGCACCGGCCGGATGATCGACGAAAAAGGCGCGGGCAATCAGCCCAACCTGCATTAAAGGGGACAGCAGACATGATAATCAACCACCCCCTTCTTGGGCCTCGCGACGCATCGGAATTCACCTATCTGGGCGACGCCGCGCTGATTGACCGCCCCGATTGGCAGGCGGAAAATGCCGCCGAGGTCTTTCACGACTATGCCTATCTGCGCGACAACCCGGCAGGCGAACACCGAGAGCTTTGGTACCACGAAACAGGCGACCGATCCTGGCTGGTCGTGACGCGCAACACGCTGACCCACGAGATTTCAAAGGTGGAACTGGCCCGCGATGTGGCCCGCGCACGGGGGCGCTCCAAATGACGCAGGTGAACCGGCTGAACGGCGGACAGATCGACCGCAATACAACGCTGAACTTCCGCTTTGACGGGCGCAGCTATACCGCCCATCCCGGCGACACTTTGGCATCTGCCCTGCTGGCCAATGATGTGCGTCTGATCGGGCGGTCTTTCAAATACCACCGTCCGCGCGGATTGCTGACCGCAGGATCCGAAGAGCCGAACGGCCTGGTCGAACTACGCTCGGGTGCCCGCAAAGAGCCCAATACCCGCGCAACAACCATCGAGATGTTCGAGGGGCTTGAGGCGCGATCACAGAACCGCTGGCCCAGCCTGAAATTCGACGCGCTGGCCGTGAATGACATGTTTTCCAACTTCCTGTCTGCGGGTTTCTACTACAAGACTTTCATGTGGCCTGCAGCCTTCTGGGAAAAGCTGTACGAGCCTACAATCCGTCGCGCAGCCGGGCTTGGATCGCTTTCGATGCAAGAGGACCCGGACGAATACGACAAGGGCTTTCGCCATTGCGATCTGCTGATCATCGGTGCCGGACCAGCCGGGCTTATGGCCGCTTTGACCGCTGGTCGTGCGGGCTCGGACGTCATTCTGGCGGATGAGGATTTCGCCCTTGGCGGTCGCCTGAACAGCGAAACACTCATCATTGACGATGCTGCGGCGTCTGACTGGGCGGCGCAGGCTGTGGCCGAGCTGTCCGCGCTTCCCAATGTGCGCCTGATGCCGCGCACCACGGTCATCGGCGCGTTTGACCACGGAATTTATGGCGCAGTCGAGCGTACGGGCGATCATCTGCCCAGTCTGCCCGCAGGCAAACCCCGGCAAATCCTGTGGCGTATCTATACCCAAAAGGCGCTGCTGTGCGCAGGCGCGACCGAGCGGCCAATCGCGTTCGAAAACAATGATCGCCCCGGCATCATGACAGCCAGCGCCCTGCGGACCTATGCCAACCGGTTTGGAGCAGCGGTATCGCAGCGCGTCGCGGTCTTTACCAACAATGATGACGGTCACCGCACCGCAGCTGATCTGCACGCCAAAGGTGTGAAAATCACCGCGGTGATCGATGTACGCAAGGACGCGCCAATCAGCCACGAATACGAAGTTCTACAGGGCGCTCAGGTCACAAATACCAAGGGCCGTCTGGGGCTGAGTTTTGTCGAAGTCGCCCTGCCCGATGGCTCAACCCGGACATTGGAATGTGGTGCCTTGGGCGTTTCTGGTGGGTGGAACCCGAATGTCCACATGACCTGTCATCAGCGGGGCCGCCCCACCTGGGATGAGACGCTGGCCGCCTTTGTTCCCGGCGCAGACCTGCCGGTTGGCATGTCCGTCGCCGGTGCGGCAAACGGCGATATGTCCACCCACGGCGCGCTGCGTTCTGGCGCCGAGGCCGCAATCGCCGCTTTGGACCTGACCAGCGCCAAACCCGATCTGCCCGAGGCCGAGGACGCACCCATCGCGCAGACCCCATTCTGGTACGTGCAGGGCTGCAAACGCGCCTGGCTTGACCAGCAGAACGATGTGACGGTCAAGGATGTCCGTCTCAGCTATCAGGAGGGCTTCCGTTCGGTCGAGCATCTGAAACGCTATACCACGCTGGGCATGGCCACGGACCAGGGCAAGACCTCGAATATCGGCGGGCTGGCGATCATGGCCGAGCTGGCCGGTAAGTCGATCCCCGAGACCGGTACCACCATCTTCCGCCCGCCCTACACTCCTGTTCCGATTGCTACTTTCGCAGGCCGGATGAAGGGCAAAGAGTTCCACCCTACCCGCCTGACGCCCTCACATCACTGGGCCGAAGAACGCGGCGCGGTGTTTGTCGAGGTTGGCAACTGGCTGCGCGCGCAGTGGTTCCCCCTGCCCGGCGAGACCCATTGGCGCGAGAGCGTGGACCGTGAAGTGCGCCAGACCCGCGCCTCGGTCGGGGTGTGCGATTGTACGACTTTGGGCAAAATCGACGTCCAGGGCACCGATGCGGCAGCGTTCCTGAACCGCGTCTATGCCAATGCTTTCGCCAAGCTGGCAGTCGGCAAAACCCGCTATGGCCTGATGCTGCGCGAAGATGGCATAGCCATGGATGACGGCACCGCCGCGCGACTGGCCGAGGATCATTTCGTCGTAACCACAACGACCGCAAATGCCGTATTGGTCTATCGCCACATGGAGTTCGTGCGCCAGTGCCTGTGCCCGGACATGGACGTGCAGTTGATTTCCACCACCGAGGGATGGGCGCAATATGCGGTCGCCGGGCCCAATTCGCGCAAGCTGTTGCAAAAGATCGTCGACCCGGAATTCGACATCTCGAATGAGGGCTTCCCTTTCATGGCCTGCGGCACCATCACCGTGTGTGGCGGCCATCGGGCGCGGCTGTTCCGGATTTCGTTCTCTGGCGAGTTGGCATTCGAAATCGCGGTTCCCTCTCGCTATGGCGACGCGCTGATGCGGCGGCTGATGACCGAGGGCGAAGAGTTCGACGTTGTCCCCTATGGCACCGAAGCACTGGGCGTCATGCGGGTCGAAAAAGGCCATGCTGCAGGCAGCGAGTTGAACGGCACCACAACCGCCCTGAACCTGGGAATGGGCCGCATGGTGTCCAAAAAGAAAGACAGTATCGGATCAACCCTGTCGGAACGCGAGGCCCTGAACCAACCGGACGCGCTGATGCTGGTCGGGATCAAGCCGTTGGAACCCGAAAACAAGGTAACCGCCGGTGGCCACCTGATGAACACTGACGGCCCGGTCGATGCAGCCCATGATCAGGGCTATGTCACCTCAGCCGTCTACTCGCCCATTCTGAACAGTAGCATCGGGCTGGGATTGTTGAAAAACGGCAGCGACAGGCTGGGCGAAAAAATGCGCCTTGTCTCTCCGCTGACGGACCTGACGGTCGAGGTGGAAATTGTCTCGGCCCATTTCGTTGACCCAGAAGGAGAACGTCTGCGTGGATAATCTGGTTGCGATAACCGCCCTCGGCGCGGCTGACCCTCGGGTAGACACGGTTGGGCCTGTCACCTGTTCCGAGATACCGGGCGTGGCGTTGGCATCAGTCGCGGCGCGGCTCGGTCAGGAAACAGCGGCCAAAGCCGCATTGAAGAAACTAATTGGTGCTGAGGCACCAAAGGTCCAGAGGTTTGAAGGAACCGCAATCACCGCCTTTTGGGCGGGGCCAGAGCAATGGATGGTTGAAGCACCGCATGACACGCACGAGGACCTTGCTACGCAAGTTAAATCTGCCATTGGGTCTGCGGCCTCGGTCACGGAACAGACCGATGCCTGGGTGCGTTTCGACCTGGCTGGTGCGAACATTCAAGCAGTGCTGGAGCTTTTGTGCCAGTTGGATCTGCGCATATTGACTAAGGGAACGGCGGCGCGCAGCTCGATCCACCATATTGGCTGTTTCGTGCTGTGTCGTGGTTCGGATCACTACAGCCTCTATGGCCCGCGCTCGTCCGCCAAATCTCTGCACCATGCGATCCTGACGGCGATGCGATCGGCGCTTTAGTCAGCGCCTAGACCGAGGGCAAAGGGGCGTTATCCTCAACCCGGAAACGGTTTATGCGGCGCCTGTCCTCGCTGGGGCTCAGGCCAAAAGCCGACCGGTAATGCGTCACCAAGGGCGCGACAGATCCATAGCCGACAGCGGCCGCGATCTGGGAAATGGGGTCTTTGGTATAAACCACCATCTGACGCGCCGCCTTCATCCGCATTGCGCGGTAATAATGGCTGGGGCTGTGTCCGGTTGCCTGTTTGAATGCCCGCTCGATCTGACGAGGTGTGACGCCCATTTGTTTCGCAACTTCGGCAATCGAGATCGCTTGACCTATATTGGCGGCAAACATTTCAACGCTGCGTGAAACAAGCGGTGGAAGGCGGTCTCCCGTTTTCGGCGCTGTCGCATTGGGCACCTGCTGACGCACTGCCGCACCGCGCATCATCGGATGTTGAAACCAGCACGCAACCTCATGCGCAATGTCACCGCCCAAGCGGTCGTGAACCAAATGCAGTGCCAGGTCGAACCCTGCCGCTGCACCGGCGGCGGTATAGCGCGTCACGGTGCGCACGATCACTTCGCTCCGGGCGTCCATATCGGGAAACTCGGCCTCAAATGCCGCCTCATAGCACCAGTGGACCGAGACCGGCTGACCTGCCATTGCACCGGATCGCACAAGAGGGAATACGCCACCGCTGATCCCGCCCAGAACTGTTCCGTGCCTCCCAAGACCACGCAGCAAGGCATTGCCGCTAACAGCGTTGTCAAAGACCGAAGACGGGCTGCTGAGCAGGAATAGAATGTCGATATTCCTGCAGTCCGCCAACGCGCGATCTGCTTCGAACCCAACCCCTGCGCTTGACTGAACCTTTTGACCACGTTCAGAAACCAGCGACCATCTAAACGCTTGATGACCTGCGATTTCATTGGCCGCCCGCAGGGGTTCGATCACCGATGTCAAACAAGCCATCGGAAAGCCATCAAACAGCAGAAAGCCGATATCGATTCTGTCCTGATCCGTCATAGATCCGTCCTAACAAGTTCCTGGCGGCAACCCTACACCAAGTTTATGCCCAACGGATCAGTCCAATAATGGCAGAGGTCGCATAGAACGCCTGCAACAGCAAAAACGTCCAGCGCCGATCAATCAATGCCCATGCGGCAAACAGTGCAGACGACACCAACAGTAGAGAGAATCCAAGAATCTCAGCGCCAATATTCGAAGCAATCAGCAAGGCATAAGCCATGGCCAGAACCGATCCGGTGATCTCAAACAGTGTTGTCAGGCGGCGGTTAGCTGTTCTGTCTTCCGTCATCAGTTACACTTTCCTTTGCCGAAAGAAGAAGACAGCGTCAGCAAACCAGATTTGCATGCCGACTGATGTTCGAAGTCTGTGATATCCTCCGGGTATAGATTGTTCATTTCGAAGCTCCGCGTACATTGTGTTCGCGATACCTAATCTGACATTTGCCTTTGCCGCAAATGAATGATTATCATTCAATGATCAAAATCTGTCATGGGAAATCATGAACGAACGTTTGGAAATAGACGCCTTGCGCGCGCTGCTCGCAATCGCGACCTATGGTGGTGTAACCCGTGCGGCCCGACATCTGGCGCTTTCGCAATCGGCAGTCAGCCATAAGATCGGCCGTTTAGAGCGCGCACTGAATTGCAAACTGCTGACTCGTCGCAAAGGTGCCCCCCTGTTCACCGAAGACGGGCTGCGTCTTTGTGAATACGCCCGTCGAATTACCACTCTGCATGACGAAGCGGTGGCCTCACTTGGTAACAGGCCGCTCACCGGCCACTTGCGGCTTGGCATGACCGAGGATGCGACAACCAGCGGGATCGCCCAAATTCTTGGACGTTTCACACGGCTGTACCCCGATGTTCGCGTACGAACCCGCACTGGTCAAAGCCTGAATGTTCAGGATTGGTTGAAGGCTGGTGAATTAGACTTGGCGGTGATTCAGATATTTCGCAACGACGTGCAGCCCGAAGATCTGATCCTGTTTCAGGATTCCCTTCATTGGGTCAAATCACCCGACTATCGTCTGAATCTGTCAGAACCGGTTCCGTTTCTGTCCTTTGACACACAGTGTTTCTACCGAAGATGGGGAATGGAAGACAGTCAGCAGCAGGACCACCGTTTTGACAATATCCTGGAATGTCCAAGTGCAGCAGGAATCCAGTCGGCTGTTCGATCTGGGCTGGGCATAGCGCTATTGAACGGGATGCACATTACACCAGACATGGAAGTCATCAACGATGTCTTTCCTACCCCTCCAGAGCTTGCCTATGTCGCACGGGTTCAGATGAACAACCGCAACGCCGTGACAAAAGCCCTGATTGCGGAGATAGCAAAAGAGGTCGAACGCGCGTTTCCCCTGCGCGTAGCAGTTTAGTGGTCAGGTCTTCATTAAACCAAAGCCACTCGACATCCTCTGTCGCCGGCGGTCGATTGACTTGCGGAACGCTGTTTCGCTGACCAGTGACAGCGGAAAAAGAACCCTCTCGCCAACGCCGTCAATCACGGTCAGCTTGCCGCTTCTTTCCTGCGCACGAACGATGTTTTCGAACCCCATGTCACCCACAATGATCCGGCCGCTTTCGAGATCGTCAAACAGTTCCATCAATTCAGCATGAAGACGTTCACGTCCGGCTTGATCCTTGGCCAGCGCGACGCGTTCCGAATGCAGGGTTGGCGCAAGATCTCCGTCCGGGCCGGTCAGTTTTTCCACCACTATCGCCGGGCCCGCTGATGTTGGCGCATATCCCATGAATTGCGCCAACCTCTCGATCTCGGGGCATCCACGGTTGAGCGCCGCCAGATATTCGTTTGCTTCGCGGTTCCATTGGCGCAGATTGCCATAGCGCCATTCGGCATAACGCGGCAGAAAATGGCTACGCACAGGTTCGTCCACCCGCACTTTCAGCAGCGCCCCTTCGACCTCGGGGTGCTGATAAATCAGATAGTTGCGACTTTTTCGCAGGGGTTTGTGGTCGCTCAGGTCAATCATGTCCGGGTGTTCCAACAGGGGTTGGGGTATGTGTCCTTGAATGCCGGACAGCCCAAGTGGGCGCATTCATAGAATTTTCTCAAACCTGTTACAACTCACCTTTTGATCAGGGCCCAAGATTAGGACGCGGCAAAAGGATAAAGGCCTGGTCACCAGTTGATACGACAACAGGCGTCGAGACCCAGTCGCCTGGATCGAACGGAGGTGTAATCCCATCGCATCTATCGGGCTGCTTCCAGCACATGATGATCTCGGCCCCGGTCAGATAGTTGAACCGCAACCGCAGCCCCCGTTCGAATTGAACTCTGGCGTCTGCCGCACCATTCACGCCAAGAAAATGTCCATAAATATACACGGTTTCGGCCTGTTCAGGCAGGCTTTGCGCCAATGCGCGCGTTGCTTTTTGCCAAGGCGGGATGAACATAAACGATGTTTTGCCAATGAGCATCAAATTGATCATCAACACGCACATCAACAAGATACGCGAAACACTTAACCATCTTTTTGAAGACTGCAGAAACTGAACCCCACACGTGGTAAGCACGACCCCAAACAAGATCCAAAGCCAGTTCAATGCCCGGACAGGGACCTGCACCCCCGACATCATCGCCTTGAGGATAAGCGGTGCCAGGCCAGCAATTGCAGCCATCAGGATCGCGACGGCAAACAGCCGTCTTCGGGTAAACAGGAACCCCCAGGCGCCTGCAAATAGGGCCAAGAGCATCAAGCCATAGCTGATTGTCCCTCCGCCCATTGTATAGATGATGGATCGGAGGAATACTTTGACCTTGGTAAGGTTCAGCAGCAGGTCATCGACCGAATTTACTTCGTTCGGCCCACGCCATTCAGCAACCGGAATACCGAATATGCCATGGTAGAAGTAGTTCAGGGTGTAAACACACAGGAGCGCCAGAACCAGGCTGACAAAGAAAATGATCAACGTAACAGCGACGTTTGTATAGGTTTTTGGTGCCTTGTTTGACAGCAGGATCAGTGTCAGCAACAGGAACGGATAGGTCGTGTAGGCCATGAAGGATAAGGGCACTGCTAGAACCAACAGGGCCAGCGACACACGATGCGGAAGAAACAGAACTGCCAGGCTGTACAAGGTGATAACCCAGATCCCCGGCAGCAACGTGTTGAACCAGTATGAAATCAGGAATGCTGGAACCGAAAACGCAATGAATAGCGCAAGATAACCTTTGTACCAGATCGGGTCCGAACGCTCCATGATCGCGACTGCCGCCGCAGCCGAGAACAAGCCCCAGGCTATGTTATAGAGATACATGCTTATTTGTGAGGGCCATAGAAATGGCCGGAACTGCCACCAGTAGTTCAACCAACGACCTTCATCCAAGGCCTTGTTGTAGGCAATCTCGGTCCAGCCCAGCAGCGCCGGGAAATCATCATGACGTACGAAAGGGTCGAAAAGCTGTGGCCAGTTGATCAGGAACAACGCAGCGGTGCAAAGCAGGGACAGAAAAAGAAACTCCTGCCGAGGTGTTTTTTCCGTCATGATTTGTCGCCATATGACCTTGCAATAGCAGAGGCCCGGACCTGAGCGATAGCGGTGACAGCCGACCGGGGCAAGGCACGCACAACCAGCTTGCGTAGGGTCCAGCCTAAACTGCCGACCTCTTTCAACGCGCCGGGCGCGACTTTGGTATCCAGCACGTCCTGAGACAGCCGGGCTGCCCCTGATTGGTTCGCATAGAGGACAGAATTATACCGATACCAGGGTTCGATCGATTGATCCCCGAACATCTCAGGCCGCAAACAATCATAGGCCGTGTATCCCCGTTCAGCGAACAAACCCTGCCAAAAGGACAGGCGCTGTTCATTTATGTGAAACTCGCCGCCCTGCCCCGGAACGGCGGCTGAGAACAGGACCAGATCGCTATGTGTGGTCAGGCTCTGAACCAGGCTGGCCGACGCGTCATGCGGCAAGTGTTCACCGACCTCAAGCGACTGAGCCAAATCAAACTGGCGTCCAAGCTCGACCGGTTCGGACAGATCTGCACCGATAAACGCCTCAGCCGGTATCGCAAGCTTGTCACGATCCACATAGTCGCCATCGACACCGGCAATATCCTTACAACCCGCGGCCTGCCACTCCGACAGCCACACACCCCGCCCGCAGCCAAAGTCCACGACACTGTCCGCAGAGATTTTTCCTAGAAGGCAAGCAATTAGCCTGTTTGCGGACCGCCGGGCGCCCTGGTCAATATAGTCAAAGAACTCGTTTGAATAGATATGCGACATTGCCAATCTCTAGGTTGAATTCTGCGGTTTATAGACCCACAGCCGTAGGAACGCGAAGTTGATCACAGGTAGAACAACTACAACGACAGCGGCCGAGACAACTTCGCTCAGGCCAAAACGAGGGCCGGCCAGTCCGGTAATCGCAGCTGAAACCAGCAGCCCAATTCCGACCATGCAAAGAAACCGCCCAAACTGTGCAGGAACCACCAGCGCCTGCCCGAAGGTCCAGACTGTTTGCCCAATATATTGGATCAGGATTGCGGACCCAAAAGCCAATGCATTGGCGATCCAGGGCGAATGAAACACGCGCAACAGGCCCAGATAAGCCAGCATGTAGTAACCAGCCACGCATAAGCCCACGATGGCAAACCGGATTATGCGGCGCCGTTCGCTCATTTCTGCGCGGTCTTCTCTTCTACTATGGTGTCCAAAATCTCTGAGGTCTCTTGATCTACAAAATAGAGTGGTCGGTTTTTGGCCTCGATATACAGACGTCCGAGATATTCCCCCATGATTCCAAGCGTCAACAGCTGGATACCCGAGAAGAAACTGATCACCAGAACCGTCGACGCCCAACCCGCAACTGCGTTGTAAAGGATCAAGGACCAAAAGACGTAGACCGCCATCAGCGCGGCGATAATCAGTGTCAGAAAGGCCATTCGTGTGGCGATCTGCAGCGGTTTGATCGAAAAACTCGCCAGTGCATCAAGCGCAAAGCGGATCATCTTGGACATCGGGTATTTGGTCTCGCCCGCGATCCGTGGGTCGCGGATGTATTCGATCCCGATTTGACGGAAACCAACCCAAGCGAACATGCCCCGAACGAACCGCGCGCGTTCCGGCATACTCAGAACCGCATCCAGCGCCCGACGGCTAACAAGCCGGAAATCACCCGTGTCATTTGGAATGGGTACGTCCGAAAGCCGGTTCAATATGCGGTAGAAACCATGAGCTGTTACTTTCTTAATCCAACTTTCGCCTTTTCGCTCACTCCGACGCCCATAAACCACATCATAACCCTGATCCATCATCGCCATCATGTCCGACAAAAGCTCCGGCGGGTCTTGCAGATCAGCATCCAACATGAAAATCCGCTGCCCTAGGGCTGCATTCAGCCCCGCTGTCAGAGCGATCTGGTGACCGCGGTTACCCGATAGCTTCAAACCGCGAATACGCGGGTGAAACTCGCTTTGGGCACAGATTGCGCGCCATGTTTCGTCATTAGACCCATCATCCACCAGAATAATCTCGGATTCGGCGTTCCACTGTTCAGTCGCAGCGATCAGGCGCTCCACCAGTAAGGGGATCGACTCCTCTTCGTTCATGCATGGAATGACGACAGACAGTAACATCTAACCTCCGGGCGCAATTTTGCGGCGCACCTATCGCAAAACGGACCAGCCAAGGAATAGCGTTCACTTGGCGTTGTAGATGTATTGATATCCCAACAGACGCATCAGCGAACAAGCCGAGCGCCGAGTTTTCACCTGTAGTTACCCAACCGACACAGGAATAGGCCCTACCCAACAGTTTGGCTGCCTCTCATCCTGAAATTCCCTTGCCTGCAAGAAACAGTAATTCTGGGCCATCTAAATTGGATGAATTCGCTCAACATGGGTTATGTGAATCGCTTACCGAGCCTTTTTTGCTGGGGGGCTCGAAAACAATGTCTGAGATGTGAAACACCTAAGCGTCCAAGACAAGAGCTGGTGTTGTGGCGGAGAGACAGGGATTCGAACCCTGGAGACGGTCTCCCGCCTACACACTTTCCAGGCGTGCGCCTTCGACCACTCGGCCACCTCTCCGTGCGGGCGTTATTTGGACTATCGCCTGAGGATTTGCAAGGCCCGATTAGCGTAAAATTCTCTGGCTCGTTTCAGGTCCGAACTTGCCTCAGGGTTCGTCACCATCTCCGTCGGAAAGATCAGCCTCGGTCAATTCGGCGGGCGAAGAGGCCGGGGGCGCTTTTGTCGCTGAAACAGGCTCAGATGGGGGCATTTGCGCATTACCTGACGATTGAAGGGCCTCGGGGTTTCGCAGCCAGACATCACGCTGAGCAAACGGAATCTCGATCCCCTCTTCGACAAAGCGGCGATTGATCTCATGGTTCATGTCGGACTTCACCGAAAGAACCCAATTCACATCCCGCAAAATGGCGCGGATTTCAAAGTCCAGAGAATCCGCACCGAACCCCTGAAACACAACGCTGGGTGCCGGATTCGCCAATACCATCGGATGTGCGTTGGCGATTTCGCCCAGGATTGTCTCAACCACGCGGGTATCGGTACCATAGGCCACCCCGACCGGGACAATGACGCGTCCGATCGTATTTCCACGGGTATAGTTGGTGACAACACCGCTGATCAGGTCCGAGTTCGGGACAATGACATCTGTTCGATCGAAGGTCTCAATCCGGGTCGAGCGTACCGAGATGTCGCGCACATAACCCATCATCCCGTTTACGTCGATCCAATCGCCTTTTGAGATCGGACGTTCGACCAAAAGGATAATGCCGGACACAAAGTTCGAGACAATGGTTTGCAGACCAAATCCGATCCCGACAGAGAGCGCCCCGGCCACGATGGCCAGAGACGACAGATCGAAACCCGCAACCATGATAGCGACCAAGGCTGCCAGAAAGATACCGACATACCCCGTCCCTGAAACAATCGCGTTTTGACCACCGGGATCAATGCTCGTCTTTGGCAACAAAGAGGTCCGCAACCCACCCTGCAGGGCGCGTGTCAGTCCGTATCCGATCAGGAAAACCACCAGAAAAGTAAAGAAATTACTGGGCGAGACGGTCACGCCCCCAATGTCGAACCCCAAAAGGAGCCGCGACCATGCCTCTAACAAATCGGTCTCGCGTGCGCCCCAGATCAGCGCCAGAACCGGCAGGGCCAAAATGGCCATGGCAAAGCCAATCAGAACCGAAAACAATGTGTCCCGGGCTGCCTCACCCTTGCGGGTTATCAATCCATAAACCGAAGTCAGGAATCGTTGAAGGATGATCAGTGCGGCAATCAGGATCAACGATTTTACCGCTGGAAAAACAATGGCCTCAGCCGCGTTGTTATAACCGATGGCAGCCAGAACTGGGCTGACAACTCCCAACAGGAACAATGCTCGGCGCAAGAATTCGACCAGCTGGATGACCCCGGTTCCACGGGCATTGCCATCAGGTTCTGCCTGCACCTCGGCAAGCCGTATCTGCCGCGCACGCAACAGAACCAGAGCAGTTGCAAGAATAACTGGGAAGCCCACAACCGCGCGCGTCGCATCCGAAGTATTCTCGATCTGTTCGAAAAGGTTCCCAAGATCATGCAAAATGAGAAAAACGGCAAGCAGATCCAGGTAGATTCGAAGCTCGGTGATCCGCTTTGGCGAGAGCTTTCTGAAACCCTGCGCCTGCTGCATTACATAGACCTGACGACCAATCCAGTCGTAGTACAGAACAATGGCCGCCCAGAACGGTACGTTTTGTATCAGAAGGGTTCCCCGCAATCCCAATATCCCCGTCAAGACGACGGCTTTTACCAGCAACAAAACACCCAGCCATGGCAGAATTATCCGAAACAGCGATGTCAGGAATGTCCATACGCCAGTTCCCTGCCCCCCTATGGTACGCAGATAGTTCCCAGCAGCCTCGGACCAACGTTTTCCATAGCCCAGCAAAACAATGGCCACGAAGACCAGCAAAAGAATTCCAAGCCCCTGTTTGCGAAGCTGCTCATGCACCACGTCTGTTTGGTAGTTCTGCACAGCCTCGTTGAAAAGGCTTCGGCCCGCTTCAGTCAGGTCAACCCAGGCTGGTCGCCAATAGCTGGGGTTCAGTGGCGATGGGCCGCGCTCCAACAGCTCTTTTTTCTGCCTATTTCGCAGGATCTGGTCAATTTCTGCGATCAGTCCGTTGGCGCGACTGAAGGCCTCGTCGGAAATGATATGCGGCACCCGCAGCGCGTTCAGTTGGTTTTCAAGATGTGAACGCAGCGTAGCAATGTCTTCCGGTTCGGTTGCATCACCTTCCGGTCCGGGACCCAAAGCCTTGATCTGGCTTTCAAGGGTCTGAATACGTTCGGTATTTGCACCACGCGCGCTGTTGAAAACATCTCGATAGGTATGAATTTCCGATCGCAGATTTTCCAGCGAAGCGTTCGAGGCCCGATTGGCCTCGATCACATCTTCGGCCCGATCCGCCGTTTTTACCCAACCCTGATAGTAGTCACTTTGCCGATCCGAAAGCTGGGCCGTTGCAGGGCCAGACAGAACTGCAAACAAAAGTGAAACAAGGGCCAGAAACAGGCGGACCTGCCGCAACATCATACGTCCTCGAAAACGCCCGGAATGCTACGCGGCGCCTCGGTCATCCAATCAGGAACAGGCAATTCTTTTTCGCGCAGGAACTCCGGGTTGAACAGCTTGGATTGATAGCGCGTGCCATAATCACACAGAATCGTAACAATGGTATGGCCCGGACCCAGATCCTTGGCCAGGCGCACGGCGCCAGCCATGTTGATGGCGGTCGATCCGCCCATGACCAGACCTTCGTCGCGCAGAAGGTCAAAAATATATGGCAACGCTTCGTTATCCGTCATCTGATAGGCGAAATCCGGTTTGAACCCCTCAAGGTTCTTGGTGATCCGCACCTGCCCGATACCTTCCGCGATCGAGCTTCCCTCCATCGCGATCTCACCGGTTTTGTAATAGGAATACAACCCGGCCCCCATCGGATCGACCAATGCGATCTTGACGCCTTTGGGCTGCAGGGCCTCGGCCACACCGGCCAACGTGCCACCTGAACCAACCGCACTGACAAAGCCGTCGACCTTACCGCCGGTTTGCTCCCAGATCTCGGGGCCGGTGGTCTCGACATGGCTCTGACGGTTGGCGACGTTGTCGAACTGATTGGCCCAGATTGCGCCATTGGGTTCCGTCTGCGCCAGTTCTTCAGCCAGACGGCGAGAGTAATGTACAAAGTTGTTCGGGTTGCGATACGGCGCTGCCGGGACCTGAACCAACTGTGCACCCGCAAGACGCAGCATGTCTTTCTTTTCTTCGGACTGGGTCTCCGGGATCACGATCACGGTCTTGAAGCCCATCGACGCCCCGACAAGCGCCAGACCGATACCGGTGTTTCCAGCGGTGCCTTCAACGATGGTGCCCCCAGGTTTCAGGTCGCCCCGTGCTATGGCATCGCGAATGATATAAAGAGCGGCACGGTCCTTGACCGATTGACCAGGATTCATGAACTCGGCCTTGCCAAGAATTTCACACCCGGTTTCCTCACTGATACGGCGCAGCCGGATCAACGGAGTTTTCCCTACTGCGTCGGCAAGGTCTTTCGCAATGCGCATGGCGCCCTCATTTCTTTACGTATCAACGAAGATTTACAGATGCTGCGCAACAACCACAAGCCGCGATCACGCCCCACGCAGCCTGTCTCTGTGCCGAGCCAGCCAATGCGCCAGTGACAATAGCGGCAAATCCTTGAACCCATGCCCGTCGACTTGATCCATGAACTGAGCAAAGGGAATGATTTTGGTGCGGATATCCTCACCTTCCGAGGCAAGCCCGCCATCGTCTATCGTTTTCTCAAGATCGGCCAACCCTACGTAAAGATAGACGTATTCGGTGGACGATCCGCTGGACGAATAGGCCTCTCCGGCAAATTCAAGCGACTTGAGGCTGATCTGGGCCTCTTCCATCGCCTCACGCCGCGCTGCCTGTTGCGGCGTTTCACCCGGGTCAATCATGCCTGCAACGGGTTCCCACATCCACGGCTCGGGGTCTTCGATCAGGAAAACCGGTGTCCGAAATTGTTCAACCAAAAGCACCGCATCACGCCTCGGATCATATGGCAGAACCACCACAGCACTGCCCTGCATCAATCCGTTGCGGTTCAGCACCGACCCCATCGTGCCGTCATTCCTTCGGTGTTGAAGCTGAACCTCCTGCATGCCGAAATAGTCAATATAGGCATGGGTATGCTCGTGTACGATCACATCCTTCTTCGGATCACGCGCGTCACCGGTTCCGCGTTTGCGTGCAGCCAGCTTGGCCCAGGCGCGGGTTCGGATCGATGGAAAACTGCGCGCGATCTTGAGGGCATCGGCCTTGCCGTAATAGCCCATGACCTCTTGCGCGGCGGTTAGGGTCAAATCCGCCCACGCGTCTGCCCAGTCCTGCAAGGACCATAGCTCACCGGGCGACCACAGGTCAGGCTCGGGAAAGAACACGCTGACTTCGACAACAGAGCCATCGGGCAGTTCAACGGGCTGCAGCTGCAGATCATAATCAAACCCCCCTTCATAGAAAATCAGTCGCCTGAAATCCTCGGGTTCGAGGCCCTGAACCAGAAGGCCATCCGCAACGCCCCCACGTTCTGGCTGGATCATCGGAAATGCCTCGTCGCGCACGCTGTAAACCGCGTGATCCTTCAGCTTGGCCTCTGACAAAGTCAAGCGTGACAGCGGACGGCCAAGCACCAGTTGCAGCAGTGGCAGATGCCGAAGCGTGCCATAGAAAAACAGATCGTTCACAAAGGTATCTCGCGTTGGTATTTGGGTGCTAGCGCCAGCGGCGGCTTGCTTCTTCCGTCGCCAAACCGGCGATAAGAGCGCCAATAGCCAAAGTCCACAGAATTTCCGGAGCTAACAACTGTTCGCCATAGCCAACGCCAATCTTGAATATCGCCATAAGGGCCTCGAACGGGCCGTCATAGCGGTGGCGCATGGCCAAGCGGAACATCTCATAGGTGCCCTGAACGAAAAGACCCCAAAACACCAGCGAGGCAATGCCTGTCAGTCCGTTATTGACGGCAGCGGTCCACCCTTTGCCGGTTCGCTTACCCATGATTTTCCAACCACACGCGACCCCAAGGGCCATGTTGACGACAGTGAAGTAGCCATAGCTTTTGCCTTCTTCACCATTTGCTATGATCATGCTGGAAACCAGAAATGCCACCACCGCCAGACAAAGGGCTGCGACAAGACGTGAGGCGCTGGGCATTCTAAAGGTCCGTTTACTAAGTAGGTTTCGCTATGGTGATCTGTGTCACATCACAGTTGCCGGTGTCAAAGGCCGCGCCGCAAGCGGTCAAATAATAATTCCACATGCGGCGAAAACGCTCATCAAACCCCATTCCCGAAATCTCGTCCCATTTGTCATTGAACGTCTCGTACCAGCGGCGCAGTGTCAGATCATAGCTTTTGCCGAATTCTTTTGACTTCACCACGGTCAGACCCGCATTCTCCACCTGCTCCTGCAGAATTGTCGGAGCCGGAAGCATCCCCCCCGGAAAGATATATTTCTGAATGAAATCAACACCATTCTTATACACATCCCAGCGATGATCGCCGACGGTAATGATTTGCAAGGTTGCCTGTGCGCCAGGTTTTAAGCGATCACGGATAGTGTCGAAATAGACCGGCCAATATTTCTGACCAACCGCCTCGAACATCTCAATAGAGGCGATCCCGTCATATTGGCCCCGTTCGTCACGATAATCCTGCAGCTTCAGATCAACTAAATCTGTAAGTCCTTCTTTTTCAATGCGTTGACGGGCAAAGCTCAACTGTTCCTTGCTGATCGTCAAGCCTGTGACCCGCAGGCCACGCTCTTTTGCTGCATATTCGGCGAAACCACCCCATCCGCAGCCAATTTCCAGAATATGGTCACCGGGTTTGGCACCCATTTCATCAACCAGACTGGCGTATTTAGCGGTTTGTGCCTTTTCCAAGCTTTCCTGTCCGGTTTCGAACAAGGCACTGGAATAGGTCATGGTATCATCTAGCCATAACCCATAGAATTCATTACCTAAATCGTAATGATAAGAGATATTCTTTTTAGCCTGTCGACGGTTGTTTCGATGCAACCAAAAGCGCAGGCGTTCATAGGCCTGTACCAGAAATTTCCCGGTGAAATCGTCGTACACGGTCTCGGTACCCAGATGCACTAGATCCATGAAGGCACGCAGATCTGGTGTGCTCCAATCGCCTTCCAGATATCCGTCTGAAAACCCCAGCTCACCCTCCCGGATAAGTCGTGCAAATACGTCCGGATTGTGAATATCGACCCGTGCGACAGGCCCAGGGCGTTTGCCTTCGGTTCGAAATACACGACCGTCTGGCAAGGCAATATCAAGCTGCCCCTGCTCCATCTGGTTCAGCATATTCAGAACATGTGCAAAATATCTTGGCAGGTCTGTCTGCCCTTCGATTGTAGTTAGAACCATCCGCTCTCCCCTGTGCGGTTGTTGTAGAAGGCTAAAACGAGTTTGTGTTTCTGGCAAGTTTTCAGTTCTTTACCGGCTTTTTCGGCCCTCGTAGGCCGACAAGGCGCGCGCGCGCCCTTCGGCCAAACCCACAACAGGGTTTGGGTATGGCGCGGACGGATCAAGACCCCACTTGCAGGGAATGGCTTCAAAATAATCAAGTGCGCTTGAGGGCGGGTTTGATTGTCCTTCGGCCACCCATTTCCGCACATAGTCGCAATAGGGATCATATTTTTTTTGCTGCGCCTCGGGGTTAAAAATACGGAAAAACGGGGACGCATCTGGGCCGGACCCAGCAACCCATTGCCAACCCATCGCATTTGAGGCCGGATCCCAATCGGTCAGGCAATCGGAAAACCAGCCCATACCGATTTTCCAGTGCGCCATCAGATGTTTGGTCAAATAACTGGCGACAATCATCCGTGCGCGATTGTGCATGCGACCTGTGACGTACATCTGTCGCAACCCAGCATCGACCACGGGAATGCCTGTCCTTGCCTGCTTCCAAGCAATGATCTCGGGGCTAGAGACGTTCTGGCCCCAAGGGAACTGATCCCATTCCGGTTTCCAGTTGTTGCTTAACAAATGAGGCGTATGGAACATCAAATGATAGGCAAATTCACGCCAAACCAACTGCCGCAAATAGGCTTCGGTACCGGACATGCCGAACATCTCTGCGCCCTGGAGGGCGTGCCAGACGCTACGCGGTCCAATCTCACCCAGCGATAAATATTCGGAAATGCCCGACGTTCCATCCTCGGCCAGTTGATCCCGGGCTTCGGGATACCCCGAAAGCCGTTCCAAGAACCGATGGAGCGTTTTGAACGCTGCGTCTTCCCCTGGCTGTACATAGCGGGCGCAAACTGATGCCCCGCGGTTCATTCCCGCGGCCAATCCCCACGACTCCAGAGTATCTGTATGCGGCCATTCCTTCGGCGGGGCCAGCGCGGCGGGTCGCGCATGTGGAAATGGAACCTCGCGTCTCTGTACCGATCGCCACATTGGTGTAAACACGCGAAAAGGCGTTCCGGTATTGGTCTGGACGGTCCAGGGCTCAAAAAGCAGGTGCCCGGAAAACGATTTGGGCTGTACGCCCAGTTTGGTCAGAGCCGTCTTGATCCTTGTATCTCGGGCAATCGTGTCCGGATCGTAAGCCCGAGACCAATAGACCTCGGTGGATCCGGTTTCCTTGATCAGGTTTTGCATAACCTCCAACGCATCCCCGCGCCGCAAGATCAGACGGCTTCCCAACTGCGCCAACGCGCGGTCAAACACCTCAAGGCCCTTGCCGAGGCGCCATTTAGGAGCCGCACCCAAGGCCTGCCCGAGATCGTCGAAAATATAGACCGGAATGATTGGCCGCCCCGTTGCCGAAGCAGCGCTGAGTGCAGGATGGTCCGACAGTCGCAAATCCTGTCGGAACCACATAATTATCGGCGGGCTCTTGGGTCCCATGACTGCTCCGTATTGTTTACCTTTCTACGCAGCAGTGCCAGAACTGGATCACAAAACAGCGTCCAACGCATTCAAAAGCTGATCAATTTCCCGTTTCGATGTGTAATGCGTAAAGCTGACTCGCAAAACACCTTGATCCAGATCCACACCCATGGCCTGCAAAGGACGCACGGCATAGAAATCTCCGCCACCGGCCATAACCCCATGCGATGCAAGACTGGCAGCAACAGATTCAGCATTTCGGTTCAGCGCCAGCGCGACCGTTGGCGCACGCCGCGAGGCATCAGAGGTTCCGATCAGACGGACTGCATTGCGATCTTTAACCGCATCCAGAACCGGTTGTAGCAGGGCGATCTCGTGCCCGCGCATCAGGTCGTGGACAAACGCCCCCCGCGCTGCAGCACCAGTTCCGGGTCCGTCATGATGTTCGCATAAAAGATCGACGTAATCCGCCATCCCCGCACTGGCGGCGATCTGTGCGTGATCCGGCCCTGCAGGGGTAAAGCGTTGATAAAGAACATCGCCGTTGAAATAGTGCCCCTGATTGGGCAACAGCTCACCCAATGCCCGGCGGATCACCATGCATCCCTGATGAGGGCCATAGGTTTTATACGCCGAAAACAGATAGATATCCGGTCCCAGATCACCGATATTCGGAAATCCATGCGGCGCGTAAGAGACACCGTCGACGCAGACAAACGCGCCTGCCGCATGTGCAATCGCAGTTATCTCGGTAACCGGATTGATTTCCCCGACCACGTTCGAACAATGCGGAAAACAGACCAGACGCACCTTTTCGTCCAGAATGTCCTCAAGATCCTGCGGGTTCAGAGATCCGGATTCGGGGTCTATCTGCCATTCGCGAACCTCTATGCCTTCATCAGCAAGACGGCGCCAAGGCCCCGAATTGGCCTCATGATCTTGATTTGTCACGACAATCGCATCACCCGGCTGCATCCACTGTCGGAATGCCTGCGCCAGAACATAGGTGTTCTGCGTGGTCGACGGGCCAAAGCTCAGTTCATCTGCATCCACACCCATGATCGCAGCCATTCGGGCGCGGGCCTCGTCCATTTCCTCTCCGGCCAGACGGCTGGCATCATAGGGGGCATAGGGCTGAACCTTGCGCTGGGTGTAATAGCGCGTCAAACGATCAAGCACCGGCTTGCAAGTATATGATCCACCAGCATTTTCGAAAAATGCCTGTCCCTGTAGGCTGGGTTCGGAAAAAGCTGGGAACTGCGACCGAACGAAATTGATATCCAGAGTGCTCATGGCACGTGCCTCCTTGATCATGCTTGCCTATCCAAGAGGTGCCCGAGCATGATTTCGGAACCCTCAGAAATCATGGCAGGTCTTCCAGCCCAGCCGACACGTTCAGGTGCCCGCAGAACCTGCGCCTTTGCCGCGCAAGTACGCCGACAAATTGCCCACAGCTTTTGCCATCGTCAAGAACACTGTGCCCTGAACCAAAGAAAAAGCCGGGCAATCATGCCCAGCCTTGAAAATGAGTACCGTTCGGGTGTCAGCCTTGAACTTTTGTGTAGGTTCCCTCACCGGCCAGGATACCGCGGAAACCGCCCGGCTCATCCAATCCGAATACGATCAGAGGCAGGTTATTGTCGCGCGCTAGCGCAATGGCCGATGCATCCATGACTTTCAGCCGCTTTGCCAACACGTCATCGTAGCTGACCGAGTCATAACGCACCGCGTCCGAATGTTCTTTGGGGTCTTTGTCATAGACACCGTCCACGCCGTTCTTACCCATAAAGATCGCCTCGCAAGCCATCTCATTGGCGCGCAGTGTCGCTGCGGTATCTGTGGTGAAATACGGATTCCCTGTTCCAGCGGCAAAGATGCAGACCCGTTTCTTTTCCAGATGCCGCACAGCGCGGCGGCGGATGTAAGGCTCGCAAACCTCATCCATACGAATGGCCGAGATCACACGAGTAAACACGCCAACCTCCTCAAGCGCCGATTGCATGCCAAGCGCATTCATTACCGTAGCCAGCATACCCATGTAATCCGCCGTCGTCCGTTCCATCCCCTGAGCTGAACCGCTGAGACCGCGAAAGATGTTGCCACCACCGATGACCATACAAATCTCGACCCCTAGATCGTGAACTGACTTCACCTCTTGCGCGATGCGCTGAACGGTGGGCGGATGCAGGCCAAAACCCTGATCTCCCATCAGCGCCTCGCCCGAAATCTTCAGCATCACTCGGCTGTATTTCGCCTTGGTTGTATCGACAGTGTCGGTTGTGGGGGAAAGGGTCATGTTGCGCTCCGGGCTGGCACGGGTTTAATTCCGGCGCAAAATGAAGCAAAAGCTCCGCGGGTTCAATGCGGATGATGAGGAATGAGGCAACCTGAATGGCCAATGCCAAGATGACGCAGTTTTGGGACCGCCTTCCCCCTATTCCTGACGACAAACCCGTCTTGATCGCCGGGCCCACCGCATCGGGGAAATCAGCATTGGCGCTGAAGATCGCCGAAACGTTCGGCGGCGTGATCGTCAATGCAGACGCAAGCCAGGTTTATGATTGCTGGCGCGTGATCTCGGCGCGTCCCTCCGCCGAGGAAGAAGCCCGCGCGCCACATCTGCTTTATGGTCATGTGCCTTATGATCAGAACTATTCGACTGGCCACTGGTTGCGCGAGGTCAAGCCATTGCTGTCCGGCGGAAAGCGCCCCATCATTGTGGGCGGTACAGGTTTGTATTTTTCTGCCCTGACCGAAGGTATGGCCGATATCCCGGCGACTCCGACCAAAGTTCGGGCTGCCGCGGATCAACTGGACCTAGCTACACTGATTGATGGGGTCGATGCCAAAACCCTGGCCGGGATTGACACCCGGAATCGCGCCCGCGTTCAACGTGCGTGGGAAGTTCAGCAAGCCACCGGGCGCAGCTTGCGGGACTGGCAAGCCGACACCCCACCTCCGGTTCTGAACCCGCAAGACGCCGTGCCCATTGTGTTTGATGTCGACAAAGAATGGCTATTGAATCGGATCAGGCGCCGGTTTGACCTGATGCTGGAAAGTGGTGCTTTGGAAGAAGTTGAGGCGATGCGAAACCGGTATGACGCCTCGCTGCCGTCTTTCAAGGCCATCGGCGTTCCCGAGTTGGTAGCCTATCTTGAAGGCCGTATCACACTGGATGACGCGCGCGAGCGCGCCACAATCTCGACCCGTCAATTTGCCAAACGTCAGCGCACGTGGTTTCGCGCTCGCATGAGAAACTGGATTCGCGCTGATTTATCAAAGTGATACTTAAAGTCGTTACAAACCCATTTTCAGGACACCAACCGAAGATTCGAAGTGATCGAATCTGATTGGCGGTCACTTATTCGAATTACCTAGAGCACAGATTAAGCATCCGCGATGACGGAAACTTCGGCCCCAGCATGTCGCTTTTGTGCAGTTGATGACGATTTCCGACATTGACCTCATGGGAAATCTGGTGCCGAATGACGCCATGGGGATGCTGCTTATCCAAAAAAGAACACACGAACCTGCTGCCTGGCACCAACTGGTCTGAGCGGTTCAGAGCTACTTCATCAAAATCGATGTCACAGGGAGAGACATTAATGAAACACCAAACCATTACCGGAGCGCCGATCCATCGTGCCGCGGAAATGCACGCGCAAGAGTACCGCGACGGGCAACTAAGCCGCCGCGAGTTTTTGGCGCGCGTGACGGCATTGGGGGTTACCGTCCCCGCCGCCTATGGAATGATCGGCCTGGCGTCTCCGGCACAAGCACAAGAGCCACCGCGCGGTGGAACTATCCGCTATCAGATGGAAGTGCGCGGCCTGAAAGATCCACGTACTTATGACTGGACGCAAATTGCGACCTTCACGGCTGGCTGGCTGGAATATCTGGTCGAATACAACAATGACGGTTCGTTCAAGCCGATGTTGCTGGAAAGCTGGGAATCCAACGATGACGCGACTGAGCACACGCTGAACGTTCGCAAAGGCGTCAAGTGGAACAATGGTGATGACTTCACCGCAGCGGATGTCGCCCGCAACATCGAAATGTGGTGTGACGCGGCAGTCGAGGGGAACTCGATGGCATCGCGCATGTCATCCCTGGTTGACGAGGCAACCCAGAAAGCGGGTGAAGGTGCAATCACTGTGGTCGATGATCACACGGTCAAGCTGACCTGCAACACGCCCGATATCACGATCATTCCAGGTATGGCCGACTATCCGGCAGCCATCGTGCACAGCAGCCACGATCCCAACAATATGCTGGCCAATCCGATTGGCACTGGCTTCATGATCCCTGAAAGCCACGAAGTGGGCGTAAAGGGTGTACTGGTCCGCAATGAAGAGCACGACTGGTGGGGATATGCTGCGGGCAAGGGTGGCTATATCGATCGGATCGAATTCATCGACTACGGCACCGACCCTGCGGCCTTCCTGGCTGCTTATGAGGCCGAAGAGATCGACATGAACTGGGAGTCGGTCGGCGAATTCGTAGACATCTTTGACAGCATCGGTCTGACACGGTCCGAGATCCCATCGGGCTTTACCATCGTCATCCGCCCGAACCAGCTGGCCGAAGATGCCGACGGCAACAAGATCTACGCCGACAAACGTGTGCGGCAGGCCCTGGCCATGGCCGTCGACAACGCCGTCTGCCTGGAGCTGGGCATGTCAGGATACGGCATTCCTGCCGACAACTGCCATGTTGGCCCGATGCACCCGGAATATGACTCGGCTGTGACCCGCCTGCCCTTTGATCCCGCAGCGGCCAAAGCGCTGATGGACGAGGCCGGAATGGGTGACTTCGAGCATGAGGTTCAGTCCATCGACGACGACTGGCGCCGCAACACGACCGCGGCCGTGGTCGCTCAGTTGAACGATGCTGGCATCAAGGCACGTCATACAGTTCTTCCGGGTTCGACCTTCTGGAACGACTGGACGAAATACGCCTTCTCGTCGACCAACTGGAACCACCGCCCGCTGGGCACGCAGGTTCTGGCGCTGGCCTACAAATCGGGCGTAGCCTGGAACGAGGCTGGTTTCGCCAATGACGAGTTCGACGCGCTTCTGGCCGAGGCAAACTCGATCGCGGATGTCGACAAACGTCGCGAAGTCATGGCCAAGCTGCAGGCGATCATGATCGAAGAAGGCGTGACCATCCAACCCTATTGGCGGACGGCGATGCGTCACCACCGGGACAATATGGTTGGGGTTGAAAAGCACATCGCCGACCTGCCACAAATCTATAAGTTCGGCATTCTTTCCTAAGCCGACATATACAAGCCGCGCCGATTGGGCGCGGCTTTTTCGTCCGTATCGTGGCGACCAAAAAACAGCGAAGTGTGGGGCTTTTGACACCTGCACTGGCCACCAACAGGGGCTAATATGGGACTATTCATTCTAAAGCGTGTCGGCATCATGCTCATCACAGCTTTGTGCCTGACATTCTTGGTCTTCTTCCTCACCAACCTGTATCCAAACCTCGAAAAGCTTGCGAAAACGCAGGGCAATTTTCGGATGTCCGACGAACAGGTTGAAAGCTATCTTCTGAAAAACGGGTATCTGCAGCCGACGCCGATCAAATACGGCGAGTGGTTGGGCGTGCTGCCATCCTATCGGCACACCAACGAAGACGGCAGCGTACAAGGAAGATGTATCCTGCCCGGTGAAACCGCAGAAAGCTCGCCAAGCTTCTGTGGCATCCTGCAGGGATACTGGGGATACTCGTCCGTTTTCAAAGAGGAAGTTTCGAAAGTTGTTGGCACCCGGTTGGCTCTGACCGGTCGGTTGATGCTTTGGGTTATGTTGCTGATGGTCCCTTCGGCGCTGATCCTTGGGGTGCTTGCGGGTATGAAAGAAGGATCGGCCACCGACCGGACCCTTTCAACATTCGCCATCACGACGACAGCGACCCCGGAATATGTCTCGGGCGTGATCTTTATCGCGATCTTCACTTCGTCCGCCGTTGGCCTGAAATGGTTCAAAGGCACCGCGACACAGGCGATGGAGAACCCAACCTTTGAAAACTTCTTCCTACCGGTACTGACTATTGCTCTCTACGGGATGGGCTATATCGCTCGTATGACCCGCGCCTCGATGACCGAGGTGATGACGGCGCAATATATCCGTACCGCGCGGCTCAAAGGTGTTTCCTTCCCGAATATCGTTATGAAGCACGCGCTGCGAAACGCGCTGATCGCACCGTTCACAGTCATCATGCTGCAGTTTCCCTGGCTGCTGAACGGCGTGGTGATCGTCGAGACCCTGTTTAACTATAAAGGTTTCGGCTGGGCGCTGGTTCAGGCAGCAGGCAATAACGACATCCAGCTTCTGCTGGCGATTTCGGTAGTGTCGGTCTTTGTGGTGCTAGTAACGCAGCTGATCTCGGATATCGGCTATGTCTACCTCAACCCACGCATCCGAATTTCGTAAGGAGGGACAGAACATGGAACCACTTACCTGGACCGGCTCTATCGCCATTCTGAACCCCTTGCTGATGATCGCATTGGTTGCACTAGGGGTATCAATCATCGTCTGGATCTTGGGCAGCATCGTGTTGCCCGAAACGCCGGTCGTCGTGAATATCGACGGCACAATCAATGCAGATACCGGCCTGCGCGGCCTTACGCAGATCGCGCTGAGATACAGCTTTTTCGCCTGCGTTGCACTGTGTCTGGCCTATGTAGTGCTTGGCATTTTGATGGGGACAAGCGCCGGGATTATCGGAGCGATCTCTCGGCAGTTTTTACCTGTCTGGATGTCGCTGATCATCCTGTTTGCAATGTCGATCGCCTTCAAGCGCAAGCTGGGCCTTTACGGCAAACTGTTTGACAGCCCCATCGGCATGATCGGTTTTGGCCTTGTGATGTTCTGGGTCTTTACCGGCATTTTTGGTGCGTTGGACCTGATCGTCACGCATGATCCGCTGGCGCAAGTTTCAGGTATGAAGAACAAGTTGCCCGGAACTCCAATGCCCAGCACTGAGGACGGAACATATTCCTGGTATCTACTGGGTGGGGACAATCTGGCCCGCGATGTGTTCAGCCGGATGGTCAAAGGGGCATGGATCGTGGTGCAGATCGCACCGATGGCAACCATATTTGCCTTCATGGTCGGGATTACTCTGGGCCTGCCTGCGGGGTTTTATGGCGGACGTCTGGACACGTTCCTGTCCTTCCTGGCAAACCTGATCCTGGCCTTCCCGGTAATCCTGCTGTTCTATCTGCTGGTCACGCCCGAGATCGTGGCAACCGGTGTGCCAAACTATATGGCAGCTGTGTTGTTCGTCTTTCCGATCCTGTTTCTTTGCGTCCTGCTGAATTCGCGGTTCTATACGCGGCCCAATTTCCGCACACCTCTGCTGATCGGAGTGTTGGGCATCGCGATGTGGCTCTATCTATCTCTGATTTCAACAGACGGCTACATCATCGAAACCAACAGCTACAACATCTGGGGACTGCCCACCTATCTGGACCTGTTCAATATCCCCGGCGGCATTCTGGTCGTGTTCGTTTCGGTGGTTTTCGTAAACTCACCCACGGTATTCCGCATCGTGCGTGGCCTGGCGTTGGACATCAAAACCCGCGATTATGTTGCCGCAGCGCAAACCCGTGGTGAAGGTCCATGGTACATCATGCTTTGGGAAATCCTGCCCAATGCGCGCGGGCCGCTGATCGTCGATTTCTGTCTGCGCATTGGCTATACGACCATCCTTTTGGGAACCTTGGGATTCTTTGGCCTCGGGCTACCACCCGAAAGTCCCGATTGGGGGTCGACGATCAATGAAGGGCGCAAGCTCTTGTCGATCTATCTGCACCCTGCCCTGCCACCTGCGCTGGCGCTGTTGACACTGGTTCTTGGGTTGAACCTGTTGGCTGATGGCCTGCGCGAAGAAAGTCTGAAGGACTGATGTATGAGCGGCCGGGGGCCCTGCCCCCGGACCCCCGAGGTATTTTTGGCCAGATGAAGGGGATCCCCGGGATCTGGTGAGGAGCAACACAGATGACCAAACTTGCGTCCTATGAGGGCCCGATATTGGAGATCGACAAGCTGTCGATTTCGTTTTTCACGCGGTTGCGCGAGATCCCTGCAGTGATGGATTTTTCGGTCAGCGTGCAGCCTGGTGAAGCTGTGGGGCTGGTTGGGGAATCGGGGTGCGGGAAATCCACCGTTGCGTTGGGCGTGATGCAGGATCTGGGCAAGAACGGGCGTGTTGTTGGCGGATCCATCAAGTTCAAGGGTCGTGACCTATCCGAGATGACGGCCGAAGAACTGCGCGATATTCGCGGCAATGAAATAGCCATGATCTATCAGGAACCTATGGCCAGCCTGAATCCCGCGATGAAGATCGGTCGGCAGCTGATGGAAGTACCGATGATCCACGAGGGCGTCAGCAAGGACGAGGCCTATGCCCGTGCGCTGGAAGTGGTCACCGATGTACGCCTGCCCGACCCTGAACGGATGCTGAATTCTTTCCCCCACCAGCTGTCGGGAGGCCAGCAACAGCGCATCGTGATCGCGATGGCGCTGATGTCCAAGCCATCGTTGCTGATCCTGGACGAGCCCACCACCGCGCTTGACGTGACCGTCGAGGCCGCGGTGGTCGAGCTGGTCAAGGATCTGGGCAAGAAATACGGCACCTCTATGCTGTTCATCAGCCACAATCTGGGGCTGGTGCTGGAAACCTGCGACCGGCTGTGCGTAATGTATTCCGGCGAAGCGGTCGAGCGCGGCTCGATCAAGGATGTGTTCGACGAAATGCAGCACCCCTATACACAGGCGCTCTTCCGGTCGATTCCACTGCCGGGTGCGGACAAGAACGCGCGCCCGCTGGTGGCCATTCCGGGCAATTTCCCCCTGCCACATGAGCGCCCTCCGGGCTGCAACTTTGGCCCACGCTGCGACTATTTCGAGGAAGGTCGCTGTGACGCGCAGAACATTCTGATGGAGGCCGTGCCAGGCAATGACCGGCATCATACCCGCTGTCTGAAATTTCAGGAGATCGACTGGAACGCGCCCATCACCCTGGCCGAGCAAAAGGAAAAAGGTGAGATTGGCCGCGTTGTTCTGAAGATGGAAAATCTCAAGAAATACTATGAGGTTGCGGCAAATGCACTGTTCGGCGGCGGCGAAGCGAAGGTAGTCAAAGCCAACGAAACGCTGAGCTTTGAGGCGCATGAATCCGAGACACTCGCCATTGTGGGCGAATCCGGCTGCGGCAAATCCACCTTTGCCAAAGTTCTTATGGGGTTGGAGACGGCCACGGACGGGCAGATCCTGCTGGACAACCGCAATATCGAGGACGTGCCCATCGAAGAGCGCGACGCCAAGACGGTGGGCGAGGTTCAGATGGTGTTCCAGAATCCATTCGACACATTGAATCCTTCGATGACCGTGGGCCGTCAGATCATCCGCGCTCTGGAAATCTTTGGCGTCGGTAAGTCCGAGGCCGAGCGCAAGAAGCGGATGCTCGAACTGTTGGACTTGGTGAAACTGCCCCGCGCCTTTGCCGAGCGGATGCCACGACAGCTTTCGGGTGGTCAGAAACAGCGTGTCGGCATCGCCCGCGCCTTTGCCGGGGATGCGCGGATCGTGGTGGCGGATGAGCCGGTCTCGGCGCTGGATGTATCGGTGCAGGCGGCGGTAACCGACCTGCTGATGGAGATCCAACGCGAGCACAAAACCACACTGCTGTTCATCAGCCACGACCTGTCGATCGTACGCTATCTCAGCGACCGGGTGATGGTGATGTATCTGGGCCATGTGGTCGAGCTGGGCACCACTGATCAGGTGTTTGCACCGCCCTATCATCCCTATACAGAAGCCTTGCTGAGCGCGGTCCCCATCGCCGATACATCGGTCGAGAAGCAGCACATCGTCTTGGAAGGCGACATCCCATCAGCGATGAACCCGCCTCCTGGCTGTCCGTTTCAGACCCGCTGTCGCTGGAAATCCGAAGTCCCCAACGGTCTTTGCGAAAGAGATGTCCCACCCGTGAAAACTCTGGCAGACGGTCATCAGGTCAAATGCCATCTGGCAGACGACATCCTGGCACGTATGGAACCCGTCATAAAAATCGCCGCTGAGTAATGGGATTGGGTACGCAACAAGGGCGTCGGTAAGGTGGTTCCGGCGCCCTAATTAAGCGACACGACCTCGAGCAGCCTGTCACTGAACGCGCTGATTTGGCCAAGCCGCATCACCTGTTGATCCGGCAATTCATCGGGCGGCCTAACCGCCCCAAATCACCTTCACGTAATTCTGGGTTTCCTTGTAGGGTGGTACGCCACCGTGTTTTTCAACAGCCTGAGGTCCGGCATTATAGGCGGCCAGCGCAAGCCGCCAGGATTTGAACTTGCGGTATTGCCAGGACAGATACCGGGCCCCACCTTCAAGATTCTGTTTCGGGTCGCGCGGGTTCACGCCCAATAATTGCGCGGTCCCGGGCATCAACTGGGCCAGACCCAACGCACCTTTATGTGACACGGCATGCGGATTCCATCCACTTTCCTGCTGAACAAGGCGCAGGAACAGCTCTTCGGGAACATCGTGTTTACGAGCCGCTTGCCGCGCCATCGTCAGGTACTCACCCCGATAGTTGCCGGAATATCGTTTACTGAATTGTGGTTGAGGCGTCTTAGGTTTCAACCGATCTGAATCGCGGTACTGGGTGGCCGCACGGCCGTCCAAATATTTGGATTGCTTCAGAAAGATGTCCTTACGGCTTTTGGTAGACAGCGTATCCGCCGCAGCGAGTCCACAGGTCAACGCAAAGCAAAGAACCGATAAAAAACCAAATCTGAAACGCATTAATGCCTGTCCCGCACTGTCACGAACCCGAGTGAGTATATGTATTTCAGCCAATAATGAAAGCATGGTAAATTTTCTCTGTGCAAACTCCCGACCAGTTCATTTCTCATGATCCATGTTCCAACCATGGTTCAGGGCGTATAGGGTCTCAGAAATACACAGCGCCAGATTCGGGCGCACTCAAGTCAGTTAAGAACGGGGAAATACATGGCGGGTTCTGTCAACAAGGTCATTCTGGTAGGAAATCTGGGGCGCGATCCCGAGGTACGGTCGTTCCAGAACGGTGGCAAGGTTTGCAATCTGCGCATCGCCACTTCCGAGACCTGGAAAGACCGCAACACCGGCGAACGCCGCGAGCGGACAGAATGGCACTCGGTCGCGATTTTTTCAGAACCATTGGCCCGCATTGCCGAGCAATATCTGCGCAAGGGCAGCAAAGTTTATATCGAAGGTCAGCTGGAAACCCGCAAGTGGCAGGATCAGTCCGGTCAGGACCGCTATAGCACTGAGGTGGTTTTGCGCCCCTATCGCGGCGAGCTGACTTTGCTGGATGCGCGTGGAGAAGGCGGCGGCGGTGGCGGTGGTCAATCCGGCGGTTACGGTGGCGGCCAGGCAGGTGGTGGCTATGGTGACCCCTATGGCGGACAATCCAGCGCCCCGGCACCCGCATCTGGTGGAATAGACGACGACGAGATTCCGTTCTAGGCACACCGGAGACACATCATGACATGGTCCTTCTCGCTCGGCCGACTATTGGGGTCGGAACTGAAGGTCCATGTCACTTTTTTCCTCTTGTTGGCATGGGTTGGATTCGCTGCCTATTCTACCGGAGGGATGCAGGCCGCGATCGGGAACCTGATTTTCGTGCTTGCCCTTTTTGCATGTGTGGTCGCGCATGAGTTTGGTCATGCGCTGATGGCGCGGCGCTATGGCATAAAAACTCCGGACATTACTTTATTGCCGATCGGCGGTCTTGCCCGATTGGAACGGATGCCAGAGAACCCCATGCAAGAGGTATCGGTGGCTTTGGCCGGTCCTGCGGTAAACGTCGTCATCTGGATCACCCTCGTCTTTTTGGGCGCAGGAATGCCATTTGAAACACTCGCCAAAATTGATTCACCCGAGACCGGGCTTTTGAACCGCCTCGCCTATGTGAACCTTCTTCTGGCCGCATTTAATCTCATCCCCGCATTCCCGATGGATGGTGGACGCGTTTTTCGCGCGCTGCTCTGCCTGAGGATGGATCGGGTCAAGGCCACGCGCATTGCCGCATTTGCCGGTCAGATAGTGGCGGTAGGATTGGGGTTTCTGGGGCTAAGCACAGGCAATCCGTTGTTGGTTCTGATCGCGGTTTTTGTATTCGTTGCCGCCAATGCAGAAAGCCAGGACGTCGCAATGCGATCAGTGGCGCGTCAGGTTCTGGCCCGCGACGCTATGATCACCGAGTTTCACGCCCTATCGCCAACCGACACGCTTGCGACCGCCGCTCAAGCAGTTATTCACACCACTCAGCATGAATTTCCATTGTTGGACGCAACAGGGAAACTGCAGGGCTTTGTCACGCGCGACCGGCTGTTTGCTGCCCTCGCCAAAGATATTCCCCGGTCAGAATTGGCCAGTTCAATCATGGTTGAGGATATCCCGACAGTGACCCTGAGCAGCGGGTTGGAAGCGGTTCTGAAACAGTTCCACGGGGGTGCCCCCGCAGTTGCCGTCTGCACGCGGTCAGATCAAATGGTCGGCTATATTACCCGTGAAAATATTGGCGAGTTAATGATCATTCGCGGACGTTGATCAACCCAGCGCGTCCTTGAGGACACTCAAAACCGCATCCCGCGGAACATCCGACGTGACAAATGCCTGCCCGATGCCTCGGGCCAGAATGAAACGCAGTTGGCCATCGATAACCTTCTTGTCTTGCGCCATCAGCTCGACCAGCGCTTCGGCGTCGGGCAAATCCCCGTGGATATCGGAAATGTCGGTTTTCATGCCCATCGCACGCAGATGTGCCCGAACCCGGCTTGGGTCCTCTTGCGAACATAATCCAAGTCGCGCCGACAGTTCGAATGCCAGTGCGCATCCAATCGCAACGCCTTCTCCATGCAGCAAACGATCAGAATACCCGGTAGCAGCCTCAAGCGCATGACAGTACGTATGCCCGAGATTCAGCAGGGCGCGATCCCCCTGTTCGGTCTCATCACGAGCGACGATGTCGGCTTTCATCTGAACGGATCGGGTGACGGCCCGAACCCGCGCGGCCATATCCCCGCCCGAGACATCGGGGCCATGGCCCTCAAGCCATTCAAAAAATGCCGCATCCCCCAACAGCCCGTATTTTACGACCTCACCATAACCGGACAGGAAATCCCTGTCGGTCATTGTGCCCAGAACCGAAGTATCCGCCAGCACCAGTGAGGGTTGATGAAATGCGCCAATCAGGTTCTTGCCCTGCGGTGCGTTGATCCCGGTTTTGCCGCCGACCGAACTGTCGACCTGCGCAAGCAGCGAAGTTGGTATCTGAACAAACCGTACGCCCCGGCGCAAAACGGCCGCGGCAAATCCGGCGAGATCACCTATAACACCACCTCCGAGCGCAACCACCACGTCACGCCGCTCGATTTTCTCGGCTAACAACCATTCGACCGCACGCTCAAAATGCGGCCAGCTTTTGGTCGCTTCGCCCGCGGGCAGCGCCAATGCGGACATTTCGATCCCTGCGCTGGCCAACCCATCCCGCAACGCGTCAAGATGCAGGCTCGCCACGTTTTCATCGGTCAGAACCGCTACTTTGGGTCGCGGTAGCAAAGGCGCTATGCGCTGACCGGCCTGCGTAAGCAGATCGGGGCCGATCTCGACATCATAGGACCGATCCCCAAGCTCAACATGTACGGTTTGGTGCATCTAATTCCGTTCCAAAACATCAGGTCGCGTCATCAGAGCTTTGACGACACGCTCTACCATATCTTCAATCGAGACATCCCCGTCGGACGAAACCGCCAGATCGGCGCGTTCATAGATCGGAACACGCTGATCGTACAATGCACGAAGGGTCGCAAACGGGTTTTCGGTGCGCAAAAGCGGGCGCGTATCCTTGTGACGAACGCGGTTCCACAACACACCCAAATCGGCGCGCAACCAAACGGACACCCCGCGTTGAGTGATCATGTCGCGGTTTTGTTCGGTCATAAAGGCACCGCCGCCGGTAGAAAGGATACCTTTTTCCTCGACCAAAAGCCGCCCGATGACCTGGCTTTCCTTGCTGCGAAAAAAGGCTTCGCCATCACGCTCGAATATCTCGGGGATGGTCATGTTGGCCGCTGATTCGATTTCGGCATCGCTATCGAGGAAAGGAACCCGTAACCGAGCGGCCAAAGCGCGGCCTACGGCGGTCTTTCCGGCCCCCATCATACCTACAAGCACCACTGTTTTGTGCAGTGTATAGTCCGAAACGGCAGATGCCGCATGGGTGTTATGCTTAATTTCGCTCATTTCATCGTGAATGACGTGATCTTAGGAAAAATGCCAGTTATAACTTGGTCAAAAGAGAAAATTGAGGCAGCGTTTGACCATGGGCCGTCTGATCAAGTTCCTGATATATCTGATTTGCCTGTGTTTCATCGGGCTGGTGGGATATGTCTACCTGGGTGAGTTTTTTGGTGCAGATTTCTCTGCGCCGCAAAGCGAGGTCAGGGAGCCGGTAATACTGAATGTCGAATAAAGTGGCGGTGGTTGCACTGTTTCTTGCAGGAACAGCGCAGGCGCAGCAGGAACCCCTTTCTGTTATTGAATGGCTGGCCAATCCTCCGGAAAACCTTCCGGGGACGGTTTTGCTTGAGCCACCCGTGGCGCAGCCCGGCGGTCAGCCCGATGTTCTTGTGACCCCGCTTCAGGCATTGTCACAACCCCTGGGCCTGGTTGCTTCGACTGTCACAGGATTGCCTGTCGACATGTGGCAGAACAGCGATCCCCAACGCTTGTCCGAACTGATCGAAAGCGTCCCGGTCAAGTACAACCCTGCAATGCAGCGTTTGCTGTTCACGTTGCTTTTAACCGAAGCTCGGGCACCGACGTCCAGTAAAGGGGAAGAGATTTTGCTTTTGGCGCGGCTCGACCGCCTCATGCATCTTGGCGCTGCGGACCCCACGCAATCATTGGTACAGCTGGCAGGCCCGACGAACAGTCTTGACCGGTTTCAACGCTGGTTCGACGCCACCCTTCTGACCGGGGATGAAGATCGCAGTTGCACGGCGCTGATTGCTCAGCCGCATTTGTCACGGGACTATGCCGCTCAGATTTTCTGCAAGGCCCGGCGTGGGGATTGGGACTCGGCCGCTCTCACGCTTGAGGCAGCCCATGCCCTACAGGTTCTGGCACCACAAGAGCTGGAGGTTCTGGACAGGTTTCTAAGCCCTGAACTGTACGAAGACGCCGAGTATCTGCCGCAACCGGACGACCCCTCGCCCCTGATGTTCCGCTTGTTCGAAGCTATTGGCGAACGTTTGCCCTCGGCTGCTTTGCCCCGCGTCTTCGCAAATGCGGATCTGCGGGATGTTGCGGGCTGGAAGGCTCAGGTCGAAGCCGCAGAACGGCTGACCCGCGTCGGCGCGCTGACGCCCAATCAACTGCTCGGGCTCTATACAGAGCGGTCTCCGGCGGCGTCTGGTGCTGTATGGGATCGAGTATCGTCGATACAGCGGTTCGAAAAGGCGCTGGATTCGGGCAATCCGGCCAAGATCGCCAAAACGCTGCCGGTGGTCTGGGGGCAGATGCGCAATGTCGGTCTGGAAGTGCCCTTTGCCGAACTTTTCGCCGGACGCCTGTCACAGATCAAGCTGCAGGACCCCAAGGCCGAGGCTCTGCGCTGGCGCGTTCTGTTGCTGTCAGACCTCTATGAAACAGCGGCCTTGTCGTCTCCGGACAGTTCAGAAGAAGGTCAGTTCCTGGCGGCGCTGGCCCAAGGTGATCCCGGTCGCGCACCCTCCCCTTCACCGCTGGCGGATGCCATTGCGGAGGGGTTCGCATGGGCGGCACCGGTGCCGACCGATATCAGCAACATGCTGGACGAAGGCCGCCTGGGCGAAGCGCTGCTCGAGACGATGGTTCTGTTTGCCCATGGCTCGCGGGGAAATCTGGTCGACCTGACAGCTGCCATGGCAACCCTGCGCCGGGTCGGTCTAGAAGATACCGCGCGCCGCGCCGCGCTGAACCTGCTGATCCTGCAGGGCAAGTGATCATGACGTCTCCGGGCTCTGACGAAATCTGGATTTCGACCTTTCTGGAAGCACAGGCCGCCGAGTTAGGCGCTGCCCAAAATACGCTTGTTGCCTATGGCCGCGATCTCAAGGATTTTGCGGCCTGGCTGCGGCGCCGGAAAATTGGGTTTGCCGAGGCCGACGCCAAGCAGGTTGAGGATTACCTGATCAGTTGCGACGCACAGGGATTGGCTCAATCCACCCGCGCCCGCCGTTTGTCTGCCATAAAACAGATTTATCGGTTCGCATTCGAGGAAGGCTGGCGTTCGACAAACCCCGCGATCAAGATCAAAGGCCCAGGACGGCCAAAGCGGCTGCCGAAAACTCTGGATGTATCCGAGGTGGACCGGTTATTGGTTGCTGCGCGCGAAAGCGGGCGAAACAACATCGAAAAGCTGCGCAATACCTGCCTGATGGAAATCCTGTATGCCACCGGGATGCGTGTCACTGAACTGGTATCGTTGCCGGTGTCATCGGCGCGCGGCGATCCGAGGATGCTCTTGGTATTGGGAAAAGGCGGCAAAGAGCGGATGGTTCCACTGTCCCCTCCGGCTCGACAGGCGCTTTCGGCATGGTTGGCGGCTCGGGATGAGACTGAGGAAAAGCGTGTTACAAAGGGTGGGCAGAGTTCCCGATTTCTTTTTCCCTCACGTGGCAAGGCCGGGCATCTGACACGGCATATGTTCTATCATCTGATCAAGGAACTGGCGGTTCACGGTGGGGTTTCGCCCGAAAAGGTTACACCTCACACCTTGCGTCACGCTTTTGCGACACATCTTCTTGCCAACGGTGCCGATTTGCGATCGATCCAAACATTGCTTGGTCACGCGGATGTGGCGACCACAGAAATCTATACTCATGTCCTGGAAGAACGGCTGGCTGAACTGGTGTTGCAGCATCACCCATTAGCTAAAGATCCAGTTGAAAAGGGCTAACTCCTTGATCCAGTCAAGCCGCGCCCCCATAACAGACGCAGAAACACAAGCAGCTAAGGACCGATGGAACCCTCAACTTCTCTGATCGACGGCACATTCTGGCTTACGTCCGGTGCCATATTGCTATTGCTCTTCTTATCGGGGTTTTTCTCGGGTTCTGAAACGGCTCTGACGGCCTCGTCACGCGGCAAGCTGCGGGCGCAGGCGGACAAAGGGTCGCGCGGGGCGCAGAAGGCGCTGGACATCACCGACGACAACGAACGGCTGATCGGATCGGTTTTGCTGGGCAACAATCTGGTCAACATTCTTGCGGCCTCGTTGGCCACAGCGATGTTCACGCGCCTCTTTGGCGAAAGCGGCGTAGCGTTGGCAACCCTGGTCATGACCTTGCTGGTTCTGATTTTTGCTGAAGTTTTGCCCAAGACTTATGCCATAACCAATTCGGAAAAAGCGGCATCCGCCGTTGCTCCGATCATCAGCGTGGTTGTCACCCTATTCTCACCGGTCGTTTCGGCCGTACGCCTATTGGTACGGGGAGTTTTACGCCTCTTCGGTGTACAGATCGACCCGGATAGCAACATTCTGGCCGTGCGCGACGAAATCGTTGGGGCCCTGCATTTGGGCCATTCCGAAGGCGTGGTCGAGAAGGAAGACCGTGACCGCATTCTGGGCGCTTTGGATCTGGGTGAACGTGCGGTTGAAGAGATCATGCTCCATCGTTCGAATATCGAGATGGTTGATGCGGATGACGCTCCCGAGGCGATCCTGAAACAATGCCTTGAAAGCCCCCATACACGCCTGCCTGTCTTTAGGGACGAACCAGAAAACATCGTTGGGGTTGTTCACGCCAAAGACCTGTTCCGCGCTATGTATGCTCATGCAGGAAGCAGCGAACGTGAAAACAACCGACTGAAAGAGTTCGATGTCTCAAAGGTAGCGAACGCCCCTTATTTTGTGCCTGAAACGACCACTCTGGACGATCAGATGCGGGAATTCCTGCGGATGCATAGCCATTTTGCGCTGGTGGTCGACGAATATGGTTCACTCAGGGGTCTAATCACGCTTGAAGATATCCTCGAAGAAATCGTCGGCGAGATTGCTGATGAGTTTGATATTGATGAGGACGTCCCGGTAACGCGAACCGAAGACGGCCAGTACCTTGTTGAAGGCGCCATGACGATCCGCGATGTAAACCGCGCGATGGAATGGTCTTTGCCCGACGAAGAGGCCAATACCGTGGCCGGTCTGGTCATCCACGAAGCGCAGATGATTCCGATTACAGGTCAGGTATTCTCGTTCCACGGGTTCAGGTTCGAAGTCGTCGCGCGCGAAGGCAACAGGATCACAGAGCTGAAGATCCGTCCCCTCTGATCCTCTCGCCGCGACAGCCTATGTCGTGAACGGAACAGTATCCCTGGTTCTGCGATTGCAGGCTTTGACTATATCGCAAGGGGAGACTGTGACGTGAAGACAACAACTCAGGTAGCTGTAATCGGTGGCGGCGTTGTCGGGTGTTCGGTTCTTTATCACCTGACCAAGCTGGGCTGGTCGGATGTGATGCTGCTGGAGCGGTCCGAATTGACCAGTGGCTCGACCTGGCACGCGGCGGGTGGTTTCCACACGTTGAACGGCGACACCAATATGGCCGCACTGCAAGGCTATACGATCCGGCTGTATAAAGAGCTGGAAGAGATCACCGGCATGTCCTGTGGCCTGCACCACGTTGGCGGCATAACGTTGGCCGATGACCGCGACCGGTTTGACATGCTCCTGGCCGAACGTGCCAAGCACCGCTTTATGGGGTTAGAGACCGAAATCGTGGGCCCTGAAGAGATAAGGAAAATCGCACCGATCACCAATACCGACGGCATCATCGGCGCGCTCTATGATCCGCTGGACGGGCATCTTGATCCGTCCGGAACCACCCATGCCTATGCCAAAGCGGCGCGGATGGGCGGCGCAACAATCGAAACCCAGTGCATGGTGCACGAAACAAATCAGCGCGCCGATGGCACCTGGGATGTGGTCACCAACAAGGGCACGATTCATGCTGAACATGTGGTCAACGCTGGTGGGCTCTGGGCGCGCGAGGTTGGCGCCATGGCCGGTGTCTATTTCCCGCTGCATCCGATGGAACATCAGTACCTGGTCACCGACTCGATCCCCCAAATCGAGGCAATTATCGACGCAGGCGGCGAACATCCCCATGTCATGGATCCCGCCGGCGAAAGCTATCTGCGGCAAGAGGGACGCGGTCTGTGCATCGGCTTTTATGAACAAACCTGCAGGCCCTGGGCTGTCGACGGCACCTCGTGGGATTTCGGTCACGAGCTTCTTCCCGATGATTTCGACAAGATCACCGATAGTATTGAATTCGCCTATCGCCGCTTTCCTGTTCTGGCCGAGGCTGGTGTGAAATCGGTGATCCACGGGCCGTTTACCTTTGCACCGGACGGCAATCCTCTGGTCGGGCCGGTTCCGGGGTTGCGCAACTATTGGTCGGCCTGCGGCGTGATGGCCGGGTTCAGCCAGGGCGGCGGCGTTGGTCTGACACTGGCGCAATGGATGATTGAGGGTGAGCCAGAGCGCGACGTCTTTGCGATGGACGTGGCGCGGTTCGGGGATTGGATCAGCCCGGGCTATACCCGTCCAAAGGTCATCGAGAACTATCAGAAGCGGTTCAGCGTCTCTTATCCGAACGAGGAATTGCCGGCAGCCCGCCCAGCCCGCACAACGCCGATGTATGATATCTTTACCGATCTTGGTGCTGTGTGGGGTCAGCAATACGGGCTTGAGGTGCCCAATTACTTTGCCCAAGGGGATGAACCGGGCTATGAAACGCCCTCGTTCCGCCGATCCAACGCATTCGATGCCACCGGGCGCGAAGTTCGGGCCGTGCGATCAGGTGTTGGCATCAACGAAGTGCACAATTTTGGTAAATACCGCATTGTTGGACCTGCTGCCCGTGATTGGCTGGATCGGATCATGGCGGGCCGAATCCCGAAACCGGGCCGCGTGTCGCTAACCCCGATGCTATCACCAAAGGGCAAGCTGATCGGTGATTTTACCGTTTCCTGTCTTTATGAGACCGAGTTCCGCCTAACCGCCTCCTACGGCTCTCAGGCGTTTCACATGCGCTGGTTCCTGCAAAATGCGCAGGATGGCGTAGCTGTCGAAAACATCAGCGATCGGCAGAACGGGTTCCAGATCGCCGGCCCAAAAGCCACGCAGGTTCTGGCGGCCTGCACCCGTGATGACCTGAGCGGATTTCGGTTCCTCGATCTGCGCCGCATGACCGTTGGGATGGCCGAATGTATCGTCCAGCGCGTCAGCTATACCGGCGATTTGGGGTACGAGATCTACTGCGATCCCATGGCACAAAGGCAGTTGTGGTGGACATTATGGCTGGCCGGGCAAGAACACGGCATCGTTCCATTTGGCATGCGCGCGATGATGAGCCTGCGTCTGGACAAGTTCTTTGGCTCCTGGATGCGAGAATTCTCGCCTGATTACACAGCCGCGGAAACCGGTCTGGATCGGTTCATTTCATTCTCTAAGAACGCCGATTTCATTGGCCGCGCAGCTGCCGAGGCGGAACGCACCTCAGGCCCTGCCCGTCGGCTGGTCGCGTTCGAGGTCGATGCCGAGGACGCTGATGTCAACGCGTATGAGCCGATTTGGCTGGACGGAAAAGTCGCCGGGTTCTGCACTTCGGGTGGCTATTCACACTATGCAGGCAAGTCCATTGCCATGGGGTTTCTGCCAACAGACCGCGCTGTGGACGGGCTGGAAGTAAAAATCGAAATACTTGGCCAGTTGTGCAAGGCACGTGTGATCTCAGAACCGTTATTCGACGCCGATGGCGCGCGTATGAGGGGATGACACTGCTTTCATACGTCTGCATTGTCGGCGCATGACGCGAATACCCATCATCCTTCTGGCCGCCGGACAATCCCGGCGTATGCGAGGCGCAGATAAGCTGCTGCAAGAGATTGATGGCTGCCCGCTGCTGCTCCGTTCCGCCCAGACAGCACGGGCCGCATCGTCGGTTATTGTTGCCCTGCCGTCCAAACCTCATCCCAGGTACGACGTGTTGCAAGGGCTGGACCTGCATCTGGTCGAAATCGCAGATGCGGAGGAAGGTATGAATGCCAGCTTACGAGGGGCTCTGTCCGCTGTTGGGCCAGAGGCCGAAGCCGTCATGGTTCTGCTAGCTGACCTGCCTGAAATCACTCTGGATGACCTTCAGACGCTGATCAAGGCGACTAAGGCGTATCCGGACAAGCTGATCTGGCGCGGGTCGACCGCGTCAGGACAGCCTGGCCACCCTGTGATTTTCAGCCGTCTCCTGTTTGATCAAATCAGCCGCCTGACCGGAGACGAAGGCGCACAATCTGTGGTTCGGGACCATCGGGACAAGGTCCATCTATGTGTGCTCCCCGGCCAACATGCCGTGCTGGATCTGGACACGCCCGAAGCATGGGATATCTGGACAAAAAATCGCAACAGTTAAAACGAGTACGGCCCGGTCAATGAAGACCGGGCCGGTTACCCAATTAAGGACTACCACTTTTCACTGATCCTGAAAGCGCGTCCAGAACACACTAGGCATTCCGAATATTCCGCAACCGAACCTAAACAAGACCCCCTCGTTAACATGCCGCTCAGCGCTTCCAGAGACTGTGACAAGCCGTTGGCACCCCCTAGTGCCGCCGACTTCCCTTCGCTTGGGCAAGACCATCGTCACCTATCAGATGCTCTCAAACAACGTAAAATTGGCCTAAACTTGCATTTTCTGATGTTTCAGTTTGGTTTTTACGCAACATCTCCCTCAATGCATTTCTACTATAGGTTGTTCGTCCGTGAAAATCTAAAAGCAAGTACTCTCAATTTATCACAGACCATATATATAACATGTTCATAATATGATATGTTTCCGGCAAATTCAGCCTATGAGACCAGATCCACTCACAACCAATGGCTGTGTCATAAATCCATCAATTTCTGAGAGCTCGTTTTGTTTATCAAACAGATTTAATTCAACTAAAATCATCATTTGACTGCCGAACAGGCAACAATCCACCGATTCTCACCTTATGATTCGGAAGATTTCCGCGAATCTTTGCCACCCGACGCCGGGATAGAGCCTCTCGTTTGTGGCAAAATTAAGATTTATTAACCAACCAATCAGGAAAGTCACAGACTGATGCAGCATCTCTTGATCCAAGGCGCGGCCAGTGTCGCGTGCTTCAATCAGGAGACCAAAATGAGCATCCGTAAATCCTCTCTTCTTATGCCACGCACATCAAACTGGATAGGCGTCTCAGCGCTGAGTGCGGCATTATTGGCGACGACCGCCCTGCCCTCGAAAGCTGACGAAGCGCTGGCTGATTTAGTTGAGAGCGTGTCACCTTCTGTCGTGACCATCATCGCGGAACAAAACGCCGCCAAGGGCCCGGAAAATGGACAGCAGTTTGATTTCGAAGGCCAACCATTCGGTGAATTCTTCAAACGCTTTGGCGTGCCTGAAGGGTTCGATGCCCCGCGTCGTGGTCCGTCTCAGGGTTTGGGGTCAGGTTTTGTACTGGATGAAGCCGGGTACATCATTACGAACCATCACGTGGTCGACGATGCCGCGACCGTGACCGTGCGCCTGAATGATGACCGAACTTTTGAGGCTGAGGTGATCGGTACCGACCCGTTGACCGATATCGCGGTTCTCAAGATCGACGCGGGCGAGCCACTTCAGGCCGTAGAGCTTGGCAATAGCGATGTAATCCGTGTGGGCGAGGATGTCGTCGCCATCGGAAACCCGTTTGGCCTCAGCTCGACCGTGACGACCGGGATTGTATCGGCCAAGGACCGCAATATTTCGCAGGGACCTTATGCCGAGTTCATCCAGACGGATGCGGCCATCAACAAAGGCAATTCCGGTGGCCCGCTGTTCAACATGGATGGTGAGGTTATCGGCGTGAACTCGGCCATCTATTCCCCGAGCGGTGGGTCGGTCGGGTTGGGTTTTGCCGTCACGTCGAACATTGTGGACCATATTGCCGCGGATCTGCGCGATGATGGCCAGGTCAGCCGCGGTTGGCTGGGTGTGTCAATCCAGAATGTCAGCCCTCAGATCGCTGCGGCGATGGGAATTGATGCCTCTAACGGCGCATTGGTTTCGGACGTTGTTGCCAACAGCCCTGCCGAAGGCATCCTGGAACAGGGCGACGTCATCCTGACCTTTAACGGCGAACCCGTCGCGTCCAGCAGCGACCTGCCGATCCTTGTCGGGACTACCAAGGTTGGAACAGAAAGCACGCTTACAGTTTTACGCAACGGCAGTGAGCAAGACATAAAGTTGACGATTGGACAACATCAGTCCGCATCGGCCGAAATGGACAAGTCAGTGGATGAAGGCATTTCGGGCACCGCCCTGGGCGTCACCGTTGCACCACTAACAGAAACCAATCGTGCGGAACTGGGCGTGGCCGAGAATATTGACGGTGTGATCGTCACGGACCTGAAACCGGACAGCCCTGCAGCAAAAGCCGGTCTTCAGCGTGGCGACGTGATCGTGAAGCTGGGCAACCAGGATACGGCCACACCTGACGCGCTGAAAGAAGCGCTGGATAGCGAAAAAACCGATCCCGCGCTTGTCCTGATCAACCGTGGCGGCAACCAGATCTTTGTTGCGGTGGAAATCGCCTGATCGAACACCTGCGCGCGCCACGTGATGGGGAGATCTGGCGGGCGCCTCTCTGGCATGATTGAATTGTCCGCAATCTGCCGGAGCAGCCGGGTGCGCAACGACGCACCCGGCATCTAAACCGGTCAAATCTTGTACTTTGTTTGAAAAATTGTGTTTAAGTTCCGGTAGAAAGGATTTCAGATCATGAGCCGACGCCTGTTGATCGTTGAAGATGATGAAGACACCCGGGAATTCATAGCAAAAGGATTCAGCGAGGAAGGATATGTCGTCGAACAGGCCGCGGATGGGCGCGAAGGGCTGTATCACGCCACAGATGGTGGCTTTGACGCCATCGTTCTGGACCGAATGCTGCCCGGTCTAGACGGCCTGTCACTGATCAAATCCATGCGCGCCGCGGGTCTGAAAACTCCGGTTCTGATGTTAACCGCAATGAGCGCGGTCGATGAGAGAGTCAAAGGCCTGAGGGCCGGTGCAGATGATTATCTGGTCAAACCGTTCTCTTTTCAGGAACTGCATGCGCGGATCGAAGCTCTGTTAAGACGCCCGCAGGAATCTGAGGAAAACCCGACCCTGACCTGCCGCGATCTGGATATGGATTTGCTGACCCGCAAAGTCACTCGCAACGGGCGAGAGATTACCCTGACACCGCGTGAATTTCAGATTTTGGAGTTCTTCCTGAGACGCAAGAACCGCGTGGTGTCACGCACTATGTTGCTGGAAGGTGTCTGGGATTATCATTTCGACCCGAACACCAATGTGGTTGACGTCCATATCTCGAAACTGCGCCGCCAATTGGATGAAGGCGGAGAGATCCCGTTGATTGAAACAGTCCGGGGCGCAGGTTACATGATATCTGATGGATAACCTGCGGCTTTCGTTCAATAATTCCAGAACACGTTTGGTTCTGGCCAGCATGGTTCTGAGCACATTGCTGACAGCCACCGTGCTGGCCCTTGTCTATGTCACCGCAAATCGCAGTATCGAAAGCGAAACCCGCTCGGTGGTTTCCGCGGAATTGACCGGTCTGGCCGATGAATACGAAAGGCGCGGGCTCATCGGTTTGCTGACAGCCATCGAACGCCGTATTCCCACCGCCTCTGAACGGGATGCCCTCTACTTATTGACCGACCGCAACGGGTCGAAATTGGCTGGCAACCTGAGGCAATGGCCCGATGACATCACTGCCGGAAGTGGTTGGGTCCAACTTGAGCTGCGACGCTCGGACAGCGAACAGCTGGTGCCAATCTCGGCTGCATCCATTCGTCTGCCGGGCGGAGAACGCCTGCTTGTCGGGCGGGATGCGTTGGCACGACAGCAGTTTGACCGTGTTCTTTTACGCTCGGTCGGCTTCGCGCTGGCAATCGCGCTGGCGCTGAGCGTCCTGACAGGCTGGCTGTTTACCAGGCTCGTCTTTTCGCGCTTGTCTGACATCGCCTCGACCGCAGAAAATATCGTTTCAGGCGACCTGTCGCGCAGGATGCCCTTGCGCGGGACCGGTGATGAATTCGATCAAGTTTCAGGTACGCTCAATACGATGTTGGACCGGATCGAGGAGTTGGTCAGCAATCTACGGACGACCTCGAATTCGATCGCGCATGATCTACGCTCTCCTTTGTCGCGGTTGAAACAGCGGGTCGAATCCCTGTCAGATAGCCGCAAATCCGAACAGGATCGCGAAATCGACATCGCGCGCGCGACGACCGAGGTTGATCATGTCCTGCGGGTTCTGGGCCAACTGACTGAGATTTCGCGTGCCGAAGCAGGTGTCGGGCGAGAGCAGTTCGAAGATGTCGACCTTAAGCAACTCGTGGCGGACGTGGTCGAGCTCTATGATCCGGTTGCCACGGATCAGGGCGTAACACTTGAAGTTACAGGGTCAACTGCCCCCCTTCCCGGCCACCGCCCCCTTTTGTCTCAGGCACTGTCCAACCTGTTAGAAAATGCTCTGCGATACGCGCCTGATGGTTCGACCATCACGATCAATATTGCGGATGACGGCCTGTATACCAACCTCAGCGTGCGGGATCACGGCCCCGGTGTACCACAGGACGATCTGGCCCGCCTGCAGATGCCCTTTGTGACACTTGATCCCGCCCGGACCGAGCGCAATGCAGGTCTGGGCCTGGCTTTGGTCGCAGCGATATCGCATATGCACAAAGGCATGTTCGACGCCCGCAACTGTGATCCGGGCCTTGAAGCTACTATTCGTCTTTCGCGCAAACCCTGATCCGGTAATCATGAACCGCAAAGGTAAAAAAGGATCGGGTGACAGTAATTCTGACACCGGTTAAAACGTCGATTATGTCTGACCCGATCTCAACTATCCGTAATCTCGGCCCGGCCTATGAACAGGCTTGTGCGCGTGCCGGTATCCACTCGGCCCAGCAACTGCGCGAGATAGGCCCCGACGCGGCCTATGCAAAACTTTTGCAGGCAGGATCGCGCCCTCATTTCATCGGCTATTATGTTTTGGTGATGGGGCTGCAAGGCCGCCCCTGGAACGATTGCAAAGGCGAAGAGAAAAAGGCCCTGCGGCAAAGGTTCGACGCAATCAAAGCCAGCAACAGCACTGCGCCGCAAACGAAGATGATCGCCGACTTGGATGCGATCGGCGTCCGGATATCTTCGGACGACTTGAAACCCGCATAGGAAAAGCCGCCCCCGACCCCGGGAGCGGCTTTATAGGCTTGATCTTAAAACAGATTAGCCGACCAGTTCGATGCCCGAGAAGAAATAGGCGATCTCAACCGCTGCGGTTTCCGGTGCGTCTGAACCGTGGACCGAGTTCTCGCCAACCGATTCAGCGAACTCAGCGCGGATGGTGCCGGGGGCCGCATCTGCGGGGTTGGTTGCGCCCATGACTTCGCGGTTCTTGGCAATGGCGCCTTCGCCTTCCAGAACCTGTACAATAACCGGCTCGGACGACATGAATTCGCACAGTTCGTCATAGAACGGGCGCTCGGCGTGGACGTCATAGAACTTGCCAGCTTGTGCTTTGGTCATGTGAATGCGCTTTTGCGCTACGATGCGCAGACCGGCCTCTTCAAACTTGGCGTTGATCTTGCCAGTCAGGTTGCGGCGGGTTGCATCGGGTTTGATGATCGAGAATGTGCGTTCCAGTGCCATGTCGGCCTCTCCTTAAAATAGGGCGCGGGGCCCGCGCCGAAATCCATCGCGGGCCGCGTATCATGGTCTGTAGCTTATGAAAAGTGTTATGATGCCCTGCTCCGGCGCTTTGCCGGTCACAATGTGCCGGGCAACGGGTCCAGACGGTCGATCCTACGAACATAGAGCACGGCCAGAAGGCCGATAAAGCTGCACCCGCACATCATGCCAAGCACAAGAAAGGGTCCGTTTTCCGGGCTGACAAAGGCGCCGGTGATCGTGGTCAGAACCGCCCCCAGCGCAACGATCATTGCACCTGACAGGCCCGCCGCGCTGCCTGCCAGTTTGGGACGAACCGACATCACGCCCGACGATGCATTGGCGTTGGTCAGTCCATTGCCGAAACCGACACAGATGGCCGAGCCGAAAAAGACCCAAACCGTACCAAGCCCGACCCAAAACAGAAGCAGCCCGCAAAGCGGCCCTGCCGTGGCCACATTCCGCCCTATCAGGATCATCGTTGTTAACTGCGTCCGCGCCGCCAATCGGCCAGTGACAAAATTCCCGACCATGAACCCGCCGGTGATAATGCCGATCCCAAGACCCAGCATCGCGGGGCTCAGATCAAACCAAGCAGCTGCAACCAACGGTGCACCGGTGATAAAACTGAAAAAGCCGCCGATCGAAAATGCCGCGCATAGGGCATAACCCCAAAACCTTCGGGCGCGGAACAGATGCGGATATTCCTTCAGCTGCGCCGCGAATGTTGGGGCGCGGTTTATATTGGTCTCTCCCATATCAAACCACAGCAAAGCCAGCAGACCGGTGCCAAGTACGGAATACAGAACAAACCCCGAGCGCCAGCCAAACAGCATGTCCAACGCGCCGCCCAACATCGGTCCCAGCATTGGCGCCAGCGCCATAGCCATTGCGACATAGCCCAGCTTGCTGGCCGCCTCGTTGGGGGGATAGCGGTCTCGGATTGAGGCGCTGGACAGCACAGACCCGGCGACAACCACAGCCTGAACGAGGCGAAAACCCAGAAACACCCAGATTGACCCAGCCAGCACACAGCCGATGGATGCGACCACGAAGATCGACATGCAGATCAACAGGACCGGCCTGCGCCCATATCGATCCGACAGAGGACCCATGATCAGTTGCAGCACAGCAGAAACCGCCAGATATCCCGCAACCGCCAGATTCATAAGGCCGTAATCCACCTGAAAGTCCGCGCTCATATGCGCCAGCGATGGCAGGAACATATTCAGCGTCAGTACCGACAACGCCGTGGCAAAGACCAGCGTGACCAACGACGGAGGTGTTCGGGCTGTATGCATGATGGAACCGTGTGAAAACTTCAGGCAAATCAGCGCTAACACATCGAATGCCGGTTGAACATGCAAGCCGCTGGCGGCGGCATAACGGCTCTGCTAAGAGCAGCATATGTTACGGATTCAAGACATCACCTATGCCGTTGAAGGCCGCCCTTTGTTCGAGGGCGCAAGCGCAACCATCCCCGATGGCCACAAGGTTGGACTAGTGGGGCGCAATGGCACCGGCAAGACCACGCTGTTTCGCTTGATCCGGGGGGAACTGGCGCTGGAATCGGGTAGTATCGCTGTCCCGAAACGGGCGCGTATTGGTGGCGTGGCGCAAGAGGTGCCCTCGTCCGATGCCTCACTGATCAATACCGTTCTGGCCGCCGATACCGAGCGCAGCGCACTGATGACTGAAGCCGATAGTGCCACGGACCCCGGACGCATCGCCGATATTCAGACCCGGCTGGCCGATATAGACGCCTGGTCGGCCGAAGCGCGCGCAGCCTCGATCCTCAAAGGGTTGGGGTTCGATGACGAGGATCAACTGAAACCCTGTTCGGACTTTTCCGGCGGCTGGCGCATGCGCGTCGCGCTAGCAGCGGTGCTGTTCTCGCAGCCTGATCTGTTGCTGCTGGACGAACCGACCAACTATCTGGATCTGGAAGGCGCGCTGTGGCTGGAAAGCTATCTGGCGAAATATCCGCACACGGTGATCATAATCAGCCATGACCGCGGGTTGCTGAACCGCGCTGTGGGGTCAATCCTGCATCTGGAAGATCGCAAGCTGACCTATTACGCGGTGCCTTACGATAAATTCGCGGAACGCCGCGCCGAACGTCTGGCACAGGCGGAATCGGAAAACACCAAGGCCAAGGCGCGCATCGCGCATCTGCAAAGCTTCGTGGATCGCTTTCGCTATAAGGCGTCCAAAGCAGTTCAGGCTCAGTCGCGCCTGAAGATGATCGAACGCATTCAGTTGGTCTCGACCCCGCAAGAGGCTGCTCTGCGCGCTTTTTCCTTCCCAGAACCCGAAGAACTGTCGCCCCCGATCATTCAGATCGAAGGCGGTGTGACGGGATACGGCGAGACCGAGGTGCTGCGCAAACTGAACCTGCGCATTGATCAGGATGACCGTATCGCGCTGCTGGGCAAGAACGGTCAGGGCAAATCGACCCTGTCCAAGCTGCTGTCTGATCGTCTGCCGTTGATGGCTGGCAAGATGAGCCGCAGCACCAAACTGCGCATCGGCTATTTTGCACAGCATCAGGTGGATGAGCTGCATGTGGACGAGACGCCCTTGGATCATCTGCGCCGATTGCGCCCGAATGAAGCACCGGGCAAGTGGCGCTCGCGTTTGGCCGGGTTCGGATTGAATGCCGATCAGGCAGAAACCAAGGTCGGGCGGCTGTCCGGCGGTCAAAAGGCGCGCCTGTCGCTGCTGCTGGCCACCATCGACGCCCCGCATATGCTGATTCTGGACGAACCGACCAACCATCTGGACATCGAAAGCCGCGAGGCGCTGGTTGAGGCATTGACCGCCTATTCCGGGGCCGTGGTGCTGGTCAGTCATGACATGCACCTACTGTCGCTGGTGGCGGACCACCTCTGGCTGGTCTCGGACGGATCCGTCAAACAGTTTGACGGGGATCTGGAATCTTATCGGTCCCTACTGCTGGGCCGCGACAAACCTGTTAAGGAAAAGCCGCTGACGGCCAAGCCCAAACGCCCATCGCGCGAGGCGGTTCTGAACCTGCGCGCCGATCTGCGCAAATGCGAGGAACGGATCGAGAAATTGACGGATATGCACGAAAAGCTCTCGGCCAAACTGGCGGACCCCAGTTTGTATGAAGACGACAAGATCAACGACCTGGCGACCTGGAACCGGAAATTTGCCGAGGTGGTCGAGGCAATGCAAAAAGCCGAGGCGCTTTGGGTGGTTGCGGCAGAGCGGTTGGAACAGGCAGAGACCGCAGCATGATGGATACAGCCTTTCTCATAACCTCGTTTACAACATTGCTTGTGGTCATTGATCCGCCAGCACAAACGCCGATCTTTGTGGCCCTGACACAAGGCATGGATCGGCATGCGCGCTATACAATAGCGGTGCGCGCCTGTCTGACGGCGGCTGGGATTCTGGCCATGTTCGCCGCATTCGGCGAGGCGGTTCTGGGCTTTATTGGCATCTCGATGGAGGCGTTCCGCGTTGCGGGCGGCGTTCTGTTGTTCCTCACAGCGCTGGACATGCTGTTCGAACGGCGCACCAAGCGGCGCGAAAACAGCGCCGAAGAAGAAGAGCATCCTGATCCTTCGGTATTTCCGCTGGGTATTCCCCTGATTGCAGGACCCGGCGCGATTGCCACAATGATCCTGCTGGCCGGGCAGCATCCGGGCATAGAGGGTCTGGCCGTGGTGATCGGCATGATGCTGATCGTAGTGGCGATGGTGTTCGTCACCTACCTGTCTTCAGGCGCGGTGGCACGAATTCTGGGCAAGACCGGGCTGAATGTGCTGACCCGCCTGTTGGGCATGCTGCTGGCGGCCTTGTCAGTTCAGTTTATCTTGGATGGGCTAAAAGCCTTTGGATTTGCGTCATAAATCCCCATATTGGATTCGAGTGACGCAGTAAGGTAGCGGTATGGACGGCGACAGCATTGCAAATCTGGCCTATCTTGGATTGTTGGGCGCAGCGGTCGTGGCCTGGTTTATCTCTCAGAACCGGCAAAGCCTGAACAAAACGTTGCAACAGGCTCTGGCCTGGGTGTTTATTTTTATCGGCATCATTGCCGCCTATGGACTATGGGGCGATATCCGCAGCACTGTGGGCCCTGCCCCGCAGATGACCGTGACCGGCGAAAGCATCGAAGTGCCGCGCGCTTATGACGGGCATTACTATCTACCGGTTCTGGTCAACGGAGAACCCATCACCTTTTTGGTCGATACCGGCGCCAGCCAGATTGTGTTGAACGAGGCGGATGCAAGACGCATCGGTGTTGACCCCGATCAGCTGAACTATTTCGGGCGGGCCCTGACGGCCAATGGCGAGGTGCGCACCGCCCCGATACGGCTGGACAGCCTTGAACTGGGGCCGATCACGGATCGCAATGTCTCGGCCTGGGTGAATGAAGGGGCGCTGGATCAGTCCTTGCTGGGCATGGATTACCTGCACCGGTTCTCGAATATTCAATTCGCGGATGGGCGTCTGATCCTGTCGCGCTGATGCCCTCTCGATATTGAGAACATAATAAGAACATGCTAGAGTAATAGCATGTCCACACATCTTCTTGGCCGCAAGCCTGCACGACAAATGGCGGGGCTGCAGCTCCATCCGCAGATCACTCTGCAACTGGCCCGCGTGCACGAGGCCTGCGGCCCCGCCCGGCGCAGCTTTGCCATGTGGTTGGCCGGTCAGGCACAGGGGCCGGTGTTGTGGATTTCCCCCGCGTGGGAGGCAAGCCAGTTGCACCCAGGCGGGATGATGGCCTTTGCCGATCCTGCTCGGTTCCTGTTTGCCCGCCCCAACCATGCCGAGGATCTGCTGTGGTGCATGGAAGAAGCGTTGCGCAGCGGGGCAACCCCACTGGTGATCTGCGATCTGCCCGAGGCGCCCGGCCTGACGCCGGTCCGACGGATGCATCTGGCCGCGGAACAAGGCGGCACGATGGGGCCAGCCCCGCTGGGCCTGCTACTGACCCCTGGCGATGGCGGCGCACAGGGGGTTGAAACCCGCTGGCACATGGCTGCGGATCATCACGCCGGGGTTCCCTGCTGGACCCTGACCCGCCGTCGCGCCCGCGCCCTGCCCTCGGTCAGCTGGCAGGCCACCCAGACCAAGCCACATGCCGGGCTGAACCTGACGCGGATCAAAGCCCAAGATGTGTATTGGGGGGAATAAGTTACGCGGCTCACAGCACTTGTGACTAGCCAAGTGCCACATCCAACCCTAGCGTTCCGGTATGAGCCATCCAATCCATGACAGCCGCTATTCTTGGCTTCGCCTTCTGATCACCCTCGCAATCGCTACGGTGGCGAATGTGGGCATGTGGGCGGTAATCGTCGTGATGCCCGCGATCGAGGCGCAATTCAGCGCCGGTCGGGCCGAAGCCTCATTTCCCTATGTCTTGTCGATGATCGGGTTTGCACTGGGGAACATGTGGCTGGGGCAACTGGTTGATCGGTTGGGCGTGACCAAGGCACTGATCGGTGCCGCCCTTCTGAGCGCGGTCAGCTATCTGTTGGCAACATGGGCGCCGAATATGCTGCTCTTGTCACTGGCCCATCTGCTGTTGGGGTTGGGCACGGCTGTTGGTTTTGGCCCTCTGATCGCGGATATCTCACACTGGTTCATGAAACGCCGCGGGATTGCGGTGGCGTTGGTTGCCAGCGGAAACTACCTGTCCGGGGCGATCTGGCCAACGCTTCTGTCAGGCATCCTTGCACGTGAGGGATGGCAGCAGGTCTATCTGACGCTGGCGGTCATAACGCTGCTCGTTGTCATACCCCTGTCTCTGCTGCTGCGCCGGCAAGTCCCGATCGAGGCCCATCAGACCGCCGCCGCCAATGCGCAGATCAACGCGCGCAGCGTGGGAATATCGCCCCGCAGCTTGCAATACGTTCTTGGTCTGGCCGGAATCGGCTGTTGCGTGGCCATGTCGATGCCGCAGGTCCATATCGTGTCCTACTGCGTCGGGCTCGGATATGGCCCGGCGGTCGGGGCCGAGATGCTCTCGCTGATGTTGCTGGGCGGCGTGGTCAGCCGAGTGATCTCGGGGTTGGTCGCCGACAAGCTGGGCGGGTTGATGACATTGCTGGTCGGCTCTTTCCTGCAATGTATCGCCCTATTTCTGTTCCTTCCCTATGACGGGATGGCCTCACTTTACATTATCAGCCTCATGTTCGGTCTGGCGCAGGGCGGCATTGTCCCCAGCTATGCGCTGGTCGTACGTGAATATATGCCCCCGCAAGAGGCCGGAGCACGCGTTGGCTTTGTCATGATGATGACCATCATGGGCATGGCACTGGGCGGATGGATGTCCGGGTGGATATACGACTTAACCGGAAATTATCAACTGGCCTTTATCAATGGCATCCTCTGGAACGGGCTGAACATCGCTATCCTGCTGATGTTGCTAAGGCGATCGCGGCCCCGCAGGCAGGAGGTCATGATATGACCCAACTGACAAGGCGCGCTGTACTGTCCGGGTTGACCGCCCTTCCATTTGCGCACCCGGCTCTGGCCGGGTTGCGTCCCTATGAACTGGTCCGCAATGGCACTTCCCTAGATTTTACGTTCGAGCTGTCCGGAATCACACAGTCCGGAACCATGCCGATACGATCTGCAGATATCCGAATTGACATGACCGACCTGGCCAACAGCCGGGTGGATGTTTCGCTGAACGTTGCCAAGGCGCGAACCAACCTGCCCTTTGCCCGCAAACCGATGCTCAGCGCTGGGGTTCTGGACGCCACAGGATTTCCCACAATTCATTTCACCTCGACCGATATTCAGCTTGGCGAAGGTGGACGTATCTCGAACGGGGCCGAGATCACAGGAGATCTGACCTTGCGTGGCGTAACGCGACCAATCACATTGCGCGCCAATATATTTCGCCCGCCCGGCAGCGCCCGAGACAACTTGAATAACCTCTCCATCCAACTCAGCGGTTCACTGAACCGTCACGAATTTGGCGCCTCGGGTTATTCCGACCTCGTAAAGGAAACTGTTGGCCTTGATATCCGGGCCAAGATCAAAAAGACTGGATAGATCAAAAACGACGCCACAAAGTCGATAAGCCGCGCGCACCGCGCTGGAAATATCGCAATCTGAGCCCATCATGCGCACGATCATTTCCTTTGCCGCCCTATTTCTTTCCGTCATTCTGCTTCAACTGTCCACCGGTGGCGTTGGCCCGCTGGATGCGATTTCCGGCCTGACCCTGAATTTCACCACCGGGCAAATTGGTCTGTTGGGCTCGGCCCATTTCGTTGGCTTCTTTGTGGGATGCTGGTGGGCCCCGCGCCTGATGGGAAGCGTCGGCCATTCGCGGGCATTTGCCGTTTGCACAGCTTTGGGCGCAATGGGGTTGCTGGGGCACACCCTGACGGACAACGCTTATATCTGGGCGATGCTTCGGATCGCGTCAGGCGCCTGTGTCGCCGGGTGCTACACAGTGATCGAGGCCTGGCTGAACGCAAAAGTCACGAATGAGACGCGCGGGCGCGCCATGGGCACCTATCGCATCGTCGATATGGGCGCGTCCCTCTGTGCCCAGCTGATCATCGCAGTTCTGCCACCAGCATCATATGTCTCATATAACTTGCTGGCGATCCTGTGCTGCGCTGCCCTGTTGCCACTGACCCTGACCCGCGCCAGCCAGCCCGAAACGCCCGACGCCCCGCGGCTGCGCCCGAAACTGGCCTGGAACAGCTCTCCTCTGGCGGTGGCCGGGGTGGTGGTTGCAGCGTTAAGCTCGGCGTCCTTTCGGATGGTCGGCCCTGTTTACGGGCAAGAGGTCGGGCTTGGCGTCGATCAGATCGCGTTTTTCCTGGCGTCTTTCGTGCTGGGCGGCGCGTTGGCGCAATATCCGATGGGGTGGCTGGCCGATAAATACGACAGGCGCTGGGTACTGATCTGGCTTTCGGTAGCCGCCGTCCTAAGCTGCGGTGTGACCATGGCCACCAGCAACACCGGAACCGTCGGCGTCATGCTGGCCGCGTGTTTGTTCGGCTTTACGACCTTCCCGATTTTCTCAGTTTCATCCGCACATGCCAACGATTTTGCCACAACCGAACAGCGGGTCGAGCTCTCTGCCGCGCTGATGTTCTGGTATGCGCTGGGTGCGATTGCCTCGCCTTACGTGTCATCCACTTTGATTCAATCCTTTGGACCCGGCGCGCTTTTTGCCTTTGTAGCGCTTGGCCACGTGTTCCTGATCGTCTTTGGTCTGGCGCGGATGCGGTCGCGGCCAACACCCGAGGAACGCACCAGCTATGTCTATTCACCGCGAACCTCGTTTACCATCGGGCGCTTGCTGAAACGATCCCGCGAGGAACGATAGAAAAAGGGCCGGGAAAATCCCGGCCCTTTCTCTTTAGTGTTAGGTTCGTGGTTCCTTGTCGACCACCTCGACCTCTTCCACCGGATCAACCGTCGGCTCGAGCGCGCCGTTGACGATACCGCCCACACCGTTCTCCATCGACAGGCCCAGCTCTTCGCCCAGCTTTTTCAGCGCGGGCATCTGCACGGCCATACCCATGATCGAATCCAGCGCCTGGTTCACCACCGGCTTGTCGCCATTGGCGCCTCCGCCACCACCGGCGGCACCGATCCCGCCAACCTGATGGATCTTGATCGAGTCGATCTTTTCGGCAGGTTTGACCATTTCCGCAATGATCGTCGGCATCGCTTCAATCCGGGCCAGATCAACCTTCAGGCGGATCTGATCAACGGACAGGGCATTGTCAGCCTCGACAATCGCGCGCTTACCTTCCGCTTCGGCCAGCATGTCGTTCTTCTTGGCCTCGGCGCGGATGTTCAGCGCATCCGCTTCGGCTTGCGCCTCTTCACGGCGGGCTTCGGCGCGGTCGGCGGCAGCTTCTTTCTCGGCCTGGGCGGCCAGACGGATGGCTGTGGCCTGACGTTCAGCCTCACGCGTCGCTTCGATCAGCACGATCTGCTTCTGACGCTCGGCCTCGGCCACCTGACGGGCGGTAACCACCGCTTCGGTCGCTTTGGTCGCCTCAGCGCGGGCCAGATCGGCAGACGCACGGGCGCGGCTTTCCTCTTCGGATTTCTGCGCGATGATGATCTGACGCTCTTGCTCGGCAACCTCCAGCTCGCGCTCTTTCGAGATCTCGGCCTCGCGGATTTTACGCTCGCGCTCAATGTCGGCGCCACGAATGGCTTCTTCACGGGCAATCCGGGCACGTTCGGTTTCACGCACCGAGTCCTCGGTCCGCGCGGCGATCTCAGCCTCTTGCGCCACGCGCAGGGTTTCGATCTGTTGCGTCTGTTCGATGCGGGCCTGCTCTTCGTCCTTGTCGATCAACAGCTTCTGACGCTGGGCTTCCATCGCAGCACGGCGCACTTCAACCTCGGCATCCGCATCGATCTGCGCGCGCTCTTTTTTCGAGGTCGCAATCACCTCGGCCAGCTTGCGCATACCCACGGCGTTAAAGGCGTTGTTCTCATCCAGCGCTTCGAACGGTGTCTGGTCCAGCGCAGTCAGCGAGACCGATTCCAGCGACAGACCATTTTTCAGCAAGTCTTCGGAGACGGCATTCTGCACCTCTTGCACAAAATCGGCACGGTTTTCATGCAGACCGTCCATGGTCATCTGCGCAGCCACGGCACGCAGACCGTCGATCAGCTTGCCTTCGATCATCTCACGCAGTTGCTCAACATCGAATGTACGGGCGCCCAGGGTTTGGGCCGCGCGTGCGATACCCTCTTCAGTGGCCATGACCGAGACATAGAACTCGACCCCGACGTCAACACGCATCCGGTCTTTTGTGATCAAAGCAGCCTCGGCGCTGCGCTGCACCTCAAGACGCAGGGTCTTCATGTTGACGGGGCTGACCTCGTGCAAAAGCGGCACGACTATGACGCCACCATCCATGATGACTTTCTTACCGCCAGCACCGGTTTTCACCAGGCTCACCTCGCGGGTTGCGCGGCGGTACAGTCGGGCCAGTACAAGGCCAATGAACATAACGGCCGCTAAAATGGTCACAACTGTGACGGCTAGGAATGTAAGTTCCATGCAAAATCCTCCGATTTGGGGTTGTTGAATTGGTTAGTTTGACAAGCCGACCAGAACGAACCGGTCGCGCCGTCGGTCGCGCAGGACAAGCACTTCGGTGCCTTGTTCCAGCGTATCCTTGTCCTGCAGGGGTTCAGCGCGCAGGTAATGCGCATTGCCAAAGCGGTCCATGACCCGCACTTCGGCCGGGCGGCCTCGGGATGCCGTCCCTTGCGAGATGAAACCGCGACGGCGGGCCAGCATCCGTTCTGACATCGCCTCGGTCTCGGTTTTCGGCAGCAGGCGGGCAAAGACCGCGCTAAAGCCACGCGCAAACCAGATGCCAAAGGCCCCGGCCGGGATCGCAGCCATCCATGAGGGCAGATCAAAGCCCATCACATCACGCAGGCCCAGTTGCAGACCGATGCCCGACAGGCCGAAACCAGCCAGCAAAACCACCAGCCAGATCATGAAAGGCACTTTGCCAAAGCCCAGCCAGCTTGCAGGACCGTCCGAGGTCACAACCGGCGTTTCCGCCGCAACCTCGGCCAGCTCGAACTCACCCAGATCGACATCCGCGTCCAGATCAAGTTCGAAATCACCGATGTCCAATTCCGGAGCGTCAACCAGATCAAGGTCAACGTCGCCCTCACCCGCCATCAGGCTTCCACCCAGCAACAGCGCCACCAGTTCCAGCCCCAAAAGGCCAAACAACAGCGCAATCGCAATGGTAAAGGGCACAAATGCACCCTCGAGTAGAAAGCTGAACATCAGTGGGCTGTCTCCGTTATTGTATACGATGGTATGCAGTAAATATGGGGAGTCATGACAAAGTTTCAAGAGGTTGTGATTCTATATTTCAACCTATGGGTAATTAACATGGTGACACAGCGGCAGTCGGGAAATCCGTTCTTCGGGGTTTTTTCGGTGCCTGGGGCCGGAAAGTGGCATCCGTGCAAAAGCCGGGCTTTTGCTGGGCAGTGACATACGATAGACGAGCCTGCAGTTACATACGCGGAAACGGAACATGGCTCGGATTCTCATCACCTCGGCGATCCCCTATATCAACGGGATCAAGCACCTCGGCAATCTGATCGGCTCGCAATTGCCTGCCGACCTATATGCGCGGTATCAACGCGGCCGGGGGAATGAGGTCATGTTTCTCTGCGCCACCGACGAACACGGCACTCCGGCCGAGCTGGCCGCCGCCAAGGCAGGCAAGCCGGTCGCTGATTACTGTGCCGAGATGCATGGTGTGCAGGCCGATATCGCACAGCGCTTTGGCCTGAGCTTTGATCACTTTGGCCGCTCATCCAGCGCCCAGAACAAAGCGTTGACCCAGCATTTTGCGGGCAAGCTGGAAGACGCCGGGTTGATCCGCGAAGTGAGCGAGAAGCAGGTCTATTCCCACGCCGATGGACGGTTTCTGCCGGATCGCTATATCGAAGGCACCTGCCCCAACTGCGGGTACGACCGTGCACGTGGAGACCAGTGCGAAAACTGCACCAAGCAATTGGATCCGACCGACCTGATCGAGCCGCGCTCGGCCATTTCCGGGTCAACCGATCTGGAGGTGCGTGAGACCAAACACCTGTATCTGCGCCAATCCGCGATGAAGGATCAACTAAACGCCTGGATCGATTCCAAGACCGATTGGCCGATCCTGACCACCTCGATCGCCAAGAAATGGTTACATGACGGCGACGGCCTGCAGGATCGCGGCATCACCCGCGATCTGGACTGGGGCGTGCCGGTCAAGAAAGGCGATCAGGACTGGCCGGGTATGGAAGGCAAGGTCTTTTACGTCTGGTTCGACGCGCCGATCGAATACATCGCCTGCGCCAAGGAATGGGCTGATGCGACCGGAAAAGCGGATACCGAGTGGGAGCGCTGGTGGCGCACTGACAAAGGTGCCGATGACGTGCGCTATGTTCAATTCATGGGTAAGGACAATGTGCCTTTCCATACCCTGTCCTTTCCGGCGACCATTCTAGGTTCGGGTGAGCCGTGGAAGATGGTCGACCACCTGAAATCCTTCAACTACCTGAACTATGACGGCGGCCAGTTCTCAACCAGCCAAGGTCGCGGCGTATTCATGGATCAGGCACTGGACATCTTGCCCGCCGATTACTGGCGCTGGTGGCTGCTGAGCCATGCGCCTGAAAGCAGCGATAGCGAATTCACCTGGGAGAACTTCCAGCAATCGGTGAACAAGGATCTGGCCGATGTGTTGGGCAACTTCGTCAGCCGGATCACCAAGTTCTGCCGCTCAAAATTCGGCGAGGCGGTGCCCCAAGGCGGCACCTATGGGGACCGCGAGCAGGCCCTGATCGAAGAGCTGACCCGCCGCGTCCGCGCCTATGAAGGGTTCATGGAGGCGATGGAAGTTCGCAAATCCGCGCAGGAATTGCGCGCCATCTGGGTTGCCGGGAACGAGTATCTTCAATCCGCGGCACCCTGGTCGACCTTCAAGGAAGATCCCGAACAGGCCGCGGTACAGGTGCGTCTGGGTCTGAACTTGATCCGGCTCTATGCCGTGCTCAGTGCGCCGTTCATTCCCGAAACCACCGCCCGTATGCTGAGCGCGATGAACACGCTGGATACCGGCTGGCCTGACGATGTTGCGGCGGCCCTGTCCGCCCTGCCCGCAGGCCACGACTTTGCCGTTCCTGATGTTCTGTTCGCCAAGATCACCGACGAACAGCGCGAAGATTGGCAGGACCGTTTTGCAGGTGTCCGCACGTAAGACACCCGACCGGGAAAAGAATACAGGGGGCTTAACGGCCCCCTTTTTTCATTTTGCGTTTAATCCAGATTGCCGGAAACGCCCTTGCCAGATCAGGAACCTAGCCCTGGCCGATTTTCGTAAACCTGCCGCCCTACAGAAAAATATCCTTGGGTAAGCGATTGCCTTACGGGCTAACACGCTTGAGAAACCTACCAAAACCAGCCATCCTCACGAAGAGTTTAGGCGACTCGGACCGCTGGCGGCGACCCGAGTTGTGTCCAGTTTTTGTTTCAATGGGGCTTCTGCCATGATCCTTGCATCAACACTTTTCAGCTTTCGACCGAATGACCCCATAGCCAAATCCGTTTGGTATGCCGCAGCTTTGGCCCTGTGTGGGTTGGTGGTGCCAGCTGCCGCGCAGGATAAAAGTGACGCCCCACCGCCCAAAGTGTCCATTGCAGCGGCCTACACACAAGAAATCACGGACGAGGCGACTTTCATCGGTCGAGCTGAGGCGCTGAACAAGGCCGATATTGTCGCCCGGGTCAGCGGTTTTCTGGACAGTCAGAATGTTGAAGACGGCGCGATGGTGAATGAAGGCGACCTTATGTTCACGATCGAGCCGGACCTGTATCAGGCGACACTAGATGCACGGAATGCCGATCTGGACCGTGCCGAAGCAAATCTTGAGCTCGCCAAAGTTGATCTGGCCCGGAAGGAAGAACTTTACAAACGCGATGCCACTCCGGAAAGCGAACGGGATATCGCCCGTGCCAACGAACTTGTGGCCATTGCCGAAGTCAAAGCCGCGAAAGCCGCGATCCAACAGGCCGAACTTGATCTGAGCTATACTAAGGTCCACGCACCGTTCACCGGCCGTATCGGGCGGGTCGCTATCAGCGTCGGGGACGTTGTCGGCCCGAACAACCCACCATTGGTGAATATCGTCAGCGAGGCACCAGTGTATGTGAATTTCTCGTTGAACGAGAAACAGTTTACCTCGGTTCTTGAACAATATGGCGAGAATGCATCGTCGCTGGCTGAAAGCCCCAAAAGCCCGAATGTGCATGTAACGCTGCCCAATGGATCGGATCTGGGCGAAACAGGTTCGATTGTTTTCGTTGACAACCGTATCGACCCGCTGACTGGAACGATTGCAATGCGGGCCGAATTCACAAATGCCGACCGGCTGATCCTCGATGGTCAGTTCCTGAGCGTTCATATCGAAGCGCTGGAGCCGACCTTGCAGGTTCTGATCCCGCAGGCGGCCTTGTCACGTGATCAGCGCGGTGATTTCGTTCTGGTCGTTAACGATAAGCAAATGGTCGAACAGCGCTATATCACCACCGGCGACAATGTCGGAACTGCTGTGATCGTTCTGGACGGCCTGCGCGAAGGGGAAAGCGTGATCGTCGAGGGCCTTCAGCGCGTGCGCCCGGGTGTGGCAGTGGATGCTGTCACCGCATCCGAGCAGCCGGGAGAGTAACAGATGTTCTCATCCCTGTTCATCAGCCGGCCCAAGCTGGCCCTAGTTATTTCGCTTGTCCTGACGATCATGGGCGGGATCGGCTATATGGTTTTGCCGGTCGCCCAGTTTCCTGATATTACGCCACCGGTCGTCAGCGTTTCCGCCACCTATACCGGTGCCAATGCCGAAACGGTCGAGAACACCGTCGCCGCGCCGATCGAGGCGCAGGTCAACGGCGTGGATGACATGATCTACATGACGTCCACCTCTTCGGATAACGGCTCGTATTCGTTGAATATTACCTTCGAAGTCGGCACCGACCCCGACATTGCATCCGTTAACGTGCAGAACCGCGTTGCGCAGGCCATGTCTTCGCTTCCGTCAGAGGTGACTTCGTCGGGTGTCGTTACTCAGAAGGCATCGACCAATATGCTGATGCTGGTCACGCTGACCTCACCCAAAAGCACCTATGACAGTGTATTCTTGTCGAACTACGCTTCGATCAACCTGAAAGATGCGTTGGCACGGGTACAGGGTGTTGGTAAAGCCGATGTTCTGACTAACCTTGAATATGCAATGCGGATCTGGATGGATCCCGACAAGATGACCGCCCTGTCGATTTCACCGGGTGATGTCATAGACGCTATCCGAGAACAGAATATCGAAGTGTCTGCCGGTTCGATAGGCTCGCCTCCGGTCCCTGAGGGACAGACATTTCAATATACGATCAAGACCAAGGGCCGGCTGACCTCGGCCGCTGAATTTGGCAATATTGTCATCCGTACTGGTGATGCAGGGGCAATCGTACGCATAAGGGACATTGCCAGAACCGAACTTGGAGCGCAGTTCTACTCGGCTTCGGGCTATTTCCAGGCAGAACCCGCAACGGTTATCGGTATCTATCAAGCCCCCGGTGCCAATGCGTTGGCTGTTTCTGATCGTGTTCAGGCCGAATTGGACCGGCTGTCGCGTTCGTTCCCAACAGATGTTGAATATCAGGTACCCTTCAACACGACCGACTTCGTGGAACAATCTCTGAACGACGTGGTTTCCACCCTGATGCTGACGTTCGTTTTGGTGATTTCGGTCGTATTTGTCTTTTTGGGCAGTTGGCGTGCCACGATCATTCCGGCGGTTGCTATTCCTGTTTCGCTGATCGGGACGTTCGCGTTCCTGCTGGCGTTTGGGATGTCCCTGAACACAATTTCTTTGTTCGCGCTTGTACTGGCCATCGGGATCGTGGTCGATGATGCCATCGTGGTGGTTGAAAACGTTGAACGCATTATCGCCGACGAAGGGTTGTCCCCGCCTGAGGCGACACGGAAAGCAATGGGCCAAATCACCGGACCCGTCATCGCAACCACACTGGTTCTGCTGGCCGTTTTTGTGCCCGTAACCTTTATGCCTGGCATCTCGGGGCGACTGTATTCTCAGTTTGCAGTCACCATCTCGACTGCGGTCGTGATTTCTTCAATCAACGCTTTGACCTTGTCTCCGGCGCTTTGCGGATTGGTTCTGCGCGCACGCTCGGGTCCGCCCAAGGGTATTCTGGCCCTGTTTGAGCGTTTCATCGGAACGCTGCGTGACGGTTATGTTGTCATTGTGCGCAAACTGTTAATTCTGCCAGTCGCCGGACTGGGCGTCATCGTTGTTCTGGCAATGGGTACAGGGACGATCATGTCGAACACATCAAGCGGTTTTATTCCGCTTGAAGACAACGGCTATCTCTTTGTGGACATCCAGTTGCCAGATGCGGCAACGCTGGAACGCACCGAGACTATCGCAGGTCGGGTCGACGACCAGATCCGCGATATCTCGGGGGTTGCCAGTACAGTTTTGATCAACGGATTTTCGCTACTGAACGGCACAACCACAAATGGAGCGACCGTTTTTGTAAACCTCGACAACTGGGACGAGCGGCAAGATCCCGACCTGTCTGCCGATGCCATTCTGGGCAAGGTTCTAGCGATTGCAAATGGCGAATCCGCAGCTTCGATCGTGGCCTTCAACCCGCCACCGATACAGGGCCTCGGCATGTCAGCCGGTGTGGAAATGGAGGTTCAGCAAGTCGGGGGCGGTACGCCTCAGGATCTGGCCTCGGCCGTTGGGTCCTTCGTCTATGCTGCAAACCAGCGACCCGAGATTGGTCAGGCCTATACAACATTCCGGGCCAATGTTCCTCAGCTATTTGTCGATCTGGACCGTGAGAAAGCGAAAACCCTGGAAGTGTCTGTTGCTGAGATTTTTCAGACGATGCAAGCCCAACTAGGCTCGTACTATGTGAACGATTTCAACCTGTTTGGCCGCGTCTACCGCGTGATGATTCAGGCCGAGGGGAGCTATCGGAACAAGGTCGAAGATATTTCGAACCTGTATGTGCGCTCGACCAAGGGCGATATGGTTCCATTGGGTACGTTGATCGACGTGGAAAACGTGTTGGGGCCAGTCCTGTTAAAACGGCATAACCTGTTTCGTTCGGCAACTGTTACAGCTGTACCTGCGCCAGGGCTGTCCAGTGGCGACGCTATCACTGTGATGACAGAAGAATCCGCCAACGCCCTACCCTCGGGATACGCGTTTGAATGGACAGGTACCGCGCAACAGCAGCTTGCATCCGGCAGCCTTGTGATCATTATCCTCGGGCTTGCTGTCCTGTTCGCTTATTTGTTCCTGGTGGGGCAATACGAAAGCTGGTCGATGCCGGTGTCTATTCTTCTATCGGTTATCGTTGCCCTGTTCGGGGCGGTTGCGGCAGTGGCCATCGTGGGCAGCGACATAAACCTGTACACGCAGATCGGGATGATCATGCTGGTGGGGCTTGCGTCGAAGAACGGTATCCTCATCGTTGAATTCGCAATGGAACAGCGTGCCAATGGCCTTTCGATCAAAGATGCTGCAGCCGAAGCCGCCCATCAACGTTTCCGCGCGGTGATGATGACTGCCCTCTCCTTCCTGTTGGGTGTTGTACCGTTGCTTGCCGCGAACGGCGCGGGAGCGGCTAGCCAGAAGGCCATCGGTGTCGCCGTCTTTGGCGGAATGCTGGCGGCAACTCTGGTTGGCGTTATCCTTGTGCCGGTACTTTACGCCCTGATGCAGGGGCTGAGGGAATGGCTCAAAGGGACAAAGAACGACCCCGACCCTTCGGAAGAAGCCGCATAAATCAAAAAAAGCCCCGCCAAAAACGCGGGGCTTTTCTTTAATGGGCCAGGCGCTTTTCGATCCAGCGCTGGATGGCAGCGATCTGATCGGCATCAAGTCTTAGGCCCAGCTTGTTTCTGCGCCAGATGGCATCTTCAGCGCAGCGCACATATTCCTTGGTGACCAGCCATTCCATTTCGCGTTCGGTCAGAGTCGCCCCGAACTCTTCCCCCAGATCCTCAGCGGTCTTTGCATCGGCCAGAATAGCGCGCGCCTCGGTTCCATAGGCGCGCACCAGCCGTTCCGCCCATGTGCGATTCAAAAAGGCATAGTCGAATTCCAGACCGGCAATAAGGTCTTGCACTGCGCTAACGGGGAAATCGCCACCCGGCAAAGAAACACCAGCGGTCCATGGACCGGGCAAATCCGGGAAGTACTCAGCGATTTTCTCAAGCGCACTTTCGGCCAATCTGCGATAGGTCGTAATCTTGCCGCCGAAAACATTCAAAACCGGAGCGCCGCCAAGCCCATTGACCTTCAGAGTATAGTCTCTGGTCGCGGCCGTTGCGCTGCTGGCCCCATCGTCATACAGAGGGCGCACACCGGAATAAGTCCAAACGATGTCTTCGTGGGTCACAGGCTGCTCAAAATATTTTGACGCAAATGCACACAGATATTCCTGTTCAGACTCAGTACAGACTGGAGGAACCGATGGATCTGGGTGATCCTGATCAGTTGTTCCAATAAGGGTGAAATCTCTCTCATAGGGAATGGCAAAGATGATGCGCCCGTCTTCGCCCTGAAAGAAATAGCATTTGTCATGGTTGAATAACCTGTGGGTTACGATATGGCTGCCGCGAACCAACCGAACGCCTTCACGCGAGTTCACGTGGATTTTGTCCTGAATAATGTCCCCGACCCAAGGGCCACCGGCATTGATCAGCATCTTGGCCTGGACGACGCGCGTTTCATCACTCTGCTTGTCGCGGATCGTGACATGCCACAGGTCATCGACCCTTTCGGCAGACAGAACCTCTGTCCGGACCAGAATTTCGGCACCTCTGGCCTCGGCATCACGGGCGTTCAGAACCACCAGACGGGAATCCTCAATCCAGCAGTCGGAATATTCATAGGCAGTTTCGAACCTGTTCTGCAGCGGGCCGCCTTCGGGCGCAGACCGTAGATTCAGCGACGAAGTTCCCGGCAGAATTTTACGCCCCCCGAGGTGGTCATACATGAACAGGCCCAGACGGATCAGCCAGGCCGGGCGACGACCGCGCATCCAGGGCATCACCATGCTCAGCAGGCGCGATGTCGGCGTGTCCGAGTCAAAGCGCATCCCATCGTGGTACGGAAGCACAAAGCGCATCGGCCAACTGATATGCGGCATTGCCCGCAGCAAGGTCTCACGCTCGATCAGCGCCTCGCGGACCAGTCGGAATTCAAAGTACTCAAGATACCGCAGGCCGCCATGGAACAGTTTGGTCGAGGCAGAGGACGTCGCCGATGCCAAGTCGTTCATCTCGGCCAATGTCACCGACAATCCCCGCCCGGCCGCATCACGCGCGATCCCGCAACCGTTAATACCGCCACCGATGATGAATAGGTCAGTAACCTGGCCAGTCTGCTGTGCCATTTGCAGGTCAGTCCTTTTGCTGAAAACGTGCGGCAATTAACCCGTTCGATACTCGGTTCGTCAATGTGGATTTTCGTTTTTTTTCGCGTAACGAACAAGAATAGTGATTTTTTGTTGTTGTCCAAACGATGTTTGTTTTCTGCCGGTTGCAATATTGCGAAAAAAGGAACAAAAACGAAAGAACCCAATAACCGGAGCTTCCCTTGTCTCTTTCGTTCCGCCAGTCAGACATCATAGAAATCGCCAAGCAGAATGGTCGCGTCATGGTCGAGGATCTGGCGTTGCAGTTTGGTGTCACGGTCCAAACGATCCGGCGCGATCTTTCCGAGCTTGCGGAACTGGGCAAGCTGGACCGGGTTCATGGCGGCGCGGTCCTGCGATCCGGCGTTTCGAATATCGGTTACGAGGACCGGCGCGCCCTGAATGCTGAAATCAAGACCCGTATCGCACAGGTTTGCGCTGCCAACATACCGGATGGTGCATCGCTTTTTTTGAACATCGGTACATCGACCGAGGCTGTCGCGCATCAGTTGCTAAACCACAAAGATCTTATGGTGGTGACAAATAACATGAATGTCGCGCGTATCCTGGTGGAAAACACGAACTGCCAGATCGTCGTCGCCGGTGGTGTTCTGCGCCGGTCGGACGGTGGTCTGATCGGCAATCTGACCAATTCAACGATTGAACAATTCAAGTTCGATTATGCGGTAATCGGGTGTTCCGCACTGGACGCCGATGGTGATCTTCTGGATTTCGATTTCCAAGAAGTCCGTGTCAGCCAGACTATCATTGCACAGGCCAGACACAGCTTTCTGGTTGCCGATCATTCGAAATTTCAGCGCTCGGCCCCTGCCCGTATTGCCTCGATGTCCGAAGTTGACGTTTTCTTTACAGATCAACCTCTTCCAAGTGGGCTTGCACGTAAATGTAAGGAATGGGGAACGCGGGTCGTATACAGCGGCCGAACCACCGGAGATTCGCATTAAACGCGTAATTCCAAACGTGGTTCTTGTCATAGGCGACCGGCCCTGACAGTATCGCAACATATTGCAATCAGTGCACGGCAAGGGGGAGATCCGGGCCATGATCGCGCTTTTATTTGCGTTACTCACAGCCACTATGGGGCTGAATTATTATAGAAAAACCAAAGCGGCCAATGTTGTGTTCTTCATTACCATGGCCCTAAGTGTTTATTGGCTGAAGTTTCATGCCACCAGCCAACTGACCATTCAGCTGTAGGAGGCCACAATGACAGCCGAGCTTTCCCGCACCCTGAACGCGTTGGGAACCCTGGCGGTCAGCCTCGTTCTTGTACTGGCCTTCGGATACCAGCTGGCGCTGAACGAACTGCCCTGCCCGCTTTGCTTATTGCAACGGGTCGGGTTCGTAGCGGTGGGCGTTGGTTTGGGCCTGAACCTGCTATACGGAGCCCGGCCGCAGCATTATGCGTTGATGTTGCTTGCGGCACTGTTTGGGATCAGCGTTTCCGTTCGCCAGATCTTGCTGCATATCGTACCGGGTACCGGCCACTATGGTTCGCCTGTTTTTGGGTATCACTACTACACATGGGCCGCGATCTGCTTTTTTCTGATCCTGCTGGGCACGGCAATCTTGCTGCTTTTCGACCGTCAATATCAGGACACAACCGTCGATCAACCACGGTTCGGGGGCAATACGCTGGCCAAAACCGCGTTCTTTGTGATGCTAGGGCTGGCCGCTCTGAATGCGGGGGCGACCTTGTTGGAATGTGGCCCAGGTATCTGCGCTGACCCGCCAACAAGCTACAAATTGATTGACGAACTGGACACCAACAACTGAGGATGGATAAACCTTCCCTCATGGAGGCATCGGAATGGGACTACTGGGGCAGCCGCTAGGCTATTATGACTATCTGACATTTATCGCACTTATACTGCTGCTGGCCGCTGTAATGGCGCTGTTTCTGTTCATAATGGGACTGCCCGGCCGCATCGCAATCAAACGCAACCATCCCCATGCCGAGGCAGTCAAGATCATGGGCTGGATGGGGTTTCTGGCCGTCGTTCCCTGGATTCACGCCTTTATGTGGGCTTTCCACGATGCAGCCACAGTCGATATCCGCCGTTTGCCCGACGATGAACGCGATGCGATACGCAAGGATATCAAACGGTTGGGCGGTGAACTGACTGAAGAATATCGCGATCCGCTGGACCCGGACGAAACACAAAAAAGCTAAGGCTAAAGGAAGTCCCACAATATGTTTGTCGCTCTTGGCATTACGCTTTTCTACATCATTTTTGTCTGGCTGATCTTCTTCAAACTGCAATGGCTTAAGTTCAGTATCGCCTGGGGCATCGTTTCCTTCTGGGTGGGTGCTCATCTGTTATTGATCTTTATGGTTGCGCTGCGGTTCTTCCAGCCATTTTCGATCGACAGCCACGTGGTCCGCTCAACCATACAGATCGTGCCGCGTCTGACTGAACCAACCATCCTTTCCGAGGTTCTGGTCGAGCCGAATACAGAGGTGAAGAAAGGGGATCCGCTGTATCGGTTCGACGACACCGTCTTTGCGCTTGAATTCGAAGAGGCATCCGCACAGTTGGTTGCAGCCCAGCAGAACGCCAAAATTCTGGAACAGGATGTGATCGTCGCGGGTGAAGCCGTCGAGCGAGCCAACGCACAACTGGCATATGCGCTGACCCAGCAAGCACGGTATGAAAACCTTGTCCCAGCGGGTGGTGCCCGCGAGGATGAGCTGGATCGCTGGAACGAGCAGGTCACGGAAGATCAGGCCAAGATAAAAGAGGCCGAAGCCAATCTGGAAAAGGCAAAGCTGGCGCTGGATTCGCAGATCGACGGGGTCAATACCGGAATCGTTCAAGCTCAGGCTCAGTTGGAAAAGGCCCGGTACTTTCTGGACAATACTACGATCTACGCGCCCGAAGATGGTATGATCGTTTCACAACAGGCACGCCCGGGTCTGGTTGTCGGTGACATCCGATTGGGCGCAATCGCCAGCTTTGTGACCAAGGAAAATCCCTATATTCTCGCCACTTACCGGCAGCAAAACCTGAAATTTGTGAAACCCGGGCAACAGGTTGAGGTCGCGCTGGACTTATATCCCGGAGAAATCCTGACCGGCAAAGTCGAGGCAATCTGGTGGGCAACCCGCCAGGGTCAATATCTGCCATCAGGCCGCCTGCCCGGATTTGAACTGCCAAAAATTCCCGGACATATTGCCGTGCAGATTTCGGTCGAAATTCCAGATGGCCACGTCTTTCCCGCCGGTGGACATGCCGCGGTGGCAATCTATACCGGCCAGGGCAAAAGCTTTGAGTTCCTGCGGCGCATCAATATCCGCCTCTATTCCTTCGCAAACTTCATCCGACCACTGGACATTTAAGGACACGCTGTATGACACGGGCCAGGCTAAACCGCAGTTTGATGGGCACAGCCCTGTGTGCCGCGCTGCTGGTGGGATGCGCACCTGTCGGTCCTGATTTTGTGCGACCGAACTCTCCGGTCGTGAAGGAATGGATCGAGGTAAACAACCCTTCAGTCGGTGCCAGCGGCCTCACCTCGCGTAGTGCCCCTGTTGCAAAATGGTGGGAGACCTTCAACGACGCCACTTTGAACCGGTTGATCGCCGAAGCCTATGCCCAGAACCTGGCGCTACAGGTGGCCGGTGCACGCGTATTACAGGCCCGCGCACAGCTTGGGATTGCCTTTGGTGAGCTTTACCCCCAATCGCAGGCCATCGGAGGTTCGATCGAGCGGCGCCAGATCAGCGATAATATCGGGCCGATTTCCGATATCAATCGGATCATCCCTCTGGATACCGAATTCTCGACCTCGCAGGTTGGCTTCGACGCCCAATGGGAATTGGATGTGTGGGGGCAGCAACGCCGGGGTGTGCAGGCCGCACGATCCAATCTGGCACTTCAGGTCGCTAATTACGATGACGCTTTGGTCACGCTGACCGGCGATGTAGCAGCGTTATATGTAAGCTTCCGCGCGTTGCAAGAAACTCTGTTCGTGGCACGAGAGAATATCAAGCTGCAACAGGAATCGGTTGATCTGACGCAACTGCGTTTCAACAACGGCGTCACCACTGAATTGGATGTGCAAGAGGCCACCGCCCTGCTGAACAATACCATGGCGCTGGTGCCGGAAATTGAAAGCGATCTTCAACAGACCAAGAATGCTTTGGCTGTTTTACTGGGAACAACACCCTCGCGCATGGCCGGGTTGCTGGGTAATTCCGGTCGTATCCCTTCGGCCCGATCCAACGTCGCCGTTGGAGTACCAGCGGAATTGCTGCGCCGACGCCCGGATGTACGCGCCGCAGAACTGGCCGCTGCCACACAGTCTGCGCAAGTTGGGATCGCGATTGCTGACCTGTATCCCCAGTTCATCCTGTCCGGTTCGATCGGCCTGCAGGCCTCGGGCAGTCAGGACCTGTTTTCATCCGCCAGCAATACTGGGCTGGCCAGTGCCGGAGTGGTCTGGAATGTGCTGAATTATGGGCGGATCAAGAATAATGTCCGCGCCCAGGACGCAGCTTATCAGGCATTGATTGCGAACTATCAAAACACCGTCCTGACCGCTTATTCCGAGGTTGAAAGCGCCATGGTCGCCTATGCGCAATCACGCAAACAGGTGACATTCTACCAAAACAGCGTCACCGCATCGCGCAAAGCTGCCGAGATCGCGGTGAACCAATACCGGGATGGCATCGCCAGTTATTCCCGCGTTCTGAACACGCAAACCGCATTGCTTCGATCACAGGCCAATCTGATCGAAGCCCGCCAGCAGGTCTCGAGCAATCTGGTTGCAGTCTACAAAGGTTTAGGCGGTGGTTGGCAAATCCGGCAAAATCAGGAGTTCCTGCCGGAAACCGTGCTGGCCGAAATGGCCTATCGCACCGATTGGGGAGACCTGCTGCAACAGGCTCCGACCCAAGCCAGCCTGAACTGAGCGCTATTTCGTCAGACCGCGCAAGCCGCCCGAAATCAGAATGTTGACCTCGTAGAGAATACGCGGCGCGGCCAGTCCTCCGGGGCTGGCCAAATAGTTCGGGCTCCATTCTGGTTCAAATTTCTGCTTGAACGAGCGCAGCCCCTCGAAGTGATAAAACTGTTCGCCATGTTCATAGACAAAGCCGCCAATGCGGTTCCACAGCGATGCCAGTTGCCGGTTTTCGATCCCGGAAAACGGTGCCGCCCCCAGCGAGAACCAGTGGAACCCCTGCTCGGCCCCCCATGACATCATCTCGGCAAACAGCGCGTCCATAACAAAACTTGGGCTATCTGGTTCATACCGCATCAGATCCAGCGACAGTTCTGATTTTTGCCCGCCCTGAAACAGGTTAGCAAACGCGACGATCTCACCTGTTTCGCCATTCCGCAGCACCGCGTGGTCGAAATAGGACAGATAGGTTTCATCAAATCCGCCAAGCGCAAAACCTTTCTCGGCCCCAGCTTTTTGTGCCAGCCAGTCATCCGAAATCTTGCGCAACTCGGGCAGGATCGGGGTTAGTTCCTGTTTTGGAATAATCTCGAAAACATACCCTTCGCGTTCGGCCCGGTTCTTGGCTTGGCGGAATCGCTTGCGGGATTTGCCATCCAGCGAAAAGTCTTTCAGCGGCACCCGGGCAACCTCGCCGATTTTCAGGATCGACAGGCCCAGGTCCAGAAAGGTCGGCAGATACTTGGTCGAAACGCTGTAAAAGGCGCAGAGCTTCCCCTCACGATCCGCCATCTCGCGCAGCTGCCAGATCAGCTGTTTGCCGGCGGTTTCATCCCCTACCGGTTCGCCTTTGGTGACCAGCGCGTTGCCGGTGTCGGCATAGGCCAGAAAGGCGGTGTCATCCGGTGCGATCAGGAATTGCTTGTCCCCTGTCAGCGAGATCTGCGATTCCGTGTCTTCGCTTTCCATAACCAGACGCTCGACAACGTCGGGGATTTCGGTGCGGACCGGCGCGGGTATCTCGCGCCCGAACAGAGAGCTGATGGCAACCACCCCAAGGATCACCGCAACCACAAGGCTGGACCGCAGGAACCGCGAGGCATCACCGTCCCAGGCAAACTCCCACCACAGGGCGTTCTGATATTCAACATGGGAATAGGCAAACAGCCCCACCCAAAAGATCACGGCAAGCAAAGAGATGACGCTGACCAGCCAGGGAATGTTCAACCTGAAGATCGACGCGCCGCTAACTCGATAGAACGCGCCCCGGAACATCGCCAGCAGAGCGATAGTCCCCACCATGCTGAGCGCTTCGTGCGTATCCAGCCCCTTGGTCAGCGAGGCGACAAAACCGGCCACCATCAACAGCATGGCCACGACCCAGGCCCGGTAAAGCTTGCGAAACAGCCCCCGTGACACAAGGATCAGCAAGACCCCTACCGCACTTCCGGCCAGGTGGGACGCTTCGACAAAGGAAAGGGGCAGGAAATCCCGTAGCACACCCAGGTTACCGCTGCTTGCAGGCAACGCGCCGGAGACCAGAAGTATCACACCGGCCACTGCGGCCACGCCTGCGGCCACCATGGGCACGATCGGACGGATCACTCGATAAACCCAAGTGGCTGCACCAGTAATATGTCGCCGGTGGCTCAGCGCTGATGCCACAGCGATTGAAAGCGTGGCGATGAGGAAGGGAAGAAACGTATAAACAAGGCGATACAGCAACAGCGCGGCAATGACATCCGACCGGCCTGACGCGCCAAGTCCCGCGATCATAGTCGCCTCGAAGGCGCCAATTCCACCCGGCGCATGGCTGAGGATACCGACCGCAATCGCGCCAATAAAGATGGTGAAGAAATAGGGGTAGCCGATCCCAAGGTCTGTCGGCAGCAGCACATACAGAACCATCGACGCACCAAAAACATCGCCCAAGGCCGCCAGCGTCAGCAACCCGGCCAGTTTGCCGCCGGGAAGGTTAAATCCAACCCCGCCATAGGCCAGCCTGCGCCCGCCTTTCGACAGCCAGATGAACAGCGTTGCCAGAGCGATCAAAAGGCCCAATCCTATGACCGTCTCGACCGTATCGCTGATTGGCAAAACCTTCGATATCCCGTCGGGATGAAAGGTCAGCAAAGCCCCCAACAGCAAGGTCATGCCAGACCAGAAAGCGATCCACGAGGTCGCAATAACCCCAGCGACGCGCCCTAGATCCAACCCTAGAGACGCATAGATCCTGTACCTGATCGCCGTGCCCGTGATGTAGGAAAACCCAAGGCAGTTTGACACCGCATAACCACAGGCCCCGGCCATGCCCGCAACCGGCAAAGGGACCTCACCGTCGGCAACGCTCTGGACTGCAAAGACGTCGTATAAAGACAGGGAAACAAAGCTAAAAGCGGTCCAGCACAGGGCGATGAACAACAGCGTCCAAGAGGTGTTCGCCACATCCGTCTGAACGGATGACCATTTCACATGTGCAGACAGTTCATGCAGCACGGTCAGGGCGACCAGCATGACGATTACGGGAATGGCGATTCTGACCAGGGGTCGTTCCAGAAAACCGGATACTCTTTCGGCAAGTCTGATGGCCCAGAGTTCTTTGCCTGTATCCTGATCAGTCATGTGATTTCCCTGTTTCAGGTTTGCAGCTGCCTTTGCGCGGGTGGCGAACGCATCGCAACTTTTACACATATTCCTTGCTGCTCAAAGCACTACAGCAATCAGACGCGGCCTTTCCGAGTAGAAAGAAGCAAGTTGGTTTCGGATCGCGTAATCCCTTCGATCCTGCGGATGCGAAACAGGATTTCATCCAGTTCGGCCAGGGTCTCGGTCCCAATCTCGGCAATCAAGTCCCAACCGCCATTTGTCGAATGGACAGCCCGCACCTGTGGCATGGCGGCAATTTGGGCCATGGTGCGCTCGGTGCCGCGCCCTTCGATTTCCAGCATCATCAACCCTCTGACCGGGCTTTGCGCCACATCCTGCCGTGTCAGAACCGTAAAGCCCACAATCTCGCCGGATTGCTTCAAACGTTGCAGACGGCTGCGCACTGTTGTGCGTGTGACCCCCAGTGTTTCAGCCAGTTCCGAGAGTGAAGCACGGGCATCCCGGTGCAGAGCGCTGAGAAGCTTGCCATCCAAATCGTCCATTCAATACTTCCGTTATGTCACTTGCAGTTCCATTTTGAGCATTTTGATCCCTATCCGCAAGCCACATTGCCGGAGTAGTATTCCATATGGATACAAACAACGTAATTCTGGTTGGCGCCCCGATGGATTCGGGCAAGCGTCGACAAGGCTGCCGGATGGGCCCCGATGCCTATCGGGTTGCGGGGCTTCAATCAGCTCTTTCCGATCTCGGCCTTCACCTACGGGATCTCGGCGATATCACACCTGACATTCCGGATATGTCCGAACATTCGCATCTCTTCGCCCTGCCCGAGTGTGTCGGTTGGACCAAAGCTCTCAGCCGTGTTGCGCAGGAAGTCGCCCCACAAGGCCTGCCAATTTTCATGGGCGGCGATCATGCGCTTTCGATGGGCACGGTTTTGGGCATGGCACAGCACGCCGAGCGGATCGAACGTCCACTGTTCGTTCTCTGGCTGGACGCGCATAGCGATTTCCACACACCCGAGAGCACCGATAGCGGCAACCTGCACGGGACACCCGTAGCCTATTTCACCGGACAGCCCGGATTTGACGACTTCCCACCGGTTTCATCGCCAGTTCCGACCGACCGGGTCGGCATGATCGGTCTGCGCTCGGTCGACCCAGCCGAACGGGCTCGGCTGGAACAGGATCGCGCAATGCTGGCCGATATGCGAAGCATCGACGAAAACGGCATCAAAGCACCGCTGATGGCCTTTCTGGAGCGGGTCCGGGCAGCGGATGGCATCCTTCATGTTTCGCTGGATGTGGATTTCCTTGATCCGTCCATTGCTCCTGCAGTTGGCACAACAGTTCCAGGTGGCGCGACCGAACGCGAGGCCCATCTAGTGATGGAACTGCTGCACGAAAGCGGTCTTGTCTGCTCGCTGGATCTGGTAGAATTGAACCCGTTTCTGGACGAACGCGGCCGCACTGCAAAGCTGATGGTCGATCTGGCCGCCTCATTGCTGGGTCGCCGCATCTTTGACCGCCCCACCCGGAGCTTCTGATGCAATCTCTACAAGCCCCACCAGCCGTTGTGATGATCCGGCCCCATGCGTTTGCTTCGAACCCCGAGACACGCGACGACAATGCGTTCCAGACCTTGGCCAACCGCTCCGCAGCGGCCACGTCTGTCCAAGCGCGCGATGAACATGATCAGGCGGTGGCGCTGCTGCGCGATGCGGGTGTTAAGGTTCATGTCTTCGACGATTTCGGAGACCTCGACACACCAGACAGCGTATTTCCGAACAACTGGTTCTCGACCCATCCCGGCGGACATGTGGCAATCTATCCGATGTTTGTGCCGTCGCGCAGGCGCGAACGTCGCGCCGACGTCATAGAAATGTTGAAACAGGAGTATCGTGTTCAGGACGTGATCGATTATTCCGGGCTTGAACAGGACAGACTGGCGCTGGAAGGCACCGGAGCGATGGTTCTGGACCACATTGGCCGCGTGGCCTACACGGTCAAATCCAACCGCGCCGACCCCGTTCTGTTGGAGCGTTTCTGCACCCATTTCAACTATGAGCCCATCGCATTCGAGGCGCATGATGCCGCAGGACGTGATGTCTATCACACGAATGTTCTGATGGGCATCGGCTCCAAATACGCGCTGATCTGTCTTGATATGATCGCGGACCCCGAACGCCGCGCGACAGTGAAAGCCAGGCTGGAGGAATCCGGTCGCACGATCATTGACCTGACCCATGATCAGATCGCTGAATTTGCTGGCAACGCCATCGAACTGAGCGGCCAGAATGGTCCCGTGCTGGCGCTGTCCAGCCGGGCACTTGCCGCCCTGACCCCGGAACAAATCGTTACAATCGAAGCCAGCGCGACACCTCTGCCGCTTTCGATTCCCACCATTGAAACTGCCGGTGGATCCGTGCGCTGCATGATTGCGGGCATCCACCTGTCCCGCCGATAGGAGCCCCTAATGCAACCATCCGAAAAGGCCTTGGTGCCGTTTGTGTCTGTCGACAATATGATGAGACTGGTCCACCATATCGGCGTCGAACGTATGATCACCGATATTGCGGCGCAAATCGAAGCTGATTTCAAACGGTGGGAAAGCTTTGACAAAACACCCCGCATCCCTGCCCACTCGCCGCATGGGGTTATTGAACTGATGCCAACCTCAGACGGTGAGGCCTATGGGTTTAAATACGTCAACGGCCACCCCAAGAATACCTCCGAGGGCCTACAGACCGTTACCGCATTTGGACTGCTGGCAGACGTCTACACAGGCTATCCGACCCTGCTGACCGAAATGACCATGCTGACTGCATTGCGCACCGCAGCAACCTCTGCTCTGGTCGGCAGCTATCTTGCGCCCAAATCGGCCTCGACCATGGCAATGATCGGGAATGGCGCGCAATCCGAATTTCAGTGCCTCGCCTTCAAGGCCATGTGCGGGATTGATACTGTTCGCTTGTACGACACCGACGCGGCTGCCACCGAAAAATGTGCGGCCAACTTGGCGGGCTCTGGCCTCTCGGTCGTGAAATGCAAATCCCCTGAGGACGCCATCGAAGGCGCGCATATCATCACGACCTGCACGGCGGACAAGAAAAATGCCACGATCCTGACCGATAACTTGGTCGGCCCAGGCGTCCACATCAACGCGATCGGCGGCGACTGTCCAGGCAAAACCGAACTGCACAGAGATATCCTGCTACGCTCTGAAATATTCGTCGAATACCCGGAACAAACCCGTATTGAGGGCGAGATTCAGGCCCTTGAAGACGATCATCCCGTCACCGAGTTGTGGCAGGTCATGACGGGACAGGCCGAGGGTCGCAAAGATGATCGTCAGATCACGTTGTTTGACAGCGTAGGCTTCGCGATCGAGGATTTTTCAGCCCTGCGCTACATCCAGTCCGCAGTCCGGGGCACAGATTACTACGAACCCCTGGACATGCTGGCAGACCCTGACGATCCGCGCGATCTGTACGGAATGCTGATGCGAGCGAAATAGAGATACCCTGCCCCCAACGCGCCAGCCGGGGGCAGATATCACCAAAGATTGACTTCGCCAGATGCCAATTACCCAGCCAGCGAAGGCAGGTACAGAACGATGCCCGGAAAGGCGACCAGCAGCGCAATCGTCACGGCGTCGGCGATGAAAAACGGCGTCACGCCCTTGAACACGTCCTGAACGCTCAGATCAGGGCGGACGCCGGCAACGACAAAGCAATTCAAACCGATCGGTGGCGTGATCAGGCAGAACTCGGCCATTTTCACTACCAAAATACCAAACCAGATGGCGCACATCGGACCGGACATCCCAAACGTACTTTCCGCAGCGGTGACGGCCTCGCCCCCGTTCAGCGCCATAACTGCCGGATAGACAACCGGCAGAGTCAGCAGCAGCATCCCGATGGCATCCATGAACATGCCGAGCACCGCATAGGCCAGCAGGATGCAGATCAGGATCAGCATGGGTGACATCGTCAGCGATGTGATCCAATCGGAAAACGCGTTCGGCAAATCGGCGAATCCCAGGAACCTGACATAGATCAGCACACCCCAGATGATCGAAAAGATCATTGCGGTCAATTTGGCTGTCTCGAGCAGTGCGGATTTCAACTCTGCCCATCTCATGCCGTGGAACAAGGCGAAACAGAATACGATGAAGGCACCTATTGCCCCGCCTTCGGTTGGTGTGCCCCAGGCTTTCTCACCAAAGGGGTTATAGACAAAACAGATGATGATTAGGATCACCGCCACAATCGGCAGAGCGCCAGGCAGAGCGGCAAAACGCTGTTTCCAGGTAAAGCCAGTGACCGGTGGGCCGACATTCTTGAACACAACGGCGATGCCAACGATCAGCAAACCGTAAATAACTGCCGAAAAGGCGCCCGGTATGAACCCGGCGAGCAGCAGTTTGCCCACATCCTGCTCTACGATGATCGCATAAATCACAAGGATCGCAGAAGGTGGGATCAGCGAGGCCAACGTGCCGCCTGCAGCAACTACGCCCGCCGCAAATTGTTTGTTGTACCCGACCTTCAGCATTTCCGGGATCGCGATCCGGGCAAATACCGCAGATGTCGCGACCGATGCCCCCGAGACTGCAGCAAAACCAGCGGTGGCAAACACGGTTGCGACCGCAAGCCCACCCGGAACCCAGGCCACCCAGCGCTTGGCCGCCTCGAACAGCGCGCGCGTCAGGCCTGCGTAGTAGGCAAGGTAACCGATCAGGATAAAGGTCGGGATCAGGCTGAGCGTATGGGCTGCAACCTTGGAATGCGGCACTTGCCCTGCGGTTTTTACCGCAACGGTCAGCGCCTTGCCAAATCGGTCAGGATCATATCCGAATTTGGCCCAGAATATCCAAACCAGACCGATCAGCCCCGCCAAAGCCGCGGCAAAAGCCACACGCATTCCGGTGATAACCAGAACCAGCAGGCCACCGGTGACCCAGAGGCCAATCTCAATCGAGTCCATTTACTAGTCCTGCCCTTCGAATTGTTCGGCTTCAGCGGCAGCCTGCGCAGCAGCGTCCTGTATCATCGGCACCGCAACTGGGTTTTGTAGGCCCAGCACAAAGGCCCGTCCATAACCCCAGATTTGCAGCACAAGCCGCAAGCAAAGTACCGAAAACGCAATAGGTGCCAGTAACTTGGCAGGCCAGAGCGGGATGCCAATGTCGATCGAGCTGTCCCGGCTCCACAGAGGTGCGCCAAAGTCGAATGATCTGTCGAAATGGGACCAGCTGCCCCAGACCAATGCCAACATGAGCACCAGGATGAGAACGACCGAAATCAACTCGAACAGCCACAAAGCCCGTCCGTGTAGCCGCGAAATGACAATATCCATCCGGATATGGCCCCCATCGCGTTGTACGTAAGAGATACCTAGAAACGCAATCAAAGGCATGGCTTGCTCGATCCAATCGACATAGCCCGGCAATGGCGCGTTATAGGCGTTGCGCCCGCTCACCGAGACAACTGCCAGCACCATTAACCCGAACACGGCAATTCCGCTGATCAGTGCAAGCGTACGCTCGGCCCTTAACAGCAGCTGGTCCAGCCTGCTCAGACGGCTATCATCCGCAAGCACCGTCGCCTGTCCTGCCATTCCGCTGGCCCTTTCTGTATTGGAATCAGTGTCCGGGTACCGCGCTGGGTACCCGGAACGCGTGATCAGTTCCCGCCACGCTGTTGTTTCAGCGTCAGTTGAACAAGATCATATAGATCCTGCGCAGGCAGACCCTGCGCGGACATGTCAGCGATCCATTGCTCGCGGATCGGATCAGCAGCCTTGGTGCGGAATTCCTCCAGCACGGCCTCGTCGATCTGAACTTTCTGCACGCCTTTTTCGGTCAACACACCATCCCACTGCTCCAGCAGACCGCCGTAATTGGCGAGATAATGGGCAATGGCCTCGTCGACAGAACTGTTAAGCGCTTCACGATGTTCTGCAGGCAGCGCTTCGTAGGCGTCGATATTGACCACAACCGGACAGTTTACAGTGCCGGGGTTCAGGTTGGCTGTCCACCAGTCGGCTTCGTTGATGGTGCCGAAAGACAAATGTGCGTGCTGAGCAAAGGCCACTGTATCAACTACACCGGATTCCATCGCATTAAACGCCTCGGTCGCGGGCACCGATGTTGGAACACCGCCAACGGCCTCAAACGCCTTGCCCAGCCCGCCAGTCGCACGTACACGCATGCCGTCAAAATCGGCAAGCGTTGAGCGCGGATCACCGGTTCCAACGATATTATACTGGGGCATTGGCGACGTCATGATGATCCGGGCATTCCACTGAGCCATCTCATCCTTAACGGCGGGATGATCATATACAGCGTGGCTGACGGCCACCTCTTCTTCCAAATTGTTCACACCCAGGAACGGCAGTTCAAGTACAGTGATCGCCCGATTTTTGTCGCGGTGATAGCCTGCGCAGAACTGCGCCATTTCGAATGCACCGATCTCAATCCCGTCCAGATTCTCTTTCGGCTTTGACAGCCCGCCATAGCTGACATTGATCGTGAATTCGCCACCGGTTTTTTCGCTGACCAGTTCAGCCAGTTTCTCGACATGTTCGGTAAAGGCCCGGCGTTTGCCCCAGACCGAAGCATTCCATTCTGTTGCTGCAGCTTCGGTAACGAATGCAACAGTCAGGGCGGCGACGGCGGCACCGCTCAACATTTTAGTCATAGTGAATTCTCCCATTGATGCGCCCCCTTTTTTGGGTCGCTTGCGCGTAAAGCTAGCGCCAACATCGATATGTGCCAACCCCTGCCAGACCACCCACTAAAATCTGCAAACCGCCCGCCAGCGCTAACAATCATAAGGTGTATATGAAATGTGTAAATTTCACGGGCAAGCACTTTGAAAACAGTGAAAATGTGATTAACATCTATATTATTGTTTTAAATATGTTTTTTTAATATCAAACGATTTCCTTTACAATTCTCTCAAAGGGATTGAAATTTATTAACAAATAAACCCTGCTATTTCTGTAATTTATTTCTTTGTTTTCTGATCTCCGTATTATCCTGCATCGGGAGGAAACAGGTCGACATTGCCTGTTCAGCGGGCAAGATTGTCCCAGTGAATTTAAGTCCAGAGGGAGGAACCTCAGAATGACAACCGCTGCTCAGGCAGATGCCAAAGTTTATCCGCCATCCGCAGAAATTTCAGCGCGTGCGCATGTCGATGCCAAGAAATACGGCGAAATGTACACGGCTTCTATAAACGACCCCGTTGCATTCTGGGGCGAACAGGGCAAACGCGTTGACTGGATCAAACCCTATACCCAAGTTAAAGACGTCAGCTATGATTTGGGCTCGGTCGGGATCAATTGGTATGCGGATGGCACTCTGAACGTTTCAGCCAACTGCCTGGATCGTCATCTGAATACACGCGGCGATCAGACTGCGATCATCTGGGAACCAGATGACCCGAATGAACCCGCCCAACACATCACCTATGCCGAACTGCACCGCCGTACCTGCCGGATGGCAAATATCCTGGTTTCCATGGGCGTGCGCAAAGGCGACCGTGTGGTCATTTATCTTCCGATGATCCCCGAGGCTGCATATGCGATGCTGGCGTGCGCACGTATTGGTGCAATCCACTCGATTGTTTTTGCAGGGTTTTCCCCTGATGCCCTGGCTGCACGCGTCAACGGATGCGACGCCAAGGTTCTGATTACAGCTGATGAAGCCCCTCGCGGCGGCCGTAAGACACCGTTGAAGTCAAACGCAGATGCGGCCCTGCTGCACTGCAAGGACACGGTGAAATGCTTGGTTGTCAAGCGTACCAACGGCCAGACCACATGGATCGACGGGCGCGACTACGACTATAACGAGATGGCGCTCGAGGCGGATGACTATTGCGCGCCTGCGGAAATGGACGCCGAAGACCCTCTATTCATTCTGTATACCTCCGGTTCGACCGGTCAGCCCAAAGGTGTCGTGCACACGACCGGCGGATATCTGGTCTATGCGGCAATGACGCATGAGATCACCTTCGATTACCATGAAGGCGACGTCTATTGGTGTACCGCCGATGTCGGCTGGGTGACCGGCCACAGCTATATTGTCTATGGCCCGCTTGCCAATGGCGCGACCACGCTGATGTTCGAAGGTGTTCCGACCTATCCGGATGCATCCCGCTTTTGGCAGGTCTGTGAAAAGCACAAGGTCAATCAATTCTACACGGCCCCTACCGCTTTGCGCGCCCTGATGGGGCAAGGCAATGAATGGGTCGAGAAATGCGATCTGAGCGATCTGCGCACGCTGGGCACTGTGGGTGAGCCGATCAACCCGGAAGCGTGGAACTGGTACAATGACGTTGTCGGCGGTGGGCGCTGCCCGATCGTGGACACCTGGTGGCAAACCGAAACCGGTGGTCACCTGATGACCCCCCTGCCCGGTGCCCACGCGATGAAGCCCGGCTCGGCCATGAAGCCGTTCTTTGGCATCCAGCCTGTGGTTCTGGACCCGCAATCCGGGGTCGAGATCGACGGCAACGGCGTCGAAGGCGTGCTGTGCATCAAGGACAGCTGGCCCGGCCAGATGCGTACGGTCTGGGGCGATCATGAACGGTTCGAGAAGACTTATTTCTCGGACTACAAAGGCTACTACTTCACCGGTGACGGCTGCCGCCGGGACGAGGATGGCGATTACTGGATCACCGGACGTGTGGACGATGTGATCAACGTCTCGGGGCACCGCATGGGTACGGCCGAGGTTGAAAGCGCTCTGGTGGCACATGCTGCCGTGGCCGAGGCCGCGGTTGTGGGCTATCCCCATGATATCAAAGGGCAAGGCATCTATTGCTATGTCACCTTGATGAATGATCGCGAACCCTCGGACGAGCTTGTGAAAGAGCTGCGCACCTGGGTTCGGACCGAGATCGGACCGATTGCCAGCCCGGATGTGATCCAATGGGCTCCTGGCCTGCCAAAAACCCGCTCGGGCAAGATCATGCGCCGTATCCTGCGTAAGATCGCCGAGAATGATTTTGGATCGCTCGGTGACACATCGACCCTGGCTGATCCGTCCGTGGTCGACAACTTGATCGAAAACCGCGCAAGCAAGTGAGGATGTGATGGACGCTGCCACGATCACTACACCCACCGTACTGATCCTTCTCGGCCCCCCGGGCGCCGGGAAGGGTACACAGGCCCGTATGCTCGAAGACAAGTTCGGGCTTGTCCAACTCAGCACGGGTGACCTGTTACGGGCGGCAGTTGCCGCAGGAACCGAAGCCGGAAAAGCCGCCAAAGCTGTCATGGAGGCGGGTGATCTGGTCAGTGACGATATCGTAATTGCAATCCTGCGGGATCGTCTGGCCGAACCGGACTGCGCCAAGGGCGTCATTCTGGACGGCTTCCCCCGCACCACGGTTCAGGCACAGGCGCTGGACGCGCTGCTGTCAGAGACCGGTCAGCAGATCAACGCAGCCATCAGTCTTGAGGTTGAAGACGCTGAAATGGTGATCCGTATTTCCGGCCGTTACACATGTGCCGGATGTGGCGAAGGGTTCCATGATCGGTTCAAAACGCCCGCAGTCGAAGGCAAATGCGACAAATGCGGCAAGACCGAGTTCAAGCGCCGCGCAGATGATAATGCTGAAACCGTCGCCTCACGGCTGGCTGCCTATCACGCGCAGACCGCGCCGCTGATCACTTATTACCAAGACCACGGCGTTCTGAAAGGTCTGAACGCAATGGGCAATATCGAAGACATCGCCGGCAATCTGGAACGGATCGTCAGCGACACAATGAACTAGGGGAATATGGCCCGCCCTCAATAAGGGCCGAATTCCTAAAGGAAAACTTCAAAGGACCCGCTCTGGCGGACCAGAGAAGCCTTGCCTGATGCCACCTGGCATCAAGCATATCGAAAAGTGGCCCCGCGCGCTGGAGGGTTAGGACAACGGGCCGCTCAAAGAGGAAGCGAAGGAGGAACCCGCGATGGCGGATCAATCAACACACTCCGCGCAGACTGCCGAAGCCGATAAGGGCTATTGGCAGGCCAACCTGCGTCTTATCTACATCAGCCTGGTGATCTGGGCGCTGGTGTCGTTTGGATTCGGCATTTTGCTGCGTCCACTTCTGTCCGGCATTTCCGTCGGCGGAACCGATCTCGGCTTTTGGTTCGCGCAACAGGGATCCATCTTGGTCTTTCTGCTGCTGATCTTCAACTACGCCTGGCGGATGAACAAGCTAGACGCTGAATACGGCGTTGAGGAGGAGTAAGGCCCTATGGACCAGTTTACCATCAACCTGCTGTTTGTGGGCGCGTCCTTTGCGCTTTACATCGGCATCGCGATCTGGGCCCGTGCTGGGTCCACATCAGAATTCTACGCCGCCGGTCGCGGCGTTCACCCGGTCACCAACGGTATGGCGACAGCGGCAGACTGGATGTCTGCGGCCTCGTTCATCTCGATGGCGGGCCTCATCGCCTTTACCGGTTATGACAACTCGTCCTTCCTGATGGGTTGGACAGGTGGTTATGTGCTGCTGGCGCTGCTTCTTGCCCCTTACCTGCGTAAGTTCGGCAAGTTCACCGTGTCAGAGTTCATCGGCGACCGCTTTTACAGCCAGACCGCGCGAATCGTGGCGGTGATCTGTCTGATCGTAGCGTCTGTGACCTACGTGATCGGCCAGATGACCGGCGTTGGCGTAGCTTTTGGCCGCTTCCTTGAAGTGTCAAACACCACCGGGTTGTTAATTGGTGCAGCCGTTGTGTTCGCCTACGCGGTGTTTGGGGGGATGAAGGGCGTGACCTACACACAGGTCGCTCAGTACTGCGTGCTGATCACCGCCTACACAATCCCAGCCATCTTTATTTCCCTGCAACTGACTGGCAATCCGGTTCCGGCTCTGGGTCTGTTTGGTGATACCGCCAGCGGTGAACCGCTGCTGACCAAGCTGGATGCGATCGTGACCGAGCTGGGCTTTAACGAATACACCGCCCACCACTCGGACACGCTGAACATGGTGCTGTTCACGCTGTCGCTGATGATCGGTACGGCCGGTCTGCCGCACGTTATCATGCGTTTCTTCACCGTGCCGAAAGTGGCTGATGCCCGCTGGTCTGCCGGTTGGGCGCTGGTGTTCATCGCACTGCTGTACCTGACCGCCCCTGCGGTTGGCGCAATGGCCCGTCTAAACATCAGTGACATGATGTGGCCAAATGGCGGCATCGAAGGTGGCGCCGTATCCGTCGAAGATATCGACAACGACGCTCGTTATGACTGGATGGCCACATGGAAGAAAACCGGCCTGCTGGACTGGGAAGACAAGAACGGCGACGGCAAGATCCAGTACTATAACGACAAGAATGCCGACATGCAGGCGCTTGCGGAAGAGAAGGGCTGGGTCGGAAACGAGCTGACCAAGTTCAACCGTGACATCCTGGTTCTGGCCAACCCCGAGATTGCCAACCTGCCGGGTTGGGTGATCGGTCTGGTCGCTGCCGGTGGTCTTGCGGCTGCTCTGTCGACCGCTGCGGGCCTGTTGCTGGCGATCTCGTCCGCGGTGTCACACGACCTGATCAAAGGCGCGATCAACCCGCAGATTTCGGAAAAATCCGAGCTTCTGTCGGCGCGGATCGCAATGGGCGTGGCCATTGTTGTGGCGACATATCTGGGCCTGAACCCTCCGGGTTTTGCAGCGCAGACCGTTGCCCTGGCGTTTGGTCTGGCAGCTGCCTCGATCTTCCCGGCGCTGATGATGGGGATCTTCTCGACCCGCATCAACAACACCGGTGCAGTTGCTGGTATGCTGGCTGGTCTGACTGTGACACTGGTCTACATCTTCCTGCACAAGGGCTGGTTGTTCATTCCGGATACCAACTCGTTCACGGATGCTGATCCTCTGTTGGGTACGATCAAGTCGACTTCGTTCGGTGCGATCGGTGCATTGGTCAACTTCACTGTCGCCTATGTGGTGGCTGGCATGACCAAGGAAACCCCGCAAGAGATCAAGGATCTGGTCGAAAGCGTCCGCATTCCCCGTGGCGCGGGTGCCGCTCAGGATCACTGAGTAGAGATGCGGCCCCTGAGCACCTTGCCAAAGGCCGTGTCTTTCGACTGACTACTCCCGCCCGGCATTCCACCGGGCGGGATTTTTCGAATAGAAACCGAGGAGTATCCGATGCCCCTGCCCCAAGCCGAGATCACGCGGTTTCTGAAATCCGTTCACCCTTATGACGCCCTGCCCGCCGATGATCTGGCAACGCTGTCTGATCAGATCGAAGTTTGGGAGGTCGAAGAAGGATCCCCGGTGTATCAACTGGGCGCGCCCCTGCCCGGCGTATTCGTGATTTACGAAGGACAGGTTGAAATCACTGACAGGAACGGTGCGATTGTCTCTCATCTGGGGTTGCGGAATTCTTTCGGGGAACGCGGTTTACTGAAAGACGGTAAAGCCGCGACCAAAGCGCAGGCACACGCAAACTCGGTTTTTTTTGTGATTCCGCCCAACCTGATCCGAGACCTCATTGACGAACATGAAATCGTCGCCAAATTCTTTGATCGGACCCGCACGGAACGCTCCAGCCCCCAAAGCCTTGCAACCAGCGCTATCGACGTTCTGATGGCACATAACCCCGCAACCTGCCCCCCTAATACCACCGTTCGCGAAGCGGCGCAGATGATGAGGGACAAACATATTTCCTCTCTCTGCATCACCGAGGGGGACATTCTTTTGGGGATCGCCACCTTACGAGATATCTCGGGCAAATACGTTGCCGATGGGATGTCTGTGGATACGCCTGTCTCGGCAATAATGACGGCAAACCCGGTGACGCTGTCGCCGTCTGATATCGGATCGGATGTTCTTCACATCATGATGGAGCGCGGCATCGGCCATATTCCGGTATCCGAAGCTGGGCGTCTGGTCGGAATTGTCACCCAGACAGACCTGACCCACTATCAGGCGGTCAATTCCGCCGAGTTGGTGCGCCGGATAGCAACTGCGCAAACCGCGCAGCAGATGGCAGAAGTGACCGAAGAGATTCCCCGGCTTCTGGTCCAGCTTGTCGCTGCCGGAAATCGCCACGAGATCGTTACACGCCTGATTACCGATATCGCCGACACAGCCACCAGACGTTTGCTGGCAATGGCGGAAAAACAGCTTGGACCACCACCTGTGCCTTACCTATGGCTGGCCTGCGGATCGCAGGGACGACAGGAACAAACCGGGGTGTCGGATCAGGACAACTGCTTGATGCTGGATGACAAAGTAACCGATGACGACATGTCATATTTCCAGACACTGGCAAAAATCGTGTCGGACGGGCTGGATAAATGTGGGTACTTTTATTGCCCGGGCGACATGATGGCGACAAATCCACGCTGGTGCCAACCGGTAAGTGTCTGGCGTGATTATTTTCGCGGGTGGATCGCCAAACCAAACCCCGAGGCGCAGATGCTGGCCTCGGTTATGTTCGACCTGCGCCCCATTGGCGGCGCATTTCACCTGTTCGATGACCTGCAGGCCGAAACGCTGGCCGCGGCCCAAGCGAATTCAATCTTTGTGGCGCATATGATCTCGAACTCGTTAAAGCACACGCCGCCGCTGGGCCTGTTACGCGGGTTTGCCACGGTACGCTCGGGTGAACATCGCAACACGCTGGATCTAAAGCATAATGGCGTTGTGCCTGTGGTTGACCTGGCCCGGATATACAGCCTTCAGGGGCAACTGTCCCAGGCCAATACACGTGCCCGCCTGAAAGCAGCTGGGGCGGCAGGCGTCCTCAGCCCCTCAGGTACCCGCGACCTGCTGGACGCTTACGATCTGATCGCCGAAACGCGGCTGGACCATCAGGCCCGTCTGGTGAAAGGCAACAAGAAGCCGGACAATTTCCTTCCCCCTTCCGATCTTTCGGACTTTGAGCGAAGTCATCTGCGAGATGCCTTTGTCGTGGTAAAAACAATGCAATCGGCGGTCGGCCACGGTAAAGGAATGCTGGGCTAAACCCTCAGGAACCTTGGAGAGTATTCATGTTCTTAGAACTGATCGGCACGATATTTGCAGGCGTCGCCCTAGCCGGCATCGTGATGGTGATCAACAAACTGACAGGCGGTCGCCTGCCTCGTTGGTCCGCACCAGTCGCGGCGGGCATTGGCATGATCGGGATGACGATCAACAGCGAGTATTCATGGTTTGACCGCACGCGCGATACGCTTCCAGATGGTCTGATCATCATTCAAGAGGTCGAAAGCCGCGCTTTGTACCGTCCCTGGACCTATGCGATGCCCTTTGTTGATCGTTTTGCCGCAATCGACACCCTATCTGTGCGCACCAATGACCAAGTGCCTGAGCAGCGCCTCGTTGAACTGTATTTCTTTGGCCGCTGGGCACCGGTTTCAAAATTGCCGGTCGCTGTGGATTGCGACAAGAACCAACGCGCCAATCTGGCGGATGGGGCAGAGTTTGGTGACAACGGCCAGTTGCTGAACGCCGATTGGGTAACAGGCTCTACGAACGATCCGATCATCGAGGCCACTTGCGGAGTGTAACATGCTGACCCGATTAAGCCTGCGCCTGCGGATTTTCCTCTTCTTCTGCCTGCTGGCGGTCGGCGGGGTTGCCGTCAGCTCGGTTGCGCTTTGGGTCAGCTACAGGCGAGCGGCGGATCCGGCCCTTTTCGACGCGTTCATCTTTGCAGAGATCGTCATCGGGTTCGGTCTGCTGGCCCTGATCGCCGCTGTCTGGCTATTGTTCGACGATAATGTCGCCAAGCCGATCGAAAGGCTTTCCGCTGAACTGCGCGCACGAGCGCATGCCGGTGTCAGCCGCGACCTCGATCTGCAAGCCGCGCGGTATCTTGGCGACCTGGCCCCTGCGGCTGCCGGTCTGGCCAACCAACTGTCCGACAAGACCATGGGCGTGGCAGAGGCTGTCGCTGCTGAAACCGAGCATCTGGCTGTGGAACAGCAAAGGCTTAGGGCGCTTTTGACTGAAATTCCTGTAGCCATATTGCTGGCTAGCCCCTCTCACAGGCTCGTTTTGTATGACGGACAGGCGGCCGAGGTACTGGCACAGATTTCGCATCCACGCCTGAATGCGCCACTGTTCGATTACTTCCAGCCAGACGCGCTGCAGAAAGCCTATGCCAAACTGGCCAAGACCGGGATGGAGGCATCCTGTTCGCTGACCAGCATTGATGGGGCGCAGACCTATTCAGCCCGCATGAAACCGCTGGGGGAAACTTCCGGCTACATGCTAATCCTAGATGACAGCGCCGCCAATATAGCGCCTGAGGCTGCCAGACCTCTGGTCTATGACTTTGGTTTGCTGAACACATCCACCGACCAATCATTCGAGACATTGCCTCTGCGCGAGCTTTGTTTTGTTGTCTTCGACACCGAAACCACAGGCCTGCTGCCGCACAAAGACGAGATCGTCCAGATCGGCGCAGTCCGTGTGGTAAATGGACGGATGGTCGAAGGCGAAAGGTTGGATATGCTGGTGAACCCGGTCATGCCGATCCCTGCCGCCTCGACCAAGGTTCACAAGATCACGGATCGAATGGTCGAAGGCGCGCCGGAAATCGCCGAAGCCGGGCGTATCTTTCACGAATTCGCGCGAAATGCTGTAATCGTGGCTCATAATGCACCTTTTGATATGGCGTTTCTACGACGCCACGCCGACCGTATGAAAGTTGAGTGGACGCATCCCGTACTGGATACGGTCCTGCTATCAGCGGTCCTGTTCGGCGCCAGCGACACGCACACTTTGGACGCGCTGTGCGAACGGCTGGACATTACAATTCCCCATGAGCTGCGCCATACGGCATTGGGTGATGCAGTTGCCACCGCCGAGGCGCTGGTTCGGATGCTTCCGATGCTGCAAGCGCGCGGGATGAATACGTTTGGCGAGGTCATCGAAGCAACCCGCCGGCACGGTCGTCTGCTTGAGGACCTGAACTGAGGGCGAAATATGCACCTCAGGCGCAGCTTTTCATGGACAATCCCGACTTGCCGTGGCACCTGAGGCGCGGCCACAGAATGAGCGTGAGATGACGGACCGCACCTTCACCCCAACCCCGGACAACAGCACCGCGTTTCGCGAGGCATTGGGGTGTTTTGGAACCGGGGTCACGGTCGTCACCACCGAAACAGCGCTGGGGCCCCGCGCAATCACGGTCAATTCGTTTTCCTCGGTCTCGCTGACGCCCCCGCTGGTGCTGTGGTGCCTGGCGAAGGATTCAAACCGGTTCGACGCTTTCAAAGACTGCGATCACTATTCGATCCATGTGATGGCTGAGGAACAGCAGGAACAGGCCCTAAAATTCGCGCGCGAGGGTGCGGATTTTTCACATGCCAACTGGGCCGCAGATCACCGTGGCCGCCCTCGTCTGGCGGATTGTCTGGCGCGGTTCGACTGCCAGCTTCATGCCCGGCACGAGGCAGGGGATCATCTGATCATCGTGGGTGAGGTCGAACATGCCATGTACCGCACCGGCAAAGGCCTGATCTTCAAACGCGGTCAATTCGGTGGGTTTGCCGATCTTCTTTAAGCCCTATTCGTCCAGCGATCCGTGGACGGCCAGCGCCTCAAGCTGGGTTTCCTGCGGTGTGATGATGCGAAACGCCTCAAGCACCCCGGTTTCAGACAGCTCACGGGCGACCGTCAGCAGAGTATTGGCGGCGTGATCATCGCATAGCTCTGCCATATGCGCGATCTCTTCCTGCGCAACACCCAGGGCGGCCTCGACCGATGGGGCTCCGTAGAATTGCACGAAATGTTCCGCCAAATTCCGGGCAATCTGGTCGATCTCGGCCTGTTCAACCTGCGTCACCGCTACAAAGGTCACCCGGCCGAATGTCTCAACCCCCAACCAACCATTCGCAAAGGCCTGGCGGGCTTTACCCTCCAAATCGCCTTCGCCCCAATTCGAAAACTCGAACCCGCCGGAAATGCACCACTCACCCGTTCTCGCCGGAGAATGAAACACATTCATGTCGCTTTCATCGAAATGGATCGCACGGGCCAATTTCATTATCCGTTCTCCAGTAAGTTAGTCAGCGGGTGCAGGCGGGTGTCCGCAACATTGCGGATAAGCATGCCAAAACGTTCATCAGTGCCCAAAAAGACCCCGATCTCGCCATAGGGTTCGCCAACACCACGCAGCAGGCCCAACCATTCGCTGTGCAACGGCGCGTTTCCGTCTTCTTGCCAGCGGTTGAGCCATGTCAGCATATGGCGCGACCAGCTTTCAATCAGTTGGACAGGCTGGACCTCGGCACACCCTTCATCATAGAGCGCTGTGATATCCGGGGTCTGGCCTGGCGCAGTGCTGGTCTGTAGCAAGGCCAGCTCCCAGCCGACAATCAACCAGTCGGGCTCAATCTGAGGGTCTGAAGTCGACGCAGCAACCTGAAACTTGCCGCAGGTCGCACCATTCACACAGATAGGGCCGCCCCAGTCCAGATGAACGGCAACCTCGGGCGGGGCCAGAGCGCCCAGCGCATTCTGAAACCCAACTCCGCACAGCGGCAACATCACCATGGCGTCCTGCAATGGAACCTCAGGTGCAAATACAATGGCAACGCGCAAACGGTTGGCCTGAATGTTGTAGACCACCGTTCCGGCATCACAGCCCAGCGCAGCCATCGCCTGGGCGCGTTCGAACGGGTCTTCCCCGCCCTGAACGGCATGTCCAGTCAGCAACGGAGGAAAGACCGGCTGGGTCATGCATTGCCCTTGGTGATCATGTCGCGGGCAATCTTGCGGAAAGCTTCGGCCTGTGCGCTGTCCGGCTTGCTGACAACGATGGGCGCTCCCCCATCCGCCGCAACCCGTATATCCAGATGCAGCGGAATCTCACCAAGCAACGGAATGCCCAGCGCCTCGGCCTCAGCGGCGACGCCGCCATGTCCGAACACATGTTCCTCATGCCCGCAGCTGGAACAGATATGGGTCGACATATTCTCGATCATCCCAATAATCGGCGTCTTGAGCTGATTGAACATATCGATCCCCTTGCGCGCGTCAATCAGGGCCACGTCCTGCGGGGTCGACACCACGATGGCCCCGTCCACCTTGAACTTCTGGCTGAGCGTCAGTTGCACATCGCCGGTGCCCGGCGGTAGGTCGACAATCAATACATCCAATGCGCCCCACTGAACCTGTCCCATCATCTGTTGAAGCGCGCCCATCAGCATCGGACCACGCCAGACGACCGCCTGACCTTCGTTGGTCATCAGTCCCATCGACATCATCGTGACGCCATGATTGCGCAGGGGCAGGATCGTTTTGCCATCCGGGCTGGCCGGGCGGCCAGAGACACCCAGCATCCGAGGCTGTGAAGGGCCATAGACATCAGCATCCAACAACCCGACACGCCGCCCTTCTGCAGCCAAAGCACAAGCCAGATTTGCGGATACGGTGGATTTACCGACTCCGCCCTTACCGGATGCAACGGCGATGATCCGATCGACACCCGGAACGGCCTGCGGACCTGTCTGAGATGGTTTCGGCTTGGGCTTCAGTTCAGGCGGGGCCTTTTCGGAATGCGCAGTCATCATGGCGGAAACCTTGTCGACCCCCTCCACCAACTGCGCAGCCTGCTCGGCGGCGGCGCGCACCGGCTCCATCCGCTCTGCCTGTTTCGGATCAATCTCAAGCACAAAGCGCACTGTATCGCCATCGACATTCAACGCGCGGACAACTCCGGCGCTGACGATATCCTGGCCTGAAACCGGATCGGTGATTTTCTTCAGGTTCGCCAGAACCGCGTCACGAACACTCATGCCATTACCCTTTTGGTTTGCCCGGTCGTTGGGATACGTTTCATTGCATGTGTCTCCGTCTTTTTTTCGTTCATTTGACGCATTCGGGCGCAGGCCGATAAGCTGCCTTTATGCGGGTTACCTTCTTTTGCCTGAGCTTGCTGCTCTCTGCTACCCCCTCTTGGTCGCAAGAGGCGCTGGGGCTTGCCGCCCCGGATGAGGTTACAGACTCTGGTCTGTTGCAACATATTCTTCCGCGTTTTTCTCTCAAGACCGGGATACGCGTCGTTGCAGACGATTCCGGCGCTATGGCTTTGGGCGGTTCACCGCCAGGTGATCCGGTATTCGAGCGTCATGGCGTCACCTATCACCTGCGTATTGTGGACGACCCAAGGCAGATTCGGTTTCGGGAGTGGCTGCTTTCTGACATCGGCAAACGCACCGTTGAAAGCTTTAGCCCCGATAGCGGCCCGTCCTATTCGGCCAGTTTCACTGTCGAAGCCGCAACAGAGGGTCCGAAGATCGAAGGCGACGCTGTCCTGGGTGCGGAATTGTCGATGACCCATTGCGGGCGGTGCCATGTGATCGGTCCAGAGAACCAAATGAACGGGCTTGGCTCCACCCCCTCTTTCGCCGTGCTGCGGGCTATGCCGGACTGGTCCGAACGGTTCGAGGCCTTCTTTGCCCTGAACCCTCATCCCGCTTTCACACAGATTGAGGACATAACCCCACCCTTCGATCCTCTGCGTCCCCCTCCAATCCACCCGGTCGAGATGACGCTAGAGGAGTTAGAGGCCATTCTGGCCTTTGTCTCGGCCATCAAGGCAGCAGATCTGGGCGCGCCGCTACAGCTTCAATGATCCTTTCTTTTCGAGAAATAGTCCTCGGTCGTGACGACTTTGGGTTTCGGGTTTGACTGAAACGGGTTGTCCTTGTGTTGGAACTGCGCGTTCACGCGACAGTTGTCACACATCTGGATCATGCGCGCCTGCTCGGATGTCGCAAACATCGGATGCGTACCAGACAGCTTTTCCATGATACGTTCGACGGTCGATTTGACACCAAAGAGAGCACCGCATTCCACACATGCAAAAGGGTCTTCTTCGTTCAACACGTCCTGAGACAGGGCCGCATCACTTAAATCCAGTTGCGGAACCAGAGTTATTGCATTCTCGGGACAGATTGTCCGGCACAGACCACATTGCAGACAGGCATCCTGTTGGAAGTTCAGCTGCGGCATATCCGGGTTGTCGGCCAAAGCGCCTGACGGACAAAGGGACACGCAGCTGAGGCACAATGTACAGGCGTCCGTATCCACCGCGATGGCCCCATAGGGTGCATTCTCGGGCAAGGGCAACGGGGCTGCGGCCTGCGGGTTCAGCGCCTGTGCGGCCAGTCGCGTAATCTGCCTGCGATTTCCCAGCGGCAGAACCGGGTCGGCCAAGGGGGGCGGCACCTCCTGCGCATATAGCAGGTCGGACAGCGCATCGGGATCAGCCTCATCGATCAGTGCCAGACCGCCCGCGCCAGCGATCGCCTGCGCCAGCGCCAGTTCGCGGTCCAAGGCATCCCTTTCGGTTGTTGGGGCCAGCAGCACATCAACCCGCGCAAACCCATGTGCCAGCGCGGCCAGCATCTCGGCATGGCCAAAGCCCGAGATCACGTTCAGTTCTAGCGGGATCACATCCGCTGGAATCCCGCGTCCGAAACGGGCGGACAGACGGATCATTTCGGCCCCATGCGCGTCATGCACCAACAGTCGGGGGGCTTGCCCGCCTGCACGCCGGTAGGTTCGCGACAGAATGTGCATCCGTGACAGCAGCGCAGAAACGGGCGGATCCTCGTATGTGATCGCAGTCGAAGGGCACACCGCCGCGCATTCTCCACATCCCGCGCAAACCATAGGGTCGATGGCTACATGTTCGCCCGCAGGGGTGATCGCCCCCGTCGGGCAGATATCCAGGCAATTCGTACACCCGACCTGTTCGGCACGGGAATGCGCACAGAGGGATTCTTCCAACCGGACATAGAGAGGTTTTTCAAATGTCCCGACCAGTTGCATGGCCTCGAACGACAGACGCTCCACGGCCACCGCATCTTTGGGATCTGCCCGCAAATACCCCTCGCGCTTGGACGGGGCCTGCACCAGAGGCATGCCGCCCGTCAGATCCACAACCATATCGCATGAGGAGTTCGCCCCGTCGCGTGGTTCGGTCCAACCAAAGGCCCCGCGTCCTCCGGGTTCAAGCTGCTGTAACGCATCCAGCTTTATCGAAAACCCGCCCAGCGCACCGGTCACCAAACGAACGCGCCCGCGTATCACATCAAAGCGGCGCGACATGGGTTCGGTGTCATCAGTGGTCAAAACTGTCACGGCCAATATGTCCGAGAGGCGTTCAGCCAACTCCAAACTTACTGCGCCGGGCCCGACTATGAAACACGTCCCTTCGCTGACCACATCGACACTGGGTGTGATCGGCTGAGGCAACACCGCCTCAGCAGCCAGCGCGGCCATCTTGGGGGCGGCGTCCTGCCCCTGTTCAGACCACCCGGCCCGATCGCGCAGATCGACAAAGCCAGGTGCCTGGACACCTAATTCATCGGCCAATGCCAGGAAAACATCCTGCTCTTGCATACAGGCAATTACGACGTTGCCCTCTTGCAGCGGCTTGGCGGCGGATTCCAGTTCTTTCGTACATAATGCGGTGTGAATTCTGGAGCAGGCGACATCGCAAGCTGACGATAGCTTCTCAGCGTCAATGGTTTGCGTTCCCGCACAGTCACATAGCAGCAATCTCGTACCCATAACCTCCCCCGGATGTCCTCCCCAGTCCAAGGTCAGCTTAGAACCTCTGAAGAAAGTAGCAATGCCCGTGGGGGCCGGATCGCCGGAACAAAGCCCGATAAGAGCCGCGAGGACCGTAAACAATCGGTGAAGGGTGCATATTCGACCACCCAAGGACTTGGCAGGAAGCTACTTTGTGTACCATAGTAGACCCTGAGGAAGGCAGGGGAGAGCTTTCCAGGGAGGACTTAGTGGCCAAGGCCGCCAGCCAGATTGAAATGCCAATCGGCGTCGTCGTGCGCAAAACACCCGGGGTTACACGCTGGGCGCAATGGAACTGGCGCGCCGTCGCCGTGCTGCCCGGCGCTGGACCGGCCGATTGGCTGGAGATGCGGCGCGAGGGTGAAGCGGTCGAGTACCACGCGGCCACCCTGCCCCTGACCCTTTGGTCAGATGAGGCCGAAGCCTACATGGTCAACCTGTCGGACGGGCAACCCTCGATCTATCTGGTCCTGCGCGATGCGCTGGATGGAACACAGCCGATGGACGCGGTGCTGGTGACCGCCTCACCCTTCGAAGGACAGGACTACGCCGATACCGGCGAAGAGCTTGTCGAGAAAATCCCAATGACTGATGGGCTGATCGCTTGGGTACGTGATTTCGCACTGGAGCATCATCGCAACGAAGTCTTCGTCAAGCGCCGCCGTGATAAGAAACGCACCGATCTGGTTGAGGACGGCAAAGGGGATGTACGCATCCGGCAAGACTCGGATGTTTTCCGCGCCCCGCGGAGGATTGTGCAATGACAGAAACCCGCGATTTCTGGTCGCGCCGTAAAGCCGCCGTTCAGGCTGAGGCCAAAGCAGAGGTTGTAGCAGCACAAGAACAGGCTTTCGCTGAACAGCGGGGCGAGCTGGAAGAAAAGACTGACGCTGAAATTCTGGCAGAATTCAATTTGCCCGATCCTGATCTGTTGCAAGTTGGTGACGACGTCTCGGGCTTTATGGCCAAGGCAGTGCCTGACCGGTTGCGCCGCCGCGCCCTTCGGCAGCTCTGGCGCCTAAACCCGGTTCTGGCCAATGTCGATGGGCTGGTGGATTACGGCGAAGATTATACAGATGCCGCCTGCGTGATCGAAAATATCCAGACCGCCTATCAGGTCGGCAAAGGGATGCTTGCCCATATCGAAGCTCTGGCCACTCAGGCCGAGGAGGAAGACGCAGACCCGATCCCTGAGGTTGAAGAAACCACGCAAGAGCCTGAGTTGCCCGAGGTAGCCGAGATGCAATCGTCAGAGCCTGTAATGATTTCTGAAATCGACGACCCGGAAGAGGCAGAGCTTACGCCTGCCCCACGCCGCATGAAGTTTGAATACGAAGGATAACCGTATGAACGCAAGCAACGCGCAAAACCTGGACGTCTCAGCCGAGGATCGTCTGCGCGCGGATTTCTATAACTTCCTTGGGCTGCTGCTTGCGGCGCCTCCGGATCAGATGCTGCTGTCTCAGGTTACTGGTCTGACCGGCGATGAAACCGATCTGGGTCAGGCTATCAAGGCCATGTCGCGGGTCGCCAAGGTGACCAAACCCGCGGCTGCCGAACGCGAATTCAATGCCCTGTTCATCGGGCTAGGACGCGGAGAACTGCTGCCCTATGCCAGTTTCTACCTGACTGGTTTCCTGAACGAAAAACCGCTGGCGCAACTGCGCAACGACATGGCGGTTCGTCAGATCACACGGGCGCAGAACGTGTTTGAACCCGAAGACAATATCGCCTCGTTGATGGAGATGATGGCGGGCATGATTGTCGGACGCTTTGGCGCGCCCGCCTCATTGGAAGATCAAAAAGCGTTCTGGAACAAACACATCGGCCCCTGGACCGCACATTTCTATTCAGATTTGGAAGCTGCGGAAAACTCGGTTTTCTATGCCTCGGTCGGCACCGCCGGTCGGGTTTTCATGGAAATCGAGCGTGAAGCCTTTCGAATGACGGCGGGATGATCCCGCCATTCGCCAGCGCCCCAATAGGCGCTAGATCGCAATTGGGAAAGGAGGATCCCATGAGCAAAACCAAGGAAGAAGGCGCCACGCGCCGTGATTTCTTGAAACTGGCCGGAACCGCAGCGCCCGCTGCAATCGCCGCCGCCAGCCTGAGCGGACAAGCCGAAGCAGCCGAGCTGCCAACGGATGAGACCCGCATGCAGGACACCGCGCATACGCGCGCATATCTGGACAGCGCCCGGTTCTGAACCCCGGACGATGTCACCACCCGACTGACGGTTGCGATTGGCCCTGACGTCGGCACCAACAGGACCAAGCCAGCCATGGAAAACATGGCCAGCAAGGGAGGAAAGAAATGCTTAGGAAAAAGACCAACGGGGTTGCGAGACGCTCCCAGCGGACAAGTATCCTGTCCCAGGTCGGCGAGAAAACCGTCGATCGCCGCGCGTTCCTGCGCGGATCGGGCCTGACGATCGGCGGGTTGGCCGCGATCAGCGCCACGGGTGGAACCGTGACGCCAGCCAGTGCCCAGTCAGCGGCCAATCAAGCCGTCGAAAACATCAAATCCATATGCACGCATTGCTCGGTCGGCTGTACCGTCGTCGCCGAGGTGCAGAACGGCGTCTGGATCGGGCAAGAACCCGGCTGGGACAGCCCTTTCAACCTGGGTGCGCACTGCGCCAAGGGGGCCTCGGTCCGTGAGCACGCCCATGGTGAACGCCGCCTGAAATATCCGATGAAAAAGGAAGGCGGCGAGTGGAAGCGCATCAGCTGGGAAGAGGCGATCAACGAGATCGGCGACGGCATGATGAACATCCGCGAAGAATCCGGACCGGACAGTGTGTACTGGCTTGGTTCCGCGAAACATAACAACGAACAGGCCTATCTGTTCCGCAAATTCGCCGCCTATTGGGGCACGAATAACGTGGACCATCAGGCCCGTATCTGCCATTCGACCACTGTTGCAGGTGTTGCGAATACATGGGGCTACGGCGCCATGACCAACAGCTATAACGACATCCACAACTCCAAGGCTATCTTCATCATCGGTGGCAACCCGGCCGAGGCGCACCCCGTCTCACTGCTGCATGTTCTGCGCGCAAAAGAGCAGAACAACGCGCCCCTGATCGTCTGCGACCCGCGCTTTACGCGCACTGCGGCGCATGCGGATGAATATGTCCGCTTCCGCCCCGGCTCTGACGTGGCGCTGATCTGGGGTATTCTCTGGCACATCTTCGACAACGGCTGGGAGGACAAAGAGTTCATCCGCACCCGTGTCTGGGGCATGGATCAGATCCGTGAAGAGGTCGCCAACTGGAACCCGGAAGAAACCGAGCGTGTGACCGGCGTACCCGGATCACAGCTTAAGCGCGTGGCGCGCACCATGGCCAATAACCGTCCTGGCACTGTGATCTGGTGCATGGGCGGCACCCAGCATACCAATGGTAACAACAACACACGCGCCTATTGCGTGCTGCAGTTGGCATTGGGCAACATGGGGACGTCGGGCGGTGGCACCAACATCTTCCGTGGCCATGACAACGTACAGGGCGCGACGGACCTTGGTGTTCTGTCCCATACCCTGCCCGGCTATTATGGCCTGTCCGCAGGGGCATGGGGCCATTGGGCGCGCGTTTGGGGTGAAGACCCTGAATGGCTGTCCGGCCAGTTCGCCTCGATCAAGGACAAGGAGGGCAAGGATAAACCGCTGCAGAACGAGCGCGGCATCCCGGTCTCTCGTTGGATCGACGGTGTTCTGGAAGACCCCGCCAACATGGATCAGGACAACAATGTCCGCGCCATGGTTCTGTGGGGGCACGCTCCGAACTCGCAAACCCGCGGGCCGGAAATGAAGACGGCGATGGAAAAGCTGGACATGCTGGTCGTGATCGACCCGTATCCCACCGTTTCCGCCGTTCTGCATGATCGAACCGATGGCGTTTACCTGTTGCCCGCCTGTACGCAGTTCGAAACCCGTGGCTCGGTCACGGCCTCGAACCGGTCGTTGCAGTGGCGCGACAAGGTGGTGGATCCGCTGTTCGAAAGCCTGCCGGACGAGGTCATCATGGCCAAGTTCGCCAACAAGTTCGGCTGGGCGGATCGGTTCTTCCGCAATATCGAGATGGAGGACGCCGAAACCCCAAATGTTGAAAGCATCACGCGTGAGTTCAACTCGGGCCTCTGGACCATCGGCTATACAGGCCAATCGCCGGAGCGTTTGAAAAGCCACATGGCCAATCAGCACACGTTCGACAGAACCACGCTACAAGCCATTGGTGGACCAAACGACGGTGAATATTACGGCCTGCCCTGGCCATGCTGGGGAACGCCAGAGATGGGTCATACGGGGACACCGAACCTCTATGACATGTCCAAACCGGTGGCCGAAGGTGGCCTGACCTTCCGCGCGCGCTTTGGCGTGGAACGTGATGGTGACAACCTGCTGGCCGAAGGGGTCTATAGCGTTGGGTCGGAAATTCAGGACGGATACCCTGAGTTTACGATGCAGATGCTGATGGATCTTGGTTGGGACGGCGATCTTACGGCCGAAGAACGTGCGGCCATTGACGCCGTTGCGGGGCCAAAGACCAACTGGAAAACCGACCTGTCAGGCGGCATCCAGAGGGTTGCGATTGCACATGGCTGTGCGCCCTTTGGCAACGCCAAGGCCCGCACCGTGGTCTGGACTTTCCCGGACCCGATCCCGTTGCATCGCGAGCCGCTTTATACCAACCGGCGTGATCTGGTAGAAGACTATCCGACCTATGAGGATCGTCAGTCCTATCGCCTGCCAACCCTGTATGCCTCGATCCAGAAGAACGACTTTTCAAAGGATTACCCGATAATCCTGACGTCTGGTCGTCTGGTCGAGTATGAGGGCGGAGGTGAGGAATCCCGGTCGAACCCGTGGCTGGCCGAACTGCAACAGGACATGTTCGTCGAGATCAACCCCCGTGATGCCAACAACCTGGGCATTCGCGATGGGGCTCAGGTCTGGGTCGAAGGGCCTGAGGGCGGCAAGGTCAAGGTGATGGCGATGCTGACCAACAGGGTCGGTGCCGGCGTGGCCTTTATGCCATTCCACTTTGGCGGCCATTTCCAGGGTCAGGATCTGCGGGACAAATACCCCTCAGGCGCTGATCCCTATGTGCTGGGAGAAAGTTCGAACACCGCCCAGACCTATGGCTATGATTCAGTAACCCAGATGCAGGAGACCAAAGCGACTCTCTGCAAGATCTCAGCAGCGTAAGGAGGACGACAATGGCTAGAGCAAAGTTTCTCTGCGACGCTGAACGCTGCATCGAATGCAACGCCTGCGTAACCGCGTGTAAGAACGAGCACGAGGTGCCCTGGGGCATCAACCGCCGCAGAGTGGTGACGATCAATGACGGCGACCCGGGCGAACGCTCGATATCGGTTGCCTGTATGCATTGCTCGGATGCGCCCTGTATGGCGGTGTGCCCGGTTGACTGCTTCTATCAGAACGAAGAAGGGGTCGTCCTGCACTCCAAGGACCTGTGCATTGGCTGCGGCTATTGCTTCTATGCGTGCCCGTTCGGCGCGCCGCAATACCCGCAGGCGGGCAACTTCGGATCACGTGGCAAGATGGACAAATGTACCTTCTGCGCCGGTGGCCCCGAGGAAACGCACTCGACCGCAGAGTTCGCCAAATACGGTCGCAACCGGATCGCAGAAGGCAAACTGCCCATCTGCGCCGAGATGTGTTCCACCAAGGCCCTGCTTGCCGGTGACGGCGACGTGGTATCGGCCATTTATCGCGAACGCGTCGTGGCGCGCGGTTTCGGGTCTGGCGCCTGGGGTTGGGGCACGGCCTACGACCAAAAAGACGGCTGATCCATAGCTGAACTTTCCCCGGCGCGTACCGCGTGCCGGGGAGCACTAAGATTTTTCGACGAAAAATCTCTGCCCGCCCGCAATCGGGCCTACGCCAATGACCGCGTCACGAGGTTCATATGATTTTCCTGCGACTTCTGTTCTGTCTCATTGTTTTGACTGTTCCTGCCCTTGCTCAGGATGCTCCGGATCGCAATTCGACGGGTGGTGCGACCACGCTCGAGGATATCTTGGCCCGGCAGCGTGGCGAGACGGTCGATAACGGTTATCGCTCAGGTAACACCGGTCAAGGCAACGCCGAAGGTCTGATGGGCCAGTTGGGCACACGTGGCGTGGCGTCTGACAGCGACGTCTATCGCGCTTTGCGCTATGGCTCGGCGGATGTGACGGTTTCGTCGAACGGTCCTGCGGCCAGCGTCTTGATACAGGACGGTGGCATGTGGTGGTTGAATTTCCGAACAGGCCCATTGCGCGATTACGGCACGTATATTCTGGCCGGGATGCTTGGCATTCTGCTGCTGTTCTTCTTGATCCGGGGTAAAATCCGCATTGATGGTGAAAAGACGGGACGCACGGTTACGCGTTTCTCGGGCTTTGAGCGGTTCGGACATTGGCTGTTCGCGGGCTCTTTCCTGATCCTTGGCCTGACCGGTTTGCTGACCCTTTATGGTCGAGACTTTCTGATCCCAATCTTCGGGAAAGAAGGCTTTGCGGCCATAGCGCAGGGCTGCAAATGGCTGCATAACAACCTCGCCTGGGCCTTCATGCTTGGTTTGATCATGGTCACTGTGAACTGGATCGCCCACAACATCCCCAACCGCACCGACCTGAAATGGCTGGCCGCCGGCGGCGGGTTGTTCACGAAAGGCAGCCATCCCCCGGCCAAAAAATTCAACGCGGGTCAAAAGATCATCTTCTGGGCCTGTATCCTGCTGGGCATATCGATCAGCCTGTCTGGCCTGTCTCTGCTGTTCCCGTTTGAGATGCCGCTGTTTGCTAAGACCTTCTCAATCGCAAATGCCACCGGCATCCCGCAGATGTTGGGTATGAACCTTCCGGTGCAGATGTCCCCCCAAGAAGAGATGCAATATGCGCAGGTTTGGCACGTGATGGTCGCCTATGTCTTCATCGCCATCATCATCGCGCATATCTACCTGGGCTCGGTGGGCATGGAGGGCGCTTTCGACGCGATGGGCACCGGCGAGGTCGAGGAACAATGGGCGCGTGAGCACCACTCGCTTTGGCTGGAGGAGGTCCAAGAAAAAGAGGCCAATAAGGCAGTGGCCTCGCCTGCGGAATAGATGCGCGGTCTAATCCTTGCACTGGTGTTGACCCCCCTGCCCGCAATGGCCGAGTTCTTTACGCTCAAAGGTCATGGAGGACCGATCATGGGGATTGCCGCCGCGCCGGACGGCCGGATTGCGACGGCCAGCTTCGACAACTCCGTCGGCCTGTGGTCAGACCGCACGCCGCAATGGCTTGAAGGGCACGAGGCTGCCGTGAACAGCGTCGCCTTTGGCGACACAGCGATCTATTCTGCTGGTGACGACTTTACCCTGCGCCGGTGGCCGGGTGGCCAAATCCTCGGGCGGCACAAAGGCAAGATCGTCGATATTGCTGTTTCAGACTCCTACATCGCCACTGCCAGTTGGGACGGCACGATAGGGGTTTGGCCGCTTGACGGGACAGAGCCAAGGGTATTAGGGCCCACAGGCAGCGGTGTGAATGCTGTTGTGTTCACACCAAACGGGGATGCGCTGTATACCGGCGGGGTTGATGGGGCGGTTCGTCTTTGGGATGTCGCAACCGGTCAGGAAAAACTGCGACTGGTTGATAACGGGTTCGGCATCAACGAACTGGTCCTGAACCCCCATGAAAACTGGATTGCCTATGGGGCCGTCGATGGCGTCACGCGCATTCGTGATCTGACTACAGGCGACGAGCATGATTTCACCCTGGACCGCCGTCCAATCCTTGCGCTGGCTCTCAGCCCGGACCGCAGCTTGCTGGCGGTGGGGGATGGTGAGGGTCATATCATGTTGGTCGATACCATCGACTGGCGCATCGCACAGGATTTCCGGGCCACATTGCGCGGCCCGGTCTGGGCGCTGGCCTTCTCAACCGATGGTAAAAACATCTATGCAGGTGGTATAGATGAGGCGATGTATAGCTGGCCGGTATCTGACCTTGGCGACCAACAACAGATGGCCGCGACTGAACCAAGTTTTCTGAAGAACCCTGACCAGATGGATAATGGCGAACGCCAATTCGTGCGCAAATGCTCGATCTGTCACAGCCTGACGGCGGACGGGCACAGACGTGCTGGACCTACGCTCTCTGGTGTGTTTGGTCGCCGGGCGGGAAGCTTACCGGGATATTTCTACTCGGACACGCTGCAAGACTCTGATATCATTTGGAATGACGAGACGATAAATGCCCTTTTCGACCAAGGACCAGACCATTACATTCCGGGATCGAAGATGCCCATGCAACGGATTACACAAGCGGATGACCGCAAAGATTTGATCGCCTTTCTGCGCCGCGTCACGGCACCGGAAAACTGAACCGGAGGTAAATATGAAAGCCTTTATAGCCGCAGTTGCCACGATGGCTGTAATTGCCGTCGCTGCGCCATTTGCCTTAGGTCAATTCGGATTCAGCGCGGCGAATGCCAGCGCGGGTTCGGCCGTGCGCCTCGACTGAATGTCAGAATACCTGACCACCAAAGAACTGGCGGACCTGCTGCGCATTGGCGAGCGTAAAGCCTATGACCTTGCCTCATCCGGCGAGGTCCCCTGTGTCCGTGCCATGGGCAAACTCTTGTTTCCAAGGGCTGAAGTCATTGCCTGGCTGAACGCATCACGTAGCGGACCGCAGGTCGCAGAACCGTCGCTGCCGCCGATCGTGGCGGGCAGTCATGATCCGCTGTTGGATTGGGCTCTGCGGGAAAGCGGGTCGGGCCTGGCAACTTATTATGACGGCTCATTTGACGGCTTGAATCGTCTGAAAGAACGATCAGCGCAGGCTGCGGCGCTGCATATCCACGAGACAGACGGATTCAACACGCAATCTCTGCAGGACCATCTGGGAGAGGCACCCGTCATTCTGTTCGAACTAGCAAAACGCCAGCGTGGGCTACTGATGGCCCCCGGTGTGACTGGGATATCGGACTTTTCTGACCTCAGGGGCCGTCGCATTCTTCTTCGTCAGGACAGTGCCGCCAGTCAACGGTTGTTCGACACGCAACTGCAGGCGCACGGCCTGAACCGAGACGATCTGAATACCCTGCCGACCTGCGCACGTACCGAAGAAGAGCTGGCCATAGCCCTGCATGACAGCAAAGCCGATGCCGGATTCGGCCTGGGTGCGCTTGCGGGGCTGTACAATCTGGGCTTTGCCCCGACCCATACCGAACGCCTGGACCTTGCCATCTGGAGGCGCGCCTATTTCGATGGCCCGATGCTTCGGTTGCTCGGCTTTGTGCAATCCGACCGCTTTGCCACCCGGGCAGAAGAATTCGGCGGGTATGACTTGTCGGATCTGGGAACCATCCATCACAATGGAGCCAGCGGCTGACCCTATTGGGCGTTGGGAAAGAACAGCTGCTGGCCGTCGAGCGTGTAAGATGCGATGGCCGCCTGCCCTTCGGGCCCGGTCAACCAGTCAATAAAGCGCTGCCCCGAGGCCGCCCGCACTTTGGGATGCTTGTCAGGGTTCACAAGAATAATCCCATATTGATTGAACAGGAGTGGATCGCCCTCAACCATGACCTCTAGGTTTCCCTTGTTGCCAAAGCTCTGCCAGGTCGCCCGATCCGTCAGCGCATAGGCACCCATCCCACTAGCCACGTTCAGTGTCGCCCCCATCCCGGATCCAGTTTCCCGGTACCAAGTGCCCGAAGCGTCGGTCGGGTCGATACCGGACGAGGCCCAATGGCCCAGCTCCGCCTTATGCGTCCCGCTGTCATCCCCGCGTGAGGCGAAGGGCGCCTTGGCCTTAGCCACGGCGGTCAGCGCCGCGATAATGTCAGTTCCCCCTTTCACTTTGGCGGGATCGGATTTTGGCCCCACAAGGACGAAATCATTGTACATCACGTCCGACCGCTCAACGCCCCAACCGTCAGCCACAAATTTCTCCTCGGCAGGTTTGGCGTGAACCAGCAAGACGTCCCCGTCACCGTTGATCGCATTGCGGATCGCCTGCCCTGTACCAACAGCCACCACGCGGACATCAATCCCGCTTTCGGCTTCAAAGCCTGGCAGGATATGGTCGAACAAGCCCGAATTCTGAGTCGACGTGGTTGATTGGACTACAATAAATGGCGTTTCGGCCAATGCGGCTGTAGTGTTCAGGCCAAGCGCTATTACTGCAGCCCCGACGAATTTGCGGATCATTTGAACTCCATATTCTGATTAGGTTACCAGACCACCGGCAACAAACCGGCGCGCGGCGTCACTTGTCGGGGCATCCAGAACTTGTTTGGCAGCACCGTGTTCGACCACGTGTCCGGCCTGCATCATGACGATATCCGCTGCCAGACGGCGTGCCTGACCGATATCGTGGGATACCATGACAATGCGAACCCCTCGGTTCGAAGCGCGCAAGATCATCCGTTCGATCATCTGCGTAGCACCGGGATCAAGCGAACTGGTTGGTTCGTCCAGGAACAAAGTTTCCGGGTCCAGCGCCAGCGCGCGCAGGATGGCCAGCCGTTGCGCTTCGCCCCCGGATAGCGATCTGGCGGACTGGCGCGCCTTACCCTCTAGCCCACCTTCGGCCAGCAATTCGTCGATCCGGGATTTGCGAGTTGCACGGGACATGCCCTGACGCTTTAGCACAAAATCAAGATTGGCTGACACGGACCGGCGCAACAGAACCGGTCTTTGAAACACCATCGCCTGTCGTGATTTGTGATACGCATTCAGGGCAATCCCGTCCTGCTGAACCCCGCCACTATCCGGGACGATAAGCCCGTGCAAACAGCGCAAAAGCAGGCTCTTGCCCGCTCCGTTCGGCCCAAGGATCAAAGTTGGTCCCAGCCCCATCAGGGGTAGCTCTGGTACTTGAAGCAGTGTCTTTCCCTTGCGGGAAATCTGTAAACTGTGAACAGAAAGACATTTCACCATCTCGGGCACCAGATCACGCATGGCGCAACCCTTCCTTCTCGGCCCGCAGGCTAAGCGTGCTGACCATGGCGTTTACTGCGATGGCTATGGCAATCAGGATGGCCCCAAGCGCAAGCGCCAAGGCCAAATTACCCTTGGACGTTTCAAGGGCGATTGTCGTCGTCATCACCCGCGTCACGTGGTTGATATTGCCGCCAACGATAATAACCGCTCCAACTTCGGCAATCGCACGGCCAAACCCCGCCAGCAATGCCGTAACAAGAGACAGCCGCGCATCCCACAATAGCACCGGAATCGATGCCATCCGCGACAGGCCGAGTGAGCGGAGTTGCTCGGAATATTCCTCGGCCAGCATTTCGACCACTTGACGTGTCAGTGCGGCAACGATCGGGGTCACCAGAACGACCTGAGCAATAATCATAGCCGTCGGTGTGTAGAGCAATTCAAGGACCCCCAACGGGCCGGAACGCGACAGCATCAGATAGACCAGCAAACCTACCACAACCGGGGGCAAGCCCATCAAGGCATTCATCAAGACGATCAGAATCCGCCGCCCTGGAAAACGCGCAACGGCCAAAGCCGCGCCCATGGGCATCCCGATAACGGCAGAAATCAGAACGGCAAAAACAGAGACTTTCAGGGACAACAGAACAATCGCCCACAGCTCCGGATCCCAATGAAGGATCAAAGCAAGCGCAGACCTGAATTCTGTTGTAAAATCCTGCATTATCTACCTAATATCCCCCATGTTGAACAGTTTGCTATAATTTACAGGTAATTACTATGACAAACGCCATACAAGTGCAGTCACATTTTCGACGCTTCCAACAAAAAACGCGGCCCCGTTTGGGACCGCGCCATATTCCATCGTGAACCTGACTCAGTTCAGTGCTGCATCCGAAATCTGATGCGTCCAGGCACCTTCGGGTTGTTTGGTGATAACGGGATCAGAACCACCGGCAAGCAGCGTCCCTACAGTGCGCTCAAAATCCGCCGGATCAAGCGATCCGTTTGAGCCCGCAGTCAGCTTGGCAATCTCACCCATCATACGTTTCTGATGCGCTTCGGTCTGGGCGCCAGTCGCGTCATTTTCAAGCACGATATCGGCCGCTTCATCTGGGTTCTCTTCGGCATATTTCCACCCCTTCATCGACGCCCGCACGAAACGTTCCATCTTGTCGACAAATGCCGCGTCGCTCAGGTTCTCTTCAAGAACGTACAGGCCGTCTTCCAGCGTCGCGACGCCCTGATCTTCGTATTTGAATGTGACCAGTTCGTCGGGGCTGACGCCGGAATCTATGACCTGCCAGTATTCGTTATAGGTCATGGTGCTGATGCAATCAGCCTGACGCTGCAGCAGCGGGTCGACATTAAAGCCCTGCTTCAAAACCTCGACGCCATTTTCGCTCTTGCCACCGGTATCAATGCCCAGCTGGCTCATCCAGCTCATGAAGGGGAATTCGTTGCCAAAGAACCAGACGCCCAGTGTCCGGTTCTTAAGGTCTTCTGGTGCGGAAATACCGGCATCTTTCCAGCAGGTCAGCATCATACCCGAGCTTTTGAAAGGCTGGGCAATATTCACCAGCGGCAGGCCCTTTTCGCGCGCGGCCAACGCAGCTGGCATCCACTCGACCGTCACGTCAGCGCCGCCACCGGCAATGACCTGTGTCGGCGCTATGTCCGGGCCGCCTGGCAGAATGGTGACATCAAGACCTTCTTCTTCGTAGAACCCTTTGTCTTTGGCCACGTAATAACCTGCGAACTGAGCTTGCGTGACCCATTTCAACTGCAATGTCACCTCATCCGCCGACCAGGCTGCACTGGCGGCCAGGCTAAAGGCGGCAACCGCCCCGCTGAGTATCTTTTTCATCTTCACATCTCCTAGTTTCAGTTGGCGCCCCATTTTTCATTTTTGGGGTCTGTTGAATTTTTATCCGCGCTGCGATGGGTGCCAGAAGGTCACCGCCTTTTCGATCATGGCCACCAGACCATAGAATGATGTCCCAGCCAGAGCCGCCACTACGATCTCGGCCCAGACCATATCCAGTGAGAGCTGCCCCACGCTGGTTGATATCCGAAACCCCATGCCAAGCGTCGGTGAGCCAAAGAACTCGGCCACGATAGCGCCGATCAATGCAAGGGTGGTGGATATCTTGAGACCATTGAAAACAAATGGCATCGCGGCAGGCAAGCGCAGCTTCAGAAAGCTCTGCCAATACGTGGCGGCATAAGTCTCCATCAGGTCACGCTGCATTGCTGTCGCCTCGCGCAGCCCGGCGACGGTGTTCACCAGCATTGGGAAAAAGACCATCACGACAACCACCGCCGCTTTGGAGTGCCAGTCGAACCCGAACCACATGACCAGAATCGGCGCGGTGCCAACAATCGGCAGAGCGGCCACGAAGTTGCCCACGGGCAAAAGCCCAAGGCGCAGAAAATCCCACCGGTCTACTGCAATCGCCATCAGGAAGGCCGCTCCACAGCCGATGATGTAACCGCTCAGCGCGCCCTTGATGATGGTTTGCACGAAATCCATCCAAAGCGTGGGCAAACTGTCCCAGAACCGAATCCAGATAACCGATGGAGCGGGCAGAATGACCAAAGACACCTCAAGGCCGCGCACCAAAAGCTCCCAGATGATGATGATAGTCAGACCAAAGATCAGCGGAGCCAGAAACCGGACCATCCGCGTATCAGCATAGGGCCCGCTGGCCAAGCGGCTGTTCAACCACCATCCCAACAGCCACACACCGAGTGCGCCCAGAATTGGTATCATTGCGCAATCCCCATCCGTTTCAGGACCGACTTTTCAATCAGCCCCAGAAGCCCCACAAGACAGGCCGCCAGAATCGCCGCCGCAAACAGGGCCGACCAGATTTGCACGGTCTGACCATAATAGCTGCCTGCCAGCAGGCGCGCGCCCAGCCCCGCGACTGCCCCGGTGGGCAATTCCCCCACGATGGCCCCTACCAATGAAGCCGCAATGCCTATCTTCAGCGATGTGAACAGATACGGCATCGAGGCCGGCAAACGCAGTTTCCAGAACCCCTGCGCGTGGCTCGCGCTATAGGTACGCAGCAAATCCAGTTGCATCGCATCAGGGCTGCGCAAACCTTTGACCATGCCGACCACGACAGGAAAAAAGCTGAGATAGGCCGATATGACCGCCTTGGGGATAATCCCCTGCACGCCAACGGAATATAGGACCACAATGATCATCGGAGCCAGAGCGATGATCGGGATGGTCTGGCTGACTATCGCCCAGGGCATGACCGACAGGTCCATGACCCGGCTATGTACGATCCCAACAGCCAGCAGAATTCCCAGACCGGTGCCAATGGCAAAACCCAGTATCGTCGCACTCAGCGTCACCCAGCCGTGATAAACCAGCGAGCGCTTTGAGGTGATTTTCTTCTGAACTGTTGTCTTCCATATCTCAACGGCCACCTGATGCGGAGCGGGCAACCGTGGACGATCCTGTTCCCACGTGGCTGGAATGGCAAAGCTATTGTCCAGAACCAGGCTGAATTCGGACAGATCGCGACGATCTTTTGCCGAGGGTGGCTGAACTGTGGCGCCGGCCCGTTCCTGTTCGGTCAGAACACCTTTGATATTCATCGGAATACAAGCGGCGTACCAAAAGGCTACTATGACGGCCAGTACCGTCAATACAGCCCAGAATGCCTTGAACCCGCTGCTATTCATCCGAATGCCCCGCGCGCAACCCTTCTCGCACCCTATGGGCAACTTCGATGAATTCCGGCGTGTCGCGAATATCGAGCGGCCGCTCTTTCGGCAACGGACTGTCGATCACGTCAGTGATCCGTCCGGGCCGAGGGCTCATTACAACGATCTTGGTGCTCAGATAGACGGCCTCAGGGATGGAATGGGTGACAAACCCAATGGTCTTTTCAGTCCGCGCCCAAAGTGCCAGAAGCTGCTCGTTCAGGTGATCGCGGACAATCTCATCCAACGCGCCAAAAGGTTCGTCCATAAGCAGGATATCCGCATCAAAGGCCAACGCCCGTGCGATGCTGGCCCGTTGCTGCATTCCACCCGACAACTGCCAGGGAAACTTTCCACCAAACCCCTCAAGATCAACAAGTTCCAAAACCTTGTTTACGCGTTCTTCCTGCTCGGCAGCTGTAAACCCCATGATTTCAAGCGGGAGCTTGATGTTCTTGGAAATGGTGCGCCAAGGGTACAGACCCGCGGCCTGAAATACATAACCATAGGCCCGTTTCCGCCGCGCCTCATCCGGAGTCATACCGTTGACGGTCAATGTCCCGCCAGTCGGTGTTTCCAACGCAGCGATGCACCGCAAAAAGGTGGTCTTACCACAGCCGGAGGGCCCGATGAAGCTGACGAATTCTCCCTTTTCGATGGTCAGGTTCACATCCTTCAGAGCGTGGACCGGCCCGTCATTGGTCTGAAAGGTCAGATCCAGTTGCCGCGCCTCGATTACAGGCGGTGCAGCGGTTTCAATATTCATTCCATCCCCTTGAACTTAAACCGTAATAAGACGTGATATCTGCCACATATTCTGTCATACACCGGTTGCTGGAATACCCGTGCGTACCACCGGTCGCGGCGCTGTCAGCTCTTTCCAAGTACTCAGCGCCTTGTTGACGGTTGTATTGGCCTCGCGTTCAACAAATTGGCCATGGCCTTCCTGAGTCCTGATCTCTCCGTCATGCACTGCAACCTGCCCACGGGTCAGAGTAAAGCGCGGCAAGCCTTTGACCTCTTTGCCCTCAAACACGTTGTAGTCGATCGAAGATTGCTGCGATTTCGCGCTGATCGTCTTGCCTTTCTCAGGATCCCACACCACCAAATCGGCATCGGCACCTACAAGAACTGCGCCCTTTTTTGGATAACAATTCAATATCTTGGCGATGTTTGTTGAAGTGACTGCCACAAATTCATTTGGCGTTAGCCGACCAGTGTTCACCCCATGAGTCCACAGCATCGGCATCCGGTCTTCCAACCCTCCGGTACCGTTCGGGATCTTGGTGAAATCCCCCACGCCAAAGCGTTTCTGATCCGTCGTAAAGGCGCAATGGTCGGTGGCCACGACACTCAACGAACCAGATTGTAATCCGTTCCACAGGCTATCCTGATGCTGCTTGTTTCGGAACGGAGGGCTCATGACCCGCCGCGCCGCGTGGTCCCAATCCTGGTTGAAATACTCGCTCTCATCCAAGGTCAGATGCTGGATCAAAGGTTCCCCCCACACCCGCTTGCCCTGCATCTTGGCACGCCGAATGGCCTCATGCGCCTCTTCGCACGAAGTGTGCACCACATACAGCGGCACTCCGGCCATATCCGCGATCATAATCGCGCGGTTGGTCGCTTCGCCCTCGACCTGCGGCGGACGGGAATAGGCATGTGCCTCGGGACCTGTATTGCCTTCGGCCAACAGCTTGGCGCTGAGCTCGGCAACAACATCGCCATTCTCGGCATGCACCATGGCCGTTCCACCCAGCTCGGCAAGACGCTTGAACGAAGCATACATTTCATCGTCATTGACCATCAACGCGCCCTTATAGGCCATGAAATGCTTGAACGTGTTGATGCCGCGTGTCTCGATCACCGTCTTGAGGTCATCAAACACCTGCTCGCCCCACCAGGTCACCGCCATGTGGAAAGAATAGTCGCAATTTGCACGTGTCGACTTGTTATCCCAGCGCTTGAGCGCATCCAACAGGCTTTCACCTGGGTTGGGCAGAGCGAAATCAACCACCATCGTGGTTCCTCCGGCCAATGCCGCCCGGGTTCCGCTCTCAAAATCATCGCTGGAATAGGTGCCCATGAACGGCATTTCCAAATGCGTATGCGGGTCGATCCCGCCAGGCATCACATAGCAGCCTGTCGCATCCAGTTCCGTGTCACCTTTTAGGTCCGGCCCAATCTCGGTGATCACCCCATGCTCGACCCTCACATCCGCCTGGTAAGACAAATCCGCGGTTACGACGGTCCCGTTCTTGATAACAGTGCTCATATCAATCTCCCTGATGCGGTCTGCGCCGCTTGCTTCATCTGGCTACAAATACCTCGGGGGGAGTCGCCCAACGGGCGACGGGGCAGAGCCCCCTATTCCACAATTCCAGCCGTCTCTACGACCGCATGAAACAGAACATCCGCCCCGGCGGCAGCCCAATCCTTGCTGATTTCTTCGGCTTCGTTATGGCTTAGCCCATCCACACAAGGGCACATCACCATCGCTGTTGGTGCAACCCGGTTGATCCAGCAGGCATCATGACCGGCGCCCGAAATGATATCTGTATGAGAATAACCCAACCGTTCAGCCGCGTCGCGCACGGCTGCCACGCAGCCTTCATCAAATTGCACCGGATCAAATCCGCCGACCTTCTCAAACTCGATCTGTAGGCCCATCTCATCCACGATATCTTCGGCCGCTACGCGCAGACGATTTTCCATATCGGTGATCACGTCCAGATCGGGCGAACGGAGATCGACAGTAAACACTACTTTCCCCGGGATCACGTTACGCGAATTCGGAAACACATCAATATGCCCCGCCGCACCCACCGCGTGGGGCGCATGGGACCAAGCAATCTCGTCAACCTTTTCAAGGATACGCGCCATCGCCAATCCGGCATTCTTGCGCATCGGCATCGGCGTAGACCCGGTATGGGCGTCCTTTCCGGTAACTGTAATCTGGGTCCAGCTGAGACCCTGACCATGGGTGACAACGCCGATATCCTTCCCCTCGGCCTCAAGAATGGGGCCCTGTTCGATATGCAGCTCAAAAAAGGCGTGCATCTTTCGGGCACCAACCTCTTCGTCACCGCGCCAGCCAATGCGGCTCAGCTCATCTCCGAACTTCTTACCATCGGCATCCTCACGGTCATAAGCCCAATCCTGCGTATGCATCCCGGCAAAAACCCCCGAGGACAGCATCGCAGGTGCATAGCGCGTGCCTTCTTCATTCGTCCAGTTGGTCGCAACGATTGGATGTTTGGTCTTGATTCCCAAATCATTGAGCGTGCGGATGATTTCCAGCCCGCCCAATACACCTAGAACACCGTCATATTTGCCGCCTGTCGGCTGCGTATCCAGGTGTGAACCCACATAGACCGGCAATGCCTCGGGGTTCGTGCCCTCTCGATGCGCAAACATATTGCCCATTTGGTCCAGCCCCATGGTGCACCCGGCCTCTTCGCACCATTTCTGAAACAGCGCGCGGCCTGCCGCATCTTCATCCGTCAGGGTCTGACGATTATTGCCCCCCGCAACACCCGGGCCAATCTTGGCCATCTCCATCAGGCTGTCCCACAACCTGTCGCCATTGATCCTGAGGTTCTGCGCCGGAGCTGCCATCCTAGTCTTCCCTGTTGCTTGCGATTTGCTCGCTTTTGGTGTCTTGATTTGACCATCTGGTCAAACTCACGCTATCACGGGTTCGACATCAGTCAAGAAATAGCAGAGCTCGGTGGGAATTTTTGGCATATTCCGCACTTGCGAGCCCAAAAATCAGACAGGCAAAGACATGTCCAAAGACCGCGCACCAACACGAATTCAGAAAAAAAACCGCGCTGCAATTCTAGAAGCCGCTTTGAACGTGTTTTCTGCCTACGGTTTCCGCGGTGCCACCGTCGACCAGATTGCTGCCGAGGCCGGGTTGAGCAAGCCGAATCTTCTATATTATTTCCCCTCAAAAGAAGCGATTCACACGGCCCTTCTATCTGGCCTTCTCGAGATTTGGCTGGCCCCTCTCCATGATCTCGACGCCGACGGGGACCCATTGGAAGAGATACGCGCTTATATCCATCGCAAACTGCAAATGAGCCGGGAACTTCCGCGCGAAAGCCGTCTGTTTGCCAATGAACTGGTCCAGGGTGCGCCACGCATACACGATGCATTGTCCAATGATCTCAAAACTTTGATGGATGAGAAGACCGCAATCCTTACGGCCTGGATGGAACAGGGTAAAATCGCGCGCCTCCACCCCTACCACCTTATTTTCTCCATCTGGGCTTTGACACAGCATTATGCGGATTTCGATGTCCAGGTTCGGGCCATTCTTGGCGACGAAGACCCGTATGAAGGTGCTGAACCGTTTATCGACACGCTCTACCGCAAATTGCTGGCGCCTTAGGTTTTCGTTAGCCGGAACCCGCTCACCCTGAGCCTAGGATGACGCTACTCTTTTCTTCCCTGTCGACACACAGGTGCCGTGGTAAGGCTTTCGTTGGGTGGGTAGAGCGAGAAGTGGGACATAAGGCGTTCCAAGACGAAGTGAGGAGGCGCGGATATCATCTGATCCGCACCGCCACCCAAAATGTCGCAAACTGCCACAACGCCCCCCATCGACATCCTGCTCTAAGAAAATTCGACGAATTTTCTTGGACTACTCGGCGGCTTTCGCCATTGGATTGTTGGGATGGGTTGTCCAGTTGCCATATTCGGGCTGCACTTCCTGTCCCGTGCGCGGGTCGATTTCGCCAGCGTCCATCGGCACCATGGAAATACATCCCTCGACCGGGCACACATCCACGCACAGGTTACAGGCCACACATTCGTCATCCATAACCTCGAATACGCGCTCTTCGGACATTGAAATGGCCTGGTGGCTGGTGTCTTCGCAGGCGGCATAGCAACGACCACACTTGATGCACTGATCCTGATCAATCTTGGCCTTGGCGACATAATTCAGGTTCAGATATTGCCAGTCGGTCACGTTCGGAACCGCAAGACCGACAATTTCCGAGACGTCCTGATACCCTTTTTCATCCATCCATTTCGACAGGCCCGCCGTCAGTTCGTCAATGATCTTGAACCCATAGGTCATCGCCGCCGTGCAGACCTGAACATTGCCGCAACCCAATGCCATAAACTCTGCTGCATCGCGCCAGGTGGTCACACCGCCAATACCCGAGATCGGCATTCCGTTCGTTGCCTGTCCACGCGAAATCTCGGACACCATCGACAGGGCAATCGGTTTCACCGCAGGGCCACAATAGCCGCCGTGGCTGCCTTTGCCGTCAATCGAGGGTTCAGGGCTGAAGCTATCCAGATTGACACTGGTAATCGAGTTAATCGTGTTGATCAGCGATACCGCATCCGCACCACCATTCTTTGCGGCTTCTGCCGGCTTGCGGATATCAGTGATATTCGGCGTCAGTTTCACGATGACCGGACGGTCATAGTATTTCTTGCACCAGCGCGTCACCATCTCGATATATTCCGGAACCTGCCCTACGGCCGCCCCCATCCCACGCTCGCTCATCCCGTGTGGACAGCCAAAGTTCAGTTCGATCCCGTCGGCACCGGTTTCGGCAACACGCGGCAGAATGGCCTTCCAGGCTTCTTCCTCGCACGGCACCATGATCGAGGCGATCAGGGCGCGATCTGGATAATCAGCCTTAACCCGCGCCATTTCTTCAAGGTTTACCTCTAATGGGCGGTCTGTAATCAGCTCGATGTTGTTCAGACCCAACAACCGACGGTCTGCGCCGTAGATCGCCCCATACCGCGGGCCATTAACATTGACGACCGGTGGACCTTCGGACCCGAGTGTTTTCCACACGACCCCCCCCCATCCGGCCTCAAAGGCACGGCGGACGTTATATTCCTTGTCCGTCGGCGGCGCAGATGCCAGCCAATATGGGTTGGGGCTTTCAATTCCCAGAAAGTTCGATTTCAAATCAGCCATTTATCCGGCCTCCCTGATGCTTGCAGGCATCTTGATCATTGAGTTTCACGCAATCAGACTTGCGTGGATATCCATCGCGGCATCGCGCCCCTCGGCCACTGCGGTCACGGTCAGGTCATCCCCGCCTGCGGCGCAGTCGCCTCCGGCCCAGACCGCTTGTACCGACGTGCGCCCGGCCCCCGTGACGGCGATCTTGTTCCCGTCCAACGTCAGCCCTTCGGGCGCTCCTTCCAGCGTCTGACCTATCGCCTTCAGCACCTGATCGGCAGGCAGGCGGGTTTTCTCGCCGGTGCCCTTCAACTGACCGTCATGGCTGGCAGTATACTCCAATTCGATCTCGGCGGCTGCCCCGTTGCCGTGTACGGCTATGGGCTGAACATTGGTCATGATCCTGACGCCGTGCGATGCGGCCAGATCCTGCTCATAGCGGCTGGCACCCATCGCCTCGCGTCCGCGCCGGTAGGCGATGGTGACGTTTTCCGCGCCCAGCAATTTCGACTTTACAGCTGCGTCAACCGCGGTCATGCCGCCTCCGATGACGACGACATTCCGCCCAACGGGCAGCTCAGCCAGATCGGCCGCCTGACGCACATCCGAGATAAAGTCGACCGCGTCGCGCACGCCGGTCAGATCCTCGCCGCCCGCTCGCAATGCATTCACACCTGTCAGACCGATGGACAGGAAAACCGCATCATAGTTGTCAACAAGGCCATCCAGCGACAGGCCCTCGCCCAGCACCGATCCGGTCTCGATGGTGATGCCGCCGATCATCAGCAACCAATCGATCTCAGCCTGAGCGAAATCATTGGTCGATTTATAGGCGGCAATTCCATATTCATTCAGACCGCCGGGTTTTGGGCGGCTTTCGTGAATGACCACATCATGCCCCAGCATCGCCAGCCGATGCGCACAGGCTAGCCCTGCGGGCCCTGCCCCGATCACGGCCACCGTTTTGCCGGTGAATGCGGCGCGCTGGAACGGATGGTCGCCCGATGCCATAACGCTGTCAGTAGCAAACCGCTGCAAACGCCCGATCTCGACTGGCGATCCTTCGGCGGTTTCGCGTACGCAGACTTCCTCGCACAGCGTTTCGGTCGGACAAACACGGGCGCACATGCCACCCAAGATATTCTGGCCAAGGATGGTTTCACCCGCAGCTTCAGGCTGACCGGCCTGAATCTGGCGCATGAACAATGGAATATCAATGTCTGTCGGACAGGCCGTCACACACGGCGCGTCATAGCAGAAATAGCACCGATCCGCGGCCACTGCGGCCTCATGCGGGGCAAGTGGTGGATGCAGATCCGTGAAATTCGAGGTCAGCTCATCGCTGGAAAGCCTCCCGGAGACTATGCCGGGGACCATCTGGCCCTGTGCCATCGCTCTACTCCCTGTAGATATGTTGTTATGGCCTCAGCTTGGCACAATCTGATTTTTTATCAAATGGTAAATTTTGCCAAATGGTCAAAAAATGAATAACCAGGCCGAAACACCCGGTTTTTTACTGTACATTGCTGGTTTTTTGGGCCGGAACCGCTCAGATCATCTGTGACAGGTGCCCAGATTTGATCCAAATTCGCGCGCCCTCTGCTCCCGCCAAAGCAGTGGAACGCGCACCTGGCGGTAATCTCAACCAGTCCCAGACCGAAAATTCTTCGTCGGATTCCTGCACCGAACCTGCGATGACAAACAACTCCAACCCATCGACTGCATCCAGATCCAGCTTTTCGCCAGGTGACAGATTCAATACGCGAACATCTTCGCGTGCGTCCTTGAAAAGCTGAAGATTCGAATCCCCGGTAATCGACCGACGAATTTCGGTCCTGTCCTCGGGGTCAAACTGGTGCAGTTTGACTAGTATCGTCGCGCCTTCTTTTGCCGAAGGCGTATGGGAAGATGTCGGAGGATTGCGCACATAACTACCTGCAGGAAAATCACCGGTCTCGTCCTGAAACACACCGTCCAGCACCAGATACTCCTCTCCTCCATCATGCCTATGGGCGGCAAAGGCGCTTCCTGGGGCAAAGCGGACAATCGTGGTGGCGCGGGCGACCTCTTCCCCGATCCGATCCAACATCTTGCGCTCGACACCTGCGGCAGGTGACGCAATCCAGTCATTCCGGTCGAAATGCACAGCAACACGTTTTGTGAAATCTGCGTTAACTCTCATGCGGCTTCTCCTGTTTGGTCTGGTCTCTAGATGGTTGCGCAAGTCCTGAATTCAAAATTCAGATGCATGATCTATGATCACATCTGGTTTTGTGCCACGTCTCTACCTAGTGTACGCCCAACCAAAATTCGAGCAGTGCTGGCCCAACGCCACGAACCCGAGAGACGCCCGATGCAGACCGCCAACAATAAATTCAATATCGTGGTCATCGGCCAAAACAATCGGCTGCAATACGAGGCACTGCTGTTTGCAGCCTCGTTACGACACAGCTGTCCCGATTTCGCAGGCCGCCTGTTCGTTGCCGTTCCTCAACCAGGGGCCCGCTGGTCACAGGATCCCAGCATTCAGGATGAGGATGTCCTGAAAGCGCTACATCAGCTTGGGGCCGAAATTCTACCGTTTGAAAACCGGGCTTTCGGTGGAAGCTATCCCTATGGAAACAAGATCGAGGCGCTCTTGGCCCTGCCCGAGGGGGAACCGTTTGTCTTTTTCGACAGCGATACGCTTGTCACCGGAGACCTGAATAGTGTGCCCTTCGATTTTGACCGCCCCGGTGCCTCGCTGAAAGTCGAGGGAACATGGCCGCGCCCGACCCTGTATGGTCCGGGGTATGACGGTATCTGGCGCGCCCTGTATGAGCGGTTCGAACTGGATTTCGACAGCTCATTGGACAAGGCCCAACCAGCCGAATACTGGCGGCGCTACCTGTATTTCAATGCGGGTTATTTCTTTTACAGATGCCCACGCCAGTTCGGCGAACGGTTCCTGGAATATGCCTGCACTATCCGGGATGAGGATATCCTGGAACTCGCGGGCCAAACACTGGACCCATGGCTGGATCAGGTCGCATTGCCGCTGGTTATCCATGCCCTTGGCGGCGGCCGCGACGCACTGCCCACTGGCCTGCTGGACGGGTCGGTCACGTGCCACTACCGTCTGTTTCCCCTGCTGTATGCCCGCGAAAGCGACCATGTGATCGAGGTTCTGGAAACTGTGGTTGCGCCCAACAAGTTCAAGAAAGTGCTCAAGGGCTATGACCCAATAAAGAAACTGGTGCTCCAGCGCAAAGGGCACAAAATACGCGAGATGTTCGATCGCGAAAACCTGCCTCAGCGCGAGCAGGTCATTCGCAACAAGATCAAAAGCAAAGGTCTATGGATGCGCTGACAGCAATGTTGTGCGCACGCGTCCAATCGCCTAGAGATTCTGCAACACATAGCCCAACAGGAGATTTTCACCATGTCTGACGGCCCCACCTACGGTTTCGACACGCTTCAAATTCACGCGGGCGCACGCCCTGACCCGGCAACAGGTGCGCGTCAGACGCCGATTTATCAAACAACGGCATATGTGTTTCGCGATGCAGACCACGCGGCGGCTCTGTTCAACCTGCAGGAAGTCGGCTTTATCTATTCCCGCCTGACCAATCCCACCGTGGCGGTTCTGCAAGAACGCGTGGCAACGCTTGAGGGTGGCGTTGGAGCAGTTTGCTGCTCGTCCGGTCATGCCGCCCAAATCATGGCACTGTTCCCGCTGATGGGACCTGGCTGCAACGTGGTGGCCTCGACCCGGCTGTATGGCGGCACGATCACTCAGTTTAGCCAGACGATCAAACGGTTCGGCTGGTCTGCCAAGTTTGTGGATACTGACGATCTGGATGCTGTGAAGGACGCGATCGACGAAAATACACGAGCGGTGTTCTGCGAATCCATCGCCAACCCGGGCGGCTATGTCACCGATATCCGCGCACTGGCGGATGTGACGGATGGCGCCGGCATTCCGCTGATCGTCGACAACACCTCGGCCACACCCTATCTGTGCCGCCCGATTGAGCACGGCGCGACGCTGGTTGTGCATTCAACCACCAAATACCTGACCGGCAACGGCACTGTCACCGGCGGCTGTATCGTGGATTCGGGCAAGTTCGATTGGTCCGCGAATGACAAATTTTCCTCGCTCAGCCAGCCGGAACCGGCCTATCACGGGCTGAAATTCCACGAGACATTCGGTCCGCTGGCCTTCACATTCCACGGCATCGCCATCGGCCTGCGTGATCTGGGCATGACGATGAACCCACAGGCGGCGCACTACACGCTGATGGGAATCGAGACCCTGTCTTTGCGAATGGAGCGTCATGTAGAGAACGCGCAAAAGATCGCAGCCTGGCTAGAGGCCGATGACCGCGTGGAATATGTGACCTATGCGGGCTTGCCGTCGTCGCCCTATCACGACCGGGTCAAGACGCATTACCCCAAAGGGGCCGGTGCGCTGTTCACCTTTGCGGTCAAGGGCGGCTATGACGCCTGTGTCAAACTGGTGAACGCGCTGGAGATCTTCAGCCATGTGGCCAACCTGGGCGACGCGCGGTCGTTGATCATTCATTCGGCCTCGACCACCCACCGTCAGCTGACCCCGGAACAGCAAGAGGCCGCAGGCGCCGGTCCCGGCGTTGTTCGGGTTTCCATTGGCATCGAAGACGCCAACGATCTGATTGCCGATCTTGATCAGGCGCTGGCCAAGGCAACGGCCTGACAAATGGCCGGGCACGATACCAACGATCTTGGCCAACCCATCGGCCGGCCGGTTTCGGGCAAGTTTCCGCGCCCGACGCCGCCTTATACACCGATGGAAGGTCAATACTGCTCGGTCGTGCCCCTTGATGTGAACAGGCATGCGCCCGGTCTGTACCGGGCGTTTGCCAATGACACTGATGGGCGGAACTGGACTTATCTGCCCTATGGCCCATTCGACAGCGAAGAAGATTTCGCCGCCTGGACCCGCGCGTCCTGTATGAATGCCGATCCCATGTTCCACACAGTGCTAGACGGTGATGGCACCCCGATTGGCATGGCCTCGTTCCTGCGGATTGAACCTGCGGCCGGTGTGGTCGAGGTTGGGCACATCCATTTCTCACCGCTGCTGCAGCGCAGTCCGAAATCCACCGAAGCGATGTACTTGATGATGCGCCGCGTGTTCGACGAGCTGGGGTATCGCCGGTACGAATGGAAATGCGACGCGCTGAATGCCCCGTCCCGCAGCGCAGCCCAAAGGCTGGGCTTTACCTTCGAGGGCATCTTTCGGCAGGCCACCCATTATAAGGGGCGCAACCGCGATACGGCCTGGTACTCGATCCTCGATACAGAATGGCCGCGCATCCGCTCTGCTTTCGAGGCCTGGCTTTCACCAGATAATTTTGATCAGTCGGGCCAGCAGCGGCAATCCCTGATGGCCCGATCCAGCGACACATCCTAGTCGGAAATCAGAAATTCCATCGACACGTTGACCGAGACCGAAATCTCGCCCGCGGAAACCGGAACGCCGCCCTCAGCCGCCATGTTCATTGCACGCATTTGAGGCATGGGATTGAACCCTCCGGCCTGTTCGCGGATCATCTGAACCGGGCCCAGCGTGACTTCGGCCGCCTGTGCCAGTTGGTTGGCCTTTGCCCTTGCCTCACCCACTGCCTTGGCCCGCGCCTGTGCCTCGAGCGGTGCAGGGTCCTGAATTCCGAAACTCAGCCCGCCGAAATTGTTGGCCCCGTCGTCAATGACCGCATCCATGATGGTACCCAGCTGCGACAGATCGCGAACACGCACCACGACGCTGTTGGATGCGACAAAGCCGGAAATCTCTGGCCGTTCTCCGCTAGAACTGTTCCGCCCAGACCATACCGGCGACAAAGACAGATCACGTGTTTGCACATCACGGGTTTCGATCCCCATCTCATCCAGTCGAGTCAGAATTTTGGCCACCGCATCCGAAGTCGCCTGCATCGCATTTGATGCCTGTGCATTTTCGTTTGTTACACCCAGGGTAATGGTGGCCATATCCGGGGCCACATGCACCATGCCTACCGCATCAACAATGATGCGACGTTCTTCCGCAGTTGCCATCCCTACCGACGTCATGGCCAGCACAGCGGCCAGAAAAGCGATTTTCTTCAATATCTTCCCTCCAATTATCCTGATTTCAACATGGGGCTGCACCGGGTCACGGGGCAAGAGGAGACGGAGGCTTTTTCTTTCCCTCGGCGAGATCCTGCTTTAATGTCGGTCTGCGGACGAGGCATCGTTTGCATTGCAACTGACAATTATGGTTCCTCCGGATTATGAAACCCGCTTTTGCGCTGTCCATTTCTACAACCGGAATTTCTTTGCACCACAATTCCGATGGCGACTGGTTCGCCATAGGTGAGGTGTCGTTGGATGCCTCCAACTTGGAAGAGCAGCTGAAAGCGCTTCGGGACAAGGGGTTTGCGCTTGAAAATGACCTGAGCTGCAAGGTCATCATCCCAAGGGATCAGGTCAAATTCATCAAGGTTGAGGCCGCCGGATCATCCTTCGAAGACACCGAACAGGCTGTGCAAAACGCTGTATCCGATGCCACCCCTTATGATCTGACAGAGCTGGTATATGTCACGGCACATGACGGGGCGACCACATGCGTCGCCGTCGTTCCACGCGATACACTGGAGGAAGCTCGGGGGTTTGTGCTGGGATACGGATTCGTTCCGGTCGCGTTCAGCGCTGCATATGAAACAGATGACTTTCCGACCGAACCGTTTTTCCCGCTTGGGGACGCGCCTGCGACCACAAACGCGCCCAAAGTGATAGCCACAGACCCCGCGCAGGATAGTCCGGTTGTTCACGCGATCGCCGATTCTACCGCTCCGACCAGCTTTTGGCCTGTCCAAAAAGTGGCCGCACCTAACTGGACCTCTCTGCCATCAGTGCGAATTGCAGCGGCGGTGGCTTTGATGTTGGTGGCCGGTGGCATATGGAGTCTTTTCAGAGAAGACAGCCCTGCCCCTGCCCATTCAGAACTGGCCCTGCTGGACGAAACAATATCCCAACTCGAGCCGAGTTCTGGACCTGTCGAGCCCGCAGAGACACCCGCAGCACAGACCGAAGTCACAGTGCCCGAGACTGCAGAGCCAGAAATGGCACCGACCTCTGAATCAGAGCCCGAGCTGTCTGCAACCGACCAGGCCATTCTTGAGGCGCTGAACGTTGCGCCCGCGTTGGTAGACGAAATCGAGCTTGAGCCTGAACCTCAGTTAGTTCCGACACAGCCGGAGATCGAAATCACGTCACCGGGCCTTTTGATAGCGCCAGCGCAGGATCCGCAAATTGAGCTGTATCTGGCCTCCAAAGACGACTCGAATCTGTCGCGTGATGCAATCGCATTGCCGCCAGTACACACATACGACACCGACCTGCCATTTGATTTCGAACCACTTTCAACCGCTGCCGGGGCTAGGTTCAGCCTTGATGAGCGCGGGCTGGTAATACCAACCAAAGAAGGCGTCTTGAACCCGGACGGAGTGGTTGTCTATTTGGGAACACCTTCTAAAACTCCCCCTCCATCGGCTTTGGTCCGGCTGGAAAAGGCACCTGTTGAGGAAGTGGTCGACAACAGGCTGGCGACATTGCGACCAAAACCAAGGCCCGAGAACCTGGCCGAAAATTTTGAACGGCAACGGCTTCAAGGGCGTACATTGAAGGAATTGTCCGGAATTCGCCCGAAACCGCGCCCGGAATCCCTGTTGCGTGCCCCGCCGCCGCCGGAATCGACTGAGCCCCTTGCGGAAATGAGGGTGCCGCGCCCCAAACTCCGACCGGCCGGGCTGACTCGGCAGGCCAGTGCAGGTACTGCGACTTTGGGTTCGGCAGCTGGAATTGAACAGCTCAACAATGAGGTTGGAACGTTCCAGCCCAAAACCACAGCGCCCAAAATCCCATCCTCGGCTTCGGTTGCACGGCAGGCCACAATCGACAATGCAATCAACCTGCGGAAACTGAACCTGATCGGGGTTTACGGCAGCCCATCCAATCGCCGCGCATTGGTTCGGCTGCCCAGCGGCAGGTACAAAAAGCTTAAGATCGGGGACAGGCTTGACGGCGGCAATGTCATTGCTATCAGCGACAATGAATTGCGCTATCAGAAACGCGGGCGAAACGTGGTTCTCAAGATGCCACGTGGTTAGGAGGCGGCCTGCGCGGGTGACCACGCAGGATTACCTTCTTGCATCAAGCTGCTGAAATTTCTCCACTTTCAATCTGCTCTCGCTCGATGGATTCGAACAGCGCCTTAAAGTTACCCTCGCCAAACCCATCGTCGCCTTTGCGCTGAATGAACTCGAAGAAAATCGGTCCGATGACCGTTTTCGAGAAGATTTGCAGCAGAATCCGGGTCTCACCTCCGTCCAGAACCCCCTCTCCATCAATCAGGATGCCGTGCTTCATCATCCGGTCCAACGGCTCTTCATGATCGACCACGCGGGTTTTAGACAACTCATAATAGGCTTCGTTCGGGCCGGGCATGAACTTCAACCCCTTTTCGGCAATCGCATCGGTCGAGGCATAGATATCCTCGCTGCCCACAGCGATATGCTGGATGCCCTCGCCCTTGTATTTCTTCAAGTAGGAAACGATCTGCCCGGTTTCGCCGCGATCTTCGTTGATCGGAATGCGGATACGCCCGCATGGAGACGTCAGCGCGCGGCTAAAAAGACCGGTGAATTTGCCCTGAATATCAAAAAAACGGATTTCACGGAAGTTGAACAAATCACCATAGAACTTGAACCACTTGTCCATATTGCCCTTGTAAACATTGTGGGTCAGGTGATCGAGATAATAGAACCCATCCCCCCGGGGCTTGGACTGTTCGGTCCATGTGAATTCCTGATTATAGGGCGATGTTTCGTAATATTGATCAATGAAATAGATCAACGATCCGCCAATCCCCTTGATTGCAGGCACATTCAGTGTCTTGTCTGCCGCGTCATAAGGTTCAGCCCCTTTCGCTACAGCGTGCTCATAGGCTTTCTGCGCATCCACGACGCGCCATCCCATCGCCGGAGCACAAGGGCCATGCTCGCCCACGAACCGGGCAGAATAGCTGTCGGGATCTGCATTCAGGATGTAAGTCACATCACCCTGTTGCCACAACTCAATCGCAGGCTTGTCCTTGTGGTGACCGACCAGCGCGAATCCCATCTTTGCGAACAGATCGCGCAGCTCTTGCGGCTCGGGATGTGCGAACTCGACAAACTCGAACCCATCGGTTCCGGCGGGGTTTTCATCCGATATGATTGATTTCGGGGCGTTGTGAGGGAAAGGACCCATGGCGCGTCTCCGTTAATACAGGAATTTATTTGCTGATTTCAAAATACGTCTTAATCGGCACTTTTTTCGCGCATAGTTTTCCAATAACTTAAAGGAGCGCGCGTAAATTGCGCATAAGATTGGCCAATCACGGAGTTTTTCCGCACATGCTTGATTCCACTGATACGCGCCTGCTGTCAGCGCTGCAGAAAAACGCCCACCTAACAGCACATCAACTTGGAGAGATGTTGAACCTGTCGCCCAGTCAGGCTGGTCGCCGGCGCCAACGGCTGGAAGCTGAAGGGTATATCACCAGCTATGTCGCACGCCTCGATCCTCTAAAGTTAGGGTTGCAGGTGCAGGGTTTTGTTCAGGTTCATCTGAGTACGCACGGCCCCGAGCAATCTGAAGGCTTTGCCCGTATGGTCGAAACACGCGCCGAAATCACCAGCGCATGGACAATGACAGGTGAGGCCGATTATTTACTACATGTCTATTGCGACGATCTATCCGCGCTTAATCGCTTGCTTCATCAGGTAATCCTTCCACATCCTGCAGTGGCTCGGATACAAAGCCAAATCGTTATGGATCAGCTCAAACGCGACGCCCCCCTGCCCACCTGAGCGCATTGAAAGGACGATCATGGACAACTTCCTTTACCAGGCGACGATCTATCTGGCTGCGGCTGTGATCGCCGTGCCACTTTCGGCGCGTCTGGGACTGGGCTCTGTACTGGGATATCTGGCCGCGGGCCTTGTCATAGGGCCGTTGTTCGGATTGGTGGGTGCGGAAACGGAAAACCTGCAGCATGTGGCTGAATTCGGCGTAGTCATGATGCTGTTCCTGATCGGACTTGAACTGGAACCGCGCGCTCTTTGGGATATGCGGGACAGGCTTTTGGGGCTTGGCGGCCTCCAGGTGCTTTTATCGACCGCAGTGATCGCCAGCGTCGCCATGTATGCAAATCATCCATGGTCCGTAGCCCTGGCAGTGGGGTTGACGCTTTCCCTGTCATCAACTGCGATTGTTTTGCAGACCCTGTCGGAAAAGGGCTTGATGAAAACGAATGGAGGACGGGCGACCTTTTCAGTACTGCTGACTCAGGACATCGCGGTCATACCAATCCTGGCACTGCTTCCACTGCTGGCTCTGCCTGCCATTCCCCAGATTGCAAATGACGGATCTATCAACCGCATATCCTCGGGGCACCACGGCGCGGCGCATCATAGCTTGTCATTGGTCGAGGGGTTGCCAGGGTGGGCGGTAACGCTTGTCACCATTGCCGCGATCGGTTTCGTCATTCTTGCCGGAGTGTACCTGACCAGGCCCTTGTTCCGCTTTATTCATGCGACCCGCCTCCGCGAGATGTATACGGCGCTGGCGTTGATGATTGTGGTTGGCATTTCCTTCCTGATGACGCTGGTTGGCCTGTCACCCGCTCTGGGCGCGTTTCTTGCAGGTGTGGTGCTGGCCAGTTCCGAGTTCCGGCATGAAATGGAGAGCGACCTAGAGCCGTTCAAAGGCCTTTTCCTTGGTCTGTTTTTCATCACCGTTGGTGCAGGCATCGATGTCGCCTATTTCTTTGACGACCCCTTCGACCTGATCGGACTGGCCCTGTTGGTAATCTTGGTCAAAGGGATCATTCTGTTCCTGGTTGGCCGCGCCTTTAAACTGCGCGGGCGCGATCACTGGCTGTTTACACTGGGGCTGGCGCAAGCGGGTGAGTTCGGCTTTGTCCTGCTGGCGTTTTCGACCCAGCAGAATGTGATTCCAGGGGATCTGTCACAAAAACTTCTGATGATCATTGCGCTGACCATGCTGATCACGCCGCTTTTGTTCATCATTTATGATCTTCTCTCGCGCCGGATGGGGGATGGCACACCGGCACCCGAACCGGATGAGATCGACGAGAAAGGCCCGGTCATCATCGCCGGGATCGGGCGATTTGGTCAGATCGTCAATCGTCTGGTGCAGGCAAGCGGGTTCAAAACCATCGTTCTTGACCATAACATCGAAACCATCCAGTTGATGCGTCGCTTTGGCGTAAAAGGGTTCCTGGGGGATCCGACCCGTCCGGAACTGTTGCGCGCGGCCGGCCTTGAAAAAGCATCTGTTCTGGTGGCTGCGATGGATGATCGCAAGAAGGTGACGCGTCTTGTCGGCTATGCGCGCCGCCAGCGCCCAGACCTACACATCGTCGCGCGGGCACGGGATCGGACCCATGTGTACGAGCTGTATCAAGCCGGCGCGAACGACATAGTGCGCGAGACATTCGATGGCTCATTACGGGCCGGGCGATATGTGCTCGAGAATGTGGGTCTCAGCGAATACGAGGCAGCGCAGGCCGAACAGACTTTCTACCACCATGATCGCATGTCGGTTCGTGAACTGGCAGAGCTCTGGATTCCCGGGCTGCCCACCGCCGAGAACAAAAAATACATCGAGCGTGCGCAGCAGCTGGAAAAAGACCTTGAGACCGAACTGCTGGAATTGGCAGAAGAAAACGACAAAAAATCGGCCTGACCTTCAACTGACGGTCAGGCCGCGCGGATCAACCGTCCGAGACGCCAGCTTCGGCAAAGGTCGCCATGCCGGAATGACAGGCAACAGCGCTTTTGAGGATATTGATCGCCAGCGCCCCGCCAGAGCCCTCACCCAGTCGCAGCCCCAGCTTCAGCAAAGGCTCTTTACCGAGCTTGGCCAACACAGCGCCATGCGCACCTTCCGCGCTCTGGTGCCCGGCGATCGTGTGATCCAGCGCGCTCTCTGAAAGGTCAGACAGACACGCGGCGGCGGCTGAGCAGATAAAGCCATCCAGAATAACCGGAATGTGCAGCGCGCGTGCGGCGGCAATGGCTCCGGCCATAGCGGCGATCTCGCGTCCGCCCAGACGGCGCAGAATCTCTAGCCCATCGCCCGAACCGCCATGTAGCGTAACACCTTCGGCCACCACACGGGTTTTGTTTGCCAATCCCGCATCATCGACACCTGTTCCGCGACCAGTCCAATCGCCCGCCTGACCTCCGAACAAGGCGCAAGCAATCGCCGCTGCGGGGGTCGTGTTGCCGATACCCATTTCACCAACAACAAGAAGATCGGCGTCTGGTCTGACTGCAGCCCACCCGGTGCGCAGCGCCTGCAACAGGTCGTCCTCTGACATAGCTGGACCTGATGTGAAATCCGCGGTCGGTCGTTCAAGCTCCAGCGCGTGGACATCCATCGTTGCCCCAGCCGCCTTGGCCAGCTGGTTGATGGCCGCCCCGCCATGTTCAAAGTTCAACACCATCTGCACGGTCACTTCCGGCGGAAAGGCCGAAACACCCTGTGCTGTGACACCGTGGTTTCCGGCAAACACGATAACCTGCGGCGAGGTGATCTGCGGGCGGGCATCCCCGCGCCAGCCTGCATACCAGATTGCCAGGTCTTCCAACCGACCAAGCGCGCCCGGAGGTTTGGTCAGCTGCCCATTACGGTCAGTCGCCCCTTGCGCAGCGGCATCATCGGGCCCGGAGGCTTGCCGGACAGCTTCGCGGAAAGAATTCAGATTGTTAATTTCGGGCAGCATCCAAAGCCTCGTTGCATCAGAGTGGTCCTGCGTGTTTAACCGAAGCGATCAAACCGACAAGACCCTGAAAGGCGCAGGAGTGCTAAAAAACGACACCAAGCTCATTTCTGCCTGGGATATTCCGCTGGCTTTGGTCCTGTTGACGCGTTTGCCCGTGCCGCGGCTGCCTGACAGAGTGTTCTCGCGTCAGGCCAGTGCCGTTTGGGCCTTTCCATTGACGGGGCTTGTTGTCGGCCTGTTGGCCTGTGCCGTGGGATGGATGGCGACGGCCATGGGGCTGCCGTCGATAGCGTGTGCCATGCTTGTCGTTCTTGTCCTGACCATCACCACCGGCGCGATGCACGAGGATGGGCTTGCAGATACCGCCGACGGGCTGTGGGGCGGTTTCACGCCTGAACGGCGGCTAGAGATCATGAAGGACAGCCACATCGGCACCTATGGCGTCCTTGCCCTGATTTCTTCGCAACTGCTGCGCGTGTCGTTGATTGCCGCGATCCTTTCGAATGCGGGTTTTACCACCATATTGGCCGCATGCATCGTTTCGCGGGCTATGATGCCTGTTGTTATGTCCGTCCTTCCAAATGCCCGCCAATCAGGCCTTAGCCATTCAGTGGGCGCACCCGGATCGACCGCGGTGATACTCGGCGGGGCCATGGCGCTGCTGCTCACTCTGCCAATGATCGGGTTGCAGGTGGTTTTCCCTGCGCTGATTGCCGCTTTCTCTGCGGTGGCAATGGCGATGCTAGCCAAGGCCAAGATCGAGGGTCATACCGGTGACATACTGGGCGCCACTCAACAACTGGCCGAGTTAGGGTTTCTTATGGCCGTAGCTACGCAGGTTTAGTGGCCCCGATTTCAATAGGTGACTGCAATATAAAAAGGCCACCTCCTTGCGGGGATGGCCCTAAAATTCTGATTTCAGCAGGTTCAGGCCGCCGCTGCCGCGCGCGAGGTCAGAACCTCATCCACCTGCCTGGCCGCGGACACTTCACCTGCGCCGGATACTGCCGCGACTTCGCGGGTCAGACGCTCAAGCGCGGCTTCATAAAGCTGACGTTCGGAATAGCTCTGTTCGCGCTGATCATCGGTGCGGTGCAGATCGCGGACAACTTCGGCAATCGAGATCAGATCACCCGAGTTGATCTTTTGTTCATATTCCTGTGCCCGGCGGGACCACATGGCACGCTTGACCTTGGCCTTGCCCTTCAGCGTTTTCATCGCCTGGCTGATGACATCCGGCGAGCTGAGCGACCGCAGACCAGACTCGGTCGCTTTGTTGGTCGGCACGCGCAGGGTCATTTTGTCTTTCTCAAAGGAAATGACGAACAGCTCGAGCGAGTATCCCGCAACTTCCTGCTCTTCAATCGAAATGATCTGACCGACACCATGGGCCGGGTAAACAACATAGTCGTTGGGACGAAACTCAAGCTTCTTCGACTTAGACATACAGGTTCTTCCTTGGTTACGAGAGCGCGGGACAGACAACAAAACGACCCACCCCGTGCCAGTACGGCCCGGTCAGGTTGCTGTGTTTTCAACTAATCAGAACTCCAAAGCGAGCATACTTACGGAGTCATCCCCATCTCAATCAACGTTCAATTTCTGAGTGTATCACAAAATTGAGACACTCGAAAGGCTGCCCCTTTCCACATGAAAGAAAGGTGTTAAGAAACAGATAGATAAGGCGCCATCCCACTGCTGAACTGACAAGTTCAGAGCGCGAATCGCTTAGCCGCCTTCGCCGGGGGCCTCAGAGAAATATTTCTCCATCTTACCCTCTTCGCCATCACGCTCTTCTGCGTCGGGCAGCGGGTCTTTCTTGGTCACGATCACCGGCCACTGCTCAGAGAACTTGCGATTGAACTCAACCCATTGATCCATGCCCGGCTCAGTATCCGGACGGATGGCGTCAGCGGGGCATTCCGGTTCGCAAACGCCGCAATCGATGCATTCGTCGGGATGGATGACCAGCGTGTTTTCACCTTCATAGAAACAATCCACCGGGCAAACTTCGACACAGTCGGTGTATTTGCAGGCAATGCAGTTTTCTGTGACAACATAAGTCATGGTGAATTTCCCGTTTGCGGTTTGGGCGTCTAGCTAAATCAGTATGGCGTCAGCTTCAAGATATGTTCAGCTATCTTGATTGCGAGAAAGATCAAGTAGACGCCGATCCTTCTTGGTCGGACGACCTTTTCCCTCAAACCCCGGATTTCGCGGCTGTGTGTCCTGCTTTTCGGTCAGATCGGTATATAATGTCTGCGCCTCAGAGGCCGGTCCGCGCCGATCACCCAGTTTTTCGATACGCACAACGCGCACAATCCGCCCCTGTGGGAAGGTCAGAACATCGCCCGGGGCCACAGGCTGCGCCGGTTTCAGGATCCGGTTTCCGTTGACGCGGACATGGCCGCCACTGACCTGCTTGGCGGACAGGCTTCGGGTCTTGAAGAACCGCGCCTGCCACAGCCATTTATCGATCCGAAGCCGGGCCTCGGTCATCAGGCTTTAGTTGCCTTCCTTCAAACCCATAAGCGCGGCCGCGAACGGGTTATCGGGATCAATGGGCTTTTCTTTCCTGGGCGGACGAGATGAGAAGGTCTTGGCACCCTGCGGCTTGCCACCTTTCTTGCCCTGCGGCTTGCCCCGGCCATCCTGAGGCTTACCGCGCGGCTTACCTTTGCCCTGCCCCTGTCGCTGTTCGCGGCGTGGGCCTTGGTTGGCCTGACGCTGACGGCCCCAAGTGAAGGTATAAAAGACCTCAACTTCGGGTTCATCTGTTGCGGCTGTCGGCGCGGTGGCCTCGGCTGCTGCCTCGGTGCTTTCGGTGGCCTCGGCTGACGCCTCGGTGGGTGCGGCGACCTCTTCGGGGGTTCCCTCTGGTGCGGGCACTTCCTCGGAGGCAGCTGCTTCCGTGGCCTCTGCGGCAGGTAGCTCTGCCGGTGCGGGCTTAACCTTTTCACGCTCGGCGCGTTCGGCCTTGTAGCCCAGCCCCTGCATCAGGTCGGCGAATTGTTCCAGCGTCATACCGGTGATCGACAGCATGTCAGGCTTGGCCTCGAACCCACCACGGCTGTCTTCAGCGCGCAGCATGTCGGCCAGACGTTCCAGCATGTCGATCCGGATCGAGCGTTCGCCCGCATCGCGATAACCACACATAGTGTCATAACCGTCAGGTGCGCCTTTGGCGATGGGCACAGTAACAAGACCCGGAGGCGGCGCGTCGGGAAATTCCTGCAGGCCATTTGCCAATGCCCACAGAACAAGACGCAGACGCGTTGGGGCCGGTTTCAGCAGCAGCGGCATGAAAATGGTGAACTGACCAAAGCGGATACCGTGTTTGCGCAGCGCGCCACGGGCGTCCTGATCCAGATCCTTGACGTCTTGCGCGACACCTGCGCGCGGCAATACGCCTAGCGCCTCAACCATGCGGAAGGCAAAGCCCCTAGCCAGCCCATTGAGTTCTTCATCGCGCGACAGGTTCAGCAACGGCTCGAACAGTGCGGCCACTTTGCGGTCGATGAAATGCTGCAGGCGACGCTGAACTTTCTGTTCAACATCGGGGCCCGCGGCCTCGTCCACAAAAACCTCGACCAGCGGCTTGAGAGGCTCTGCCCCGGCAACCAGCTTGCCAACGGCATATTCACCCCACATCAAGCCACCCTGATCGGTAAAATCAATTTCGGTATCGGGTGCATTATAGAAGCGATCGGCACGCAGATGGAATTGCGGCGCGAGGGCTTGCAAGGACGCCGATTTCAAGGCTTTCGCCTCGGCTCCTTGCGCGCTTTTGTCCGGACTGAACCGGAACCCTTCCAGACGACCGACGAATTCACCTTCGACGGTCACTTCACCCTTGTCATTTACTTCGGCCAAAAGGGCCTCCTTCTGTTTGAGCCGGCGCAACAAAACGGATGTGCGCCGGTCCACAAATCTCTGAGTCAAACGGTCATGCAGAGCGTCTGACAGCCTGTCTTCTACAATGCGCGTCTCATCACGCCAATGGGATTCGTCACGCACCCAACCATTTCGTTGCGCAACGTAAGTCCAGGTGCGAATATATGCCAACCTTTTTGACAGTGCATCTATATCGCCATCCGTTCGGTCGATCCGGCGGATTTGCCGCGCCATAAAGTCATCCGGGATCGAACCACCTTCATGCAGGTGGCCAAAAATCACTTCGATCTGGCTGGCATGTTCGGCATGGCTGATGCCGCGAAAATCGGGGATTCGGCAAACATCCCACAACAAACGAACGGATTGCGGATCACTGGCACGGGCCGCAATTTCGGCAACTTGCGACAAGGATTTAAGCACATTCAGATCATCTGCCGGACGGGCTTTGATCAGGTGTTCGCTATCCGGGCTAATCTCGAGCGTGTGGATCAGAGCGTCAATCGAACCAAACTGCAAGGCGGCATTCCGCCAATTCAGTTTTTTCATCGGCGCAAAGCGGCTGTCCATAATGGCCTGCGCGACACCGTCGTCCAGAGGCGGCGCCTCGCCGGTCACGCCGAAGGTTCCATCGGACATTCCGCGCCCTGCGCGGCCAGCAATTTGGGCAAGTTCATTCGGGGCCAGGGGCCGCATCCGCCGGCCATCGAATTTGGTCAGGGACGAGAACGCAACATGGTTCACATCCAGGTTCAACCCCATCCCGATGGCATCGGTGGCAACCAAATAGTCGACCTCACCATTCTGATAGAGCTCAACCTGTGCATTCCGTGTACGCGGGCTAAGCGCCCCCATGACCACAGCCGCCCCACCCTTTTGACGGCGTAGCAGCTCGGCGATGGCATAGACGTTGTCGACCGAAAACCCGACGATGGCGCTGCGCGGTGGCATGCGGCTGATTTTCTTGGAACCGGCATAGACCAGTTGCGACATCCGCTCGCGCCGGACGAATTGTGCTTCGGGCACAAGTGCCGCGATGGGGCCGCGCATGGTATCGGATCCCAGAAACAGGGTTTCATTGGTGCCGCGCGCGCGCAGCAACCTGTCGGTGAAGACGTGGCCGCGTTCCGGGTCGGCGCAGAGTTGGATTTCGTCGATAGCCACAAAATCGGCACCCATGCCTTCGGGCATCGCCTCGACCGTACAGACCCAATATTTCGCACGCGGCGGTACGATACGTTCTTCCCCGGTGATCAGCGCCACCACCGACGGTCCGCGAATGGCGACGATTTTGTCGTATACCTCGCGCGCAAGCAGGCGCAGCGGCAGGCCGATCACCCCCGTGCGGTACCCCAGCATACGTTCGATTGCGTAATGGGTTTTGCCTGTATTGGTCGGGCCAAGTACGGCCACGATTCGGGATGACCCGCTCACCTTTGCCCCCTGCCCCCGGTTCTCAGAGGGCCGAGCCCTCGACCTGGGCTTTCAGTCGATTCACTGCATTGGTTACTTCTTCGTAATGGGGATGTATAGCCAAGGCATGGGAATAGGCCGCAAATGCCTTTTCGGGCTGACCCAGAATCTCAAATATCAATCCAAGCCCGTAGATGGCCTCATAGTTGTTCGGGTTCAGCGTCAGGGCATGTTCCAGATCTGCGGCAGCCATCCCGAACCTTTCGATCCCAAAAAACGCAGAGGCCCGCGCGTGCCAGCCTTCGGCGAAATCAGGCGCGTGGTCTGTCAGGGCCGTCAAATGCTCGATCGCGGCATAGGTGTCACCATCATCAAGTGCTTCGCGCCCACGCTCCAGCAGCAGGTCGGCCGAGGCCGAACCCGATTGCGACCAGAGCGCCCGTAACTGGCGGTCGATTCCAGTCGCCTGGTCCGGTGTGGCCTGTGCAAGGTTCTGCAACAACTCGGTCTCGTCGCGGGAATCCTCCTGCTGCGCAAGGCAAGTGGAGGAAAACATGACTAGGACAAAAAGTGCCGCAACGGTACCTTTGAGATTGTTGATTGCATTGCTCATAACAAGTGTCAGTGTAGCGTTGCGACCGAGGATGTCCATTCACGGCGTACTAACAAAATGAGGAAGATCATGAGCGATTCATTGGAAAAAGCCGCAGCAGTGCTGAATGAGAAACTGTCGGGCGGCGATTTCGACGCATCGGCTAAATTTGCCATCGCGGATTTGGGCGCGATCGTAGTTGATGCAAGCGGCGCGCGCATCAGCGATGAAGAAACGGACGTGACTTTGAACGCTGATGCGGACACGTTCGAGCAAATTCTCAATGGTGATCTGGACCCGACAAGCGCCTTCATGGCCGGAAAACTGAGCATTGACGGCGACATGGGCGCGGCAATGAAACTCGCCTCGGCCCTGGCCTGATGGAATACCCGTCGGCCCCTTTGTTCGAAGACGTGGCTGGCGGCCCCGCTGGCGGTGTTGCTCATTGGTTGAACACCGCCGACGGTACCCGAATTCGCGTGGCGCATTGGCGCCCCGAAGGTACAGCGAACGGGACTGTCATGCTGTTTCCCGGTCGCACTGAATACATCGAAAAATACGGTGATGCGGCGAGTGAATTCGTCAAGCGTGGCTTTGCCGTGCTGGTGATCGACTGGCGGGGTCAGGGATTGGCAGACCGGTTGCTTGACGATCCGCGGGTTGGCCATGTCAATAAATTCACTGACTATCAGCAAGACGTAGATGTGTCGCTAGAGCTGGCCACAAAGCTTGATCTGCCCAGGCCCTGGCATGTTATCGGCCACTCTATGGGCGGTGCCATTGGATTGCGGGCAGTTTTGGAAAACGATTGTTTTGCTACCTGTGTTTTTACCGGTCCGATGTGGGGGATTTTCTTTACGCCCCTTATGAAACCCATCAGCCGGTTGACCGCAAATTGGGCCCCACGACTGGGGTTTGGCGAAAAGACCCCCCCGACCACTTCACTGGACAGTTATGTTCTGACACAGCCTTTCGAAGGCAATAGCCTGACGCGCGATCCTGCCATGTACAAAATGATGCAGGATCATCTGGCCAAGTATCCCGAACTTTCCCTTGGTGCACCGTCGACGATCTGGCTGCGCGAGGCATTAGATGAATGCGACTGGTTGATGGTGCAGACTGCCCCAGCCATTCCATGCCTGACATATCTTGGCTCCCACGAGCAGATTGTGGACCGCAAGGCCATCCGCGCACGCATGGCAAACTGGCCGAACAGCACGTTGATCGAAATTCCAGACGGTGAACACGAAGTCCTGATGGAACCGCCAGAGGTGCGCGACCCTGCATTTGAGCAAATCGCCACGCATTTCAAAGCTGCATAGACGGATCACCCCCTGGAACCGGCGCTTTCCCTTTGACTGTCCGCTTGTGATCCTCGCCGGTCGCGCCTAGATGTTTGCCAAAGCAGATTTTCGAGGTGATCCATGCGCGACCTTCCTTTTCCAGTACGTGACGCAAACGCAGTCGGCGGGGCCGATAATCTTGGCAACCTGCCGGAATGGGATCTGACGGATCTCTATGCTTCGGAAGACGCGGCCGAGCTTGCGCGTGACCTGGACTGGTTGGAAACCGAATGCGCCGCCTTTGCCGCAGATTACGAAGGCAATTTGGCGGATCTTGATGCCCAGGGCTTGCTGACCTGCGTGTTGCGGAACGAAAAGATCAATTCGATCGCCGGGCGTATCATGTCCTTTGCCGGACTGCGCTATTATCAGCTGACGACCGACGCCGAGCGCGCCAAGTTCCTCTCGGACATGCAGGAAAAGATCACTGTCTTTACCACACCGCTGGTGTTCTTCACGCTGGAAATCAATCGCCTCGACGACGACGCGCTAAAAGCGCATTTCGACGCCAACACCGATCTGGCCCGTTACGAGCCCGTATTCCGCCGCATCCGCGCAATGAAACCCTATCAGCTATCTGACGAGCTTGAAAAATTCCTGCACGATCTGGGTGTTGTTGGCGATGCCTGGGAACGCCTGTTCGACGAGACCATCGCGGGCTTGACCTTTGATGTTGACGGAGAAGAGTTGAACATCGAAGGCACACTCAACCTACTGACCGAGCAGGACCGCAGCAAACGCGAAGCGGCTTCTCGCGAATTGGCCCGCGTGTTTCAAGACAACGTCAAGACCTTCGCGCGCGTTCACAACACGCAGGCCAAGGAAAAGGAAATCGTCGACCGCTGGCGCAATATGCCGACCGCGCAGACTGGTCGCCATCTGTCGAATGACGTCGAACCCGAGGTCGTCGAGGCCCTGCGCGAGGCGGTCGTGGCCGCTTACCCCAAGCTGAGCCACCGGTATTACGAGCTAAAGCGCAAATGGCTGGGTCTGGACGTGATGCAGGTCTGGGATCGCAACGCACCCCTGCCGATGGAAGACACGCAGATTGTCGGCTGGGATGACGCCGAGAAAACCGTGATGGATGCCTATGAGGCCTTTGATCCGCGTATGGGTGAGATCGCCGCGCCGTTCTTCTCGAAGGGTTGGATTGATGCCGCGGTGAAACCGGGCAAGGCGCCGGGCGCCTTTGCGCATCCCACTGTTACCGACGTCCATCCTTACGTGATGCTGAACTATCTGGGAAAACCGCGCGACGTGATGACACTGGCGCATGAGCTGGGCCACGGCGTCCATCAGGTGCTGGCCGCCGATCAGGGAGAGATGCTGTCATCCACCCCGCTGACGCTGGCCGAAACCGCTTCGGTTTTTGGCGAAATGCTGACCTTCCGCAAAATGCTGGACAAGGCCGAAACGCCGGAACAGCGCAAGATTCTGCTGGCTGGCAAGGTCGAGGACATGATCAACACGGTCGTGCGCCAAATCGCCTTCTATGACTTCGAATGCAAACTGCACGCCGCCCGGCGTGAAGGCGAATTGACCCCGGACGACATCAACGCCTTGTGGATGAGCGTTCAGGCCGAAAGCCTCGGCCCCGCATTTGAATTCATGGAAGGGTATGAGACGTTCTGGGCCTATATCCCACATTTCGTGCACTCGCCCTTCTACGTCTACGCCTATGCCTTTGGTGATGGCCTCGTGAACGCGCTCTATTCCGTCTACGAAAGCGGCGCGGACGGGTTCGAGGACAAGTATTTCGACATGCTGCGCGCCGGTGGATCAAAACACCACAAAGAGCTGCTGGCCCCGTTCGGTCTGGATGCCAGCGATCCCAAGTTCTGGGACAAAGGCCTGTCGATGATCTCGGGCTTTATTGACGAGTTGGAGGCGATGGAGGGCTGAAGCCGCCTGAAGCGGAGACGGTGATGTCTGCTTTGCGGACTTTGCTGCCGTACGCACCTAGTCACTTTGTAGCTCCTCTCGCACCTGCATGAGGATTTCTCCTAGTCGATTGAGGCCCGCTCCGTCAGGTCCAATTCCCCAGTAGGCATCCATTGGAGCATTCTCCGCAATGCGTGCGTTTCCCGTAGATAGGAGCAGTTCGCGCGGAAGCTCGTGGGTCTGGAACTTGCGTCTAACTGCGTCCAGCATGATTTCCTCTTTAATATCTTCCCAATCGCTTCGCAGTTGGATTTTTCTTGTCATACCTAGCGCCTTAGCGTCTTTTGGCTTTCCGCAAATTCTGATGCGTTCGCGATAATCTTCATCGTGAAACTTCATTGCTTGGAAGTAATGCTCAACGGTCCGCCACCACCGGTCACCAAAAGCGACACCATATGGCGCAAAGTTCGAAAACTCGGAGTAGGCGTCTGTTTGCGCGTAGAAATAGACTGTGTTCTCTGGCTCTTGGGTCATATGTGTATGACTGTCACAACTGACACAGTTTACAAGTAGGTTTGGGCTCGAACCGGTCATCTGACGGTTTCAGTAGGTCACCGGGTCGGTTCAGACGGCATCAAGGTCCGGCTAGCGGACAAACGAACGAATAGTCCGAATGTCCGCTTCGGGACGTCAGACACCTACGAATTCTTCCAGAGTATACCCGTTTTCATATACTTCGGTTTTGGTCCGAGACAGGCTCAAGGCCGATGTATTGCTGCCAAACAATCCAACTCCGGTTCCCAAGATACATGGCGCTCGCTTGAGGATCAGCCTGTCGATCAATCCTTCGACGAGCATCCATCCTGCGAACTCTCCTCCGCCGCACAAATATACCGGGCCATCAGATTCTCGGGCTATCTGCCGAATATCGTCTGGATCTGGCCGCTTTAGAACCGATACCTCGGATTTCTCAGGCAACTGAAACGTGTTTGAGAACACAATCGTGTTCATGTGCGGATATGGGTTCTGTCCGGGTTCTAGTCCGTATTCATAGCCAAACTCATAGGTCTTCCGGCCCATGATTGCTGTCTTGTAGCCTTCAAGCCGATTGGCATAGTCGTCGACAACGGGCCCTTCATGGGCGAATTTCGAAATGTCTCCAGACAACCCAGAGATAAACCCGTCAAGCGATACGGCGACGTCATAGATAATGGGATGCATCTGCTGCTCCTGTACAATGATTTCCAATGAAGCCAGTTAGCTTCGTGCAGGGTGGAAATTACTTGATCACTGACAGGGCACTCCTCAGATTGAACGCGTCACTAGATGAGTTTCGTGGTCTGGTCAACGTTGCGTCAAATGGGCATTCGAGCAAAAAGCAGCATCCTCTACTTTGGGCTCAAAGCAAACATAATAAACTCACCTCAACTGACTGTCCTTCGACCCGCGCCGGTTGATACCGCCGCGCTTTTTATGCGCCCCGTCGCGTTCTTGCTGGCACTCGAGGCACAGTTTCACGCCCGGCAGTGCAGTGCGGCGCTTTTCGGGGATTGGTTCTTCGCATTCGGCACAATGGGTCAGGCTTTCGCCTACGGGCCGTTTCTGGGCCTGCATTCGGGCCAACTCATCCGAAATGGATGCTTCGATCTGTTCGCTTACTGCGCCGTCGCGCGCCCAGCCACCTGCCATCGGGATGCCTCCTGTTAAGGTGTTAGCCGATTTTGCGGCGATTCAAGAAGCGTGGCAAGTCATGGCAGCGCCACTGCATTCTCCAGCACACGGTCAATCACTTCCTGCGTGCCGCGTGAAAACTCCAGCGGGCACGGATATTCGGCACCCTCACGGACCGACCGACAAAAAGCTTCGACCTGCAGCTTATAGTGATCGTCCGCGGGGAAACGTGTGACCTGTATTTCCAGGCCGGGGCGGTGCAATTCGACACGCGCCTCTCCGAACACACGCGGATTGAACGGCGCAGTCAGCCGGATCATGCCGCGGTCGCCATGAAACACCATCTCTTGATGCGGATGCATTCGGATCGAGACATAGCTGGAATAGGTGAAACTCGGGAATTGAGCGCGAATCTCGGTAAAAGCGTCGACCCCATCCTCCCACCGGATGGCGGATTCGACCTGAACCGGCTCCTGCCCGGTGACAAAGCGCGCGCTGCCAATCACATAGACGCCAATATCACGCAGCCCACCTCCGCCGGTCTCAGCCCGGTTGCGAATGTTTGCCGTATCCGCCCGGCTGTCAAAGCTGAACGCACCCGTCACATGGGCCAAATTCCCGATCGCCTTGTCGGCGATCAGCTTGCGTACAAACTTCCATTGAGGGTGTTGGACGATCATATAAGCCTCGGCCGCCAACAATCCGGTCTCATCCCGTTTGTTGATCAATGGGGCAAATTCGGACACGGTCATAGCCATCGGCTTTTCACACAGCACATGTTTACCGGCGTCCAGTGCCTTAAGGCTCCATTCGACATGCAAATGGTTGGGCAGCGGGATGTAAACGGCCTCAATCTGTGGGTCGTTCAGCAACGCATCATAACTGTCATAAACCGTCAAATCCGGGCAAAAGGCCTGAAACGGTTCGGCTTTGGCGGGATCGGACGTCGCAAGGCCTGCCAGACGCGCGCCCTCAGCTGCGTGGATTGCAGGGGCCATATATTGCCGCGCGAATTTCGCAGCTCCCAATACGCCCCAATTCACCGGATTCTGCATCATGGACACCCCCTATGGCTTTGATCCGGTCTGTTGTAATCGCCCTCAGTCCGAGTGTCATTAGCGCTAACACAAATAGAAAACCCGGCACGACCAATGTCGCACCGGGTCCGTTCAATAAACGAAGAGGTCAGGCTGTGGCCAGCATCCCTTTTTCGCGGGCAAGCTCTCGCATCTTCTTCTGAAGTTTCTCAAAAGCGCGGACTTCAATCTGGCGAATGCGTTCGCGACTGACATTGTACTGCGTACTCAGCTCTTCCAGTGTGACGGCCTGATCCATCAGGCGGCGTTGGGTCAGAATGTCTTTTTCCCGGTCATTCAAAACTTCAAGAGCAGCCGCCAACAGCTCGCGGCGGGCGTCGAGCTCATCGCGGGCCTCATAGTCGCCCGCCTGATCGGCATCCTCGTCCTCAAGCCAGTCCTGCCATTGCATGGTGCCTTCGCCCTCGGACCCGACGGTCGCATTCAGAGAGGCGTCGCCACCGGACATCCGGCGGTTCATGCTGATCACTTCTGCTTCGGTCACACCAAGGTCATTTGCGATCCGGGCCACGTTTTCCGGACGCAGGTCGCCCTCTTCCAGCGCACCGATGCGTGCCTTAGCTTTGCGCAAGTTGAAAAACAGCTTTTTCTGCGCCGAGGTTGTACCCAGTTTGACCAAAGACCATGACCGCAGAATGTATTCCTGAATCGAGGCGCGAATCCACCACATGGCATAGGTCGCCAGCCGGAATCCTTTTTCCGGGTCAAACCGTTTCACGGCCTGCATAAGACCGACATTGGCCTCGGAGATCACTTCGGCCTGTGGCAGCCCATAACCGCGATAACCCATAGCGATCTTGGCCGCCAACCGTAGGTGGGAGGTCACCATTTTATGTGCAGCTTCAGTATCTTGCTTCTCAACCCAGCTTTTGGCCAGCATGTATTCTTCTTCTGGCTCCAGCAGGGGAAACTTCCGAATTTCCTGCATATAGCGGTTCAGCCCGCCTTCCGGCGTCGGCGCGGGGAGATTTGCGTAATTGGCCATGTTTCTTGTCCCTCCGACAAATGTTTAAGTCGTTAACATGGATATGGGAGGTCGTCCCGATCCGTTCAAGAGGTACCGTTAACAGTTTGAAATTAACGTTTGATAAAGGAAACCTAAGAAAACGTTATTCACGTAACTTTGCTTATTATGTCAGCGGTGTGCGCAGCTGTTCAATCAGATTTTCCATATCATCCGGCAACACAGCCTCGAAGCGAAGGTTTTCACCCGATATCGGGTGCTCAAAACCCAAAACCGCAGCATGAAGCGCCTGACGAGGAAAGTCTCGTACGGCCTCTGCGGCAGCCGCGCTAAAGGCTTTGGCTGCGAGTTTCCGCTTGCCCCCATAAACCGGATCACCGACCAGACCATGACCGGCATGGGTCATGTGAACCCGAATCTGATGTGTGCGGCCCGTTTCCAGCCAGCATTCGATCAGAGCCAGCCCCTGCGGCGCCCCAAACGTTTCGACCAGGCGGGCGCGCGTGACAGCGTGGCGACCACCGTGAAACAGCACAGCCTGTCGTTGCCGGTCTGTCTTGTGACGGGCCAGCTGAGTGGTGATCCGCATGATGTTTCCGGGCTCAAAGCTGACACCTTTGACGCCGCGCAACCGGGGATCATTGGCATCCGGGACACCGTAACAGATGGCGCGATAATAGCGTTCGACACTATGCGCCTCGAACTGCGCGGCAAGCCCGTGATGGGCCGCGTCGGATTTGGCCACCACCAGCAACCCGCTGGTTTCCTTGTCGATACGGTGCACAATGCCGGGGCGTTTGACCCCGCCCACACCGGACAGGTCATCACCGCAGTGATGCAACAACGCATTAACCAATGTCCCGTTCGGAGAACCCGGCGCAGGATGCACAACCATACCCGCCGGTTTATTGATCACGATCAGGTCGGCATCCTCGAACACGACCTCCAGCGGGATGTCTTCGGGGCCGATATGGCTGTCTTCGGCCTCGGCCACGGTGATCGCCACCACTGCGCCTTCGGCCACCTTGGCCTTGGGGTCGCGGGTGGCGGTTCCGTTGATCATCACGGCCCCCTCTTCGATTAACTTCCCCAATCGGGTCCGCGACAGGCTTTCCCCCGCTGGCACATCGCGGGAAAGCGCCTTATCAAGGCGGGGCGGCGGATCGGCCGCGATTTGAAACTCAATCTGGCGAGTGCCCATGACTGTCCCTTCCGAACCCCAAGAACCGCAGGAAACGCCGCAGCTTCGCCTGCTGCGGAGAATGGTCATGCTGCTGACCGCGGTGATGATTGGCGGGGTTCTAGTGACATTCGCACTGATTGTCATCCGGCTATCGGACCGGACCCCCACCCTGCCTGATCAGGTTGAGTTGCCCGATGGCGCAAAAGCGCAGGCGGTCACCATTGGAAACAACTGGTTTGCGGTTGTGACTGATGACAATCGCATCCTGATCTTTGACAAAACCACTGGCCGGCAGCGCCAGGAAATTACCGTCGAATAAGGTCAACCCTCTAGCGCCATGCGAAACACGATCTCGGATGCCTGGCGCAGCGCCTGATATTCCGCGGCTGTGTCCCGGCGAAACGACTGATCATGCATGCTCAACCTGACAGGGGCAAAAAGCTGCGTCCGGTCGGGAAAGAACTCTTGATGAAAACTCACATCTTCATTTGCCATAAACGCGTCCAGCCAGGCGCGTTCATCCGGTTCAAGCACATCATTCTTACGCATCATCACGGGATCATCGACAGCCCGACGTCGCAACTGGCGACTTTTCTTGCGTCCCATAGCCCTTGTGACCACACCAAACGCCTCACACGCGGCTCTTGAATGCGAAGGATTGGACGATGTTTCGGTCTTGCTGCCCAAGGGCAGTTGGACGCCGATGCGATCCAGAAAATCATCGACAATGTTGCCATTGGCCATTTCAGAGCGCTCATACAGCATAGGCACCAACGAGACGCCCGGAAAAGCTGACCTTATCCGAGCCGCAGCACTGGCAAAGCTGAAACGCTCAGGATGCGCACGTATCTCGTCCAGCTGGGTACTAATATATTCAGAGCCGCCCCCGGCAAGCCTGCCGTTCTTTGCCCTTTGTTTATAGTCGGCTTCGAAAAAGTCAGAATATCTACGGCAGTAGAAAGCAATCCTCATCTCACGCGCGGGGATCTCAGCGAAAATCTCGGCCAGTTTGTGCAGATCGACTGAGTACAACATCTCAGACGATACCAAGCATGCCTTATCCTCATGCTCAGCATATTCCCTTGCCATCGCTTCGCGCAGGGCGGTGACCGGCTGATCGGTTTGGTTCATGTGGAAGGCAATCAGGTTATGACTGCTGGCCAGACGCCCCTGCCCCTCGGTTCGCCTGCGGCCCGTTTCCATATAGTGTAATCCGGCCCCAGCCATCACTTGACCGTTTTTGCGAACAAACCCCTGTAACGCGGTCGACCCAGTCTTGGGCATTCCTATGTGTAGCCAAAGCATGAAACGTTCCTATTCGCCAAGCGACCTCAGGTCTCGGCCTTGGCTGAGAACCCGGCGGTCATCTGACGCATGAGGTCTTGCATCTCAGGTTGTTCGCGCAACTGGGCAACCTGCTGGCGATGCAGATCGCAGGTCATATGGTGCAGGCGTGCCGTCTCAGCGTCTGACAGCATTTCGTAGTACAAAGCCCGTTTCCGATCGAGGATTGTGTCGATCGAGGTCTCAGTTTCGGCGTTTTGGTTCATCATGTTCCAATATTCCATCCCAAGGCTTTCCCCCAGATGATGGGCCCGACCACGCATTTTCTTGACCAGATAACTTTCACAGGATTTCAGAGCATAGTGATTGATCTGAACATGCTCGTACCCGACGGAGTCCCGCGCCGATCGCCAACTGGCAGTAAAATACCTTTCGGGCATCGGTTGACCGGATCCGTTGTACCAATGGCATTCTTCCATCGTTTCAACGGTCGGCCTTTTCGGTCGATGGACACCGAGCGCATCCCATACGCCGCGTTGGAACATAGTCTTAAAGCCCCAAGCTTGCGGCGGTCGAAAAATACGCTCAGGTGCAGCTTGGCGAAACTGATCCGACAGGAAACGGTCCTCGTACCGAACAATGCCGGCGTTTCCGAATAGACGCCAAGTCATTGAAATCGTTTTTGCATCCGGCATGGCACCCGTCAGCGCACGCAATGTATGGTCGCCGGTTCTGACGTTAATATGTTCATCCGCGTCGATAACGATCACCCAATCCTGTGGACGGGCCACTTCCATTTTCAGAAAGGCGTTATAGGCGCGTTTTTGCGGGCTGGTCTGACGTCTCGAGTTGTTGTCGACATGCGTGACAATGCCAAGGTCATGCAATCGCTGCAGCAAGGCATCAGTACCATCGGTACAGTCATTGGTCATGACCACAATCTGGTCCACACCAATGGCACGATTATGGGCGATCCATTCAAGAACGAATGGTCCTTCGTTCTTCATAGGGGTAACGCTGATATATCGAGGATCCTGTTCGGCCATACCTGACTGCCCTGCTTGTTTTCATTGCCCCGGTGGTATCGGAGATTTGTTTAAGATTTTGACCGCAAACTACCGGTATTCAAGCCGGTCACCAAGAGAAATTCGTCTATTTTCCACCCGCACGTTTCAGCTGATTGGAATATCGTTTCAGGGTTGGGCACAGCGCGTGGGCCTTGGAAAGATGAACGCGCGCATTCTGCTTTTCACCTCGTTGCAGATATATCCTGCCGGCCTCGCCTTGAATCGCCGCTGTATTGTCATCCAGTTCCGCAGCCTGAATAATTTGGTTTTGCCCCTGTTCTTCGGCCCCGTTCCTTTCAAGGTATTGCCCCATCGCAAAGACCAGAAATGGGTTTCCCGGATCACAGGCCAACGCATCTGCCATGGCCAGCCTTCCGTTTACAAAATCTCCATCTTTCTCATACAGTTCGGCCAGTCGCTTTAAGTATAACGGGTTATCCGGAAGGCGCTTGGCCACTTTCCGCGCAATATCCAAAGACTGCGCCAAAGATGTATCTCCCAAATGCAAACGCAGCAAAGATTGGACCCCTTCAAAGCGCGGGTCTTCGCGGGAAATGCGAACGTCCTCGGGCAACTGAGTTGAGCTTTCTAGCCCGTCAGCCAAAGTCTGCAAACGGGATCTGTTGGAGGTTAGACGGCGCGCCCTTTGATCTACGGACAGACTAGCCCAATCCAATAGGATCAGGTCAAAATTACAGGGCGGGCGACCCAGTACCTTCCTCTGCGCAACGTGCGCATTGTAGTTGAACCAAGGCCTCCGAACAGCCTTCTGCATCACCCAATCCATTGGCGGCATTGCGCGCTGCGCAATCTGTTCACGATACAAAATCCGAGAGCCAAATATGATGACATCCGGGCGCATTGGTTTTGTCCAAAACGCCCTGCTGAACACCTGCGCAGCCTTCCAGCGTTTCTTCTGCCCTCCAAATATCGCGGCTTGAAGTGCAGTTACGACAGCAAAATCTTCGGGCCAGATATGCGGGTTTTCGAAGGCTGCTTCAGTCATCTCTAACGCTTCGGCCCAACGATTCAGATAAAAGTAATTCAACGCCTGAAGAAGTGGAAGGAATGCATTATCCGAACCTGCATCCATCAACGGCTGCACCAGTTCCAATGCCTCTTCGGCCCGATCTCCCGCGCCCAAACCATGAAGATAAAACGAAGCCTTGGCATAGATATGAGCGGCTTCTGAGAGATTCAGAAATTCTTCTGGACCGCGGTGCAGGCGTGCGATCACTTGTTCGTTGGCGCGTTTGACTTCATCTTCGTTCAAAACATCGCGAAAAACTTTTCCCTGCTGCCCTGAAATTCGCGCCGCTGCCATGGAAAAGGCGGAAACGTACGGCGCTATCAACTGATCCGCGCGCGACATGGTATAGAGCTCCAGAAAGTCTCGTTGTGCACGGGTCAGACTGGAAAGATCCGCGATATCTGACATTTGCATAAGGTGCGGAAACTGCACTTGGAATCGGGCCACAAGCTCGGGCTGATCTGAAAACATGATCGCGGCACACCCTGCGTTTTTTCCAAGATGCGCCGCATACAGTTCTTCCGGTTCGATCTTTGCCGGCCAGGTCGTATGCTTCCACGGCAGGCCATTCAGGATGTCGCCACGGCGAATGTGATAGGCCGACACCCGCTTGCCACTTAGTTTGACATCTGCCTTTTCCATGATCGTCCGGATTTCATCCGTGAACCCGATCCGATGGATGAACTCTCGGTACCGGGGACGGATCTGCTCGATATCTTCCCATTGAAAGGCCAGAACCTCAAAGCCTTCCTCGACGACAACAGAGCGGCCGGAATTCAGATGGGATATCAGCCGATCCGGTGTCGCATCGCCCTGAAACGACCATATCGGCAAGGCATCCTCGCCTAGAGCATCAAAGGATTCGGTGCTCAGGAAATGCTCATCCATCCACTCTTGTGAGAACAATTCTTGCGGCTGGTCCAGCTCTGGCGCATCCGCACCTTTGGGAAACCAGTTGACCCGATAGTTGGTGTCAAAATCCTCGGCCAACCGGATGCAGGTCAGCATCATCAGCAACCGGGCACCCATCCTGTCTTTGCGCTGGCCGATAAAGACCCCCTTTTCGGGCTTCATGAGCCTGCTTCGGCCAAGGCTGCGCGCCGCAGCCGTCGGAACCTCTGCCTTGCTTGCGTAACAAGCTGTGGGTGACGTTCGCCGCCAATCGCCTCGATCCCGCGCATATATAAAGGCAGTCGCCGCCGTGCCCGCATCATCCGGTAATAGGCCTGGGGTTCCAGTGTGCCGTCCATCGCCTCGAGCATAACCGGCTTCAGTATATCCAATTTGCGCAGCATCGGGGCCGCGAAATGGTTTGAAAACCATGTCTTCAGCAGCACGACATTATCGCCCTCCAATCGCGACACCTGCTGGCGATCAAGATCAAAAAATGGATCATAGAAAACGTAGGCTTTCCCCACATTCTCAATGGTTTGCGCGGCATCGCTAAAGGGAAGATCCCAGTCTTGCACCTGCCCGAACCGATACCGGGTTTCCCACGGGACCAGCCGTTCATCCAGCGTTGTCTGCGGATTGAAAGCGATGACATTGGCGCCGGGAACAAGGGCCGAGAATGTCAGCGCTCCAAATCCGCCCATCGAAGCGCCCGCAAACACAACCTGATCAAACTGTGCAAAAAAACCCTGATCCGCTTGGGTCTGAAAATACGAGATGATCTCGGGATCGCGGTACCAGGCTTTGGTCCGCGCAAATATCCCCATATGGGACCAGCCTTCGTCACGGAAGAACTTCCAGCCCCAGGGTTCGCGGGAAAAAGACAGGTCGTTGGCATTGGCAATGTTGTCAAAGCTGACCACAAGCCGGGACGCAGACCTTTGGTGAAACAAAACCGAGTGTCTGTTCAGCTTTTGCAGAAACCCGGTCCCGTCCCCACCTGGATACAGCTCGACAAACCAAGGGGGCGCAGGGTCTGTCAGAATCCGTTCATACCCCGTCTTACGATCGGGGTGATCAGGCTTGAGCTGCTCTTTTGAAAGGTCTTCTGCCATGGTGATCAGACCAGATTTTCCGCAAGCCAGAGGCGGAAATCCACCCAGTCAGGCCGCAACTTGATCTCTGATATCTTGGCGCGATGCCAGTCACATGCCTTCGCGTGCAGGCGGCCGAGTTCTTCATCGGCTTTCAGTTCGGCCAGCAATGGGGCCGCGCGATGCGCTGCTGGCAGTATCGAGTGATCTGTTTCTTTGTTGGCATTCATGTCCTGCCAATAGGCTTGCCCTTGGTCTACGCGGATATGATTGGTCCGGCCCCGATCCCTTTTTACCAGAAACCCATCCAAAGACCGGACGGAATAGTGATGAATCCGCCCCAGCGAATGATCAAATTTCCGCCATGCGCGCCACCCAACCTTCTCGGACGGAAACAGCCTGCCACCGGCATCGGACCAAGCGATTTCGCTTTCTTTCCCTTCTTCGACCCCTTTCGGGCGATGCGGGCCGAACCGCGTAAATTTTCCGTTGTTACGAAACAGGGTTTTCAGACCATAGGCCCGGCCGGAATGATACGGGAATTCCTGATCCCCCATCGAAAAGGACTCGGTCACAGGTTTGTCGTCAAAGCTGATATTCCCCGAACTACCAAACAATTTCCACGCGAATGAGATCGCATCCACCGGCTTTCCGGCCCGCTGTTCGGTTTCTGCGATCAGCGCCGCAAAGCTGTTGTCACCGCAGCGGATGTTCCAGAATTCATCAACATCCAGACACATCAGCCAGTCGGCCTCTTTCACTTTGGGCTGACGCCGCGCGCGCCTTAGCATCTGGTGCTGCGGGTTTCCCCCTTCTTTGACCTCGTTCGGTACATGTGTGGCAAGACCCAATTCCTGCAGCCTGCGGGCAATGGCATCCGTGCCGTCTTCACAGCTATTGGTGAAGATCACAAAGTGATCGACTCCCAGTGTTTTGTGGAATGCGACCCATTCCAGCATATAGGGGCCTTCGTTCTTCATCGTCGTGAATACGGTGAGCGCCTGAGACATGTATTTCCTGCCATAACTTCTTTGCCCAAGTCATACACAACCCGGCAAGCACGGGCGAGATGGGATTTGGGTGCAAAAGAAATACTGCGCGAAACTGGTGCAAAGCTACACCCACTGGGTAGGGATCATACTATTTCGAATGAATATCCAAGTGGTTGAAGCGGCTAACCTTAATCACGCCAAAATGCGCCTACTCTTTCTTTGGTTGCAGCAGGACGCATTTGGCTGGTTCAAGGTTAGTCGGTTCTGAATCGTCGCGAACCAGGTCAGAATCTCAGCGACAGACATGACATTCCGCCATCCAGTTTGGCGCATTCCACATTGTCGATTTCGACCACATCATAACCGTTCTGGCGCAACATCTCGGTGGTACGCGGGAAGCCGGCCGGAGCCAGGACAAATTGGTTGAACCGGATCGAGTTTGCAGCGGCTTCTTCGCCTTCTGCCACATGCAGAACCCGATACCCTTCGAAGCAGCCGGATGCGTCCAGCCGCTTCGTGGACAGGATGGTTTCCCCATCCAGCAACGAACAATCCGTTTTGAAGTGCAACACGCCCGGTGGTGTAAAAACCTCGCGTACGGTGTGGCCCCAGTCGGAAACGATTTCGGTCAGCTCTGTGACACCGGCCGCATCGGTCCGATCTGACCGGCCAACCAGAATTTCGCGACCCGTTACCAGAATGTCCCCGCCTTCAATATGGCCGGGCCCAGCGATCTGCCGAACCTCGTCATAAACGCCGCGGATTGTCGGCTCCATCTCGGCCACCTCACCCATGCGGCTGAGTGCACCGGGGCGCATCATCACCGCACCCTGAGGAAGACACAGTGTGGTATCTTCGACAAAGACGGCATCCGGATACGTCTCAAGGGGAGCCAGTTCGATAACCTCTGCTCCGGTTTTCTTGAGGGTTTCAACATAATGCGCATGAGATGCAAGCATTCGGTCTAGGTCCGGCGTACCGATATCTTCTGCACGCAAACCATCGGTGATGGACGCTGCTGGGCGACGGGTGATCGCGCGCGAGAATTCATAGGTCGGGTCAGTCATTTTCGGTCTCACTTTTAATCAAGAGTGTGATTGGTTTGGCGCGCGGATTTCAACAAGCCGCGGGCCATCTTGGGATTGTGCAGACGACAAAGCTTGGGCCACGTCCAACGGGTCGGGGCCAGTGCGCCAGAACGGCATGCCGCACGACCGGGCGACGCTTTCAAAATCCGGTGGGGTCGGATCGCATCCCAGCACAGTCACACCGACCGCCTGCATTGATGTGGCGATTTCCTGATAACCGTGGTTGTTCCAGATCACGAAGGTGATCGGCAGTTTTTCATCAACGGCGCACATCAGCTCAGGAAGGCTGAACTGCGCCCCGCCGTCGCCTGCGATACAAATGACCGGAGCGTCAGGGTCCGCCAATGCAGCGCCGATCGCGGCGGGTATGCCATATCCAAGCGCTCCAAACCCGGTCGCGGCGTTGAACCACCCGCCGGGCCGATCATGATCGTAGTAAAGGTTTCCTGCATAGATCGGATAAGCAGAATCGCCCACCATGATCGCGTTAGGGACTGCATCGCGCATGGCGTTCAGCACAGCCAGTAACGCCTGCATTTCCGGCCCGATTTCTTCGACCGCGTTCTGCCGCGAAGTAGCTGCGCGCGCGGCACCGTTTGCCGACTTGGGCGATGCGGCAAACCGATCCACAAGCTCGGCCGCTGCCATCGCCGCATCACCAACAATGGCAATGTCCGCCGCGTGGCGCTTCAGCTGATCGGGGCATAGGTCCACACGGATCAGGGATGGCATTTCAGCCATCGTGCCGGTGGCGTACATATCGTAGTCCGTCTGGCCCAGCTCAGTTCCCAGAGCCAGGACCACGTCGGCCTGTTCGATCAAAGCGCGCACTGAATTCAGGCTTGGGCTTGCAGGCACGCTCAACGGGTGATCGTACATCAACCCGCGCGCATTCACGGTTTGAACAACCGGCGCATCCAGCGCTTCGGCCAGCTGCCGGATCGACCTGCCGGCGCTGCGCGCACCGCCGCCGACCAGAATGACCGGCGCTTTTGCCGACCCCAGTAGCTTGGCCGCACGGTCAAGAAGCGCCGGATCAAGAGGCTTATCGACGGGACCTTTCGCAGCATCGGTCGGACCAGCAAGCTCGTCCCCCGCAACGTCTAGCGGGATTTCGACATGTGTTGGCCCCGGGCGACCGGATCGAAACAGGGCGAAGGCGCGGTCCAACGCGGCTGCTAGTTCAACTGACTTTTCAACTCGGTCCGATGACAGAGCGACTGTTCGCGCCATCGCTCGTTGATCCGGTAACTCATGCAAGTGACCAAGCCCTTTGCCAAGACTGGACAACGTGTTGACCCCAGACACAACCAGCATCGGAACGCTGTCTGCCCGAGCCTGCCCCATCGCCGTGAGTGTATTGGTCAAACCGGGGCCGGTAATCACAAAGGCCACGCCGGGCTTGCCGGATACCCTGGCATAGCCATCAGCCATGAACCCTGCCCCCTGCTCGTGTCGTGGGGTGACATGGCGAATGCCCGATGCGGCCAGCCCGCGGTACAGTTCGACCGTATGCACGCCGGGGATGCCAAACACGGTATCCACATTGCGCCTGACCAGTTGATCAACCAGCGCCTCACCAATGCTTGTCATGCGTTTTCCAGTTGCAGTTGGGTCGCGTGAGCAACGATCCGGTCACAGGCTTCGGTAAAGATCGCGTCGTCCACCGTCAGCGCGATACGGACCCAGTCATCAACCGTGTCACCGAAAGACGGCCCCGGCATCACCGCGACTTTGCCATGTTCGAGCAGATGAAAGGCGTACTCGTTTCCATTCATCCCTGTGGCCGAGACATCAATCATCGCAAACATACCTGCCTGTGGAAGATGCACACGCAGATGTGTCTCGTTCGGCAGCCTGTCGTTCAGCATCCGGGCGCGGCGGGCGTACCGTTGCGCCATGCCTTCGGCCACGGTTGAACCGTTGCGAATGGCCGTCTCGGTCATGTCGGCGATGAAGGGCTGATTTCCAAACAGCATGGTTTCCGACAGCGCCAAAAGGCGCGCGGTAAATTCCTCGGGGCCAATGCACCAACCGCTGCGGAATCCGGGGGCGGCATGGGATTTTGATATCGACGAGACGACGATTACCCGATCCGCCAACTCGGACCGCGACAGGGGTGAGGTAAACACAGATCCGTCAAAGATCAGTTCTTCATAAACCTCATCAGAAATGATCCATAGATCATGTTCGATAGCCAGCTCGCCGATTGCTTCTATGTCTTCGCGTGTCAGGATCGACCCGGTAGGATTATGCGGTGTGGTCAACAAAAGCGCAGTGGTCTTCGCGGTAATCCTGTCCGCGATATCATCCGCAGAAATACGAAAACCGTTTTCCGGCCGCAATGGTACCGGCACAATATCCGCACCGCTTGCGCGTACCACACCTTGATAGGTTGCATACATCGGATCGCCCACCAGCACCTCACAACCCGCCTCGGCCACGCCCATCAGGACGGTAAAAAGCGAGGTCTGGGTGCCTGGAAAACACAGCACTTGATTATCCGTGATCGTGCGCCCGGATCTGGCCGAATAACGATCGGCCAGTGCAGAGCGCAGTCCAGCCTCACCACGCCCATTGGAGTAGTTAGTACGCCCGGCGCGCAAAGCGTCCACAGCGCTTTCCACCAGTTCGGTAGGCGTTGGCACATCCGGCTCGCCAATGGTCAATTCGATGATATCCTGCCCCTGCTCGACAAGTTCCTTGGCCTTGAGATAAACTTCCCATTTGGCGCCACCCAGGCCGGCAAGGCGTTCGGTAATCGCTGTTTTCTTCATGTCTGCCTCTGCTCAAGATCCGTCAATTCAACACCGATAATTGCCCCAACCGAAGCAAGCCCAATCTCGGGCAGCTCATCCGGCTCAAAGGCGTATGGCAGGGCGCCGCCCTCCATCCACAAGCCGTCGACCACGGCGTTGCATGCGATAGCCAACCTGCGCAGTTCCGCCGGGCTGGCTGGTATGCCTACCTCGTTCAGCGCATCTGCAATGAGTGATTCCAAGCGGTCACGAAAATCCCGATATGTCTGTTCGTGGATCGCTTGCATTTTGTCGTCCGCCAGAACTTTGTTCAAAAAGCCCGCCCATAGGGACACTGACCCCGGATCGACCACCGGATGGGTCAGCCCGGTCGTTACAAACGTCGCCAGCCGCAATCTGGCTGTGCTATAATCTCCGTCTGCAGGGGCCGACGTCATATCCGTCAGCCGCCGCATATGAAAGTCATAAGCTGCTGTAATTAAATCTTCTTTCGAAGAAAAATAGTGCCGGATCAGACCCTGAGTTACACTGGCCCGCTCGGCAATCGCCCGAACGGTCGCACCTTGCAAACCTTGCTCGGCGATCAAAGACAGCGTGGCCTGGATCAACGCCTCTTTGCGCTGCTCCGCGGGTTCTCGCTTGAATTTTGTTGCGTGATCCGACATCTATCTTTCCAGAAATTATAATTATACAGTTGCATAATTGTAGGGATTTGCTAAAGCTGCAAGTAAAAAAACGGTTGAGAGGGATGAAACTGCAAAATGAACGCTGACCCAGAAACCACGCCGGATGAAGCCATTCGGGTCACTGACTTGCACAAGTCTTTTGGCTCGCTCGAAGTTCTTAAAGGCGTTTCACTTACTGCCCATCAGGGTGATGTCGTCGCCATCATCGGAGGCAGTGGTTCGGGGAAATCCACGTTCCTTCGCTGTATCAATTTCCTTGAAACGCCCAGTTCCGGAGAAATCGTCGTAAACGGCGAGCCGATTGAGATGCGCCCGGATGGCACGCCTAAGGACCGGCGTCAGCTGGAACGCATCCGCACCCGACTGGCAATGGTGTTTCAGGCCTTCAACCTTTGGACCCACCGCACGTTGCTGGAAAATGTCATCGAGGTGCCCGTTCACGTGCTGAAAGTACCGCGGGACGAGGCGATCAAACGCGCGCACCAGCTGCTTGAGCGCGTTGGGCTTGGCGACAAGGCAGATACCTTCCCTTCCTTTCTGTCAGGCGGTCAGCAACAGCGCGCTGCGATTGCGCGTGCTCTTGCCGTTGATCCCAGCGTAATGTTGTTTGACGAGCCAACCAGCGCGTTAGATCCAGAACTTGTTGGTGAAGTACTGACCGTAATTCGCGATCTGGCGGCCGAGGGCCGAACCATGTTGCTGGTCACGCATGAGATGAAGTTTGCGCGCGAGGTTGCGACCCATGTTGTGTATCTTTTCGAAGGAAAGATCGAGGAACAGGGGCCACCCGACGAACTTTTCGACAATCCGAAATCCGCAAGGCTGCAACAATTCCTAAAATCAGTCGGCTGAACAAACAAAATATCAAACAGGGAGAATATCAATGAAAAACAAAAAGCTAATCGTGGCCGCTTTGGCTGCTGCTGTGCTTTCGGCTGGAACGGCTGGCGCAGATGAAGTCAAGATCGGGATCGCCGCCGAGCCTTATCCGCCGTTCGCATCGCTGGATGCCTCTGGCAAATGGGTCGGCTGGGAGGTCGAGGTTATTGATGCGGTCTGTGCCGCGGCCCAGCTTGAGTGTGTGATCACTCCGGTTGCGTGGGACGGGATCATCCCATCACTGACCGGTCAGCAGATTGATGCCCTGATGGCGTCGATGTCGATCACCGAAGAGCGCATGAAAACGATCGATTTCAGCGATCCTTACTACAACACTCCGGCCGTTATCGTCGCCGACAAGTCGATGGACATTGAACCGACACCAGAATCTCTGGCCGGTAAGATCATCGGCATTCAGGCGTCCACGATCCATCAGGCCTATGCCAATGAGCATTTCAAAGATGCCGCAGAAATCCGGGTGTACCAGACGCAGGACGAGGCAAATCAGGATCTGTTCGCCGGTCGTATCGACGCGACCCAGGCCGACAGCATCGCCATGGCAGATTTTGTCTCTTCTGACACTGGTGCCTGTTGTGAAATCAAAGGGGCGGTCGAGAATGACGTTGCCATCCTGGGCCGTGGCGTCGGCGCGGGTGTCCGCAAGGGCGATGACGCGCTGCGTGAAAAGCTGAATGCGGGTATCGCGGCAATTCTTGCCGACGGCACACATGACGAAATCACCTCGCGCTATTTCACAGCCAGCATCTACAGCGAGTAAGATCCGTCGTGGAAGCTATCCTCGAAAGTCTGGGTCTGGCCCAAAGCATGGAGTTGCTTGCCCTTAGTCCTCCGGGATGGGGCGGCAACCTTCTGCGTGGCCTCGCAAACTCGTTGCAGATCGCTTTTGGAGCGTTCGGGTTCGGGTTGATCATCGGGCTTTTCGGGGCCTATGGAAAACTATATGGCGGGCCGGTCACGCGTGACCTGCTCGGCATATACACAACTGTAATGCGCGCCGTGCCTGAACTGGTGCTGATCCTGATCCTGTATTACGTCGGGACCGACCTGATCAATCAGGCCGCGCAGGCAATGGGGTATGACCGCGTCGAAATCAGCGGCGTCGTTGCCGGCATCTGGGTTTTGGGCATCGTTCAGGGCGCCTATGCGACCGAGGTCCTCAGGGGCGCAATCAAAGCGGTTCCAACCGGACAGATCGAAGCCGCCCGCGCCTATGGCATGCCCTCGCTGCTGCTGATGCGGCGGGTGACAATTCCCGCGATGATGTCTTTTGCCACGCCTGGATTGGCCAATCTGTGGCTCATTGCAACTAAAGATACGGCCCTGCTGGCCATTGTCGGCTTTAGCGAATTGACGCTGGAGACCCGTCAGGCCGCGGCCAGCACCCGCGCCTATTTCACCTTCTTCCTTGCTGCAGGTGCCTTGTACTTGATCGTCACGCTTTGTTCCGGTGTCGTGTTCGCGCGTATCGAGAAATGGGCCCGTCGTGGGCAGCCTTCGTTGAAGGGAGGAAGCCGATAATGGACTGGCGAGCACTCATGCAGCCGCATCGGATCGTGCTGATGGCACTTTTTGCTGCTTTCGTTATCTGGTGCGCCGTCTCACTGCGCTGGGATTGGATTCCAACCTATGCGCCCCTGGCACTTGAAGGTCTGTGGAGAACCATCTGGCTGTTGGCCGTCACCTGTGTGCTTGGGTTCTTGCTGGCTGTTCCGCTGGGCCTCGCTCAGGCGATTGGGCCCTGGTATCTGTCGGCACCGGCGCGGGTGTTCTGCACGATCATTCGTGGCACGCCCATCCTTTTGCAGATCTGGCTGCTATACTATGGGCTTGGATCGCTTTTCCCTCAGATTCCATGGATACGCGGCAGCGAGCTGTGGCCCTATCTGCGACAGGCTTGGCCCTATGCGGTTCTGGCCCTGACCTTGTCGTACGCAGGCTACGAGGGCGAAATCATGCGCGGTGCCTTTGCCAGCGTTAAGAAGGGTCAACTCGAAGCGGCGCAATCCTTTGGCATGCCTCGGTTTACCATGTTCCGCAGGATCTGGCTGCCTCAGGCCATTCGCAGCGTGCTGCCGACACTAGGCGGTGAGACAATCCTACAGCTGAAAGCAACCCCGCTGGTGGCGACGATAACAGTGGTTGAGATCTACGCTGTGTCGTCAAGAATTCGAGCGGACACCTTTGTTGTCTATGAGCCGCTGCTGCTGTTGGCACTGATCTATCTGATCATTGCAGGCATTATCACACTGATCTTCCGCCGTATTGAGCTGCAGGTCCCTGCCCGGTAACGCAACGCCGGACACCTAAGAAACCTGACACCTGGTCAGAATCCTGGCTGCCAGCGCCTTTACCTTGCTTAACAGCGGGCGGCTGGCGACCGGCTTTGACACGTCGACTGAACGCACCGAAGGCGTCGCGAATTTCGGCCTAAAAAGAATGAAATCCAATGACTTGGTGCGGTCGAGAAGACTCGAACTTCCACGGGTGTTACCCCACAGCGACCTCAACGCTGCGCGTCTACCAATTCCGCCACGACCGCACTGTTAGTGACTTGGTAGTGGGGCGTATAGACCTTGATGATCAAGATGTGAAGAGGCAAAAATCACGTTGGTTTGAATTCCCATTCGGCGCTCTTATCTTTAACAGGTTGTCGTCCAAATGACCCCGTCAGGAGCCCCGCCATGACCTCGCCCGACCCTCGCCCCATCGTTCAGATCGACATAGTCTCGGATGTGGTTTGCCCCTGGTGCATTGTTGGATTCCGGCAGTTGGATCTGGCGCTCAAACAGCAAAATATTCTGGCAAAGCTGCGCTGGCATCCGTTCGAATTGAACCCAAACATGGCGTCCGAGGGTCAGAACCTGCGTGAGCACATTGCCGAGAAATACGGCTCCTCGACGGAACAAAGCCAAGCGATGCGGGATCGATTGACGCAAATCGGGGCTGACTTGGGCTTTACCTTCGCCTTTGATGAAGAAAGTCGCATCGTAAACACATTTGCTGCACATCAGCTTCTTGACTGGGCTGAGGCTCAGGGTCGCCAGCATCCACTGAAACTGGCTTTGTTCGAGGCCTATTTCACCAAGCAAATGGACGTTTCGAATATTGAAGTTCTGCTTGAGGCCGCGGAAACTGCCGGTCTGGATCGGAATGCTGCGCGCAGGGTGCTTGAATCAGGTGCTCATGCCGCGCCGGTTCGAGAGAAGCAGCAATACTGGACCGGTCGCGGTATTTCCGGCGTTCCCGCAATGGTGTTTGGCGGAAAGTATCTGCTGACTGGGGCGCAGGGGGCGGACACCTATGCGCAGGTCCTGCAGCGCTGTTTGACCGAAGCAGCCTAGGTCTTTCCATCCATGCATCCAGCCGCTAAGGAGCCGACATGGAATGGAAGATTACTGACGGATTGACCGACTATGATGAGGCCATCGCCTTTATGGAGGCGCGCGTGGCCGATATCGCGGCGGGTGAGGCGGATGAGTGTATCTGGCTACTTGAGCACCCTGCCCTGTACACAGCGGGCACTTCAGCCAAGGTCGAAGACCTGAAAGACCCGGACAGATTTCCAGTCTATACGTCAAAACGCGGTGGTGAATACACCTATCATGGTCCGGGGCAGCGCGTTGCTTATGTCATGCTGGACCTGAACAAACGCGGCAGGGATCTGCGCAAGTTTGTAAAGCAGCTTGAGAATTGGGTGATCGCAGCTTTGGCCGAGTTCAACGTGACCGGGCAAATCCGCGACGGCCGTGTTGGTGTCTGGGTGCAACGGGATGACAAGCCGCTGACGCCAGCAGGCGAAAAAGCCGAGGACAAAGTCGCGGCGATCGGCCTGCGATTGCGTAAATGGGTCAGCTTTCACGGCATCTCGATCAATGTCGAACCGGATTTGAGCCATTTCTCTGGGATCGTACCCTGCGGCATCTCGAACCATGGCGTGACTTCTCTGGTCGATCTGGGTCTTCCGGTCGCGATGGATGATGTGGACAACGCGCTTAGAAAAACCTTCGCTGAGGTTTTTGGACCCGCGGGGGCGGATTAACTCGGATCACGAATCGAAAAACAGCCCGGCACCGACTACAATCCAGCCGTCAGATCCGCTCTGTTTCAAAATTTGGAAACAATTCCCGATTGGTCCGTCTGGTTTCCGACGGAATCTAGATAAATTTCACAAATATGAATACTTGGGTCCCATTAACGCCTAGTATGGATTTACCGTTCTAGAGTGAGTGGTGTGTTAAGCCGGTGATCGCAGGTATACCCTGGGAAAACAGGTAAGTGTTTTGGTTACGAGTCTGCCGTTCCGACCCCAAATCGGAACGGCAATTTCTTTTTTAGTGCTCGTGTTTGTCATGTCCAAACCGGGCCGGATGGCCACAAACCTCTTCCCCACTTTCAATTTCAAGCGTTGCATGGCCAATCCCGAACTGATCCTGCAGCGCATTCTTGATGGTTGTGGAAAGCCACCTGGCATCTTCGTCTGCGTGGCTGGTCGCAACCACATGTGCAGTCAGGGCAGGTTCGTGCTCCTGCATACTCCACAGATGAACGTGATGGACCGAAACAACGCCCTCGGTGGCCTCGATCATCGAAGCGACCTCTTCTGGGTCAAGGTCGGATGGTGCACCCAACATCAAGACGTGAATGGTTTCGCCAATTTCAGATTTCACATGCCAAAGGATGTAGACCGAGATCAGAATAGTTACGGCGGGATCCACCCATGTCCAGTTGAACACGATGACCAAGGTTCCGGCGACGATCACTGCCAACGAGCCCAATGCATCTGCCACATTGTGCAGAAAGGCCGCCCTGATATTCATACTGTCCTTTGCCATCGAATAGGTCAGGGCAGCCGTGATCAGATCGACGATCAGGGCCAGCGCTGCGATCCAGACGACGATCCAGCCATTCACCGGTTCGGGCTCGATAAACCGCATGACACCTTCGTACATCAGATAAACGGCAAGAACGACAAGAGTGGTGTAGTTAACAAGAGCGGCCACAACCTCTGCCCGACCATAACCAAAGCTCATCCGTGGATCTGCCGGGCGTCGCGCAATCTTACGAGCGAAAAACGCGATGATCAGCGCGATGGCATCTGAAAAATTATGCAAGGCATCTGCGATCAAGGCCAGTGAGCCAGACAAAATGCCCCCCACTATTTGTGCAAGCGTCAATACCATATTGACGCCGATCGCTCCGACCACCCTCCGGTCACCGGCATTCGGATCAATGTGAGAGTGGGTGTGGTTATGTGACATGGCAGATCAGATCCTTGTTTTGAACTGCCATCTTATGTAATTCCTCTAGTCACTAGAGGTTCAAGAGGCAAAAAGCACAAAATGTACTCAATCGGAGATTTGTCGCGGCAAACCGGGGTCAAGGTGCCCACGATCCGTTTCTATGAGGAAAAAGGCTTGTTGGCCAAACCGTATCGGACGGCGGGCAATCAGCGCAGATATGACGAGACTGCTCTGAAACGCCTCCAATTTATCCGGCACTCGCGTGATCTGGGCCTGCCTTTGCCGGATGTCGAGGCGTTGCTTTCTTTGGAAGGGGCGCAGGGGGCGGATCTGGACCATGTTCATGAAATCGCGGATCGTCAGCTGACTGAACTGCGCAACCGGATAACATTGCTGCGCAGCCTTGAGGCCGAACTGGAACGCATCACAGCCGCCTGTGACGGCACCCACGACCATGTATGTGAAGTGCTGAACGCGTTTGGCGACCATAGCAAATGCCTTGGATCGCACTGATCCTGTAGCGGGTGATCAGGCCAGCGCGTCTTTGATTTTAGCGGCGTTTTTAGCGATCAGGTCAAAATCACCCATATTGCCCGGCGGTCGCATCGAAACGCCTTCGTGCCGCGGCAGAACGTGGAAATGCAGATGAAACACCTCTTGCCCACCTGCAGCCTCGTTGAACTGTTGGATGGTGACACCATCCGCACCAAACGCCGCTTTCACCGCCTGTGCCATCTTCTGAACCGTTGAGATCACAGAAGCAAGCTGTTCTGGGCTGGCATCCAGCACGTTGCGACAAGGCGTTTTCGGGATCACCAGCAGATGCCCGTCCGTGCGCGGCATGATGTCCATGAAGGCCAGTGTGTCGTCGTCTTCATAGACCCGGTTTGCAGGGATTTCACCACGCAGGATCTTGGCGAAAATGTTATCGGGATCATAGGCAGACATACTCGGCCTCCGTTTGGACGTTTTTCATGAGGTGTTTGTGCGGTGCCGCACCTTGGCGGTCAAGACGCAATGCACATGCGATCAGAGCGACAAAGGTGTTTCCAGAAAATCGCGGTATACCCTGTCCCGATGCAACAGCAAACCTGCCGAAAGAGTATCCCGTACAGGATCGGATATATGCTCGAAAACCCTTCGGGTACTCAGCCGCATAGCACACAACTCTTCCGGCAACGGTGCGAACAAAGCCATGAAGGCAGCGCAATAAATATCTGCTGCAGTGAGCGTGTTGCCAAACAGAAAATCACCACTTTCTGTGAGCTTGCTACTGACGCGTTTCAATATCCCATCAGCGCGATCGGCAGCCATTTCACCTGCTTCTGTATCATAGCCGTATTTCTTGCCAAGATAGTCGGCAATCTTGGGATGGAACCCACCTTCTTGGCCTCGCATACAAGCATGGATTTGCTGAAGCCGCCTTTGCCAGCCCAATCCATTTGGGGCCGCAAGTAAGTCAATGAAGGCGAGAATGTCGGGCGCCATTGATGCTGGCAACAAATCTGGCTCAGGCGCGATTCGTTGTGCCAAGGCGACAATATCGGCCGTTTCGGAAAGCGGTGCCTCATCTTTCCAGAACACAACCGGTGCGCTGTCCGTTTGCGCCCAGATGGTCTGCGCCCGGTCCTGATGGTCCAGATAAACTGGCAGCCAAGGCAGACGCTTTACGTGAAAAATACCCTTTGCGGCTTCGCTCCAAGGGCTTGGCACACCTCCGACAACGATCATGCGTAGCCCGGTGGCCGCCTGAGCCTTTTCGGTCGTCACGTAGTTCAGAACCATCCGGTCTCCTCCATTTGCCGAAAGTTGTGCTCTTTTTCGAAGCCCTGCAACCGGCACCCGCGACAATTAATCTTGATCCAGATCAAACTCGACCATTGAAGGTCGCCCCCACGCAATCTAAAACCAGCAGGAATCCCGCGCGTTGGAGAGGTCCGACAGCGCGGTGTAGTTGCAACAGGAGGCACCTAATGGCAGACGCAGCCATTCATGGTCACGACCATGAAGACCAGCGCGGGTTCTTTACCCGCTGGTTCATGTCGACCAACCACAAGGACATCGGGATTCTGTACCTGATCGTCTCGGCCCTGGCCGGTCTAATCTCGGTTCTGATGACTGTTATCATGCGGATCGAATTGATGGAGCCCGGGGTACAGCACATGTGCATGGAAGGGTTCCGCTTGTTCGGCAGCGGTGCCGAGCTCTGTACTCCGAACGGGCATTTGTGGAACGTGATGATCACCTATCACGGTGTTCTGATGATGTTCTTCGTGGTCATCCCTGCCCTATTCGGCGGATTTGGCAACTATTTCATGCCGTTGCAGATTGGCGCACCGGACATGGCGTTCCCGCGGATGAACAACTTGTCCTTCTGGCTCTATGTCGCCGGTACTTCGCTGGGCGTGGCCTCGCTGCTGAGCCCCGGTGGTAATGACCAGCTTGGTTCGGGCGTCGGCTGGGTTTTGTACCCGCCGCTGTCGACGAGCGAGGGCGGCATGTCCATGGACCTTGCGATCTTTGCCGTGCACGTATCGGGCGCCTCCTCGATCCTCGGCGCGATCAACATGATCACCACCTTCCTGAACATGCGTGCCCCGGGCATGACCCTGTTCAAGGTGCCGCTGTTCAGCTGGTCGATCTTCATCACCTCGTGGCTGATTCTTCTGTCGCTGCCGGTTTTGGCGGGCGCGATCACCATGTTGCTAATGGACCGCAACTTTGGTTTCACCTTCTTTGATCCGGCCGGTGGTGGTGATCCGATCCTGTATCAGCACATCCTGTGGTTCTTTGGCCACCCAGAAGTGTACATCGTGATCCTACCTGGATTTGGCCTTATCAGCCACATCATCGCGACCTTCTCGCGCAAGCCAGTCTTCGGTTACCTGCCGATGGTTTGGGCACTTATTGCGATCGGTGTACTGGGCTTTGTCGTGTGGGCACACCACATGTACACAGTCGGCATGTCGGTCCAGCAGCAAGCCTACTTCATGCTGGCAACGATGGTCATCGCGGTTCCTACCGGCGTTAAGGTCTTCTCGTGGATCGCAACCATGTGGGGCGGCTCGATCGAGTTCAAGACACCGATGCTGTTTGCCTTCGGCTTCCTCTTCCTGTTCACCGTTGGCGGTGTGACCGGTGTGGTTCTGTCGCAGGCTGGTATCGACCGCGCCTATCACGACACATATTATGTGGTTGCACACTTCCACTATGTGATGTCGCTGGGCGCTGTGTTTGCGATCTTTGCTGGGATCTATTTCTACTTCTCCAAGATGACAGGCCGTCAGTATTCAGAGTTCTGGGGCAAGGTTCACTTCTGGCTGTTCTTCATCGGCGCCAACCTGACCTTTTTCCCGCAGCACTTCCTGGGCCGTCAGGGCATGCCACGTCGCTACATCGATTATCCCGAAGCGTTCGCGCAGTGGAACTATGTCTCGTCGATTGGCGCCTTTGTATCCTTCGCCTCGTTCCTGCTGTTCTTTGGTATCGTGTTTTACGCCTTGTTCCGTGGCGCACGTGAGACCCGGAACAACCCGTGGAACGAATACGCGGATACGCTGGAATGGACCCTGCCCTCGCCGCCGCCCGAACACACGTTCGAGCAGCTGCCCAAGCAAGAAGACTGGGACAAGGGCCACGCGCACTGATCCCTCTGAACCAACAGAAAACCCCGCCAACTTGGCGGGGTTTTTCATTTCTAAGTGGCGTGCCACCGGAAATTCGCCAGATCGGTCAAAATAGGGTACTCTGGTAAAGGCAAAACAATCGGCAACCCCGAGGGTTCATATGCCCGATCTTGATTTCTGGTACTCTATCGGAAGCACCTACAGCTTTCTGACGATCATGCGCCTGGACGATTGGTGTTCTGAACACGATGCGTCCGTCACATGGCGGCCGTTCAATGTACGCACAGTGATGTCGCAGCAGAAGAACATCCCCTTTGCAGGGAAACCCGTCAAATCCGCCTATATGTGGCGCGACATTGAGCGTCGGGCGGCTAAGTACCATATGCACGCCCAGCTTCCTGCGCCCTACCCCATTTCTGACCTTGCCTTGGCAAATCAAGTAGCGCTGTTGGGAATGGAAGAAGGCTGGGGCAAGAACTTTACGCAAATTCTATATCGGATCTGGTTCGAAGAAGGTGTAGAGGCCGGCAGCGAAACCGCCCTGTCCGAAGCGCTACATCGCAGTCAGCAGGATCCCCGACTGATCCTGTCCCGCGCGCGCAGCCCCGACATTGTCGCCGCACTTGAGGCGGAAACACTACGCGCAATTAAGCTGGGCATTTTTGGCGCCCCAAGCCTGGTTGTGGGGAACGAAGTCTTTTGGGGGGATGATCGGCTGGACGATGCCCTATCGTGGGCCCGCGTCGGGCACGTCATCTGAATTTTCAGCGTCGACTCGGACGCGCTTTGGGCTATCTTCCGGCCATGCCCTACAGATGGAATCAAACCACCACTTCAGAACTTGAATTGCGCCTGTGGCCGCATAACTCACTGCCGCGTCCTTGGGCGGTGCGAGTTGTGTTTGGGGTCTTTCTATTCGGGCTGATCCCACTTTTGGCCGTTCTTGGCTCGGCCTTGCTTTGGGGGTTGCTGCCCTTCCTGCTGCTAACAGTAATTGGCCTTTGGCTGGCGCTCCGGTCAAACTATCGGGCCCGTAGCATATTCGAAGTCCTGACGCTGACCGGAACACAGGCGCATCTGATACATCATGACCCGCGACGGGGGCAGCAGGAATGGGCCTGTAATCGCTATTGGGCCCGCCCCGAGATCCATCAGAGCGGCGGCCCGGTTCCGAACTACGTCACCCTCAAGGGTGAAGGTCGCGAAGTCGAAATCGGCGCATTCCTGTCCGAGGAAGAGCGGATTGCGCTTTACGATGACCTCAAAGAAAAACTGCGCGAACCAGTCGCGCAGTAAACTTTCAGCATGTCACGGCAGTCAGCCGCTGGCAGCCGCACAAAGCTGATCTTTGACCATGGGCCCAACTTTCCCAAAGTCCATCTGGCCAGTATAGCGTGTCTTGAGCTCGCCCATGACCTTGCCCATATCCCGGATCGACCCGGCACCAGTGGCCGTAATCGCTGATTGGATGGCTTTCGTCACCTCATCGTCGTCCAGTTGCTCGGGCAGGAATTCTTCTATGACTTCTATCTCGCGCAGTTCACGCTCCGCCAGATCGAGGCGTCCACCCTCTTCGTAAGCACGCGCACTTTCCTTACGCTGCTTGGACATTTTCCCTAGAATTTCAAGAACTTCGGCATCACCGCAACCCTTGGCTTCCTCGTTGACCGCAGCACGAGACGCGATATCCCGGTCCTTGATTGCTGCATTGATCAGACGTAGGGTCGACAGACGCTCGGCGTTCTTGTCTTTCATTGCTTGCTTCAGGGCGGAATTCACCCGTGATCGCATATCCATTTAGTTTGTCCATCCCCATGACAAAAGGAACCCCGACCATATCGAAACAAAAAGCGTGATACAACCGGGGGCCTCAACATCTAAGTCATTGATATTACTCAATAGCCCAAAAATTGAACACACTTGACCCAAGCGCATAACCCCCTTAGGTATGCGCCGATTTACCCTGCAGGAGAGTCGCGCTATGGCCCAGAACGCCCCGTCCAAGCCCACCGCATGTCTGGCTTTGGCCGATGGAACACTGTTCTACGGGGTCGGTTTCGGCGCCACAGGCCAGACCGTGGCCGAGCTGTGTTTCAACACCGCAATGACCGGCTATCAAGAGATCATGACCGATCCTTCTTATGCCGGACAGATCGTAACCTTCACTTTCCCTCATATCGGAAATGTTGGTGTGAACCCCGAGGATGACGAAACCGGTGATCCTGTCGCGGCCGGAATGGTCGTCAAATGGGACCCAACCGAACCGTCCAGCTGGCGGTCTGCTGAAGAGCTGAAATCATGGCTTGCCCAGCGTGGGCGTATTGCCATTGGCGGTGTCGATACCCGCCGGTTGACCCGCGCAATTCGCCAGCAAGGCGCACCTCATGTGGCATTGGCCCATGATCCTGAGGGCAATTTTGACATCGAAGCTCTGGTTTCGGCTGCGCGTGGCTTTGCCGGGCTTGAAGGTATGGATTTGGCCAAGGAAGTGACTTGTGCGCAAAGCTATCGCTGGGATGAGATGCGTTGGGCCTGGCCAGATGGCTATAAACGGCAAGAGGCCCCAGTACATAAGGTTGTGGCACTGGATTTCGGGGCAAAGCGCAATATCCTGAGATGCCTTGCCTCGACCGGGTGCGATGTCACTGTGCTGCCCGCAACGGCCACCGCGGCTGAGGTTCTGGCCCATAGTCCCGACGGCGTATTCCTGTCCAATGGCCCCGGTGATCCAGCGGCTACGGGTGAATACGCAGTACCGATGATCAAAGAGGTATTGGACACCACCGACCTACCCGTATTCGGGATTTGCCTTGGTCATCAGATGCTTGCGCTGGCCCTTGGCGGTCAGACTGTCAAGATGAATCACGGCCACCACGGGGCGAACCACCCGGTAAAAGATCTCGAGACTGGGAAGGTGGAAATAACGTCTATGAACCATGGGTTTGCGGTAGACGCTCAAACCCTTCCCGACGGTGTCGTTGAGACTCATCGTTCGTTGTTTGATGGTTCAAACTGCGGAATTCGCATGACGAATAGACCGGTCTATTCGGTACAGTACCACCCAGAGGCATCTCCAGGTCCACAAGACAGCTTCTACCTGTTCGAGCGGTTCTCGCATGCGATGGCCGCCCGGAAGGCACAGGCATAATCATACAGCCTTAACGGCCTGTTAACCTTAATCGCTCCACCCTGACGCAGATTACCACGTCTGGGTTGATTGAATGGTTGAACTGAACCTGCAGCATTTCGCATCGGCCGCGCCGATTTCTACAACGGTGCGCAAGCCTTTGGGGGCTTGCCTGATCGACCGCGGGCTACTTTCGAACCATCAGTTGCAAAAAGCCCTGCACCTGCAATCCAGACAAAATGTTGCACTGGGCGAAATCCTGGTCGGCGAAGGCTGGGTAGATCGGTCCGAGGTTCTGACGGCGCTGTCTGAACAAACAGGATTGCAGATCGCGGACCTGGATCTGCATCCACCAAATCCGGACCTTTGCAAAACCCGCCCCGCCAGCTTTTGGCTGGATCACAACATCATTCCCTGGATGCGCATCGGTCCCATTCTGCTGGTCGCTACCGCCAATCCCGATCAATTCGACGCAGTTCGCAAGCAGTTGGCAAAGGAAAAGCAAACGATCATACCCGTGCTTGCCGATGCGGACCGGATCGACGGTGCAATCGCCAGCATTTTCTCGGAAAGCCTTGCTGAAAAGGCTGAAACCCGTGTGGCAATAGCTCAGAGTTGCCGGTCCTGGACTCGGCACTCGCGTATTGGGCCGATTGCCATAGTGCTTGGCCTCGCCACACTGTTCCTGGCGCAACCCATTCCGGGGCTGCTGGCTCTGGTCGTTTTGGCCGTTACGTCGCTTGTATTATTCCTGACATTGCGACTCGCGGGATTGCTCTCGTTTCTGTGTTACAAAGGAAAACGCCACAGTCAGACCGCCACCACGCTTCCTCTTCGACTGCCTCGCGTTTCCATCATGGTCCCTTTGTACAAAGAGCGAGAGATTGCTGGCGCTCTGATCCGCCGATTGCGACGTCTGACATATCCCAAAGCTCTTTTGGACGTCATTCTGGTTTTGGAAGAAACGGATATTGTAACCCGTGCAACCCTGGCCAAAATCGAGCTGCCCTGTTGGGTCCGCACGATCGAAGTACCGGCATTAAGCGGGCTGACGACAAAACCGCGCGCGATGAACTATGCGCTGGATTTCTGTCGTGGTGACATTTTGGGCGTTTGGGATGCCGAGGACGCCCCGCTTCCCGATCAAATCGAACGCGTCGTCGGACATTTCACCCAAGCCAGTGAAGACGTCGTCTGCTTGCAAGGCGTTCTGGACTATTACAACCCGCGCACCAACTGGCGGTCTCGCTGCTTTACCATCGAGTATAACAGTTGGTTTCGGGTCATCCTGCCTGGCATTGCCAGGTTGGGATTGGTGGTTCCACTTGGTGGTACAACCTTTTTCTTTCGTCGCGAAAAGCTGTTGGAACTGGGCGGTTGGGATGCCCATAATGTGACCGAAGACGCGGATCTGGGCGTCCGCCTCAGCCGCGCGGGTTATCGGACCGAGATGGTTGATACCGCCACTTTCGAAGAAGCAAACTTTCGGGCCTGGCCTTGGGTCAAACAGCGTTCACGATGGCTCAAGGGCTTTATGGTCACATATCTTGTCCACATGCGCGCGCCGATCCATCTGCTGAAAGAGCTGGGTGTGCTGCGCTTCCTTGGGCTTCAGGCGTTTTTTCTGGGCACCGTCGGACAATTCCTGCTGGCCCCGGTTTTGTGGCTGTTCTGGCTTACCACATTCGGATTGGCCAGCCCGCTGGATCCCGTCATTCCGGGCAAGGTCATGACCATACTGATAGCTCTATTCGTATTTGCAGAGATCACGAATGTGACCATCGGGATACTGGCTGTCTCTGCCCGTGAAAGACGGTTTCTGATGCCGTGGGTGCCGACAATGCCGTTGTATTTCCCCTTGGGTGTGCTGGCAGCTTACAAAGCCCTTTGGGAATTGGCTATCAACCCGTTCTTCTGGGACAAAACCCAACACGGTCAAGCTAGTGAAGAAGCCTTCGACATGTGACCGTCAGCTTTCGCGACGAACCGCATCCTGCTTGAGACGCGTCATGAAAGCGACCGAGATATGCTCTTTCAACGCACGTTCCGCGGCTTGCTCGTCACGGGCGGCAATAGCCTCGACGATGCCTTTGTGTTCACTTTGCGCGATCTCACCGCGCCCGGAAACCGCAAGCGATGTCGTTGCCATCAAGGCCATTGTACGGTGCACAAGGTTCAGCTGTTGCACCAAATAGCGGTTGTGCGAGGCCAGATGGATCTGTTCGTGAAACCGCCGGTTCGCCCGAGACAGGGCGTTTGGATTGTCCACCAGCGCATCATCTTCGGCAACCATTTCCTGCAGCACCTTGATCTCTTCCTCGGTCGCGTGCTTGGCGGCCAAACTTGCAGCGAGACCTTCAAGTTCACGGCGAACGACATATAGCTCTGCCATCTGATTGTGGTCCAATGAGGCCACAATCAGCGAACGCCCGTCGCGTTCAAGCAAGGATTGGGTCTCTAACCGCTGCAATGCCTCGCGGATTGGCGTGCGCGAAACACCGAACCTTTCGGCCAGCTCGCTTTCGACCAGCCTGTCACCGGGCTTGTAGATGCCCACATCAATCGCTTCGAGAATAAGGCTGTAGGCGTCGCTGTTGGACTGCTTGGATTGGGGCATCTTTTGTTTTTCTCCTCGTTCGGACATGTCTATCCGTCTGCAGTGCGCACAATCAAGTACTGCATTGAAAACCTGCGCTGCGCGGCTTAAACGGCAGGCATGGTCAAACCTGCCTTCAGCCATGTCTCCCAATGGGTGTTCGATCTGGACAACACCCTGTACCCGCCGCATATGCGCCTGTTCGATCAGATCGAGGTGCTGATGACGGATTATGTGGTCCAGGCCATCGGCGTCGACCGGGCCGAGGCCGACCGGCTGCGATCCCATTACTGGCGCGAATATGGCACCACGCTGGCCGGGCTGATGGCCGAACATGATCTGGATCCCGACCCTTACCTGCATGCCGTGCATCAGGTGGATATGAGCCATATGGACCCGGACGTGGATCTGGCGGCACATATTCGTGCTCTGCCCGGGCGCCGCATTGTCTACACCAATGGCAGCGCGCCCTATGCCGAACGCGTCCTTGCGGCGCGTGGCCTCAGCGGTTTGTTCGATGCCATCTATGGGGTTGAGCATGCGGGATACCGTCCTAAACCCGAAAAGGCCGCATTCCAGGCCATCTTTGCGCAAGACGGAATCAAGGCAGAAAAAGCGGCCATGTTCGAAGACGATCCGCGCAATCTGGCGGCCCCGCATGAGATGGGGATGCGCACGGTTCATGTCGCGCCCGAACCGCACATGGCCGATCACATCCACCATCATACAGACGACCTGACCGCCTTTCTGGCCCGCCTGCGATAGGCTGTCACACTGCGACGATCTGCACGTACTGCGACCCGGGCGCCGCCCCTATATCCCAACTGCGACGAACAGAACGGAGACCCAGATGTCCGCAATCGAAATGCCCCCGCGCTCACCCATCTGGCAGCGCCTGCTATTTGCTGTTCCTCTGTTTGGCTGGATGGCGCGCGATGCGGCCGATGCAGATGGGGACGACTGGTATTACACCGCCGCCGCCATCTTCAGCATGTGGGGCTGTTCAGTGATGCTGTTTGGCTTGCCGGGCCTGTATATCCCCGCCGTCGTGATGGTGCCCGTGATATTCCTAATCCTCATCCTGATCTCGCGCGGCTGACCTGCGAGACAGGATGTCACTTGGCGCAGGCAGCGGAACCGCTCTAGGGTCGGCTCAGAACCAAAGAGGGCGCCATGAACGACCAGTGTGACATCCTGATATCCGGCGGCGGAATTGCCGGTTTGACCGCAGCGGCGGCCTTTGGCGCGGCTGGATTCAATGTGGTCTGCGTTGATCCCACCCCTCCTGTGACCCAGCGGGACGTGGACGGATCGGATTTACGGACTACCGCGTTTTTGCAACCAGCCCACGGTCTTTTGGAACAATGCGGGCTGTGGGAAAAACTCGACGCGCATGCCGCCCCTCTTCAGATCATGCGGATTGTGGATGCAGGCGGAGATGTGCCCGAGCCGCGCGTGGTGCGCGACTTCAATGCCGCGGATATCTCGGATCAGCCCTTTGGTTGGAACCTGCCAAACTGGCTCTTGCGGCGCGAAATGGTGGCCCGTCTCGCTGAACTGCCCAATGTCGATTTTCGCCCCGGAACGGGCACGGTCAGCTTGTTCACCCGTACAGCCGAAGCCCGCGTTGGCCTGAGCGACGGGACGCGCATCCGCTGTCAACTGGTGATCGCCGCAGATGGTCGCAACTCGCCCATGCGAGAGGCCGCCGGGATCAACGTGCACACCACGCGCTATGGACAAAAGGCGTTGGCCTTCGCGGTTACACACTCGATCCCGCATCAGAACGTCTCGACCGAGATTCACAGGTCCGGCGGCCCGTTCACGCTCGTTCCCCTGCCCGACTGGCAGAGTCAGCCCTCGTCCGCGATTGTTTGGATGGAGCGTGGCCCGCGCGCAGTAGAGCTGTTGAACACCGATCCGGAAAGCTTTGAAGCGCTGATGACCGAACGGTCCTGCGGGTTGTTCGGTCCGTTGAAACTGGCTTCACGCCGAACAATCTGGCCGATCATCAGCCAATCGGCAGAGCGCCTTTCGGGCGAACGCGTGGCCCTGATGGCCGAAGCCGCCCATGTCGTGCCCCCCATCGGTGCGCAGGGGCTGAACATGTCCTTGGGTGATCTGCGATGCCTGCTGGATTTGGCACAGGCCCGTCCCGAGGGCCTGGGTGACGCGCAGATGTTGGATGCCTATCACAAAGCGCGTCATGCCGAGATCGAGGCCCGGGTCAAGGGTATCGACTTGCTGAACCGCGCCTCGATGATCGAAGCGCGGCCTTTACGGGACATACGTGCAATGGGGTTGAACGCGCTGTACTCGCTGCCGACCGTGCGCAAGACGCTGATGCAGATGGGCCTCGGCGTCCGCTAAAGCCCGATCGTCACAAAACCTGGTCCAGCACGCGCTTTAGACGCGCGATTGTGCCGTCAACATCGTACAGCTTGTCCAGACCGAACAGGCCCAGACGGAAGGTGCTGAACCCGTCTGGCTCATCACATTGCAAGGGTACACCAGCAGCGATCTGCATGCCCAAGGCGGCGAATTTGCTGCCGTTCTGGATATTGGGATCCGAGGTATAGCTGACCACCACACCCGGCGCACCAAACCCATCGGCAGCGACAGAAACAATGCCCTTCTCTTTCAGCATTGCCCGTACACCGTCCCCCAATGCCCACTGGGCGTCACGCAGTTTGTCAAAGCCATAGTCTCGAGTCTCAGCCATCGTGTCGCGGAAGGCTTTCAGCGCATCTGTTGGCATCGTGGCGTGATAGGCGTGACCGCCATTTTCATAGGCTTGCATGATCTGACGCCATTTCTTCAGGTCGACGGCAAAACTGTCCGAAGTCGTCTCCTTCAGCCTTGCCTCAGCCTGTTCGGACAGCATGACAAGACCCGCGCAAGGCGATGCGCTCCACCCTTTCTGAGGGGCCGAGATCAGGACATCCACACCCGTCGCCTTCATGTCCACCCATGCGCAGCCCGAAGCGATGCAATCCAGAACCATCAGCGCCCCAACCTCGTGGGCTGCGGCTGCCATCGCCGAAATATAGTCGTCGGGCAGAATGACCCCGGCCGCCGTTTCGACATGCGGCGCAAAGACCACATCCGGGCGCCCATCGCGGATCGTTTCGATTACTTCCTCGATCGGAGCAGGCGCAAATGGGGACGTTGCCGAGTTGCCGGTCTGGCGCGCCTTCAGAACTGTTGCCGACGCCGTCAACCCACCGGACTCGATGATCTGGCTCCACCGATAGGAAAACCAGCCATTCCTGACCACCAGAACATTGGCATTGCGGGCAAACTGGCGCGCGACTGCTTCCATTGCATAGGTACCACCGCCCGGGATAACGGCCACACCGTCAGCGTTGTAAACGCCTTTCAGCATCTCAGAGATGTCGCGCATCACATGCTGAAACTGAACCGACATGTGATTAAGCGAGCGATCGGTGAAGACGACCGAAAACTCCTCTAACCCATTGGGGTCAATTTTGTCCAAAAGCGGGGGCATTGGTATTCCTTTCAAATTTCACGAAACGAGCGGGTGTTCGCAACTTCGCTCACTGCCTCTCAGTTATTACTGAAAATTGACCCGACGGAACCCGGTTTCCTAAGAAAATTTTAACGCCTCAAAGGCCCTATCGACAACTAATGACGCCAAACAGTGTCAGCAACCCTTTACACCCCTACGTGTTTCTGACCAGATACATACACTTTGGAGAAGAAAGGTATTTTCACTCGTGACTGCGCATAAGCGGATCAGTTTTCAGTTTGTACGTGACGAAGTAAAACGACGAATAGAAACCAGAGTTTGGCCACAGGGGTCGGTGCTGCCGACAGAAACCCAGTTGGCAGAAGAATTTAATTGTGCCCGTGCCACGGTAAATCGTGCTTTGCGGGAACTGGCAGATCAGGGCTTCGTTGAAAGAAAACGTAAAAGCGGAACGCGGGTCAAAAAAGAACCCAGCAAACACGCAAAACTGGAATTTTCCCTGACCCGACTGGATGTCGAGGGGCAGAACTCCACCTATCGTTATGCGCTGGTCGAGCGTAATATCGTCTCCAGCCCCGGATGGCTTGCCTCTCAGTTAAGCGTCTCGCAAGAAGCGCGTGTTTTGCATATTGTCTGCATGCACTATGCAGACAACCGGCCGTTTCAACTGGAAGAGCGCTGGATCAATATCGACGCAGTTCCTGAAGTGGAACATGCTGACCTCGACACCAAAGGCCCGCATGAGTGGCTGTTGCACGCCGCCCCCTTCACCGATGCTGAAGTCGCCTTTTGCGCGATTTCGGCAGATGGACGGCTGGCTGAATTCATGGGGACAACCTCGGGGACGTCCATGATCCAATTAGAGCGCACGACATGGAAAGACGGGCAGCCAATTACCTTTGCGCGCATGACACATCATCCCGGATATTACATCCGCACTAGGTACTGAAACGGACCTAGCCGATAGGCCCGGGTAACCTCTCTTCGCTCAGCAATACATTGGCTTCGACATCTCCGGCCCCGGGCAAAGTCATTATCCGGCGGCGCAGAACACGTTCAAAGTCCGAGAGATCCCGTGCCACGACGCGCAAACGGTAATCATATAGGCCCAACACATGTTCAACGGTTTGAACCTCGGGGATCGCACTGACGGCGCGTTCGAAATCTTCAAGGCTGACCTGACCTTTCCGCGCTAACTTGACCCCCAGAAAGACTGTCACCCCAAACCCCAACGCTTCTGCATTCAAACGCAGGTGGCGCCCCTTTATGATCCCCGTCGTTTCAAGCCTCCGGATACGGCGCCACATCGCGGGCTGAGACAGGCCGAATTTACGCCCCAAGGCACCCGCGCTTTGCGTTGCATCCTGGATCAGAGCGCGCAGAATTTTGCGGTCGAGCTCATCCAATTCGGTCATAGCGGCAGCACCTCATCGCTTTTGACCCGCGCGATATGCATCAATGCCTCGATATCTGCGATATGCGGTAAAGTCAGGATACGGTCACGATACAGCTGCTGGTAATGTGCCATATCCTTGGCAAGCACAGATAAGCGCACATCCACACGGCCCAAAAAGGTCTGAATCTCGATCACCTCGGGAACCTCACGCGCGACACCCATGAACTCGTCGAATGCACGCGGTTGGGTCTTATCCAGCGTCACCCGCAATGAAACCTCGACCGCATATCCCAATGCGGCCCAGTCAATGATCGCCCCTTGGGCTTGAATAATCCCGGCCTCTTGCATTTTTTCGATTCGCCGCCAGCAGACACTTGTGCTGATACGGCAAAGCTCGGCCAGCTCAGCGGTTGTCAGCGTCGGGTCGGCCTGGAAATGACGCAGAAGCCTGCGGTCAACATCATCAAGCATGATTTTTTCTTTTTTACTATAATTTAAGAATAGATACTCGAGTTATCCTTGATAATTCAAGGATAACAGTATCGCTATCCTTGGAAAACCGCCTTAAAACCCACAGCAATCGAAACAGAAAGGACCAGCATCATGCGCGTCTATTACGATCGCGATTGCGACATCAACCTGATCAAAGACAAAAAAGTGGCCATCCTGGGTTATGGCAGCCAGGGTCATGCACACGCGCTGAACCTGCGCGACTCGGGCGCGAAGAATCTGGTCGTTGCCCTACGCGAAGGCTCGCCTTCGGCTAGGAAAGCCGAAGCCGAAGGCCTGGCGGTCATGGGCATTGCAGAAGCGGCAGCCTGGTGTGATGTCATCATGTTCACCATGCCCGATGAATTGCAGGCCGAAACTTACAAGAAATACGTGCATGACAACATCAAGCCGGGTGCTGCGATTGCGTTCGCCCACGGCCTGAATGTTCACTTTGGCCTGATCGAACCGAAAGCAGGCGTAGACGTCATCATGATGGCCCCCAAAGGCCCCGGCCACACCGTCCGTGGTGAATACACCAAAGGTGGCGGCGTTCCCTGCCTTGTGGCTGTTGACACTGACGCAACCGGCAAAGCGCTGGAAATCGGTCTGTCCTATTGCTCGGCCATCGGTGGCGGCCGTTCGGGCATCATCGAGACCAACTTCCGCGAAGAATGCGAAACCGACCTATTCGGTGAACAGGCGGTTCTGTGTGGTGGTATCGTCGAGCTGATCCGCTGCGGCTTTGAAACTCTGGTCGAGGCTGGTTATGCACCCGAAATGGCCTATTTCGAGTGTCTGCACGAAACCAAGCTGATCGTGGACCTCATCTATGAAGGCGGAATCGCCAACATGGATTACTCGATCTCGAACACTGCTGAATACGGTCAGTACGTCACTGGTCCGCGCATTCTGCCTTATGAGCAGACCAAGAAGGCAATGAAAGAGACCCTGTCGGACATCCAGAGCGGCAAGTTCGTACGCGACTTCATGCTGGAAAATGCTGTGGGTCAACCCACCATCAAAGCCTCGCGCCGTTCCAATGACGAGCACCAGATCGAAGTGGTCGGCAAAAAGCTGCGGGACATGATGCCCTGGATTTCGGCCGGTAAACTGGTCGATCAGGAAAAGAACTGATCCTATCGTGACGCCGCCCCCCGGGGCGGCGTCATTCATTTAATGGGCGTCAAAAATTTCTATCGACGGCCCGCCAACAATATCCACATGGGTATACATCGGGTTCGAATGCTGCTCGAACCGCACCGGCTTGTCGACAACCACCGAGGGCCATTTCCCGGGCTTCTGACAGAGGAAGATGTTGAGCAGCAAATGGCTGGGATTGATCCCCTGCGGATTGGCGATAACCAACATGGGCTCGACCCCTGGATTACCAACCGTGACAATGCCCGTCACAATCAACCTAGCGGGCCCCGGAGGCATCTTGTTGTTCCAAGCATACCAATCTCGTGAAGCCACATCGTCTCCGGGCTGGCAAACAGCATTCACTTCTTTGTAGTCCATAATTTGTCTCCAAATTCTTTTTCCAATACCCCTACAATACCACACTCGCAGCTAATTGTGACGAAGCAGGCAATACCATGAGCGAACCCTCTGAAATCACCAACAAAAACTGGCTTATGGTCGCTGTACTTGGCTTCATCTGGGGCGGCACATTTATGGTCGTAGCCATCGCACTCGAAGGGTACGGGCCCGTCACAGTAGCAACAGCGCGCACGACTCTGGGCGCGCTCACCCTTATACTGCTGATGGGGGCGACGGGTCGCAAATTGCCAACATCCACGCGGGGCCTTTGGCCCTCAATCATCGTGATCGGCATTCTGTCGACGGCCCTACCTTTTTTGCTTCTCAGCTGGGGCCAGCAATATGTTCCGTCCGCCTTTGCGGGCCTTTCGATGGCGGCCATCCCGTTGATGGTGTTGCCACTGGCACATTTCTTTTCGGATGAGCCCCTCAACGCGCGGCGTTTTGTTGGCGTATCACTTGGATTTGCAGGCGCGCTGGTGCTGATTGGCCCTGGCCTTGCACAGCTTGGTCAAGGTGCGGAACCACTGGCACAGCTGGCCTGTATTGGTGCTGCACTGTGCTATTCCTGCGCTTCTATATTCACGCGCAGATGCCCTCCGGTCGATCCGGTTGTTCTGGCTGCGCTCACTTTGCTGGTCGGCGCGGCGATCTTGTTGCCCATCATGCTGGTAACCGAAGGGGTGCCAAATTGGCATGGCGCACGGCCTAGCCTCGCCATAATCGCATTGGGCCTTGTTCCGACCGCCTTTGCCACGTTGTTGCGCGTCTCGATTATTCGCAGCGCCGGGTCTGTTTTTCTGACGCTGGTCAACTACCAAGTACCGATATGGTCGATGGTATTTGGCGCGTGGATTCTGTCCGAGGCATTGCCGATACGGTTTTACGTTGCTCTGGCGATGATCCTGACCGGACTAGCGATCAGCCAGTGGTTCAGCCTGCGCAGAATGCTGGCCGGTCGCTAGCCTGCAACCGCCGCGACCTCAGCAACGATACTGTCAACGACTTGGGCCAACAGCTGATCATCTTCACACTCCGCCATGACGCGGATCAGAGGTTCAGTGCCGGATTTACGGATCAGTAATCGGCCTTTTCCTTTTAGACGCTCTTCGGCATCCGAGATTGCGGCTTTCACACCAGCTGTTTCCAGCGGGGCCTGCCCCTCGCCATAGCGCACGTTCTTCAACAGTTGCGGTACTGTTTCGAACTGAACCGACAGTTCGGATGCGTTGCGCCCGGAATGTACCATTTCAGCCAGGAAATGCAGGCCCGCCATGAGGCCATCGCCTGTGGTCGCATAGTCGCTCATGACGATGTGGCCAGATTGTTCACCACCCAGGTTGAAATCTCCTTCACGCATCCGCTCGACTACATAGCGGTCGCCTACGGCCGTTCGTTCAAGCCTGAGCCCCTGCGAACCGAGATGGCGTTCGAGACCAAGGTTGGACATAACTGTCGCGACCAAGGCGCCGCCGCGCAGGCGGTCGGCCTTGGCCCAAGAGGTCGCCAACAACGCCATCAACTGATCGCCGTCGGCCACGTGTCCGTGCTCATCCACGATCACAACCCGATCGGCATCACCATCCAGGCAGATCCCGACATCGGCCCCGTGCGCCACCACTGTTTCAGCTGCAAGCTGAGGTCTGGTCGAACCGCAATTCAGGTTGATATTCTTACCGTTAGGAGATGTGCCTACAGGAATGACCTCGGCCCCAAGTTCCCACAAAACTTCGGGCGCAGTGCGGTGCGCGGCGCCATTGGCGCAATCCACCACCACTTTGAGACCGTCCAGTCTAAGATCGCGGGATAGCGAAGATTTCACCCGCTCGCCATAGCGAAACCGCGCATCGTCTACCCGGCGGGCCCGACCGATATTTTGCGCCTGCGCAGGCTTAACCCCTTCTTCGATCAGCCGTTCGATTTCAATTTCCGCCTGATCCGACAGCTTGAAGCCATCAGGCCCGAAAAACTTGATCCCGTTGTCTTCGGCGGGGTTGTGACTGGCCGAGATCATCACGCCCAGATCGGCGCGCATTGACCGCGTCATCAGGCCGACAGCCGGCGTTGGGACCGGTCCCAGCAGCAAAACATTCATCCCGGTCGAGGTCAGCCCCGCCGTCAGCGCGTTTTCCAGCATATACCCAGACAGGCGCGTATCCTTGCCAATAACAACACGGTGCACGCCGGATTGGTCACGTCGGAAGTACCGCCCAACCGCGGCCCCCATGCGCAGGGCCATCTCAGCCGTGATCGGATGCGTATTGGCGGTGCCACGCACCCCATCGGTTCCGAACAGCTTGCGCATTGGTATCTCTCCGTAAATTCTTGCTTGTTGTGACCGGATTACCGGACGGCGGCCCATAGACGCAAGGCCTGAGCGGTTTCAGCGACGTCATGAACACGCAGGATCTGCACACCCTGTGCCAATCCGGCCAGCCCCACGGCGATGGATCCCGGCGCACGCGCGTCTTTGCGGGGCTCTTTGCCTATCTGCCCGATAAACCCCTTTCGGGATACGCCCAGCAGGATCGGACACCCCAAACAGTGAAACAGGCTGAGATTCTGCAGAAGGATAAGATTGTGCTTTTCGGTTTTGCCAAATCCTATGCCAGGGTCGATAATGATCTGGTCCCGGCTCATGCCGAGGTCTTCAAGAAAACCAACCTGCCCATGTAGGAAGTCATAAACATCCAGCAAAACACTGTCGTAAGTCGGGTCGTCCTGCATCGAACCGGGATCGCCCTGCATGTGCATCACGCAGACAGGGGCCCCAACCTGGGCACAGAACGGCGCAAGGTCCGGGTCGAAGGTAAAGCCCGAGACGTCATTGATCAGCCCTGCCCCGGCTTTCCAGGCGGCTTTGGCGACGGCGGCTTTGCGGGTGTCTATGGAAATCAGCGCATCGGTGGCCGATCTGATCGCTTTGATCAGCGGTTCGGTACGGGCGATTTCCTCGTCTTCAGGAACAAAACTTGCGCCGGGGCGTGTCGACTCGCCTCCGATATCAAGAATACTGGCGTCCTGCGCGACCATGTCCCGCGCCGCAGCCTGTGCCGCCTCGACCGAGTTATGCACCCCGCCATCCGAGAAACTGTCCGGCGTGGCATTGAGGATGCCCATGATCTGGGGCCGATCCATCGCAACGCCAGAAATAGCGGCCCGTGGACGTGTCAGCCGATCCAGCACATCGCCGGGAACCTGCGCAGCCGGGAGGATGCGCGCGGCTGCGGTCCGGCTGAGGCGTTCGACATGGGTGAACCACAGCCCCTGACCGGCCAAGGCGACCGCCCCCTCGGGGCGCGCCTCACCATGCTGAACCAAAGGGCGGTAGTAAGCAGTCACAGGGTCGCCTGATCCACCGGCACAGCGCGCAGCGGAATCTGCGGCGAGTCCGGCAGGGCGCCTCCGAAAACCAACAGCTCACTTGCTTCGAAAGTCGCGGCAAACCATGCCGCCAAAGCGACCGCGTCAGAGGGTGCGGCAGATGGCCCATCCACCGCATCAAGAACGATCTTGGACGGTGCCCAAACGCAAATCTGTCCGTTCTTCATGGCCCAATCCAATTCAGTCCGCGTGGAAACGACGACACAGCGCAGGTCACGCGCGGCCAATACCCAGGCGTTTTGCTCGATGGCTAAAAGGTCGATCCGGCGTTGTGTCATGGCGTGCCCAGTTTGTGAAACGGCCATCTCCGCCGCCCCAACGCATAGGATCAAGGGGCGTTTCCGATTCTCCAACTGGTCGATCCAACCGGTCAGATTGTCCGAAGCGATTGCTTCGTTTGACAGGAAGGCCAAACGCGGGTGCGGACGCTCTTCCTCGACCAGATCGTGGTGAGATGCATCTTTACCGCGCACGATCTCGACGCCCAAAGCGCCGGGTCCTCGGTCCAGCTTTTCTATTCTGACAAAAGCCCTTACGGCCTGAGGCTCAAGCAAAATTCTTTCCGCAATCCGATCTGCCAGAGTTTCCAGCAGGTTCAACCGCTCGGCTGACAGTTCAAAGGCGATAGCCTCGGTCACACGATCATATGACAAAATGCGATCAACATCGTCGTCAATCGGATCGGTCAAAGGGCGCACCTCGACAACGATATTAAAGCAAATGCGTTGCGTCGTTCCGCGCTCGGCCTGAAAAGCGCCAATTTCGACCTCGACAATATGGTCCCGCAGAGAAATGCGATCCAGAGGTCCCCGCGTGGCTGTCGCTTCGGACCGCTCGGAGGGGTGCGCAAAGGCAAGACGGATTTCAGAACTCATGCGGTTGACCCTTTGGGCTTGGTGGACTTTTCGGACCTATTTACACATTGCAGGCCCTATAACACTGCAACAAGCGCCATTCCAGTCTTCGAATGCGGCGTCAGCTGACGCGAAACCAGCTCATCATTCCCGATGCTGAATGACCCAGCATGTGGCAGTGTAACAACCAGTCGCCTGGATTGTCAGCAATCAGCGCGATTTTACGGGTCTGACCCCGCCCTATCAGTATCGTGTCGCGCCAGGGGCCCAGCGTGCCGTCATCCAGGATGATGCGGAAATGGTGCCCATGCAGGTGCATAGCGTGGGGAAACGCCGTTTCATTGACAAACTCAATCTGATGAGCACTTCCCAATCGCGCATCCAGAAACGGCTCATCCGGTCGATCAGAATAGCCATTCAATGCCCAAAACCTCCCGAGTTGGGCCAATTCACGGCCTGATAGCTCGGTCTCGCCCAAATTGGCGGAATCCAGCCAGCGCATGGCCCCGCCTTGCAGCGTCATGCGATGGATCAGTGCGTCGTCCAGCCGAACCTTAGGCATCTCATTTGCTGGCAAAGGGCGGATTCCAGTCCTGTTTGCCGCCGCCTGACCGGCCACCGCAAGCCGAACCAGACCGAAGCTGTCACCGCGTTCTTGACTTACAAGCCCGGCAATCTGACCCTCATCACTTTGCACATCCACGATCAGATCCATCCGCTGAGCAGGTGCAAGCGGGACGTTCCCGGAAACCGGCAAAGGGTCAACCAGAGGCATTCCATCCAAAGCGACGATCCAACCTGTCAGACCATCAAGCCCCAGATCGAATATCCTGGCATTTGCCGCATTGATCAGCCGCAGCCTCAGGCGCGCGCCGCGCGCCACTGCATATTCTGGATCAAACTGGCCATTAACTGTGACGAGATTACCCAAACGCCCGGCGTGGCTGAGGTCGTGCTGGTTATCAAAATCTTCTACGATCTGCCCGGTTTCCGGGGTCAACCGCCAGTCGTCCAGGACAAGGGTCAAATCCTGATCCACATCAGGCAGATTATCTTCTTCGACAATCAATGGGCCGTAGAGGCCACGCGCAACCTGCTCCATGGATCGGTTATGGGCATGATACCAATATGTTCCCGCATCCGGGACCACAAAGTCATAGGTAAAACTGTGGCCAGGCTGAACAGCGTCCTGCGTCAGACCCGGGACTCCGTCCATTGCATTGACAATCCGAATGCCATGCCAGTGGATCGTAGCGGGTTGGGGTAAATCGTTTACCAATCTGCGCCGGACGCTTTGCCCTTTGCGCAGGCGAATTTCTGAACCGGGCACATTTCCACCAAAGGACCAAACCGAGGTCTCGGGGTACCCGTCAGGGGCCAGCTGTCGGGAGACGATCTGGGCAACCAAATCATCTATTGCGGCATGCACTGCCTTGGGCAACAGCAACATTGCTGTACCGGATTGCAAAATCTGTCTGCGTGATAACACCAATACGGGCCTCCTGGACCCGCAATCTAAACCGATTTTCGTCCCGCGCCAGTAGGGTTCCAGCGCGGGTGCGTCAATCAGTTACTCGCCGTCTGATAGTTGTGACGGTAGAAAATATGGACACCGATACGCGCGGTTTCCTTGTAGACCTTGGCCCAAGACGGGCGCACTGCAGTCGTGTGATAATGCGTAGCCCCTTCGGTGAGCTTTTTGGCAGCCCCGTCGATGGCTGTACGCGCGACTTTCGCTACACGCTCATAGGCCTTCTTTTCACGGATCACTTCCTCTTGACCGTCACAGGTATAGGTGAACTGGCACTGGTATTTCTTACCTGTGCCCTGATTGATCACACCACACAGCGTGTCGGGAAAGCGGCTGCTGGCAACACGGTTGAGGATTACTTCCGCCACAGCAAACTGACCGCGCACGCCTTCGCCGCGCGCTTCAAAGTACAACGCCTCGGCCAGGCACTTGAACTGTTCGCCTCCGGTGGCGGTGGGTTGCTCGTCCAACCAGCTCTTGGAGTAGGACACTTCTTTCGGCTCAGGCTCCTGTCGGGGCTTGAACAAATTCAGATAATCGCGAAAATTCTGACCGGGCAGTTCGCTACGGGCGACCAGCTCACGTTTCGCAGTATCGGTTGCTTCCCTCTCAGCGAAGGACACACTAGGCAGCATGGTTGTCGCCATAACGGCAACAGCCAGAATATATCTTAGCATCAGATAACCTCGCACAGGCACATTCTGCGCCATACCCTCCCCCGGCGGGCGCGATGAGGCTCATACCGAATTGAATCGGAAACGTCCAGATCAGAAGAAGATGCAAGTGGAAAATCGCCGTAACGTCAAAATAAGTTGACGACGGCTACCTTCTTTTCCCACTAATCCTTGGGTCGGCCGTTACTGTCAACCCCCAAGTCTGGACGAAATCGCCAGTTGAGCGGCAGCCAGCCGAGCGACAGGTACCCGGAAGGGTGAACATGACACATAGTCGAACCCCAAATCCCGACAAATTGCGATTGATTCGGGGTTTCCGCCATGTTCACCACAGACCGACAGGGTCACGTCCGGCTGAACCCGGCGTCCGCGTTCAGACCCCAGCTTCAGCAATTCCCCTACACCATCGGGATCTAGCACGTGGAACGGGTCCTCGGCGAAAACACCCTGACGCACATAAGCAGACATGAAACGACCAGCATCATCACGAGACAATCCGTAGGTCATTTGGGTCAAATCATTGGTGCCGAAGCTAAGGAACGCAGTTTGTGGAGCGATTTCGTCCGCCCGCAGGCAGGCACGCGGCGTTTCCACCATGACCCCCAGCCGATATTCGAACTCTTGCCCTCGTTCAGCGGCTACCGACGCCGCAACCGTGTCTATCCGAGATTTGACAAGCTCAACCTCGCGCTTGGCCGAAACCAGCGGTATCATCACCTCGGGGACCACCAGAGCGCCCTCTTTGCTGGCCTCAAGCGTCGCCTCAAAGATTGCCCGGGCCTGCATATCATAGATTTCCGGCACCGTGATGCCCAGCCTGACGCCGCGCAATCCCAACATCGGATTATATTCGGTCATCTCAGCGACACGGCGTTCCACATCCGAAACCGGCAGATCAAGTGCCTCTGCTAATTCACGCTGGCCACTGCGAGTCGTGGGCAGGAACTCATGCAACGGCGGATCGAACAGGCGGATACAGACCGGTTGACCTTCCATAATTCGAAAGAGTTGCACGAAATCTGCGCGTTGCATCGGAAGCAGACGTTCCAGAACCGCCGCACGACCGGAAGAGGTTTGGGCAAAGATCATTTCGCGCATCACGATCAGGCGGCCGGGATCAAAGAACATATGTTCCGTCCGGCACAGGCCGATCCCTTGTGCCGAAAAGTTCCGAGCGGTCTGCGCATCCGCAGGCGTATCGGCATTGGCGCGGATCTCAATATCACGTTCGGCGTCTGCCCAGCTCATAAGCGTCTGAAAACAATCGTCTAACGCCGCCTCAAGCATCGCGGGCTGCCCCGCCAGAACCTGCCCCGAAGTTCCGTCTATCGTCAGCTTGTCGCCCGTTTTGAAAACGCGGCCATCCTGAGCTGTCAACATCTTCTCTTTGGTCTGAAACCGCATTTCAGAGGCGCCAACGATGCAAGGCAGGCCCAAGCCGCGACCGATCACGGCCGCATGGCTGGTCATCCCACCCTTTTCGGTCAGAACAGCCACTGCGGCGTGCATTCCCCGGACATCTTCCGGGGACGTCTCTCGGCGCACCAGAATACAGGGCTCGCCCCGCGCGGCACTGGCCTGCGCCTCGGCCGCAGTAAACACAAGCTTTCCGGTTGCCGCCCCTGGACTGGCTGCAATGCCTGTGGTCAGCACATCGCGGCGCGCGTCGGGGTGAACCTGCCGGTGCAGCAACTCGTTCAGAGAATGCGGATCGACCCGCATCACCGCCTCTTGCTGAGGAATGATGCCATCCTCGGCCAACCGAACGGCAATCCGCATGGCAGCACGGGCACTGCGCTGCACGCGCACACCGTCCAGAATGTGAACGTGCCCATTTTCGATGACGAATTCGACCTGCATTTCCTCACGCAGCTTTTCGCGCATGATTGCAGCATGTGCCTTGAGTTCCGCGAATGCCTTGGGCGCAACTTCCTCAAGCGACTTACCGCGCGGATCCTTTTCCAGATACAGCGCCGCGACCCCCTCGCCCAACGCGTCCCGCCCCTGGCTTTGGCTGAGGTAACGACCGGTTATCTGCTGCAGCCCTGTTGTCGGATCAATCAGTTGCAGAACGCCGGACCCGCATTCACCCTGCCCCACACCCGGGACCATCTCCTGAATGACCAGGCCCAGACCTGCATCCGCTGGCGCACCTTTTGCCTGGCGTAACAGCCGGGCTGAGGTTCCATCCCAAGCCCGCGCCATCGAACGCAGAACCGCGACCAGCTGCTCACCACGATCCTGTGGGAAGGGCTCGTCGGTCTCATCCTCATAGGCCCGCAACGACTGGCGCAAACCTTCCAGCCCATCGGCCTCGATGTCGTCAAACACATCCGCATCCAGACGCGCCACATGAATGGCATAGCTTTGAACAAAGCGCAGCGACAGTGCAGCCGCGGCCTCGTTCCCCATCTCGTCTGACAGATCCACATAGCGCGCATCATTCATACCGATGTTGAGGATTGCCCCAGGCCCGCCCCAATCGGGGTCCTCGGAACTTGGACGAACACATAGCAGCGCCGCCTCGTCGAACTGTTCGAGAATGGCCGCAATGTCGGGCACCTGCCCGTCGGCGATCCGCTGCACTGCATCAAAGGACAATGCAACCGTTCGTGGTACGGGAAAATCCAGCCGAACCAGGCGCTGCAGGCATTTCGCGCGCCCGCCATGAGTATTCGCCGCTACGGGCGCTTCGGCTGTGATCAGAGTGGTATGCGGATTATTCTGCACTGCGGCACCTTTTGATTTCACCGCAGCATAAGCCCCTGCGCCCTTGGCGCAAGGGCGTTATCCTTCGATCCGGGTCAGATCGGCGACGCTGGAACAGACCTTGCGGATCTGGCTTAGCAGGTTCAGACGGTTGCGGCGCAGGATGTCATTGTCGGTATTGACCTGCACATCCTCAAAGAACGCATCCACCGGCCCGCGCAGCGCGGACATAGCCGTCATCGCGGCCGGGAAATCTTCGGACGCCAGCGCTGTGCCGATCTGTGCCTGAGCCTGATCCAATGCTGCAAACAGCGCTTTCTCGCTGTCTGTTTCGGCAAATTTCACATCTGCACCATAGGAGTATTCCACCCCATCCTTCTCTTCCGCCTGAGACAGGATATTGTTGGCCCGCTTGAACCCCTGCACGAGGTTTTCCCCATCCTCGGTCGCGATCACCGCATTCAGCGCGCGCGCACGTTTGACCAGCAGGTTGAGGTCGTCATTCCCCTCCATCGCGATGCAGGCGTCGATGATGTCGTGGCGGATGCCCTCGTCGCGGAGGAAGGTTTTGAGGCGGTCGTGGAAGAACGAGAGGAGGTCGCGAGTTGTGGCATGGTCACGCACGATCCACTCTTTGAGGTTTTCTTGAAGATTGGATTGAAGGTCAGCAAAGAAGTCTTTCACACCTTCTTTGGGTAAGCCTTCAAGCCCAAATCGTTTGAGGGTATCTGCATCCGCCTGAATTTGGTTTCTAAAGATTTTTTCAAGATGCTCTAGTTCTCTGTCGGTTCCGCATTTCTTAACGCATTTCCAAGCTGTCGAAAGAAATCCAAATCGAAGATTATTCTCCAGAACCAACCGAATAACCCCCAACGCCGCCCGGCGCAGGGCAAACGGGTCTTTCGACCCGGTCGGTTTCTCATCAATCGCCCAGAACCCAGTCAGCGTGTCCAGCTTATCGGCTAGCGCCACGGTCACTGAAAGCGGTGCTGTTGGCACATCGTCAGACGGACCCAGAGGCGAATAATGCTCCTGCGCCACGGCGGCGACAGCGGCGTCTTCACCTGCGGCTTCGATGTAATAGCGCCCCATAAGCCCCTGAAGTTCGGGGAATTCATAGACCATTTCCGAGCTCAGGTCGGCTTTGGCCAGACGCGCGGCTTTCTCGGCCTGATCTGCGTCCGCTCCGACCACTGGGGCCAGTTCGCGGGCTAGTGCTGCGATGCGGTCGATCCGTTCCGCCTGTGTGCCCAGTTTGTTGTGGAAGGTCACGTTCTCTAATGCGCGGGTCCATTGGGTCATATCCGACTTGGCAACGCGCAGGTCATTCTCCCAAAAGAACTTGGCATCCGCCAGACGGGCCGACAGCACCTTCTGGTTCCCCGCCAGAATGGTCGCGCCATTATCGGCGGTCTCGCGGTTGGCGACGGTGATAAAGCGTTCAATCCGGCCGGTTTTGGGGTTCTTCACAGAAAAGAATTTCTGGTGTTCCTTCATCGAGGTCTGCAGCACCTCGGGCGGCAGTTCCAGGAATTCCTCGTCGATCTGCCCCATGAGCACCACGGGCCATTCGACCAGCCCGGCGACCTCGGCCAGCAGGCCCTTGTCATCGACCACTTCCAGACCGGCGGCAAACGCCATGTTCTGCGCGTCGTTCCAGATGTGTTCGGCGCGTTCCTCAGGCGATAGCACAACAAAGGCGCGTTTCAGCTTGGCGGCATAATCCTCGAACGACGTGACAGAAAACCGGTTCGGGGCCATAAAACGGTGGCCCTCGGTCGTGTCGCCGGATTTGATCCCTTCGACCTCAAGAGGCACGACCTGCGCGCCTGCCTCATCGCTGAGGAGGCACAGGATCGAATGCAGCGGACGTACCCAGCGCATCGGTCCACTGCCCCAGCGCATCGACTTGGGCCAGGGGAAGTTCCTAATGGTCGCCTCAAGCACGTCGGCCACGATATCAGCCGCCGGGCGACCAGGCTTTTCGATCATCGCGAAATAGACCGCACCTTTGGGCGTTTCACGCTCTTCCAACTGATCGCGGGTCAGGCCGGCGCCGCGCAGGAAGCCTTCGATGGCCTTATCGGGTGCGCCCACTTTCGGGCCTTTGCGTTCCTCGCGGATGGACGGGCTTTCGGCCAGCAAGCCTTCGACCGCCAAAGTCAGACGACGGGGCGTGGTCAGAGAGGCGGCCCCGGCATAGGTCAGACCGGCCTCGACCAGACCATCGGTGATCCGCTTTTTCAGGTCTTCACCGGCACGGGTTTGCATGCGTGCAGGGATTTCCTCGGAAAACAGTTCGATCAGCAGGTCGGGCATAGTCGGTCCTTAGAAATTGACGATCGTCTGGATGACGATGGCATTAGCGATATCCACAAAAAAGGCGGATACAAGGGGCAGTACGATAAAGGCAATAGGTGAAGGGCCATATCGCTTGGTTACAGCGGTCATATTGGCAATGGCGGTCGGAGTTGCGCCCAGCGCAAACCCACCGAACCCGGCGGCCAGAACTGCAGCGCGATATCCTGACCCCATCACCGGAAACAACACGTAGATAACGAAGATTACCGTAAAGGCGGTTTGTGCCGCCAGTACGACCAAAATGGTCACACCAAGTTCCGCAATCGTCCACAACTGCAGGCTCATCAGCGACATGGCCAGAAAGGTACCCAACGCAAGCTCTGAAACCAGCCCAAGCGCGGATGTGCGGCTGACGGGAACTGCATTTGGCCGCAACCAGCTGCGCAGGTTGCCGATCAAAATGGCAATGATCAGACAAGGTACAAACAGGGGAAGTTTCAGGCCGGCCTCTGCGATCAGGACATTCACACCGTAGCCAACGATAATGGCAAGATGGAGGTACAGCATGACCCGCATCAGTCCAAGCGGCGTAATATCGGGATAACGCTGTTCTTCGGTTGCGACACCAACTGTCAGTTCTTCGTTGGGGCGGTCGGGGGTCAGATTATAGCGTTCGACAAGATACTTGGCCACAGGACCGCCAACCACCGCGGCCAACACCAGACCCAATGTCGCCACTGCGACCCCCAACTCGGTCGCGCCTTCCAACCCAGTTACGGCACCAACGTCCGGCGCCCATGCAATGGCGGTTCCATGCCCTCCGATCAGGGCAGCTGATCCGAATAACACTCCGGATTGGGCAGGAAAGCCAAATGCAACCGCCCCGACGGCACCAATGCCGTTTTGCATGATGATGGTGATCAGTGTCAGAACCAACAGCAAGAACAGAGGTTTGCCGCCGGTAAGCAGATCCAGGAACCGGGCATTCAGGCCGATTGCCGCAAAAAACAGCACCAGCATGTAATCCCGCGTGGCCATCTCAAAATCGAATGAGATGCCTGTGGCCATGTATAATCCCAACATCACCAGCGCTGCGACCAACCCGCCGCTGACCGGTTCGGGTATGTTGAAGCGCTGAAGCAGCTTCACCTGCGTGTTCAACTCCGCCCCCAAAAGATATACAGCCAGACCCAACGTGGCGGCGATCATATCCGGGATGAGATAAGTCATTGCCCCGTTTCCGGTTGCTGCGGGCATTCCTCTCCGACGACCGTGCCGTCATAGGCCTTTTCCCCGCAGTTGTTCAGCGCGTGCCAAACATAGCCTTTTCCATCCTGGGTTACAGCGACGATCCGGTCCACGCCAAAGTGTATATTCTTAGCCCCGATAAAGGCCTGCGCCTGACCGGTCTGCAACGCGTTGGCAATCTCGATGGCATCGTAGCACTCAAACCATCCGGGCGCCGTCAACGGTTCGGGGTCATTGGCGGTCTGATAACCAGCCAGATCTGCTGGCGTCAGGTCAGTTTCAAAGCAGGCGCGGTATCGAATCGGAGAGCTGTCCGCATCAATCGCCTGAAAGTCCGTATAGGCGATGGTCTCGGGCTCATCTGCGCCGATTGCTAGCAAACGGACATCCTGTCCCGGCTTTGAGACCACTTCATAATAAAAGCCGTAAACTTGGAGATAGTACATGGCCCCACCAGCTAGAACAGCCGACCCAAGAAGGAGAATAGCAAGTAGTTTTCCGGTCATCGTTCGAGCATCCTATTCACGTGGCCTCTTTCATTGAGGTCAAAAATGGGCCAGTTTCCAACCTGATACAGGCTGACATTAGGGTAATGAAAATGGACACGACTCTCGCCGCAGGTTTTTTCGGCGCGCTTTTTGCGATCATGAACCCGATCACCAACTTGCCCGTTTTTCTGAGCGTGACTGATGGTCTGACCCCCGCAGATCAACGCAAGGTTGCGGTGAAAACCGTCACCTACTGTCTGATCCTGGGCGGTGCTTTTGCAGCCATTGGCAGCAAGACATTGGGACTGTTCGGCATCAGCGTCAATGATCTGCGCGTTGCGGGCGGTCTTGTTGTCCTGATGATCGGCCTGAACATGCTGAGCGGCACCGAGAGCACGGCGCATCACGGAACCGAAGGCGAAAAGAAATCTTATCCCGAGCCCGACACCGTCGCCTTTTATCCGTTGGCCTTTCCCATCCTCGTTGGGCCTGGCACAATCACAACGTTGATCCTCTATGCACATCAAATGTCCAAACCTATGGACGTCATACTCTATGCGGGCGTTTTTCTGGCAGTGCTGTTTTTGCTGTTCGTCACATTCTGGAACGCCGCGGCGCTGTCCAAGCGGCTTTCGGACAACGCTCGGGTGATCATGAGCCGCTTTATGGGTATGATCCTGTCTGCCATCGCAATCAGCATGATCGCGGACGGACTTAAAGTTCTGCTTCCCGGTTTGGCGTAACTGCCGCATCAGACCTCGTACCCGGCGGCATCGGTCTGAACGAAGGCGTCGGCGCATTGCTTTGCCAAGGTCCGCACGCGCCCAATATAGGCCTGCCGTTCCGTCACCGAGATCACGCCACGCGCATCCAACAGGTTAAAGATATGTGATGCCTTGATGCACTGATCATAGGCCGGGTGCGCCATTACGATACGCTTACCGGTTTTTGGATCGTCATGCTCTTGCGCCAGAATATTGGCGCATTCGGACTCGGCCTCTTCGAAATGGCGCAGTAGGACTTCGGTGTTGGCCACGTCAAAGTTCCAGCGGGCATATTCTTCTTCGGTCTGCTTGAATATGTCACCATAGGTCAGCGGGCTGGGTGACTGCGGATCGTTGAAGGGCATGTCCATCACGTGATCAACACCCAGCACATACATCGCCAGCCGCTCCAACCCATAGGTCAATTCACCTGAAACCGGCGCGCAGTCATGGCCTCCGACCTGTTGGAAATAGGTGAACTGGCTGACTTCCATGCCGTCGCACCAGACCTCCCAGCCCAGGCCCCAGGCGCCCAGCGTTGGGCTTTCCCAGTCATCCTCGACAAACCGGATGTCATGCAGGTCCATGTCGATGCCGATTGCCTCAAGGCTGCCCAGATACAACGCCTGCAGGTCCGGCGGGCTAGGCTTGATCAACACCTGATACTGGTAATAGTGCTGCAAGCGATTGGGGTTCTCGCCATAACGCCCATCTGTTGGGCGGCGCGAGGGTTGCACATAAGCTGCGGCCCAGGACTTGGACCCCAAAGCGCGCAAAGTAGTCGCTGGATGGAATGTCCCTGCCCCGACCTCCATGTCATAGGGCTGCAGAATGGCGCAGCCTTTTGACGCCCAATAGGTCTGAAGGCGCAGGATGATCTCCTGAAAAGAGCGAGGTGCGTTGGACTTAACGGTCATCACATTCCCTTTGGACGCCATTGCGCCCTGTTCCGGTGGGTTTTGCCCTTCCTATGCAAGGGGCCAAGGGGCGTCAACGGGACAGTGTGCCCGGGAAGCCACTGAGCGGCCAAACTGGAAATTCCCCGTATTCCAGGCATGGTGTTTCAACCCGCATATCGCGTACTCTTCATCGCAGAAAAACACCGCGGACACAGGCACACAATGAGACGCATATTAACGGTAATTTCAGTTCTTTTCCTTTTCGGCGTGCGAGCATCATTTGCGCAGCAAGACGGAGGTGTTTGGGTCCAGGTCGAGGCGCAGCCTTCGCTGCGTGAAGCCCAGGAACGCGCACAAACCTATTCTGGCGCGTTGCCAGACGTAAATGGATTTCGCCTGAATTCGGGCTGGTATGCCATTGTGATCGGCCCGTATCTGCGCGGCGATGCCGAGCAAGTTCTGCGGGTGTACCGCGCAGAGGGGCAAATTCCAGCCGACAGCTTTATCGCCTTCTCGAACACACTGGGGCAGCAGTTCTGGCCGGTCAGTGCGAATACTCAGGACCAGGCCGCTGTGACAGCGCCGGTCGCATCTGAACCGGAACAACCAGTGGCCGAGGCAACCCCGCAAATTGCCGATGAAACCAGATCACAGGCGCTGCAAAGCGAACGATTGCTGAGCGCGCAGGAGCGTATGGGCCTTCAAACCGCACTTCAGGCAGCCGGTTTCTACAATTCGACGATTGACGGTGCCTTTGGTCAGGGGACACGCCGCTCGATGGGCGACTGGCAAAGTTTCAACGGATACGAGGCGACCGGGGTTTTGACCACGGCACAGCGCAAGGCCTTGATGGATGACTATAACGCGCCATTAATCAGCGCGGGAATGCAGCTCTACACAGACCCACAGGCAGGTATCGAGATGGCCATGCCGCTGGGTGTTGTTGCATTCGACCGTTACGAGGCCCCCTTCGTGCATTTCAACGGCTCGACCGACCTGAATGCTCAGGCCCTGCTGATCAGTCAGGATGGCACCAAAGCAACCCTGCGGGCCCTTTTTGAAGTCATGCAGTCGCTGGAAATCGTTCCGCTTGAAGGCCCTCGCCAGCTGCGCGGTGACAGCTTTACGCTGGAAGGTCGCGGCAATGACATTGTATCCTATACCGAGGCCAAGCTGAAAGATGGTCAGATTAAAGGTTTTACCCTGGTCTGGCCCGAAGGGGACGAGGCGCGCCGTACCCGCGTTCTTGCCGCCATGAAAGCGGGCTTTAGCACCACTGATGCGGTTCTTGACGCCGCCGCCGGATCGGACGCTGCTCAAAGCATTGATCTTGTATCCGGCCTGCAGGTTCGCAAACCGCGCCTGTCACGCTCGGGGTTCTTTGCGGATGCCAAAGGCACCGTCCTGACCGTGACCGAGGCGGCAGATAGCTGCTCGCGGATCACGCTGGACGGCGCGCACGAGCTTGAGGTCGCCTCGACCGATCCCAATCTCGGCATCGCCGTTCTGCGGCCAAGCCGCGACCTTTCCCCGATCAGCGTGGCCGAGTTCAGCAGCACCAAGCCGCGGATTCAGTCCGAGGTTGCGGTCTCCGGATTCTCGTATCAGGGCGTATTGGGCGGTCCGACGCTATCATATGGGCAGATCGCCGACCTGCGCGGCCTGAACGGTGAGGATGGCGTGAAGCGTCTGGCGCTGGCCACCCAACCCGGCGATGCAGGAGGCCCCGTGTTTGACGGCAACGGTCAGGTGGTCGGGATGCTTTTGCCGACCCCGACGGATGGGCGGACCCTGCCCGCCTCGGTCAGCCTGTCTGCCAATACAGAGAGCCTGAACAAGGCGCTGAGCAAGGCTGGGCTGGCAGGTCAATCCAGCGCCACCGCCGCCACGCAGGTCTCACCCAATGAGCTTAGCCGCCGGGCAAATGGGATGACTGTTCTGGTACAATGCTGGGATTGAGTTCGTAAAATCGCGCATTAACGCCGCCCATCCGGGCGGCGTTTTTTATTCTGCGCGCCATATGTCCGGAGTGATCCGGATCAATGTCGGCCCCTTAGCGGTAAACGCTTTTCGCACCGCAGACTGCATGTCTTCCAGTGTTGAGGGCGCGGCAGACAAGGCGCCGAATGCCTCGGCCAGTTTGCAAAAGTCAGGGTTACGCGCAACGACAGCATTCGGGGCGATCTGACTGCCCACCATGCTGTCTTCGATCTCTTTCAGCTTGCCATTGTCCCAAAGAATGATCGGCAGGGGCAAACCCAGCTCTACCGCCACGCCCAATTCCATCATCGTGTAGTGAAAGCCATAATCCCCAGCAATCACAGCAGTCGGCCTGCCCGGCCGCGCGATAGCGCCACCTATTCCAGCCGGCAACGCATAGCCCAGCGTGCCAAAGCCGTTCGGGTGGTGCCAATGATAGGGGAAAGGCATTTCCCACACCCCCTTGGCAACATAGGCGAACTGGGTCATGTCCGAATACACCATCACATCCGCTGGCATTGCCTTACGCAAGGCATCCAACACCGGGACAATTCCGGGCCGTTCTGCGTCAATCTCGGCGCGCCATTTACTGCGGGCTTCGGAGACCTCATCCGAGGACCAGCCATTTGCCGGTTTGACATGGTCAATAGACGCCCACATCGCGTGGGCAAAGCTTTCGCCATCCGCCTGCAACTTGACCGAGGCCCGATGATGGTCCGACAGGACCTGAGGGTCCAGATCAATGCGGATCATATTGGCCGTATGCCCCAGCGCATCGCGCCACAGATCGACCTCACCCAGCTCGGCTCCGACGACCACCACAAGATCGGCGGAGGCGATGATCTGGGCGCTTTCGGGGCGAGACAAGGCAGCGCCAAAATCCAACGCATAATCCAACCCCACCATTCCACGCCCCGCATAGGTGGTGAAACAGGCCGCTCCGATCTGTGTCAGAATCTGCCGCCACAGGTTTGATCTTGCACCGCCTCCCAGAATGAACAGCGGCCTGCGCGCGATGTTCAGCATCGACAAGACCGGCGCGACGTCCGGCGGCAGAGCCTTTGTCCGCAAACCCGGCTGGTTCGGGAATGGGGCTGGGTCAGCCTGTGCCTTAAGTTGCGAAATCGGCACCTGTATGTGCTTGGGTCTGGGGCGGCTCAACGCGAACTCTTCGAAAGCACGTTCAACCAGGCCATAGGCGGCCGAAGCTGTATTAGCCTGCAACGACCAATCCGCGACCGTTTCTCCGGCGGCACGTTGATCCTTCATCTGATGAAGCTGTCCCTGCAGCGCCTGATCATCATCAAGGCAGGAGGACAGCACCAGCATTGGCACCGAATCCGAATACCCCTGCCCCATGGGTGTCATGATGTTGCACAGCCCAGGCCCTGTGATCACATAGGCCACGCCAGGATTGCCGCTTGCCCGCGCATATCCGTCCGCCATGAAACCGGCCCCCTGCTCGTGACGCGCAAGAACATGGGTGATGCCGGCTTCTTCGATCCCGCGATACATCTCTTGATTATGGACGCCGGGGATACCAAAAATCACATCAACACCCCGATCCCGGAGCATGTGCGAGATTTGAGCGCCAAGTGGTCTTTTCATCAACTTCTCCAGAAATGGACTGTGAACAGCGCATAGACCGCGAGCAGTTCAAGCCGACCGACCAGCATCCCCGCAGATAGTAACCATTTGGCTGTATCGCTGAGCCCGCTGAAATTACCCGCTGGTCCGATCTGATCCCCAAGGCCCGGACCAACATTGGCCAACGCTGTTGCTGCACCCGAGACAGAGGTAATGAAATCCAGCCCGGTCAGCGCCAGCGCCCATGCCAGAAAACCCAAAGACAATACGAAGAACATGAAAAAGCTCATGACCGAAGTCAGGACATCCGTTCCGATGGGACGCCCGTCATAGAGAGGCATGAACACCCCATGCGGTGAACGGATACGCCGGATTTGAGTTTTGATGGATGCAAACAGCAGTTGATAGCGGAAAATCTTGATCGAACAGGCAGTTGATCCCGCACACCCTCCGATCAGGCCAATCAGGAAGAACACCATGATCGGAAAACTGCCCCAACCCATATAATCGACGCTGGCATATCCGGTACCTGAAATGATCGATGTGATGTTGAACAGCGATTCCCGCACCGCCTGCTCCCAGTGATGCGGAAAGACAGAGGTCAAAAACACCGCCATGACGGCTACAAGAATCAGGATCGTGGCCAAAAACGCCCGAATCTGACTGTCGCGGAACAGGGAGCCGGTGCTGCCATTGGCAAACTGAACATAACGCACAAATGGCAGGGCAGCGAGGATCATGAAAATCGACGCCGCATATTCCGCCGGACCCGAGAAGGTACCGAACGATGCATCATAGTTTGAAAACCCACCGGTCGAGATTGTGGTCATAGAATGAACCACGGCGTCAAAAAAGCTCATGCCAAGACCGGTGTAAACAAGCGCGCAGACCACGGTCAGGAACACGTAGATCAGGGAAATCTGGCCTGCGATTTCTTGCGCCCGCGGCAGGATCTTACCCATGGTTTCGAAACCTTCCGAACGGAAGATCTGCATTCCTCCGACCCGAAGCTCGGGCAGAAAAACCATTGCAACAACGATGATCCCGATACCGCCCAGCCATTGCAGCACACCGCGCCACAAAAGCAACCCCTGCGGCAGCCCGTCGAGCCCGGAAATCACGGTCGATCCCGTGGTCGTAAGGCCAGACATGGCCTCGAAATAGGCATCTACAAAGCGCAGCTCGGTTTCCCCGAACAGGAAAGGAATTGCCCCAAATAAAGGCAAAGCCACCCAAACGCCGGTCGTGAGCAGAAAGGTCTGGCGGATCGTCAACCCTTCGCCAACGCCATTTGAGCAGCTCATAGAAAGGACAGCGCCGGTCAGAATGGTAATAACGCTGCTTTCAAGGAAAACATGCCATTCGCCGCGGCCCTCGATAAGGTCCGCAAGCATGGGCAACATCATGGTCGCCCCAAGAATGGCGACCAACAGGCCAATCACATATCCTACCGGGCGCATGTCCGTCATGAGGCGCAGCGTTGGCGCGCCTGCACGACTGTGTCAAGCGGATGTCCCGATTACTTTTCGGTTTTGCCGCTCGAGACGGGCATCACGGGCGGTTTCGAAGGCGCGCGTGACCGGCGTGCAGCTGCCGCCTGTCCCGCCTGTGTCTTCGACGCGGCCGGATTTGCGGGTGCAGGTTTGGCGGTTGCGACCCGATCTGCCTTCACCTTGGACGCTACGGGTTTAACAGCTGCGGTTTTTGCAACAGCAGCGTCGATCGCAGCGGCGGGAGCAGCAGATTTTACCACTGCAGGCCTAACTGCAGCAGGTTTAGCGGCTTCTACTTTGGGCGTTTCAGATTTGGCAGTTACGGTTTTGGTAACAGCAGGCTTTGCCGTAGCGGCTTTGGGGGCAGCGGGCCTAGCTGCGACTTTTGGGGCTGCGGCTTTTGCCACTGCAGGTTTTGCCGCGGATTTGGTCTGTGCCTTTTTCGCACCCCCCGACGCTCTGGCTTTTGTCACAGGTTTCGCCAGGGCGGGCTTGGGCGATTCGGCCTTTGCCTTGACTTCTACCTTTTTCTGGACGGCCACTTTGACCTTTGCCGCAGGTTGCGGATCAGCATTGACCACAGGCATCGCCTGAGATTTGAACTCAGGTGCCTTCACGTCAGCAACAGTCTTTTCGGAGGCGACACGCAGGGCCTGAACCTGGGCGAAGGGCAGTTCAATCGCAGAGTTAGTCAGAATTTGCATGATTTTCAAATGGTTGGTCATTGCCTCACCGGCAAATCGAATTGCTGCTGCCTGAAATTCAAATGGCTGGGTAAACGGGTTCATGAGGTTGTTCTCCTGTGAAAGTGATGCAACCCGCGAATGAGTAAAGAACCCTGCCCGCCCTGACTAAACGGGCGGATTACGTTGCCTTGCAGTCCTTGGCGTCGCACGTGCCGGCTTCCTGATTGAGTGAAATGATCACCAGAACAGTGACCACGAGATGGCTGCATTCAAGGATAGTTTACAGCAAGAACTTCGCGCTTGCAGCATTTATCGCTGCAATGCGGCGAAATTTCACCGCATCGACACTTAATCAAGGTTTTACAAAAGTTTAGCGCCTATCCGACGTGAAACAATGTCGTAAACAGTCTCGGATCCAGGCTAGAGGACACAAAGGTCGGGCCCTCAGTCAGAACAGAAACGGCATCATGGCTGTGCAGGCTTTCTTGATGGCTGGCGATCACGCGGAAATCGCCGATATGATGGTCGGCCAAAAGTTCGGCACAAAACAGGCGTGCCGCGTCTTCGACAAAAATCGGGTTTGCGGCGTTCAGCTCGGCAAATGCCTGCTCATCTTCACGTTTGACCATGACCTGCGTCTCGGTCGGCACCGCCCTGCGACACAGCGCAATCAGATCTTCGAACCAGAGGCAATCGGCATCGCAATCGACCGCAACCGATATCCGCGCAACCGAGCGCTGCGAATGCGGCGTCGCCAGTTGCCCTCGTGTAGACCGCGCATGCTCGCTGAGCTCCAGAGAACATGGGCACGTCGAGGAATACACATAATCCAGATGCATGATCTTTTGGCGCACGCCATTCTGTTCAACCAGTTCCAGCGCGATATCGTAATATTGATAGCCTTCCAGACCCGAACGCAGGCTTTGAGTCCTGTCCGGGTAAGAGAACCGCATCTGGATACGTGCGTCAAAGCTGTCCAGATCGGTCATATAGTCGTTCAGCGCAGCCTCGATCACCTCAAAGCTGAACGTGCGCTCAGCATGTTTGTAGAACGAACGCATGATACGGGACATGTTGATGCCCTTCTTTTCCGCATCAAGGCTGACAGTGCCAGTCACTGAGGTCTCCAGCGTCAGGTCGTCGCCCTGCTTGCGGTGAAACCGGATCGGCAGGCGGAAATTCGATATGCCAACATGTTGAATCTGTTGCTTTGCCCCACGGATCAGGCTGGAAGGTCCATTCTGAAGGTCAGGCAACGAGGCGCGGTAGGCCTCATCCACAGCAAACCCCTCGGGGTAATGCCGCGACAGGGATGGGTAGTTGACCGGCAGGAGCCCCGGCACAAGCCGCGCGACAGCAGGATCAAGCTGACCGATATCTGCCTCGGTCGCGTTCTCGGCCCATTTCCGCAGGGTTTTCAACGCTGCCGCGGCCTCATCATTGTTGGGGGCGTCATCAATGTCACGGGGATACACGTTCATCGATCAGGGCTCCTCGGGTTGGTCGCCGGACTATATATATGTTCGACGCGATTTCCAGTCTAATGGTATACGCGCCGAAACACAGCCCGGATCGAAACTTCGTGATGGGCGCATCATGCGCACAAGTCACAAACCGTTTTCGAACTATGCCTAACAGTCCAGCAGACACCCCTATTGCTGAGAAACGTCCAATGCGCGCTTGATATCGGCAAGAAGATCATCGGCGTCTTCCAAACCTACCGAGAACCGGATGAGGCCCGGAGCAATGCCCAGCTCAACTTTTTGGTCGTCACTCAATCTTTGATGTGTGGTGGTTGCCGGGTGGGTCGCAATCGACTTGGCATCGCCCAGATTGTTCGAAATCACCGGAATCGTCAGGGCGTTAAGGAAGGAAAATGCCGCCTCTTTTCCGCCCTTGATATCCAACGACAGCACTGTCCCGCCTTTGCCGCCAAGCTGCGTTTGTATCAGATCATTCTGCGCATGAGACTTCAGACCGGGGTAAAGCGTCCGCTCCAACGCCGGATGGCCCTCTAGCGCCTCGGCAATCCTCTGGGCGGTTTCGGCCTGTGCGTTGACCCGCAAGGCCATGGTCTCAAGCCCTTTCAGCATGATCCACGCGTTGAAGGGGCTAAGCGCGCCTCCGGTGTGTTTCATATAGGGCTCGACCGTACCACGGATGAACTCTTTGGTGCCGATGATGACACCACCCAGGGCGCGGCCCTGCCCGTCAATATGCTTGGTCGCCGAGTAGACAACCACGTCAGCCCCCTGAGCGATCGCGCGCGAGAAAACTGGGGTCGAAAACACATTGTCCACGATGACCGTTGCACCAACCGCATGGGCCAGAAGGGAAACGGCTGAGATGTCGATGACCTCAAGCGTCGGGTTGGACATGGATTCGAAGAAAACCGCTTTGGTGTCCGGGCGGATCGCAGCCTCCCATGCGTCAAGATCGGTACCGTCCACAAAGGTCACTTCAACCCCGAACCGGGTCAGCACGTTTTCCAGAATATACAGGCACGACCCGAACAGAGCCTTGGCAGAAACAACGTGGTCACCGGCTTGCAACATCGAAGTCAGTGCCGCATTCACCGCAGCCATTCCAGAGGCGGTGGCAAAAGCGTCTTCGCCCCCTTCCAGAACCGCGATACGCTGTTCGAACATCGAAACTGTCGGGTTGCCATACCGAGCGTAAATGAACTCATCAGGGCCGGTTTCGATGAACCGCGCCTCGGCCTGCTCGGCAGTATCATAGACAAATCCCTGGGTCAGAAAGATCGCCTCGCTCACTTCGTTGTATTGACTGCGGCGGGTGCCGCCATGGACGGCTTGTGTGCGTTTGTTCCAGCTCTCGCTCATGTCATTCCTTTCAGCCCCGCTTGGGAGGCAAACAAAAAACCCCAGACGCGGCCAAGCGAAAGGGGTCTTTCATCCTGACCTTTTAGCGGTGTTGTTTAACGTGGCCCGCAATCCGGTAACAAATCGCCACTTGATGAGGATGCATTTACGCCCCGTCCCAGATCACGTCAAGACCGGCTGCACCAAGGTCACGCTTTCGTAACACACCTGCGCGCCCTCTTGCCGAACGCGCTGAAACCTCCATGATCGCGTCCAGTTTGAGGAGATGACATGATCGATCTATATTTCTGGCCCACGCCCAACGGCTGGAAAGTGTCCATCGCTTTGGAAGAGATGGAGCTGCCCTATAAAACCCACCTGATCAACATCGGCCAAGGCGACCAGTTCGACCCCGAGTTCCTTAAGATCGCCCCCAATAACCGGATGCCCGCGATCGTCGATCCGAACGGACCCGGAGGGACGCCGGTATCTGTATTCGAAAGCGGCGCGATCCTGATGTATCTCGCCCGAAAAACCGGACGCTTCTATGGTGAAACTGAACGTGACCGGATCGCTGTCGAAGAATGGCTGATGTGGCAGATGGGCGGCATCGGCCCGATGGCGGGACAAGCACACCATTTCCTGAAATACGCACCTCAGCTGGACCCGCCGCAAGACCTGCCCTACCCCAAGGATCGCTACCGTGCCGAAGTCGGACGTCTTTACGGCGTTCTGGATCGCAGGCTGGCCGAGAACGAATATGTGGCCGGCAATTTCTATTCCATCGCCGACATGTCGATCTGGGGCTGGGCGAGCTTGTGGGAAGGGCAACAACAGGTGTTGGAAAACAAGCCTCACTTTACCCGCTGGTTGGAAACCGTAAGCTCTCGCCGCGGTGTGCAAGCGGGCCGCGCCTTGCATGCCGAGTTGCGCGGAGATCACCGTGACAGGCAATCGCAGGGCGTTTTGTTTAAACGATAAGCGAGGGTATTGTTTACACGGTATGTCGCATTTTCTGGATGCCAGAATCAGGAGTGAATTTTGACCGTCCTAGTACAACCGGCCTCCAAATCTGTTCCACCCGAGGCTCTCGCCGATCTTCTATGGAGCACAGATCCAAAACTAAACGGTTACATATTTGGAAAAATGGATGTCTTGCTTAAGATCATCGGAACAGAATGGCCCGCGCAACTAGGTTTGTATTCGTTCAAACATGCCTTCACGGCCATGCACCGTGGCAAAGTCGCCGGCCTCCTTATTGGGCATACAGAAGAAGAATATGCTGCGAATTTCGATTTTTCCGTCGATCATCAAGCTAATGCTCTTGGCGAAGATGAAGCCCGTCATCTAAAATCTGCCTTGCATTGGATGGATCGGTTGTTTCCCGCCCCGCGTCAAAACTCTTACTACATTCTCGAATTCGCTGTGAACCCAGACATGCAGGGTACAGGCATTGCCAGCCAACTCTTTGCAATAGCAACGAAACGGGCTTTGGCGGGTGGGTGCAATCAAATATGCCTTGATGTAGCGCCAACAATGAAGCCGTTAGTTTTTATGAACATATTGGATTTAGCGTCGAAATTGAATCGCGCGTGCCCGTTTTGGACGACGAGCATGGAATAGGAATGCACCTGCACATGGTTCTAGAGATCGGTCAAAGCGACTGACATCGGTGCAGGCTCGATTGCAATATTGTCGATAAGAATATTCAGCCGCGACCGTTCATGTCGCAATTCCCACTGGAAACAGGCAACGCCCTTCACTAAGGAAGAAATCGACAATCGAAAAAGGAAGACGCACGCAATGGCAAAGATCACCTATGTCGAGCATGGCGGTACCGAGCACACTGTCGAGGTCGCCAACGGACTAACCGTCATGGAAGGAGCCCGTGACAACAACATTCCCGGCATCGAAGCGGATTGCGGCGGCGCCTGTGCCTGTTCGACCTGCCATGTCTATATCCACCCCGACTGGGTTGAGAAAATTCCCGGCAAGGATGACATGGAAGAAGACATGCTGGACTTTGCCTATGAGCCCGACCCTGCCCGTTCGCGCCTGACCTGCCAGATCAAAGTCACAGAAGAGATGGATGGCCTGATCGTTCAGATGCCGGAAAAACAGATCTGATGCCCTGCAAAGCGCCGCGCCTACCCTACCGAACTTGGCAGGGTCAGGCCCGCGGCGCAGCGCTGACGTTGTGCTTCTGGCTGCCCGGCCATGTCCCGCTGGCACTGGCAGAGACCGTCCCAGCCGCTCGTTTCACCGAGCCGACTACACGTTACGCCCACGGAGTTCTGGGTGATAACATCGAATATGGCGCGTTGGAGCTGACTATCCAAAGCAGAAATGTGACCATCCGTCTTCCATCTGATCGCGTATTTGAAGATCTCGCTCCACGGCTTGTGGACGTGGATCAGGATGGGACCCCCGAGGCCATTGTCGTTGAATCTCAGGACCAAGCGGGCGCTCAGTTGGCCATCTATGATGCCAGAGGCGATAAAATCGCCGCAACTCCGCATATCGGTACCCGCTTTCGATGGCTTGCTCCGGTCGGGGCGGCGGATCTGGATGGGGATGGCAATATCGAAATCGCCTATGTCGACCGCCCTCATCTGGCCAAGACATTGCGCATTTGGCGCTTTGTCGACGGAGAATTAATCCAGATTGCCGCCCTACCAAGGCTGACAAATCATCGGATCGGCGAAGATTTCATCACAGGGGGTCTGCGCGACTGTGGCAATGGCCCGGAACTGGTTGTCGCGTCTGCGGACTGGCGCGAAATTGTCAGCATCCGCTTTGACAATGGCTGGGTGCAGCATCTGGTCGCCCCCTTTAGCCCGAAAGCAATGACCTCTGCGCTTAACTGCGTACCCTCGCCCTGACTGCAGCCCGCGTCAGAGGGCTGCCCGGCCCAAGCCCATTGACGCTGCATCTCTGATGCAGTGGCTGGGCGCGGGAGCCGTCGCGATTACAGCGCCCGCCATCCGATATCCCGGCGAAAGAACCCCTCTGGCCAGTTGATCCCGTCGATCAGCTCATAGGCGCGGTCACGCGCTTCCTGCAGGTTCTGGCCGCGTGCGGTGACATTCAATACCCGGCCACCACTAGAGACGATCTGACCGTCGGATTCTTTGGTTCCTGCGTGAAACACCATATTACCGCTATCTTCAGATACGTCATCCAGCCCTTTAATCACGCTGCCTTTTTGGTAGGCGCCCGGATAACCATTTGCGGCCATGACTACCGTCAAGGCGTGATCATCCGCCCAGTTTACACGCGCCTCGGCCAACCGGCCTTCTGCTGCGGCGTGCATCAGGTCCATCGCCTGCGCGCCCAGGCGCATCATCAGCACCTGACATTCCGGGTCGCCGAAACGCACGTTATATTCAACCAACCGTGGCTGGCCGTCTTTGATCATCAAACCAACATAAAGAACGCCCTGAAACGGCGTTCCGCGCCGCTTCATCTCTGCCATGGTGGGGCGCACAATCTCGTTCATCGCGCGCTCTTCGATTACAGCGCTTAACACAGGAGCCGGAGAATACGCGCCCATGCCGCCGGTGTTCAGACCGGTATCGCCCTCGCCTACCCGTTTATGGTCTTGCGCCGTGCCAATGGACAGGATGCTTTCCCCGTCGCACAGCACGAACAGAGATGCCTCTTCACCTTCCATGAACTCTTCGACCACAACTTCGGCACCGGCACCACCAAAGGCTCCGCCAAACATGTCATCGATCGCATCCAAGGCCGTCGCTTCGTCCATCGCAACGATCACACCCTTGCCCGCGGCCAAGCCATCAGCCTTGACGACGATAGGTGCGCCCTTCTTTTTGATATAGGCTTTGGCTGGCTCGGCCTCGGTAAACCGGGCGTATCCTGCGGTTGGAGCATTGGCGGCGTCGCAGATCTCTTTAGTAAAGCTCTTGGACGCCTCGAGACGTGCAGCCGCGGCCGAGGGGCCAAAAACCAGGACACCGGCCTCGCGCAAACGATCCGCAACCCCCGCAGCCAATGGCGCCTCGGGGCCGACGATCACAAAGTCGATCGCGTTCTCATCCGCAAACCTGACCACCTCACCGCCGTTTTCGATATCCAGCGCTGCACATTCGGCAATCTGGGCGATCCCGGCATTGCCCGGCGCCACAATCAGGCGGTCGCATTTCGGGTTTTGCATCACCGCCCAGGCCAGGCTGTGTTCGCGCCCACCACTGCCGAGAATGAGGATGTTCATGACTGCTCTCCGATCTGCTTGGCCTTGCCTTCCGCGCGTTCTAAGCTGGCCGGGCATTTGACACAAGGCGCTGAAATGTCCGACCTGCTTGACGACCCCATTCCCGGCCAAAATACCCCAGAATACACTGTTTCCGACATCTCGGGCGAGGTGAAGCGGACGCTGGAAGGCAGTTTCGGCCGAATCCGTGTTCGGGGTGAAGTCGGTCGCGTGTTCGAAGCCAGATCTGGTCATCTGTACTATGACATCAAGGACGACAAGAACGTACTGGCCTGCACCACTTGGAAAGGCCAGGTTGCTGCCCTGTCCGTGGTTCCCGAGGAAGGTCTGGAAGTGGTCGTCACAGGCCGCCTGACCGCTTTTGGAGCGCAGTCCAAATACAATCTGAACGTGGATGAGGTTTCGGTGGCCGGACAGGGTGCCCTGATGGCCCTGCTTGAAAAGCGAAAGAAACAGTTGGAATCCGAGGGCCTGTTCGCACCCGAGCGTAAAAAGCCTCTGCCCTATCTTCCTCAGATCATCGGCGTGGTGACTTCACCCTCGGGCGCGGTGATCCGCGATATCCTGCACCGGTTGCGTGACCGATTTCCGCGCAAAGTGTTGATCTGGCCTGTCGCCGTGCAAGGTTCGAATTGCGCGCCTGAGGTGGCGAACGCGATTACTGGTTTCAACCAACTGACTCCTGGCGGTGCGCTGCCACGACCGGACCTGATCATCGTCGCCCGTGGTGGCGGGTCAATCGAGGACCTCTGGGGGTTCAACGAAGAGATCGTGGCCCGCGCTACGGCGGCATCAGAGATCCCGGTGATCTCGGCCGTTGGGCACGAGACCGACACGACCCTGATTGATTTTGTGTCGGACCGCAGGGCCCCAACCCCCACAGCCGCAGCCGAACTTGCGGTGCCTGTCCGCATGGAACTTCTGGCCTGGACCGGAGAGCAAGGCGCCCGCCTGTCCCGTGCAGCCACGGACGCTGTGCAAAGACGGTCGCAACGGTTGCGGGATTTATCCCGCGCATTACCACGCCCGGATAGCTTGTTGAACAACCCGCGACAACGCCTTGATTTAATTGCGGACCGACTGACACCAGCACTTGAGCGCGGCGTACAAAACCGCCGCCTTCAAGTTGTGAAACTGTCCGCCCATCTGCGCCCGTCCACATTACGCTCACTGGTCGGAACCCGACAGGAAACACTGCGCAGCCTTTCGTCGCGCCTGTCTGTCCGGCCGATCCAGCGCGAAATCGACAGCCAACGGCAAAACATCAACCGCCTAGCCGAACGCTTGAGTACAGCGCAAGCCGCGCGTCTGGACCGGATGCGTCAATCCCTGGAAACCGCAGACCGGCTGCGGGAAACGCTAAGCTACAAGGCAACGCTGCAACGTGGATATGCGGTCGTACGCGCCGAAGGACAGGTGCTGACGACTCGTAAACAGGCGGCAAAGCACCAATCCTTTGACATTGAATTTGCAGATGGCGAATTGAAGACCGGCCCGTCTACCGCGTCACCGTCAACTTCGAAAAAGCCGCCGAAAAAGGATGCGCCGGATCAGGGGTCGTTGTTCTGACCCCTGCACAGGCTAGACACCGACTTCAGGACCGTAACAGACCATCTCGGCGTCTGTGTCTTCGTTCTCATATAGTTCGGTCATCTCAGGATTTCCCTCGAACTGAGCGATCAGACCGCCGCCAGATTCGGTGAATACCCAGCATTGCGGGTCATGCCGGTCTTCATAGACGAAACAGATCTGTCCTTCCTGCTCGTACCAGAGCCCTTCTTTGCAGTTCCCATCCAGAAAAGACCAAATCACGCGGCGATCCGGCAGATAACGCTCGACCCCATAAATCCTGCCTTCAAAGCCATAGAACAGGGTTTTTCCCAGCGTATAGCGGTCAAATTCGGCGCCGGACAGGGATGTGTCGGCACAAACCGCCGGGGCAGCCAACGACAACAGAATCGCAATTCGTTTCAGCATGGGTTCATTCTGTCAGATGGCAGGCCGCTAGGCCAATTCCCTTTTCATTCCAACCGGGTGCCTTCACGTCACCGATTGAGTTTTGCGGTTATGCGCTGCGAAAGTGTTCAGTACATGCTGCGGAGATAACTCTATGACCAATGCCCTCTTTCTGATTGCGACAGCTTGCGCTCTGGCTTACCTGCCATTGACCTCGCGTGGCGCTGGCGCTGTTCGGTCAATCCTAAAGACCTTATCCGTCGCAGTTCTGGCGGTCATTGCCGCCCAAAGTGGCGCTCCATTTCTGTTGATCCTTGCGCTGGCATTCTGTGCGCTGGGGGACGCCCTTCTGTCCCGGGAAAGTGATGCCACCTTCATGGCCGGGATCGGTGCCTTTGCAACTGGTCATCTGGCCTATATCGGGCTGTTCTTGTCCCATTCGGCCAGCGACGCCGCGCTTATTCTGGAGAAGCCCGGATATTTCTGGTCTTTGATCCTCCTCGGTATTGTCGTTGTCACCCTATTACCGCCGCGTGCCGGAGACCTGAAATGGCCCGTTCTCGGGTATATTCCGATCATTCTGGGCATGGGTATCACGGTCCTGGCCCTGCCCGCGACAGGCGCGCTGCGTTGGGCTTTACCTGCGGCGTTGTCCTTTATCGCGTCCGACCTGATCCTGGCGACTGAGAAGTTTCTTCTGCCAGCGGACCATCCCAGCCGCCGTTTCACCTCCTATCTGGTTTGGGTATTGTATTGGGGGGCGCAAGCCGGTCTTCTGATCGCCTTCCTCTGACCCTTTGCAACTGCTGCAATTCCGCATTAGGTGAGAGGAACACCTGCGGAGACCAAAAATGGCGCTATTCTCAAAGCTCAAGGACAAGCTGTTCAAATCCTCATCCCGCCTTGAACAGGGGTTGGATGCCATCGTTGAAGATGGGGGCGAGGAAACAACTGCACCGGATCCAATCCCACCAGCGCCGCATTCCGAACCGGAACCCGAAGTCGCGCAACCGGACATGGCACCGGAACAGGCAGTTGCCAAACCGGTGGCCACTACAGCCGAGTCTGCTCCGTCCAAATCCATGCTCGGGCGGCTTTTCGGGCGCGCCGAGACCGAGACAACAGTTCGCCGCACGCTGGATGACGACATGCTGGAACAGCTTGAAGAGCTGTTGATTGCATCCGACATGGGTGTGGACACAGCGCTGCGCGTCACCGCCAATATGGCCGAGGGCCGTTATGGCCGCAAACTTTCGACACAAGAGATCAAGCAGCTTCTGGCGCAGGAAGTCGCCCGGGTTATGGAACCCGTTGCAAAGCCCATGCCGCTCTATTCCAAACGCCCACAGGTGGTACTGGTCGTTGGCGTCAACGGATCGGGCAAGACCACCACGATCGGCAAACTAGCCAGCCAGTTCAGGGCGGCCGGCAAGAACGTAGTGATCGCAGCTGGAGACACCTTCCGCGCAGCCGCCGTAGAACAGCTGCAGGTCTGGGGCGACCGCGCAGGCGTTCCGGTCCTGACAGCCCCCGAAGGCTCGGACCCCGCCTCCCTGGCCTTCGACGCGTTGACCCGCGCACAAGAGGATGGCGCCGATCTGTTGATGATCGACACCGCCGGTCGTCTGCAAAATCGTGCCGACCTGATGGAGGAATTGGCCAAGATCGTCCGGGTGATCCGCAAAGTCGACGAAACCGCACCGCACAATACCCTTTTGGTTTTGGACGCCACCACCGGTCAGAATGCACTCAGCCAGGTTGATACTTTTCAAAAACTGGCCGATGTCTCCGGCCTGGTGATGACCAAGCTGGACGGCACCGCAAAAGGCGGCGTGCTGGTGGCACTGGCCGACAAGTTCGGCCTGCCCATTCACGCAATCGGCGTCGGAGAACAGATCGATGATCTCGCCCCTTTCGATCCCGAAGAATTCGCCGCTGCTCTAACCGGCCTCGATCAACGCTGATCCGAACTTCAACTGGCTAAAAATATCTTCGGGGGGTGTGGGGGGCAGACAGTCCCCCACCCTCTCCACCCGCGAAAGGTCGATGTCTTGAGCGACTGGCTCATCTCTCTGGAAGGCACGCCCAAGGGCCATGACCTTGCCCTCGGGCTCGCGCTGATGGCCGCCTTCTTGCACGCGGTGTTCGGAGCCTTGCAAAAAGGCCGTCACGACCCGTGGCTGTCCCGCGGGGCCATAGACGCCAGCTACTGTCTTCTGGCTGCACCTTTCGCGTTTTTTGTGGTGCCCTGGCCCGAACCCTATATGTGGCCAATCTTCGCCACCGTCTGGCTGATCCACATCGCCTATAAGACCCTGCAGGCAATGGCCTATACCAAGGGCTCTTACACGGTGGTCTATCCCGTCGTGCGCGGCACCGGACCACTGTTCACCGTTTTCGGCGCCTATCTTTTGTTTGGCGAGACCTTCTCTGCCACGCAATGGTTTGGTGTCGCGGTCTTGCTGGCCGGGATATTCGGGCTTGCGGCCTATAATCTGCGGTTTCTCGAAACCAATCGCGAAACGCTTGGGATCGCCCTAGCCTTGGCCCTCGCAACCGGCCTGTTTGTGGCGTTATATACCACCTATGACGCCTATGGCATTCGTGCGACGGCCGATCCGTTCACCTTTCTGGCCTGGTTCTTCATGATCGACGGGGCGACGATGCCGATCTATGCGTTCTTTCGCTGGCGCGCGATGGCCCATCGCCCGGCCTTGGGACCCTTGGCGCTGCGCGGCATCGCCGGCGGGATCATCGCCCCTCTATCTTTCGGAGCCATCATGCTGGCCACGCGGTTGGACAAGGTCGGCGAAGCCGCCGTTCTGCGGGAAACCTCCACCGTCTTTGCCGCCCTGATCGGCTGGCTGGTTCTGAAAGAAACCGTCGGCCCAAGGCGGATCGCGCTGATGGCATTGATTGCACTCGGCGCTGTAATAGTTGAAATGGGCGGGTAAGCAGCAGGACAAGAGACATGACAGGCAAGACCGACATAAATCCATTTCTGAAACAGGTGCTGGAACTGGGGCCTCCGCTAGCCTTTTTCTTCATCTACCTGCGCTTGCGCGATGACAGCTTTATGATCGGCGGCATCGAGTATTCCGGCTTTATCATTGCCACGATCATTTTTGTGCCGCTGATGCTGGGGGCAATGGGCATCCTGTGGTACTTGACCGGCAAGCTAAGCCGGATGCAGATATTTACAGCTTTCATGGTCATTTTCTTCGGCGGCCTGACCGCCTGGTTCAATGACGAGCGGTTCTTCAAGATGAAAACCACGCTTGTTTATGGCCTGTTTGCTCTGATCCTGGGGATCGGGCTGCTGCAAAAGAAATCCTATCTTGCCTATGTTCTGGACGAGATGCTGCCCATGAAACACGAAGGCTGGATGATCCTGACCCGTCGTCTGTGTGCGTGTTTTGCTGTTCTGGCCGTCGCAAATGAATTCGTGTGGCGCACGATGTCGACCGACCTGTGGGTCAAGATTGAGACCTTCGGATTCCCCATTGCCCTTATGGCGTTCCTCATGCTGCAGTTCAGCCTGTTGCAAAGCTATATGGATGATCCCGATCATCAATGACGGCTAAATTCTCAACCGCCCTTCGGATGACTTTTCCGTGAAGCGCGAGAGCCCTAAAACCTAACAAAATCCTTGGCTAAACGCTTGGGCTATGAAAAGTTGTGTCACCACTCACCTTTTCCCGCCGGAGCACCACACCAAATGACGGCTTTCCCAAATAGTGGCTTTCTATCCGAAGCTTCAGACCGGCTGAGATCAATGCTCTCGGCACAGGCGACAGAGATTTCTCTCGAACCTGGTGATATCCTTTTCGAACAAGGGGATGAAGGGGATGCCCTCTATGCCATTCTTGCCGGCACGCTAGAGGTGTCCTTCTTGGCGATGAGCGGTCGAAAACTCTCGTTGACATTGATGAAGCCTGGCGAGGTCTTTGGTGAAATCGGCTTGTTCGACAATGGCCCCCGCACCGCAACCGTGGCCGCGGCCGAGGCCTCTCGGGTGCTGCGTGTGCGTAGGTCCGATGTCATGAACCAGATCCGCCAACATCCTGACCTTGCGGTGGATATGATCCGACTGGCCGGTTTGCGCATGCGGTGGATGGGGTCGCAACTGAATGAACAGGTCTTTTTGCCGATGCCTATCCGGCTTGCGCGCAAACTGCTGCATCTGTCCAACCTTCAAGACGATCCAACCACCCGCATTACCCTGTCCCAAAGCGAGCTGGCCGAATTCGTTGGTGCCACGCGCGAAGCTGTCTCAAAGACAATTTCAACCTGGAAACGCGACAAGGTTGTCGAAGCTTCGCGGGGCGGCCTGATGATCCATGATTTTGAGGCACTGCGGGAACTGGCGGATTCCGACCTCATTTGACCTGTTGTGACCTGCTTCACATACGACGGATCGCATTAAGATTACGTTAGGAACTGTTACCGTAGGAGGTCAGAGAATCATCCCCGATATCTGTCCACTGACCTCTCCCTGTACCAGAGCCATACGCCTTCCCCGGCGTGTGGCTCATCTTTTTTCAGCACAGAAAAAAGGCCAGAGCAGGTGCCCTGGCCTTTCTGTTTGTTCAACCTAAGAGATCACTCTTCAAGGCTCAGCGCGACAAAGCGTGGATCTCCACCGCGCCGCACCAAAAGCAGCAGTGACTTCCGCCCGGCCGTGCGGGCTTCTTCCATCCGGTCCTCCAGATCAGAAATCGCAGTGACCTTCTGCTGGCCAGCCTCGGTGATCAGATCACCGGCGCGCAAACCCTTGGCATAGGCTTCTGACGCCTCGTCCACTTCGGTCACAACCAGCCCCTCGGTATCCGGCTCCAGCCCCAGATCAGCACGCAGGGCTTCAGTCACGGGCGATATCGTCAGCCCCAGAATATCGGCATTTTCCTCAACCGGGGCTTCTTCGGCCTCACCCTCTTCGCTTTCGGCCCGCTCGGCATCTTCGCGGCGGCCCAGAGTCACAAGCACTGTCTGCGTGCTGCCATCTCGATGCACCACCACACGGACCGACTTGCCAACCGTTGTCTCACCAACCTGACGTACCAATCCACGGGTGTCATCGACCTCGACACCATCAAAGCTGAGGATCACGTCACCGGCCAACAGGCCAGCCTCTTTGGCCGGGCCCTCGGGTACATCGCTGATCAGTGCGCCACCCGGCTTGTCCAGGCCCATCGCCTCGGCCATATCCTCGGTCACGTCCTGAATGCGGACACCCAGCCAACCGCGGCGGGTCTCGCCGAACTCGCGCAGTTGGTCGACAACCTTGACCACCACATTCGAGGCCATCGAGAAGCCAATCCCGATCGAACCGCCATTCGGCGACAGGATCGCCGTATTCACGCCGATCACCTCGCCATCCATATTGAACAGCGGCCCGCCCGAGTTCCCCCGGTTAATCGCAGCATCGGTCTGAATATAGTCGTCATAAGATCCGCTGAGCGCGCGGTTCCGCGCCGAGACGATCCCCGCCGAAACCGAAAACCCTTGCCCCAGCGGGTTGCCCATCGCAATCACCCAGTCGCCAACGCGCGCAATGTCACTATCGCCGAACTTGACGTATTTCAGCGGCCCGGTGGCTTCGACCTTCAAAAGGGCGATATCGGTTTTTTCATCCGTACCGATCACTTTCGCAGGCAGTTCTTTCTTCGGTTGACCGTCGCCCGGGAAAAATTCGACCAGTATCTCATCAGCCTCGGCAATAACGTGGTTGTTAGTAACGATGAAACCATCCTCGGATATCACAAACCCCGAGCCCAGCGAATTGCTGCGGCGCGGGCGGTTGTCATCTTCCCCGTTACGGTCTTGAAACTCGCGAAAGAAATCTTCGAACGGAGAGCCCTCGGGAACGATCCCCTGCGGGCCGGTCTGTCCCTCAATCAGTGTCGAAGTGGTGATGTTGACCACCGCTGGGCTGATCTTATCGGCCAGCGGAGCCAGGCTTTCGCCCCGCGCCTGTGCGGCCACTGACTGCGCCAATACAAGCAGCATCCCGGCAAAGGCCAGCCACATCAACCGCATGAAACCAACAACGTCGTCCCGCCGGACGGATATACTGCGCGCTTGTGACTGCACGTGGGAACTCCTTGTCGTCAACACTATCTGGATCGCCCGCAGGCGGCCCTTCTTGATATCCAATGTAGCTGGTTTGTCCTTGCCCGCAACTGAGGATCGCGGGGAAATCACCATGAAGTGTAGCCGTTGTTCAAAACCCGACCTGATATGCACCCCATAGCAACACGAGACCTCCCACCATACATAACAATCCTGCAAGCCGACGTGCCTGCTCTGGCATAGACCGCAACGCCTCTAGCATACGTTCAATAAGCGAAGGGGCCAGCGCATAGGCCAGCCCCTCGACAATCAACACCAGCCCAAAGGCCAGAAGGATCATACCCATTATTCAGACGCCTGCCCCGCCGATTGGCCCCGGCCGGTGGGTGATTTGAGATAGTTGAAGAACTCGGAATCCGGGCTCAATACCATCGAGCTGTTACCGCCCTGCAAAGCATTCTGATAGGCGGTCAGCGAACGATAGAATTCGAAGAATTCAGGGTCCGCACCGTAAGCTTCGGCAAAGATCGCATTGCGTTCGGCGTCAGCCTCACCGCGAATGATCTCAGCCTCACGCCGCGCATCCGACACCAGTTCGACAACGGTCCTGTCGGCCTGGGCACGTACGCGCTGTGCCGCCTCATTACCACGGGCACGTTCGTCTGTAGCTTCCCGCTCCCGCTCGGCCTTCATCCGGTCAAACGTCGCTTCGAGGTTGGCCTGCGGCAGATCGGTCGCTTTCAGACGCACGTCAATGACGGTCACACCCAGCGCAAGTGCCTCGGCAATCGCACTATTGCGGATACGCAGCATCAGTGCAGCCCGGTCCGAGCTCAGGATGTCACGGGACGAAACTGAACCCAGAACTTCGCGGGTTTCAGCGCGCAAGATGCGGTCCAGACGATCCTCGGCAACCGGGATACCACCGACACCAACCGCCTGGCGGAACTGGTTCAGATCGGAAATCCGGTACCGTGCGAAGGCATCGACTACCAGACGACGATCATCCAACGGCGTCACTTCAAGCGGTTGAACGTCGATGGACAGGATACGGTCGTCATAACGGACAACTTCCTGAATAAGTGGAATTTTGAACGCCAGACCAGGCTCTTCCTTAACCGCGACCACACGGCCGAATTGCAGAACCAATGCGCGCTGGCGTTCGTCCACGATAAAGATCGATGACAGCGCAACAACGCCGAGGATCACCACAAGGATGAGGATAATGGGTGACTTACGCATCAGTTGCTCTCCCCCGATTGATTGCGGCGCAGTTCGTTCAGCGGCAGATACGGCACAATGCCCTGTCCCTGACCGGCCGAGTTTTCGTCCAGTATGATCTTGTCGACATCACCCAGAATCTGCTCCATCCGCTCCAGATACAAACGTTTGCGCGTTACATCCGGCGCTTTGGAGTATTCTTCCAGAACCGCGCTAAAGCGGCTGGCTTCACCTTGAGCACTGTTGATCTGCTGGGCGCGATATCCTTCGGCCTCTTCCACAACTTGCGCGGCTTCACCACGTGCTTCGGCCAGTACCTTATTGGCATAGGCGTCGGCGACGTTCTGCAGACGGTCACGTTCTTGTGCGGCGGCCTGAACGTCGCGGAAGGCCGCGATTACGTCCTGTGGCGGGTCGGCTTTGTCAAAGTTGACACGCACAATGTTCACGCCGGAATCATAGCTGTCCATCGTCGACTGAATCAATTCCTGCAAGCGATCAGCGATCACACCCCGATCTCGGTTCAGGATCGGTGCCAGCTCGCTTTGTGCAATGATCTCGCGCATGGCCGATTCCGACACGGCGCGGATCGTCTGGCGCGGGTCGCGCAAATTGAACAGATACTTGGCCGGGTCATTGATGTTCCAGACCACCTGATAGTCGATATCGACAACATTTTCGTCGCCTGTCAGCATCAAGCCATCATCGCTACCACGGGCTCCGCCCATGTCTTCGTTCTGCTCGCGGGTCACAGGAATGACCTCGGCAGTTACAAACGGCCAAGGCGCAAAGTTCAGACCGGGATTTCCAACGTTTGAAAATTCACCCAAAAACAGCTCTACCGACTGTTCTTCCGGCTTTACCGTATAAAAGCTGGCCGCCCCCCAAAGGACTGCACCCACCACCAACCCAATGGCAATAGTCCCTTTGGTAAAGATGGGACCACCCCCGCCACCGCCCGAACCATTGCTACCACGGCCGCCACCGCCGCCGCCCATCAGGACGCGCAGCTGTTCCTGGCCTTTTTTCATCAGCTCGTCGATCTCGGGGATCTGCGGGCCCTCGTTTTCAGGAGGCTTGCGCCCGTCTCCGTTATCACCCCGATTTCCTCCGCCGCCAGAAGAGCCTCCGCCCCCCCAGGGGCCGCCGCTGTTGCCCGCCATTTTTATCTATTCCCTTGTGTTGAACCGTGTGATCACGGGTTCCCTTGTAACTTGTGTGCGCGCGGTTGCAAATCAAGCCGTACGCACAGGATGACGCATTGTTACCAGTTCTTCCGCCATGACCGGATGAACCGCAACGGTGCGGTCGAAATCTTCCTTGGTTGCGCCCATTTTGACGGCAATGCCAGCCAGTTGAATCATCTCGCCAGCGCCCGGCGCCACAATGTGACAGCCCAGTACCTTACGCGTGGCCTGAGAGACGATCAGTTTCATCAAAACCCGCTGCGTGCCACCTGCGAATGCCTTTTGCATCGGCTTGAACGAGGTTGCATAGATCTCGACCGGCTCTTGGGCTGCAGCGTCTTCTTCACTCAACCCGACCGTGCCGAATTCCGGCTGCGTGAAAATCGCAGTTGGAATCAGGTCGTGATCCACAGGTGTCGGGTTGCCTTTGAATACGGTTTCGACAAAAGCCATCCCCTCGCGGATCGCAACCGGAGTCAGGTTTACCCGATCCGTCACGTCGCCAATCGCATAGATCGAGGGCACGCCGGTCTGGCTGTAATCATCCACGATGATCTCACCCTTGCGGCCGCGTTCAACGCCGATGGCCTCAAGCCCCAGATTGTCGGCATTGGGCGCGCGACCAGTGGCATACATGACCACGTCAAACAGCTGTTCCGTGCCATTGGTGGCCTTTACGCGAATCTTGTCGCCGTCCTTGGCCATCTCAAGCACATTGGTGCCCAGATGCAGATCGATGCCGTTCTGGCACATCTCTTCGCTGATCAGACCGCGCGCTTCTTCGTCAAAGCCCCGCAGGATTTGCGCACCGCGGTAGAACTGGGTGGTTTTCACGCCCATGCCGTTCATGATTCCTGCAAACTCGCTGGCGATATAACCGCCACCAACGATCAGGATGCTTCCGGGCAATTTTTCCAGATGGAAAATCTCGTTCGAGGTGATCGCCAGGTCCGAGCCCGGAAACTCGGGCACAACAGGGCGTCCGCCTGTGGCCACCAGAATATGCTTGGCCGTCATGCGGGTGCCATCGGCCAGCTCGACGGTATGTGCGTCCACCACGTGTGCACGCTGATCAAAGCTTTCGACGCCGTTGTTTTTCAGGATGTTGCGATAGATGCCTTCCAGCCGGTCCAGCTCGGCATGGAGTTTGCCGCGAAAGAAATCCCAGTCAAATGCACCGGGTTTGACGTCCCAGCCATAGGCCTGCGCATCTTCGACCATGCCAGAGAATTCGCTGGCAAAAACCATCAGCTTTTTGGGGACACATCCGCGGATCACGCAGGTCCCGCCATAGCGATCCTCTTCCGCCAACGCCACTTTGGCCCCGTTTTCGCCAGCCGCCACACGCGCCGCCCGGACCCCGCCCGAGCCGCCTCCGATGACGAAAAGATCATAGTCAAAGCTCATTTACAGTGCCTCTTTCAGTTTTCTGACAACGCTATCGAGCCATCATCAATGATGTACCCGGTCACTCATGACGGCCCAGACTGGACCACTGGGACAGTTGATCTTGCCAAGACGCATACAGATTTGGTCGATAATGCTCAATCGTCTCTACGAAACACTCAGATATGGGTTTCGGCATGGATTGCAACGGAAGGGGTAAACACTCATGCCCGCCATCTGACTTGTTGAAGCTAACAAAAAAAATAGGGCGTCGTTTTTGCTCGGTTTCGTCCAACGCATCAATGTAGCGTACATCAGGCCAAACAATGTCTTGGATCATTCCTCTACGCGTGCGTAGCTTCAATCCACCAGAGTCCACTAGGGCCACAAGCGACGGCATATTGAGTGAGACTAGATAGTTCATGAACAACACGACGGAAGTAAGGACAACGAGCACCAATGTGAAAAGCGTGCCACCTGTCCACCCCGCGGAAACAAAACCCCACGCCGCCACCACAGCCGCAATCCCGATCTTTATCAGGTTGCGTTTTAGCGTCCTGGCTCGCGCAGCCAAATCTGCTTCAGTTTCGCGGTATTCAGCAACCGGAGAGGTGCTCATACCTTAATCCGCCAAATCCGTGAACAGGTTGTCTTTGCCGCCATCGAACAACTCGTCCAGTTCCACCGTTCCCTCGTTGATGTCGCGCAGTTCGACCCGGCCATCTCCATAACCGATCACGACCTTGTCGCAAATGTCGATGAACAACCCGTTCTCGACCACGCCGGGTACCTGGTTCAGCACCAGCGCCATCTGCCTTGGGTTTCCGATCCGTTGCAAATGCAGGTCCAGCACGTGATTGCCTTCATCCGTGACAAACGGCGCTTCTCCGTTCATGCGAAGCGCCGAGCGGGTACCGAGAACATCCATGGTATCCAGCACCTCTTCGATCAGGGTGCGTGTGGTCTGCCAGCCAAAGGGGATCACCTCGACCGGCAATGGGAAGGCACCCAGAGTCTCGACCTCTTTGCCGGCATCGGCGATGACCACCATCTGGTCGCTGGCCGTGGCTACGATCTTTTCCTGCAGGTGCGCGCCGCCGCCGCCCTTGATCAGATTAAGCTCTCTGTCGAATTCGTCCGCACCGTCGATAGTGATGTCCAGCCATCCCGCCTGATCCAGGGAAACAACCTCAATGCCCAGTTCACGGGCCAGTTGGGCCGTCCGGGTCGATGTCGGAACACCCTTGATCGCCAGACCTTCTTCTCTGACCCGTTCCCCCAACCGACGCACCATCCATGCAGCGGTCGATCCGGTTCCCAGGCCGACTCGCATCCCATTCTGCACCATGTCAGCCGCACGGCGTGCTGCGACGTATTTTGCAGTGTCGATGGGCGACAGATCACCGGCCATTTCAGCATCCCCCTAATTTGCTGCGGAACTTATACGGAATGCCTACGACAACTGCGAGAGAGAATTGTCCGGATCGGTAGACCAACATGTCGCGAAACTACGCGTTTCCTATGGGAAACGTCGCAATCAGGTCTGTTGAAAACATACGTGAGGTATACATAGTTCGCATGAACACGCCTTACTGCCTGCACTATGCCCCGGACAATGCTTCGCTGGTCATCCGGCTGGCGCTGGAAGAGATGTGCCTGCCCTATGAAACGGTTCTGGTAGACCGCCGCCAAAGCGCACAGGACAGCCCGGAATATCGCGTGCTGAACCCCAATGGGCTGATCCCGGTATTGGAAACACCACAGGGGCCGATCTTCGAAACCGCTGCTATCTTGTTGTGGCTGGCGGATACGCATGGCCGGCTGGCCCCTACCCCCATGGACAGCAACCGCGCCGCGTTTCTGAAGTGGCTGTTCTTTGCCTCCAATACGCTGCACGCTGATCTGCGTATTCTGTTTTACGCCGAAAAATATATAGACGCAGCGCAGGTCAATCCTTTGCGCGCCGGTATCCGCCCTCGTTTGCGCCAGCACTTGCGCCAGCTTGAAGAAGTTGCGAAAAGCGCGCCGCCCTGGCTGAGCCCGGACATACCATCGGTCCTGAGTTATTATCTGGCCTGTCAGATGCGCTGGATGGCGCTCTATCCTGCGAAGGCTGATCGCAGCTGGTTTCAGATCGCTGACACGCCGCATCTGCAGCGAATGCTGATGCAGTTGGAGACGCGCCCCGCCACACGCGCCGCAATCGCGGCCGAGGGTTTAGGGGTTACACCCTTTACCTCACCAACCTATGCTAACCCACCGGAAGGCTTTGCTACCTGATATGTTTCTGTCTGTCTTCGATATGTTCAAAGTGGGCATTGGCCCGTCCTCGTCCCATACGATGGGACCAATGGTTGCTGCCGCGCGGTTTCTGGACATGATGCGCGCCTCTCCGTTCGAATTTTCAGGGCTGCGCGGGTCGCTGCACGGGTCGCTGGCCTTTACCGGTGTCGGCCACGCAACCGATCGCGCCACGATCCTGGGCCTGGCCGGATTTGTGCCCGACACATATGATCACGAACGGGCCGAGGCCGCACTGGCTGGCATAAGTGAGACCCACAGCGTGACCCCCGAAGGATTGCCCACGCTGCAGTTCGATCCCAAGGCCGATCTGGTTTTCGACTATGAAAACAATCTGCCGGGCCATGCTAACGGTATGGTCCTGATGGCCACGGACGCACAGGGCGACGTGATCCTGCGGCAGGTCTATTACTCGATCGGTGGCGGCTTTGTTCTGACCGAGGAAGAACTGGCCCAGGGCAAGGCAACAGATGAAGGCGCACCGGTGCCCTTTCCTTTCAAATCGGCGGTCGAGATGTTGGACATGGCCAAAACCAGCGGCAAAAGCATCGCCGAGATGAAGCGCGCCAACGAGATCGCGCGCGGCTGTGCAGACAGTTTTGCCAAAGGCACCGCGCGCCTATGGCAGGTCATGAACGACTGTATCGAGCGCGGTCTGACCACCGACGGCATTCTGCCAGGCGGTTTGAACGTGCGTCGTCGCGCCAAAGGCATCTATGACGCGTTGATGGCCGAACGTGGCATGAATCTGAACGCCCCCCACACGATCAACGACTGGATGAGCGTTTACGCCATGGCCGTAAACGAAGAAAACGCAGCTGGCGGTCAGGTGGTGACCGCCCCCACCAATGGTGCTGCCGGGGTTCTTCCAGCGGTAATGCGCTATTATCTGGACCATGTACCCGGTGCTTCAGAGAACCACATCGAAGATTTCATGCTAACTGCGGCCGCTATTGGCGGGCTGGTCAAATACAACGCCTCGATCTCGGGCGCCGAGGCCGGGTGTCAGGCTGAAGTCGGCAGCGCCGCAGCCATGGCTGCAGCCGGGCTGTGCGCGGTTATGGGCGGCACGCCGGAACAGGTGGAAAATGCCGCTGAGATCGCGCTCGAGCATCATCTGGGCATGACCTGTGATCCTGTCGCCGGGCTGGTTCAAGTACCCTGTATCGAACGCAACGGGCTGGGTGCGATCAAGGCGGTGTCGGCAGCCTCTTTGGCCCTGCGTGGAGATGGTCACCATTTCGTACCGCTGGACGCTGTCATCGAAACCATGCGGCAGACCGGGCACGACATGCACGAAAAGTATAAGGAAACGTCTTTGGGCGGTTTGGCGGTGAACGTGCCGAATTGCTGAGGCAACGCGGGGAAGCGAAATGGAAGGCCATTGTCTTTGCGGTAAGGTTTCATTTCGGGTGGACTCGCCCGTTCTGTCCTGTGTGATCTGCCACTGCGACAGTTGCCGCAGACAATGCGCGGCCCCGATGACAGCTTATTTCGGGGTCCGCGACGGACAGTTGAAATGGACGGGCCAGGAACCAAAGACATTCGCATCCTCACCCGGCGTAGAACGCAGCTTTTGTCCTGATTGCGGCTCGCCGATCTCATTCCGGTCCGACACGATGTCCGGCGTGATGCATCTGTATGTGGCCCTTCTGGACGACCCTAACCAACTGCAGCCTACGCTGCATGTCGCGCATGAAGAGCAGCTGGGCTGGCTGAAACTGGATGACGGGCTGCCGATCTGCATCGGCCCGGACTACACCAAAGTACAACCGCTGCCCGACCCCTAGCTTTCGCCTTTCCCCTGTTCAGCCAAAGCGCTTGCGTCGCTGCATGACACAGGATCGTCCCGTTTTTGGCATCGTGCTGATGCTTGGCTTTTGTGCGCTCGCACCGTTGGGGGACGCGGTCGCCAAATTACTGGGTGAAACCGTGCCGCTTGGAATGCTGGTCTTTGTCCGGTTTGCCATTCAAGCCATGTTGTTGGTTCCGCTGGTCGCCTGGACTGGCAGGCCCTGGCGCATGCAGGGGCGTATATTTCGCCTGGCTGTCATAAGAACCCTGCTGCACATCGTCGGCATCGCCGCGATGTTCTCTGCCCTGCAATACCTGCCGCTGGCCGACGCTGTGGCCATCGCCTTTGTTATGCCGTTTATCATGTTGCTTCTTGGCAAACTGGTACTAAAGGAAGAAGTCGGCAAACGACGCCTGATTGCGTGCCTTGTGGGCTTTGGTGGTACATTGCTTGTCATTCAACCCAGCTTTGCCGAGGTCGGATATGCGGCTTTGCTTCCACTTGTCGTCGCGGTGGTGTTTGCCCTGTTCATGCTCGTGACCCGGCAAATTGCAAAAGCTACAGATCCCATTGCGCTTCAGGCCGTGTCGGGCGTCATAGCTTCTGTCATCCTACTGCCTGCCCTGTTGGTGGGAACACCCGCCGGAATCTGGGAGCTGTCCCTGATTGCTCCGAATTTGGGCGATATCTGGCTTTTGCTTGCAATCGGGCTTCTCGGCACGGTCGCACATCTGTTCATGACCTGGTCGCTGCGATATGCACCCTCTGCAACATTGGCCCCGATGCAGTATCTCGAAATCCCGGTCGCCACGGTGTTTGGCTGGCTGATCTTTCGCGACCTGCCCGACGGTGTCGCCGCTTTGGGCATCTGCATCACCATCGCCGCCGGCCTCTATGTCATTCTGCGTGAGCGGGCCAGCGCCCGGACGGCCCCGACAGAAGCGCCTGCATGACCTGATCCAGCATCGCCCTGGGAAACATTACCAAAAGGCCCGGCCCATCCATACGCAATTCAACCGAGCCCAATGCGCGGTTGGACGTTCCGACAGCGCCGTTCGGCTCCATCACCAACCCGTCGATTGGCCATTCAAGGCCGCGGCTTTGCCCTGATACACGCTGTAATGGAAACAATGAGACGACATCTCGAGGCGCCATCGAAACCGAGATTTGGGGGGGTGCGTGAAAGATAATCTCACTTTCGCCAATCAGAATACAGGGCTGATCTTGCCTGCGAACCAAGACATTGAGTGCTGCTAACTGGTGATCCAGACGCCCCCCGAGAAAACCAACCCCAATCACCAGCGGCGCCTCGGTACTGCGCAGGGCCTTGTCGAAATCCGTGCTATTTTGTTCGCCAATTGGAAACAGTCGATCCAGCGGAATCTGATCTTTGTGATCCGGATCGAGCGAATCAAAATCACCGATAACAGCGTCTGGAATGCGCCCAATTTCCAACAAACTTGCCGCCCCACCATCCGCGGCGACGGCCAACTTTGTGCGAATCAACGCCAAATCCAAATCTTCAGGGCCAATTTGACCGCTTCCAACCAGCGTGATTGACTCTTTCGAACGTACAATTCGCGTCTTTTTCATGAGATTGATCATTTTTTCCGGGTTTTGACACATTGAGACCACAAAATGATAGGTTCATGGACAAAGTTCTGAGCCAATAGCTCTGCCCACGACCGGGCTGATGGCTCGTGTAGTTTGTAGAGGACGTACGTCTGATGGTACAGAATAACAAGGTTTTGACAGTTTCCTACGGAACCTTCTCGTGCACTTTGGAAGGATTTGACGATTCTTTTGAAACGATGAAGTCGATTGCCGAATACTTCCGCGACCTTGCAGCGGATGACAGGTATTTTGGGTCCGAACCCCCGCAACCAGACGCCGAAATGCTGACCCGCATTGCTCAGCGAGATGCGACGCGTAAAGTCGAAGCCAGCCAGAGCGAAAACGGATTGCTTCTGCGGGCGCAAGACCGTGCCGCTTCACCGTCCCTTTCTACCGCGCCCATGACCCCGCCCAGTACCCCGAGTGCTCCGGCCTATACCGCTGCCTCCTCACAGTCCGCGCCCATCGCAGAGGCCGAGCCGGTTGAGGGTCGACCCGAACCCGCCGCCGATAGTATCGCCGCAAAGCTGCAACGGATCCGGGCGGTAGTCTCTCATAGCGAAGAAAACTCGGTGATCTACGCCGAGGATGAAGATTCGCCCCTGATGAAATCCGAAACCGGCCCAACTGATGCCGTATCGGCTGCCTTTCAGGCCGGAACTCTGACCCCCACAGATCTGGTCGAATCCCCCGCGGCCGATACAGAGGTTGAAGCGGCTCAGGAATTTGAGCCCGAACCTCAGATTGACATGCCCCCACCCGCCGCGGAAGAGGCAGAGATCGAAGGCCCGGCCCAAGAGACCCCCGCCGTGCCAGAAATTGATGTCGCACCCATCGCCAACGATGTGACCACTGTCGAGGCAGAAGAGGTTTTGTTTTCGGATCTGAGTGCCGAGACGGACGAAGCCGAGAGCGACGAAATCGACAATATCCTGACAGAAGACATTTCGGCGGACGCAGACGAACCTGAAGAGGTTGCCGGCTATTTGACCGAAGAAGACGAGGAAACTCTGCTTGACGAAATCGCCAGCGTCGAAGCCGTGTTGTCCGCCCGTGCATCCGAGCCTCTGCCTGAGGAACCGAACCTGGACGAGGACGTTTCTCGCCTGATGGAAAAGGCGGTCGAACAGATGGATGATCCCGCGACGGCCACTCAGCGCGAGACATATTCCCGTCTGCGCAATGCAGTGGCCGCAACCAATGCTGATCGTGCAGATGCGCTGAACCGTAATCAGGCTCAGCAGATCAGCCCGCGCCGCCCCGAAAGCAATGTTACAACTGCCCGTCCCAAGGTAGAGCCTGCCGCTCCCCTCAAGCTGGTTGCTGAACAGCGCATCGACAATAAAGACGAGGATGAAATGGGGCCGATTTCTCCGCGCCGTGTAAAATCCAAACCGCTGGGTCTTCCGATCGAGGAAAGCGGCTTTGCGCACTATGCGCAGGAACAGGGCGCACAATCTCTGCCGGACCTGCTGGAAGCTGCGGCATCTTATCTGTCGTTCATCGAAGGACAGGAACAGTTCTCGCGCCCGCAACTGATGAACAAGATCCGTTCTCTCAAGCAGGACGATTTTAATCGCGAGGAAAGCCTGCGCTCATTCGGGCAACTGCTGCGCGACGGCAAGATTGAGAAAGCTGGCGGAGGTCGGTTTGCGGCTTCGGACGAGATAGGGTTCCGCCCTGACGGAGATGAACGCGCCGCAGGCTGAATTCAAACCGAAAAGAAAGAAGGGCCGGAGACCAACTCCGGCCCTTTTTCATTGGGCGATCTTTTGTGGGCAGGCGTATGAACCCACCGCAGGATGAGCCCGGCATAGGCCGCTCAGTCAGAGGATCCGTTAGGATCTTCTTTTCCGACACCTTTGAAGATGAATTTGAAAGGCAGAGCCCACAAAATGCCGAGCGCTACGTATACCAGAAGTTCCAACCAAATTGGTGGCCGGTCCAACCAGTTTATCACCGTCACCACCGCAACGATATAAGCCGGCAGGCCAATCAGCAGCAGCACCATCGACCAACGACGACGCGCTTTATAGCTCAGGCCATTTTTCTGTTCGCCGGCCATCAGTCAGCAAACGGGTCTGTCACCAAAATGGTGTCATCCCGCTCTGGGCTAGTAGACAGCAATGCAACCGGACATTCGATCAACTCTTCGACCCGACGCACATATTTGATGGCGTTTGCGGGCAAATCCGCCCAGCTGCGCGCGCCTTCGGTGGATTCGCTCCAACCAGGCACTTCTTCGTAGATCGGAGTGCATCGTGCTTGCTGATCGGCTGCAGTGGGAAGATAATCCAGACGCTTACCGTCAAGGTCATATGCAACACAGATTTTCAGCGTCTCGAATCCGTCCAGCACGTCCAGCTTGGTCAGCGAAATACCGTTTACGCCGCTAGTGGCACAGGTTTGGCGCACCAGACAGGCATCAAACCAGCCGCAACGCCGCTTGCGCCCGGTGGTGGTACCAAACTCGTGCCCACGCTCACCCAGACGCTGGCCATCCGCATCATCCAATTCGGTTGGAAACGGCCCCTCACCCACACGGGTCGTGTAAGCCTTTACGATGCCAAGGACAAAATCAATCGAGCCGGGCCCGATGCCGACACCGGTCGCCGCCTGACCGGCGATCACGTTGGACGAGGTCACAAACGGATAGGTTCCAAAGTCGATGTCCAGAAGGGCACCCTGCGCGCCTTCAAACAGAATACGCTTACCAGCCTTGCGCTTTTCGTTCAGTACTTTCCAAACGGGTGCTGCGAAAGGCAGAATCTCGGACGCAATTTCCCTCAGCTGAGCAATCAGTGCATCGCGGTCCACGGGTTCGATCCCCAATCCCTTGCGCAGCGGGTCATGGTGCTGCAGCGCGCGATCTACACGTGCCTCAAGGGTCGCTTCGTCTGCCAGGTCAGCAACCCGCACAGAACGCCGCCCAACCTTATCTTCATATGCGGGGCCGATTCCACGACCGGTGGTGCCGATCTTGGTTCCTTTGCTTGCCGCCTCTTCGCGTGCGCGGTCCAGTTCACCGTGGATGGGCAGGATCAGCGGAGTGTTCTCTGCGATCATCAGCGTTTCGGGCGATATCTCGACTCCCTGCGCCTGGATCGTTGCGATCTCTTTCAGCAGGTGCCAGGGGTCCAGAACAACGCCATTGCCGATGACACTCAGCTTGCCGCCACGTACCACACCGGATGGCAGAGCGTGCAACTTATAGACGGCACCGTCGATTACCAACGTATGACCGGCATTATGCCCGCCTTGAAAACGCGCGATCACATCGGCCCGTTCACTGAGCCAATCGACGATCTTGCCTTTTCCTTCGTCACCCCACTGGGCGCCGACAACAACCACATTGGCCATATCTGGTCCTTTTGCGCTGAGATATCAAACCCGGCTCGTATAGCGATGTGTCAGCGACAGGGAAACCGATAATTCGCCGCAGATCATAACCACGCTGTGCGTGGTGCCTCCGGCGGAGGTATTTTTGGCCAGATGAAGAGAGGATCCCTTGCTTCATCTGGCTCAAAATACCTCGGGGGAGTCGCGGCGGGGGCAGCGCCCCCTTTCTAGCCATTCGACAAATGAACGGGTTCACCATGTGGAGTCGTCAGATAGGCTTTCTCCCAATCCAACGAGACTGCGGCGACATCACTTGGGTTCGCGTCACCCATTTCGGCTAAATAGGCCTCGAGTGTTTCCAGCCAGGCATGGAAATAGTCGTTGCCACCATTCAGCTCTTTGCTCAGACCATGGCGTTTTAGCATCTTCGAAAATCGATCGGCCCATTCCGACCATTCGAATCGTCCCGCTTCATTCAGCGCGACCGTGACCGCAAAGGCCTGTGCATGCCAGGGCTCTGCGAATGCCGGCTCGGGTAATGGCTGTGCGTTACACTCACTCATCGGGCACCAGATAGCTTTGCCACAGATCTAATATGACCTCGTCATTTCGGTTCTCGGGATCGGCCCAAAGCTCCGAGGCCGGGAATGCAACCGCATATAATGGTTCAGGTGCCTCTCCCAGACCATGAGCATTGGAATCCGGCAAAACATGCGTCCCATGCAGGCGCAATATCCGACCGCGAGCGCCGGAAGCGTAAGATGGCAACCTGGTATGACCACCGATTTTCAGGCGGTTGGCAGCCGGTCGTACTGTACGCACCTTTTGGCCGGGATCAAACTGCACCGCGATATTCGAGGGTCGATCAGCCGGACCGCCTTTGGACAGTGTGCCCTCAACCGCCCCAGCTGTCAGCGCGCGGGAAGCCAAAGGATGTGAAGCATCCGTTCCTTGGCCCAGAAGGTCTTCCAAAGTCAGGACCCCCTGCTCTACCAACAGATCTGCAAGTGCTGACACCCATTTTTCGTAGTAAGAGAATCGTGCATAGTCTTTGGGCGACAGTCGTTCGCGTGCATGGCGCGAGATGTCGATATTCCATTGTCCCAGAAACCCGGCAGCCAATGTCAGTGCCAATGCGCGCCCGTGCCATTCTTCTGGGAAAATCGCTGCATCTTGGGATTCGGGGATCACCGGACCGTCGCCGAACCGTCCTCCCATATCGTGAACGCGGGTCATGACGGCACCTTTGGCAGGCCGGTTCCGATCATACTGTCACGGGTCACAAGCGCGGTCAGGTCGTCTTCGGTCATCCTATCGGTGCCATCGGGGCGCATGGGTAGAACAAGATAGCGTATCTCGGCCGTTGAATCCCAAACCCGCACGGCTGTCTCATCCGCCAGAAAAACTCCGAACTCTGACAAAATTTTACGCGGCTCACGCACGGCCCGCGCACGATAGGCATCCGATTTATACCACCCCGGTGGAATCCCCAACAAAGGCCATGGGTAGCAACTGCAAAGCGTGCAAACGACCATGTTGTGGAGATCAGGGGTATTTTCGACAACAACTATGTGCTCGCCTTGCCGACCGTAAAAGCCAAGCTTTGCCACCTCGGGCGTTGCATCCTTAAGCAGTGCTGCCTTAAAGGCCGGATCAGTCCAGGCTTTGGCAACAACCCGGGCACCGTTCTGCGGGCCAATCTTGTTTTGGTAAGTGTCGATGATCTCATCCAAAGCGGCCGGGTCGATCAAACCCTTGCGGGTCAGAATCGTTTCCAGCGCCTTGACGCGAAGGGCGGGTTCAGGCGGCAATATGGCGTGCGGATGGTCGGGATCGTCATGTGGCATGGGTCGCAGCCTGCTTTACCATCCCCTTGCCTGTCCAGTCTCTTTGCTGTGATCCCGAAGATCACTTGGCGTGATGGTAACTCGTGACTTGCCCCCGGAACCAAACTTGCATAAGTACCTCGCGATACACGCCACGCTGTACAGGACCACCATGGAAAACGTCGTTCTCATTATCCATCTTCTTCTGGCTTTGGGCCTGATCGCCGTCGTCCTGATGCAGCGGTCCGAAGGCGGCGGCCTTGGCATGGGTGGCGGCGGAGGCGGTGCCATGGCTGGCCGGTCGGCTGCAACAGCATTGGGCAAGGTGACCTGGATTTTAGCCGCGTGCTTTATCGTCACTTCGATCACGCTGACCATTCTGGCGGCACAAAAATCCTCGGGCAGCTCTGTGCTTGACCGGATTGGGACACAGGCACCGGCCGCGACCGAAGAAAGCACACCGGCAATTCCGTCGGCGGATGACCTGTTGCCTCCGGCACAGGGTGACAACGCGCCTTTGATCCCGCAGGCCAACTGACACACAAAACCTAGAAACCGAAAAGAGAACTGCAACAGCATCTTGCGGTTCTCTTGCGCTATTGGCGCGAATCCTTTATACGTGAAGTCCCGTGATGCAGCGGTTTTTCTTGAACCGCCGGGCAGCTGATATTGACGTCTCACGGGGAGCAGCCGAAAAACATGGCGCGTTTTATTTTCATCACTGGTGGTGTGGTTTCATCCTTGGGCAAAGGATTGGCTTCGGCGGCTTTGGGCGCGCTGTTGCAAGCCCGAGGGTATTCGGTGCGTCTGCGCAAGCTGGACCCCTATCTGAATGTCGATCCGGGCACGATGTCGCCCTTTGAACATGGCGAAGTGTTCGTTACAGATGACGGGGCAGAAACCGATCTGGACCTTGGCCATTACGAACGTTTTACCGGCGTAGCCGCGCGCAAAACCGACTCGGTCAGTTCCGGGCGGATTTATTCCAACGTGTTGGAAAAAGAACGCCGCGGCGATTACCTGGGCAAAACCATTCAGGTGATCCCGCACGTCACCAATGAGATCAAGGATTTCATCGCCATAGGCGAGGATGAGGTTGATTTCATGCTGTGCGAGATCGGCGGCACCGTGGGCGATATCGAAGGCCTGCCCTTCTTTGAGGCCATCCGCCAATTCAGCCAGGACAAACCACGCGGCCAATGCCTGTTCATGCACTTGACCCTGCTGCCCTACATCAAAGCCTCGGGCGAATTGAAAACCAAACCAACCCAGCACTCGGTGAAAGAGCTGCGTTCGATCGGTCTCGCCCCCGACATTCTGGTCTGCCGGTCCGAAGGCCCGATCCCGACCAAGGAACGTGAAAAGCTGGCTTTGTTCTGTAACGTCCGCCCCGATAGCGTGATTGCTGCGCAGGACCTCAGCACCATCTACGATGCTCCGCTCGCCTATCACCGCGAGGGACTGGATCAGGCGGTTCTGGATGCCTTCCAGATCAGCCCTGCCCCCAAGCCCGATCTGACCAAATGGGAAGACGTCAGTGATCGCATCCACAACGCCGAGGGCGAAGTGAAGGTCGCCATCGTCGGTAAGTACACCCAGTTGGAAGACGCCTATAAGTCGATTGCCGAGGCGCTGACCCATGGCGGCATGGCCAACCGGGTGCGCGTCAAGGTCGAATGGGTCGATGCCGAGGTGTTCGATACCGAAGACGCCGCCCCGCATCTGGAAGGCTTCCACGCGATCCTCGTGCCCGGCGGATTCGGTGAGCGCGGTACCGAAGGCAAAATCAAGGCTGCGCAATATGCCCGCGAACATAAGGTGCCCTACCTGGGCATCTGCCTGGGCATGCAGATGGCCGTAATTGAGGCCGCGCGAAATGCCGCTGGCATCAAAGAGGCCGGGTCCGAGGAATTCGACCATGAATCCGGTAAAAAGCGGTTCGAACCGGTGGTCTATCACCTGAAAGAATGGGTGCAGGGCAATCACAAGGTCGAACGCAAAATCGGTGATGACAAGGGCGGCACCATGCGCCTGGGCGCCTATGACGCGGTTCTGGCCGAAGGGTCAAAAGTGGCCGAAGTCTATGGCGGTACCGCCATCGAGGAGCGCCACCGCCACCGCTATGAAGTGGACATCAAATACCGCGACAAGCTGGAAAAAGCCGGTCTCAATTTCTCAGGCATGTCCCCCGACGGGCGGTTGCCAGAAATCGTCGAGTGGTCGGATCATCCGTGGTTCATCGGGGTCCAGTACCACCCCGAGCTGAAATCAAAGCCGTTCGACCCGCATCCTTTGTTCCGCGACTTTGTGCGCGCTGCCAAGGACACCTCGCGTCTGGTCTGACACCAGGCACGAAAGCAGATTGTATCGGTCAGCGCGAAAAGACTGTACGCGCTGACCCTTTGCACGGTTAACTGTCCGCAACTCAGAGATAGGAGACCGGCCATGACCGATCAGATCACCAAAGCACTGACATTCGCGGCTCTGCACAAAAAGGGCGAACCGGTTATCCTGTACAATATCTGGGATGCTGGCAGTGCCGGTGCCGTGCGCGACGCTGGCGCCCAAGCCATTGCCACTGGAAGCGCTCCTGTTGCGATGGCACAAGGGTTCAGCGACGGCCAAAACATCCCGATGCAGGTCGCGCTGGACAATGCTCGCCGGATTGTCGAATCCGTTGATCTACCGGTTACTCTGGATTTCGAAGGTGCGTATGCGGCTGATGCTCAGGGTATCTCTGCCAATATCAGGCTGGCCCTTGAATCCGGCGTTGTCGGCTTCAACTTCGAAGACCAGATCATCGGATCAAAAGACTTGTACGATATTGAAACTCAGGCCGCCCGTGTCAGCGCGATGCGTGAAGGCTGCGATGCGGCTGGCGTTCCTGCGTTTATCAACGCGCGGACCGACATTTTCCTGAAGGCGCAGCCCGAAACCCATGATGATGCGATGCTGGAAGAGGCAATGGTCCGAGCACAAGCCTATTCAGATGCAGGGGCCAGCGGATTCTTTGCCCCCGGCCTACGGGATCAGGCCATGATTGCCCGGTTGGTAAAGTCAATCGACCTGCCGCTAAATATCATAGCATTACCCGGCACACCGGACACCGCCACTTTGGCTGGGCTGGGAGTCGCGCGTATAAGCTATGGCCCTGTACCCTATCGGAAAATGCTGGCCTGGCTGCAAGACGAAGCGCGAAAGGTACTCTGACCCAGCGCGCTATCCGGCTGTAGCAGGCGGTCTTTTGATCATTCTGAGCCTTGCGCGATAGTCCGTGCTTGGCGGGTTATCAAATATGGAATAATCTCTGACCATGTTGAAAAAACTCTTTCAGGCTTTCCGCCCGCCACAACACGACAATCTGCCCGACCCAGACGCTGAACTTGCACTCGGGGCGCTTATGGTGCGCGTTGCACAAGCGGACAGGGATTATAAGCTGGAAGAGATCAGCCTGATCGACCGTATCCTCGCCCGACTTTATCAACATAACGCGATCGAAGCCGCAAAGGTCCGCGCCACCTGCGAGAAACTGCACGCAGCCGCACCGGAAACGGACACGTTCGGTAAGCTGATCCGGGAAACCACGGACCTGCACGAGCGCTTGGCCGCTTTGGATGCCCTCTGGGAGGTGGTTCTGGCCGACGGGAATACAGATGAGGGCGAGATGAAAATCGTCGAAGAAGCCCGCATCGCCATGGGTCTGAGCTTTAACGACAGCAAGACCGCCAGAAAGCGTGTGCAAAGACGCTTGGAAGAGGCGTAAGGCCTCTCTATACCTGTCTCATGTTTAGTGATTTTCTGTCTCGACTGACCCAGCCTCAGCCCGCCCCTTTCACCGATGACGATGCTCGACTGGCCTTGACGGCCCTGCTGGTGCGCGTTGCCCGATCTGACAACGACTATGCCGACAGTGAAATGGCGCGAATCGACCGGATTTCGGTTGAACGCTATGACCTATCCCCGTTCGAAGCCGCCGGCCTGCGCGCCCGCGCCGAAGATCTCGAGGCCGAAGCACCGGACACCGTACGGTTCACTCGCGCAATCAAAGAGGCCGTTGCCTATGACGACCGCCTGGCAGTCGTTCAGGCCTTGTGGTCGGTCGCTCTGGCGGATGGGCACCGCACGGGTGAAGAGGATTCCTTACTGCGACTGGTCGTCAGCCTGCTGGGCATCAGTGATGTCGACTCTGCAATGGCCCGTCAAAAGGCTGCCAAATCTTGATAGCCATGCTGGGCATGTACGACATGCCTGCGCTGCGCCCTGCGAATGATCGGTTTTGGGCATCGATTCGGGATTACCTTGGCTATGGCCCCGCAAACCTAAACCGAGACCGGGATGTCTGGGATGTCTGGTTGGACTCGGATCTGGTTTTTGCCCAGACCTGCGGCATGCCCTATCGCACCCGGCTGCATGGCAAGGTGCAGTTGGTTGGAACGCCGGATTACGCGTTGCCTGGCTGCCCACCTGGCCATTACCGGTCGGTTTTTGTAGCCCGCCGCCACGACCCCCGCGATCTTGATGAATTGGCCGATGGTGTTTTTGCCTATAATGAACCGCTGTCGCAATCCGGATGGGCCGCCCCAATGGTTCACCTTGAACGATACCACCGAACACCATCGTCGGTTCTGCAATCCGGTGGTCATGCGCTGTCTGCTCAAGCCATTTCCGAGGGCCGTGCCGATTATGCCGCGCTGGATGCGCTGACATGGGAGATGCTGAAGGTCCATTCCGACCTTCCAAAAGCTCTGCGTGAGGTCGCCGAAACAACCCCAACTCCCGCGCTACCTTATATCACAGCGAAGGATCAGGACGCCACTCAGATCGCACGCGCTGTTCGCAACGCGATTCTAACCATGTCACCGCAAGATCGGAACCTTCTGCACCTGCATGACCTGATCTCTATTCCTGCCAAAGATTATCTGCGCGTCCCAAATCCGTCGAAATTGTAAACTGCGATGGATAATTCATGATCAAATTGACCAGAACGCTTCGTCAAATTGACGGAATCACCCGCTTACTCTGTCATTTGCGCATTGCATTGATCTGATTTTTAAGCCCTAGTACCGCACCAACACCAATAACACCTGGACCAACCGTGACAGATTCAACTCCCGTCATTGAGATCAAGAACCTACACAAGAGTTTCGGCAATCTGGAAGTGCTGAAGGGCGTGGATATCACTGCCAGACGGGGCGATGTCGTATCTTTGATTGGGTCCTCGGGGTCTGGGAAATCCACTTTATTGCGGTGTTGCAACCTGTTGGAAGACAGCCAGCAGGGCGAAATCCTTTTCAAGGGTGAACCTGTTCGTTGGTCCGGTAACAGCCACACGCGCCGGCCTGCAGATGCAAAACAGGTACTGCGCATTCGCACAAACCTGTCCATGGTTTTCCAACAGTTCAACCTGTGGGCTCATTTGACCATCCTGCAGAACGTGATGGAAGCACCTGTAACGGTATTGGGCCGTGACAAAAAAGAAGTTGAAGACAGCGCACGCAAATACCTTGAAAAAGTTGGTATTGGCGACAAGTGCGACGCCTACCCCGCACAGTTGTCTGGTGGCCAGCAACAGCGTGCCGCGATCGCGCGGGGGCTGTGCATGGAGCCCGAGGCGCTTTTGTTTGACGAGCCCACGTCGGCGCTGGACCCCGAATTGGAACAAGAAGTGATCAAGGTGATCAAAGACCTGGCTGCAGAAGGCCGCACCATGATCATTGTGACCCACGACATGAAAATGGCCGCTGATATCTCTAGCCATGTCGTTTTCCTTCACCAGGGCCTCATCGAAGAAGAAGGCCTGCCTGAAGATCTCTTTACTACCCCTGAATCTCCACGGCTTCAGGGCTTTCTTTCCGCCACTCAGGCGGCATAACTTCAGATCAGAACCAAAACTGGGGAGTATCCAATGAAAAAACTGATCCTGACCACTGCGGCCCTTGCGCTGAGCGCAGGCATGGCTATGGCAGACACCATCCGGATGGGGACCGAGGGCGCCTATGCACCTTGGAACTTCGTCAATGACGCAGGTGAGATCGACGGCTTTGAGCGCGAGCTGGGCGACGAGCTGTGCAAACGCGCAGACCTGACCTGCGAGTGGGTCAAGAACGACTGGGATTCGATCATTCCGAACCTGGTCTCGGGCAACTACGACGTGATCATCGCTGGTATGTCGATCACCGACGAGCGTGACGAGGTCATCGACTTTACCCAGAACTACACACCGCCGGATCCCTCCGCCTATGTAGCAATGTCGGATGACGCCGATGTTGCAGGTGGTGTGGTCGCCGCACAAACTGGCACCATTCAGGCTGGCTATATCGCCGAATCCGGCGCGACCCTGGTCGAGTTCGCCAGCCCCGAGGAAACCATCGCTGCCGTACGCAACGGTGAGGCCGATGCGGTTCTGGCCGACAAATCCTTCCTTGCCCCGATCGTCGACGAAGACGCAGATCTGCGCTTTGTGGCCGATGAGGTTCCGCTGGGTGGTGGCGTCGGCATTGGCGTCCGTGAATCCGACGGTGAGCTGAAAGAAAAGCTCAACGCAGCCATCCAATCCATGAAGGATGACGGCAGCCTGAACGAGCTGATCACCAAATGGGAAGTGTCTTCGACCTTCTAATTCTGATCCGGCGGCGTGCCCCAGTCTACGGGCGCGCCGCCCCAGCGCCTTTACCACCTGAAGAGGCCCGCCATTTTTTCGTTCTGCACTGATCCCGACACGCTGGGAACCTTTCGTTGGTTCTCGTGCTATCTGACCAATGGTGTGCATTGGTCCTTTTACCTGTCCTTCCTCAAGGTACTGGCCCTGCTTGCCGTGACGGCGCCCGTAGCGCTGGGTTTCGGGTTCGTCGGGGCCATGGCTGCCCGTTCGCACGTTCTGCCGGTCAGTTGGCTGGGTAAGGGTTATATCGCCATCGTGCGCGGCGTGCCGGATATCGCCTTTTTCATGTTCTTCGTGATTGCTTTGGATCAGGCATTCGAATGGACGCGGCATCAAATTCTCTGCCCGGACTGGACGGATTCGATCCGACAGGGCAACGACTTTATCGTCTGCCAATCTGCCAAACTGCCACTGGGCACCTCGCCGGAATGGGTGCACGAAACCTATGGGTTCTTTCTGGCTGTCATCACTTTCTCTATTGTTTTCGGTGCTTTCGCCGCCAATGTTCTGTTCGGCGGCATGCGGGCCGTACCCTATACACAGCTGGAAACCGCCGAAGCCTATGGGATGTCCCGTCGCCAGACATTCTGGAAAATCCTTGTGCCTCAGATGTGGGTTTATGCCCTGCCCGGTCTCAGCAATCTCTGGATGGTTCTGATCAAGGCCACGCCGTTGCTGTTCCTTCTGGGCATCGAAGATATCGTGTACTGGGCCCGCGAACTGGGCAGCACCAAGACTCCGAAGTTTACGCAATACCCACACGGTGACTGGCGCATGTGGTATTTCCTGTTCCTGCTGGTTTTCTACCTTGGCTTCACCCGTATGTCCGAGATCGGGCTTGAACGCCTGATGCGCCGGCTCTCGCACGGACAGGCCACCGCCGCCGGAGAATTGCTGCGCAAGGAGACCACCGCATGAGCTGCTTGCAGACCATTCAGGACTACGGCCTGCGATCTCTTGGATATGGCGAGCGCCTGCTGCCAAAATCCGACTTTACCTTATGTGAGCACTTTACCCTGATCGGGTCTGGTATGATCTGGAATATCTATTTCGGAATCATGGCGCTTGCGACCGGATTTTTCCTGGCCACAGCACTGGCGCTTGGCAAAGCTTCACCCAGTTTCTGGCTGCGCAAACCTTCGGAATGGTTCATTTTCATCTTTCGAGGTTCGCCGCTGTTCATTCAGTTTTTCTTTGCCTATTTCTTCTTCCTGTCGCTGAAGAAATCCTATCCGATGTTCGATTCTCTGACGTCGGCCTGGATAGGGGCTCTGATCGTTCTGTTTCTGAACACAGCCGCCTATTCAGCCGAAATTTTCTTTGGCGCGCTCCGATCCATTCCCAAGGGCGATACCGAGGCTGCAGATGCTTATGGCATGTCCGGCTGGTCTCGCTTCCGGCGGATCGTCTGGCCCACCATGCTGCGGCTTGCCTGGCCCGCCTACACGAATGAGGCGATCTTTCTGTTCCATGCCACCACGCTGGTGTTCTTCTCGGCCTTCCCCGCCTGGCAGCAACGAGGCGATGCGCTGTATTACGCAAGCTATTTCGCGGACAAGACGTTCAACCCCTTTGTCGCCTATCCAATCCTTGCCTTCTATTTCATCTTACTGACGCTTGTGATCGTTGGGGGGTTCGGCCTGGTGAACAAGCATCTGAACCGTCATTTACCTGCGGAACGGAAAACAAAGATGCGCTTTCGCCTGAATCTGGCACGCTAAGAACCTACCGGGGATGCAGCCGCTGCAATCCCCGGAAAAGACAATTTCTCAAATAATAATCGGTACCGTTTTGAGTGAAGGCAGCCCTTCGATTTGCGCGGCGGCTTAGGGGCCGAACTAGCTTGGGAATTTTCTGGCAATCGGTGAGATGGTACCGCCTCCCTGGCTTGAACAGGGGACCTCTGGATCCACAATCCAGCGCTCTAACCAACTGAGCTAAGGCGGCACTTGTGAAGGGCGATGTACCGAACGCGTTCACGGAATGCAAGAGGATTAAAGCTGAATTTTCCAGCTTTGTTCGACCAGATCAACCCCGAAGGAATGGACCGGTTTGCTATCCATCAACTGCCACCCAGTGGACCCATAAAGCGCACAGGCAGCCTTGTGGCTTTCATGCGTCCACAGCCTCATTTCAGTGTAACCGGCGCCGCGAGCAAAGCCCATGCAGCTCTCCAGCATCCGCTTTCCCAGGCCCATCCCACGCGCTTCGGGCAACAGCAAGAACAAGCGCAGTTTTGCGGTCGTTTCACTCAGGGCAACGCAGAAAATACTGCCCAAAGGTTTACCGTCACATTCGGCTATCCAGCCACGCTCGCGCTTGGCATCATGGTCCGAGATGAAATCGTCGAGGATTTCTTTCACCAACACGGCAAAAGAGTCGTCAAAACCCTCGTCTCGTGAATACAAAAGATCATGCACAGCCACCAACCACGGCGCGTCCAAAGCTTCAAAGGGTCTGATCTGAATAGAGTGCATCCCCTATTTGAACGCAAAGGTAACTTGATTCTCAAGCCTTTGCGCGCTAGCACGAACTCTCATCCCCGGAGGCACACATGAGCATCAATACCGAAAGTGACATTCAGGCGAATTTGCAGATCGGACCAACAGATCAGGGGATGGTGCGCCTATTCATCGAAGCGGAAAACCTTGAAATTCCAATGGATTTCGATCCGGAAGAAGCCGAAGAGATTGCCGATGAACTCCGTGCTGCTGCGCATGCCGCACGGGCGGTAAAAAGCTGAGCTATCAGATTCTGGGATCTCTCAGGGACTGCAAGCGCCGGGCTGCATCTGTGGCAAATTTCTGGATCATCTTCTTCCGCCGGGCCGGAGCTATCTTGTCCTCTGGTGCCATACGCACGATCTCGGCGTCATAAGCATCGGCAATGATCAACCCGGTCTCGGCAGGCAACAGCTCGGTCGGAAACTCCGTATTCACTGCCCAGAAGAATCGATCACACCACTCCAAATAGCCCTGCCATTTGGAATCCGACTGGAAATCAGCGCGGCTTGATTTACATTCGATCACCCAAAGCTCACCCTTAGGACCCAGCCCCATCACATCAACCCGCAGTCCGCGTATAGGCACGAATTCCTCAACGGATACAAAGCCATGCGCCGTCAGGTGACGGGCGACGCCACGTGCAAGTCTTTGTCCGGGTTGCAGGTCCAATGTCATATCCCAAATGTGAACAATTAGTGAACAAATGTAAAGTGAGCCCATACGACTTGACATAGTACCATTTGGTATTGCATTAATGTGAAACCAAATGGTATCTCTTTAGGTTGCATATGGAAAACCAAACTCAAAACGCGTTCCGCGCTCTGGCTGACCCTACCCGCAGGGACATTGTGCAGATGTTAGCACTGCAGGACATGACGATCGCTCAGTTGACTGATCGCTTCAACATGACCCGCGCGGCGGTCAAGAAACATCTAACCGTGCTGTCGGATGGCGGCCTGATTGCCGTCGAAGCCCGTGGCCGGGAACGCATAAACCGACTTGAACCAAAAGGCATGGCCCCTGTTCTGGATTGGCTCAGCTACTTTGATCAATTTTGGGATGAACGCCTTAACTCTCTTAAAGAAGCTGTTGAAAGGAAATCAAAATGACTGATGCCGTTCTAAGGAAATCCATCTTCCTGAGGGCCGAGCCCGAGACTGTCTGGGCCTATCTAACCGAACCCGACCGGTTGGCGGAATGGTTTCACAAACCCGAACGCCCCCTGGCGCAGGGCCAAAAGCTTGAGATGTTCGGAACAACCAGTGGCGACCTGCTGATCTGGGGAGAGGTCCGCGAGGCGCGCCCTCCGTCCTATCTGGAATATTCGTTCACGGTTAAGCCGATGGGAGACGCGGTCAGCATCGTGAAATGGACCCTGGAACCGGTGGCGGGCGGTACACGCCTGGACCTGCTGCACGAAGGTCTGCCGCAAGGTGCCGAAGCCTTTGGCCTGATCCTGGCGCTGGACAATGGCTGGGACGAGCATTTTGGCAAGATGCGCGTGGCCTTGCACGAAACTGTTGACGCCTGACCCCTTGTGCGAACCCGCCGGACGCCCTACTTAGGCCCGTGGCGGGTTCTGCCCTTCTTGTGACAGGTAGCATTCTGGTGGCCTTAAGCAATTCCGAGGGGGCTGGCTCTGTTCAGGTCCTGGCCTGATTACCTGGCGCCCACCTGTACATACAGGTCCTCGGGAATCAAACCGCACGGTTGACTGGTGGTCCCGCCACACTCGATCCAAACTCCGGCAGGAAATAGCCGGATTTACGAGCTCTGGGTTCTGACCTGCGGGCCAGATCGCGCTAATCATACCTGGAGCAGACAGGCATCAAGAAATGCTTTTACGGGTTCGGGTTGCCGAATGGCGCGGGGCTGCACAATCACAACATTAAAATACCCGATATCCTGTGCCAACGGACGCGCTACGACCGCATCGCCTTCTATCGTGCGGCTCGCCTCTGGCGGAAAACCAACCAGCGTGAACCCAAGCCCTTTGCCAACATAAGCATGCACCAACTCTCGTGATTGCGAGGTCAGCGGCACTTCTGGATCAAGCCCGGCGGCCTGCAACAGGTCAAGATAGCTTGGACCCGGACCGGAACGCGACACTGCAATGTAGGGCATGCCTGTCAGCTGCTCAAGCTGTACGCTGTCGGCATGCGCCATAGGGTGGGAGGCCGGAAGTAAAACCAGAGGCGCCAGTTCTTTAAGTACTTCAACGTGATGACGTTGGGGATCAAACCCTTGATCAAACACCACAAGCGCGTCCAACTCGCCCGCATCCAGCGCAGCAACGAGGTTCGGGAAATCATCCTCAACAACCTCGATGCGGATACCGGGATGGCTTTGGCGAAAAGCCAGAACAGCTGGTAGAATGATCTTCTGCGCAATTGCATAGTGTGTCCCGATCACAATAGACCCTGTTTTACCCTCAGCCATCACAGCGGCCCGATTGCCGAGCGCGCCTGCTTGCATCAGCAACGCTTCGGAATCCGTCAAAAAGGCTGCGCCAACGCGGGTCAACCTCATCCCGCGTGCGGGAAAGCGATCAAACAACGTCAAACCAGTGACATCTTCGAGTTTGTCGATTGCCGATGAAATAGCGGCGGCCGAAACATTCAGGTTCCTGGCTGCCTGCGCGATACCGCCACATCGCGCCGTCTCGGCGAAGAACGACAACTGGCGCAAAGTGAAACGTATCATCAATAAAATCTTCTCTTTACAAATTTTAAATCAGTTTTTTCGACCTTTAGCAATGCGCTACCCTGCGTTTGAAACTCAGGGAGAAAGCAGATGGACATCAGACCACTTACCGGCGGTGTGGGCGCAGAGATCATCGGCGCCGATATCCGAGACGGCAGCCTGTTCGACGCCATTCATACGGCCTTTGCTCAGCACTCTGTCATCGTACTCAGAGCGCAGGATGTCGGCCCGGATGAGCATCTGGCGTTTGCCCAACGCTTTGGCGCGATCAACATCAACCGCTTCTTCAGGCCGGTCGAGGGGCATCCAGAAATCGCTATGGTGCTGAAGGAAAAGGATCAGAAAGAGGCCATCGGAGAGGGCTGGCATACCGATCATTCCTACGACCAAATCCCGGCGATGGGGTCTATCCTGCATGCTTTGGAAACCCCGCCCTTTGGAGGCGACACGCTGTTCGTCTCGATGGGTGCGGCTTATGAGGCGCTGTCACCTACCATGCGGAGCTTTCTGGATGGGCTCTGGGCGGTTCATTCCTCTCGGCACGTTTTTGGAACAAGCACACAGGACAGTGAAGCGGCGCAAAGTGGTCGGCTAAGCAATGCACAGGCAGCCACCCAAGACGCGCGACATCCTGTGATCATAAAACACCCCCTCAGCGGGCGGCGCGGTATTTATGTGAATCCAGTGTTCACAACCCATATCGAAGGCCTGAGCGCTGATGAATCAGCAGCCATCCTTGCAATGCTATATGACCATTGCCAGCAACCCGAGTTCCAATGCCGCATTCGTTGGCAAACAGGCGACATGACCATCTGGGACAACCGGGCCACATGGCACAAAGCGGTCAATGACTATCATGGATTTCGACGATTGATGCACAGGGTTACCGTGGAGGGTGTCGCCTTGTCTGCCGAATGACCCGAACCCTGTCAGACAAAAGTCACAACGCAGTCAGACTAAAACTGACGCCCTGACCTACCAATTACGGCGGGCAAGCTCTGCGTCCACCTCAGCCGGCGTGTCACCTGTCTTAACGCCCAGTACGTGCCTCTTGTTTGATCAAGGCAGGCTTTAGCCTGACAGAAACCGGCGTTCCACCGCGCGGACCGCCGGGTTTTTCGGCCATGCTCATAATGGCATAGGCAAACTGTACACCGGCAAAGACGATCCCGTTCATGAACCAGATCATCGCCAGAGCAACCAGGCCGATATCAGAACCAGTAATCAGATGACGCAGGTTGGCGACATTCAGGGCCAGAAGCACCCCGACAAAAATTGCCGAGATGGCAAAGCCCCAGGCCACTTGCGTGATATACAAACGGATCAGTTTGGGCATGGCGGACCTCATTGCGCTGTAATATTCAGTTTAACGCATACTTGATCCGTGTAAACGCGTCAGAACGCCTCGGGCTTGGCCTCGTGCGCCATGTGATCCAGCACTGCGTTGACAAATTTGGTCTCTTTACCTTCGGGGAAGAAGGCCCGCGCCACATCGACGAATTCAGTGATGACCACCTTGGGCGGTGTGTCGTTCTGTGTCAGCTCTGCTCCGGCGGCCCGGAAGGCCGCGCGCAGGGTCGGGTCGATCCGGGCAATTGGCCATTTGGCAACCAAAGCGCGATCGGTCATCTGATCGATCGGCGCCTGATAATTGACCGCATCTTCAACCAGCTTGCGGAACAGGCGAATATCGCCGTCCAGCATTTCCTCGCCCTCATAGACGGCGCCAAAGCGGTGATCCAGAAACTCGGTCACAACCTGATCGGTTGTCTGACCCGATTGCTCCATCTGGAACAGCGCCTGCACGGCATAGAGCCGAGCGGCGGATTTCATCAGGCGTTTCTGGTTGGCCGGTTTTGGCGCGTCTGTCTTGGTCATGCTGTCGTGGATCCGTTGCTGTCGCCCGCCACAAGGATGGACTCGGACGGCGGCTTGAACCCGACGCCCTTTTTGGAAGAGCCCCACTTACGGCTGAGCGCGATCAGATGCAAGGCCGCAGCGGCAGCCCCGCCCCCTTTATTCATTTTTTCCGGATTGGCGCGCACTTCGGCCTGATCGTCATTCTCGACTGTCAGGATACCGTTGCCGATGCACAGCCCCTGCAGACCCATCAGTTGGATGGCACGGCTGGAGTCGTTGCAGACGGTTTCGTAATGCGTGGTCTCTCCGCGAATGACACAGCCCAGCGCGACATAGCCGTCAAAATTGCACTGACGGTCCGCCATGGCGATAGCCGTCGGGATTTCCAAGGCGCCGGGCACTTCGACCACATCACAGGTGCCGCCTGCCCCTTCGATCTCGGCCTTTGCGCCAGCCACCAGATTGTCAGCGATGACGCGATAGAACGGGGCCACAACGATCAACAGCTTGACGGGTTTGTCGAATGTCGGCGTTGGCAGCAAGCCGTGTTTGTCTTGTTCAGCCACAATCAGTCCTCCCTGAGGATTGAACGGGTCCCGACAATGGACAGGCCAAAAGCGTCGAGCCCGAGATAAACGGTTTCCGGCGAGTCGGTCAGCAGCACAAGTTCCTGGATCCCCATCTTGGACAGGATCTGCGCCCCCAGACCGGTTTGTTTGATGGTGCGTGGGCCCTCATCTTCAGCCGCATAGAGCGAGTTGCGCGGTTGGCGGAACAGACAGACCACACCGCGCCCTTCATCCGCAATCTTTTCCATCGCGCGCGGCAACTCACGTGAGGATTTCGGGCCAAGACCCAGAATGTCGGGCGCCTCGTGCAGCGCATGGGTCCGGGTCAAAACCGGCTCGGGCGTGGTGATGTCACCCTTGACCATCACGACATGTTCGATGCCATGGGTCTGATCGGTGAAAATCCGCATTTCCCAGTCGCCGCCATATTCGGATGTGACGGTTTCCCGAGATGTCTCAACCACCAGATTGTCATTGCGCGACCGGTAGGCGATCAAGTCGCTGATCGTGCCGATCTTCAACCCGTGTTCCTTGGCGAATTCGACCAGGTCAGGCAGCCGCGCCATGGTTCCGTCAGGGTTCATGATCTCGCAGATCACACCCGAAGGGTTCAGCCCGGCCAGGCGTGAGATATCAACGGCGGCCTCGGTATGGCCCGCGCGCACCAGCACCCCGCCCCGCTTGGCCCGCAAGGGGAAGACGTGACCCGGCGTGGCGATATGGGCCATCGTGTTTTGCTCGTTGATCGCAGTCGCCACAGTCAGCGCCCGGTCACCAGCGGAAATGCCAGTCGACACTCCCTCGCGCGCTTCTATCGACACGGTGAACGCGGTCTCATGACGTGACGAGTTGTTCACCGCCATCATAGGCAGACCCAACGTGTCAATCCGTTCCGCCGTCATTGGCAGGCAGATCAGGCCGCGACCATGGGTGGCCATGAAATTAATTGCCTCAGCATCAGCGAACTCGGCGGCAATCACCAGATCGCCCTCATTCTCGCGATCTTCGTGATCAACCAGGATGTACATCCGGCCTTTGCGCGCCTCGTCGATGATCTCTTTGATCGGGCTGATTGCCGCGCGCAGCTGGGCCTCGACCGGTCCGGGAGTTTCAAAGCTCATGGGGCAGCCTTTCACATGCCAAGTTTGACCGGGTGGATAGACCACCGCGCGGTCAAAGACCAGACCGCATGCGGCACCGTTCCGGTCAGACGCGACGTTGAATTGTGGACTAGGACATTTCAGCGAGGCGCGCGACATAGCGAGCCAGCGTGTCGATCTCAAGATTGACCCGGTCGCCGATGCCGACATCCCCCCAGGTCGTCACCTCTTTTGTGTGCGGAATGAAGTTGATACCAAAATCGCACCCGTCCACATCGTTTACGGTCAAAGAAGTACCGTTCAGCGCAACTGATCCCTTGGGTGCAATGAAGCGGGCCAGATCTTTGGGTGCGCGCAAGGTTACCCGCGTGCTGTCGCCCTCGTCCAGAACGGCGACCACTTCTGCGACGCCATCAACATGACCAGACACGATATGACCGCCCAACTCATCTCCGACCTTCAGCGCCCGCTCTAGATTGACACGTTTGCCGACGGTCCAGCGATCCAGATTGGTTTTCGAAACGGTTTCCGCGCTGATTTGCACATCATACCAGTCTTCGCCCAATGCGATGACTGTCAGGCAAACGCCGTCGCTGGCAATGGATGCACCAATATCAATCCCCGGGGTATTGTAGGCGGTTTTGATCCGCGCCCGCAGATCGCCTTGCTGCTCCAGTTCGGTGATGGTGCCGATATCTGTGACGATCCCCGTAAACATTGCGTTAACCCTCTGTTTCTAACCTGATGCCAGCGCTCACCGTCGAGGTAAGCGTAAGCGCGCCTACGGGCAAGCCCCAGGTTGCCGCAAATACGACAAACAGGCATAATTCCTCATCTAACGACAAGAGCAGCAGAAATGTCACCACTCAACGGCGCTGCGCAAAAACGCGTATTTCTTTTCCTGCAAGGACCGCACGGGCCGTTTTTTGGCGCGCTTGGTAAGATCCTGCGCGCAGCGGGTTCCGAGGTGTGGCGCGTGGGTTTCAACGCCGGGGATCAGGCTTTCTGGTCTGATAAGGCCAGCTTTATTCCCTATGCTGGCAAACCCGAGAACTGGCCGGTAAAATTTGTTGACCTGGTTGTCGGCCGCGAGGTGACAGACATAGTCCTGTATGGCGATACGCGTCCAATCCACGCCCAAGCCATCCGCATCGCCCGCGCCCACGGGATCACTGTTCATGTTTTCGAAGAAGGGTATCTGAGGCCCTGGTGGGTCACCTACGAACGCACAGGTACGAATGGCAATTCGCATCTGATGAATCTGGAAGTTACCCAGATGCAGCGAGCGCTGGAGCGTACTGATGCGCCGATGCCGCCCCCTCCGACGCATTGGGGTGATATGCGACAGCATATTTTCTATGGCGCGCTGTATCATTGGTTTGTTCTGTTCCTGAACGGCAAGTATCGCAATTTTCGAACCCACCGTGACCTACCGGTTTCGAAAGAGTTCAGGCTGTATTTCAAACGGCTGGCAATGATGCCGTTCCACAGAATCCGGCGGCGTATGGCGACGGAGCGAGTCCGGCGGGGCGGGTTTCCCTATCACTTGGCATTGCTGCAACTGGGACATGACAGTTCGGTTCAGTCACACTCGGACTTTGACTGCATGTCCGAGTTTCTTGAGCAGGTACTGCACGGTTTTGCAAATGGCGCACCAACGCACCATCATCTGGTCATCAAAGAACACCCGCTGGAAAATCATCGGGAACCATTGCGCCAGGTGGCACGAAAACTGGCCAAAACACTGGGTATCGCTGATCGGGTCCATTATGTACCCGGGGGCAAACTGGCCACATTGCTCAACGAAGCGAGCTCGGCCGTGACGATCAATTCAACTGCGGGTCAGCAGGTATTGTGGCGCGGCATTCCTCTGCGCGCCTTTGGCAAATCGGTCTATGACAAGCCCGAATTTGTTTCCAGCCAACCGATCACTGATTTCTTTTCCAATCCAGATATCCCCGATACCGAAGCCTATCAAAGCTATAGGCGTTTTCTGCTTGAAACCAGTCAGGTCCCCGGCGGGTTTTATTCACGCCGTGGGCGGCGACAGTTGCTTAGGCGCGCCGTGGATATGATGCTAAGGGCGAAAGATCCCTACCAATCCGTGCTGACCGACAAAGAGGCGCGGACGCCACAGTTGAGGATCGTTGAGTAAATCACCCCTCTTGATGCTGGCGATTGCAGTTGGAAACAAGTACGCTGCTGGAAACAAAAGACCAAAACCAAGACGTTCGAGGATATTCGGCAGTGCAGCGCTTTCCAATCCGATGGGGACGGGGTGTAACCCTTGTGGCCGTTCTTGGCCTGCTGGCCGCGTGCCAACTACCTAAAACCGGCCCAAACAAATCCGAAATCCTTGCCGGTTCGACCACGAAAGGTGGAAACGCCTATGTTGTTGAGGTTGACGACCGGGTGGCGCAGGTCACGTCCGCAGTGCCTCAATACGGGTTCTCGCAAACCTTCCGTAGCGCTCAGAACCTGACCGCCGACACGGTTCGTCCGGGTGATGTACTGGGCCTGACAATCTGGGAAAACGTGGATGACGGGCTGTTATCCGGAGAGACCGGTGCCTCAACATCCCTGGAAGAGGTACAGGTCGACAGCGAGGGCTTCATCTTTGTTCCCTATGCCGGGCGCCTGCGCGCAGCCGGAAACACGCCGGAACAGCTTCGCATGTTGATCACGGAAAAGCTCCAGGACCAGACCCCTGATCCTCAGGTCGAAGTGCGCCGTATCGCCGGGGACGGATCAACCGTCTCACTATCGGGCACCCTGTCCGCACCCGGGATCTATCCGATCGAACGACCAACCCGCACACTGGCCGGAATGCTGACACGGGCTGGCGGCGTGATCGAAGGGTCCGATATCGCCCTGGTGACACTGATCCGAGGCAATCAAAAAGGGACGGTCTGGTACAATGACTTGTTCCGCAACCCGGAATTTGACGTTGCCCTGCGGGGTGGCGACCGCATTCTAGTCGAAGCCGACAACCGGTCCTATGTCGCCTTGGGGGCGACGGGCGGTCAGTCGCGCGTGGCATTCGACAGTCAGGATCTGTCCGCGCTGGAAGCGCTGGCACAGGTTGGTGGCTTACAGCCCCTGTCTTCGGACCCGACCGGCATTTTCGTTCTACGAAAGGAACGACAGGACATTGTCCGGTCAGTCATGGGAAAACCGGACCTGCAGGGAGAGCAGCGCATGATCTACGTGCTGAACCTGACAGCACCCAATGGCCTTTTCATCGCCCGCGACTTTGTCATCCGCGATGATGACACAATTTACGTCACCGAAGCACCTTATGCGCAATGGAGCAAATCCATCTCGTTGATCGCCGGTGGCCTGACCCCGCTTGCCAATGTCACGACCCTGACAGGCGGATGATGCCCTCCGTTCCACAAGGAACGCATGCCAAGGCCGAACGCAGTCGTCTTTTGGTCTATAATGGCGGATTTCTGACAGCCGCGCGCGTGCGGAGAATTCTGTCACTGGCCGGATATGATATCGGCATCGGCACGCCCAAGGGGTCGGATCTGGTGGGTATCTGGGGCAATAGCCCGACGGCACATCGTGGACTGCGTATAGCGACCAAATACAATGCTCCGATCTTGCGCGTAGAGGATGCATTCCTGCGATCTCTGCACTCAGGACGCAGTGGCGAGGCTCCGCTGGGTCTGCTGCTTGATCGCAGCGGTGTGCATTTTGATCCAACACAGCCTTCGGATCTGGAAACACTTCTTGCGACCGACCCGTTGGATAATACGGCCCTGCTGAACCGGGCACGTGGCGGGATGGCGCGGCTGCGCGAACTGCATCTGAGTAAGTATTCCGCCTATGATCCCGCGACCCCTGCGCCGGATCCAGGGTATGTCCTGGTTGTCGATCAAGCACGCGACGATGCTTCTGTAAGGGCAAGCGGCGGCGATGAGGCCCGGTTCCGCGAGATGCTGGTTATGGCGCAAGAGGAGAACCCCGGCGCGACCGTTCTGATCAAAACCCACCCCGACACGATCGCAGGGCACCGGCCCGGATATTACTCTGCCGATGATCTGACCGACCGCGTATCCTTTCAGCACAGCGCCATCAGCCCCTGGACCTTGTTAGAGGGCGCTGTGGGCGTCTACACCCTGTCCTCGCAACTTGGGTTCGAGGCCATATTGGCCGGTCACAAACCCCGCGTCTTCGGCCAACCGTTTTACGCCGGATGGGGTCTTACCCAAGACGAAGCCCATTTCCCAAGACGCCAACGAAACCTGACGCGCGCTCAACTCTTCGCCGCCACCATGGTTCTTTATCCCAAGTGGTACGATCCCTATCGGGATCAGCTGTGCGAATTCGAATCCGTGCTGGACACGCTTGAAGGTCTGACCCGCGCCTGGCGACAAGATCACAAGGGCTGGACGGCATCCGGGATGCGGCTTTGGAAACGCAGGCACCTGCAGCACATGTTTGGGTGCGAGAAAAAGGTAAAATTCACGCCTGACGTTCCCGAAATCCCAGATCGTCCCCACATGGTTTGGGCGCGGCACGGCCGTGATATGGAAAACGTCACACGGGTCGAGGATGGCTTCGTTCGGTCCCGTGGGTTGGGGGCCAGCCTTGTGCCGCCTCTGTCGCTGTCGCTGGATGACCTTGGGATCTATTACGACCCGACCAAACCCAGCAGGTTGGAAGAGATGATCGCCAAGCGGGAGACCCTGCGGCCGGATCAGGAATTGCGGGCCGAGCGGTTGGTGACACAGATTATCGCCGGAGCGGTCAGCAAATATAACACCGGCGGCCCGGTTCCGGACTTGCCAAAAGGTCACCGCATTCTGGTGCCCGGACAGGTCGAGGACGATGCCTCGATCCTGTTTGGAACCAGCACCGTTCGCACCAATACTGAACTTCTGCGCACGGCCCGAGAGATGAACCCGACCGCCGTTCTGATCTATAAACCGCATCCCGATGTCGAAGCTGGCCTGCGTGAAGGTGAGGCCGAGGCTGAGGGGCTAGCAGACCTGATCGTCACGAACACCGATCCCGCCGCATTGTTGGGTGAGGTTCAGGAGGTCTGGACCATGACCTCTCTGCTAGGGTTCGAGGCGCTGATGCGCGGATTGCCGGTCACAACGCTCGGTGCACCCTTTTATGCTGGTTGGGGTTTGACCCAGGATTTGGGGTCCGTCCCCGCCCGTCGTGGTGCACGGCCCTCCCTGCTGGGATTGATCCATGCCGCACTGATCGATTACCCGAGGTATCTGGACCCTGTCACCGGCATGCCCTGCCCTCCGGAAGTGGTATTGGAAAGGCTGACAGACGGCTACCAGAGCCGATCTGGCCCCGGCCTTAGACTGCTCTCGAAACTACAGGGCGTTTTCGCAACACAGGCGCATCTCTGGCGCCGTTAGCGCAATGCCCGCGCCCAGCGATGCATCACGTCTTGACCGATGATGCGGGTCTCCAGCAGCTCAAACCGTGGTGCCTCATCCAGACGATCCATACCAAGCGCCCCGATGGCAGGCAAACCTTCGGCACCAATCGCAAGCCCGGCACTGAAGCCGATCAACTCATCAACCAGTTCATCCACCAAAAGCGACGCAGCCAGGGACGATCCGCCCTCGCAAAAGACGCGGGTCAAACCCTCCTGCCCCAACTGCAGCAACAGGTCAGCGGCGTCAATGTGATGATCGCGTAACGCGCAGGGGATAAGCCTTGCGCCCAGTCCTTCCCACGCTTTTGCACGTTCGGCATCCGGTGACGGACTATGGCACAACCACACCGGAATTTTCGAGGCGGTGCGTGCCAGTTGACCCATCAACGGGATATCCAGATGGCGCGAAACGACGACGCGCACAGGCTGACGTTCAATCCCAAGATCCCGAACTGTCAGAGAGGGGTCGTCTACGCGCGCCGTACCTGCCCCAACCATAACAGCATCATGCGTTGCCCGCATGGCATGAACAGCCCGCCGCGAGGTCTGACCCGTAATCCACTGACTATGGCCGCTTTCGGTCGCAATGCGCCCGTCAAAACTGCTGGCCAGTTTAAGCGTGACAAATGGCCGGCCCTGTTCGGTCTTTAGAAAGAAACCGGCGTGGTCGCGGGCCGCCTGATCCGCAAGAACACCGGTTGTCACGTCAATCCCAGCCTCGCGCAGCATGGCAAAGCCCTGCCCGGCAACACGCGGATCACTGTCTTCGATGGCTGAAACAACACGCGCCACACCGGCCTCAATCAAGGCCTGAGCGCAAGGCGGGGTCTGTCCGTGATGGGCGCAGGGTTCAAGCGAGACATAAGCAGTCGCGCCACGCGCCTGCGATCCCGCCTGTCTTAACGCTTCGGTTTCCGCATGTGGCCGACCACCAGGTTGCGTCCAACCACGCCCAACAATCCGCCCGTCCTGTACGAGTACGCAGCCAACGGATGGGTTGGGCCAGCACGTCCCCTGTCCGCGCCGCCCCAAGGCAAGGGCCAGCGCCATATATCGCTTATCTGTTTCGCTCACTCGTCCGTCGAAGGCTGCGGCGGGCGCAGTTCGTGGACAAACTCCTCGAAATCATCGGCCGCCTGGAAATTCTTATACACGCTTGCAAACCGAACATAGGCAACGGTGTCGATCCGCGCCAGAGCTTCCATAACAATTTCACCGATCTTGCTGGACGGAATGTCGGTATCGCCCATGCTTTCCAGCCGTCGCACAATACCCGAGATCATCTGATCAATGCGTTCCGGATCAATCGGGCGTTTCTGCATCGAGATACGGATCGACCGTTCCAGCTTGTCTCGATCGAAATCCTCGCGTTTTCCATTGGTTTTGATCACAACCAGATCGCGTAACTGAACGCGTTCATAGGTGGTGAACCGTCCGCCGCAAGCCGGGCAGAAACGGCGCCTGCGGATCGCGACATGATCCTCTGCCGGGCGTGAATCTTTGACCTGAGTGTCGATATTTCCGCAAAACGGGCAGCGCATCCGCCGTCTCCTCGTCTCTTGTTCCGCCTCTTTTAGTAAGCGCTGTGGCCCACTTATCCACAACTATAGGGCAGCCTCTAGGATTTGGGTAGTCGGAAATTTTTACCGCTAAATAAAGGGGTCACGCGAAATGCGCAGCGACGCGTCGGTTGTGTGATTGGGTCCGGTGTTCAAACAGATAAACGCCCTGCCATGTCCCCAGCATGGGCACCCCTGCGGCGACAGGAATGCCCAAGGACACAGGCAGCAACGCAGCTTTGATATGTGCTGGCATATCGTCTGGCCCCTCATAGGTGTGCCTTAAATACGCCATCGACGGATCATCCGCCGGTGGCACTAGACGTTCGAAAAAGGCCTGCAAATCCGTCCGCACCTCGGGGTCCGCATTTTCCTGAATGGCCAGAGAACACGAGGTATGGCGCACAAACAGGGTCAACAATCCGTCGCGACCGCTTGGGGCAAGCCAGTCTCGTATACCCGAGGTGAACTCATACAGCCCCGGCCCCTGCGTTGAAATTATAAACTCGGTCTGCAAAACGCGGGTCTTACCTTCTTTAATCAAAAATTGGCTGCCGGAAACACAGGCCATTCGCGTTCTGGACGGACCTGCTCTGCCCCGGCTGGAAACCAATGGAGACAAAGCTTGTGCTCTGCTCGACATTTGCTGGAGGGGTCAACGAGAATTGGACCGCCGTGCGGCGACCGGTGGCTTCGCTTGGGCCATATCCACGCACAACATAGATATTCTGCTGCCACCCTGCCCCCAAGCTGCGACGAGCAAAATCTGCAGCAGCGCACCAATAGCCATCCACATCCCTACGCGCGCGCGGGATCACCTCAAACACTTTGTCGTTTACTGCAACAGTCTGAAAACCGTTTGGTGCTGCTGTCACCGCCCCCGGTTCAAACAACGTGGCGGCGGCCAGAACCGCAGATGTGATCACTTTTTTCATAATGCTACTCTCTCATGTTTCTTGATAAATATTAAAGTAGATTGCAGGAGGCCATGGCAAAGCCACCTCACGTTCAATTCAGGCATTGTTCCTATTTACGTGAACCGGCATCAGCCAGCCCCGATATCTGATCAGTTGACCCAACATCGGCATTTCTGCCGAAACATCGAACCGAAACCGGCCTTGATCATCCTGCCATTCTACCGTAGCCGAACGCGGTAAAAGAAAGTTTGGGCATGGCACCCCCAATAGAGTGAGGCGCAGGATGTTCAAATGCAGCTTTTGACCTCGAACCTGTGGGCGCATCCAGATGGTCAACCCTCCGATCCTCTCTTTCACGCACCGCCTGTCTGCGTCGTAGACCAGATGAGACAGCGTCTCATGCCCGCCAAAATCCCTGAACCATTCCCATTCCTGGCCAGTGAGTTTGGTTCGAATGCGGACCGTCTGAGTATCTGCAGCGGGGGGAAACCCACCCAACCACAATGACAAAGAGGTCAACCACCCGGTTCCTCTTTGGATGCTGCATAGTCCTGTAAACTCTGCCGTTTCACTGTGGAATTTTCGAACCGCATCCGGCGCCTCAGAATTGGCTGGAAGGGCCTGCAGAAATGGGTCCGGCCTCACGCATACCCTCCGGGGAAGAACCGCGCTTTCAGGGATGAATCCGGAACCAAGCACGTTTCGAACCGTCCAAAGAATGCAAATCGGTGGCGCGCGATGAAATGATAAAGCGGATCCTTCAAAAACCGCGGAAGAAATCGACAGGCCGACAGAACAGGCCACAAAGCGGGTAAGCTGCGCATTGCAGCAGCAAAAGCATCCAAGCGCTGATGCACAACACCGTCAACGATCACAAGATTGGTTTCAAACTCGTCGGTGGGCAGGCCGAGTTGCCGGTAAAGGCTTTGTCCTATGGGGGACTGGGCAATTACAAACTTGAACCGCTTCTTTGTGTCAGCCCACAGCATGAACCTGAAAAACCGAGAACACAGCACGCATTCTCCATCAAAAACGATGAGGTTCTGCTCGGTTCCCACATCTGAGATCGCCCGGTCTTGCATTGGATACCAGATCAATTTCGCCACAACCGGACCGTGCCATTGAAGGGTAAAATCCGCAATGCGACACGTAGGTTTTCAGATGAAACGTGCCGGGGAGCCACCGATCGCTAGTCTGAGACGACCGGAGCTCTACCCTCATCCCCACAAGGTGCTGACCCGACAACACGAGGTAACTATGCCTTTGCGTTGCTATATCCTTGCTGAAAAGTGCCAGAAACTTGTGAAAACCTGCCAGATGGGTTTGCCTGCACCCGTGCAAACTGGGTTCAAATTTTTCGCGAAAGCATTAAGAATTGGATATGGAGCTTGATATTGCCAGAATTCAACACCTGACCCGAACGGTAGATGAGCGTTCGGGCGGCCCAGAGTTAGCAGACCAGCTTTTGGAAGGCAGCGGTCTAAGCCGAGCGGCAATCGCTCCCCCCACTACAGTCTACAGTGCGCAAACTGAGGCGATGTTCATCAGATATGCCTGCGACGCTATGCGCGACATAACTTTTGCCGCCTATGCGGGTTCGAAAGTCAGTTCGGCCTCTAGTATTACGGCCTATATCAGCAAGTACTCTCGTGACCTCCGACAGGTGTTTGAAAACACAACCCGCTTCTCTCGCATCATAGATCCCACAATCACCTTCAGTCTGCGCCATGCCGGGAACTTTGTGTCCTTCGAGGCGGAATGGGAAGACGCAAGTTTTGCCCGGTATCATAGACGCACAGAGTTTTTGATGTTTGGGACGCTGGCGCGAATGCGGAACCTGACGCAGTCAGACTTCCACCCCATAGCAATTCGCTTTCAACACGAGGTTGGAGAGAAAAGAAATCTATTTCAAAAGCTTGCAGGATTTTCGGTAGAATTTGGAGCAGAAAACCTAGAGATTGTTCTGTCGCCTTCATCTCTGGATCTTCCCGTGCCCACATATGACCCGATGCTTCGAGAGCATCTGATTGAGTACGGGGAACGCGTCCTGGCAGAACGGGCTTCGCCTAAGCAAAAATTGCGGGCGCAGGTCGAGGGTCTGATTACACGTTCGATGCCGGGGAATTTTCCGCAATCCGATGACATAGCCGCCAATCTCGGCATGAGCCCGCGAACATTTGCGCGTCGGCTAAAAGATGAAGGGTCAAGCTATCGAGAGATCGCAGACGATCTGCGCTGTGATCTGGCCCAAACTTTCATCACCAACGGTATGCAGCTATCTGAAATTGCATTCTCACTTGGCTACGCAGACCAACCCGCCTTTTCCACCGCTTTCAAACGGTGGACGGGTCGCGCGCCCAGCGCTTTTCGCAGCCGCCTGGATCCTTGATCGTAACTTTGAGGTAGCCGGGGGTCGTCAGCCTTGCAGCCTCGCCCCGGCCCGTCCCATGAGTGGACATTGCGGATATAGGAAGACGCGCAGCGGGATTCTTGTGAGTTCTCGCCAAATTGATGTTTCTACAAGCCACCGTGAACATTGGTTTCAAACGAAAAAGGCGCCTCGGTCGAGGCGCCTTTTCTAGGTTACTGATCCAGGAACGACCGCAACTTTCGCGACCTGCTGGGGTGTTTCAGTTTTCGCAGCGCCTTCGCCTCGATCTGGCGGATACGTTCGCGAGTCACGCTGAACTGTTGGCCGACCTCTTCCAGGGTGTGGTCCGTGTTCATACCGATGCCAAACCGCATCCGCAGAACCCGTTCTTCCCGCGGGGTAAGTGAGGCCAGAACACGCGTGGTCGTTTCCTTGAGGTTTTCCTGAATAGCACTGTCCAGCGGCAGCACAGCATTCTTGTCCTCGATGAAATCGCCAAGCTGGCTGTCTTCTTCGTCGCCAATCGGCGTTTCCAGGCTGATCGGTTCCTTGGCGATCTTCATCACCTTGCGGACCTTCTCCAGCGGCATCTGCAGCTTTTCGGCCAGTTCTTCCGGCGTCGGCTCGCGGCCGATTTCATGCAGCATCTGACGTCCCGTCCGAACCAACTTGTTGATCGTCTCGATCATATGGACTGGGATACGGATCGTGCGTGCCTGATCCGCGATGGACCGGGTGATCGCCTGACGGATCCACCAGGTGGCGTAGGTCGAGAACTTATACCCGCGGCGGTATTCGAACTTGTCTACGGCCTTCATCAGGCCAATGTTACCTTCCTGAATAAGATCAAGGAATTGCAGACCACGGTTCGTGTATTTTTTGGCGATCGAGATCACCAGACGCAGGTTGGCTTCGACCATTTCTTTCTTGGCCTGGCGCGCCTCTTTCTCGCCTTTCTGGACCTGCTGTACGATGCGGCGGAATTCGCTGATGTCCAGGCCAACATATTGCCCGACCTGAGCCATATCGTTGCGCAGTTCCTCGACCTTGGAGGTCGAGCGTTCGATGAACATCTGCCAGCCCCGGCCCGGCTTTTCAGCCATCTCGGCCAGCCAGTTCGGGTCCAGTTCACGCCCACGATAGGCGTCAACAAATTCGCGACGGTTGATGCGGGCCTGATCCGCCAGCTTCACCATCGAGCTGTCCAGCGACATGATCCGACGATTGATGCCATAGAGCTGGTCGATCAAAGCATCGATCCGGTTGTTGTGCAGATGAAGGCCGTTCACCAGCTCGACAATCTCGGCGCGCAGCTTCTGATAGGTCGCTTCGTCCGTGTCGCTGAATGTGCCGTCTTCGTTCAGGGTTGCCGAAATCCGGCTGTCCTGCATTTCGCTCAGCATCGCAAAATCAGTCGAAATACGCTCGAGCGTCGTCAGAACCTGATCTTTCAGAGCAGCTTCCATAGCAGCCAGCGACATGTTCGCCTGCTCGTCTTCGTCATCGTCATCATCGGTCGCAATCGGGTTGCCATCGGCATCCAGCTCGGGGCCTTCTTCCTTGGCGGGCTTTGCGGCCTGCACGGTCGAAGTGTCGACGACCGGCTCTTCGACATCGCCGTCTTCGTCCATCTGATTGCCGAAAGTGGCCTCCAGATCAATGACGTCGCGCAGCAGAATGTCTTCGGACAGCAATTCATCATGCCAGATCGTAATCGCCTGGAAGGTCAGCGGGCTTTCACAAAGCCCCAGGATCATCGTATTACGACCAGCCTCGATCCGCTTGGCGATAGCAATCTCGCCCTCACGGCTGAGCAGTTCGACCGAACCCATTTCGCGCAGATACATGCGCACCGGGTCATCGGTACGATCAAGCTTTTCGGCGGCGGCACCGGCCAGCGTGACCTCACGGTTGCTTTCCGTTGTGATCAGGTCGGTCGAGCCTTTATTCTCTTCCTCTTCCGCCTCTTCATCTTCGATGATGTTGATCCCCATCTCGGACAGCATCGACATAACGTCTTCGATCTGTTCCGAGCTGACCTGATCAGGCGGCAGGACCTGATTGAGCTGGTCGTAGGTGATGTAACCTTTCTCGCGGGCCTCGGCGATCATCTTCTTGACCTGAGTCTGGCTCATGTCCAGCGAGATTTCCTGTTCCTGCTCGTCGGATTTGCTGTCTTCGTTTGTATCCTTGGCGGCCATTCAATGCTCCTGCAGGGATGGGTGATTCGATTGAACCGAATCATTAGCGCGTTGAAGTGATTCGGCCACCCGTTTACCTGTTTTTCTTTTCCAGTGCCTTACGAAAACACCACATTACCGGCGTTTTCGCTCGAAATTGATACCTGACATGATTGCCTTAAACGCATCCTTCTCGTCGCGGTTGATTCGCGCACCATTGTCAGCGATGTCGAAAACGGCCCTGTCTTCATTCTGGCTTCGGCTTGTTCTGTTGCGCTCTTCGGCAGCTTGCGCCAAGCGATAGGTCAACGCTTCATCGTCCAGATCAGACAGCTCCTCTGCGGCTTCGGCAATCTCTGCGTCCAGACCCCTGAGAGCTTTGATTTTGGCGAGTTCCTCAGCCAATGTCATTTCGGCCTTTTCAACGTCGCCCGGTTTATTCACGCAGGGGATCACTGCGACATGGCGAAGGGCCAGCAAGTTTTCAAGGGCGTGATGTCCCAAAGTTTCCGCAATATGTTGTTTGAGGTTCTCAGGATCATCTATCGCGTGCCGCAGAATGGCATCGCGCAGGCCAGCGTGATCTTGGTCACGGCACTCCATTTCTTCCAGTTGGTGTTCAAACTGCACCACGACTTGGGGGTTCAATGCGGCGATGGCCAAAATGGCGGCTTCGCGCATCTGGATATCGGCATTGTCGGATGATGCCAGGAATGACGCCCGCGCGCCCGGTGTGGCCGGTTGCGGCTGGGGCTTCCATTTCCCGCGTGTTTGCCAAGTACGGTTTTGTGGCTGCCTTTGAGGGCGAAACAGCTGCCAGCGCAGGTCTTTGATCTCTTGCCCGTAATGCGACCGGATCGACGGGTCACGGATCAGCTTGATCTTGTCGCGCAAGACCTTGTCCAAAGCTGCTTTGCGTTCGGGGCTGTCGAACACCTTGCCTTCGGTTTCGCGCTGCCACAGCAGCCTGACCATTGGCATGGCCTCTTCCAATACCGTCTGCACTGCCGTTGGACCATCGGCCCGCAACAGATCATCGGGGTCTTTGCCCTCGGGCATCAGCGCAAAGCGCAAGGACTTTCCTGCCTCAAGCAGCGGCAGGGCCAGATCGACCGCCCGCATCGCAGCACGCAAACCCGCCGTGTCGCCATCCAGCGCAATGATCGGCTCGTCCGAGATACGCCACAGCAGTTGCAACTGATGCTCGGTGATTGCGGTACCCAATGGGGCCACCGATGCGCCAAAACCGGCCTCGGCAAGCGCGATCACATCCATATATCCTTCGGCCACGATCAATGGCTGCCCTTTGCCGGCAGCCTGCCGCGCGGGGCCTTGGTTATAGAGGCTGCGCCCCTTGTCGAACAGTTCAGTTTCGGGCGAGTTCAGATATTTCGCATTGTCATTGGGGTCCATCGCTCGGCCACCGAACGCAATGCAACGCCCGCGCGGATCCCGGATCGGATACATGATCCGGTTCCGAAACGTGTCATAGGGCTTTTTACCTTTGTTCGAGGGTTTCGCCAGACCCGCACCAAGGATCAGATCTTCGGCAACGTTCTTGCCGCGTAGGTGATCCCAAAGCGCCTGCCAACCGTCGGGAGCAAAGCCGATTTCCCACCGATCCAGCGTCTGCACTTTCAAGCCGCGCCGCGCCAGATAATCGCGCGCCTCCCCACCTGCCCCTGTTTTCAGCTGCAACCGAAAGAACTGCACCGCCTGTTCCATCACCTCGGCCAGTTGCGTGCGACGATCCTGTTTCTCTTGCGCCTTGGGGTCACGTTCGGGCATCGGCATTCCGGCTTCACGCGCGAGAATTTCGACCGCTTCGATGAACGAGACATTCTCGGTCTCTTTCACGAAGCTGATCGCATCCCCTTTGGCATGGCAGCCAAAGCAGTAATAGAAACCCTTTTGGTCATCGACGTGGAACGATGCTGTCTTCTCGTGATGGAACGGGCACGGAGCCCACATGTCGCCCTTGCCCTGATTGGACTTGCGCGCGTCCCACATGACTTTGCGCCCGACGACCTGAGACAAGCTCAGCCGGGTGCGCAACTCATCCAGAAAACCGGGTGGTAATGACATGGGTTAAACCTGACAGAAACAGCAACGCGCGCCAAGGGGAAGGCGCGCGTTTGTCCGCAAAGAAATCGCAAGGTTTGGATTACTGCTGCAGGCACAGCTCCATCCACGTGGCGCCGAGATCCTTTTTGCGCACATCGCGCATCTTCTGCTCATAGACCCAAGGGGTGATCAGCGGGATCGCGGCATTATAGTTCGCGGGCCAGGTCGGACCTGTATCGGCCACGGCTTGCGGCACGTCGCGCTCTTTCACGCGGTCAAGTCGCGCCTGCTGGATCGCCGCCACGACATCCGCCTGATGTTGACAGCTTTGTTCTTTTGTTTCCTGAGCAGCCAGAGGTGTGGCCAGTAAAATAGCCGCGACGGCAATACGCAACATGGTGGTCTCCGGGATTCGTTCTCGTCGCTGAAGTCTACTGCCGGGCGCGGATGCGCGCCATCGTCGAATTGCATCTTGCGCAGCCCTGTTGCGCCTTGGTCCTGCGGGCGAGGGATCAGATGCCAACCGCCCGCAGAGAGTATTGTCAAAGCCCCTTAGCGCGGTAGCTTTTCGAGACACGGTCAATGGCCACGATGTAGGCCGCGGTCCTCAGATCCTCGACATCGTCGCGACTGTGCCAGACTTCACGCATCGACTGGTAAGCAATCCGCATGGTGTCATCGAGCCCCGAACGAACCAGCTCAAGCTCATCCGCACCTTTCAGGTATTTCGCCTTGAAGTTCGGAGACATGGACCAGGCATCGCCCAGATAGCGGTCCAGCCGTTCCAGCTCACTGACGATCAGCTCGTGCCGCGACTCTTCCTGGCGACGCTGCATGCGGCCAAACCGGATATGGCTTAGGTTCTTAACCCATTCGAAATACGAAACGGTCACACCGCCAGCATTTGCGTACATATCAGGAATGATCACGACGCCCCTATCTCGCAGAACTTCGTCTGCACCAGCTGTCACTGGGCCGTTTGCAGCTTCGATGATCAACGGGGCCTTGATGCGATCGGCATTATCAAGGTTGATCACACCTTCCAGCGCCGCCGGGATCAGGATGTCGCACTCTTCTTCTAGCACGGCCCCGCCCTCGGCGGAATGGGTGGCGTCGGGATAATCGCTGACGCCGCCATGCTTGACAATCCATTGGCGAACCGACTCGACGTCAATCCCGTCCGGATTATACAGCGCTCCGTCCCATTCAATGATGCCCACGATACGAGAGCCATCTTCCTCGCTCAGGAACTTGGCAGCGTGGTAGCCCACATTTCCCAGACCCTGAACAATAATGCGCTTGCCGTCCAACTTGCCCGACAGCCCTGCCTTTTGAATGTCCTCAGGATGGCGGAAAAACTCGCGCAGCGCATATTGAATGCCGCGGCCCGTGGCCTCGACCCGTCCGGCAATACCGCCAGCATTCAGCGGCTTGCCTGTCACACAGGCGCGCGCGTTGATGTCAGTTGTATTCATCCGGGCGTATTGGTCCGCCATCCACGCCATTTCACGCTCACCCGTCCCCATATCCGGGGCTGGCACGTTCTGTGACGGGTTGATCAGGTCGCGCTTGGCCAACTCATAGGCGAACCGGCGGGTGATCTGTTCAAGCTCATGCTCTTCGTATTGGCGTGGGTCGATACACAACCCACCCTTTGATCCGCCAAACGGCGTTTCGACCAGAGCGCATTTATAGGTCATCAGCGCCGCAAGCGCTTCGACTTCGTCCTGGTTGACCGCCAACGCAAAGCGGATACCGCCTTTCACCGGCTCCATATGCTCGGAATGCACCGATCGATATCCGGTGAATGTGTGTATGTCACCGCGCAGCCGGACGCCGAAGCGTACAGTGTAGGTGGCGTTGCAGACCCTTATCTTTTCTTCAAGGCCCGGAGGCAGATCCATCAGGGACGCTGCCCTGTTAAACATTAGATCTACACTCTCTCGAAAGCTGGGTTCTTTTTTGGCCGTCATTTAAACCTCCGTGCCGGCGAACGACTTGCGTTCTGACGTTTTGTCGCACCCCTTTGCTAAACGATCAATGTTTAAGCAGAAATAAAATCTCAAGTTACGGGGAAATATTCGAACTCTGGCTGAGTCGCCAAACCCAGACATTATCCGCCGAATTGTTCACGCATCGAATACAGCCCCGCGCGACAGTCCGGAATTATCCCTCAATTTCCCTCAAACCAGCCAAAACTGGGCCCTTTTCGCCCAATTCCCGCCACGTTTCGCAGTTAATTTCCATACGTTAACTTTTCCTTAGCAGCTTTGGATGTCTGCTCAGCGAGGTCTGCAAGATGAAAATGCCCAAGTTTCTACGCGAAAGCAAAAGCGGCGCTAAATCCGCGCTAAGCGCGCGCCGGTTCGCAAAAAGCGAAGACGGTACATTCACAATCTTTGTATTGTTGGGTTTCCTGGTGATCTTCGCTTCGACCGGAGCTGGCGTTGACCTAATGAATTTTGAACGCGACCGCGCCAATCTGCAATCAACATTGGACCGCGCCGTTCTTGCGGCCGCTGACCTTGATCAGAAAAAGCCCGCACGCGAAATTGTCGATGCCTATTTCGAGAAGGCCGGGCTGGGCGGCAAAATCACTTCTGTCGTGGTGGAAGAAGGCTTTGGATCACGTAAAGTATCAGCCACCGCCGAGGCGACCATCAAAACCCACTTTATGCATTTCTCTGGCGTCAACAGCTTGACCGCTAACGCGGCCAGCACGGCCGTCGAAAGCATTGGTGCTGTTGAAATCTCGCTGGTTCTCGACATCTCAGGCTCAATGAACAACTATTCGCGTTCTGGCGGGAAGAGCAAAATTGCGCTTCTGCAGGATGCGGCCACAGAATTTGTCACGCTGATGCTGGATTCAGATGATCCGAACCGCACGGGCATTTCGATCTCGATCGTGCCTTACGCAACTCAGGTCAACGCGGGTGAACCCATCCTGAGCAAATTCACCAACGTTACAGCAGAGCACAACTACTCCCATTGTGTGAACTTTATCCCTGAACAGTATAGCGACGCGGACCTAGAGCGTGATGACAGGCTGGAACGCACTGCACATTTTGACCCCTTCACCTATTCCGAAGGCTCGATCAGAACACCGGTTTGCCCGGTCCGCGATGGCAGTGCGATTACGCCTGTTACCGATAATCTGGAGGCATTGACCAAACAGATCAAGGCGTTGACTGCAACCGGGAACACCTCGATAGATGTCGGCATGAAATGGGGCGTGGCCTTCCTGGACCCAAGCGTTCGTGGCATTGTGAGCGACCTGGCTGACGACAACATCGTTCCAAATCACTTCCGGACCCGCCCGTCAGACTATAACTCGGACATCTTGAAAATTGTAATCGTCATGACCGACGGTCAGAACACGGACCAGTATATGCTGAACCCGTCCCTTCGGGAGGGCTTGTCGGATGTCTGGTACAATGCTGAGGCCTCCGAATACACAGTCTACCATTCGCAGGGTCGGCCTAACTTTTTCTGGCCACAGCAGAACACATGGGCGGACCATCCGTTCGGCAATCCTGATCCAGAGACACCAGCCAACGAAGAATTGGGTACGGCTGTTCGCCTGACCTATCCAGAACTTTTCAACCGTGTGTCACTGGCCTGGAATGCAAGATATAACTATTACTGGCAGTCAAGTGCATGGGCCGAGTGGTACTCGAAAGCGTATGCCAAAGTTGAGACTTCGGCCAAGAACCAGCGCACCAAGCATATCTGTGACGCAGCCAAGGATGAGGGCGTCATTGTCTATGGCATCGCCTTCGAAGCACCCAGAGCCGGGTACAAAACCATCAAGGACTGTGCCAGCTCGGACAGCCATGTATACAATGTGAACGGTCTGGACCTGGAAGACGCATTTGCTTCTATCGCGTCGTCGATCAGAAAACTGCGGTTGACCCAATGATCGGAGCCCTTGTTTCAAAGCTGCGAAGCCTGAGACGCAGGGAAGATGGGGCGGTCACCGTCGAGTTTGTGATCATCTTCCCGGCATTCATGTTCTTCATCCTGAGTGCGATGGAGTATTCGGTGGTCACCTTGCAGCAGGCGATGTTAGAGCGGGCTGTGGACCAGACAGTTCGCGACATTCGCCTCGGCACGGGCACCAACCCAACGCATGATCAGATAAAAAGCACGATCTGTGATCGCGTCGTAGTGATCAAACGCTGTACCACCAACTTGCAGCTGGAGATGCTGCAACAAAGCGCGTTTGTCGGGTTGAACCTTCCGCCTGTCCCGGATTGCACTGACAATTCTGAAGAAGTGAACCCAGTTCGCGCTTTCGAAAATGGCCTTTCGAACGAGTTGATGATCCTTCGGGCCTGCGCAAAGGTCGATCCGATTTTCCCTACATCGGCGATGGGGCGTATTTTGTCGGATGAATCAGGCCAGATCGAACTTACCGCGACGACTGCCTTCGTACAGGAGCCTCTGTAAGCCTATGTTTTTCATTTCAAAGCTCCGGAATCTTCTGAAATCCAAGACGAAAGACGAGAGTGGGGTACTCACGGTTGAGGCTTTGCTTGTCTTTCCGATGCTGGTGTGGACGATCACAGGCGCTTTCACGTATTTCGACGGCTTCCGCCAAAGCGCATCTAACCTGAAAGCGGCGTATACCGTTGGCGATTTGATCTCTCGCGAGACCGGCACGATCACGGACACTTATATCACCTCATTGCATTCGCTGCTGGTGGCGATGGTCAACAACCGATCACAGATGAATCTGCGCGTGTCGCTGGTTGTGTTCGACGAACAGGATGATCGTCATTACGTCAGATGGTCAACCGCGCGCGGTTACGACAGCATCTGGACCGACGACAATATCGACCGCATGCGTGATAACCTGCCGCCTATGCCGAACCAGGACACACTGATCATTGTTGAAACGGCGAATGCTTACATTCCGGTCTTTGACTCGATCTATGGGGTAGATTTCCTCAAAGGCGAACATGTCTTTGAAAATTTCGTCTTTACACGCCCACGCTTTACCAATGAGGTTGCGGCAAATGTGTCGGGCGTTGTTGAAATTGAGGAAAATCCCGACGGGTCTGGCGAGATCGGTGAAATCGAGGACCCTGGCACAGGGGATTCCGGTGCGAGTGCGGAAAGCGCAACGAACTAGGACAGGGTGGGTTGGCATCTTAGTGCCTTCCACCCCGCCTTCGAATAACGAGGTGGCGCTGAAGGTCTGACCTAGCCGCGTTCTGCCACCATCGCAGACAAAATCTCGGACATGAATTTGGTTTCGGCGGCGGATGTCATGCCGCCTATGCCAACGCGGCGTCCCAAGCGCCACCACAGCCCCGGCGCCCATCTATTTGCACCTGATTGCCGGGTTGTTACCAGAAAGCCATTCGACGGCTTGAAGGCAAACGCACCTCTTTCGACGGTTTCAATGTCTTCTATTGCGGCGATCGGCTGCCCTGCCCCGGTTCTCAGCTCGGTCTCAGTCAGCTCGATCCAATCCGAGGTTGCCTGCCACATGCGATAGGCCAGCCAAAAGGACGCCGCGCCTACCACAAACAGGAATGCCTGCCAGGATGGCTCCGGCGGCGCGGCAAGCGCGACGAAAACAACCAGAAAGCCCACGGTCGACAACATTCCGACACCCACCCACCGCCTGGGTGATGAGGCTTTGACCACGGCCAGAACTTCTTGTTGCATTTGCTGCTCTCCCACTTTGCAGTTGGGTTTAGCCACTTTCCCAGCCAAACAACAGAGGCGAACGCACCTGCTGAATTTCGCACAGGTTGCGTGTTTCAGCGCAAATTGACCCGCCATGGCGGTGCGGTACATCTTCCCCATAGCAACAGGAGCGCAGCAATGTCCCTCAGACCGACTTTGGAAACCCGAAAGGCCATACCGACGATGGAGGGGGCCGGCGTTAAACTGCACCGCGCTTTCGGCTTTCAGGACCCGTCAGAACTGGATCCTTTTTTGCTGTTCGACGACTTTCGCAATGAACGCCCGCAGGACTATCAGGCTGGATTTCCATGGCATCCGCATCGCGGGATCGAGACGATCACCTATGTCCTGTCCGGCTCGGTTGAGCATTCGGATTCACTTGGCAATAACGGAACACTTGGCGCGGGTGATGTGCAGTGGATGACGGCAGGGTCCGGAATCCTGCATCAGGAAATGCCCAAGGGGAGCCAAACCGGCCAAATGCACGGGTTTCAGCTGTGGGGCAATCTACCCGCGGCCCAAAAGATGACAACACCGCGATATCAGGACGTGCCGCGCAAAGAGATCCCTGAAATCACAGACGATGACGGAACCGTTGTCCGCGTGATCGTGGGGACGTTTTGGGGCAAGACAGGCCCAGTCGACGGCATCGCCGCCGACCCTCAGTATCTGGACATCCAAATTCCGGCAGGCGTGAAGAAGACCTTCCCCATAGACACCTACCGTCGCGCATTTGCATATGTATTCGAAGGCGCGGGCGCCTTTGCTGATGCCTCGCGGCCTGCGGGGGTCCTTTTGGAAAAAGAAGTTGACGGCCAAGAGGTGAACATTCGTGACATGTCGGGAGACCGAACACTGGTTCGGTTTGGGAGTGGTGACGAAGTGACCGTTCAGGCAGGTCCGGAGGGTGTCCGGTTCCTGCTGATTTCCGGCGCACCGATCAATGAGCCGGTCGCGTGGCACGGCCCCATCGTCATGAACACCCGGACCGAGCTGGAACAGGCTTTTCGCGAATTGCGCAACGGGACGTTTATTCGGCCGGCACATTGACTGCCCCTTAAGCAGTCATCGCCTTTCGGACCATGTCCCAATAGACGGCTTCAACCTCGTCCAGCGAAAGCCTCCCACCGGCGCGATACCACGTCATGACGCCGTTCAGCATGGCGATGACCGCCAATGTCGCAATCTTCGTATCCGCGACCGCAAAGATACCCGCCCGCTGACCTTCGCGCAAAATGGCCTCAAGCCCGTCTTCATACTTGCGGCGCAGATCCTCTATTTCGGCGAAGTTTTCGGGCGTGAGGTTCCGAAGTTCCATATAGGCGATGAATACCTCGTCAGGGCGCTGCAGGTGGAACCGGATGTGAAATCCGACAAACCGACGCAAAGCATCCTGCGGATCGCCAGTTTGCTTTTGCTCGCCATAGGCGGACAACAAATCCTGCATATGGTCGCGCATCAAACGGAACAGAAGGCTCTGCTTATCCGGGGTGTAATTGTACAATGCCCCGGCCTGCACCCCAACCTCGCCCGCAATTTTCCGCATAGAAACAGCAGCATACCCATGGCGCGCGAAAAGCCGAAGCGCTGCCTGCCGGATACGCGGGCCGGTAATGTCCGAGTGTGAGCCTTGTGTACGTGCCATGTATCCACCATATCTGAACGGATGTTCAGATAGAAGCCCGCTTGAAACGACCGGACAAAAAGTGCATCACGGATGCCAGTTGCCACAATAAGGTTTCATCATGAAGCCCCTTCTTCTTCTGCCCCTAGTTTTGCTCTGCCTAGGATGCACCAATTTTCCCGAGCTGAAAGACCGCGAAGGGCCAAATGTGCAATCGGCCCCCTACCCCAAATTAACCCCACTGGCAGATGTTTTCGCTGTGCCTGTTGACCCGCTGTACGAAGCGGCAGAGGTCGAAAGTGAACTGACCGACCGCAGCAAGGCGTTGAAGAAAAAGGCAACGGCATTGCAAAACGCTCAGACCATTTAATCCTCAGGTTTTCTGCCGCCCAGCATGGGTGTCGCGGATTGCGCCTCGGCGCCGAACCCGCTAAGGCAGCGGGAACGGGGAAACACCCCAGTTTAGGATATTCGAGCGGAAAGGAACCCACAGGATGACACAGGCGCTGCGGCTTGGAATTGCGGGCTTGGGAACTGTTGGTGTGGGTGTCGTCAGGATCGTGCGCCGCCATGCCGACCTGCTGCAGGCACGAACGGGTCGTCCCATCCAGATCACAGCGGTTTCCGCGCGTGACGCTGGCAAGGATCGCGGTGTGAACCTGTCGGATTATGCTTGGGAAACTGACCCTGTCGCATTGGCGCAGCGCGACGATATTGATGTTTTTGTTGAACTGATGGGCGGGGAAAACGGACCTGCCAAAGCCTCGGTCGAAGCGGCGCTAGCCAGTGGTAAGGATGTCGTCACCGCCAACAAGGCCCTGTTGGCCATTCACGGTCAGGAACTGGCCGAAATGGCCGAAGCCGCGGGCCGTGTGATCCGCTTCGAAGCGGCCGTGGCTGGCGGCATTCCAGTGATCAAATCCCTGACCGAAGGACTTGCGGGTAACGAAATCACCCGCGTCATGGGGGTGATGAATGGCACATGCAACTATATCCTGACCCGGATGCAATCGCAGCGGCAGGGATATAACGCCCTGTTCGACGAATGCGCGCAGCTGGGTTACCTTGAAGCCGATCCAAATCTGGATGTGGGCGGGATAGACGCCGCCCATAAACTGGCGCTGCTTGCCTCAATCGCATTCGGCACCAAACCGAATTTCGACGGGATCGAGATCGAAGGCATTCAGCAGATCAGTCTGGATGACATCGACCAGGCCCATGACATGGGATACCGGATCAAACTGTTGGGCGTGGCTCAGCGCACGGCACGGGGGCTTGAACAGCGGATGCAGCCGTGTCTGGTGCCCAGTGACTCGCCCCTGGGCCAGCTTGAAGGCGGCACCAATATGGTGGTGATCGAAGGCGACGCGGTCGAGCAGGTTGTTCTGCGTGGCCCCGGAGCTGGCGAAGGGCCAACGGCCAGCGCGGTGATGGGCGATGTCTGCGATCTGGCACGTGGGCTTCAGATTCCGACCTTCGGCCGCCCTGCCAGTTCGTTGCAGGACGCAGTGCCAGCGCTGACTGGCCGCCCTGCCCCCTATTATCTGCGTCTGGGTCTGCTGGACAAACCCGGCGCCTTGGCCAAAATTGCGGCCATCCTGGGCGATGCCGGGGTCTCGATTGATCGCATGCGCCAATACGCCCATGCGGAAAGCACCGCGCCGGTTCTGATAGTTACCCACAAAACCACCCGTGCCACGCTGGATGTCGCCTTGCTGGGCCTGCACGAGACCGATGTTGTTTCGGGCACACCGGTTGCTTTGCGGATTGAAGAGGTTTGACCCTTGCGGCCTGCACGATACGCAGGCTATGCCGGACAAGACGCCGATACTGACCTGAGGATAGTGAAAATGAGTGCTGCCAAGATCGATTTCAATGACCGCCTGTTGTCTCTGGGCCTGGCGCGGGTTGCGGAACAGGCTGCGCTTGCTTCGGCGTCGCTGGTTGGACGGGGCGATGAAAAGGCCGCTGACCAGGCTGCTGTGAATGCCATGCGCGAACAGTTGAACCTGCTGGATATCGCCGGTGTTGTCGTGATCGGTGAAGGCGAGCGCGACGAAGCGCCGATGCTGTACATTGGCGAAGAGGTCGGGTCCGGCAATGGTCCCGGCGTCGACATCGCGTTGGACCCGCTGGAAGGCACCACGCTGACCGCCAAGGACATGCCCAACGCGTTAACTGTGATAGCAATGGGCCCGCGCGGATCAATGCTGCATGCACCGGACGTTTATATGGACAAACTGGCCGTTGGCCCGGGTTTCCCTGAAGGCGTTGTCAGCCTGGACATGAGCCCGCGCGAACGTGTGGAAGCACTGGCCAAGGCCAAGGATTGCGAGCCTGCCGACATTACCGTCTGCATTCTGGAACGCCCTCGGCATGAGGCTATGATTGCCGAGGTTCGCGAAACCGGTGCATCTATCCGCCTGATCACCGATGGTGATGTTGCTGGCGTCATGCACTGCGCCGAAAGCGAAGTCACCGGGATCGACATGTATATGGGCCAAGGCGGCGCACCCGAAGGTGTTCTGGCCGCCGCAGCGCTGAAATGTATGGGCGGGCAGATCTTTGGTCGCCTGCTGTTTCGCAATGATGACGAACGCGGCCGCGCAGCCAAAGCGGGCATCACCGATCTGGACCGCATCTATTCGCGCGATGAGATGGTAACCGCCGATGTGATCTTTGCCGCAACCGGCGTCACCGGCGGCTCTTTGCTGCCGCGTATCAAGCGCGAGCCGGGTTGGGTTGAAACCACCACTCTGCTGATGCGGTCGAAAACCGGGTCGGTTCGGCGTATGTCCTACCGCACGCCGACGTGGTCGCATAGCGACGGCTAAGTTCTTGCGCCTGACCATCGTGCAGGGCTATCCATAGAAATGATAAGGCCGGGTCCGCGAGGGTCCGGCCTTGGCACATCAGGGGCAGGACATGAGCTTTCTTGGGGTTGAACATTCACTGTCAGCACGTCGCTGGGTCGGCCCCTCGGCGGATGTAGAGCGCGCGACCGAGATGCTGGTACAACAAGCCGGATTGCCTCGGGCCGTCTGCCAGGTTCTGGCCCGGCGCGGTGTTCCGGCAATGGAAGCTCCGGGATTTCTAGAACCCAAACTGAAAGAGCTGTTGCCCGATCCGCGCGCGATGAAAGACATGGAAACCGCTGCAACGCGTTTTCTGACTGCGGTCCGTCTAAAGCAGCGCATTGCGATCTTTGCCGATTATGACGTGGATGGCGGCAGCTCGGCTGCTCTGCTACTCACGTGGTTGCGTCAGATGGGCCTGCAGGCGACGCTCTATGTGCCTGACCGGATTGATGAGGGCTATGGCCCCAATGTCCCGGCGATGCAGGAACTGGCCGCCGCGCATGATCTGATTATCTGCGTCGATTGCGGAACCCTCAGCCATGAACCCATCGCCGCCGCAAAGGGGGCCGATGTCATCGTCCTGGACCACCACCTTGGTGGTGAAACTTTGCCCGATTGCGTGGCCGTGGTGAACCCGAACAGACAGGACGAAAGCGGCGATCTTGGCTATTTTTGTGCCGCCGCCGTCGTGTTCCTGATGCTGGTCGAGGCCGGACGGCAACTGCGCGAAGCGGGTGCAAAAGGGCCTGACCTGATTGCAATGCTAGACCTTGTGGCGCTGGCCACGGTGGCGGACGTGGCCCCGTTGATCGGTGCAAACCGCGCGCTTGTGCGTCAGGGGCTGAAGGTCATGGCGCAACGACAAAGACCGGGGTTGGTGGCGCTGTCGGATGTGGCGCGGATGGATTCCGCGCCCAACAGCTATCATCTGGGGTTCATGCTGGGCCCGCGCGTCAACGCAGGGGGCCGGATCGGCCAGGCCGATCTGGGTGCCCGGCTGCTCAGCACCGATTCAACCCATGAAGCAGAGGCTCTGTCCCAACGGCTGGACGAGTTGAACACCGAGCGGCGCGATATTGAAAATGCGGTTCGGGCAGCCGCCATGGAACAGGCCGAAGAACGGGGCCTTGATGCGCCCTTGGTCTGGGCGGCCGGGGAAGGCTGGCATCCGGGCGTTGTCGGCATCGTCGCGTCGCGCCTCAAAGAAACCGCCAACCGCCCGGCCATCGTCATCGGTCTGGACGGGGATGAGGGCAAAGGATCGGGCCGATCAGTGACCGGTGTCGATCTGGGTGCCTCGATTCAGCGGCTGGCGGCGGAAGGTCTGCTGGTCAAGGGCGGCGGCCACAAGATGGCGGCTGGCCTGACGGTCATGCGTGATCAGCTGGAACCGGCGATGGAACGGCTCAGCGAATTGCTGGCAAAACAAGGGGCAGGTCAAACCGGCCCTGCTGACCTGAAACTGGAAGGCACACTTATGCCCGGCGCGGCCACTGTCGATCTGATTGAACAGATTGAAAAAGCAGGGCCTTTCGGCGCCAGTGCTCCGGCTCCGCGGTATGCCTTTCCGGACTTACAGGTGCGCTTTGCCAAGCGGGTCGGCGACTCCCATCTGAAGCTGTCGCTATCGGACGGGGTGGGTGCCGGGTTGGATGCCATTGCGTTTGGCGCCTTTGACGGACCAATGGGGGAACGGCTGACCAATCACGGCGGCGCGCGCTTTCATTTCGCCGGACGACTTGAGGTAAACACATGGGGTGGACGGCAAACCGTACAACTCAGATTGGAAGATGCCGCCGAGGCGATCTAAGGCCGCATTCGCCACCGCCAAAAAACTTTCACAACCCTGCGTTTTTCGGCTTGCGGGGGTCAGAGTGAAACCGTAAAAGGCCCCCCACAAGCTAGCGTGGCCCGTTCGTCTATCGGTTAGGACGCCAGGTTTTCAACCTGGAAAGAGGGGTTCGATTCCCCTACGGGCTACCA